>CAVWRC010000016.1:0-551986 GCA_963757235.1 uncultured Solirubrobacterales bacterium | reverse complement strand
GTGCCGGACGTACAGCGGGATTCCGGTGGCGCTCGCGGCCGGCGCGCCTCAGAGCTATTCGATCACCGGCGAGCTGTGCGCCACGCCGTTCGAGCTGACCGACGGGGAGACGGTGCAGCTGTTGATCCACGGCGCGACATACAACCACTCCTACTGGGACTTCGGGACGATCGATGGCATTTCGTACTCGTATGCACGTGATCTCGCTGCGGCCGGGTTCCCGACGTTCGCCATCGACGAGATCGGGGCGGGTCAGAGCTCGCATCCGCCGAGCAGCGATCTGACCGTTCAGGTCTGGGCGTACGTCGCGCATGAGATCGTCCAGGACCTGCTGCACGGCGCGATCGGCGGCACGACGTTCGGCAAGGTGCTGGAGGTGGCCCACTCGGTCGGGTCGATCACCGCCTGGGTGGAGGCGGCCACCTATCACGACGTCGCCGGCGCAATCATCACCGGGGCGGCGCACGACACAACCGTGTTCTCCGGGACCGCCGTCGCAGACACCTACCCCGCGATCGATGACCCGAAGTTCGCCGACAGCGGCCTCGACCCGGGCTACCTGACGACGCAGCCCGGGACGCGCGGGGCGCTGTTCTACAACAGCGCCGACAGTGACCCAAACGTGATCGCGCAGGACGAGGCGAGCAAGGACGCGATCGCCGCCACCATGTTCGCCACCGCGCTCCCGCTGGCGGAGTCGACGCTCACGCAGCAGATCGACGTACCCGTGCTGGTGATGCTCGGCGGCGACGACAACCTGAACTGCGGCCTGGAGACCGACGGCGCCACGTACAGCTGCTCCTCTGGCCACGAGGTCGCGAGCGAGGAGGCACCGTGGTACTCCCCGGCGGCGCAACTGCGCGCCTGTGTGATCCCCGAGTCCGGGCACGACATCAACCTCGCGCTCAACCACTCCCTGGAGGAAGCTGACGCGATCGCCTGGTCCTACGAGTACGTCGGCCAGCACGGGTTCCCCAGCGTCTCGACCCGCGTGCTGCCGCCCGACTGCAGCAGCCCTTAGGCCGAAGCCCTAGAGCCGCGCGACGTAGTGCGCCACCACTCCGGTCGTGGTCGGTCACGCCGCCGCCGGCCGCGCGGCGAGGGTCGCCTCGATCGCTCGCGGGGCCAGCGTGTGCTCGATCACCGTAACCGCCGCGCCGATCACCGCGGCGCGGTGGGAGAGCTCGCTGGGGAGGATTCTGAGCTCCTTGGTAGCAAGCGGCAGGGAGCGCTGATAGACCGTCTCGCGGACGCCCGCGAACAGCTGCTCCTCCGCCTCGGCCAGATCCCCACCGATCACGATCACCGAGGGGTTGAGCAGGTTGACCGCCCCGGCGAGCGCTTGGCCGAGAATGCGGCCGCTCTCGCGCACGAGCTGAATCGCCTCCCGGCGGCCTTCACGGACGAGTCGGACGACGTCGCGGCTGTTGGCGGCCGGAATCCCCTGGCCGGTGAGCCGTCGCGCGATCGCTTCCCCTCCGGCCACTGCCTCGAGGCAGCCCGTATTGCCGCAGTGGCAGATCACCTCGTCGTGGCCGATCACTCGGATGTGGCCGATGTCCCCGGCCGCGCCCTGCGCGCCGCGGTGGATGCGCCCGCCCGAGACGATGCCGCACCCGATTCCGGTCGCCACCTTGATGCACAGGAGCTCACTCTCGCCGGACCACGTGGTGGCGTGTTCGCCGACGGCCATCATGTTGACCTCGTTGTCGACGAGCGCGGGCACCTGCCATCGCTCGCCCATCCAAGCGCCGACTTCAAAGCGATCCCAGCCGGGCATGATCGGCGGGTTCGACCGCCCGCCCGGCGTCGAACTCGACCGGAGCGGCGACGCCGATGCCCACGCCGAACACATCGGCGGGGCGCCGCCCCGATTGCCCGAGCAGCTCCTCGGAAGCGCTCGTTGACGACGCCAAGCACTCGCTCGGGGCCGTGTGCGGCGTCAGTCTCCGCGTGGACATCGCCTAGGACCTCCGCGTTCAGGTCGGTGATCGCGGCTCGGACGTGGGTCGCACCAACCTCGGCCGCGAGCACGATCCCGGCGTCGGCGTTGAACTCGAACACCGCGGCTGGCCGGCCGCCGGTCGAGGCGAGTTCGCCCGCGGCCCGGATCAGCCCCGCCGTGGAGAGCATCTCGAGACGCTCTGAAACCGTTCCGCGGCCCCATCCGGTGAGCGCGGCGACGTCGGCTCGCGTCCTGGCTCGACCGTCGCGGATCAGCTCGAGCAGGTCGCCGATGCCCCGCGGGGTGCCGTCATAGGTCGTCGTGTCACCCGCCATGGACTCAGTCAAGCAAGGATCGAGCAGCTGTCAACGCGGAAGGTGCCCCAATTTTGCACAAGAGGCTTGGGCTTTTGCTTGACATGCGTCGTAAGTTCCTGTACGACCTGCTGATGCCAGCACAAGCGAGCACGAGGGTCGCGATGCTTACCGCTCCGTTTCGGATCGAGCTGGTTGAGCGGGAGCTGGCGCCGCCAGCTCCCTCCGAGGTGCGCGTGCGGGTGCTGCAGTGCGGCGTGTGCACGTCGGAGATCGACGTGTGGACGGGGAAGGATGTGGAGCAGCTGCCGGCGGCGATCGGCCACGAGGTCGCGGGCGTGGTCGAGAAAGTCGGCGAGGAGGTTAAGAGCCTGCGCGCCGGCGATCACGTCGCGGCTTGGGTGGAGGGCGGCGGTTTCGCGGACCGGCTGCTCGTCGAGGAGCGGTTTTGCGTTCCCGTCGCCAGCGACGCACCGTACCCGTCGGTTGCCGAGCCGCTGGCCTGCATCGTCAACGCCGTCGAACTGGCCGCTCCCCGGCTCGGGGACGACGTCGTGATCATCGGAGCGGGCTATATGGGCAACCTGCTCCAGCTCGTCACCGCGCTGAAAGGCCCGCGCTCGATCACGGTCGCCGACGTCCGAGCCGACGCGCTAGCGCGCGCGAAGCGGCTGGGCGCGACGCGGGTCATCGACACGTCACGCGACGCGCTGGCAGAGGCCGGGCGAGATCTCAGCGACGGACGCGGTGCCGACGTGACCTACGAGGTCACCGGCGTGAACGCGGGACTCGAGCTCGCAGGGCAGGTCACCCGGATGAGCGGCAAGCTCTGCATCGTCGGCTACCACCAGGGCGAGCCGCGATCGATTCCGCTCGGTCGCTGGAACTGGATGGCGTTCGAGATCTTGAACGCACACTTCCGGGAGATCGACACGATCATGCGTGGGATGCGGGCCGGCATGCGGCTGGTCAGCGCGGGAATTCTCGACGCCTCCGCCCTCGTCAGCGACACGTATTCGCTCAGCAGGATCTCGGAGGCCTTCGAAGCGGCAACCGAGAAGCGCGACGGATTCGTAAAGGCGATCGTCGAGCCAACCGGCTGACAGCGGAGACGATCGGTGCGCGTGATCGTGTGGAGTGACGACGCAGCCGGCAAGGGGCTCGAGGCGCGGGCGGCGAGCCTTCACCCGGACGGGATCGCGGCGACGATCGCCACGGCGCTGCGGGAGCAGCTCGGGACAGCCGCGGACGTCACCACCGCCGGGCAGCATGAATCCGATCAGGGCCTTCCCGACAGCATCCTCGCGGCCGCTGACGTGCTCGTCTGGTGGGCGCACGAAGGGCACGATCAGGTCTCGGAGGACACGGTTGATCGGGTCCAGAAACAGGTTCTCGAAGGGCTCGGGCTCCTCGTCCTGCACTCGGCTCACCACTCGAAGATCTTCCGGCGCCTCACGGGCACGAGCTGTGACCTTAACTGGCGCGAAGCGCAGGACGAGGAGCTGATCTGGACGGTCGATCCCTCGCATCCGATCGCCGTCGGCATCGACCCGCCGATCCGCCTCGAACACCATGAGATGTACGGGGAGCCGTTCGACATCCCGGCACCCGACAGGCTCGTGTTCATCAGCTCGTTCACCGGCGGCGAGGTGTTCCGCAGCGGCTGCTGCTTCGAGCGCGGGAGCGGACGGATCTTCTACTTCAGCCCAGGCCACGAGACCGATCGCGTCTACGACCAGCCGCAGATCCGGCAAGTACTCGCGAGCGCGGCGACGTGGGCGAGGCGGGCGCGATGAGATCGGTCACCCTGTTCACCGGCCAGTGGGCCGACCTGCCGATAGAGCAGCTCGCGGGCGCATGCGCGGAGTGGGGGTTCGACGGTCTCGAGCTCGCGTGCTGGGGGGATCACTTCGACGTCGAGCGCGCGATTGCCGAGCCCGGGTACCCGGGGCAGCGGCGATCGCTGCTCGAGCGCCACGGGCTGGGGTGCTGGGCGATCGGCGCGCACCTCGTGGGCCAGGCCGTCTGCGATCCGATCGACGAGCGTCACCGCTCGGTCCTGCCGCCCTCGGTGTGGGGGGACGGCGACCCAGAGGGGGTTCGGGGACGCGCCGCCGAGCGGATGAAAGACACCGCGCGGGCCGCCGGTGCGCTCGGGAGTGCCGGTCGTCACCGGCTTCACCGGGTCGCCGATCTGGCACCTGCTCTATTCCTTTCCGCCCAACGACTGGGCGGAGATCGAACGCGGGTACGAGGAGTTCGCCGAGCGCTGGGCTCCGATCATCGACGTGTTCGAGACCGAGGGCGTGCGCTTCGCGCTCGAGGTCCACCCGACCGAGATCGCGTATGACTTCGTCACCACGAGGCGGGCGCTCGAGGCGATCGGCGACCGTCGCGGCTTCGGAATCAACCTCGACCCAAGCCACTTCATCCCCCAGTTCCTCGACCCGGCGGCGTTCGCGCTCCAGTTCGCCGAGCGGATTGCGCATGTGCACATCAAGGACGCCAAGCGCCGTCTGGATGGGCGCCGGTCGATCCTCGGCTCGCATCTGGACTTCGACGCCGCCGAGCGGGGATGGACGTTCGTCTCGCCCGGGCACGGCGACGTGGACTTCGACGCGTTCGTGCGCGCGCTCAACCGGATCGGATACGACGGTCCGTTGTCGATCGAGTGGGAGGACAGCGGCATGGAGCGCGAATGGGGCGCACGCGAGGCGCTCGCGCTCGTGCGCAAAGCGGACTTCTCGCCCTCCCAACAGGCGTTCGACGCAGCGTTCGGCTCGTGACCGAGACGAGCCCGGAGATCGGTGTCGGGATGCTCGGCTACGCGTTCATGGGGAGGGCCCACGCGAACGCTTACCGCACGCTTTCGTACATGATCTGGCCGCCGCCGATGCGACCGGAGCTCGTCTTGATCGCGGGGCGCAATCCGGACGCCGTCGGCGAGGCGGCCCGGCGCTTCGGGTTCGAGCGCGCCGTGAGCGACTGGCGAGAGCTCGTCGCCGACAGACGCGTCGGGCTGTTCGACAACTCGGGACCAAACGACCTTCATGGCGAGCCGACTGTCGCCGCCGCGCTGGCTGGCAAGCACGTGGTGTGCGAGAAGCCGCTCGGGCGCGACGCCGACGAGGCGTACGGCATCTGGCAGCGGGTGACAGCCACCGGCGTCAA
Organism: uncultured Solirubrobacterales bacterium; assembly: GCA_963757235.1. Taxonomy (GTDB): domain Bacteria; phylum Actinomycetota; class Thermoleophilia; order Solirubrobacterales; family Solirubrobacteraceae; genus Palsa-465. Next base: position 546,556 of record CAVWRC010000016.1, on the reverse strand, counting down.
GCACATGTGCGCCTTCAACTATCGGTTCGTCCCGGCGATCCGGCTCGCGCGCGAGATGATCGCCGCAGGAGACCTGGGGGAGATCCGCCACTTCCGGGCCCGGTACCTCCAGGCGTGGGGCGCCGACACCGAGCTGATGACCTGGCGGTTTGACCGAGCCCATGCCGGGTCTGGCGCGCTCGGAGATCTCGGCGCTCACATCATCGACCTCGGGCGCTACCTCGTCGGAGAAATAGCGACCGTCGGCGCGATGACGCGCACGTTCATTCCGGAGCGCGCCGGTCGTCCGGTTCAGGTCGACGACGCATTCGCGGCCGCGGTCGAGTTCGAGCACGGCGCCGTGGGCACGCTGGAGGCGTCACGGGTGTGTCCGGGCCGGCTCAACCACCTCGCGCTCGAGATCAATGGCTCGAGCGGATCGATTGCGTTCGACCTCGAGCGCCTGAACGAGCTCCAGCTCTGTCTCGCGGGCTCGGCCGAGACCGGCTTCCAGACGGTGATGGTGACTGAGCCAGACCACCCCTTCATGCGGCACTGGTGGCCCCCTGGGCACATCATCGGCTGGGAGCACACCTTCGTCCACGAGCTCGACCACCTCCTGACGGCGATCCGCGACGACGGCGAGGTCAGGCCGCACGGCGCCGACTTCGAAGACGGCTACCGCGCCGCCGAGGTCTGCGACGCGATCTCCCGCTCAGCCCGGTCGGAGCTCCGGGAGCGGGTGGAGTACCGGAGCTGAGAACCGCCGGAACCCGGCGCAACCACGCTCGCGCCAACAAACCGCCTTCCCCGGCAAAGCCAGCGATGACGGCAGAGTTGGACGCCAAGGCGCGCGCGGACGGTCGTCAGCGTCGTGTTGGTGGCCGGCGCGATCGCGGTTCTGGCCGGCTGGGCGACGCTGGCCAACGCGAGCTCGGCACCGGCCGCTCACGAGGGCCCGCGCCCGATCGCGTCGATCCTTCCCGCGGACAGGTGGGCCGCCTGCCGCCCGCGGAACGTGTGTCTCGGTCGGCGCGATATTGGGGTCGTTGGCCCGTTATCTCTTGCTCTCGCTGCGGCGTGAGCATCGGCCGCTGGACGATTACGAAGCGACGATCGTGGAGCCGGCAGGCGACCTGCTGCCGCTCGCGGAGGCAAACGAGGCGATCGATAGCCCGGCCGACACGCTCCCCGTCCGGCGGCGGCAGCGCGGTCGCGTACCTGAATCCGCGCTCCGCATAGCAGCGATTGACCCTGGCTGCGGACCGTCTCCGCGCGCAGCGGCCCGAACCGCGGTTCGCGAGCGCTGTCCAAGAACGCGCTTATTCGGATATGGGAAGAGGGCCAACACGATGCTCACTCAATGAGGTGGTGTGCCCCTCGCATCCCGGCGATGCCGCGTGCCCGACGACCAACACCCGCGTCGTGACGAGCGCTCGCCGACATCGCCGCTGACGAGCTGGCTTGCTCTGCGCTGCGGCACGCGCACGGCCACTGGCAGTTGCCCGGGCAAGGCTGCGAGCCCCCCCTCTGAGCGCGGCCGCATCGCCGGGCACGGGCAAACCTTTACGAGTTTTCCCACACACAACCCATCGAGGTTGTACACCCCCCGTAATCTCGCTTGCGAGATCACGGACCCATGGTCCGACTGGAGATCGCGTTTCCCCGGGAAAGGGATTACGACGACCGCAATTCCAGCATGATCGCTCGCTCACGGCAGACCTCGCCTGCCCCAAGCTCTCCTCGCCTAAATCGGCGATCAGAGACAGCGATAGTCGAGGCGGTATGCGGATTGCCTGCGGGAACCATAGGCATGCGGTCCGCCCAAGCGACCCCAAGCAGGTGCGGGTCTCCTCATCGGGACTGGCTTGCAGGCGGTGTCAGCGCGAGTTCTCGGACTCGAACTGCGGCGTCTGTTTTCAGCCCCGAGCTCGCATATCGAGCGAGCTCCATCACGGAGAGGAAATCCACCATGCAGTTCAACAAGGTCGTCAACGCCACCCCGCACCCCCTTCGCGTCTACAACGAGACGGGAACGCGGGTCGACCTGGAGCTGCCGCGTAACGACGCCGACCCGATCGCTCGCGCCGGTGAGCGGACGGTCCGGCTCAGCGACGCGGAGATCTCCGGAGTCAGGATCGCGATCTACGGTACTGCCTACGTGCAGCTCACCGGGTTGCGCGAGCCGCACGACGGCGTCACGTACGTCGTCGCGCTGCCCCCCGCGATCCTCGCGACCGACCGAGATGACCTACTGGTCTGCGGTCCGCCCGTCCGGGACGATCAGGGCCGGATGATCGGCTGCAAGGGCCTCAGCGTTCCGAATCACCCAGTCGCTGCTCACCCTGAGCCCCGTCGCTTCCGCACCAAGGAAGACCTCGGCAAGCTCTACGTGCAGCGACGCGGGCATTTCACGTGGAGCACCTACACGCCCTACGGTCTCGCCCGGGTGCTGTTCGCCCAGGGCCTGATCTCCAAGGAGGAGATCGACCTCGCAGAGCGCGACTTCGGGCACGCCTGGACGGCGCATTCCGAGCCGCGCACGACCCCCAAGTCCGGGACAAGCGAGTTCTCCTCGATGACCGACGACTAGCCTGGGGATACGCTCAGGAGGAGAAGCGCGCCAGCGCTTCTCCTCCTCGGCGCGGAATGAGGGGGCCATCAATCCGGTCATCGTGCTGGTCCCTCCATAGCCTAAAGCGGGAACATCAGCCCCTAGAGCTCGCGCCGCAGCTCGGAGAAGCTCTGGCCCCTGCGAGAGGCCAACGACAGCACGGCGTCGACCACGTCGCGCTCCATCGAGGCCGGCATGAACCGCCGGGCCATCCCCGCCGGCACGCGGACGCGCACCTCGACCAAAGATCCCTCGGGCGCGAGGCCAATGGCAATACTTGCGATTACCACCGCGGCGGCATCCGGGTTACGCATCGGTGGCGCGGGGCGGGCGGACGGCTACGAGCTCACGCGACCTGGGTCGACGGGGTCGCGCTGCCGCACGCCTGCAGCGCGCAGCGCCCTCCGCGCCCGTCGCGTCACCTCTTCGGCGCCGACGCTTGCCGCCGTGCCAAGCGAACCGCCGACGCCCACTGCCCACGCCCCCGCGGCCAGCCATGGACTCAGGCTGACAGCAACCGGCTTCAGCCCGCCGGTCGGCAGTAGGCGGACGTCAGGCATCACGGCGTGAAGGTCCCCGATATAGCTGGGCAGGAGCTGGGTCGCCGGGAACAGTTTGACCGCGTCGGCTCCCGCCTGCCGGCAGGCCTCGACCTCGCTCGGAGTGAAGGCGCCGGGAATCGCGACCACGCCCTGTTCGTGCGCGGTCTGCACGAAACCATCGGGTGCGCAGAACGACACGACGAACGACGCTCCGGCGCTGAGGGCCGTCGTGACCTGCTCGCGCGAAGTGATCGTTCCGAGCCCGACCACGAGCCCGTCGTCATCACGCAGATGCTCGATTGCGTGCTCGACGTCCGGGGTGCTCCTCGTCAGCTCGATGACGTTCATCCCGGCGCGCGCGCACGCGCGCGCTGTGGCGATCGCATCCTCGACATCCGTGCAGCGAAGCACCGGGACGGCGCGCTGAGCCGCGATGCTCTCGAGCGGCGAGTTCACCCTACGGCCACATGGACGCGCGCCGGAACGGCACCCGGCGAGCGACCCGGGTGTGAGCGCTGCGGCGCTACTCGTCTGATGACTGCTGTCCTGCTAACGTTCGCGACATGGCGTCGCAGGCGGCCGGGGCAACTATCAATCTCTCTCCGATTTCGCGCAGCAAGCTCGCCGAGAGCGTCGCCCAGCAGCTGCTCGAGCAGATTCGCACCAAAGGACTGGCGCCGGGGACCCGGATGCCGTCCGAGCGCGAGCTGATGACGGCCCTCGGGGTCGGTCGCTCGACGATCCGGGAGGCAATGAACGGGCTGGCGCTGCTCGGCGTGGTCGACGTCCGTCACGGCCAGGGCGCGTTCGTCGTCAATCCGGATGCCGGCACCGCAGCCCCGCGCGGGATCGCGCTCGCGCTCTCGCGCGGGATCACTCGTGACTTGTTCGAGGCCCGCAAGCTCGTCGAGGTCCACGTCGCCAGGCTCGCGGCTGAGCGCCGCACCGAGTCGGACTTGAACGAGATCGCCGAGGTCCTCAGCGACCATGACCGGGCGATCGCGACCGGCGAGCCGGCCGTCGAGCCGGCCGTCCGCTTTCACGTGCGGATCGGCGAAGCCGCGCACAGCGAGGTCCTGTCCAGTTTCGTCAGTTCGTTCGCCGAGCTGCTGAATGAGCGGGGCCCGGTTCTCGAGTCGATCCCTGGATACCGCGAGTGGGAGATCGATCAGCATCGGACCGTGTTCGAGCCGATCCGAGACGCCGACCCGGAACTCGCCGCAGCGCGGATGGCCGCCCACCTGGATGCGGTCGTACCGCACCACGAGCGGCTCGGACTGTCCTAGGCCGCTCACGCGACGGCGTCGCTCTCGGCGGCGTACTGCTCGAGCGCCTCGCGGTTCAGCTCCACGCCGAGGCCGGCGCCTTCGGGGACGGCGATCACGCCGTCGATCATCTGAAGCTCGTGAAGCGTGAGATCCTGGCGCAGCCCGGACTCCGACAGCTCGGAGGGTAGGAACTCGACGTAATCACAGCAGGGGGTGACCGCGGCGAGGTGCACCGCGGCCGCGATCGAGATCCCTGTCTTCCACAGATGGGGCACGATCCGCCGCCCGCGCTGCTCGGCGAGCTGGCACACCCGGCGTGCCTCGGTGAGTCCCCCTACGCGGCCGATGTCCGGCTGGACGACCTGCACGCCGCCGCGGTCCATCAGCTCGAGATGCTCGAAGCGCGTGGTGAGCCACTCGCCGGCCGCGATCGGGATGGGCTGCTCGGAGCTGACCCGCCGGTAGCCGTCCAGGTCATCCGGCCACAGGGGGGTCTCTACGAACACGAGGTCGAACGAGCGCCAGTCCGCGAGCACGCGCAGCGCGGTATCGGCATCGGGAAACGCATACTGGACGTCTACCAGGAGGTCGACATCGGGACCAATCGCGGCGCGGGTCGCGCCGAGCACCTCGGTGCTGCGCTCCCACGGTTCACGGAGACCGTTGTGCGCGTAAGGCCCGCCCAGCGTCACCTCTGCCTTGACGGCGCGGAAGCCCGCTGCAACTGCCCGGCCTGCCCAATCGACCATCGAGTCGCGGTACTCCGCGAATGACGAAGTCTCGGGCTGGAGGGAGGCGTAGGGCACAACGTGGTCGCGGACCAGGTCGCCCAGGAGCGCGTGGCATGGCTTGCCGAGCGATTTTCCACGAAGGTCGTGCAGGGCGATGTCGAGCGCCCCGAGCGCATTTATGACTGCACCCCGACGGCCGTTCATCGCCGAGCCCACGTACAGGCGCTCCCACAGGCTCTCGACATCGAGCGGGTCGGCGCCGATCAGCATCTCACGCAGGCCGAGACCCATGTTGTGGGTCCCAGGAGCCTCGATGCAGGCACGTGCAATCCAAGGGTTGATATCGGACTCACCGATCCCGTCGACGCCCTCGTCGGTGTGGATCTCGACGACGATGTCGTCCTGAGCCGAGCTCGCGGCCGAGGTGTCATACGCCGGTTGCACGAGGACGTGACAGTCGATTCCGGTGATGCGCATTTCGCTCCTATCGCTGCGAGGCTGGGTTTGGATGGGGATTGGTCATACGGAGATTGCGGCGCGAGCCAAGACGCCGCCATCGCAGGCGAGCTGTGCGCCGGTCACGTAGGACGCCGAGTCGGACACCAGCCAGAGAGCGGCCCGGGCGATCTCGGTGGCGTCCGCGAGCCGGCCGAGCGGCACCTCCCGACAAACGGTCGCGCGGGTCGCGGCCATCTCGTAGGCGGGCACGTTGGCCCACATCAGGTCGGTGTCCGTTGGTCCCGGCAAGAGAGCGTTGACACGAATCCCGTGACCGGCGTAGTCCACCGCGAGGCTCCGCACGAGCGCGCTCACACCAGCCTTCGAAGAGGCGTATGCGGCGACGGCATTCGCGGCTACCAGCGCGAACGGCGACGAGATGCAGGTGATCGCGCCGCCGTCCGCGAGCATTGCTCGGACCGCCTCGCGACAGGTGAGGAATGTCCCGCGGAGGTTGACCGCGATGACCTCGTCCCAGGTTGACGCGTCGAGCTCGTGAACCAGGCCCCCGCGATCGATGCCCGCCGAGGTCACGACCGCGGAAGGCGACCCGAAGTGCTCGTACGCCCGAGCGAACGCCTCGCGAACCTGGCTCTCGTCAGCGACGTCGCAGGCTAGCGCCACACACTGGCCGCGGCCGCGTCGAAGCTCGGCGGCGTGGCCCTCGACCGCGTCCGCGTCGCGGTCGATCAACACGACACGGCTGCCGTCAGAGGCGGCGAGCGCCGCCGTCGCGGCCCCAATGCCGCGGGCCGCGCCGGTCACGACGAGCACCGATTCACGCGCGTCACTCATGTAAGCTCATCCGCTGATCTGATGAGTATATTAGTAGGCTATTGCTTGTCAAGACGCGTCGATGGCTGCTCATCTTTCGCCCCCGCGGCAGTGCAACCAGGCTCGGCAGCGACGCCCGTCGCCGCTGGCGACTGGCTTACTCCTCCAGGCGCCGTCCGGTCGCAGCGGAGAACGCGTGCACGCCGTGTCCGACCGGAACCGCGTGCACGAGGTCGCCGCGTCCCGGAGGGTCAAGTGGGTCAACGCGAAGCACGAGTCGAGCTTCTTCGTCGCCGAGCTTTGTACTGCCGTAGGCATAAGCTTCGGCGCCCAGGATCTCGACGACGCCCACGTGCACGGGCATGCCGCCGGAGTCCGACAGCGTGAACGCGTCCGGTCGCAGACCGACGACGACCTCCCGGTCGCCGTTGAGCGCGGTCAGTGACGAGCGGGAGAGCGGCACGTGCAGGCCGCCCAGGTCGGCGCCATCGGGAATGACCGACGCGTGGAGGAGATTCATCGGCGGCGAGCCAATGAATCCGGCGACAAACGTGTTCGTGGGGCGCAGATAGATCTCGCGGGGCGTGCCACATTGTTGGAGCTCGCCGTCGCGCATGACCGCGATGCGGTCGCCCATCGTCATCGCCTCGACCTGATCGTGAGTGACATACACGGTCGTGACTGCGAGCTCGCGTTGCAGGGCGGCGATCTGGGTCCGGGTCTCCACACGGAGCTTCGCATCGAGGTTTGAGAGCGGTTCGTCGAGCAGGAACGCGCGGGGACGACGAACGATCGCGCGACCCATCGCGACGCGCTGGCGTTGTCCGCCCGATAGCGCCTTCGGTTTGCGACCCAGGTAGTCGCTCAAGTCGAGCATCGCCGCGACCTTGCGGGCTCGGTCGCGGCGCTCGGCCTTACCGACACGCGCGACCTTCAGCGGGAACTCGATGTTCTGCATCACGGTCATATTGGGGTACAGCGCGTACGATTGGAACACCATCGCGACGTCGCGCCTGCTCGGGGACATGCGGGTCACGTCCTGGCCGTCCATTAGGACCTTGCCCTCGCTCGGGTGCTCGAGTCCGGCTAGCATCCGCAGCGATGTGGTCTTGCCGCAGCCCGATGGCCCGACGAGCACCAAGAACTCGCCGTCCGCGACGGTCAGGTCGAGCTCGGAGACCGCGGGGTGCGTCGATCCCTTGTAAAGACAGCTGACGGAATCAAAGCGGATCTCGGCCACGTTTCAGTCTCCTCACTGATACGAATTATGCAGGCGGCGGCGCGGACGGCGTCGCACGATTCTCACTTCACCGCCCCGGCGGTGAGACCGGAGACGATCCTCCGCTGCGCCAGCAGCACGAGTAGGAAGATCGGCAGCGCAGTCACCATCACCATCGCGTCCAGCACGTTGAAATAGATGGTGTACTTCGATGTCGAGTTCCAGATGATCGCCAGCGGCGCGGTGTAGCGCCCCGTGGACTGGAGGAACCCCAGCGAGAAGGCGAAGTCACTCCAGGCGAGGATGAACGAGAAGATCGCGGCGGTTGCCATCGCCGGTGCGGCCAGCGGCACGACCACCCGCCACAGCGCCGCCAAACGGCTACAGCCATCGACCATCGCCGCCTCCTCGACCTCTGCCGGCAGCTGACCGAACAGGCTCGCCAAGAGCCACGTGCACAGCGGCACCGTGTAGATGAGATCGGCGATGCTCACACCCAGCCAGGTGTTGAGCAGATGCAGATGTCGGAACATCAGGAACAGCGGTCCCATCATCGCCATGATCGGGAAGAACCCCGCGAGAATCACGAATCCGAGGATCCACCCGCGACCGCGGATCGGGAGCCGCGCCAGCGCGTAACCGGCCAGCGAGGCGAGCACGAGGGTGATCACGGTCGTGATCGACGACACGACAAGGCTCGCGAGCACGTTCTTGAGGAACGCATCCTGGGTGATGATCTGGCTGTAGTTGTGGAGCGTGAGATGCGAAGGCCACAACGCTACGCCGCCGGCCCGCCACTCGGCCGATGACTCCAGCGAGTGCGCAAACACCCAGAAGAACGGCAGCATGAACAACACAGCCACGAGCAGCAATGCCACGGCACCTGAGTGGCGCCGCAGCCAGACGAATGGGGCGCGGATGTAGCGACCGTGCCGCTGGCTCAGAGCTACGGACGTGGTGCTCATGTCGCCGGCTTCACCGCGAACCGATAAAAGGCTGCGATCAGCAGCGCGACCGCCACCATCACGACCGAGATCGCTCCGCCCAGGCCAAAGTCAGTGTTGACCAGGAGGGTGTTGTAGTCGAGGTAGGCGACGGTCTGCGTCGCGGTGCCCGGTGCGCCACTGGTCATCGCGTAGATGATGTCGAAGATCATGAACGCCGACAGCGTCCGGAACACGAGCACCACCAGCAGCGCCGGGCGCAGCATCGGCAGCGTGATGCTCGAGAACACGTGCCAGCGGCCGGCGCCGTCGACCTCGGCCGCCTCGTAGAGATCGCGGGGAATCCCCTGAAGGCCCGCGAGCAGGATGATCGCCACGAACGGGACCGTCTGCCAGCAGTCGACGACGAGGATCGAGGCCCACGACGTCAACGTGCCCACGCCGAGCCACGTCGTGTGGGCGCCGGGCAGATGGAGCAACCCGAGGATGTAGTCGACCCCGCCGGTCTGGGGGTCGAGCAATGTTTTCCACACCGTCGCCGCGACGACGGTGGGCAAGGCCCAGGGCAGCAGGATCAGGGTGCGGGCAACACCTCGGCCGCGAATTGGCCGGTTGAGCAGCAGCGCGATCCCGAGCCCGAGCGTAATCTCGAACGCCACCGACACCACCGTGTAGCCGACCGTGTGCTCGAGCGCGCCCACCAGTCCCGGCTGGGTGAACGCGTCCGCGTAGTTCTTCAGGCCAACGAACGGGTTACCCGCGGTCGGGTAGTACAGGTTGTAGTTGTGGAACGAGTTCCACAGGTTGTAGATCAGCGGAAATGCGGTGATCGCGAGCAGTGCGAGCACCGCCGGGCTGACCATCAGGTAGCCGAGCCGCTCACCCGGGCGCCACCGGAGCGCCCGGCGCGAGGACAATCTCGCGCGGACGCTCCGGGAGGTGGCAGCAGTCGCGCTCATCGGCTCCCGCTGGCGATCATCGATCCTTCCGCCACGTGCTTACTATGCCAGCGGAGCGATCTGCGCCGCGGTTGTCTTCAGCGCCTGCGCCGGGCTCTCCTGATTCGCCAGCACGCTGGAGAGCATGTCCTGGACATCGGCCGAGATCTCCGAGTAGTGCGCGTTTACCAGCCGCGGATAGCCGACCTTGAAGACCTGCAGGTCATCGCGGAAGTATGGCGCCTTGCTGAACAGCGCCGACGTGTACGCCGCGGTCACCGACGGCGGATCGCCTGAGGTGATCCCTCGCGCCTGCTGCACCGAAGGACTTAGCAGGTATTTGATCAGCGCCTCAACGGCTGCGAGATGCTTACTCTTGGCATTCACGATCAGCGCGTCGGAGGCCACCGTGGAGGTTCCGACACCGTTTACGGTGGGGAAGGGGATGAAGCCAATGGCATTCTTTCCGCTGAGCGGGACCGACGAGCTCTTCGTATAGTCCTCCTGCTGCACATACGGCCAGTTGGTCTCGAACGGTGCCTGTCCAGCTTGGAATGCGTTGTCGGTCTGCGTCTCCTGCCAGCTGGCGACCGCCGTCGAGGCGACCTTGTCGGTGTACACCAGATCGTGGAGGAATTGCAGTGCCGCCAAGTTCTGCGGCGTGTTGAAATCCGCAGGGTTGAAAGTGCCACCGAACGCACGGAGGAAGTCGATAAACACGGTGACGAACCCCTCGTACTTGTCACCCTCGAACGCCAAGCCCTCCTTCAACTTCGGATCGCTCTTCAGGGCCGCCTGGGCATCGGCGACGAGCTGCGTCGGCGTCGTCGGAGGAGTCTTGACCAGCAACTTGTTGTAGTAAAGGCCCTCGGCGTTGTAGTACCACAAGGCCGCGTACTGCTTACCATCGAAGCTCGTCGAAGCGACCGCCCCGGGCAGGAAGCCGTTCAGCCCCCAGTCGTTCAGGGACTTGATGAAGCCCGCGTTCGCCATCTCGCCGATCCAGTCGGTGCTCGCATCGATGACATCCGGAGTCGAGCTGCCGGCCAGGAAGTCCCGGTCGATCGTCGCCCGCGCGGTGTCGGCGTCCTCCGAGAGGGGCACCACTTGCACCTTGATGTTGGGATAGAGCTTCTCGAATCCGGCGACCTCGTTCGCGCTCGCCAGCCCCTCTGATCCCACCGCGTTCGAGGTGCCGCCCTGTATCGCCCAAACGACGGTCTGCGGAGCGCTCAGCGGGACCTGCCCGGATGCGCTCTTGGCTGCGGATGTGCTCGAGTTGCTGCTCGAGCTGCTGCTCGAGCCGCAGGCGGCGAGCGCCAGCACGACCGGCGCGACGGCCAGGATCCCGCCGGGCCGCCCATATCGCCGCGCTCGCGACCGACTACGTACAGGTGGTAGACGGTGGTCCGGTGGATCGTGGTCGTTGACCTTTGTAACCGATCGACAGGGGGAACAGGACATGTGAAGCTCTCCTCCTAGGTGCACAAACCGGGCTAAAGCGTCTGCTCATCTACTGGCCTGACGACTGCTGACGTGCTATGTTGCCGCTTTGTCGACAAGATGTCAAGTGACAAAAGTGCAACTACCGGTGGGGGCCTTGCGCGGACGACGCGCACAAAGCTCTCCGAAGAGGTTGCACGATTGCTGCTGCAGGAGATCCGACAGCGAGGACTCGCACCCGGTACGCGGATCCCGTCCGAGCGTGAGTTGATGGCGAGTCTTGGCGTCGGACGCTCAACTATCCGGGAGGTCGTGAACGGGTTGGCGATGCTCGGGGCGCTCGAGATCCGCCACGGCCAGGGCGCCTTCGTGCTCGATCCGGACGCCGGACTGGCGGTCCCGAACACGATCGCTTCCGCACTCGCGCGCGGCGTCACACACGACCTGTTTGAGGCTCGCCGGCTGGTCGAGGTCCACACCGCCAGGCTTGCCGCCGAGCGCCGCTCGGGGCGTGATCTGACTGAGCTCGGCGACATCCTCGAGGAGCATGCGCGGGCGGTCTCGAATCGTGAACCCGCGGTCGCGTACTCAGTGCGCTTCCACTTGCGCCTGGCGTGGGCATCTCGCAACGAGGTGCTCGCGCGGACCGTGGAGTGCGTTGGGGAGATGCTCGGCGAGCGCGGCCGGGCGCTCGAGGCGGTGGCGGGATACCGCGAGTGGGAGCTCGGGGAGCACCGCTCACTGTTGGCCGCGGTCCGCTCCGCAGATCCAGAGCTGGCTGCCGAGCGCATGAGCGGTCACCTCGACGAAGTCGTGTGCTGGCATGAGCGGCTCTCCGCGAGCTCCGGTCGGCATTCAGAGACGCCGCGTCCCGCGTAGGTGTGGTGGGTCAGCTTCATGCCGGGAGGCGCGATGCGCGGCCTGCCTCAGGCTCGGGCAAGGACCATCCAAGGTCAACGCTGATCGAAGATTGGGGCGATCCGCATCCGCGATTACCGAGGGATCGCCTCCACCGCCGAGCACTGCTCGGCGGGCGGGAGTTCCGCGCGCGCCCTCGCGGTCGCCGCGGCGTCCGGGTAGGAGCTCGCACACCCCTCACGCTGAACGCTGAGCGACGCCGCGGCGACGCCCCACGCGAGTGATTCGACGGGATCCTCATCGCGCTGGAAGCGGGCCCACAGATAGGCGCCCGCGAGCGCGTCGCCGGCCCCGACGGTGTCGCACACGGCGACGGCCGGGGCGCGCTGGCGGACACTGCCCTCGTTCCAGCTAACGCTCGCCCCGATCCCGCCCCCCGTCAGGACGAGCTCGTGCTGAGGCTCCTGGTTGAGGCCGAACATCTCGGCCGGCGACCACATGGGAAACGTATGCTTCAGATCCTCGATCGACGCGATCAAGACATCAGCGGACATGGCGAGGCGCGCGAGCAGCTCACGGTCGGGAGAGAGCGCCGTCCGATAGTTGAGGATGCATGCGACCGGGACCGACTGAGACCGCGCGCGCTCGATCAGCGCCCACACCGCGGCCGCGCAGGACTCCGACACTGTGACGGTTATCCCCGTGACCACGAGCGCGGCCACGCCCGAGAGGATCGTCGGATCCGCTACGTCGGCCGGTGACCAGCGACTGCCGGCCGAACCCCGTCGCCAGTACGTGAAGACATGATCGGGATCGTTTGGCCGGTCGGGCAGCTCGTTGATGTAGAGGCCGGTCGCCGCCTCCGGGTCCACGATGACGGCCGACGTGTCGATCCCGCACTGGCGCCAGAACCTCAGCAGGCGTCGGCCGAGCGGATCGCTTCCGACACGCCCGAGCAGCCTCGCCGGAGCGCCCAACCGCGCGCACATCATCGCGGCGTTGGCCGCGTCGCCGCCGAAGTCGAGCATCGCCCGCTCGCCATCGAGCGTCAGCTCGATCAGCCCCTCGCCGGCGAACGCCAGCACGGGAGGGGAGACATCAGCTATGGGGAGGGAGATCTTCACGTGGTGATCTTGGCGTCGCCGCGCGGCTCGTGCTCTTCAGCTTAGCAGGTCATCGGACCAGTGTGTGTTAGGCTCCTTCAATGAGCTTCAGAGGCTTGTACGTCGCGACCGCCCGCTTGCCTTCCGCGGCCCGCGATCCGCTGCCGAACATGCCGGCGTGCGAATCCAGGAGGAGCCGGTGAAGAGCGCCGATCCGAGCGGCCAGCGCGTCGACTCACGAGCCGCGGTCGTCTGGTGGCGGGACGCCGTGATCTACCACGTATACCTCCCGAGCTTCCGCGACTCGGACGGCGATGGCATCGGTGATTTCGCCGGCCTGTTCGAAGTGCTGCCATACCTGGATCACGTGCTCGGCGTCGACGCGATCTGGGTCTCGCCGTTCTTCGTCTCACCCTGGATCGACGGTGGTTATGACATCGCCGACCACACGGCAATCGAACCCCGATTCGGTGATCTGTCCACATTCGACCGGCTCCTCGAAGAGGGTCACCGCCGGAATCTCAAGCTGATCATCGACTACGTCCCCAACCACACCTCTAGCCACCACCCCTGGTTCGAGGAGTCGCGCAGCTCGCGCGAGAGCCCCAAGCGCGAGTGGTACATATGGGCTGACGCTCGCGCCGGCGAGGCCTACCCGAACAACTGGCTGAGCGAGGCCGGCGGCTCGGTGTGGGCCTGGGACGATCGCACCGAGCAGTTCTACCTGCACTCCCACCTGGTGGAGCAGCCCGATCTGAACTGGCGCAATCCCGAGCTCCGCGAGGCGATGCTCGGAGTGCTGCGCTTCTGGCTCGACCGCGGGGTCGACGGAGTGCGGATCGATGTCGCGCACATGCTGATGAAGGACCCGGCGCTGCGCGACAACCCCCCGTATCCCGAGGGCGTGCTTAACCCCTACGACCGCCAGCACCCTGACTTCCACACGCAGCTGCACCTATGCGACCGTCGCCACCCGGACCTCCATGCGGTGCTGCGCGAGATCCGTCGCGTGCTCGACGAGTACGGCGACCGGGTCGCCCTCGGCGAGCTCGACGTGATGCCGTGGGCCGAGTGGGCCGCGTATTACGGGGCAGGCCTCGACGAGCTGCATCTACCGATGAACTTCAAGTTGATCGAGACTCCATGGGAAGCAGCCGACGTCGCGGCCGCGCTGAAGGACCTCGAGGATGCGTTGCCGCTTGACGCGTGGGCTGTGAACAACCTGGGCAACCACGACCGCTCACGAATCGCGAGCCGCTACGGCCACGCAAACGCTCGTGTCGCCGCGATGCTCCTGCTGAGCGCGCGAGGGACCCCGCTGCTCTACTACGGCGACGAGCTCGGCATGACCGATGTCGAGATCCCACTGGAGCGCGTGCGGGACGGTTACGCTCGCCTCGAGGGCGGTCCGACCCGTGACCCGAACCGAACGCCGATGCCGTGGAGCGACGCCCCCAACGGCGGTTTCGCGCGGCTCGGCGCCGCGGAACCGTGGCTCCCGCTCGCCCCCGATTGGCGCGAGCGCAACGTGGAGTGCGAGCTCGGCGATCAGCACTCGATGCTCGCGCTCTACCGACGCCTGCTGCAGCTGCGCCGTGCGCACCCGGCGCTGCGAACCGGCACGCTCCACCCAGTCGCGTGCCCGGCCCCAGACTGCCTGCTCTACGAGCGTCGCCTGGGCGCCGAGCGGCTGATCGTCGCACTCAACTTCGCGTCCGAACCACGCGCGCCCGAGCTCCCGAGGCTTCCCGCGCGGCTGCTCGTCTCCACGGCGCTCGATCGCTCGGGGCCGATCTCGGCCGAGAGTCTGGTTCTGGCTCCGAGCGAGGGCGTTGTCCTCGAGCTGCTCGAGGCGGGCGGCCCGATCGAGACCAGCCGACACCGACGGAGGACATGAGCTATGACCGAGATCGGGAAGCGGATTTGGGTGATCGGAGACGGCTGGATTCCGTCGCGCAGCACCGGACCGGAGCCCGAAATGACGAGCCATGAGAGCGCGTGCATCCTGAACGCCTCCGACCGCGACGCCCACGTCAACATCACGCTCTACTTCAGCGATCGTGAGCCGGTCGGGCCATATCGCTTGGTGGTCCCGGCGCGGAGGGCATTTCACCAGCGGCTCAACGACCTCAGGGATCCTCAGCCGGTGCCGATGGAAACCGATTACTGCGCGCTGATCGAGAGCGATGTCCCGATCGTCGTGCAACACACGCGCCTGGACTCTCGCCAGGCGGCCAACGCGCTGTTCTCGACGGTCGCCTATGGGGTCGGATAGCGCTGGCTCCTATTGACAAACATTCGCCCAATTGGGAGTATCGTCGGACGGCAGGTGATCTGATGACCTGCTGCTCCTCTCATCCGTCAGGCCGGTGGTCCGCTTCGTAGGCACGAGGCGGACCATTCGGCTGTCTTTACCGGGGGAACTAGCACCGCTCAACCGCTAGTTGCGGACGCTAATAAACAGCAGGTGATCTGATCAACTGCTGTGCCGGACGTCTCCTCTTGCATCGTTCTCGTGGGAACGCGAACTGCGCCGCCAGCCCTCGAGGATCGCCCGCTCGTACTCGGCTGCCGCCCGTTCGTGCCGGGCGCGATGCGTGGCTTTGACTGCGTGAAGCAAGCCGCCGAGGCGTGGTCGCTCCCGGATCGCGATCCCGGTGCTCAACAGCCGACTGGGCTGCCTGCGCGCCGCCCGCGTCGGCGGCGCGGTACGGACGTACCGGCGCCGGTAGGCCTTGCGCCACGTGGTCCCGGGGCGGTTCTCAACCGTAACGATCGCATAGGGCCGGCCGTATCGGTGGTCGTGGCAGCCGATGAACAGCATCCACTCGCCGAGCTGCAGGTAGATGTCCGCGCGGTTACGGGATCGGGCCCAACCCGGTCGCTTCGGTACGAGCCGGCCCTCGCGTAGCAGCAGTTCGCGGACAATCGGCTCGATCACCCGGCGGTTGCTGGTCTGCAGCCCGGCCCGCTCCGCGAATCGCCCGATCGCGTGCTTCGTTAAGCCGAAACCGTTGAGCAGCTCGCCGGTGATCGGCTCTGGTCCGGGGGCGGGCTTCACGTGCCCGCGATGAGCGGAATCACCGCCGCCCGCCCCTCGGCTCGAGCGCGGGCGGATACAAGGTGCCTGCCGGCGGTTCGGTGCTGGGGACGAGGTCGGCTAGCTGCAGCCGAGCAGCGCTCGAGGCGGACAGATCACAGGATGCGAGCACCCACGCGCCCGCGTAGCCGGTGCTCGGCGGCAGCAGGCGCGCGGGCAGGCGGACGGGCCGGCGGGGATGCCACTCGGGCACGCACAGCACGGCCTCTCGGTCCTCAAGCGCCCACACATAAGCGTAGGCGCGGTAGCGACGGGATGAGAAGCCCTGGAATTGATAGTGCCGTCCCTGGCCATCGGCGCGGATCGCGAGTAGCCGCGCGACCGCAAGGGATCGCCGTACCCGGCGATTCTCGACGGCGGTCACGCTCGCTCTGCCGCGCGCGACCCGACCGACGAGCAGCACTTCGCGCACAGACGCAGCGCGCGGCCAGTACCGCTGGCCGGCGCGGACGCTCAGCGGATGGGGCGGCGGGCCGTACCCGCCGTCCTTGCACTGTGCGAGAGGGGAAAGCGCCTTGGTATGGGCGATGAAGGCGTGACCCGGGGATCCCATCGATGGCTCGATTGAGCAGGCTTCGCATCGCGCCCCCGTGGGTTGCCCTCGCGGATCACGCCCGGCTTGCGACCCGGCCGCTGTTCCATACCGCGAGCTTGATGAGCCATTGCTTCTCCCGGGGGGCGGCCGCCGTCAGCACGCAGCTGTTGTCCCCGTTCTGGAACACGATCACCCAGTGATCGCCATCCCGGAACTCGGCCAGCGTCAGGCCGTCGGCGGCAAACCTGCGTGCGTCTGAGGGAATCGAGACGCGGGTGCCGGCCACCACCGTGTACGCGGAACGTCGCTTTCCGGTTGCGTAGTAGACCGTGAATTCTGCGCGGCCGGCGATCTGTCCGGCACGCGTCCCGACGGGATGCCAGCCCTCGCCATCGTGATAATTGGGAAAGCCGGTGCCGTGGAAGCTGACGTCGAGCTCGGAGGGGTTTCCCGGACTCGCGTTGACCGCGTTGCTCGTGGCCGGGAGGGTCCACACCGACGCGACCGTGCTGGCGGACAGAGGGGTCGTGCCGCCGGTCTGGCTGAGCGCGACTACCGCGACGGCCAGCACTGCGGCGAGCCCCGCCGCTACCCCCACCCGCCGGGCCAGAACCGGAGACGCACGCAGCGTCGGGCCCCGCCACCGACGGCGATCCCGGTACATATCTTCGATGGCCGACCGGAGCGTGCCTGATGGTGCAGGCCCGCCGTCCCGCAGCGCGAGGGCAACGCGACGCTGCCGCTCGACCGTCTTTGACAATCGCACATCACCTTCCAGGCCGGCCGAGGGGTCGGTTTGCGCAGCCAGCGACAGGACCTTGCGCAGATCTTCGGCCCCCAGTTCGGGGGCGGGGTCCAAATCGTCGGTCTGGGGTAAGTCGGCCATTGATCCGAAGGGTGTGGGCAATCGTGGGCAGATGCAAACTACCCCCGCGAAGCGTGGGTGTTTCCACGTATGACCTGAAATCGGCCCAATTCATTCCGTCCGCGCGAAGAAATTTCTCAAATGCGTGGTCGAAGGCGACGGACCATAATTTGGTCGCTCGGAGGATCATCTGCTCACCAGACCAGCTCCTCGCATTTATGCCAATATCCGATCAGGCGATCGATCTCGAAATCGAATCATGCATACCGTCGTCACAGATCGGGGCTTGAGCGATGAGCGCAACCGGCGTGTTCGTCGACAGAACAGCCGAACTCGCACGAATAGCTGACCTGCTCGAACGCGCCCAGGAGGGGCGCGCGGGCGGGCTGTTCCTCCTCGGGGAGCCCGGCGTTGGCAAATCGCGGCTCCTCCATGAAGCGACTCGACTCGCGATTGAACGAGGAGTTCGGGTTGCGCGCGCGAGCTGCCTGCCGATGACCACGCCGTTGCCCCTCGACCCGCTTACACAGCTGTTGCGTTCGATTGGCGAGTCGGTTGGCGCCACGGTCAACGGACCGTCCGCCGAGCGCTTCTGGACGATCATCGAGCGTTTAGAGCAGACAAGTGTGCTCGGGCCGGTCCTCTTGTGCCTGGACGACGTGCAGTGGTCAGACACCGCCACGATCGATCTCGTCCACTACTGTCTCGCGCGACTCAGCGACCTTCCTCTAATCTGGCTGCTCGCGGCCAGGTCCAGCCGCTCACAGAGCCGGCTCGTGCATCGGCTCGGTCGCGGCGGTCCGCTCGAGCGCGTCGACCTAGGCCCGCTGTCCGCTTCAGAGACGCAGCAGTTGGCGGAAGCGCTTCTCGGGCGCTCGCGCGTCAGCGAACAGACCGTGGAACTTGTTTATCAACGCACGGGTGGAAACGCCTTCCTCTGCGTAGAGCTGCTCCGCTCGCTGTTCCGGGACGACGGAGATGGAGGAGCCAAGGCAGATCCCCCGGGTGGCGTTGAGGCGCTCGTGCCGGCCAGTGTGCGCGATGCGATCGACGATCGCGCCGACCGCCTCCCGCCGACAGCGCGGGAGGCACTGGACTGGGCGGCGATCCTGCCCGCTGCGTTCAGCTTCGAGGAGCTCGCCGCCGTTGCCGGGCCTGCCGCCGCCGCGGCACCCGAGGAGCTCGCCGAGGCCGGCTTCCTCGTGACCGTCAACGACGGTCGCTGGAGCTTCGTGCACTCTCTCATTCGCGACGCTGTCTACCTGCGGATGCCGAAGCCCGAGCGCACATGGCGACATGCCGCGGTGGCGGACTCGTTCCTCGACGGACCGCACGAGCGCCTTGCGCCCCAGCTTGAGCACGCCGGGCGGTGGAAAGCCGCCGCCGTTGTGTACCTGGCGCTCGCCGACTCGGCGCTGACCTCGGGCCTGGGCGAGGACGCGGCGGCGCTCTACGAGCGCTCGGAGAAGCTTGCCGCCAGGGATGGCGATGAGCTCCTTCGGCGCCGGGCATCGGCGGGACGGGTGCTCGCCCGGGTGCACATGGGGGAGATCGACGAGGCCCACCGTGCCGCCGCCGAATTGCGGTCCGAGCTTCGCGCCAACGCGGGACCGGAGGAGCGGCTCAGCTTCCTGAGCCGCTTTGCCACGGCGTTGATGATCGTTCACGGAGTCTTCGACGTCGAGGGCGCCCGCGACGCGCTTGAGGAGGCCGAGCCGCTGATCGAACAAGCCCACGGCGGCGCCTTGGCGGATGTTCTGGCCACTCGAGCGTGGGTATTGCTGCGAACCGGCGAGGCAACTCGCGCTCTCGCCGACGCCGAACTCGCCGCGGAGCTGGTCGAAGCCGAGGGCGACCCGGCTCTCGAAGCCAGGGTCCTGAATGCCCTCGGCGTCGCGGTCGGTATCGCACGCAGCGCGGTTGAGGGATCGGCGATCCTCGAGCGGGCCGCCGCGCGTGCGCAGGAGGCGGGGCTGTCGGCCGAGGCGGGGCGAGCGTTCTTGAACCTCTCGATCCTGGCGGCAGACGCGGGCGACACTTCTGAACAGGAGGCGCAGATCCGAAAGGGACTCGCCATCGAGGGCCTCCCGGCGTCGTTCACCGCGCTCCTGACCTCCAGTCTCGGCGATCTGGAGGCAAATCGCGGAAGGCTCGACGCCGCTTTGGCGCATCAACTTACCGCGCTGCGCCTTGCGCTGCGGACGGGACCGCACACACGCTCGCGAGTGGCGTGCGCCCTGGCCTTCGTGCACGTGTGGCGGGGGGAGCTGGCCGCCGCCAGGCGTCTATTGCAGGCCTTTGAGCTGTGCCCCGGGTCAGCCACCGACAATCGCGTCACGGAGCTCTGGGGGCTGCTCGAGGAGGAGGATGGGGCGGCTGAAAAAGCCCTATCTCACTACCTGAGCGGCCGGGGGCTCGATGATCCGGCCAAAGCCAGGTGCGAGCTCGGCGTCGTCCGCACGTCGGTCACGCTCGGCGACGTCGGGCGGGCGCGCATGGCGGCCGCGAACCTGGATGGTCTTGCGGGGCGCTGCCCGGACAGCGCATGGATGCGGGAGGAGGCGCGCGGCTGGCTCGCCGTGGCGGAGGGTCGCACCGCTGAAGCCGCGGCTGCCTTTCTCAGCGCATCTTTCCAGTCGCCCCGGGCCTTCGATGCGGCGCGGCTGCGGTTTGAAGCCGCACGGCTTGCGGATCACCGGGAGACGCTGAACGCCGCGATCGATGCGTTCGACCAGATGGGCGCGATCCACGCGGGCGCGCGTGCCCGTGCTGCGGCTCGCGGGCTGGGAATGCGGCCGACCCGG
Organism: uncultured Solirubrobacterales bacterium; assembly: GCA_963757235.1. Lineage (GTDB taxonomy): Bacteria > Actinomycetota > Thermoleophilia > Solirubrobacterales > Solirubrobacteraceae > Palsa-465. Next base: position 526,341 of record CAVWRC010000016.1, on the reverse strand, counting down.
CGCAGCCCTCCGGCGGGCGCGCTGAGTGCGCGCGAGCATGAGATCGCTCAGCTCGTCGCGGTTGGACGAACGAACTCGGAGATCGCGGCCGCGCTGTATCTCAGTCGTCGCACCGTCGAGCGGCACGTCAGCAACATCCTCGCCAAGCTCGGCTATCGATCGCGCGTGCAGATCGCCAGCGCAGCCGCCGGCCGTCTACCGGGCGCAGCCAATGGTAGCGATGCCCTGGTCTCGGACTAAGCGGCCCAGGCCCGCGATCCGAGGGTAGCCTGGCCGCCGTCCGGGGGCTCCTGGTTGAGCGCGGCGCGCAGCCGGTGCCGAGAGTTGATCTGGAGCTTGCGGTAGGTGTTACCCAGGTGCATTTCGACGGTCTTTCGGGTGATGAAGAGGGCGCGGGCGATGTCGGGATTGGAGAGGCCGCTCGCGGCGAGGTCGGCGACTCTCTGCTCGGTGGGGGTCAGGGCTTCCCGGCCGGAAAGCAGCGTGCGGCGCCGCCGACGCTCGCCGGAGGCGCCGATCTCCTGTTCGGCGAGTTGCGCGAGCGCGTGCGCGCCGCACCGGTTGGCCAGCTTCAGTCCGTCATTTAGCTGTGAGCGCGCTCGTCGCGCCTTACCGGCTCGTCGCAGCAGGACCCCGTGCGTGACGAGCGCACGTGCTCGCTCCAGCACCGCAGGGGAGCCCTCGAGCAGTTCGACGGCTTGCTCGATCAGGTCGAGGCCGCTAAGCCCGCCCTCGATCAGCCCGAGCGTGATCATCGCGCTGCCCAGCTGACGCGGCGCTCCCCAGGCGGTCATGCGCTCGAGGTCTTCGCGCGCGAGTGCGAGCGCACCCTCCAGCTCGCCGAGGCGGTGCTGGGCGAGTGCGGCCACACCTCGCCATTCGAACAGGACCGATTCGCGCTGGCTCGCGAGCCGCTCTGCGGCCGCGCGCAGGTCGATGGCGGCCTCGCTGGCGCGGCCCTGGGCCAAGCGCAGCCGTCCGCGTTCGATAAGCAGCCCGTTCCCTAGCACGGTGTCGGGGAGCGGACCGGTGGCGCACCAGGCGTGCAGGCATCGCTCGGCGGCGATTAGCTCTCCCCGCTCGACCCGCACGCGCAGCAGGCAAGCGCGACCATCGTCGATCATCGTTTCCCACGGCTGTCCGCGCGCCGCACTGAGCGCCGCCTCGAGATCACGGAGTGCCTCGTACAACCCGCCCCGTCGATAGCGCTCGACCCCCCTTTGACCGCGCGCGGTCGCGAGCACCGCACGGGAGTTCGTGCGCTGCGCCTGCTCGATGATCGTCCCGAACAGCCGCTCGGCCTCCTGCGTCCGCCCCGCCGTCCCAAGCGCCACCCCGGCCGCCACCAGCGCGGGCGAGCCGACTCCATCGGCGAGCAGTTGGCCGGATGCCAGCGCGCGCTCGGCCAGCTCGGTCGCCCGCTCAGCCCGACCGCAGCGCTCAACCTGACGGAACGCCAGTACCGCGAGGAGCATTCGCTCCCCTCCGCTCCGGCCTGACAACCGATCCTCGAGCCCCGCCAGCCGCCCCGGCGGCAAATCGTCCGCTACGCCGTCTGGGCCCTCCACCGCGCCAACTGTCGCCATGTTCGCCCAGATCAGACGGCGAAATTCAGCCTCGGCGTCGGTCAGCTCACGCATCGCCTCATCGATGACCTCAAGGCTCGCATCCGCCGCCAGCGACCAACCTCGCAGCATCGGCTGACGCCACGACGAGCGCGACCAACGCCCTCCGACCGACCACCGAACGGCACCAGTACCCGGAGGTCTCAAACTCGCATGGGACCGGTGCGAGCACGAGAACGGGTGCGAGCACGAGAATGCGGTGCTCACGGATTTTGACGACACCGATCCCCACTTCTCATTACGCGAGCACGGTAGTTCGTGAACGCGCTGCGTACATGAGGGGCAATACGCATTCGTAAACCGGCTCGCCTTGGCCGGCGAGGGCGCTCATGCGTGGTCTGACGCGCTGCTCACGCTCTTCGCCGCCCGCAGACAGGCCATGCGCGGGTTGCCTTGCGGAGCAGATTGCAACTTAGCCGACCGTCGGTCACAACTCAATCACAACTCGCGATCAGGACCATCGCGATGCGAGCGACTCGGGAGGGGCGAGGGGCAGTCTCCATTCAATGGAACGGCCGTGGCGAGCACTCGACGTGAAGGAGGATCAGCGATGCGCATCCACGCGAGGGCCGGCCTGGCGCTACTGGTGGCGATCGTCGCGATCGTCATCCAGTCCGGCGGGCGCGAGCGCCGCGGCGGATTCGTTCACGGTGGATCCGGTCTGGTGCGGGCACTGGGACCCCAATCCGGGCAGCGCTCCGGTCGGGGAGACACACACGTCGATGCCGGACAATTCGGTCGCCGACATAGCGTGGGGGACCATCGGCGGGAAGATGTACGTGTGGGCGCGACTGACGAACGCCCCCACGGACGATCGGATCGCGCTGGCCTGGAAGGACAACCTCAATCAGGCGATGTATCAGTGCGGGGACTCGCACAACTACTCCACGGCGACGGCATGGCCGGGCACGACCGTTACCTGGACCGCCGGCGTCCCCCTGACTCCGCCGAGTGCCGGAGATGCCACCGCACAATGTGTTGAACTGCTCGTCTGGCGTTACAACGGCGTGCTCGAGTACCCGACCGAGCCGCAGTGCATCACGCCGTGGCTCAACGGCACGACTGGCGCGCCGCCCAGCTCGGCGCCGTCTCCCCCGGCCAGCCCGGCACCGGCGGCCCCAGGGGCCATTAGAGTCAGACTGTCCCTGCACGGATCCCGGCGCTCGCTCAGGAACGGACAGGTTCTGCAGCTCCGCGGTCGGGTGCTCGGGACGGCGATACCCGTCGGAGTGCTTGTGGAGCTGCAAGCGCGTGTCGCCCCGAGGCGATGGATCACCTTCGGCGTTGCGATCACACGACCCGGCGGGCGCTTCACCTACGGCTACCGCTTCACCCGCACCACCGGCAGTCAGCTGTACTGGCTCCGAGCCAGGCTCCCCACCGAATCGGCCTACAGCTCGTACCCCGCGATCTCCGGCCCAATCCGCGTGCGGGTGGCGGGACCGAGCTGACAGATTAGGCGAGCCCCCAACCTGGATGGGAAGCCGCCGCCTGTCGACGGCTGCTGAGATTAGAACGACTTGCTCTCGACTCTGGCGGCGTCGAAGTACCTAGCGGTAAATGCGACTGCGTATTCCTCGACGAACGCCTTGCATGTGTAAATGTCCACGCTGAAGAACAACCGTGGCTGTTCCCAAGCGTAGAAGTGCGCTCCCGATGCCTCCCAGTGGATCCAGCCTGCCCAACCGTACAAGTCGCAGCGATGCGTGACCGGCGTGAGCAGCGCTCGCATCTCCAGAACCGCTGATAGCTCGGACAGGTAATCCCTGATCTGAGTATCCGTGATCGGCTCCCTGCACGTTCCCTCGATGACGAGTCGTTGACGGAAGATCTCGGGTGCGAGGTCTTCCATGGCGTCCACGACTGAGTTGGGGAGCGGTTGCGCGATCGTGTTCAAGAATCCTCCATTCGACTCTTTACACGTCACACCGCAGGCGGCTGTGCCCACGGGCTCTGCGATCTCTGGAAACCTCGGTAACGCTCTGGAATCCGATGTCTATCTGACCACGCAGGGGCAGGCAATCGTGATCTCAGATCGCGCCGATCTCGATCTCGACCGCGAGTGCAGGGCGCGGCCGAGACAGGTCGTCGTCCTGCGCCAGCTGGCGATCACGATCCCGCTATCAGCGCTACTGCGGCGATTGCCAGCCCACACCACGCAAGCCGCCTGGCTCCTACGTGTTCTTTGGCCACCATCGCAGCGAGCGCGATCGTCGCTGCGGGGTAGAGCGAGGAGATCACGGCTACGACGGGCAGGCTTTCATGCTTGAACGCAATCAAGGCGGCGGACGCGGCGGCGATGTCGAGCGCGCCGGCGGCGAGTGAGGGTCCTACGGGGACCTCCGAAAGCGTTGCGCGCCGAGCCAGCAGGAGTGAGCAGAGCAGCATGGTGGATGTGACGCGCGCCGCTACGAGTGGCCAAAGTCCAGCGCTTCCGCCAACCTGGTGGAGCGCGACGAAGAACGTGCCGAAGCCGATCCCGGCGAGAAGCGTGGGCAGGATGGAGCGGCCTACTTGTGACGCTACCCGCCTTGCGGGTTGGTCTTCGTGTTCTACCGAGAGGGCGACGATCGCGATTAGTGCCAGCATCACTCCGGCGAGCGACGCGCCGGTGGGGGATTGACCGAGTGCTGCCCCGATTCCGACCGGGATCACGGCGGCTAGCCCGGCGGTCGCAGGGGCGACGATCGACATTGGGCCGAGCGCGAGGCCGCGGTACAGGGCTACGAGTCCGAGAGCGTCCGCGGCTCCGGCGAGCGCTCCCCACTCGAGGTCGGTGATCGTCGGATCGCCGGATACGAACGGCGCGATCAGGATCACGAGAAACAGACCGGAAAGCTGTGCGATCGCTCCGACTCCGAGTGCTGTGCTCTGGCGCGCAGCGTGTCCAGCCAGATAATCTGAGCTGCCCCAGCTGATAGCTGCGGCGAGCGCGAGGGCGATGCCCATCAATCCGCCTTAGGATTCAGCCGCTGTGGCGAGTGCGAGGGCGTCCCGCGTCGGCGATGGGGAGCGTGCGAGTAGCGTCCAGCGCGATTGGGCTCCGGTGGCGGCGATCAGTTGCTCGGGGGCCACGCTGCTCATCCAATCGAGCTCGTGAACAGATGGATCGCGCGAAGCGCGGTCCAATACCGCAGATTCCAGGCGCCGCCCGGGGGAGTAACGTCGATAGCGAGGCGCAAACCGTCCATCGAAGACTCGGTACGCGGGCGAGTCTACGAACGCGACTACGTACGCTGCCAGATGATCGTCGAGCCGTAGAGTTGCTACCTCGAGCTCGCCGTTGATCGCGTGATGGGCATAGACCGAGCGCCAGAACCGCAAGCCCGCCTCGTCATCGAGATCGCTTAGGCGGCCGGCGTCGTGGTCGCGAGCACGGTGCACCGCCTCGATTTCTGACTGCATCTCCAGGAGCGGCGCCGGTTGGTCCTCGAAGCGAATCTCTTCGTGCAGTCCATCGTTCGCAATGCGACGAGCCGAGCGCGCGAGGCCGGCGCGCGCGCTCGCTCGCAGCAAGCTGGCCATATTCTCTCCGCGCGCGAAACGTACCCTTGGCACGGGGGAAGCGGGTAGCACCTGAGCGTGCGGGAGGCGGGCCGCAAGCACATCAAGCACCGCGGTACCGTCGCGCAGCCCGGTGAGCTCCAGCCTCCACGGAGTCTCCAAACCAGTGATCACCTCCGCGAGTTCCGCGGCCAACGCGCGCTCGGCGCGGGTTGAGCGCGCCGCGACCTCCCATACGTCATCGCTGTGCGGGCGCGCCGTGGTGAGGCGCCGCATCGGTCGGTCTTGCTCCTCCCGCAGCATCAAAAACGTGGCCGCGTCCAGGGCGCTGGACGCCCCCTTCCGGACAATCAGCATCGGCATTGCGGTCAGATCGGCGTCGACTGCTGCCCGCCACCAAGCAACCCGCGCCGTCACCGGGCTCCTGGCGACATCGTGTAAATCGTCGAGGTCGGACGCCAGCAGCATCAGTGAACTAGGTCCGAGAACAGACACCAAGAACCCCAGTCACACCGACCGCGTCGGGTCGAGCCGCGCGCGGTCGACGGGCCAAAAATCGATCGACGACACAGCCCAAACCTAATCGTGGCTCTATATCGGGCGGCAATTCCGACCGGCGGCGAGACCGATCTCAAAGTCAGATGTGCCCCAAGCTCGCGGGGTGGATTCAACTGGTCGTCGCAACGCTCAACGTTGAGGAGTTGCGATGGGTAAGCCGAGGCGTGCGAAGGATCGTGCCGCGGCAGCAGGGACGCGGACGGGGGGACGCCCGGCTGCTGGGCGTAGAGAACATCGGGTGTGGTTCTGGGAGGCGATCGCTCGGGGAGCGTCGAGCGTCGACGCTGCTACCGAGGCAGGCGTCTTGCCGACCATTGGTGTCCGGTGGTTCCGAAAGGGTGGCGGGATGCCGTTTCTCACCCTGGCGCCGCCGTCTGGGCGGTATCTGTCGTTTGAGGAGCGGGAGGAGATCGCGGTCCTGCTCGCTCGTAGTTGTGGGGTGCGAGAGATTGCGCGTCAGCTGGGTCGTGCGCCGTCGACGATCTCCAGAGAGCTGCAACGTAATGCTGCGATCCGCACTGGCCGGCCTGTGTACCGGGCCTCGACCGCGCAGACGCATGCCGATCGTCGCGCCCGGCGACCGAAGCCGGCGAAGCTCACTGTCAACCCGGAGTTGCGTGCCTATGTGCAGGACCGGCTCGCCGGGTCTGTGCAGCGGCCCGACGGCAGCGGTGCGGGTCCGAAGGTCGGCTGGGCCGGGCGGCGTCACGGGCCACGAAAGGACCGGCGCTGGGGAACGTCGTGGAGTCCGGAGCAGATCGCTAGTCGACTACGGGTTGACTTCCCCGATGATGAGTCGATGCGCATTTCTCATGAAGCGATTTATCAGTCGCTCTATGTGCAGGGCCGGGGAGCGCTGCCCCAGGAGCTGACCGCTTGCCTTCGGACAGGTCGGGCATTGCGGGTGCCCAGGGCCAGGACGGCGAGGCGCAACCGAAGCTTTGTGACTGACGAGCTGTTGATCAGTGAGCGGCCCGCTGAGGTTGACGTCCGTGCTGTTCCGGGTCATTGGGAAGGCGATCTGATTCTCGGCACCGACCGGTCGGCGATCGGCACTCTGGTTGAGCGCTCTAGCCGGTTCACGATGCTGCTGCACCTCCCGCCCATGGAGGGTCACGACGGCCCGAGGACTCGGAGCAGCCCGGCGCGCACGGGGGCTGGCGCTGGGGCCGTTCGTGGTGCGATCGCCGACACGATCACGACGCTGCCTGAACAACTTCGGCGGTCCTTGACCTGGGACCAAGGGGTCGAGATGGCCCAGCACGTGCAACTACGGCTTGACACCGGTCTACAGATCTACTTCTGCGATCCACGCAGCCCGTGGCAGCGCGGGACCAACGAGAACACCAACGGGCTGCTGCGCCAATATTTCCCGAGAGGCACCAACCTCGCGCGGCACAGCGCTGATGAGCTCATGGCTGTCGCGGCGGCGCTCAACGGTCGGCCGCGGAAGACACTCGCGTGGCGGACACCCGCCGAGGTGCTCACCGAGCACCTGGCCGCTGCCGTCTGATCAGAGACATGGGAACCTCCTGTGGGTGTAGATACCGGACCGGCGGCCGGATGCCCCTAGGCGGAGAGCAGGCTGGGTTGGCGATCGGCCGGCCAGGCGTGCTCTGATGCGAATTCGTGATCACCTCGGCGACACCTCATCATGTTCTTAGTGCCCTTAAGCTTTTAAGCTGCCGTTAGTGGTCTTAAGCCGCTGTTTGTGGACCTTCAGGCTCGAGGAGCCCTCAAGTCCATCTTCACACCAACTCCGCCTTGTAACTCCCACCGTTTCATTTCAGGAGGCTGGCCTAGCTATGTCCCGTCGTATCTTCACGCGGCTTCTGACCGTTGGCACAATTCTCAGCCTTGTAGCTTTAGCATCCGCAGGTGCGGCCCAGGCTCATAGCTATGGGATTTCGTATCAACTTGCAGCAACGTTCCAGGTCCCTGTGCCCCCCGATGCCATCCAGAACGGTTGGTGCTATGACACTGCAACGGTGAACCCGCAGACGCACCTGCTGTACCTGGCGGACGGGGCGAATAAGCAGATCACGGTCATCAATCCCGGCACCGGAAGGATCAGCGGGATAGGGACGGGCCTATTTACCGGCATCGGCGGTTGCCACCAGTTTAACTATAGTGCGCAGGGACCAAATGGTACGGCCATTTACGGCGGCGACATCTTTGCCGGGAATGGCGACTCCCATGTACTGGGTTTCTCGTTGAAGACAGGGAAGCTGATCGCCGACGTTAACACGGGAGGAACTCTTCGGGCTGATGAGATGACCGTCGCACCATCGGGCGCAAGTCACTACCTGGTCGTCGACAATCCTGCTGAGTCGCCGCATCCTTACATCTCGTTCATCAACCTCGACAGCAAGACTTATCATATCGACGCCACGTTCACGTTCACGGACGCCGCGCCAGAACCCACCGGCGGCCTTGAGCAACCACGGTTCTGGAATGGGCACCTGTATATCTCGGTACCGCAAACAACGGAAAATCCGACTGGCGGGGAGGTTGACGAACTCGATATCGCGGACCTCGGTGATATCCGGATCATCCGCCGTTTTGCCTTTGCCACGTGCCAGCCTGCTGGACTTGCCATCAGAGCAGATGGGCTCGCCGCGGTCGGCTGCGGCGGCTCAACGAACACGAGTCAGGAGATCCTAAATCTCAACACCGGCCAAGAGACGCCCGTGAATAATGTCCCGGGTGTCGATATCGTCGCTGTGAGTGGGCCGGATTTCTTCTATGTGTCCTATGACATTCCGGCATTTGTGATTGCAAACAGCGCAGGGAGGATTCTCCAGTCGTTCCCTGCGACAGCAGCCTCTCACACTGTCGCCGTTGATCCAACCAATGGCAACGTGTGGGTTCCGGAAGATAAGGGGGATGTCAACCTCTACAAGCCCGAGCTTCGGGATTGCGGGCGGTATCGTGATTTCGGGCGGGTAACGAGACGCGTGAGGTGAACCGCACGTAGTTGCTGTCGGGCAATTCGGCGAGGAAGCGGCTCTACGGTCGTGGAGGGGGCGGGCCCCCACGACCGCAAGGGGCCGCCATAGGCGCTAGGGGAGTGTCTTGAAAATAAGTCGCTCTCCTCTCCGTTTGGGGGTGACTTCGAAGCAGGACTTCAGGAAATCCCTGCTTGTGGGCGGGTTTAGGGCTCTGATCTGAGTCCACCGGCAGCATCCAGCGCGCGTCACACCTGCCGGTCTGCGGCTCCCTGGGTCCCGGAGGGCGGCGTCCCACGGCGCGCGCGGAGGATCCAGCCCACCACTTCCAAGCTTTAGGATCACAATCAGACCGCGTTGCGACGACCGGTTGAGCTCAGGCGGCCACCGCCGATCATAACGCGGGGCAGTCAGCAAAAAACGCTGCCTCGGTCGGCTATCAACTCAGCTCAAGTCCGGGAAGAGCGCCGGGGGTGGGCTGGGACTTGGAGCTAGCGTGTGGTCAGCCTCACCTGCAGCGGACCGAAGCGGAGCAGGATGGCTAGGTCTTGCGCTGATTGCTTCGTGAAGCCGCCGAGGATGGCCGCGCCTGCGTCGACCGGGACGCCGTCCGGATAGACCTCGAAGTCTATGGCCGGGACGGCGACCAGTTGGTTGTCGACCGCGATCGCGAAATGCTGGTCGAGTGTCTGCCCGGGTGGGCTGATGCGCTCGCCACGATGCGCGAGCACCGAGGTGGCATCGTGGAAGACGGTCTTACCTGTGGCGGTGAGGCCGAACTGGACGCTGGGGTTGCCGGTCGGGTCGGTGCTCGGGTGAGGACCCGTGATGTCACTGCCCGAGAGCGCGGCGTGGTCCCTGAGCACATAAAACTGGGCTGAGGGATCCGTGAAACTCGCCTGATGGTTGGCGCTTGGATTGACGGCCTGGAGTACGACCGTGCCCGCCGGCACGACGAGCTGTCGCGCTTCGGAAGGGCTGACGCCTCTGGGCAAACCCCCAAGCAGCTCCTGGCGGTCGCTGTCCGGGCCTGACAGGAGACAGTAAACGCCCCGGGTCGGCGACTTCCCTTGTCTCATCGCGCCGGCCGCGCACGCGGCGCTGCCGGGGGCGCCGAACATGTAGTACTCGGGCCAGGGGCGGCTGTTATCGGTACTCGTCTGCGTAGGCTGGCGGGAAGCTAGCGTGACCGCGTCATACAGCGACGAGCTGCCCGCGCCCGGGTCACCGGGCGCCAACGAGCCTGTTCCCTGGCTGATCTCCAAGGCCGCCGGCGTCAGCAGATGCAGCTGACTGGCGACCGTGCTCCCGTCAGGTGTAAGCGCGTTGGCTTCCCAGTCATACATCGCGAACCGACCGGGAGCCGCGAGCGCGATGACCCGTGAACGACTCGCGCTCGCGGCGTCCGCTAGGTAAACCGCGATCTTGTCTCCGGCTCGCGAGACCTGAACGCCGCGGAAAGCCGAATCGAGGCGCTCGCGCAGGATCTCGACCGAGCGCCGGATCGATCCGCCCAGCGCGGATCGCGGGTCGAGCGGCGATGCGGTGAACACGATCCTGACGCCGACACGTTTTATCGGGGAGCCGGCCGAGGAATCGAGGCGAATGCCTCCGAAAACGGCGAGCACCACGAGGACAATCACGAATAGTGAAGTCACTGCCGGAGGCCGCTGCCCAGGGCGTGGCCAGAATCGCGTCGAGTGCCGGAGGGTCGCTGGCTGGTCTCGCATGAGGGGTAACCGTCCTTAGGTTCAGATCAAAGGGCCTGGTTGTCAAGCGCCTGGGACTCGAGCCGTACCTACGGCCGTTGGGCGATCACGTAGACAACCGCCGCTGATTGTTTTGGCGGGTTCGTGCCCGCCCAGAGCGCGATTACCACCGTGCCGGCCCCCCCGGGCGCGTTGACCTGGTGCCAACCGCTACTAATCCCAACGTCTTTGCGGACGGTGGTCTGCGCGAACAGCGGAATCCGCTGGGGCAAAATGGCGGCGACCGCGGTCATGGGGTGCGGGGACGGGTTGTCTAGCGAGCCCCAGACGTCGACCGACCGGCACGTCCACGCGACTTTCAGATCCAGCGTAGCGCGGCCGAGCGTGAGGTCCTTCGTGATTGGGGTGCGACCGGGACACGTGGACTCCTTCGCCTGCGCGGCCGGAACCGCGGCGATTCCGGCACCGACCATGATCACGGAGAGGATCGACCCGAGCGCGATCCGGCTCGCCGAGCGCGAACCGACGCGCCTTCCGCGCGGGGAGCGGGGTCGAAGCATGAACGATGTAAACGTAGGCACGATGACCTCCTGACTAGTTGACTAGCCCGTAGTTGAGCGTCGTGCCCAACGCGCCCCTCGCAATCGGCGACCGACAGTGAGCCCCTAACGCGGGAGCGCGCTGCGGTGACGCGGGAGGTCTCGCGCCGATCGGAGCGTTCGCGCTCGGGAAGTGCGGAATGCCGCTGGGAGCGCTCGCGACCGGCGCCCGCGGAAGCTGGCACGCCACGCAATTCCGGTGGCCCTCACCTGGGCGACAACGACCGAGTTCTGGCCGACGACCGGAACGCTCGTCGGGCTGCTGACGAGCGGGGTGCCTTGAATCGTCACGGCCGCGAAGCCGGTCCGCGTGGCGGTTATCCCGAAGTATTCCCCGACCCAATAGCCGAAGGTGAAGTTCTGCGTCCCGGCTGAGGCGATGTTCCATGAGGGCGCGCCGATGATCCGCGGTGCGCTCCATGTGTTACCGCGGTCGGCTGAGACCCGCACGAGCGTAGTCGCGGGGATCGTCGCCCCGGTTGCCTGGCAGGTGGCGTCGTTTACCTCCACGGTGTAGTAGGCGAGGCCGAGGAGACCGCGCCTGTCGCCGGCGATCTCTGCCTCCATGATCGGCTGGGCGGTGCTGAGCACAACGGACGTCGTCCACGTCTGTCCGCCGTCACTCGACTCCGACAGCTCGACCTGGCCTGGTCCGGTCCCGTTCGGCCCATCATTCACGCGCGCGGTGACGATCGTGTTACCGTCGATCACTGCGTCGTGTCCGCCGTCGGTGCGTGTCTGGAGCGAGCCTCCGCAGATGGTCGGGTTGGGACTGTTGACCGCCGGAGCGACCTGAACGGCGGACGACCAGCTCACGCCGCCGTCGGTCGAGTGGATCGCGTCGAGCGCTCCGGTCGGGCTGTCGAACGTATAGACCAGCGTCCCGTCGCTGGTCTCGGAAAGCTGAGAGTCGTAAGGCGCGGTCTGGGGCGAGCCCGTTAACTGCAGGACGCTGGTCGTGAACGTCTGACCGCCGTCGGTCGAGCGGGCGAACAAGAGTTCCCCGATGCCGCTTGGCGCGGGGAGCAGGCCGAAGCCGGCGTTGCGGAACGCTACATACACCGAACCGGGCCGCTCCTGATCGGCAAACACCATGTCCTTGTCATCGGCGTTGAGGGGGTTGGGAACCAGCACCGGCGCCGACCAGTCGGCCCCGCCGTCGGTTGAGCTCTGTACATCGGTCCATTCCGCGTACTGGGAGGTCGGCGGCAGCAGGTAGTGCTCGTCCTCCATACTCTAGAGATACGCCGTCCCGTTCGGCGCGAACGAGACGGTTGTGTCATAAGCACCCTCGATCGCCGGGTTGAAAGGGGAGACGCCGCTGCAATCATTGAGGCCCATCGGAACGCTCCGATACCAGTGCAAGCCTCCATCACTCGTGTATGCCGTGTCGATATTGTCTCGGTACAAATCCATCCAGCTCGCTACCTGGTCATCCGAATTATTCGGGTCAACCGCGATGTCGGGCTCGCCTACCGACAACGTGTCGGTGGTTCCGGCGTTCGTCGCGTTGCAGTCCAGTCCTAGCCACGGACTCACTCCGGACACGTTGCGAACTGCTGTCAGCGAAACTGCTGGCGCGCGGCGAGGCGCAGAGGCCGCGGATGATCCGCCCGGAAATGCCAGTGGCGCAAACACCAGAACCGCCGCGAGCGATCGGCGGACACCAACACCGATCCACGCATCAAGCAAACCCATTGCGACCATCCTTCCTTTGGCGCGAGCACGAACTAGAAAAGACATGCCTTGTCAACGCCGGTCAAACAGCACCGCTATTCGCCGGTGTGTCCGCAAAGCGGCTGACTGGCAAAACCTTTTTCCGGCCTGCAAGACAACTATCAGCCGAACGACCGTCGGTCGATTCGAACGCGAGAGTCGAGTGATCTAGAACCGCGATCACCAAGAAGCGGCATCCCGATCACAGGACACGCTGCGACCGTTCGGGGGCGGACATGGGGGACGAAGGAGCTGTGGCGCTCGCTCCGCCCGCGGTGCCACGGCAAGCGGTTAGCTGCTCATGGCGCGCAGCTAGCGAACCGCCTGGGAGGGCCCAACAGCCCGGTGAACGGGCTCGCCGAACGCGGCGATGCGAATCTGCGATCCCCCCGATTGCCCGCTCGCGTTGCGCTCCGCACGCTGTCGATGGAGAGTTCCCGATCGACATGACACGCCCCGAGACAACCACTGCGACTGCGGCCCCTGACCCAGCGCCGGACCTGTCACTCGCTCACCAGTTGACGCTCGCCAATCTCGTCACCACCGCAAGCCTCGTGGCGGGCTTGGTGGCCCTGTTCGAGATCACGCGCACCGGGGTCGGGAGTACGGGAAACACGCCTGGTGATCGCGTTCGCGCTGATCGTGCTCGCAGCGATGCTGGATGCCATCGACGGTCCGCTCGCTCGTCGGAGCCAAAGTACCAGCGCGTTCGGCGGCGAGCTGGACTCGCTGTCGGACATCGTGTCGTTCGGCGTCGTCCCGCCGGCGATGGTCTACTTCTCCGAGCTATACAGGATCCACGTGGTCGGAGCGCTCGCTTGCGTCCTGTTCTGCATCTGCGGGGCCTGGCGGCTCGCGCGCTTTCAGCAGTGCGGGCACAGTGAATGGTTCGTCGGCCTTCCGGTTCCGCTCGCCGCCGTCATCGTCGGGCTCGTCGTCACACTGGAGCCCAGCGCCGCGGGAGCACTGATCGTCGTGGCGCTGCTGAGCTGTCTAATGGTCGGGACGCTCCCGTTCCCGACGTGGGCGGCCGCACTTCGTCCGCACGTGCATCGCCGCCGGGATCTCGAGACGCCACAACCGCCGGCGCCCGCGGTCGCCGCGGTCGCACGGTACAAGGCCGAGCCATGAACACGTACTCGCATGCCCTGTTCACCTGGTTCGCGGCGCGGCGTCTGCGCCCAGATCGCCGAGCTACGGCCTGGCTTGCGGCCGCCGGCGCGTGTCTTCCGGACCTTCCATACCTCGCGCGGGCCGTCTCGCTGCTGGCGAGCGAAGGACGGCAACTGACTCCCTCCCAGGCGCTGACCGAGCTGGATTACCTGGGCACGCCCGACTGGAAGCTGGATCTCGCACTGCACTCGGTGCTTCCGGTCGCGCCGGTCCTCGGTGTCGCCGGCGTGCTGCCATCGAGGGACGCGCGCGAAGGCGTGCGTGCATTTGCGGCCGGTTGGGCCGCCCACAACCTCGTGGATCTGGCGACGCACGCAAGTGACGCTCGCCCGCACTTGTGGCCGCTCTCGAGCCGGCGCTGGCACAGCCCCGTGTCATACTGGGACCGCCGCTCGCATGCGATCCCGGTGCTGATGATCGAGCACGCGGTCGTGCTCGGCCTCGCGCTCCACATAGGGTCGAAGCGGGCTCGTACGAGCCGTCTGCCCTCGCCGGTTGCGGCCGGCCGGTCGCAGGACGTGACGCGTTTGCTGGCCTCGTTCGTCAAGAATCCCCGTCAGGTCGGCGCCGTGGCCCCGACCTCCAGGAGCACGGTCAGGGCGATGCTCGACATGACCGGTTGGGAGCGAGCGTCGCGCGTAGTCGAGCTGGGTGCCGGCACTGGGGTGTACACCGAGGAGCTGTTGCGACGTATCGGACCGGAGGGAAGGGTGATCGCATTCGAGATCGATCCCGGCCTCGCGCGGCGGCTGACGGATCGCTTCGACGACCAGCGGCTGCAGGTGGTCAACGACTCGGCGGAGTTGCTTGCTGACTATCTCGATGGGCGGCAGGCCGACGTCGTCGTCTCGGCGCTTCCGTTCACAACGCTCCCGGTCACCGTCCGGGAGAAGGTGTTCGAGGCGATCGCCACGGCATTGGCTCCCGATGGCGTGATGCTCGCGATCCAGTACTCGACCGCACGCCAGCGCGACCTCGAGCGCGTGTTCGGCAAGGTCCGCCGACGGCGCTCGATTCGCAACCTGCCGCCGGCGCTTCTCTACGCGTGCCAGCTCGAGCGGCCGACCCCGACCCGCCGATGATCAGCGCGCGGAGCTGGCGGGTAGCTCGTCGATACGCCGTGCCACCGCTCCTCGTCGGCGGGGCGCTCGCGGCATTCCGAGCCCGCACCGCCGTGCTGCCACTCGCGTGTGCCGCGGGCCTGCTCCTGTTCTTCCGCGACCCGGAGCGGCCACTCGACCCCGACCCGGCCCTGGTCTACGCCGCCGCCGACGGCGTCGTCACCGATGTCGGACCGGCCGAGCCGTCCTGGCTTCCGCGTGGCGACGTGGTTCGTATCAGCACATTTCTGTCACTGCACAACGTGCACGTGGCCCGGAGCCCGATCGCGGGCGAGCTCGTCTATCAGGAGGCGCTCGATGGCGATTGCACGCCGGCACTGTCCGCCGCTGCATCCCAGCGCAATCGACAATCAAGGCTGTCGATCAGTGGACCGCTCGGCGTCGTCGGCGTGGTGCTCGTCGCGGGTGCGCTGGCGCGACGGATCACCTCCTGGGTAGAGGTCGGCGACCGGCTCAGCGCAGGAACCCGCCTGGGCTTGATCCACTTCGGCTCCCGGACGGACGTGATCCTGCCTGCTGAGGGCACGGAGCCGCTGGTGCGCCGGGGCTCGCGCGTGCGGGCAGGGGAGACGCCGATCGCCCGAGTCACCCTCGCAGAGGTGCCAGCGCTTCGCGACGAGTCCCGAGCGCATCGACCTGGGAACGAACTGCACCCCGCGCTCCCGGCCTTGACCCGCGTGGACGCGCCGGCGCGGTGAAGCCGAATCCGCCCAGTTACTGGTACTGCATCAGCTGCGGGCAGCGAGTCGACGCCGTGCGTGTAAGCCGGCGCTGTCTGGACTGTCACGTGGCCTGGTTGCTTCCAGCGGATTGGGAGCAGGAGCTGCTTCGCCGGCTCGACCCCGACCCGCCGACGGAGGGGCCGTCAATCGGCGGGCCTAGCCAAATCCCGAGAAGAGAGTAGCCCGGCTCCTCGCTTTGTACCCCGTGTTCGGCACAGGTATCGGCGTCTCACGTCACTTGCGGAACCGCGGCTACTGCCCCGAACGGGCGTGCACGCCACTTTGCGAATCCCAGCGGCCCTGGGCGATTCGCAGACGCCTGGCGCCATGACCAAGCGCCGCGCGTTGCTCGAGCTCGGCTGGTTGTCGTTCCTCGTCGGATCGATCGTCTTTCTCATCGATGGGATTCGCGAGCGTGACTTAGTGTCGGTCGCCGCAAGTGCGATATTCGTCGTCGGCGTGATCTCGTTCATGCTCGCGGAGCACCTTCCCGGGAAGAACTCGCACCCACGCGAGGCGCCGGCCGATGACCTTATACCGGCAGGTGGAGTTGCGCACGAATCTCGGACAGCGAGGACCGACGACGAGTGGCAGTCTCCGTGCGTCCAAGTTGCATCTGCCAACGGGAGCGTGCCGGTACGAAATGTGTCACCCACGGGAAACGAGCTGGGCGATATCGCTCTTGCCGACTCTGCGCAGAACGTCGCTCCTGGCTAACACGTCTCGGGTCCGGCGAGGAGAGCGCCAGTCTCGACGAACGCCGCCCAGATGATCGAGTGAGATGACCGCGGGCTGACGTCCCGAGCCTCCCCTCGTCAACCCGATAACACGAAGATTTCCTTTCCGAGGACCGGGGCAGATTCAGCGTGACGATCCCCCGTGACCCGGATGCGCCGCCCGCCAGCACTCAGCGGCGGCGCGCCCGGGTCATCGGCGGAGCTGCGGTTCAGCCCCAGAGGGCCGACTCGTATGCCCGACTGCCGTCCCAGACGATGTAGCCGGCGCCGATGACGGCATGGCTGCCCGACGCGGGAACGCCGGAAGTCCATGTGTCGCCGCCCGCGCGCGAGACGGTGGCCGCCACGCGCGGTGGGCGCGAGTCGCCACATTGGTAGGTGCCGGAGTTATCCGCGTCCTCCCAGTAGAGAGCGATCTGCTCGCCGCGGCGGCCGTGAGCGAGGTTTGCCCAGACGTAGGGCGTCCCGCGATAGAACCCCTCATCGATCTCGGCGACCGAGCCGTCGGGGAAGCGATGTTTGGTTCCGGAAGACAAGGATCTCCCGGAGGTGTTGACCGGATTGGGATCCCAGTGCGAGCACCAAACGGGGTAGAACGTCGACGCGGCTGACGCTCCGCCTGCCGCGCACAGCTGCACGATCACCGCCACGGCGGCCACGAGCAGGGACATGCGTCTGAACATGGTGGTTCTCCTCTTTGACGGGGTAGGCTGGTTTGCGGAGGTCAAGAGCCGAAGTGTGTGTGCCGAAGTGTGTGTGTGCGCGACCACCGGTCGGTGCATTGAATGAGCAGGCGCTGGCGCCCCCTCGCGTTCAGAGCCGCGTCCCGCCGCGCCGGAGACGGAGCCGGGTCGGCGCTGCCTCGCCAGACTCCGGTCAGCGGTACACGGTTCTGTGCCAAAAGCCCGCTGCCCCGAAGCGGTCGCATCCGGAGCCGAGACCTGCGATGTGAATGCCCATGTGACCGTGCCGCTGCTGCACCTGATCACGGTCAACATGTCGGTCAACTCGTATCGATAGTGGTGTCCGACGGTAGGTAGTAGACGCACGTTTCAGGTGAGAGTGTCGCCCTTGCCGGCGCCCATTTCGCACTGGCGGCAGCGGCGACTACCGCGGCTAACCCCCGGTGCTCTCGCAGGTGGGTAGACGGCGGCGCGGTGTACGCGGCGCTTACCAGGCTGACCGGTTCGCCCCGTGAGGCGACGGTGGCGGTCGATGTGGCCGGGCTCGATTACCTCGAGGCGACGAAGGCACCCAGGTGTGAGGAGGGACGTCATGAGCCGCAGTATCGTGCCCGCGCCCAGCTCGCCGCCGCGCTGCAGGCGGGCGTGTAGCCAGCTGGGCGCAACGCGTCGACAACTTTCGCGGCGATGGAATAAGTCGGTGGGCGCGCGAGTCTCTACCAGCAGAGGGATCCACCTCACCAACCTGCAAGGAGAGAGCAATGCACGGCAAGATCGCTTCACGCTGCCGTTGGGGCTGCATCGGGCGCACCTTCGTGTGGCGCAACGCGGCCCTCGCCGCCAGCCTTTCGGCGCTCGCCGCCGGCGCCGTGGCCGGTGCCGCCGCCGCGACCGCCGTCGCTACGCCGCCCGACGCGAGCGCTAACTTCGCGTTCCAGACGGCCGACAACTCCTCCGATCTGACGTTCAACCAGCTGCTCGGCATCAACGACTCCGACACGATCGCCGGCTACTTCGGCTCCGGGATGGCCGGCCACCCGAACAAGGGGTACACGCTGCACGTCAACTACCGCAATGAGAACTTCCCAGGCTCAGCGCAGACACAGGTGACCGGCCTGAACAACGGGAACACAACCGTCGGCTTCTGGGTGGACAAGGCCGGTGACGACTCCGGGTTCTACTCGATCGGCGGCCGGCGCTTCCACACCGCCGACTACCCGACGGCCAACCCTGCCAAGCCGGCGGTCGACCAGCTGCTGGGGGTGAACGACAGTGGCGTCGCGGTCGGGTTCTATACCGACGGCAAGGGCGCCAACCACGGCTATTCGTACAACATCTCGACTCGCATGTACCGGAAGATCAACGTCTCCGGCGACACCAACGTTACCGCCGCCGCGATTAACAACCTCGGCGACATCGCCGGCTTCGCCACCAACGGTGCCGGTACCACCGAGGGGTTCCTGAAGCTGCCGAATGGCCGAGTCGTCCATCTCGACGCCCCCGGGGCGACGACCACGCAGGCGTTCGGCGTCAACGACGGCGACGAGGTCGTCGGCGACTACACGGTTGGCACCGGCTCGAGCGCGACGACCACCGGCTTCGTCTGGAGCCCCGGCTTCGGGTTCGAGAGCATCAACGATCCGAACGGCATCGGCGCGACGACGATCAACGGCGTCAACGACCGCGGCGCGCTCGCCGGCTTCTACACCGACTCGGCCGGCAACACCGACGGACTGGTCGCTCGTCCGCGGGAGCCCTAGCCAGGAACTGTCCCCCCAACACCCCAGCCCCCCCAGCGCCGGGCCGGGCCGCCCGCGGGCGGCCCGGCCCGGCCCGGCCCGGCCGCCGGCCGCCGGCCGCCGTCCGGCACCGGTAGCGGAGGGCGCGGGATTCGAACCTCGGATGGACCGGAGGGCTCATACCGATTTCGAGACCGGCGCAGGGTCTCGTAACGGCCCGCGAAACAAGGGATTCGACTTGGGGGCAACGAGAAATGGAACGGCGAGCCGTGCAGCGCGTGCGTGTAACGCGATAGCGTGATTGTTGCGGCGCCCGACTGTCGTTCCGGCGTGGGGTGGCCCATGAGCACGGACGCAACGGTCGGTGGCACCCCGGCGGCACGTCGCCGCGGTGTGTCTGGCCTCTTGTAGCGTGATCGGAAGGATGTGGAGCGCGGGTAAGCTCGACCTGAGGTCTGGGGGCGCGTTCCCTCAGGCGCCACACCGTACGTCGGAACGTTCCGGCGGTTCGCTGGCCGCTTCTCGCCTCGCCGAATGCGCGATCGCCAATTGCGCGAGTCGCCGTCGCCCCAGAAACCGCTGTCGTGTGGAAGATCGACCGCTTTGCAGCCGGGCGGCCGGAGGCAAGGAACCACTCACGCAGGTCTCAGCCAGCGGCGGGAGCGGCGGTTTGGACCTGGTCTGGTGGCGTTTGGTGCCGCGAAAGCGGATTGCCCGCTCGCCGGGCGGCTCGGTGATGTCGGGCGGCGAGCTCCATGGCGGGTGCGAACGCGATAATTGGCGCGAACTAAGAACCGGAGGGAGGTTCGTTGACATGGCACGCAAAGCACATCTAGTCGGGGCGTGGCCGGGGCGCGATCCCGAGCACGCGATGCAGACGGCGCTTGAGTACCTTGCGCCGCACCTGGTGCGGATGACCGACGGTGAGACGGGTGACCGTCACCTGTGGGTGACGCCGCCACTGGACTCGTTCCGCGCTAACCCCGACGTCGAGATCGTCCGCGACGGCGACTGGACCTCCTATGAGGACACCGCACAGTGGCGGGTCAAGGACGGCGTCACGCTCAACCCGGACAACATCCGCGTGCGCTATGCGCTGGTCTTCGAGGGGAGCTTCCCCGCCTTCAAGGAGTTGCGCGCGCGCTTTGACCGTCCCGACCTGGGGTTCCAGGTCGGCATCCCGTCGCCGCTTGACCTGGGGACCTACGCGTTCGGCGAGGCGGCGTTCGGCGACCCGACTATCCACGAGGCTTGCAATCTCGCAACCGGGCGGGAGATCGGCAAGATCGTGGCCACCGCCGACGAGGACGTGGTCTTTCAGATCGAGACGGTCGTCGGTCTGGTGGCGGTGGCGCAGGCGCCCGACGAGGCGCAGCCCGCGGTCGCCCAACAGATGGCCGGAGCCCTGACGCGTCTGGTGGGGCTGGCCCCCGACGGGGCCCACTTCGGTATGCACCTGTGTCTCGGCGACTTCCACCACAAGGCCTACGGCAACATGCGCGACGCCCGACCACTGGTGCTGCTCGCCAACGCCATCGCCGACGCCTGGCCGGACGGCCGAGTGCTGGACTACGTGCACGCGCCGTTTGCCGCCGCTGCCGACCCGCCGATCGCCGATGAGTCGTTCTACAAACCGCTGGAGGAGCTGCGCCTGCCCGAGGACGTGCGGTTCATCGCCGGCTTCCTGCATGAGACGCTGGACCTCGAGGCTCATCGCGAACTGCTGGCGCGAATCGAGGGCCGCGTCGGCCGCGAGGTCGACGTCGCCGCGGCGTGCGGCCTCGGGCGGCGTGACACTGCCGAGGAGGCGTTCGAGCAGATGCGCGAGGCCGCCGCGCTGATCGACTCGCCGGTCGCGGCCTGAGGGCTGGAGGTCTTACCCCTATACGTCGCCCGAGGCTGAAGGAAACCAGACTTGGCGCGCGGACTGGAGCCCAAGCAGCGGGCCCCTAATCTCCGCTGCTTCTTTTCGGTCCGCGTGCCGGGAGGTCCGGTGCCCGCGCGTGAGTCGCGCCGGGAAAACCGAGCCGGCCGTGGCGCTTCTTGCCAAGCTCACTCGGACAGATTGGTCAACGTGGTTGAAGGGTGTTGACAAAGCTGGGGTTGGGGGTGTTCTGGCGAACGGAGTCGAAGTTGTAGAACGCTCCGGGACTCGCCCCCTGCGTGCCGAACCCCACGCCGGCGGCCTCGAAGCTCTTGATCGCGCCCTCGGGAGTGGTGAAGCCAGCGTTGCCGTCGTTGGAGTCGCCAGCGTTGTCGACCTGGTTGTACTTCATGAACGCGCGGTCGTTCGGCTGGAGGCCGAGTGCCTGGCGGGCCAGAGCGCGGTGAACTCCCTCGTTACCGACGAGCTCGGCGCCAACGCGGGCCAGGAACGGCGAGCCGCTCTGCGCCCAGATCGTGGTCGCGACGAGGTAAAGGTTGATGCAGATCTGCTCGCCGACAACCAGCGTCTCGAACAATACGGTGGGGCTGCTGAACACGGCGTCGGGCACCCAGATCTGGCGGGTAAAGGTGCGCCCGCCGAATTCACGGGTTAACACTTCGTAATGGTCGAGCTCCTCGCGGCTGGCGGCGCCGATCGTGTCGATCGCCGCCTGGGGCAGCTGGGTGCCGAGCTTTTGCAGGGCGGTCGTGGTCACGATCGTGGTCAGCACCTCGATCTGAGAGGCGATGTTGAGTGCCTCCTGGCTGTCGCCGTGCTGGCGGCCGTAGCGAGCGGCCGCCGCCGGTGCGGAGGCCAGCGCGAGCCCGAGCGCGCCGGCGCCGCCGGCGAGCAGCAGCTCCCGGCGCGAGGAGATGGTCCTCCGCACGTCGCTCGCGACGGTGCCTAGATCGTTGGACATGGACGGGTCGATCATGCGGCGCTCCTTGAGTTACGTTGTGCTGTCGCTCAGTTCAGACGCCGCTGATCGCCCGCGTATTCCACCCGCCGCGAATTTCTTCTGCCGAGTTCGACATCCGCTCGCGGCGATGTCCCATACGCGTTGGCCGCAGCCGGGGCCGGCACCGGCCTTAACCGGAACACGCAGGAGCGCGCGGCGATTCCATCAGGTCGGTGGGCGACCCGCGTTATCCATCATGATGGGTGGAGCGGTCATCGGCGGAGGATCCGCGGCCGCCGGCGAGATCGCCGGCGTTACCGCGACCGCGCTTACCACCGCGGTCATCGTTCCCATGTCATCGGCGTCAGCGGTCGCGGTCGCGCGCCCGGATGTCGGCTTCGGCGCTCCCGGCGGCGATGTCTCCATATTCAACAACAGCAAATCGCCAAGCAACGCTTGGCTGATCAGTTGCGACCGCGGGACGATTATCGCCGTGCTTGCTAACCCGGTCCGGCGAGGGCTTGTCGTCTGTGGGGCGCGGCCGGGGAGACGTTGGAATCGGCTCTCGAAGGGATCGTCGCTCGAGGAGGTGAAACGGGAATCGCGAGATTGTCCACCGTCGACAGCGTCGCTTTCGGAGGAGCGGCGTCGGCACGTCTGCCGCTCGACGTTGCGTGTCTTGACACATCCTCGTGATTGCCGATCGTGGCGATCACGGATCCGAATTGTGTTTTTCAATCGGGCTAAATAGACAACCGCCGACACGCAGTCAACACGGATCGGACGCGTCCACTTATCAGCTTCTCCTCGGCTCACAGGCGGGGCCGTGAGAGGTCATCCTCAGCGGAGGGATTAGCACGATGGCAACGCAATCAGTTGGCCTTAGCAGCCAGGGCACGTCTGGGGTCACCGAGGCGCTTGTGAGGTCGAGCGTTGATGTCCAGAGGACGATCTGGCGGCATCCATGGGTCCAGGCGCTCGCAGATGGGACACTGCCGGACCAGGCACTGATCAACTGGGCGGGACAGTGCGGGCTGTTCTGTCTCATGGAGCGGCCCGCGCTTCTGGTGCTGCGCTCCTACATACAACCGGGAGAGCTCGATGACCTGCTCGCGAAGCTGGTGGAGGACACGATCCGGGAGCCACGCGAGCTGGCCGGGCTGCTTGCGAGCCTCGGCGCGCCGGTGCCGGAGCAGCCGTGGCGGACATGCCTGGGTTACGGCTCCTACGTGCAGGCCGCGGTGCACGGTGGACTGCTCAAGGGGCTTGCGGCCATCCTCGCTGTAGAGCGGATCTACCTGGACACGTGGACGGAGCTGCTGCCGTCGTGCCCGCCGGACTCGCGCTACCGCCACTGGGTCGAGAACTGGAGCTGCGACGCGTTCAGAACGGTAGTCGCTGGGCTTGGCGACTATCTAGATCAGTTGGCAGGCCCGCCGTCCGAGCAGGTGCTTGACGACCTCGAGCCGATCTACAGAAACGTTGCGCTATGGGAACTCGATTTTTGGGAGATGAGCTGGGTGGGCGAGAGCTGGCCCGAGCTGGAGGCTCAGTCATGACCGACTCCGAGATCGGCCCAGTTATGACCGACACCGAGATCACCACCGTTTTCGAAGGCGGCCGTCCGCAACGAGCTGGGGATCTGCGCGACCTCGAGGTGTGGGGGATCGCGCCGATCCCGGAGAACGGGCGCTACGGCGGCGCTGGCCGTGTGTTCTTCCCCTGGTTCACCGGGAACATGGAGCTGAGCGCGGTCTTTCTGGGGACCGTCGCGGTTGCGTTCGGGCTCGGTTTCGGGCTCGGGGCGCTAGCGCTCGGGATCGGCATCGTCCTCGGCGCCATCCCAGTGGCGATCCTGTGCACGTGGGGGCCGCGCACTGGCACCGGTCAGCTACCGCTCGCGCGTGTGCCGTTCGGACGGAGCGTCGTGGTGCCAGGTGCCGTTCAATGGCTGTCCGCGATCGGTTGGGTGGCCGTCGGCTGCTACTTCGGCTCGCAGGCCGCCGGTTTGCTGTTCCACATTCCTTTCCTGGTCGCGGCTGCGATCGTCCTCGCCCTGGTGGGAATCATCTCAGCCTGGGGCTACGAGGGAGTCATGCAGGCGGAAACGTGGGGCGCGGTGCTCATGGCGATCTTGTTCGCTTATCTCACGATCCGGATCTTCCAGCACCACGTTGTGCTTCCGCACAACACCGCACATGGCGGCGCGCTGGTAGGCGGGTTCGTTGTCATGGTCGCCGTTGCGCTCAGCGGCTCGTTCTCGTGGGCCAGCTACGGCTCGGACTACTCCCGCTACCTCAAGCCCGGATCCTCCAGGACCAGCGTCTTCTGGTACACGATGGCCGGGATGTCGATCTCGTACGCTTGGCTGGCATTTCTCGGCCTCGCCGCCGCGAGCGTGCTCAGCAACCAGACCGCAGCCGGGGTCAATGACTTGGTGGGGGGAGGGGTGCTAGGCGATCTGGTGCTGGCGGCGATCGTGATCGCCGCGGTGTTCAGCTCGTCGATGAACGCTTATTCCGGGTCGCTGGCGATGCAGTCGCTCAATATCAGGATTCGACGCCCGGCAATCGCCGTGATTTCGGTGCTGGTCGGCTTCGGCCTGATCTCATGGATGCACTCCGGCAATCTCGACACCAAGTTCACGAATATCCTTCTGTTCACCGGCTACTGGCTGTCCCCGTTCGTCGCCATCGTGATGATCGACTGGCACTACAACAACAGCCGATACACGCCTGCGTCTCTCCGGACGGCAATGGCGTGGCACAACCTGTCGTCCGGATGGGCCCCGCTGATCGCGTTCGGG
Organism: uncultured Solirubrobacterales bacterium; assembly: GCA_963757235.1. Classification (GTDB taxonomy): domain Bacteria; phylum Actinomycetota; class Thermoleophilia; order Solirubrobacterales; family Solirubrobacteraceae; genus Palsa-465. The sequence continues at coordinate 501,876 of CAVWRC010000016.1, read as the reverse complement.
ATCGGATTCGGGACGATGGTCCCGTTCATGAACACCTCGCTGTGGGAGGGCCCCGTGGCCAAGGCGCTGAACGGCGCGGACCTGGCCTACTACATCGGTTTCTTCGTCACGGGCCTCATCTACTACTTCCTGAGACGCATGGCACCGGTTGCACAGCCGCTTCCGGAGGACCTGCTCGCTGGGCTGCCAACAGCCGGCGAGCCAGTAGTGACTGCTGGCCAAGCTCGCCCAATCACGTAGTTAGCAATCGGACAGCCCGCCGAGCTAGTCGGCGCTCGCGCGATGCTGGTGCACGCCCGCGATCAGGCGGCAGCCGCGTTCCACGAGCGGCTCGGTTCAGCCCATCGCCGACCGACCCTCTGCACCTCGTGGTGCTTATCAAGGATCTCAATCGGACGTTCGGCGACGCCTGAAGACCACCCAGCCCTCCTATCGGCGCGACTCAAGGTGCGTCGCGGGCGCGGCAGTGAGGCACGCCGCCCCGCGAAAGCGATTCAGGAGGTCGGCATGACCGCAAGGTCGGCATTACGGTATCCATGCCGACGTCGGCCTGGCGACCGACTGCTGCACGCCGCCGGCTGGGCTGGAGGTTCTAAGAACGGCGCGTCAAGCTCCACCTGCAGCGAACCCACGCCATGGGCCATGGACCTCGCCGCCCCTTCGCGCGGCTCAAAGCGCTCCCAGCCGCGCCCGGCCGACACCAGCCGCTTGCCGCACCCTCATCACGCCCTCCCCGCGAACGCGGCTGCCCGCATACCGGCAAGATAGGCGCGGGCGGCTCCGCAGAACCACACCCCGGACCCCACTGTCACGCCGAACACATCACCACGACCCTCTGACCCCTAAAAGCACGAGCCCGTAGCACATTCGCGCGCTTATCGCAGGATCCGGGCTGGTGCCGTCGCGCAGCGCCACCATCACGCCTCGATCTGCAACCACATCGTCGATTCGCCCGGACCCTCGCGTGAGTGCATTGCCGAGCTATGCCGCCGCTTGAAGCTGACTGTAGAGGTTCTCGGCGTAAGCCTGAATATCCGGGCGTACGTTGAGTGGCTCGAGGCGGTCCAGATCGGCAGGACTCACGAACACAACGTCACGCAGCGGTAACTTGTCCGGCACCAAATGCTGGATGCTAGGCAGTACCAGTGGGTAACCCAGATAGACAGTGTCCGCCACCTGGTGTTTCGGTTCGAGCATGAAGTTGATGAATGAGTACGCCTGAGGCACGTCGGGAGCCTTGGCTGGGATGGTGTAGCTATCGAGAATGAGCTCTGACTGCGGTTGAGGGATTACCCACGCCAGCTTCTTGTTCTGCAGCATCGCAAGCCGGGCGTTCGCGTTGGTCTGAGACGCCATCACAACAGAGCCGTTCGCGACCCCGTTGGTGTCGAAGTCGTTGAAGCTCTTGATGTGCTTCACCAGCGGCTGGAGCATGCTGGCGGCGGCGTTCAGATCGCTCTTGGTCGCGGTGTTCCAATTCTTACCCATCGCCCAGAGCGCCAGGCCGAGCGTTTCCGAAGGCTCACTCGGCATTTCCACCTTTCCGGACACGCTCGGCCGGGTGAAGGCATCGAAGTAGTCTCGCCATGTTTTGATGGTGCCGCCGACGGCAACCGGGTCGTACACGATCCCTGCCGCGGCGTAGTCCTTGGGAATCGAGTACTCGTTGTTCGGATCCTCCGGGCGCCCGAGGACACTCTTGTTGATGTATTGCCAGGAGATTCGGTCCTTGTCGATCTTCTGTACCACCCCGGTGCTGCTAAAGACAGGGATCCAACCAAGATCGGGGATTGCGATGTCAAAGTCCGCTCCAGCTGCCGTACGCAGTTTTGCGTACATCTCATCGTCGGAGTCGTAGGTCGACATGTTGACCTTTGTTCCGGTCGCTGCGTTGTAGGCCTCGAGGTTCGCGGGTGCCCAGTAGCCTGGCCAAGTCCACACGTTCACGGTGCCGCCCTTGGCCAACGTTGTGGTCCCCGACGTCGCCGCGGCTGAGGTGCGCGCCGCGTGGCTCGTGGCGCTGCTGCTGCTACTGCTGCCGCAACCCGCCACCAGAGCTGCCACCCCAGCTGCTCCGGCCATCAGGAACTCTGACCTGCTCACGCAGCGAGGGCCGACCGCCTGGCCGGGCAGCATCTCTGACACGTTTTCCTGCATCGCGTTCGCTCCTTCCTCCAACACGCGTGGTGTTGGTCAGTTCGACAATGCTTCGATGTCCGAGGGCACGCTCGGTGCCTCTCGCTCCCCGAAGAACAGCCGGTCGGCGTTCGTATACAGGACGCGATCTATGAGTTCCTCCGAGAGGCCACTCCTGCGAACCTTGAGGATCTCGACGTCGGGATGATGGAACGGAGCGTCGGACCCGTACAGCACCCGATCCGGCCCCACACGTTCGACCGCTTCCGCGATCTTGCTGTGCATCGGCATCCCCGAGGTTTCGAGGTACACGTGCTCGCGCCGAACGGCGATGTCAATCGCCGCGTTGATGTAAATGATGTTTCCGTGGCCCATGTGAGCCATGACGATGCGCGCCTCTGGAAACGTAACCGCCAGCTCCTCGATCGACCACGGGAGCGTGAAGATCGGATGCCCGCTGTGGATCAGGATTGGCAGCTTCCGTTCGACCGCAACTTCGACCAGCGGATAGAGCGCCGGATCGTTCGGGTGATACGCGTCGATCAGCGGGTGCAGCTTGACCCCGACAAAGTTGGGGTCGTCGAGCCAGCTGATCGACTCCTCGATATTGCCGGGAATTCGCGGATTCGCCCAAACAAGCGCGCTTGCGCCGGGAATCTCGCTGACGACGTCTCGCACCAACGCGTTGTCCGGGTAGAACACTAGGCATCTGTCGATCCCGCACTCCTCGAGGAGCGCTCGCAGCCCCTCCCCGTCCAGCGAAACCCGAAACAGCGGATAGTCTCCGATGTGCATGTGTGCGTCAAAGATCACGTGATCGCCTCAAGACTCGGGCGCTGGTGCCTAGTGTGACAGTGCGAGTGTCCGCTCGCTTCATCCCAGCTCTCGAGATACGTCGACTTGACGGTGGCATTGGTAACGCCTCCTCTGTAGTTGCTCTGAAGCAGATTGCTCCCTTGTTTTAAGGCTGCCGTTTGCCACGTGGGTGACGTCATGCGCTGCCTTCGCGTGGCACAGGCGATTGACCACCGGCGCTGAGGGCCCGAACGAGTGACATGGTTTTGCCCACCCGGCGACTCTGCCATCCGTAAGTGAGGCCCGCTAGAACGAGCATCAGCAGTGTGAAACCGAGCATCAGGGTAGCGATCGCGTACACATCGGGCCGGACTCCAAGTTGCACGGTTCCGAAGAGATACACAGGCAGAGTCGTGACGGTCGGGGTGGCGAGGAACAGCGATATGACGAGATCGTCAAACGAGAATGTGAACGCGAGCAGCAAACCTACGAGGATCGCGGGCCTCACCTGAGGGAGCGTCACGTCCCACAACGTGTGCAACCGGCCCGCACCGAGATCTTCCGCGGCCTCCTCAGTTGACCGGTCGATCGCGACCACCCTCGCCCTGACGATCAGTGACACCACTGCGATCGTGAACGGTGTGTGCGCGGCGACGAGCGTCACAAGGCCCAGATTGACGCCGAGCTTTGAATAGAACACGAGCAGCGAGACGGCCAGGACGATTTCGGGCACAATCAGGAGTAGGTAGACCAGTGCCTCAAGCGACCCGCGCAGGACGCGTCCGCGGTGACGGCCCAGTACGAATCCGCTGACCGTACCGAGCACGGTCGCGATCAAGGCCGTGGCGATGGCCACCTGGAAGCTGACAGTGACCGCGTGACGAAGCTCCCCGTCCGACCAAGCGGTGTGGTACCAACCGGTCGTGAAACCCGTGAAGTTCGAGGTTTGCCTGCCTAGCAAGCCCTGGTTGAACGAATAGAGTACTGCGGTCACGATTGGGGCGAAGAGGAAAACAAAGACCAGTAGTGTCCACATGCAGAGCGCCACGTCGATGGCGGACGTGCGGCGTATGCGGTGCCACGCCCGTGTCATTGCTCGACCGTGTTGAACCCGCGGCTGACCCTGGTCAGAACGAACACGGCGGCCCCGAGGAGGAGCAGAACGAGGACGGCCATCGCGGATCCGAGCGGGTAGTCCAAGGCCTCCAGGTACTGATTGGCGATGAGGCCACCCATCAGTACCCCTTTGTCACCTCCGAGTAGCGCCGGGATAACGTATTCGCCGGTCATCGGCACGAAGGTGAGGAGAATCCCTGCCGTGACTCCGGGCCGCGCCAGCGGGAGCGTGACCCGAATAAATGTCTGGAGGGAGCCGGCGCCGAGATCCTTACTCGCGTCGATGTCGCTCTGCGGCACCCGGTCGAAGGCAACGAATAGCGGGAGCGTCATCAACGGCAGGTAGCCATAGACGATCCCGATCAGCACCGCCGTCTGCGTGTCGAGTACGTTGATGTCGCCGTGATGAAAGCCAAGGGCGTTGATGACGTCGCGGACCGGGCCGTTCGCCGCAAGCAGCGTCTGCCACGCGAGGGTGCGGATCAGAAAGCTCGTCCAGAACGGCACAAGCAAGAGCACCACCAGCACCGGCCGCAGTCGCCCGACCTTACGCGCCACGAAATACGCGAGCGGGGTGGCGACAACGAAGCAGCAGGCGGTCCCGATTGCCGCGAAACGGAGGGTGCGCAGGAAGATTTCTAGGTAGAAGCCCGACAAGGCTTGCGAGAAGTTGGACCAGGTGAATCCGAGGCGGACCCCGCCGAACGTCGCGTGCGCGAACGCGTACAGGACGGTGACGGCCAGCGGCGCGACGAAGAGGACGCACAGCCACACAACCGGGGACAGAGCCAGGAGGCGCAAGCCAAGTGATCCCACGGCCGACCCCGACAACCATCGCCGCCGCGCGAGCGCCGTCACCGGTCCCTCTCCTGCGCCGGGGGATCGCGCCGCTCGTCCTCCTCGACGGGATACACGCGAACGGCGTCGGGCGGCCACCTGAACCAGGCCTCGGTGTGTGGGAGGACCGGACGGGCGATCGCGACGCTCCGCGGACGGTGCGCGACGAGCTGCAGGCCGCCCGCGGTGTGGGCAACGCAGCGAACGTGACCGCCGACCGGGAGGTTCTCCTCAATCTGAACCCGAACCCGGTTCGGCCCGGTACCCGCCGCGTCCGTGTCGACCTCGATGTCCTCGGGCCGCACGACCGCGACGGCAGCGGTCCCGCGGACAAGGTCACGGTCGAACCGAGAAGCGACGATCCGGGCGACATCCGCAACGAGCTCAAGCTGTTGTCCAAGGTCGCGCACGACACCGCGCAGGTGGTTGCTCGCACCGACGAAGCCGGCAACCCAGAGACTGATCGGCTCGTCGTACACCGTCGCGGGCGAGCCGACTTGCTGGATGCGGCCGGCGCGCATGATCACAACGCGGTCCGACATCGCGAGCGCCTCCTCCTGATCGTGCGTGACGTACACAAACGTCACGCCGAGCTTCGCCTGCAGCTGGCGTAGCTCGACCTGCATGTCCTCGCGCAGCTTGCGGTCCAGCGCCCCGAGGGGCTCGTCGAGGAGCAGGACGCTGGGCCGGTTCGCGATCGCGCGCGCGAGCGCGACGCGTTGCTGCATCCCACCGGAAAGCTGATTCGGTCTGCGACTGGCGGCGCCCTCGAGGCGCACCAGCGTGAGCGCCTCGTCCACGCGGCGGCGGCGCTCAGCGCGCTGTACGCGTCGCACCTTCAGCCCATATCCGACGTTAGCCTCGACACTCATGTGGGGAAACAGCGCGTAGCTCTGAAACACGGTGTTGACATCGCGCTTGTTCGGCGCCAGATCAGTCACGTCGCGCCCGGAGAGCTCGACGCGTCCTTTGTCCGGGTGGACGAATCCGCCGATGATCCGCAGCGTGGTGGTCTTGCCGCTTCCGCTCGGGCCGAGGATCGAGAGAAACTCACCCGGGCGGATCTCGAGATCGAGGTCCGCAAGGGCGACGAAATCCCCGTAGCCCTTTGACACCGACGCGAGCCGCACGCTGCCGGCGTCGGTCCTGGCCGATCGCCGGGACGACGAGTTGCTGTCGACCCGCTCGCTCACGGGCGGGTCGCCTGATGCCGAGGCGGCCGCGGACCGCTCGACGAGCGGCTCACTCAAGGCTGCCGGACTCCGCGCCATGGTCCTTGCCGACGCATCTGGCGGACCGCGTGATTCGTTGCGCGACGAGCTCGGGGTGCTCGACGCGGTTGGTGTTGGTGTGCATCACCCCGGGGATGAGCGCTTTGTCGGCGGGGAGGTGAACGTGAGATGAACGTCTCTTCTGGGCTCTTGCCGTTGAGCGCGTGCGAGGAGGTCGTCGATCTCGCGCTGGATCGCACCGGGATCGCGGGCGCTCAACGGCTGGTCCAGCACCGGCAGGTACAGGTGCTTTGCTCCCTCCCTGCCGGAGATCTGTCCGGCCAGATCGGGGAACTCTGCCAGCTCGAGCGCGGCTAACCTCGCTTCGCCAGCCTCACGGCTGAAACCGCCCAAGCGCTGCAGCACGTCCCGATCGACATCCTTACCGTCGGCGCTCTCAAACATCAGCCGTGCGAGCTCGTCGGGCTGAGGCAGGCTCGCGGCGTGTGTCGTAAGCATCCGATCCAGTGCTCAGCTGCACCGCTTTTCCTCCGTTCGATGCCGCGTCTAACCGTGGTCGGTACACCCGGGTGGTCCCGATAGCGCGCGGTCCAAACGCGACCGCACCGGGATCCAGACGACGCACACTTCCACAATCCACAACCAGCGTCACCGCCAAGTCGCGAACTAGGCGATCTCACATTGCGATCAGCCCCTCCGACCCCGGGGAAGATGGCGCGGCGCGCGGCATCTTGGCGATCCTCGGTTTGCCGGCCCAGACCTGAGCACCATGCTGTTCGTCTGAGGCAGGGGCCACGCGTGTCGCAGCGATCGCCTTCTCGACCCTCGGGCACGAGCACGCGCCCGATCAGTCCGAGCGCCGACACCCGCGCATCGCCGAGCCAGAGCGGTATTCCGGTCCGCCCGCGCCCACGCTTGATCGGCCAGCGACGACTCAGCTCCCCGATGCCGTCGACGCTTCGCTTCCGCGTTCGGCTTGGCACGAGCATCTGATGTGAATGTCCAGCCGGTTGGGGATGCGGAAGCGGGCATATCCACGACGCCGCCGGCGAGACCGCTCCCTTTCGTCCGATCCGGTAACGCGACCCGGCGCGAGCATGGGCGCCTGCTCACTCAGGAACGCACAAGCCCCGCGCGCCCGTCCCGCTAGCTCGTCGACGGCTAGCATCACCCTGTCGCGAGGTTGTGCTTGGTCGGCCGTAGGACTCGTCCGCTCGCGAGCTGGCCGAATGGTCAATGCGATCGTGGGCGCCGGCCAGGCCGCGCACTTCAGATTGGGCGACAGCACAGGGGCGCCGGCGTCCCTTGGTCGAGACCGGCGTCGCCCACAGGCCGGCTCGTTGGCTTCGGTCGCCAAGGGTCGCTGCGTGCTGGTGGGCCAGAAGGCCACGAGCTCGACCCCGCTGGTCGAATCACGCCGCGCGCAGGACGACGCCACCCGCGCCGCGCACCGGTGTCACGCGCGACGCGCGCCCGAGCCACGAGCCGCGCGGATCGCCTCGCTGGTGTGCGCGCGGCGGGACTCGATCGGGCTACCTGACGACCCGCGGCTGATTCACACGGGGGCGGGCGATCCGCACTGCCATCTGCCGCCGTAGTTGCTGCAGACGGTCACGGCAATGTGGCCGGCGTTCAGAAGGGTTCTATAGGTTTGATTGACTCCGGACGTGGTTCCTGCGTGCGCCGAGCCAACCTGAGGGTTGTGAGCGCACGTGAAGACCCCACAATCGTTGTAGGACAGGTATACGGAGGTCGTGCTCGATCCCGCGTTGTGGTTGCAGGTGTCCCACACCAATCCCCAAATTTGCACGATCCGCTGCCTGACCTCGCTGCCAGCGCTCTCGTAAACGACCGAGCCGTAGCGCACGTGACCGTTGAACCCGCCGCAGTGCTCGCGAGGCGCCACGGACTTGGTCGTCGTCATGTCCACGGTCGCGGCCAAGCCGGACGCAACGATCACAAGCGAAGCGACCGCGACCACGAACGCCGTTCCGATGCGTGCCCGTCTCATCAAGACCTCCAGATCGGTAAGAATGACCGGCTGCCGTCAACGGCTAGCCAGTGCGTTACCGATAACGACAGCCCAATCCGCGCATCTATTCCCCAGAGCGCGCGCGGCCGTCGTGCGCCGCGGCTTCGATAGGGGTGCTGGTAGGCATCGTCTCACCAGCCGCTGACCGGACCCCGTTTCTCGGTCCACCACGAGTGAGAGTGGGTGGTGGATATGGGTCGCGGAGGAAGGTAGCGACGAGGGCGGTCGGATGGGAACAGGGCGATAGAGGGCGGGGATGCGTTCCGGGATGCGCGACCGTCGTCGCGGAGCCGAGCGGCGGAGCCGCGAGGCGTAGCGGCGATGGTCGCGGCGCGCTCGGCGTGGCACTCCGGCCGGTCACGCTGGTTGGCGCGCGGCCGCTCAGGCGGCGGTCGGCAGCTCGCTCGTCGCGGCCCACTCGGCGGCGAACACGGCCGGCGCCTTCATCCCGAGCGCCGAGTGCGGCCTGCGCCAGTTGTAGTCCTCGCGCCAGTCGCTGATCACCACGCGCGCTTCGGCCAGGCACGCGAACTCCTCGACGTCGAGCAGCTCGTCACGGACGCGGGAGTGAAAGCTCTCCACGAACGGGTTCTGCCACGGCGAGCCGGGCTCGATGAACGCGGTCCCGGTCCTCGAGAGCACACACCAGTCCCTGAGCGCGTGCGCCGTCATCTCCGGGCCGTTGTCGCACCTGAGCAGCTCGGGCGCGCCGCGCTCGGCGACCAGTCGCTCCAGCACCGCGACGACCGTGTCGGCGTCGATGCTCCGCTCGAGCAGCATCACCAGCGACTCGCGCGTGAACTCATCGACGATGTTCAGCAGCTTCAGCACCTTGCCGTCGGCGGTCTGGTCGAACTGGAAGTCGAACGCCCACACGTGGTTCGGTCGCTCCGCGCGCAGCCGCTCAGCCGGAACCGTCGACTCGCCCAGCCGCCGGCGCTTACGCCGACGCTGCGGGCACCCGCAGCCCCTCCTCGCGCCACAGCCGCTGCACCCGCTTGCGATTCACCGACCAACCCAGCTCCCGCAGGTGACGGTGCGCGCGCCGGTACCCCCACCGCGACCGCTCCACCGAGAACTTCCGCAGCTCAGCACGCAACACCGCATCATCAGCGGCCGTCTTAGTTAACTAGTGGCTAGACGCTGGCGCCGGCGTCATGCATCAGCTGCCCGACCGGTACCGCGCGCAGGTGCTCGCGCTCCAGGCCGCGGTCGAGCCGACCGACCAGCGTCCGGACCGGCGAGGAGCTGGTCAGCGACAGCTCGATCACCTCGCCGGCGTGCAGGTGCCCGACGTTGTCGTCGGGGTCCTGGAGGCGCACCGCGCCGGCCACGAGGCGCCCGCCGGCGCCGTGGGCCATCCACCACTGGCCGACGCTCGGCCCGCTCGAGGCATACAGGAAGTGGTGCCCGAAGCCCATCTCGGCGAGCAGGTGGTGCAGCTCTCCACGCGTGCCCAGCCAGCGCACGAGCCCGCCGTCCGGAAGGCGCGGCACGGCCTCATCGCCGTAAGCGACCACCAGCGTGTCCTGCGCGTCATTGGGCTGGGTGATTGCGAACGTGGCGCGAATCCCCCGCTCCGACAGATAGCTTGCGAGGCCGGGAATCTGGCTGGCCGGCGCGTCGACGAGCACGCCGACCTCGGGCCGGCCCGTCGCGACAGCGGTCACGGGACGCATGTGCACGAAGTCCGAGACCAGGCTGTAGGAGGCGCCGGCGGTGAGCGTCCAACTGGCGACGATGAGCACGGCAGCACCTCCGACGATGGCGCGGGTGGTCCGCACGCGCCAGGTCGGGAGCGGCTGTGCGCGGCGCTCGTCGCTCAGGATCAGCGACGCGGTCGAGGGCCTGCGCGCGAAGCGACCGTCCGGCTCGGGGCGATGCTCGAGCGCCCGCCCGAGCGCCGGGCCGATGTCAGCCACCTTCGGCGCCACCTGGGCCAGCCCGAACCGCTCGAGCGCCTCGTTGCTGACGCGAACGTGTCCGTACCCGAAGCCGTAGGAGATGACCGGGCAGCCGCGGATGATCGCCTCGAGCACGGTCAGCCCCGCGCTCGAGTGGACCAGCGCGTCGCTGGCGGCAAGCACGTCGCCCATCCGGTCGGTGAATCCCATGATCCGCAGCCGGGGCTCCGAGCCGAGCTCCTTCGTGACCCGCGTGCGGAGCTTGTCGTTGCGTCCGCACAGGCACATCACGAGCGCGTCTGGCACCTGCAGGGCGGCGCGCGTCGCGCCGAGCAGGTCGCCCACGCCCCAGCCTCCGCCTGACACCGCGATCACCTTGGTGTCGTTGGTCGGCAGCCCGAGCGCGCGGCGCGCGTCATCGCGCGAGCGCGCGGCCAGGAACGACGGCGACGTCGGCGGCTTGGCCCAGCGCACGCTGCCGGGACCGGCGATCGACTCGACCTCCTCGATCGTCTCGGGGTGGGTGACGAAGTGCAGATCGATCCCCGGGTGGGCCCAGAACTGCATTCCGGCCAGGTCGGTGATCGATGAGTAACAGGGCACCTTGAGACGGCCCGTTCTTCGCAGCTCCCCGAGCACAGCCGTCACACCCGGATAGGTGGACACGATCAGGTCGGGGTTGTGGGCCTTGATCAGCCGCATCAGGCCGCGGCGTCCCAGGAACGTCAGCATCTTCATCGAGAACCAGCGCGTCGGCGCGAAGCCCATGAACAGCCGGTACTGCCAGTCGAACAGCCACGGTACCCAGCGGAACATGAACTCAGAGTTCTCGCGCAGCAGCTTGGTCAGGAACCAGCCCATCGCCGGCAGGCCGTTGACGATCGAGATGTTGGCATCCGGGTCCTCGTCGCGGAACTCGCGGGCCACCGCGCGGGCGGGAAGGTCGTGGCCCTCGCCGATGTCGGCCGAGATGATCAGGATCTGGCGGGGTCGCGACTCCGCGTCCGGCTCGCCGGCCGGGATCACCGACGCGGCCTCGCTCTCGGCGGCCCGCGCGGCTTGATCGCGGCGCCAGTCGACGTAGCGCTTGACGCCCTCAGCGAACGGCGTGCGCGCCGTCCATCCGAGCTCGCGCTCGGCTCGCTGGCTCAGGACGACCTTGCCGTTGAAGTCGCCGGGGCGAGCGGGCGTGTACACGATCTCGACGTCGCCCAGGAGCTCCTGGACGCGCACCGCGATCTGCTTGATCGTCACGTTCTCGTCGCTGGCCAGGTTGTAGACCCGGTTGCGCGCGACGTCCTCGAGTCCGAGCGCCACGCCCTCGGCCAGGTCCTCGACGTATACGAACCGCCGCGACTGCCCGCCGTCGCCGGCCAGGGTCAGCGGCTCGCCCTTGAACGCCTTGTTGACGAATGCCGGGATGACCGCGGCCTCGCGCGCGCGCGGCCCGTACGGGATCCCGAAGCGCAGGATCGTGTAGTCGATCCCGTACAGCTCCTGGTAGGCCTTGCAGTAGAGCTCGCCGGCGAGCTTCGTGCTCGTGTAGAGGTGCGAGGGCGGCGGCAGCAGCGTGTCCTCGTCGACGACCTCGTTCTCGCAGTCCGAATACACCCAGATCGTCGAGGCGTAGACGATCCGTTTCACGCCTGCCCGCCTTGCCGCCTCGAGCACCGCCACCGTGCCGCGCGCGTTGACCCGCTCGGCGTCCTCAGGCTCGGCGTGGACGTCGTTGACGTCGGCTACCGCGGCCAGGTGAGCGACGGCGTCGCAGCTGTGAAGCGCGCGCTCGAGCGCCTCGCGGTCGGTGATCGAGCCCAGCACGGTGTCCACTGATTCCCCGCCCGCCCGGCCGGGGGCGGGTTGAGTGGGATTTCCGTTGTGCCATGGCGACGGCCGCAGGTCGTAGATGACCGGCTCATGCCCAGCCGCGCGAAGCTTGTCGACCACGTGGGAGCCGATGAAGCCGGAGCCGCCGGTGACGAGGACTCTCATGTCGTTTATGTCTCCGGCCGGTAATACAGCGGGACGCAGGAATGGTTGCGCGCGACCCAGTCGGAATTGGGGAGATCGACCTGGTGGCCCATGACGCGATGGCAGGGCTCGTCGTAGACGCGGCCGGTCGAGCGCTCGAGCCAGTCGAGCACGATGTACTTGTAGAGGCCGGAGGTCATGCCCTCGGGGAGCTCAAGCCGGCTCGGGTACTGAGGATCCAGCTCGCGCCTCGCCACGTCGTTCTTCCAGGCCACGATCTCGGGCAAGCGCTCGATCTGGATCAGGCCCAGGGCTGCGGTGAACTCGCTCATGCGGAAGTTGAGGCCGTGGACCTCGTAGGTGGGCTTGCCGTAATTGCGAAAGGCACGGGCAAATTCCATGACTTCTGGCCGTTTGGAGACGAGCACTCCGCCCTCACCGGTCGAGATCGTCTTGGTCGCGTAGAGCGAATAGACGCCGGCGTCTCCGTAAGTTCCCGCTCGGCGCCCATTCCATTCGGCGCCGTGGGAGTGAGCGCAGTCTTCGATCAGGAAAATCCCGTTCTCCGCGCAATACCCCGCAATCTGGAAAGTATCAAACGCGATGTGCCCGCCGATGTGGACCAGGAACACCGCCCGCGGCTTGTGCTTCTCCGCCTTGGCCTCGAAGTCTTGGAAGGACATGCAGAGGTCCTCGCGGTTGCAGTCGACGAACTGGACGCTCGCGCCGGCGTTGATCGCCGCCAGGGGAGTGGCCATGAACGTGTTCGACGGGCACAGCACGGTCTCCCCCTGCACCTGGGCAAATTTCAGCGCGGCCAGAGCACCGCCGGTCCAGCCGTTGGTGGCCATCGCCTCGGCCCCGTTGTATGCCGCCCAGGCGGCCTCAAACCGGTTGGTCATCTCGCTCTCGGACCAGTGGCCCGAGTCGATCACCTCGTCGATCAGCGCGTGCAGGCGACCGCGGTCACGGGGATCGAACCCGATCGCGAAGCGCGCATAGTCAGCGACAGTCTGTTGCGAAGAAGCAGTGGTCATCGTCTCTGGTGCGCCGCCGTGGCGCGGCGGTCGTGTGCTGCTACGCCGGCCGGGGCATCACGATCCAGCCTGTCAGACAGGTAGGACGGTACCGAGTTTTTGACGTTTGAGTTCTCTCACGATGAGCGTCAGGGCTTCCGCGGTGCGTTCATGCGAGCCCTTGGAGCTGTAGAAATCCGCATCGTGCAGGAGGATCACGTCGCCGGGGGCGAGGTCGCCGGTCACCCGAGCCGCGATGCGCTGGGGGGTTGTCAGGCGGCGCCAGTCCTTGCCCCAGCGGGACCAGAGAATCGGCTTTAGGCCGCGTTGGCGGGCCTCATCGAGGCCGGCAGGGCTGTAGAGACCGTACGGAGGGCGGTGCAGTATGGGCGTGATGCCAGTGGCGGTCTCGATCGCATCTGTGCCCCGAGCGAGATCGGCTCGCACCGCCCGAGGGCTGAGCGCCGGCTGCGGGCGGTGGCGGTAGGCGTGCAGGGCGATCGCGTGGCCGCGCTGCGCGATCTCGGCCGCGAGGGCGGGGCGGCTCTTCACCTGCTCTCCGACGAGGAAGAAGGTGGCCTTGAGCTGCTCGCCGTCCAGGATGTCGAGGATCGCCGGGGTCCCCTGCGGATGCGGACCGTCGTCGAACGTGAGGGCCACGCCGGCGGCACCCGGGAGTGTCCGCGCGATGTGCAGCGCCGCCGCAGCGCGGGGGACGTGGGGGGCGAGCAGGTGGCGCACCATCGCCAGGGATCATGGCGCGGCACGGGTGTTGTTGATGGGGCCGCTGGCGCGGCCCTTAGTTCGGTGAGCGCGAGCGCGGCGGGCCGCCATTGCCCGGACCGTCGCCGCTGAACGCCCCCGCAAGCTCCCTTCGACGAAAGCTCGGGAAGCACCGCCCCCGGCGCGGCGTCCTCACCCGTAACGTGTCCCACACGGCCCACCAGTCCACATCGACGCCCGACCTCGACCGCTGGCTCCCCGACCCCGCGATCCGGGTGGCCCACCGACGTGAGTCGAGCGCCCCGCCCGACCGGTTGTGGGAAGCGGCCCGGAGCGTCCAGCTGAGCGACACCCGCCTGCTCGGCCGACTCGTGCGCTGGCGCATTCCCGGCCTCTCGTCCGACCTCGCGTTCGACGAGCTGTTCCGCTCACCGCCCTTCCTGGTCCTGGCCGAAGAGCCGAGATGGGTGCTCGTCTCCGGCCTGGTCGGGCGCATCTGGACCCTGCGCCGCGACTACCCCGAACTCGCGGACCCAGAGGAGTTCCGAGCCTGGGACACGCCCGGCACCGCCCGTGTCGTGTTCGCCAACTGGATCGAGACCGCGTCATCGGAAGGCCGCTCCACGATCCACGCCGAGGCGCGGGTCGAGCCGATTGGCGCCCAGGGGCGACTCGGGGTTGCGGCCGTGCGCGGCCTGGTGAGCGCGTTTGGGTCGCTGCTCGGCAGCGACGGGATCGAGATCGCCGCCCGCCGCGCCGAGCAGTCGTGAGCCAGCCCGCCTGAGCAGCCACAAACCCGCTAATCCTTTGCAACAAAGGGCCGATTCCGTCCGCACCGGGTCTAATGTCAGGCGCGTGAGCGCGTTCGAGTCGGAGATCGCCGTCCGGCGCATCCGCTTCGCCAGCCCCGAGAGCGGCTGGGCGGTGGTCGAAGCGATCGGCGGCGACGGCGAGTCGGTGGTGCTGGTCGGCCCCCTCGGTCATCTCGAGGAGCGCGAACGCGCCCACGTAACCGGGGCCTGGGTGCAGGACAGCCGGTACGGCATGCAGGTGAAGGTGTCGGCGGCTCAGCCGCTGCCGCCCTCCGACGACGACGCCGACGCGGTGATCGCCTACCTGCACAAGGTCAAGCACGTCGGCGCCAAGCGGGCCGCCCGCCTCGTCGACCGCTACGGCCCGGCCGGCGTGTTCGACGCGATCGACGACGACCCCCACGCCGCGTTCAAAGCCGCAGGGCTGCGGGGCGCTGCGATCAGCGAGGCGATCCGCTCCTGGGAGCAGCTCCGCGTCACCCGCCGCCTGCACCTGCTGCTCGCCCCCCATGGACTGGCTTACCTCGCGCCCCGAATCCGCGAGGCGTACGGCGACAGCGCGCACCGCGTGGTCTGCGAGCATCCGTACGAGCTGACCAGCGTGTTCAGCGTCGGCTTCCTGATCGCCGACCGGATCGCCCAGCTGCTGGGCATCGCCCCGGACAGCCCGCAGCGCACGCGCGCCGCCGTCCTGCACGTCCTGTCCGAGGCCGAGCGCGACGGCAGTACCTGTCTTCCGCTCGAGCGGCTGCTCCCTGCGATCAACGAACTGCTCGCAGAGAGCCGCATCACCGAAACCGAGATCGACGAGCTGGTCGACGCCGGCGACCTCGTCCGCGACGACGAACGCTGGATCTACCGGACCCAAACCGCCGAGCTCGAGGCCGAGCTGGCCGAACGCGTCCACGAGCTGCTCTCGGGACCGACGGGCGAGCGCCTCGACGGCGCCCGCGCCCGCAGCGACGCAAACGGAAGCGACGAGCACGACCACCTCACGCCCGAGCAGCTCCAGGGTGTGGAGAACGCGCTCGCCCACCGCCTGTCGCTGATCACCGGCGGCCCGGGCACCGGCAAGACCGCGTCGATCCGCGCGATCGGGACCACGACCGCCGCCCGGAGGGCCCGGGTGCTGCTGGTCGCCCCGACCGGCCGCGCCGCGATCCGCATGCACGAGGCGAGCGGGATGCGCGCCACAACCGTCCACTCCGCCCTGGGCTGGATCCCCGGCGAGGGACCCACGCATGATGAGCACGACCCCCTTCCCTGCGACCTGCTGATCGTGGACGAGACCTCGATGGCCAACCTCGAGCTGCTCGTGACCCTGCTGCGGGCGGTCGGCCCCAAGGCGCACGTGGTGCTCGTGGGCGACGCCGACCAGCTGGCGCCGGTCGGCGCCGGCAAGCCGTTCGCCGAGCTGATCGCCTCGGGATCGGTGCCGACCACGCGCCTCACCCACATCTTCCGCCAGGCCGCCGGCAGCATGATCGTCCAGGGCGCCCACGCGATCCGCCGCGGCGACACACCCAACTTCAGCCCGGCGCAGGACATGCAGCGGGATCTGTTCCTGATCGAGCGGGCCGAGGCGCATGCGGCTCGCGAGGAGATCGTCTCGCTCGTGACCGAGCGACTGCCCGCGCACTACGAGGTCGACCCGATCCGGGACATCCAGGTGTTCGCACCGGTCTACCGCGGCGAGCTCGGCATCGACGCGCTCAACGAGGCCCTGCGCGACCGGCTGAACCCGGACGGCCGGCCCGTGCGAGGCGGGCGCCTGCGGGTTGGCGACAAGCTGATGATGACCGGCCGCAACCTGCACGACCTCGGCCTCATGAACGGGACCGTCCTGCGACTGCTGGACGAAACCGACGGAGGCGAGCACGACGAGGGCGCCCTTCTCCTCGGCGCCGATGACCAGGTGTTCCGCTTCCCGCCGGAACAGTCCGAGCGCCTCCGGCTCGCCTACGCCTGCTCGGTCCACCGCGGACAGGGAATCGAGCTACCGGTGGCGGTGATCGTGGCCCACCCCGCCGCCGGCGCCTTCTTCCTGCGCCGCGAAATGCTTTACACCGCGATCACGCGCGCCAAGCTCGCCACCGTCATCGTCGGCACCCGCGACGTCGTCGCCCGAGCCGCCCGCACCCCCGACACCGGCCGACGTCACAGCCGCCTGGCCGAGCGTCTCGGCCGTCAGCCGGTCGGCGAGGGCGTACCGTAGACCCAGCTTGGCAAGTCCCGCCGAAACCGCCCCCTCGGACCGCAAGCGCCACGCGCTTGAACTGTTTGCCGGACTGCCGCGTGCCTACGACCGGATGGGCGCCGCGCTCAGCTTCGGTCAGGACCCGCGGTGGCGCCGCGCCCTGGTCAGCGCAATCGGCCCACACCCCGGCATGCGCGTGCTCGATGTCGCCACCGGGACCGGGATGGTCGCATTTGCGCTGGCGAGCAAGGGGGCGGAGGTGACCGGCCTTGACCAGAGCGAGGACATGCTCGCGGGCGCGCGCCGGGGAGCCGCCGAACACCCCGAGCTCGCCGGCAGACTCACCTTCAACCAGGGCGAGGCGGAACGCCTGCCGTTCCCCGACCAGGCCTTCGACGCGCTCAGCTTCACCTACCTGCTGCGCTACGTCGATGACCCGGCGGCGACCATGCGCGAGCTCGCCCGCGTCGTCAAGCCCGGCGGCCGGATCGGGATGGTCGAGTTCGGCGTGCCGGAGTCCCCGCCGCTGAAGGCACTCTGGCGCGTCTACACCCGGATCGGGCTCCCCACCCTCGGCCGGCTGGTTTCGCCCGCGTGGCAGAACGTAGGCCGCTTCCTCGGCCCCAACATCGAGCAGTTTCACGCGCGCGAGCCCGACCTCGGCGCCCTCTGGCAACAAGCCGGGGTCGAACAGGTCCAGACGCGCGTCATGAGCTTCGGCGCGGGCATCGTGATGAGCGGCGTCAGGAGCCGCGATGGCCAGCGCGCCGCGTGAGATCGATCGCCCCGCGTTCTACGCCCTCCGCTCGGGCGGCTGGCGCGATCTGGTCACGCTGCTGCATCCGCCCTACACCGCGTGGCATCTCAGCTACGTGGCCATCGGCGCCGCCGCCGCGCCGCACATCTACGCCATCCGGCTCGCCGCGGCGCTGGCCGCGTTTCTGCTCGCCGTGGGAATCAGCGCGCATGCCCTCGATGAGCTCAACGGACGCCCTCTCCAGACCAAGCTGAGCCGCGGAACCCTGATCAGCCTGGCCGTCGCCGGGCTGATCGGCGCCGTGGCGATCGGCATCGCCGGCGTAGCCATCGTGTCTCCGCTCCTGGCGCCGCTGGTACTGGCCGGCGGGCTGCTCGTCCCGGCATACAACCTCGAGCTCGCTAAAGGGCGCTTTCACAACGACACCTGGTTCGCGCTCGCCTGGGGCGGATTTCCCGCTTTTACCGGCTACTTCGCCAACGCGCTCACCGTGCGCCCCGCGGGCCTCTTCGTAACCGCCGCCTGCTGCCTGGTGAGCGTCGCCCAGCGCGAGCTGAGCACGCCGGTCCGTCGATTGCGACGAGCGACGACCGAAATCACCGGCCAGCAGCACCTGCAAGACGGCACCGTGATCGAGCTCACGCGAGCCGGGCTGTCGGCCCCGCTGGAGGCTGCTTTGCGCGCGCTCTGGCTGGCGATGGTGCTGCTCGCGGTCGGGCTGGTGGCGGTGCGCCTCTGAGCCGGAGGTGGAAACGTCGGGCACGCCGCAGTTAAATAGCGCGGGCAATACCAATCGATCGGGGGTTGGGCCACGTGCCGGGGCAGGCGCGGCGAGCTTGGAGCAGCGAAGGGCCGGCATTCACCCAAGGGTGTCCAGGACGACACCAGGGTGATCACACAGGACGCGTTGGCGCGCTGACAATCGCGTCATGTGGACCTTGGATCTGGAGCTGAGCTTGGAGGGGATCGGGATCGCTGCTGCACCCGCACCGGCTCGCCGCCAGAGCTCCCGCGCCGGCGCGACGCTCGGCTGGTTCCGCGACCGGCTGACCACGACGCCCGGCCGGCTCGTCCTGACCGCGGTCCTGCTCGGGTTCGGAGCCGTCCTCTTCGGGGTTCTGGCCACCGGCGCCGAGCAGTCGCGTGAGCGCGCGGTGCGGGCCGCGCGCACCGGCACCGAGCCGCTGCTCATCCACGCCGTGAACCTGTACACGAGCCTGTCCGACGCGAACGCGACCGTGGCGACCGGCCTGCTGGCCGGCGGCCTGGAGCCGGCCAGCAAGCGGGCCCGCTACCTGCACGACCTGCGGGTCGCGAGCCAATCGCTGACCGCGCTGACGAGCGAAGCCGGGACCTCCGCGAGCTCGCCCACGGCGCTCGCCACCGTTGCCGACCAGCTTCCCGTGTACGCCGGCCTGGTCGAGACCGCTCGCGCCAACAACCGCCAGGGCTTCCCGATCGGGGCGGCCTACCTGCGCCAGGCCGCGGCGTTGCTGAGCGGCACGATCCTGCCCGCGGCCGACCGGCTCTACCGCACCGAGGCCGAGCGCCTCAACAGCGACTACCGGACGGGCACGGGGAGCGAATCGCTGGCCGCGCTCATCGCCGCGATCGTGGGAGCACTCGGCCTGCTGCTGCTGGCGCAGCTCTATCTCGCGCGGATCACCCGGCGAATTCTCAACATTCCGATGGTGCTGGCGACCGTGGCTCTCATCGCGGTCTCGGCCTGGGCCGTAATCGCGATGGTGAGTGAGCAGAACGCGCTCGCCGCCGCGCAGCGCCGTGGCTCGGATTCGGTCGAGCTGCTGTCTGCCGCGAACGTCCTGCTGTCCCGTGCGCAGGGCGATCTGAGCCTGGCCCTGGTCAACCGCGGCACCGACGTGACCGATCCGCAGGACTTCTCGGCCGTGATGAACAAGCTTCGGACCAGCGGCCTCGCCGCCCGGCTCGGACGCGGGTTCGCCACCTACGAGGCCACGGCGAACCAGGTCGAGAGCCTCGAGAACGGCGGCGCACTCGGACCCGCGATCCACGCCGCGCCGAGGGCGAGCGCGATCTCCGACCAGCTCAGCAGCGGCCTCGACACCCGCATCGCCGACGCCCAGCAACGCTTCATGCACTCCGCCGCAGCCGCGAGCTCGGACCTGAGTGGCCTGGGTCTGGCCATCCCCCTGATCACCGTCCTGGCCGCGGTCCTCGCCCTGCTCGGACTGCGCCAGAGGATCAACGAGTATCGATGACCGACTCCGATCGCCACCGCTCACTCCGCCGCCTCGCAGCTCTCGTGCTCGTGGCGCTCGCGGCCGCAGGATGCGGCACCAGCTCGGACCGCGCGCTGCGGATCACCTTGGCCGCGCTCGCCACGCCGCCGCCCCGCCTGGCGCCCGCCGCGCCCGTCACGCCCGAGCCCGGCTGCTCGAACCTGAAGGCGAGCCTGCGCCCACCGGCGACCCTGCCCGCCCCGGGCGCGATGCCCGCCGGCAGCTACATGGCTCATATCTACCACCGTGGCTACCTGATCGCGGGCGTGAACTCGGTACAGCTCGACTTCGGCTATCTGAACCCGGCCACGGGACAAATCGAGGGCTTCGAGATCGACCTCGTCAAGCAGCTGACCCGGGCGATATTCGGCAACGACGATCCGAGCCACTACCGACTCGTCGCGCTCACCGTTCCCCAGCGGCTCCCGTTTGTCCAGAAGAACCGGGTCGACATCGTCGTCGACGCGATCACGATCACCTGCCAGCGCAAGCAGGAGGTCGACTTCTCGACCGTCTACTACGACGCCAAACAGCGGGTCCTCGTGCCCTTCGACTCCTCCGCCACCGACATCGACGCATTGGCCGGCAAGCCGGTCTGCGCCAGCGCCCAGTCGACGCCGATCCAGGTGATGGAAGCGCTTCCGCATCCTCCGAAACCAGTCGGCGCCCCGCAGTCGATCGACTGCCTGGTGTGGCTCCAGGAGGGCCGTGTCGATGCGATCTCTACCGACGACTCGATCCTGCTCGGCTTCAAGGCCCAGGACCCCAACACCAAGATCGTCGGGGCGAGCCTGGGCGACGTTCCGTACGGGATGGCGATCAGTAAGTCCCATCAGGACTTCGTCCGGTTCGTCAACGGCGTCCTCGCCCAGCTGCGCTCGCCGGCAACCCGACAGCAGCTCTCCGACCGATGGCGTCTGGTCCCCAGCGACACTCTGCCCCCCGCCCAGTACGACGGCTGACATGAACCACAATGACCTCGACCGCGAGCTGACCCACCTCCAAGAGGCCAGCCAGCGCATCGCCGCCAACCTCGTCGAACTCGAGATCGACTCGAGCCGGCAGCTGCTCGAGGCGAGCGCGCTGACCGGCGCCTCAGCGGCGCGTTGGGCGGCCGCGAGCGCCGCGCTCACCGACCTGTGGGCCTGGAGGGCACTGCTCGACGCCCTGCTCGAACGCGCCGAGAAGCTACGGCACCGGAGCCGGCGCGCGGACGAGCTGAGGACCTTGCTTAACGGCCGCTCGATCGAGCTCACCCGCTCGCCCGTTCCCCTGGCCGAGCGCGACCTGCTCGGCAGCGCCGAGGTCTCGACCGAGTGCACACCCGGGGAGCTCATCGCACGGATGTCGAGCGCCTTCGATGAGGCCAAGAACGCGGTGGCCGAGTTCGCGGCGGCGTGGAACACGCTCACCCCGCGGATCACGAGCGCGCACGCCGTGCTTGAGCAGTCGCGCGCGCTCGCTGCTCAGCTCGGCGAATCCGAGCGCAGCGATCTGACCGAGGCGGCGAATCGCATCCAGAGCCTGAGGACCGCGTGCGCTGCCGATCCGCTCTCGGTGAAACCCGGCCAGGTCGACCGCCTGACCACCGATCTTGAGGCGATCCGCCGCGAGCTGGAGGAGTCCACCAAGCTGCGCGGCGCGCTCGACGCACGACTCGCCGACGCGCGGGCCCGGCTGGCGAACCTGACGACGGTCATCCAGGAAGCGAGAGCCGCCCACGAGGAACTCACGGTCAAGGTGGCCGTCCCCACGGCGCCCCCGCCCGCCGAACTCGCCGACGGTCCGGGAACCGAGCTCGACCGGATCGAGCGCGTGGCCCGCTCGGGGGCATGGGGCGAGGCGCACCGCCGGTTGGAGCAGTGGACTCACAACACCACCGCCCTGCTCGAGGAGGCCCAGCGGATCCTGCGTGCCAACCGGGCCCCGCTCGAGGCGCGCAGCCAGCTCCGGGGGCTGCTCGAGGCCTATCGGGTCAAGGCCGCCCGGCTGCACACGATCGAGGATCCGGAGCTCGAGCGGATCTATGCCGAAGCTCGCGACGCTCTGTACACCGCGCCGACCGACTTGGCGCGGGTGGCTCAACTTGTGCGCCGCTATCAGGAGATCCTGAGCGCGGCGCCCCCGGCGCGGGAGGCGCTGCGATGAACTGCACGCAGCCGGGCTGCACCGGTCAGATCGTCGACGGGTACTGCGATGTCTGCGGCATGGCCCCGCCGCGACCCGGCCCGACCGTGACCCCGCCGCCGCCCGGCCGCGACCGCGGCCCCGTCCCGCCAAGTCCCGAGCTCGCTCGCGTTCACCTCGGTTGGCACCGCCGGGCGCCCCGCCACCGGCCGCACACGCACCAGCGTGCGGGGACGGCTGGGCGCCGGCTTGGTCGAGATCCCACCCGTGCCCTATCGCGACCCGGCCGACGCCCTGCTCCGGGAGGCCGCCGTCGTCCCCGAAAGCCGGCGGTTCTGCGCCGGCTGCAACGAGCCGGTCGGGCGCGGCCGCGACGGCGCTCCCGGGCGCACGGCCGGCTTCTGCCGAAAGTGCGGAACACCCTTCTCGTTCGAGCCCAAGCTGGGCGCGGGCGAGCTCGTCGCCGGGCAGTACGAGGTGGCCGGGTGCATCGCCCACGGCGGGATGGGCTGGATCTACCTGGCCCGCGACCACAACGTGTCAGACCGGTGGGTGGTGCTCAAGGGTCTGCTCAACTCGGGCGACGGCGACGCGATGGCTGCCGCACTCGCCGAGCGCCGCTTCCTGGCCGAGGTCGAGCACCCGAACATCGTGAAGATCTTCAACTTCGTCCAGCACGAAAGCTCGGGCTACATCGTCATGGAGTACGTCGGCGGGCGCAGCCTCAAGCAGATCCTCGCCGCCCGCCGGCAGGACAACGGCGGCGACGCCGACCCGCTCCCGCCGGCCGAGGCGATCGCCTACATGCTCGAGGTCCTGCCCGCCCTCGGCTACCTGCATCAGCTCGGGCTGCTGTTCTGCGACTTCAAGATCGACAACGTCATCCAGACCCAGCACTCGCTCAAACTGATCGACCTGGGCGGCGTTTACCGGCTGGACGATCCCTCCTCAGCCGTGTTCGGCACGGTCGGCTACCAGGCCCCCGAGATCGCAACCGTCGGCCCGTCGGTCGCCTCGGACCTGTTCACGGTCGCGCGCACGCTCGCCGTGCTGTGCCTGGACTTCCGCGGCTACCAGAGCACGCACCGGTTCACCTTGCCGCCTCTCGAGGACGCGCCGCTGCTCGCGCGCTACGACTCCCTGTACCGGCTCCTTCTCACCGGTACGGCGACCGACCCCGACGAGCGTTTCCAGTCGGCCGACGAGATGGCCGACCAGCTCTACGGGGTCCTGCGCGAGATCGTCTCCGACCAGTTGGGACGCTCAGTACCGGCGCCCTCGACCCAGTTCGGCGGTCCGCTCCGCGGCGCGCACGAACGCCCCGAATGGCGGGCGCTGCCACATCCCCAGGTCGACAGCGACGACCCCGCGGCCGGCTACCTGGCCACGATCACCACCGCCGACCCCCAGCAGACGATCGCGCAGCTGAGCGCGGCGCCCAAGCGGACGGTCGAGGTCGAGCTGCGGCACATCGCGGCGCTCATCGGGCTTGGGGACTGGAGCGCGGTCGACGAGGCGCTCGGCGCGATCGAGGCATCCGACCGGTGGGAGTGGCGCGCGCGGTGGTACCGAGGCCTGGCCGAGCTCGCGTTGGGCCGGCCGGCTGAGGCGAGACCGAGCTTCGCCGCGGTCTATCACCTGCTGTCGGGAGAGCTCGCGCCCAAGCTGGCGCTCGGCATGGCCTGCGAGGGGGACCAGCAATTCGCCCAGGCCGCCGGCTGGTACGACATCGTCTCGCGCACAGACCCGGCGTTCACCGCGGCGACGTTCGGCCTCGCCCGCTGCCGCTTGGAGCTGGGGGACCGCGCCGGGGCGTTGGCCGCCTACGACCGAGTCCCTGATTCCTCGAGCGCCTATCTCGAGGCCCAGACCGCCCGGATCCATCGCCTCGCCAGCTATCCGTCCGCCACCAACGGCAGCGGCAACGGCGCCTCCAGCGACGGGGCCGACGGCAACATCGCCGCCGATGAGCTGCTCACCGCCGGCGGGATCCTCGCCTCGCTCCCGATCCAGGGCGGGGAGCGGGCGCGGTTGGAGACCGAGCTGCTCGAGGCCGCGCTGGCGCTGGTGCGGGGCGGATCGAGGACCGGGGACGGGCAAGCCAGCCTGCTCGGCTACCGCCTGCTGGAACGTGACCTGCGCCTCGGCGTGGAGCGCTCCTACCGCGAGCTGGCGCGCTGGGCTGCGACCAGCTCCGAGCGCATCCAGCTCGTCGATCGTGCCAATCAAGTTCGACCCAGGACGTGGACATGAACATGGAGACCAGCCTGACCTGCCCTTCCTGCGGGGCGGCGCAGCATGCCGGGGATCGATTCTGCGAGCAATGCGGCACCAAGCTCGAAGACGAGCCCGCAGCCGACGATGCTCGGATCGAGCTCGATCTCGGGCTCGCTGCGGCGGTGAGCGACCAGGGCCTGGTGCACCGCCGTAACGAGGATGCCGTCCATCTCGAGGTGTTCGACGGGCGCCGCGTCGCCGTCGTCGTGTGCGACGGCATCTCCTCGGCCAGCGCCGGCAACGTCGCCGCGCGAGATGCCGCCCGCGCCGCCGGGGCGGTGCTAGCCGGGGCGGCCGCGGATCCGGCGCTCGACCCGGCCCAGGCCATCCTCGAGGCGATCAAGGCGGCGAACGCGGCGGTTCTTCAGGTTGAGTGGACGACGCGGGCCAAGCGCGTCGACCCATCGTGCACGCTCGTGTCCGCGGTCTGCGATGGCGCCAAGATCGTGATCGGCTGGGTGGGTGACAGCCGCGCATATTGGTTCGACGGCGTCGATCCCCGTCAGCTCACCGTCGACGACTCGTTCGCCGAGGAGGGGGTGGCCAAGGGCCTCCTGACCCCCGAGCAGGCCGCCAAGAGCCCATTCCTGCACTCGATCACGCACTGGGTCGGACCGGACGCACCCGAGCGACCGCCCCGTGTCGTCGAGGTGCGACCGGAGCGTCCCGGCCGTCTCGTGCTGTGCACCGATGGGCTGTGGAACTACGCCCCCGGCGCCAACGAACTCGGGCAGCTCCTCGAGGGGCTACCGGCCGGCGCGTCACCGGCCGCGGTGGCGCGCGCCTTCGCCGACATGGCGAACAACCGCGGGGGTCACGACAACATCACGGTCGCCGTGGTCGACATCGATCCGAGCACCCAAGCCGAGGACCAGCCATGAGCACCTTCACGGTCGAGGCGTACCAGAACGAGTATCTCCCGCTCGGGGGGTCACAGGTCAATGCGGTCGTCACCGTGACCTCTGAGGCTCCGGTCGGGGCGTCGGAGCAACCCGACGCGGCCGAGATCGTGATCGTCGACACGTCGGGCTCGATGGACTGGCCGTCGCTCAAGATCAAGGCCGCGCGCGAGGCCACCTGTGTGGCGATCGACTGCATCCGCGATGGCGTGGCATTCGCCGTCATCGCCGGCACGGACGACGCGGACGTCGTGTACCCGGCCGACGGAAAACTTGCGGTGGCCTCCGACAAGACGCGTGCGGAGGCCATGCAGGCGGCGCGGCGCCTGAAGGCCGGCGGCGGCACGGCGATGGGAAGGTGGCTGAAGGTCGCCGCTGCGTTGTTCGCCGGCGCGCCCGGTCGGAGTTGCCACGCCATCCTTCTCACCGACGGCCAGAATCAGCACGAGACGGAGAAGCAGCTCACCGACGTGCTGGAGCACGTGCAGCGGCGCTTTCAGTGCGATTGCCGCGGAGTCGGGACCGATTGGGAGGTCAGCGAGCTCCGCCGGATCGCCTCAGCACTACTCGGCAGCGTCGACATCATCCCCGACCCGGACGGGATGGCCGACGACTTCCGGAGCCTGATGCTCAGCGCGATGGGCAAGGCCACGGGCAACGTCTCCCTCCGCCTCTGGACCCCCCAGGGCGCCACCGTTGCGTTCGTCCGCCAGGTGGCCCCGAGCATCGAGGATTTGACCGACAGGGCAGTCCCGGTGAGCCCGCTGACCGCCGACTATCCGACCGCGACGTGGGGAAGCGAGGCGCGCGACTACCACGTCTGCATCGACGTGCCGCCCCGCGACCCAGGCGAGGAGATGCTGGCCGGGCGGGTCACGCTGCTGGAGGGAGACGAGGTGCTCGGACAGGCCCTCCTCCGCGCCATCTGGACCGATGATCGGCAGCTGTCAACCCGAATCAACCGCGAGGTCGCGCACTACACCGGCCAGGCCGAGCTCGCCGATTGCATCCAGGAAGGGCTCGAGGCCCGCAAGCACGGCGACCCGGCCACCGCGACCTTCAAGCTGGGACGCGCGGTCCAACTCGCTACTGCGAGCGGGAACGACGGAACGCTCAAGCTGCTCGAGGCGGTAGTCGACGTCGAGGATGCCTCTACCGGCACCGTTCGCCTCAGAGGCGACGTGGCCATCGTCGACGAGATGTCGCTCGACACGCGCTCGACGGCGACCGTGCGGGTCGGCGCCGGCACGACATGAGCGTCGTCTGCCCCAGCGGGCACCAGTCACAGACAGCGGACTACTGCGATCAGTGCGGCGCCCGGATCGGCGCCGGGGGACCGGGTTCCGGCGCCGATCCGGGCGTCGCCACTACGAGCCTGCCCGTTCTGGACGAGGTTGACACGTCGACTTCGATTCGCCAGGAGCCCTGTCCCGCCTGTGGCGCGACTAGATCGGGCGACGATCGCTACTGCGAGGCGTGTGGATACGACTTCCTGTCGCCCGGTTCTGTCGCCTGGGACGCCGTCGTCGCTGCCGACCGCTCACAGTTCGACCGTCACCCGGTTTCCGGTGTCACGTTCCCGGCTGACTATGGCGAACGGCGGTTCGGTTTGCACGAAGGAGAAAATCGGATCGGTCGTAGTCGGGGAGCGCGGGACGACGACGTGCCGGAGATAGACCTGGCCCCGCCGCCGGTCGATCCTGGCGTGTCCAGATTTCACGCCGTGCTCGAGCGCCGCCGTGACGGTGCCTGGGTGCTGCGCGACATGGGATCCACCAACGGCACCTTTCTCGGCGATGAGCCGGCGCCAATTCCGCCGCACATCGACGTGCCGCTGGCCGATGGGGACCGCATCCGCGTGGGTGCCTGGACGACGATCACCGTCCGCCGGCGTTGACGGATCGGCCGCCCGCGCCGGCCGGTCGGCCCGCGGGGCGCCGTCCTTAGAAGTCGTGGGGCACCAAGAGCCCTGACCCGAGCACGATCGTCACCAAACGGGTCCGCTTCTCGTTCTGCGGCAGCTCCTCCAGACCAAAGCGCTCGAACAGGTGCCGCATGTGCGCCTTGACCGCGTCGACGCTCAGGTGCACCTCGGCGGCGATCTGCGGATTCGTCGCTGGCGTCGCCGTGCTTGACTCGACGATCGGGCGACACAGCGCGATCAGCAGCTTGCGCTGCGCCTCGGTCAGGGGCACGCCGGTGGGCGCGCCAGATGCCCGGGCAGTTGACTCGCTGCCTTCGCCTGGCGCAGCCGCGCGGTAGGTGACATGGGTGTTGCCGAAGCACATGCGGTCGCGATCCTGTAGCCGATGTCGCCCATGGACGCGACTCCCGTTGACGAACGAGCCGTTACGCGACAGCCCATCGTCAACCAGCGTCCATTCCTCACCCATCGCCTCGAGCATCGCGTGCGCGCGCGAGACTTCGGGGTCCCAGCCGAGCGGGATGTCTGACTGCTCGCGCCGGCCGATCGTCACCCGCGGGCGATCCTCGGCCAGCATCAGGATGTGCTGCTCGCCCTCACGGTCCAACCACAGCAGGAAGGGCAGGCCGGTCCGCTCGGCCTCGATGACCGCCTTGAGATGACGCGCGTTGAACGTCCGCGTCCCGTACGAGTCGGACATGGCGAGGTCAGCATCTCACGGCGGCGGCTCGGGCGCTAGACGCCCGAGCCGCCCCGCACGCGCCGACGATCACTCAGCGGGTGGCAGTAAATCTCACTGGACCGGAGTCGCACTGGATGCTCTCGCCGCCCGGCCCCGTGACCTGCACGCGCAGCCGCCAGGTGCCAGCGCCGATCGGAACGCGGAGGGCCAGATCCGGGACCACGAAGTTCGAACCGTCTGTGCAGGTCGCGCTGATCGCGATCCTACCCGCCAGCAGGACCCGATCGTTCGCCGAAATCCTGAAGAACGCTGGGTATTGCTGCGAGGACAGCCCCGCCAGCACGATTCCGGGCGCGGTGGAGACCTCGCCGGCCGGCGCGGCCTGAGCCGAGCCGGTTAGCGCGTGGACCGCGAGCCCCATCGCAACGGCGAAGGTCAAGCGGAGCCAAACGGAGCGGCGTCGGCGATTACGTCCCTTCATGGTGAGCTCCTCTCAGAGTTGACCAGGGCAATCTCCCGCCCCTGCCCCGCCCCGCACAGCCCCCCATGGGGTCGCTGTGCGCGCCCTGGTGTCTGCCACGACACCTTGGTGTAGAGCCGGGCTACGCGAGCCGATCGGGAGTGCGGCTGTGCACGAACGCTGCCTCCACCTCATCGGTCAGGCGCTCCATCCGGGCGCCATCCCGTAGCCACCGCGCCAGCTGGCGCTCGAGCGATGCGGCGACGTCGTCATCGCCCGCGAGCAGGTCCGACAGCTCGCGTGTGCGCCACCGGCCGCGGGGGGCGCATCGGCGCCATACCGACTCATAGCGCTCCCCGAGCACCCGTTGCCACAGCTGCTCGTCAGCCCCTCGCAGCTCGGCCGTGAGCAGGCCGGCCCAGCGATCGGCGGCCAACTTGAGCAGCCTCGGCCCCAGCCACCGAACCACCTGCTCGTCGAGCGGCGCGCACGCGCAGGCGACCAGCAGCCGCGCCCGGGCGCGCTCGCCGTCGTTCCAGCGCGGCGCGGGTGTACTCAGGCCGAACCAGTCCCACAGCCGGGCTCCGGCCGCCTGCACCGAGTGCTCGGTCTCGCCGACGGCGAGGTTGACGAGCTCCTCGTACTCGGGCAGCTCCTCGAACAGGCGCCTGACCTCGCTCACCTCGGGCGGTGCGCTCGCCCGCTCACCGCGCAGCTCGGCCACCGCGCGCGCCGCCGTGGAGAACGCCAGGTCGAGGGCCTGCGGCGAGCGGCGTTCCTCGTAGTGGTCGAGCGCGAGCCTCAGCGCCTGAACCGGCTCAAGCTCACCGCCCCGCTCCTGCGAGGAGGTGCCGTCGCTGGTCGAGTCGCCGCTCACCATAGAAAAATCTCATCGGGCGGCCCGGATCGCAACTCGCAGGGTGCCACCGGGTTATCAACCACTGAGCAGGATCGCCCTAGGGGGAGAACTGTCGCTGCGCCGGACATACGCTCTTCTCGCCACGGTCGCGCTGGCGACGCTGGCCGCGGCCGTGCTCGTGCCTGCCTCGAGCGGGCAGCCAACCGCCCCCGGCACCCCGACCTGTAAGCCCGCGGCTAGGCCGCCACGGCTCCCGCTCGCTCAGGGCCTGTCGATATCCGCCCGGCCCAACCCGCTCACCGCCGGCCGGCAGGTCAGGGTGTTCGGGCAGCTGGTCGGGGCGCGGCACGGGGTTAATCGCTGCGGCATCACGATCGTCCTGTGGCGCCGGCTCCCCGGCCAGCGCGGCTTCAGCGCGATCGCGCGCACCAGCACCCTCGCCGGCGGGCGCTACAGCATCGTCTTCCCCGCCGGCTCGGTCAGCACCAACCGCGAGTGGTACGCGACGGCCCGCGGCCTGTCGAGCCGCGTGCTCGCTGAGTACGTCCGTCCCGCCCTCACGCTGACGAGCACGGCCACGTTCGCGATCGCGGGCGACGTCGAGACCTTCACCGGGCAGCTCGAGCCGGCCTTCCGGGGCGAGCGCGTGTGGCTCCAGCGGCGCGCCGGCGGGCGCTGGGTGACGATGTCGGGTTCGCGCGTGGGCTCGGGCTCGACGTTCTACCTCAACCACAGGTTCACGATGGGCCGCACCGAGCAATGGCGGGCGGTTCTGCCCGCGTCCACCCGCGATCTCGGATCCTCGTCGGCCGCCGTGAAGATCAAGATTGCCCCGGCGACCGGCATTCACAAGATCCGCCACGTGGTGATCATCATGCAGGAGAACCGCTCGTTCGACAGCTACTTCGGGACCTTTCCCGGCGCCGACGGAATTCCGGCCGGCGTGTGCGTCCCGGATCCCGACAACGGCAACTGCGTGGCCCCGTTCCACGACTCCTCCGACCTCAACTACGGCGGTCCGCACGGCGTGGGCAACGCGCTCGCCGACATCGACAGCGGCCGGATGGACGGGTTCGTCGCTCAGGCCGAGCAGGGCATGGGCTGCACCACGGGCAATCCGAACTGCAGCCCGTGCACCGAGAGCCCCGGCGTGCAGAGCCAGCAGCCGCTCTGTGTCGACGCGATGGGCTACCACGACGCCCGCGAGATCCCCAACTACTGGGCCTACGCGCAGAACTTCGTCCTCCAGGACCACATGTTCGAGCCCAACGACTCGTGGAGCCTGCCCTCTCACCTGTACATGGTCTCGGAGTGGTCCGCGTACTGCAGCAATCCGTTAGTTCCCTCCTCCTGTCACGGCGACGTCCAGAACCCCAATCCCGACTCCACCCTCGCGGGCTCCGACTTCGCGAGCCCCAACGACGGACAGCTGCACTACGCCTGGACCGACATAACCTGGTTGCTGCACGGCCAGAATGTCCCCTGGGCCTACTACGTCTTCCAGGGCACCGAGCCCGACTGCGAGAACGACTCCTCGATGACCTGCGCGCCCGTGCAGCAGGGGCCGACCACGCCCGGGATCTGGAACCCGCTGCCCTCGTTCACCGACGTCACCGAGGACGGGCAGCTGGCCAACATCCAGTCGCTGAGCAACTTCTTCGCCGCGGCCAAGAACGGGACGCTGCCGGCGGTCTCCTGGATCGACCCGAACGGCACGGTGTCGGAGCACCCCCCGGCGCTGGTCAGCGCCGGCCAGACCTACGTCACCGGACTGGTCAACGCGATCATGAACGGTCCCGACTGGAACAGCACCGCGATCTTCCTCGCCTGGGATGACTGGGGCGGCTTCTACGACCACGTCGTGCCGCCGGTCGTCGACGGCGAGGGCTTCGGGCTGCGGGTGCCCGGGATCGTCATCAGCCCCTACGCCAAGCAGGGCTACATCGACCACCAGAGTCCTCAGCTTCGACGCCTACACGAAGTTCATCGAGGACGACTTCCTCGACAGCGCGCGCCTGAATCCCGCCACCGACGGCCGCCCCGACCCCCGGCCGGACGTGCGCGAGAACAACCCGATCCTCGGCAACATCGCCAGCGACTTCAACTTCAACCAGACGCCTCGCGCGCCCTTGATCCTGCCCGTGCACCCCGCCTCCGGGCCGGCGTCGACCCCGCCCGGCGGTTGATTACTGGGCCTCCCTGCGGAATCCGGTCCCGAGCCAAGCGTGGTTCGTTGCCTGGATGGACCGGATTCCGCGCAGCGGCCCAAAACTGCCTAGCGCCGAGTTATCCGCCCATATCCTGGCCGCCGTTGACGTCATACACGGCGCCGGTGATGAACGAGCTGTAATCCGAGGCCAGGAAGTGAACGACCCGGGCGACGTCGTCCGGACGGCCGAAGCGGCCAACCGGGATCTGGGCCTTGACCCGCTCCTGGGCCTTCTCGGGCATCGACTGGAGCATCTCGGTGGCGATGAAGCCGGGTGCCACCGCGTTCACCGTCAGCCCGATCGAGTCGTCGGCCAGCTTGCCCGCCCGGCCAAGCTGGAAGCACGCCTCACGCGCGAGCGACTTGGTCAGCCCGAACATGCCTGACTTCGACGCCGCGTAATTTGTCTGTCCGATGTTGCCGGTGCTCCCGATGATCGAGGAGATGTTGATGATCCGCCCGGTGCCGCGCTCGAGCATGTGCGGGAGAGCCGCCTGGCTCATGAAGAACGCGCCGGACAGGTTGACGGCCAGGACCTTGTACCAGTCCTCGTCGGTCAGCTTGAGCGCGGTCTTGTCGATCGTGATGCCGGCGTTGTTGACGAGCACGTCGAGGCGACCGTGCTGCTCGATCACCTCGTTCACGGTCCGCCGGCAGTCCTCGGACGAGCCCACATTGCCCTGGTGGAGGCTCGCGATCACACCGTGCTCCTCCAGCTGGTGCAAGAGGCCCTCGGCGTGCTCGCGGTTGTGGCTATAGCCGGCGGCGATCGCCGCGCCCTGCTCGGCGAAGCTGCGGCTGATCGCAGCGCCGATCCCCCGCGTGCCGCCGGTGACGAACACCACGCGGCCGGTCATGCGCGCGCGGCGCACCCCCGAGGGGAATGCCTCGTCGGTCGGCACCCGAGTGTCGTGAGGTCTCGTATCTGTGCTTGTAGTTCCGGTTTCAGTACTCATCTATCCCTCGCCTCCTTAGCGAACTGCGTATCAATGGTTGGAACGCTCGGCCAGCCACTTCGCGATTTCGGGCCACAGCTCCTTGCGGGCCGTCGATCCGGCCACCAGTCCGATGTGCCCTCCCGGGCGCGCCACGTGCTCGACGTCCTGGCTCGAGATCAGATCGAAGAACGGCATCGTCCCGGGCAGTGGCGCGATGTGGTCCGCGCCGGCGGTGATCACCACCACGCTCTGATCGATCCGGCGCAGGTCGACTCGCCGGCCGCGTAGCCGTACCTGTCCCCCCAGCAGACTGGCGTCGCGGTACATCAGGTGAATCCACTGGGCCCACGCCCGGCCCGGGAACGGTGGGTTGTCGGCCACCCATTTGGCCATCGTCTGGTACGCGTCGCGGCGGGCGGTGCCCTCCTGCACGTTGTCCCATAGCCGGCGATAGGTGGTCCAGAAGTTCGTGACCGGCTTGAGCATCTTGTTCGCGAAATCGATCGCGCCGCCGGGCACCGAGCCCCACAGCTCGGCAACCGCATCGACGTCGAAGTCGTCGTCTCCGACCCATTTGGCGTAGTTGGACGCCCGGCCGTCGATCGGCATCGTCAGCTCCACGAGGTTGCGCACCGGTGCGCGCCCATCCGGTCCGCGGTCAAGACCGCAGTACATCGCGCACAGCGTGGCCCCGATGCACCAGCCCATCAGCGTCAGCTCCTTGACGTCGGCCGCCCGCAGCGTCTCGCGCACCGCCCAATCGAGCTCGTCGCAGACGAACTCGTCGAGCCCCATGTCGGCATCCTCCTCGTCGGGATAGCCCCAGTCGACGAGGAACACGTCGAAGCCCTCCTCGAGCAGAAACTCGACGAGCGACGAGCCGGGCCGCAGATCGAAGATCTCGGGCCGGTTGATCAGCGCGAACACGAGCAGCACCGGGACCTTGTAGCGCCGGTCGGGGGAGCGGTATCGGTAGAGCGTGGTCTCGCGGTGTGTCCAGACCACCTCCTTGGGTGTCGCGCCCACGACCGCGTCATCCGTGGTCAGCAGGATGTTCGTGTACTCGAGCGCGTTGACCGGGAACCGGACGGCCCGATCCACGGCGCTCAAGAACGGGTCCAGCACGCTCACGACGGCGTCCTCTCCTCGTCACGCTCGCGCGCGAGCTCGTCGCGCAGGTTCTCGACCTCCTGGAGCACCCGTTCGAGCTTGTCCTCGGTCCGGTGCAGCTGACGCGAGAGCCTCACGACGTCGGCCCGCCCGGCCACCCGAAGGTTGCGCCACATCAGGTCGACCGCGTCAAAGCCGATGCGGGTCAGCGCAGCGACGTTCTCCGCGCTCATGGCCAGCAGCCGGCCGAAGCTCGGCTTGCCCACGAACTGCTCGAACGCCTTGGCCGCGCCCGATTCGGCGTCCTCGAACAGCGCTCGAACCTGCTCCTCGGGCGATTGTGCGCCGTTGCTCCGGTCTGCCATCGCCTTCTCCTCCTTGGGCTGTTACGTAAATCGAGCCTACCCCATCGGTTGGGCCCCAGACTCAAAAAGCCGCGTACCCCCTCGGGTGGGGGGGTGCGGTCTCCGATCGCCCCCCCGCTACTGTCCCGCCCTGAATGCAGGCTGGCGCAGATGTGGCGGTGATCGGAGCTGGGATCGTCGGGCTCGCGACCGCCTACGCGCTGAGCGAGCAGGACGCCCCGGTCACGGTCTACGAGCGCGGCGTCCCCGGTAATGGCCAGTCGGGCGGGGAGTCGCGGATCTTCCGCCACGCCCACGACGACCGGCGACTGGTCGACTTCGCCGTCCAGGCGCGCAGCGCCTGGCGCGAGTGGGAGGAGCAATTCGGCACCGAGCTGCTCTCGCGCGACGGGGTGGTGGCGCTCGGACCCGCCGCTGAACGCCGGCTCGAGCCGATGCGCCAAGCCGGCGTCCGGGCATACCTGATCGATGCCGATGAGGTCGAAGAGCGCCTGCCGTTGCTCGCATCAGGACGAGTGTCTGGCGTGCTCGACGAGGACGCCGGCGTGATTCGCACTCGCGCCTCGATCGACGCGCTGACCGGGGCGCTCGGCGAGCGGATCGTGTTCGACGAGGTGCTCTCGGTGCGCGCGACCCCGAGCGGCACGGTCGAGGTTCGCGCCGGCGGCTCGACCACCGAGCACGGCCGCGTCGTGGTGTGCGCCGGCCGGGGAACCTCGGCTCTGGCCCGCGGGGCCGGGCTGCCCTTGCCGGTGCGCCAGGCCGCCCACGCGCGGCTCACCTACTCCGTCCGGGGAGAGCCTCCCGAGCGCCTCGCGTGCCTGCTCGATTCACGCGGCGCGTCCGGCGAGGTCAGCGCCTACGCCGACCCGCTCCCCGGCAACGCTTCATATGCGGTCGGACTCGATGACGGGCGGGCGGGAATCTCAGTTAACGACGACGGCAGTCTCATGGACGCCGGCGGGCTGGCCGCGATCGCCGACCGCACCACCGCCTACGTGGCCCGCAGCCTGACCGGCCTCGACCCGAACCCGGTTGACGTGCGCCACTGCTGGGTCACCGAGCTGCCGTGGCACCCCGATGGGTTCGCGGTGTGGGTTCTCGGCGGCCTGCTGATCCTGGCCGGCAACCACCTGTTCAAGCATGCGCCGGCGCTCGGCCGCGCCCTCGCGCGGGCAGCGCTCGGCGAGGGCCTGGCCTCGGGCCTTCAGCCCGAGGCCAGGTTGGGGGCCGCGCTGTTCGAGTCAGGCCGACAGGCCCGCTGAATCGTCGTCGTCGCCGGTGCCGCGGGGGGCGGCATGCGGCGGCACCACGCCGTAATTGGGCATGGGACCGGGCCTTGCGGCCGGCGCCCCGGTGTTCGCCGGCGGGCGCGGAGCCGGTCCGGCGGCGGTATTTGCGTGTGGGGAGGCCGTTGGTGTGGCCGGCATCGCGGGCGGGGCGGCCGCCGGTGCGGCGGCGGCGGCCCGCATCGGCGGCGCCGTCTCCGCGGGGCCACGCCTGTCCCCCTCCTCGGGGAACCGGTCGGCCGCGTCCTCGGCCAGCGAGAACAGCGCGGTGGCGACGCTGCGGACGTCCTCGATCAGTCGGCCGCGCTCGGCCCATACTGCGTCGGTCTCGCCGTCCAGCTGGCGGAGCTTGCGCTTGGCATCCTCGGTCATCGAGACCGCGTTGGCGGCCGCGTCCTGGACGCAGCGGTCGGCCTGAGTCTCGGCCCGTCGAGTGATCTCGGACGCCTGCTCGTGGGCGACTCGCAGGATGGCGCTGGTCTCCTCGCCCACGCGTTCGATCTCGGCCTCAACCGCCGCCGACGGATTGCGGCGGATTCTGAGCTCGGCGAGCTCGTGCTCGAGCGCGTCGAGGTGGGCGTCGACGGCCTCGCGGTCATAGCCGTGAAGCGAAGTCGGGAACCGCTTCTTGCCCAGCGGTTCCGGGGGATCCCAATCCACCGGCTCAGCTACCGCGGTGGGCTGCTCGGGCTCGTCGTACTCCTCCCAGTCGGGCTCGTCCTCATCGGCCGGCGGGCGGTCGAAGTTGTTAAACCCCGAGCCAGCCGGTCGCCGATGTCCGCAAACCACGTCCCGGGTGAGCGACGCTTGGCCGGCTCATCAAAGGTCGTGCCGCTTCTCTCGAAGTCGCTCATCCATAACTCCTCTGCGCGTCTCATGGTCAGAGGCGTGCTTCGTCGGTACCTCGGCGATCCCTCCGGCCGGTCGAAGCGTTGCAATGCTGCCTTCACGACGCGACCCAAAGGACGCGCGAACGCTGTCTGAGTTCAGATCGCGCTTCAGCTCAGTCCGTCTGCGCCGGCGGGTTGTCCGCCGGCCAGAGCTGCGGCCCGATCCCCATGATCTCGATCATCCGGGACACCGTGGAGCTAACGCGCGTGTCGACGTCGAGCTCGACGCCTCCGCTGCGCGCATGCTTGAGCCCGAGGACGATTGCCCGCACCCCGGAGCTGTCGATGAAGTCCAGCTGCGAGAGGTCAAGTCGCACGGGATTGCCGTCGACGCGATGCGCTCGCAGCCGCTCCTCGACCCCGTCGGCGACCGCGATATCGAGTTCGCCGATCAGCATCAGACGCACCGCGCCATCGGCGTCGGCGCTTTCCCTTATCTCAAACGATGGCCCGGCAAGTGCCACAAGTGCAGACCGTAAACGATTTTGTGCGCAGGACCAGGGAGGGCGGAATCCTAGTCAGCTTCGGCCCGGGAAGGAATCGTCAACCTAGGGGTCCGTATCGGCACGGGCGCGAAGCCCCCCTCGCGGCCGGCATCGGCGGCGGCTCGCCACAGCCGCCGCCGTGTTGCCGGCTGCGCGCGGGCTCCTTCCATGTCAGCGAGCGATTCAGGCTTCGGCGGCGGTCTCGAGCTCCGGCTCGAGCTCACCGTCAAATTGCTCGCAGAACGCCCTGACCACCGCCGGATCGAACTGCGCACCGGCGCCGCGCTGGAGCTGAGCCAGCGCGTCGAGCGGATCGAGCGCGGCGTGGTGCGGGCGGTCCGAAGTCATGTCGTGGAAAGCGCTACACACGAACACGATGCGCGAGCCGAGCGGGATCGCCTCGCCGGCGAGGCCGTCCGGGTAGCCGAGCCCGTCCCAGCGCTCGTGGCTGTGGCGGACCAGCCGGGCCACGGGCTTCATCCCGAGCGGGCCGGCCAGGAGGCGCTCTCCCACAAGCGTGTGCAGGTGGATGAACTGCCACTCAGGCCCGGTGATCTTGCCCGGATATCCGAGCACCGCGCGCGGGACGGCGACGTTGCCGATGTCGCAAAGGTGCATAGCGGTGGCCACGTGCTCGATTTCGGCCTCGGGCACGCCGAGCTCGTGGGCGATGCCGACGGCCAGCGCGGCCACGTCCTGGCGCGAACGAACCAGCCGCAGCGCCTGGATCGTGTCCGACGGGGCACGGCGACCGGATTTCACATGGCGCTCGGCGGCGTGCTGGCTGGCGCCGCGGGCGGCTAGCTCGAGCGCGGCTCGGGCAGAGTCCGCATCGCCCGGCAGGACGGCCTTGCCCACGTCGCAGGAGATTTGGAAGCCGTCGCCGGTCTCGCTCATCGCGCTCGCCGCCGAGGCGCACAACCCGTTCGTGAACCGCTCCGAACCGGCGGCCAGCAGCGCGAAGCTACCGCCGCGCATCCGGTAGGCGCCGCCGTAGGCCCCAACCGCATCGCGCAACTTGCGAGCCAGCCATGCGAGCAGCGCGTCGCCGCATGCGTCGCCGTAGGCGCCGTTGTAGTCCTTGAAGCCGTCGAGTGCGAACAGGTACAGCGTGGCTTCGCGGCCGCTGGCCAGCTCGGCCTCGATGTCAGTCAGTAGCTGCTCGTGCGTCGCCAGGCCGGTGAGCGGATCGGTCAGCGTCTGGGGCGCTGACTCCGCGTCGGTCCGGGCACCACCCGATCGGCCGAGCCAGAGCAACGTCGCCACGACGCCGACGATCACGCCGCTGACGAATCCGATCAGCCAAGGCATGCCGAGTTATCGAGCGATCGAGTTCGCGTTCGGGACGGTGCTAGCCGTTCAGGATCGGCTGAACCGCCTGCGCGATCCGGCGGCCCAGTTCGAGCACCTGCTCGTCGGACCAGTGCGCCAGGTTGACGCCCGCCTGGTTGAACTCGCGGCGGATGTTGATCGTGGCCTGCGCGGTGTCGACCGCCCGGCCCAGCCAGGCCAGCGCGGTGGAGACGACCGGGGTCTCCTGGGCACTGAGGCCGTTGACCTCGGTCTCGAGCAGCCACGCGCGGAGCGCCTGGGCCTCCGACAGGTCGAGCTCGAGGATCAGCCTCGGCTCGTTGCCCTGCCCGTCGAGGCGAGACTCGTTGTACTGATCGATGGCGGTCATTGGCGGGTTGTCCTCCATAACGATGGTGACGGAGCGCCGGCGGCGCTCGGGCGGAAGCGGTTCACGCGTCGTTATCGACCTGCACCCCGCTCACCTTGAGCGTGACTGCCGCTACCGGCCGGACGGAGGACCCGTGCAGACGTGCCTCACCGTTACCGAGCGGAGGGAGGCGGCGTGCAGCCCCGGCCCGGCGTCGTCGATCCTGGCGCGAGGCAGGTGACCTGGTAGGCAGGCTTCTCGTTCGAGCGGACGATGAGCAGGAACACCCACCCGACGCGGTTTCGCTCGGTCACGCTGACCATCAGGCGGTCGCCCGGGACGAGCGCCGCGCCGGCGAGCAACGTCGTCAAGTCAACCGAGCGCGGCCGCCGGTAGCGCTTACCCACCCTTGCCTGACATGGCTTGCCGTGGGACTCCTGTCGACAGCACCCACGGCGACGAGGGCGCCGATTCGAGACTTCATCCGATCGCTCCTTTCAAAGCAGAAGGGTCCCCGAGAGCACAGATACCCGTCGCCCCCACGAGCAAGAAATACCTGACCGACCGGCAACCGTACCGACGCGCCTCGCGGTGTCAAGCAGCCGCGAAGCGGTTCACCAAAGAATCACGACTATCTCGCCCCGGCGTAACTTCTGACCCTTACCGTCGGTCAGCGCGCGGTACACACGGACTTCAAATTGCAGTAACAACCTGATGACGAACCGGCGCTGGGGTCTCCGGTAGCAGAGAGCCGACAATCTCGGCCAGGCGCCGGCTGTAGAAGAAGTGACCGCCCTCCGCTACCCGGGCGGTGCACTGTGGGATCACGGCGGCCAGCGCTCGCGCATGCGCGAGCGGGACAAGCCAGTCGCTGCCCCCGTGCCACAGCATCACCGGAACGGGCATGTCGGCGGGATCGAAGCCCCAGGGGCGTCGGCACACCAGGTAGTCGTCGATCATCGCCGCCGGCGGTGTCTCTCCTTTGAGCCCGAGGGCGCGCAGACAGACGTGGCCGAACAGCGATCCACCAGGGCCTGACCCGAACGGCATCAGCGGGACCCGGTAGCGCAGGGCCCGGATGGCGCCGCGGCCGTCGGGCGGTCCGAGCGGGCTGACCGCCGCCAGGGCGACCAACCGTTCGGCGAGGGCCCAGCCGCAAGCCAGCGCGTACGGCGCGCCGGCCGACACACCGACGACCGAGAAGCGCCGGTAATCGAGGATGTTCATCATCGTGCCGATGTCGCGCGCGAAGTCGAGCACCGTCCGACCCGGGCTCGGGTCGGAGCCGGCGAAGCCCGGCCGGTTCACCACCAGGTAGCGAATCCCAAGCCGCTCGATCACCCGGTCGAGCTCGGGGGTGCGCCACCGAGGCGACCCGATCGCGCCGTGGCAGTAAATAACCGGGAAGCCATCCTCGGGACCCGCCGAGAAAAAAGTGATCGAGCGTCCGTCCGGCAGCCGGACGGAACCAGTGGGCCCGATCGTTAAGGTCGGCGACTGGGTCAATGTCCCTACGCACCAGGTTAGCCGGCGTCGTGGACGTGCAAGAGGTAGATCCAGCATGACCGCCACCCGAGACGCGCCCGAAGCGCCTGAGCTTTCCGGGAATTAGAGGCTGGCGCACAAACGCCGGCGCGCGTCGATTTGTTGTGGCCAACTCACAGGGGGCGGACCAGCGCAGTAGAGGCTGGTCGAGAAACGTCCCCATTCTCGACCAGCCTTCCCCGAAACGTGCCCACTGTCGCCATCCCGCGGCGGGTGGTTGTGTGCACCTCACAACCACCCAGATTTATGCAACACCCTCCTATTGCCAGTTTCCTCAGGCTCGCCGCGTACGGGGTCTACGAGAGCCGCTCGAGCACCCGCCGGACGGCGGCCACGAACTCGACCGGCCGCTCGAGCTGCGGGATGTGCGCTGCATCGGGAATCGTCTCGACCACGGCGTCCGGGCGCAGCGCACGGAGAGACTCGAGCGTCGAGACCGGGACCACCCGGTCGCGCTCGCCCCAGATCAGGCCGAGCGGCACGTCGAGACTACGAAGGAGTGGCCGCAAGTCCGCACGCAGCACCGCGGTCAGCGCCGCGCCGATGCGCTCCGACCCGCGTGAGGCCTCGAACACGGCACGGGCATCGCCCGCCGACAACCGCGCGGGCTCGGCTACCGCGCCCCAGAGAAGAGCCCGCCGCACCGTGGCGCTGCTCGAAGCCCGAGCCCCGACGATCCGCCTCACTGCCATAACCCGGTCGCTGACCGCCCCCGCCCAAGGAGCGCCAAGAACCGCGAGCGGCCATGGCCAGGGCGTGAACCCCGCCGGCGCAGCGAGCACGAGCCGCCGGACCAGATCGGGGTGGGCGGCCGCCAAGCGCACCGCCACTGCGCCCCCGAGTGAGGTCCCGAGGAGATCGAACGATCCGCCTGCCCGCTCGGCCAGCGCGCCCGCGAGCAGGTCGGCCACGCCGCCGAGGTCGAAGCCGGGTCCGGCCGGCGCCGAACCCCCGAGGCCGGGAAGGTCAGGCGCGAGCACAAGCCGTTCCCGGGCGAGCCTCGGGGCCGCCCGGCGCCACACCGACCGGCTCGCCCCGAGCCCGTGGAGGAGGACGAGCGGCTCGCCCGCGCCGCGCGCGTCGATCGTGACCTTCACCGGCACTTAACAACCATCATCAGCACGGCCCGCACCATTCTTATCGTGAACGGGACCCTCGCCGCGCGGAACCTCGCTGGCGATCGGCTCGTCGTGTGCGACGTCGCGCTGTTCTATGCCGAGCGCAGCGGAGGGATTCGCACCTATCTGAACGAGAAGGCGCGCCACGCACGCGAGTCCGGCGCATTCGAGCACCACCTTGTGATCCCTGGCCGGCGCGAGCGGCACACCGGCGGGCGCCACGAGCTCCGCTCCCTACAGCTCGCGGCCTCGAACGGGTACCGGCTCCCGCTCGGGACCGTCCGCGAGACGCTGCGGGCGATCCGCCCCGACGTCGTGATCCTGCACGACCCGTTCTGGCGCCCACTCAGCGTGACCCGGGAGGCGCATCGGCTCGGGGCGGCGGTGGTCGCGGTGCACCACGCCTCGCCGGCGCTGCACGCGGCCGGGATCCCGGGGCCTGACGTGCTCTACCTGCCGGCGCTGCGGCGGATCTACCAGCACGCGTACGAGCACGTGGACGCCGTGATGTCGACCGTCGACCCGTGGCCAGATTTAGGCCCTGCCCACCCTCCCCTGTTCGCCCGCTCGGTCCGCCGACGCTCTGTCGAGATCGAGCTCCGCTTCGGTCTCGACTCGGCGTTCCGGCCCGGGCCCACCGTGCCCGGGGACGCCCTGCTCTACGTGGGGCGCGTGTCGCTCGAGAAGCGCATCGTCGACATCCTGGATGCGATGGACTTGGCCGGATGGGGACGTCCCCTGCGCATCGTCGGCGACGGGCCGGCCAAGCCATTGATCGAAGCGCGGGCGCGCCGGCTGGGCCTGGGTCACCTGATCGAGATGCGCCCGTTCGTCGCCGACCGCCGCGCTCTGGCACGGCTCTACCGCCAGGCGGCCTGCGTCGTGGCGCCCGGGCCACACGAGACCTTCGGCCTGGCCGTGCTCGAGGCGGCCGCGAGCGGTGCCCACGTGGTGGCCTGCTCCTCGACGCCGGCCGCGACGCTCGCCGCTCCGCTCGTCCGCACCTTTACCCCCAAGGACCCGAGCGACCTGGCCCGGGCCGTCGAGCACGCCCTGGCCACCCCGCCGGATCCGGCCGCCGCCTTCGCGCTCGCCGCCGGTCTGAGCTGGGAGCGAGTCTTCGAAGCCGAACTGCGTGAGCTGAAGCGCCTGTGCCGCTGACCGCGTCGATCGACCATCAGCGCTCTTGCCGCTGAACCTTCCCGCGGACAACGCGCGACCGGAGCGCCTGCGGGCCGACGCGCACCGCGTGCTCGCGGGCAACTGGCGCCAGGGCTCGCTGGCCGACGGCACCCCCTATGGCTTCACCTGCCCCGCCCCGCCTCGGTACCGCCACCAGTGGTACTGGGACTCGTGCTTTCACGCGATCGTCTGGCGCCACTTCGATCCCGGGCGCGCGCGCGAGGAGCTTCGGACCTTGCTTCGCGGCGGCCGGCTGGACGGGTTCATCCCGCACACGATCTTCTGGCACGACAACGCCGGGTGGCGCCGGGCTCCCTTCTACGCCACCCACTCGATGCGCGGCAACCGCGCAACCGCTCACATGCAGACACCGTTCCTGGCGGTGGCCTGGGAGCTCGTCGCCGCGGCGTCCGACGATGAGCCGGGGTTCGCGGCCGAGGGCCTCGACGCGCTGCGTCTTCACTACGACTGGCTCGACCGCCACCGTG
Source organism: uncultured Solirubrobacterales bacterium (assembly GCA_963757235.1). Taxonomy (GTDB): domain Bacteria; phylum Actinomycetota; class Thermoleophilia; order Solirubrobacterales; family Solirubrobacteraceae; genus Palsa-465. The sequence goes on along the minus strand of CAVWRC010000016.1, from coordinate 459,580 downwards.
ACCCGGACGGCGACGGCCTGATCTCGATCATCCATCCCGACGAATCGGGGCTCGACGACTCGCCCAAGTACGACGCGGTGTTCGGTTGGATGACTCACTACCGCCCCGGCTACTTCTGGCTCGTCGAGCGCTCGCGCCGGCTTCGCTACGACTCGCACGCGATCATCGAGCGATACGACGAGCACGTGGAGGACGTCCTCGTCAACGTTGCCTATGCGCTGTCGTTGCACGCGATGGCCAGGCTGACCGGGGACGACGAGTACCGCCGACGCGCCGAGCGCACCGAACGCGCTCTGGTCGAGCTCTGCTGGGACGAGGAGCGAGGTCTGTTCTGGGACGTCGCCGGACGGGGCCACTCCCCGCAGCGCGTCTCGACCTGGTCCTCGCTCACACCACTGGCACTGCCGTCGCTCCCCGAGCCGATCGCCCGGCGGTTGATCGAGGAGCATCTGCTCGACCCTCGCCGCTACGGCGCCCCGTTCGCGATCCCCTCGGTGTCGATGGACGAGCCGAGCTTCCGGGCTGGATGGCACCTCTTCCGCTGCTGGCGCGGGCCGTCGTGGATCAACACCGTGTGGATGGTCGCGCCGGCGCTCCGCCGCTTTGGCTACGCCGCGGAGGCCGACCGAATCCTCGGGGCGTGCGTGGAGCTGGTCGAGCGCCACGGCTTCCGCGAGTATTACAACCCGGTGAACGGCGAGGGTCTGGCCGCGCGAAGATTCGGCTGGTCAACCCTACTGGTCGACCTCCTGCCCGCGGCCGAGAACGGCACCCGCCCGCACGCCGACCCGCCGTTTCGCGGCAGCGTCCGCGACGAGCTCTGGGCGATGGGAGCCGAGGCCGCGAGCGAGACGCGACGCCGACTGGGGCAGGCGCTCAGCGACACACGCTCGCGTAATGGCCGCCGGCGGCGAACTGCGACCACTCGGCGCGGCTGAGGTTGCGGCCGGCGAGCGAACACGCCCGGTCCTCCCAAGTGGTGAGAGACATCGGCCAGGTGAACGCGCCACCGTCGTTGTCGACGACCAGCAAACTGCTCCCGTCAGGCTCGAATGCGGCCGTTGCGGTTGCACCTGGATCGGCGGCCAGGCGGGGACCTTCCTGCTCGAGGCTCGCGGTGAACCACACCTTGACGTCACCGTCCCCCGAGCCGGTGATCGCAAAGCGCTGCCCGGTTGGATCGAATGCCACATCGGCAATCGCGTTGGCGTCGGCCAGGAGCGGTTGCGCGAGGCGCTTGCCGTTGTGCGGATTCCACAACTCGACCGTCCCGCCCAGCGTGCCGCCGGCCAGCACCTTTCCGCTCGGCGCGAACACGAGAGAGACGGTCTCGTCACCCGGGTCCGACAGCGTCCGCAGCGCGCGGTCGCTCGCGGGGTCGAACAGCCGCACGCCGCCCGTGAGCAGACTCGCCGCGAGCAGCTTGCCATCGGGCGAGAACGCGACCACGTCCGATCCCTCGATGCCTTCGCCGGCGCCGAGCTCGGCCGCGGGGCCCACCATGCTCCCGGTGCCGACGTTCCAGATAGCCATCATCGCCAGCGGCGAGATGAGCCGGTGCCCGATCGTGGATCCTTCGCTCTTGTCGCTGGCGGCGAGGAGCTGGCCGTCCGGTGAGAAGGCCAGCGCCTGGATCGCCTCGGCCTGCCCCGGCACGGGTTGGAGCCCCGCGAGCGACCGCTCGCGTTGCAACACGCCGCTTACATTCCATAGCTGCACGACACCGGAATGGGCTCCGACCGCAAGTGTTCCCCCATCGGGCGACCACGCGAGCGCCGTGATCGGCTCGCCCGAGGAGCCGATCGTGAACGACAGCTCGCGCAACAGCGTCTCGGTCGAGAACACGCCGACGGTCGAGGGCCCGGTCGGCACGGCGAACTGGGTCCCGTCCGGCGACAGAGCGAACGCCGCACCCACCGGAGATACCGGGTCGCAGCACGGCACCGAGCCGCTGATGCGGCCGCTCTGGCCAAATCCGCGGGTACCGGTCAGGTCCCATGCCAGCACCACGCCACCGATGCCCGCCGTGTAGAGCGTCGAGCCGTCGGGGCTGACCTGCGCATCCTGCACGTGTCCCCCGGCCCCTGCCAGCACGGTCTCGTCTGCGTGGGAGCGCGGGTCCCATACGATCACCCTGCCGTCGTCTCCAGCCGTCATCACGACGGCACCGTTCGGCGCGTACACCGCGCTGGCGACGGGACCGGAGTGCCTGTGCAGTCCGGAGCTGGACACGCCGGTGGCCGCATCGACGAACGACACCGTGCCGTTCTGAGACCCGATCGTGACGCTGGTCCCGGTGGGGCTGATCGCCGCCGCCGACGGCAGCAGCGGCAACGGCCGCACCTCGACCGCCTGCACACGCCTCAACGTCGACGCATCGTACGTGTCGATCTGACGCGCGGTCACGACCACCAACCGAGCGCCCGAGTCGATCAGCCGCACCGCCAGCAACGGGCCTTCGCCCAGCGCGACCGTTCCGAGCTCCTGGCCGCTGGGCAACGCCCAGCGAGCCAGATAGGCCTGTCCGGGCTGGCCTTCCGCATCCAGCAGCCAGTAGGCGTAGTACACAGTGCGTCCGTCGGGCGCCACGAGTGTTGAGCCCTCGGGAATATCCGCCGCAAGCTCCTGACTGAACGGGGCGCCGATCGAGAGCCGTTGGCGCAGGGCCAGCGTATGGGCGTTGCGTACGACCAGAGACGGCTGCGAGGAATAGACGAGCAGCGATCCATTAGCGGAGAAAACGGGCGGCTGATCGCCGGCGAAGTCGCCGAGCTGCCGGCTCTTTAACGCGCGCGTGCGCGCGTCGTAGAAGCGCACGCTCCCGGCCACCGTGTCCGATACGGCTACGGTGCGTCCGTCCGGGCTGATCGCCACGTGCGGGGTCGAGTTGGTGGGAAGCGAGAAGGTCCCGAGCACGGCCGGGCTGCGCAGCAATGTCGACAGGAGCGTTCCCTCGGTTTGCGGCGAGCCGTCGAGCGCCACCGCCTCCCGGGCGAGGAGCGCCGCCACGTCGAGCCTGGGTTCGCCGAGCGACTCGGCGCCCAGCTGCCGGCCGAGCGCGGCGTGGGCCTCATCGAGCGCCAGCCGCGCGTCGGTGGAGGCACGCTGCGCCCCAAGGACCGCGACCACACCGGCCACCACAGTGAGCACGAGCAGCACACTCGCGCCGACCAGCAGCGCCCGCAGGCGCCGGTTCTGGGCGCGCTGGCGTCCCGTCTCGCGCTCGGCTTCGAGCCGGCTGGCGTTGATGAACTCGCGCTCGAGGCGGTCCATGCGGCCGGGGTGCTGAGACCGGAACTCGAGCGCCGCCGCGAGCCTGGCCCCCCGGTACAGGTCGGCCGGGTCCCGCCCGCGCGCGTGCCACTCGGTAGCCGCAACCCGAAGGTGCGCGTGCAGCTGGCGACCGACTCGATCTTCCTCGAGCCACCCGCGGTAGCGCGGCCATTCACGCAGCAGTGCCTCGTGCGAGAGCTCGACCGTGCCCGCACCCACGGTCAGCAGGCGAGCGTCAATCAGGGCGGCCAGCACGCGCTGCGCGCCTGGGATCCCCTCGATCTCGGTCAGCTGCACCGACCGGCGCTCCGGCGCTCCGTCGCCGACGTCGGCGAGTGCCAGCAGCAGGTCTCGGGCCGTCGTGCGCTCACCGCCCCGGAACCGCGTGTAGGCCGCTTCCGCGATCCGAGCCACGCCGGTGCGCACTCCGCCCGTGGCGCGGTAATCCTGCAGGCGGAGCACGCGGCCGTCGCGGGCCTGCCACAGCTCGAGCAGCGTCGTGGACAGCAGCGGGAGGCTGCCCGGCTCGTCCGCCACCTCCGCCACGAGCACGTCGACCAGGCCGTCCTCGACCTCGAGCCCCGCGCGGACGGCCGGGCGTTCGATCGCCTCCCTTAGCTCGGCCCGGTCCATCGGTCCCACGAGCGCGTGGCTACGACTCAAGAGCTCGGCAAACCGTGGATACGAGCTCAGCCGCCCGTAGAAGTCGGCGCGCAGCGTGCACAGCACGAGCACTCGGCGTTCGTGGTCATCCGCTGCCGCCACCAGCCACTGCAGGAACTCGGCGCGCGCGGCCTCGTCCTCGCAGACCGTGAACAGCTCCTCCAGCTGGTCGACCGCTACCACGAGCCGCTCACCGCGGCCCAGCCTGGCCAACGCGTCGGCTTCCCCGCCGAGCGCGCGCTCGAGCTCTCGTACTGGCTGATTACCGGGTCGGAGGAGGACTTGCCGCCAGCCCGAGCTGCCCGGCAGACCCCCGGCGCGCAGTGCCGGGAGCACTCCCGCGCGCAGCAGCGAGGACTTGCCGATCCCGGACGGGCCGAGGATTCCCACCAGCGGCCACTCGGCCAGCCGCGCGATCAGCTCGGACACGATCCGGTCCCGCCCGCAGAAGAACTCGGCGTCCGAGCTCTCGAATGCGGCGAGGCCCTTGAACGGACACACCACGCCCGGGATCGGGGGCCTGCGATCCGCGGTGAGCCCCCCGTCGTGCTGGAGGATCATCCGCTCGAGGTCCCTCAGCTCGGCACTCGGGGTCAGTCCCAGCTCATCGCGGAGCAGGGCGCACGCCGCCCGGTAGGCGCCGAGCGCCTCGGCCTGCCGCCCGGAGCGATACAGCGCGAGCATCAGCTGCGCGCGTAGTCGCTCCTGGAGCGGGGCCTGCACGGTCAGTCGCTCCAGTTCGACGACGACCTCAGCGGCGTGGCCCAGCGCGAGCTCGGCATCGATCCACTCCATCTCGGCGAGCAGACGTAGCTCCTCCAGGCGCCGGATCTCCGGCTGCACTCCATCGACTGCCCCGAGATCAGCGAACGGCGCCCCCCTCCATAGGTTGAGCGCTTCGCCCAGCCGACGCGACGCGCCCGCCGGGTCGGCCCTCGCCAGCAGACCCCTCCCCTCCTCGAGCAGCGATTCGAATGTCGAGGCGTCGAGCTGGCCGGGCTCGAGCTCGAGTGCGTAACCGCCGCGTGAGGTCAGGAGCATGGTTCCGCCGCCGTCGCCCAGGGCGCGTCGCAGCCGCGACACCGCGACATGGACGGCGTTCGGCGCAGTCCTGGTCCCCGACCCCGAGCGCGCGAACAGCTGCTCGATCAACCGCTCCGTGCTGACCGTCTCGTTCGCGTGGACCAGCAGGATCGCGAGCAGGGCGCGCTGTCGCTCGCCGCCCAATGCGAGATTCTCGCCATCCCGAGACGCCGTGAGCGGCCCGAGGATGCGGAACTGCACCGACGCGGTGGCCTGCGCGCGCATCACATCGATTATCAGGAAAGTGCCGCCGCCGCGCAACACGCTGTCCAGGGTTCCGAAAGTCGCCCTAGGCCTAACGGGTCCTGGCAACGGGCGGGCCCGAGCCGACGGCGGCGCCGCGCCGGCACGGTGATCCCGTCCGGCTCCGAAGCGGGGTCAAGCCGTCGGCACGGACCGCGGAGCCGGTGCAAAACGCCCAGAAGCGCCCTCGGCCCGCGCGCCTTCGGGACATAAGCACCTCCCGAGCGCTTATGTCCCGGTTGCGGCGGCTGCCGGAGGGGTTTGGGCGAAATGCGCCGGCTGCGAGTTGATCCCAATCGATTCGGCCGGCCACACGACCCAGGAGGCCACGAGACCATGCGCGTGGGTAGCCCTCCGGGCACCGGCCCTCCACGGCCTCGATCGTCCCCGACTCGCGCAGCTTTGGAAAGTCCGCGTGGGCCTCGCCTGATCCTGGGTAGCTTCATGACGACATGGATCAAGTCGGCCCACTCGCACTCGAGCTGCCGCGCGCTCCGGAGGCGCCCGGAATAGCTCGCCGGCAGCTCGCTCTGTCCTTTGGAGACGCTCTCGCGGCGGACCAGCTCCAGACGGTCAGGCTTCTGACCAGCGAACTCGTGACGAACGCACTGCTTCACGGAGCGGGCAGCATCACCCTGCGGGCCAGCTTGCGCGACCACCGTCTCCATGTCGAGGTGATCGACGAGGGCGATGGGCTCGATAGCCGTCCGCCCACCGGGCGCGATCCCGACCAAGTCGGCGGGTATGGCCTGCAAATCGTCGACTGCGAGGCCAGCAGCTGGGGCGTCGGTCGCGGGACCACTCAGGTGTGGTTCGAGCTCGCGTGCTAGTGCCGCTCGCGGCACTAGCTGATCTCATTCTCTTTGGGATGTAACTCGGCCCTGTTCCGAGTTACATCCCAACGGGTACGCCACGGGCGTCCTCGACGACCCGATGCGTCCGCAAGGGATCGTCGAGGTACGTGAGCGGCACGTAGATAGTCAATTCCCGCTCGACTACGTCCGCCGTCAGCTCGGGCATGCGGTACGCGCGGCTCGTAGGACGCGAGCGCGTCCGCTCGATCTTCCGGCGATTCATCGAGGAGACGATGCACGAGGCCAGCAGCCCGACTATCCCCGCGATCGCGACCGCCGCGAATGCGATGCTCAAGATCAGTATCCCGGTCATTCCCTTCCTCCTGTTGCAAGTTCCAGATCCCGAAATCAGGGATTGCTATCCACATTCGCGCCCCTTCAGATACGCGCTGAGAAACTCGGGCGGGAGCATCACCTTGCCCCTGGGATGCTCCCGCCCTCTTTCCCCCGTTATTGCGCCCCCACACGAGATGACATCTTTTTCCGTGCTGTCCGCGGTGTCAGATCGTGTTCTGGCTATTAGAGTCGCCAGGCTCCTGACTGATACATCGAATTACGACGATCGGTCCCCGGAAAGTTGCGACGCGGCGGCCAGGGCGTCGTGCCCGGAGGAGGCGAGCTCCCACAACCGCTGCAGGTCCCCGGCGGCCGCGTGCTCGCGATCGAGCGCGGCGCGATAGGACTGATAAAGCTCAGTGCCCGCGCGGGGCGGTCCGTCATACCACGCCCGCAGCGCTTGCTCGCACTCGAGTTCGGCCCGCTGCCACGCGATATGGGCCTCGTCGAGTAGGCGGATCCCGATCTCGGCTAGCTCCAGTCGCTGGCGCGGCCGGCTAAGCGTCGCTGCGGGCGACGGCGCCGTCGAATCCTGTCGTGTGCTCATTGTCCATACCTCCGGGAATTCGAGAGTGCGGTCGCGCCCAGCGGGGCGTTACCCGTTCAGAGCGCGATTCCCGCCCGCTGATACACCTGAGTGCCGTCAGCCCGCGCCGAGGCAGACGAACCCGGCCTGTCCGGGTGGGCCCCATTTCACCCCTGCCTGAGCCTTGGCGAGCGCGACCGCGGGTGGGTCGCCTGCCGTCAGGTGGCCGTGTAGCGAGGTCATCAGCCGCTTCGCGCCCGCGTCGGGCACGGGGACGACGCTCGCGATGATCGTGCGGGTTCCCATCGCGATCAATGCCGCGGCGATCCCGAGCAGCTCATCCCCGGGACGTGTCTCGGAGGTGCCGAGGTCGCAGGCCGAGAGCACGATCAGCTGCGGAGGGCGCCGCAGTCGCTGCAGTTCATACGCGTTGAGCGGACCATCCGCGAGCTCGAGCGAGGAGAACAGGGGGCTGTCAGAGCGGAAGTGCCCGTGGCAGGCCACGTGCGCAATCGTCGCGCCCTCGAGCGCCTCCATCGAAGCATGCACCGTCGCCTGCCGGCCGGTCAGGGTGATCGGCCGGGGATACAGGGCGCCCACCGCCGTAAGCTCGGCTCTCACGTGGCGCAGGCGCGGCCCGGCCACGAGTGCGATCTTCCTTCGACCCGCGGGGCGCGGGGCTTTTAGCGCCAGCCATGTCGCCGCCGAGGGGGCAACCACCAGCGGACGCCCTCGCAGCTCTGGGAGCATCGCCCACGGCGTGGCGTGCAACGAGCCCGTCGGCACGATCACAAGCCGACGGTCGCCCAAGTTCTCCGCGAGCGGGGCGATCAGCCGCTCACCGATTCGCTGGGCCGATGCGCGAGCGCCCTGGAGCATGGTCGCGTGCTGAATGGCGCCGAGACGCCGTCGCGCCAGCCGGACCAGCGCGAAGCGCAGCCACTCGAGCTCTTCCTTGACGGGCTTGGCCGATCCAAGCTCGTGGCGGGCGAGGCGTCCGCCGGCCAGCGTCAGCGCTGTGAGTGAGTCGTCGAGCTCAATCAGCTCGACCAGGGCGTCGTTGCCCAGCGCCCTGCTCAGCTCACGCCGGTCGGGCAGGGCGCGTTGTCGGGCGCCCCCACCGCCGGCCGTGTGCCGCGACAGACGGCGGATTGATGCCTCAAGCTCGGCCTGCCGAGCAAACAGCGTGCGAGTCGCCCGCCTGGCGCGCTCGGCGCGCCAGATCTCGGCGCTCACCTGGCGCAGCTCGGCCGCTCGGTCCCGGAGCTCGGGGCCGTTCGGAGGTGTGACCGGCGGCGACCGCAGCGCACTCGCGCGCAGGCGGTCGGCCCAGGCGAGCATCGAGTCTGCGTCCGCACCCGCGAGCGCGATCCGCAAGCCGAGCTCGGCCAGCTCGACCCCGATCTCCGACGCGCTGGCGCGCAGATCCGACGCGCCAAGCGTCTCCCGGTATCCCTCAAGCAGCCCCAGACCGGTGCGCAGCGCGCGCTGCGCACCGGAGCGGTCGCCGCGCTCCAGCCGCAGGAGTGCCTCCACATGCCAGGCCTCGATCCGATCGGGCACCCGACCGCGGCGCAGGAGAACCGAGCAGCCGGCGAACTCACGCGCGGCCACGCGGGGTGATCCGAGCTCGATGGCCGCGCGAGCGACCAGCAGCTGGGCGCGCCGGGCCTCCTCCGGCCAGCCGGCGCCTGCGAGTGTTCTGGACGCCCGGCGACCCGAGCGAAGCGTCGAGGGTCGGACGGCGCCGCCGGCAATCGCGGCGGCGACTGCAAGACCCGCCGCAAGCGAGGCGTGGACTTGCCGTCCATGCGCGATGAACGACCTCTGGGCTCCGCGGGCGAGCGCCTGCGCAGTGCCCGCGTCCCCGGCTAGCAGCGTCAGCCGAACCGCCTCGAGCCGGCCCTCGTAGTCATCGATCCGTGACCGGCGCCAGATGGTCTCGGCCAGCGCAAGCGCGTGCAGGGCTTCGCCACGCAGTCGTCCGGCGGCGAGCGCCCGCGCTCGCAGCGACTCGAGCTCGGCGCGGTTCCATGGAGAGATGTCTCCCCCAGTGATTGCGTCGAGCCGCGCCAAACACGCCGGGAGATCACCCCTGGCGATGTCGATCCGAGCGAGCTGGAGCTCGGCGCCGAAGGCCGCCTCCGTCGCGGCGAGGTCGGCGTACAGATCACGGGCACGGACTAGGTCGGCCTCGGCGGCGGCCAGGTCGCCCCGCTCGGCCTGCATGGTGCCGCGGTTGCGCAGCAGACGGGCCTCCCAAATCGTGTCGCCCTCCCGGCGCAGCGTCTCGAGCGCCTCATCCGTGCCGAGGCTCGACTCGATCGACCGCCCAGAAAGCACGAGAACCCCGAGCCGGAACACCTCAGATCGCGCTAGTTCCAGCCCATCCAGCGACGCGCACGCGATCTCGAGCTCGCGCAGCGCGGCGCCGGCCGCCCCGCGCGTGGCGAGATCTACCGCCAACCGGCGGCGCACGAGCGCGGTCCGCTGCCCGAGCCCGTGACGCTCGCCGAGCCGGATGGCGGCGCGGATCGTGCGCAGCGAGCGCGGATCGCCGAGCTCATGCCGGGCGAACGACAGCGCGTGCAGGGCGGCGACCTCGGCCTCCACCTCACCTTGCTCCCGGGCCATGCGCAGCGCGCGCTCACCCAACTGGGCGGCGGCGGCGGCGTCGGACTGCACGAGCGCGTGCGCGGACTCGGCCAACGCGAGCGCGTCGTCCTCAAAGACCTCGGCGAGCACCCCGGACATGTATCAAGGCTCCCGTAGCGCGCTCTACATGTCCATAGGATCTTCGTACGAGCGCTGGCACCGTGAGAAAGGACGGGAGTGGCTATCAACCAAGTTTTTCCGCCCCACATGACGCCGCAGAATCCCGTCACCGAGCGGATCCTCAAGGACCCAAACGTTGTCTGGGACGTCGCTGATGACGCTTTGGTGATCGCGATGAAGAGCCAGCTGCTGGTGTCCGGCTCCGTGCGGAGAGCGGTACAAGGACTCGACGCCGGCCTGAGGGAGGTCGCAGATCAAATCGGGTCCCTGGCCGAGATCAACCGGGGCGATGGGCCTGCCGGCGCCGATTTCGCCGACCCGTGGCGGCCGGAGGTGTCGCCTGACCGGTTCGATCTGGCCAGGAACGTCGAGGTCTGGCAGCTGAAGCCCGAGCTGAACAGCAACTCGATCGAGGAGGCCCGGCGACTGCGAGCACTGGCCGAGCGTGAGACGGGCCAGACAGCCTGCCACGGCAGGACACAGCCGCCGGCGGTCTCGCCCAACCACGTCGCGATCCTCGCCCCTACGGTCGATGGGTGCCCGGCGTCGCCACCGCATCCGGCGCCTCCACCGCCCAGTGATTTCATCGACCCGGTCTTCGATGAGGACGTCAACGTGGTCGTACTCGACAGCGGCTTCATCGCCGGCAACGGAGCCGCCGCCGAGCTGAACCCGCGGGTGAGGTCGGTACCCGGGGTGTGGCTGGATGCCACGACCAACACCTGGATGCCCGACCCGCCGGACGCGATCGGCCCGCCGTACGGCCCCTACACAGACGCCCAGGGCGCGCTCGACGAGATCACCGGCCATGGCACGTTCATCGCCGGATTGATCGCACGCATCTGCCCGCAGGCGGCCATCACCGTAGTTGGTCTACGCGATCAGGAGGTCGCGATCAAGCCGCTCGATGCGGCCGAGCAGACTTTTCTCTTCTCGACCGAGGCGGCAATCGCCTATTCGATGCTCATGCACTCCAATGCCGACGTCATTCAGTGCGGTTTCGCATTCCCGACGCTGGACGACTATCCGTCGATCCCGTTCACCAATGTGATGGCGGTGCTCACCGGTGACGCGGCTCCGCGTCTGGGGGTGGCTGTCGTCGCGCCGGCCGGCAACGAGGACTCACGCCGACGCTACTGGCCGGCAGCGCTACCCGACGTGATCGGGGTCGCGGCAACTAACCATCGTGCCAAGCACCGCGCGCACTTCTCCAACTGGGGCAGGTGGTGTGACTGCTGCGCCCGCGGCCAGGATGTCTTCTCGACGTTCATCGATTGGACGGGCCCAATCGAAGGCCACCCGCTGGACAAGGACGAGGTGTTCGCGGGATGGGCGACGTGGGATGGCACGTCGTTCGCGGCCCCGCAGGTGTCGGCCGCGATCGCCTGTGCCGTAGCGCAGGACGGTGCGCTGACTCCGGCGCAAGCCTGGAAGCGTCTGCGGGGCGGTGCCCGCAAGTACGTCACCGACTACTCCCTGTCCGGGCTCCCCGGCGTTGAGCTCCCCTACCTGGGTCGGCGGTGGTGGTGACCCTACGCGAGCTCATCGAAGCGGCGGGCGCCGGCGACGAGGCGGCGTGGGAGGCGATCGTCGACCGCTTCGCGGGTCTCATATGGGCGACCGCGCGCGCACACCGGCTGTCGCCCACCGGTGCTGCGGATGTCGCCCAGACCACCTGGCTGCGGCTGGTCGAGCACCTCGATCGGATCAAGGAGCCAGAGCGGCTCGGCGGGTGGCTGGCGACAACGGCCCGGCGCGAATGCCTGCGGCACATCCGCCTGCACAGCCGGGAGCTCGCGATCGGCGAGGATTCCGTGTTTGAAGCCCCTTCGGAGGATCGGGCCGAGCAGTACGTGATCACGCGCGAGCGCAATAACGCCCTGCACCGGGCATTCGCCAGAATCAGCGACCGCTGCCAGGCGTTGTTACGGCTCCTGGCGGCGCCGGAGTCCCTCAGCTACGAGGAGATCGCGGCCGCTCTCGATATGCCGATCGGCGCCATCGGCCCAACTCGCGCTCGCTGTTTGGATCAGCTTCGCCGAACCCCGGAGCTCGCCGAGCTCCAGATCAGGTAGGGCAGTCGATGGTCGAAGATCAAGACACGAACGAGCTTCTCATGGATGAGTTGCGAGCATTCTTTGCCGACGTCGATCCCGTTCCGCAGCTCGTGATCGAAACCGCGAAGGCGTCCCTGGGATGGCGACGCCTCGACGCCGACCTAGCTGAGCTGCTCAGCGACTCGGCGCTGGTGGAGCAGCCGTTCGCTCTGGCCCGTAGCGGCGAAGCCCCGGCGCGGGCAGTGACGTTCAGCTCGGACGGGCTGACGATCGACATCGAGGTCCACCTGGACCATCAGGGACCGACGCTGCTGGGACAGCTCTCGCCCCCGGCTCCCGCAACCATCGAGATCCACCCCATGGCCCAAGCACCGCTCACCACGGAGGCCGATCACCTGGGTCGCTTCCGGGTGCGACTGCTGGCCGGCGACACCATCCGCCTTCGGATCATTCGCGCAGACGGGCGCGACGGTCCGGTCGAGACCAGCTGGATCACCGTCTAGTCGGCTCGACGGGTCCGCTAGCACACGCCTGATCACCCGGCCTCGTACGAGCCGACGCTGGGCGACGGTGCGCTGGTTATCGTTACGGCCAATGCAATTCGCGATCTCCATCCCGCAGAACGCCCGCGAGAGCCGCTTCGACGATGTCGCCTTCCGCGCGTATCTGCGCCGCGTCGAGGAGCTCGGGCTGTTCGAGAGCGCATGGACACAGGAGCAGGTGATCGGCGCGGCTGGGGTGATCGCCCCGCTCCAGGCGCTGACCTACGCCGCGGCGTGCACCTCGCAGCTGCGGCTCGGTTGCGCGGTATTCGTGCTTCCGCTGCACAATCCCCTGCACCTGGCCAAGGCGATCAGCTCGCTGGACTGCGTCAGCCATGGGAGGGTTGAAGTCGGTATTGCGACCGGCGGTAAACAGCGGCCGTTCGCCGCCTTTGGCGTCGATCCTGACAGGCCGGTCGCTCGTTTCAACGAGGCCCTGGCACTGATGAAGGTGTGCTGGACGGCGCCTGAGATCAACTTCGATGGGCAGTTATGGAAGCTCCAGGGCGCCTCGATGGAGCCCAAGCCTGTCCAGAAGCCGTACCCGCCCATCTGGTTCGGTGGCAGTGCGCCAGCGGGCATGCGGCGCGCCGTCCGGCACGGAGATGGATTCATGGGCGCGGGCTCCCAGACGCCCCCGCAGTTCGCCGAGCAGGTCAAGGTGGTCAGGGAGGAGCTAAGCGCACAGGGGCGTGAGCCCGACACCTTCCGGATAGGCAAACGCGTCTACATCCACGTCGACGACGATGCGGCGCGCGGGCGACAGCGACTCGAGGACGCCCTCACGCAACACTATGGTCGAGGTGGGTGGTCGGAGCACATCTTCGCCGGCCCGGCCGAGGACTGCGTCGCTCGTATCCGCTCGGTCGCGGACGCGGGCGCCGAGCTGATTCTGCTCAACCCGATGGTCGACGACGCGCAGCAGCTCGAGCGACTCGCAGCCGAAGTGATCCCAGCGCTCAGCTGAGCAGCTGGCAACGACGACGTATCCGAAAGCCGGTTCCGCGCTCTTAAGTATGTCGAGCGCTCCACCCGGGCCGTTCGCACAGAATCGTGGTCTGGATGCTTCCGAGGAGCGGCTGCGTAATGCCGACGGTGCGACACACGCGGAGATTGGCCCTGACTGGCGTGCTGGCGCTGGTATTGCCAGCGTTTCTGGGGATCAGGCCGCCGGCGAGCTCCGCGATCACTCTGCCCGGCGTGACGCCAGGTTCGATGCCGGTCGGGCTCGTGCCGCTACCCACGATCACGATTCCGCCGATTCCAATTCCGTCAGTGCCGACGTTCTCGATTCCACCGATCGTGATCCCGACGGTGCCGACGACGTCGATGCCGTCTACGTTCACCCCGGCGGTGCCGCCGACCCCGAGCCCCTCGACTCCCAGCCCAACCCCGTCGGCGGGTCAGACCGCCACCACAGCCGCCCCGACAAGTGCCCCGACGGCTCAAGCGACGACGGCTCTGGCGACGACGGTTCAAACGACGACGCCACCGACGATCTCGACGACGACGTCGACGACCACGCCGTCGTTGCCTGAGCGCCCTGTGCGGGCCACGCATCCGACCACGCCCTCGGGCGTGTCTCCGGCCAAGTCTTCGACACACATTCCGCCGGCCTCGCCGACCGGTCTCGGGCTGAGGTCGCCGGCAATCGCCGTCCACGAGCGCGATCGGAGCTCGCGGGTTGCCGGCGCCAAGCCGGTCGGACCGACTCATCGGGTCGAGCACCAGTCGCCACCGAGACGACCCAAGTCCGACCGATCGCGCGACGTGCTAAATGCCCCCCATCGCGAACGGGCGGTGGTCGAGCCTCCGCGGCCGAGCGGCCTGAATTGGCTCTGGCTCGCGGCTCTGCTCCTGCCCGCCTTCGGAGCCGGATGGGTCACCCGCGGCCGAGTCCGGTCGCAGCCTCTCGCGAGTGCGGACGCAGCCGGCAGCCCCACCTCCGAGGCGACCGCGGCGTTCGAACTGGCCGGGGCCCTGGCGGAAACCGACGATGTGGAGGGTGTCGAGTCCGCCTGCCGCCGCGCGGACCAATTGGGTCATCCGGCCGCCGCGTCAAACCTGGGCGTCCTCCTGGAACGACGGGGCGATCTCGCCGGGGCCGAAGCCGCCTATCGCCGCGCGGATGAGCGCGGGGACGCCACCGGCGCATTCAACCTCGGTTCCCTGTTCGCGGAACAGGGCGATCTCCGGGCGGCGGAGGAAGCGTTCGCCCGCGCCGACCAGCGCGGGAGCGCCGAGGCGGCTTTGAACCTCGGCCTAATCCTGCAGTGGCGCGGCGATCTCGCCGGGGCGCACGCTGCCTTCGACCGCGCCGACGAGCGCGGGACCCCGGAGCTGATCGAGAGGGCTCAGGCCGCGCTAGCGGAGCTGCACGATCAGGCGTAGCGAACCGTACGCACCGCCCTTGGTCAGACTCAGCGTCCGGCCCATTCACCGAGCCCGGTGTGACACGGCGGGATCAGTGGCGTGCTGGCTCGCGCTCTGATCTCCTGTACCGCCCAAGAGTTTCCGTCCGGGTCTTCAAAGCCGAAGAACGTCCCACCGTCGCCCTCGGCAATTACCATCAGATCGCTGACCTCCACGCCACGATCAGAGAGCTCCGTGTGCGCAGCCCGAGCGTCGGAGACGACGAGCTGCAGCGCTTTCATCGAACCAGGTTGCATCTGGTTCTGGGCCGGAAGGTCTCCGAACACGATCGAGCAACCGGACCCCGGCGGGGTCAGCTGGACAACGTGCATGTGCTCGTTCTGCGTGTCGTGGTCGAGATGGAAGCCGACCTGGTCTCGATAGAACGCGACCGAGCGCTCGATGTCGCTTACGGGGACCACTACAACTTCAAGAGTCCAATCCATGCTTACCGGACCGTCCCTTCAACGTAGAGGCTTTCTGACGCCCGCTGAGGCGAGTCGATGCGCAGCTCCTCGAGCTTGGATGCGTTGAAGTCGCTCTTGACCACGTCATCGAAGCCGGCCGCGGCGAGCACTGCCTGAAGCGACTCGAAGTCGTAAACCCACTTGTGTTGATGCGCCTGCCGGAAATGGTGGTTCAGCACATCCATCTTTGTGAGCCCCGGCTCGATGCCAACCAACGGACTGAAGGATTCGAGGGCCGACCACCCGTGCGAGCAGTAACCCCGGACGTACTTTTCGGCATCCGGAACGACGATGCGCAACACTCCTCCCGGCCGCAGCGCGTCGCGACACGCCTGGAGAAACCGAGGCGCCTCTTCTTCCCGATCCAGATGCTCGAAGAAGTGCTCGGCGTAAATGGTGCGAGCGGAGTTCGTATCGAGCGGGAGCGAACACCGGCAGTCGTAAACGCACGTGACCGTCGGATTCGGCTCGACGTCTATGTTGACCCATCCGGGGAACCCGGCCGCGCCGCAACCCACGTTCACCAGCAAGTCCGTCTGCCCACGGAGGCTCCGCCTGACCGCTCGGCCTCGGACTCTCACTCGGGCCATCTGTGCCTCAAAGACGAGCGGCCGCCACATGTATACAGGTAAGACGTTCAGCAGAAGCTTGTACGGATACCGCTCGCTTCTGAGAGTGGACGCGGTCGTCATGACTCACACAATCTACTGTCGGACGCCGGACCGCGGCTAATTGCGTGGTTCGGCGTCCGAGGTGCGGGGCTTCTACAGCGTTGGTCGGCTCTGGCAGGAATCAGGTGCCGCAGGTCATACCCGAGCAGGTGCTGGAACTCGCGCATGTTGGGATCAAAGCCGACGGCGCCGAATGGGCCGTGATCCTCGGCGAGCAGGTAGCGGACGCCGCGGTCGATTAGCTCCCGAACCAGGTGGTCGTGGAGCGGAGGTTGGTTCGCAGCGCCTGGCGGCGACGCCCGCGCAGATACTCGCGGTGATTCCCGGGCAGCAGCAGGACCCCGCGGCACAGCCTGTTTTGCGGAAATACGACGAGAAACCGGCGGTTGAAATAGCGGCGCAGCGCGTGTCCTGCTCGCGAATTCGACAGGCAAACGTGCTCGGACTGCGTGCGCATGACAAGCCGAACGAGGGCGAAGCCTCGCCGAGGCCGGTGCACGACCGCGATGACGAACCTGGCGAGCCGACGTGGGTGGCCCAATCCGCCACGGAGAGGCAGCGCGCTTGCGGCCTCCAGCAGCGAGCTTCCCAGGCGGTACAGAGATTCCTGGTCGCTCATTCGGGTCTGCCGCGCTCCCGGAACGCCGGATCCGGCATGGGACGCATCGCCGCGGAAAGCTTCCGCCGCGGTGGCAGCTTCAATCGGGAGCCCGTCACGTGTTGTTCAAACATCTCCGCAGGCCCGTCGGCCCCAGCCGAGGTCGTCGGTACCCCGGCGACCATCCTCCGCAAGGATGACCTGAACGAACGGCGCCGGGGTAACCGAGACGTGAACGAGCACCGACGGATTCGACCGGCCCGCCGCCCCGAGTTCAGGTATCAGACGGCCGGGTGTCGCGCTCTATAGAAACGGTGCCGGCAGTCGTCACCTGTGACGTCCTTCGCTATATCGCGACCTCGAAAGGTAGGCATCCATCATGCCGTTTGAGACAGTTACACAGCTCCCGCTCGCGCCAAACCTCTTTTGCGACATCCTTGGCCGTCTTCTTGTGCAGTACACAGAGGAATTCGGGCCTAAGTCGCCCGAAGTCACGGCGGTAGTGCGCGAGATGGAGCAATCGGGATGCCCAAGGCAGTTCATCCCGGCTCCGGGAACGGATCAGACCGGGTTCATGCCCGCGGTGGATATCGACCGCTCAAACGGGCAGACGGAAGCCGAGATTTACCTAAGCATCGTGAGAAGGCCAACGATGGACTAGTCACCCGCGGCCGCGCCTCCGACCGTCGGAGGCCGCGGGACCAGTGTCATCAGCCCGCGGCTGTCCGACTCGGCACCGACGCGATGAAGGCGAGGAACGCCCGGTTGAACGGATCGGGGTACTCCCAAAGACATGCGTGGCCGCCTGGCGTCGTCGCCCATCTGGCGCCCGGGATCAGGGCGTGCAGACGGCGGGAGAGCTCAACTGGGATGAGGATGTCGGTCTCTCCGGCGAGCACCATCGTGGGTACGTTCAGGGAGCCCAGGCGCGCGGTTGCGTCGTGGGTCTGAATCGAGTGCAATTGAGCCAAATAAGCTGGGGTCGGTTGATCGAGGTAGCGCATCGCGATCTCGAACTCGGCTGCCTCGTCGGGGCGATTCTCGAAGAACTCCGGTGTGAATGCCCATAGCGTCACGTCGCGCATCACTGCCGGTACACCCATCACGCTGGCCATATCCGCCCAGAAGTTGAACATCCGGGAGCAGAACGGACCGGGCGCCGCGTACGTACATGCGAGGGTGACGCTGCGCAAGTCGTCGGGGTGCGCGCACGCGTACTCCTGCGCGATCATCCCTCCCATGGAGACCCCGAGGAGATGAAAGTCGGCGATCTCTAAGTGATCAACCAGCGCCTTGGTGTCCGCCGCGAACATGGCCGTGGTGTAAGGCCCGAGCGGCTTGTCGCTGAGGCCGATGCCGCGGTTATCGAAGCTCAGAACTCGATATCCGGCCTCCACCAGCGCTGGGACCTGTCCGCTCCAGGTCTCCAGATCATCCGCTAGGCCGTTGACGAGCACGACCGTCGCCGGCCCCGAACCCTCAAGCCGATAGTTGATATTCAGTCCGGCGAGCTCCGCGGTCGGCATAGCGGCCGACTCTCCCATAGCGGCCCATGGCTGTCAACGAGCGGGCATGGCGGACTATTGCGTCTTGACCGTGCCCGTCTTGAGGTCGAGGAGGAAGCCGTCCTTTGTTGGTTTGCTGGCCTGGGAGTGGAAGGTGCCGCTGAGCGTGGGGTTGCCGTTGCCGACCTTGACGGTAAGGCTGAGGTAGCCAAGTTCGAAGATCGGGTCGACTTCGAGGGTGTAGTTGCCGAAGTTTGTTGGAGCCTTGGGAAGGCCGCTCCGTGGCCGGTGTTGGAGGTGGCCGCCACTGCCGGCCACGACGTACGGGATCTGGCGGCCGTTGAGGCTGCGGGTGAAGCGTTGGTAGAGGTGGGCGTGACCGGACAGGACCGCGTCGGGCCACAGGCCGGCCTGGTTGCAGACTGCGTCGATCTCGTTGGCCATGACGGGCGAGCTGCCGTGGACGGCATCGAAGGACACGGGCGGGTGATGGACGGTCACGATAATGGCGCGCTTGAGTTGGTCACGCTCAGGCCCCAGGCGCGTCAGTTCGGCGCCCAGGAACGTGAGCTGGTCGTCAGGCAGCGCGAACCGTCCGCCTTGGGAGGAGATGACGCCGGGCTGTTCGAGCACGTTGGAGTACAAGCCGATGATCGAGACGAACGGCGCATCGAGCGTGAAGTAAACGCCGGGCTGGGTCATCGTCGTGCGGGCGATTCCCGGGGCGTCTGGTGAGGGCGTTGGGCCCTTGGCGCAGAAGTTACGCAGAAATCCCTGCAGTGTGGGCGCGACGGGGGCTGTCGTGCTGGGGCCGTAGACCGCCCCGTCATGGTTTCCGGCGATGGCGAAGATCGGCCGGTCGTAGCGCCGAAACGGTTCGTAGAACTGGTCGTAGTAGTACTGATCCTCGCCGAAGTTGTAGACCACGTCACCGAGGTGAAACAGGAACGCTGGGCCCTGAGCCCCGGCCTTGGTTACCTCGTCGGCCATGGCATCGGTGACGCGCGCCTCGGGGTCGATCAGACTGGTCGAGGAGGCACCGGTGTCGCCCACGGCGTGAAACGTGATCGCCTGAGCATCGGTGATCGGGCCGAGCAGGTTTGGTCCCAGGATGGTCGCCAAGTCGATGCGTGGCGGGTTGGGCAGCGGGTGCGGGAACGGTTGGATCTGGTTCTGATGCGCGGCGTAGTAACCCGTGTTGTAGTACTGCTCATCGACGTTCGGTTGATGAAAAGAAACCTCATCCGGCCCTGGGTCAGGGTCGGCGAACAGACGCTGGGGATCGGCGAACAGGTACCGACCCGCCGCGTTGCCCTGGACATGCCCGACCAGGCCCTCTAGCGGATCGTTCTGCTTGCTTGGTCGCCGCCTAGCGCTCGGCAATGGGACCTCCTGGTGGGGGACGGGTGCCCCCACCCTACGCCCGGGCGCGCCGGCTCGGAAGATCTTCGTGTGAAACGAGGACGGCCGAGGCTGTCTCGGCAAAGCATGAATGAGCCGGTTCTACGATGATGTCTGCGTGTCCGAGAAACCACCCGCCCGAAGCGTCAAGATCTCCGCCGACGAGCGCACCGGCTGGTCGTCGGAGCGCCCGCGCGCGGGTGGCGGTCCGGCGCGGCCGGTCGACGTGTCCGTCCGGTGTCGCGTCCTGGCTCCGTCGCATCGGCTGCGCTACTCGCCCGGGAGCCTTCTCGTCATCGTCGGCGCCCAGGCGGCGGAGCCGGAGCGGTTTGCCGAACGAGTCATCGAGGAGCGCGGGGCCACGCTCGCTCCGAGTCGGGTACGAGCCCTGCTTGCCGGTCGGGTCCCGGAGAGCGAGATCGAGGCACGTGCCAGCGAGCTGCTCGCCGGCGCGGTGGCGAAGCGACTGCAGGCAGGACAGAGCGTTGTTCTCCCGCTCGAGGGTTTCGACGCTGAAGAGCGCGAACGCTATGTGCGGCTTGCCCACGGCCTCCGGCGCCCGCGACACTTGATCCTGCTGGAGGCTCCGCGCGAGAAGGTCCTCGACAGCGAGCGACCGGCACTTGACGAACTGCGGCGGTCGCTCGACGCCGGCGAACTCGGACTCGAGGGGTTCCAGACCGCACTCCGTCTCGGCGGTCACGCCCTCACCGAACTCAAACGAATCGTCTTTCAGCCGCCGCCGCGCGAGGACTGATCCTCGCCGAGTGGAGCAGTCCATCGAAATCGCCGGCACGATGATCCGCCTTGGCCAGCTACTGAAGCTGGCCGGTGTAGCCTCGGACGGAGCGGACGCCAAGGCCCTGATCGCCTGCGGGCAGGTAGCCGTCAACGGCGAGCCTGAGCTGAGGCGCGGCCGCCAGCTCCACCCCGGGGACGTGGTGCGCGTGGGCACAGGCGAGCTGCGCATCGTTGCCGCGTCCGGGCATTTGCCGGCCGTCTAGCGTCGCCGGAGGGATGGCTCGAGTACCTGTTCGCCGTAGCTCGTGTCGGCGGGGTTGAGGTTGACGCCCGGCGGGACGATTTCGTCGATGCGATCGAGCAGTGGGGTTGCGAGCGTGACGGCGGCTGCGGTGAGCTGGCTGTCGAGTTGCTCCATCGTCCGTGGTCCGATGATCGCCGACGTCACCGCCGGGTGGTTGATGACGAAGGCGATCGCGAGCTCGATGAGCGACACGCCGGCGTCGTCGGCGATCTTCGCGAGTTGGTCGACGGCTTCGAGCTTGCGCTGATTCTCCGCCAGCGACATGTCGAAGCGGGCGACTAGTCGCCGACGCGCGGGCGAGGTGGGGGTCGCCTCTGCGCTCCAGCGGCCGGACAGCCAGCCGCCGGCCAGCGGGCTGTAGGTGAGAATGCCCATTCCGTGACGGGACGCGGTCGGCAACACGTCGAGTTCGATGCCGCGTACGAGAATCGAGTAAGGCGGCTGCTCGGTGCGGAAGCGCTCAAGGCGCCGCTCGCGCGCGGTCCACTGTGCCTCGACGATCTGACCGGCGGAGAAGGAGGACGATCCGATGTATCGGACCTTCCCTTGCTGAACCAGGTCGGTCAGGGCGCCGAGGGTCTCGTCGATGTCGGTGTCTGGGACCGGGCGGTGCATCTGGTAGAGGTCGATCCAGTCCGTGTCCAGGCGCCTGAGCGAGTCCTCGACCTCGGCGATGATCCAGCGCCGCGACACACCGCGGCGGTTGACGTCCTCGCCCATTGGCCCCCAGAACTTGGTGGCGAGGACGACGTCGTCGCGTCGGCCCTTGAGCGCCTTGCCGACAATCTCCTCCGACTCGCCGGCCGAATAGACATCGGCGGTGTCGACGAAGTTGATCCCGGAATCCAACGCACGATGGATAATCCGGATCGAGTCGTCGTGGTCGGTGTTGCCCCAGGCGCCAAACATCATCGTGCCGAGGCATAGCTTTGAGACGTGGACGCCGGTGCGTCCGAGTGGGCGATATTCCATGCTGATCTCCTTGACGTTGTCGGCGACTTCGGGTGCGCGTTCAGTCCTCGGGGATCTCGCGACCGAAGTTCTCCAGGGTTATGGCGTTGGGCTCGGGCCCACCGCGACGGCCGGTGTCTAGATCGTCGATCGCGGTCATGTTGTCGGCGGACAGCTCGAAATCGAAGACGTCGATGTTCTCTGCGATGCGGCCCGGCTTGGTGGACTTCGGAATCACCGAGCGGCCGTGCTGAAGGCCCCAGCGCAGCATGACCTGGGCCGGCGTCTTGCCGTGGGCGGTGGCGATATCGCCGATGACGGGGTCGTCGAGCGTGCTGCCGTGGCTGCCGTCGCGGTAGAAGGTGATGCCGCCGATCGGTGACCAGGCCTGCGTGACGATGCCGTTCTCGGCGCCGAACCGCTGGACGTCTGGCTGCTGGAAGTAAGGGTGGCACTCGATCTGGTTGACCGCCGGCACCACCGCGACGCTGTCGAGAAGCGCGGTGAGGTGCACGACGGTGAAGTTGCTGACCCCGATCGCGCGGACCTTGCCGTCAGCGAGCACGGTCTCTAGGGCGCGGTAGGCCGCCAGGGTCCGGTCGAGGACCGCCTCGCCAACCTGGCGCTCGTTGCCGTAGGCGGCGGCTGTGTCGATGTTCGGTATCCCGCATCGAGCGCGGCGCGGACGGCGTCGCGGGTCTCGTCGGGGGGCGTCTGGAAGACGCCGAGGCCGAGGGCGGGCATCTCGATGCCGTTGTTGAGTTTCAAGGTCGGGGTCATCACAGGGCCTGGGCGGTGGGGCGGACGAGGATCTCGTTCAGCGACACGCTGCGCGGGCGCGAGACGGCGAAGGCGATGATCTCGGCGATGTCCACCGGCGCGATCGACGTCTCCGCATACATCTGCTCGGCGGCCGCCTTGGTCTCGCGGTGAGTGATGTGGTCGGTGAGCTCGCCGGCGACCGCGCCGGGCTCGATCACAATCACGCGCACCTCGGGCTGCAGCTGCTGGCGCAACGACTCTGACCAGCCGTTCATGCCCCATTTGGTCGCCGCGTAGACCGCGTTGCCCGCTCGCGCGGTCCGGCCGGCCACCGAGGAGACGTTGATCAGGTCACCACCACCATTACCGATGAGCTGATCGAGGAACACCTCGGTCGTCGTGATCGCGCCTAGCAGGTTGGTCTCGATCATCCGGCGGTAATCGGTGGAGAGCTCGGCGGAGAATGGTCCGAGCAGCATCACCCCGGCGTTGTTGACCAACACGTCAGCGCCGCCGAGGTCGTCCTGGACGCGCTGGGCGGCGGCGACGATTGAGTTGCGGTCGGTGACGTCGGCCTCGATCGCAACAGCGCCCTGCCCGAGCTCTTCGGCCAGCGCCTGGATGCGATCCACGCGCCGGGCCAGCAGAGCGACGCGATAGCCGTCGGCCGCCAGCGCGCGGGCGGTCGCCTCGCCGATACCCGACGAAGCGCCAGTGATGACCGCGACGCGGCCGGTGTGGTTCTCAGTACTCACGATGGTGTCCTCTTCGGTCCTGAGGTCTTTGGGGTCTCTCCCACTGTGGCAGCCATCGGCGAGACCTGAGAGGCCCTGTCAGAGGGGTACTGACAGGGCACCCCTGGACGGGCCTTCCCGGCCTACAGTGACAACGGTGGACGCGGCAAGCGAGCTCTCGCAGTTCCTGACCTCCCGACGAGCCAAGGTCACGCCCGAACAGGCCGGCCTGCCGAGCTGGGGCCGGCGGCGCGTGCCCGGACTCCGACGCGAGGAGGTGGCCTCACTGGCCGGGGTCAGCGTCGAGTACTACAAGCGCCTTGAGCGCGGCAACGCCACCGGCGCCTCCAACGCCGTCCTTGACGCGCTCGCCGACGCGCTGCGACTCGACGATGCCGAGCGCGCCCACCTGTTCGACCTCGCCCGCGCCGCCAGCCCCACCGACCAGCGGCGGCGACGCAGCCCCGCCCAGCAACGCATCCGGCCTGTCGTGCAGCGCATCCTGGACAGCATCGCCGCGCCGGCGACCGTGAGCAACCGGCGCGGCGACTACCTGGCCGCCAATCGGCTCGGCCGCGCCCTATACGCGCCGCTGTTCGACAGTCGCGAGCAGCCGCCCAACAGCGCCCGCTTCACCTTCCTCGACCCCGTCGCCCAATCATTCTTCATCGACTGGGAGAAAGCGGCCAAAGACCTCGTCGCAAACTTACGCTCGCAAGCCGGCCGCAACCCCTACGACCGCGCGCTATCGGATCTCGTCGGCGAGCTGTCGACCCGCAGCGACGCGTTTCGCACCTGGTGGGCCGCGCACAACGTCCGCTACCACCAGACTGGCACCAAGCGCCTGCGCCACCCCGTGGTCGGCGACCTCGAGCTCACCTACGAGGTCATGGAGCTCTCGGCGGACACAGAACTACGGCTGGCGATCTTCACCGCCGAACCCGGCAGCCGCTCCGAGCAGGCCCTCAACCTCCTCGCCAGCTGGGCCGCCACGCCCGACCAGCTGCGGGCCGAGCGTTCGGTCGCCGACGACACGCGACGCTCCTAAACTAAGCACCGCACACCCGAATGCGCGACCGCAAGCGGCAGCGGCCGACCGAGGGTGTCCGACTAACGGTGCAGGACTGGGTGGGATGGGGCCGCTGCAGTGGCGAGGGAGATGCGCGTCCGTGGCGTCACCGGACTGGCCCAGAGGGGGTACGACGGGAGCGACGAAGCTCGCGGTCGCGGGGGCAGTGCGGTTTGGAGATCGTGGCCGGGCGGTTCTGTCTACTCGAGCAGCGTTGTGACCGCGTCCACGATCGCCCGCCGGCGCTTGGCAACCGGGAGTCGTTTGACAAGTCCGGAGTATTCGGGGGTCATCGCGGACCAGGTGCCGGAGATGGTCAGGACGAGCGCCAGCAGGACGGCTGGCTCGAAGCGCGTGGTGAGTAGTCCGGCCCGCTGCGCGTCGGCGATCGCTTTCACCTTGGCCGCATTGCTGGCGACGATCGCCTCGATCGGGTGATCGCCGTCGGCACGCTCGAGGCGGTACCAGGTCGCGAGTCGCTGGATCTCCGGGTGCTGCTGGTAGCGGTCAAAGAGCCGCCCCGCGTACTCGGGAAGGTCGGTCGGGTCGATCGGTGTCTCGGCTACGGTTGCCTGGACGATCCGGTCAAAGACGGCGTCGAACAGCCCGTCCTTGCTGCCGAAGTAGTGGTAGATCTGCGCCTTGTTGGATCGGGCCGCGTGGGCGATTCGGTCGACGCGAGCGCCGGCGATCCCGCGGGCCGCGAACTCCTCCGCGGCTGCGTCGAGCAGCCGTTGCCGGGTGGCCTCCGCATCTCGGACCATCTCCTCGCAGGATAGTGGACTAACCAGTCAGTTGACAAGGCGAGGCAAGGGTGGTTTCATGAACTAACCAACTGTTTAGAAAGGAGTGTCGGGCCGTGTCCAAGGTCTGGCTCATCACAGGAAGCTCCCGCGGTCTCGGCCGCGACGCCGTTAGGGCCGCGCTCGAGAGGGGCGATCGTGTACTCGGGACCGCTCGCCGACCCGAGGCTCTAGCGGGACTGGTCGCGCAATACGGCGATCGGCTGCGCACGATCGCCCACGACGTGGCAGTGCCCGCCCAGGCGACCGCCGCCGTCCAGGCCGCGCTTGACAGCTTCGGCCGGCTCGATGTCGTAGTCAACAATGCCGGCTACGCCGACCTCGCCTCCGTCGAGGACATGAGCGAGAAGGCCTTCCGCGATCAGATCGAGGCAGTCTTCTTCGGCACGGTGTACACCACGAGGGCGGCGCTGCCGGTCCTGCGCGAGCAGGCCAGCGGGCACATCATCAACATCACCTCCGTGGGCAGCCGGATGGCGACCCCTGGCCTGTCGGCCTATCAAAGCGCCAAGTGGGCCACGGCCGGTTTCTCCGCGGTGCTCGCCGCCGAGGTGGCCCCACTCGGAATCAAAGTGACCTCACTCGAACCGGGCGGTATGGCGACCGACTGGGCCGGCTCGTCGATGACCGTGCCCGAGATCAGCGAGCCCTACCGACTGACCGTCGGCGCCGCCGCCGCGATGCACGACTCATCATGGCGCCCACTCGGCGACCCCGCCAAGGTAGCCCAGGTCATCCTCCAAATCGCCGACCTGGACGATCCACCCGTGCGCCTGCTACTCGGCAGCGAGGCGTACGCCTACGCAACCGCAGCTGCCCACGCACAGCTCGCCTCCGACGAGCGGTGGCGCGAACTGAGCCGCTCCACCGACCGCGACGACGCCACTGCCGCCGAACGCGACCCCCTCGGGACCCACGCCACAGCCGCGGTCTAACGCTGCGCCCGAAGACCGCGCGCGTCCCAGTGCGCCCACTCTGGTCCGCCGGTTCAAATCGAGCGGATCGCGCCGCCGTCGATCGGGATCATCGCGCCGGTGATGTAGGAAGCGGCCGGGGACAGCAGAAACGCTGCCGCCCGCGCGAACTCTTCGGGCTCTCCGTACCTTCGGAGCGGGATTAGCTCGGACTGGCGGGCACGCACCTCGTCAGGGTCACCACTCAGCGCGTCGAACTCACGGACGCGGTCAGTCGCAATCCTGACCGGTAACAGACCGTTTATGCGAACCCCGGATGGCCCGAAATCGTCAGCGAGCGTCTTGATCACGCCAGCAAGGCCCGGAAAAAGTCCGTTGGAAATCGGGAGCCCGGCGAGCGGCACGCGCACCGACGCGGCGAGCACGAGCACGATCGAACCGCCCGTTCCCGTCCTCGGGGCGACTCCAGCATCGCCCTTGTGGTCCGCTAGGTGCGCCGCGAGAATCCGAGCCAGCCGGACCGCACCGAGGAAAACGCTCTCGAACGCCGAGCGCCATTGCTCATCCGAAGTGCTTGAAATCGTCCCGGGTGGCGTTCCGCCCGCGCTGATCAGGGCACCGTCCAGGCGGGAAAAGCGATCTCGGGCGGCCTCGATCAGCCGACCGGGCGTCGCGGGATCGCCGTTATCCGCGGCCACCCAGCTCACATCACCACTCGCACCAGCATTCTGGGCAAGACGAGCCGCGGCCGCAGACGCCGTCGTCTCCCGCGGAGAGCTCAGGACGACCCGGGCCCCGTCCGCAATGAGAGCCTCCGCGGCGGCGAACCCAAGACCACGACTACCCCCAGTTACGAGGTAAACCCTGTTATGCAGTCCGAGATCCACGCCACAAATCCCCTAGCACGAAAGCGCCACGCCGAAGATCCGACGCACCCCGATCTCACGGCCAGGGCGAGCGATCCTATCGACAAGACCACCCGACAGCGCAAACGGTCGTCGACGTCGAAGCCGAGCACTACGCGTCGCCTAGGAGATCCCTTCGTTAGGAGTCCGAATGAGGAGCTAGTCGCCAACGGCAGGCATCGGGCGCTCCCTTAGCCTCCGGGAGGAGCAGCCTCGCGCCGCCACGCCGGCGTGGCGCTGCCGCAGCTCGTCCGCTCCGGAAGCCAGCGTCAGCCCGGGCCTGGCGCCCGCGTTCTTGGCGGAGCAGCGGCGCGGGTGTTAGCGGGCCGGCGTCGTCGGAGCTAGCACGACGCGCGGCCCGGGATGCGCTTGGTCGCCAAGGCAGCAGCGGAACCGGCGCGGGCCGGATCACAAGAGCACTCGTCGGGCCAAGGAAGTGGGTGCGCCCTCAGAACTGCGCGCTTGGAGTACCCGGCGGTCACCGTCTTCTCCTTCGCGTGCCAGCAGCAGTCTGGCCAGAGTGGTGCTCCTCGGGGCATGAAAATCTCTCCAGCAGGAATCTCCGGTCCGGTCGCGTAGTAGCGGGCACCGGGCACAGGGGGGATTCTTGTTGTGGAGAACGCAGTCGGGCACGCCGTTTTGGACGATGGGCTTCGAGCCCGTGCTTTTCGGTGGCGGCCCCTGCGACTTGCCCGGGTGCGCTGCGAGCGCGTATCGGTCTGTGTCGTTCGCCCACTCGTTCTCCGGCCGTTAACCCATGTAACAGTCACACGACGAAAGGAGTGTGAGGTGAGTAAGTTACTGTCAAGACCGCTCGGCAGGTGCGTCGGGCTGGATGTGCATCTTGACTTCATCGAGATCGCGATCTGCGAAGAGGGGAAGGTGTACTCGGCGGGCCGGGTGCCATCGACGCCCGAGGGACTCAGGACGTTGGTGGACAGCCTTGACCGGACCGACCGGGTCGCGCTGGAAGTGACCGGCAGCTCGCGGGAAATCGCCCGGCGACTCGAGCCTCACGTGAGCAGGATCATCGTCGTCTCTCCCGGGGATACCGGCATCAGTCAAGCGCGCGCGAAGACCGACCGGCTCGATGCGCGCACGCTGGCCAAGCTCCTGTGGACCGGCGAGCTTGAGGCCGTGTGGATGCCACCCGAGTGGATCGCCCGCATGCGCCGGCGCCTCGCTCGCCGCGACCAGCTCGTACGCGCGCGCTCCCGGGTCAAGAACGAGCTGCACGCCGTGCTGATGCGCTGCCTGAAGGGCCGCCCACCGGTGTCTGACCTGTTCGGGGTCAAAGGCCGGGACTGGCTGCGGGGACTGGAACTGCCAGACGTCGAGGATGAGACCGTCAAGGCCGGCCGGTGGTCGCCTACCTGGGCCTTGACCCGCGGGTCTACCAGTCAGGCTCAGGACCGGCACGCGGCGGACGGATCTCCAAACAGGGCTCCCCGCGAGCGCGGTGGGCGCTGGTCGAAGCCGCCCGCTCAGTCGCCCAGCAACCCGGGCCCATGCACGCCTTCTACGAGCGGATCCGCGCCCGCCGCGGCCACAACGCAGCGGTCGTCGCCGTCGCGCGCAAGCTCGCCGTCCTCTTCTACTGCATGCTCACCCGCGAAGAGGACTACGCGCACCAGCAGTCCTCACTGACCGAGCTGAAGCTGCGGCGGCTCGAGATCACCGCCGGCGCCCCCCGCAAGAGCAAACCCTCCGGCGTGTGGGCCACCCGCGAGCGGATGCGCCAGGCCGAGAAAGCGCTCGCCGCGCAGGCCGAGACCTCCTACAAGCGCTCGATCGCCGACTGGCGGGCAACCAGCCCCAAGACCAAGAAGGCGGGCGCGAGCGTGACACTGGAGCGCGCATAATCAAGGCCCTCGAAGGGCAAAGTCGCGCGGCAGGCTCACGAGCTCCAGACGCCTGCTCTTCGACACGTCATCGGCTCGCGCCCACCACACAACCTAACGCCACCGGCCGACGTCGACAACCCCTCGACGAACCCCACCATGCCCAAAGCCGGGTCACGAGCGGCACCACCGAGCACACGAGAGGATCTAAGCCCCCTACTCAGCCAACTCCTGCGACATACCTCGGCCCGAAATCAGACGCAAATTCCGTCAAACAGTCGCAGCGCAGCCGTTGATTTTCATCGGTCGTCCAAGGGCGGTCGGCATTAGCAACTCACTGGGCGCCGGCTGCGGCGGGCTACTCACACGCGAGACCGTCCTTGTCCCGGTCGAGTCGCTCGTTTGCGCGATAGTCCGGGGTACCGGCCCGTAGCGGGGCGAGGCCTGCCGCCCGGACGGCGGCGCAGTTGGCGAAGACGTGACCTTGACCGGAGTTCGCGTTGGCGGGCGCGGTGGATGTCCGCGTCTGGGACTGGCGGACGGGAATCGCGGGCTGTGCCGATGCGACGGAAGGTGGCTGGAGGCTGCTCTTTGGCAGCTTCTGTCCGGGGCACCTCGACAGGACGCGGGCCATGGCGTCGTGCTCGGCAGGCGTGACCCAGAGCCCGTACTTCTGCTTGACGGCGATCTGGCGTGCGACGTAGTCGCAGCGAAAGCTTTTGTTGGACGGTAGCCACGTCGCGGCGTCACCGTCCCCTTTGGCCCGGTTCGCGGTCGAGCTCACCGCCAGTAGTTCGAGTGGGTCGTTGGCGAACATCTCGCGGCGGCCTTGCGACCACTGCTGAGCCCCCTTTTGCCACGCGTCCCCCAGCGCGACGACGTGGTCGATGTCGACCTCGGACGCGCCACCGCGGACATACATGATTGTCTCCGCTGTGTACGGGTCGCGCAGAATCCCGCTTTGGATCCGGCAGTCCTCCCCGGCGACATACGTCTTCCGGGTCAGGTCGCGCGCCAGGATCCGATCCCGCGTGTCACACCCCGCCACGCTCGCCCACCCGTCGCCGAACTGGTCCCGGCTGTACCCGGTCTTCGGCGCGCGGCCCTTGACCGGCAGGGCCTCGAGCGCGGCCAACGCCGTCCCAGTCTGCGCCGACGGTTGGCCACGGGTGGTCGTCGCGGCCGGCGACGTCCTGGCCGATGAGCGGGTCGTGGTCGCCGTTGGGCCGGCTGCTGGCTCGGTTCGCTCGAGGTGGGCCGTCGTCGCGGAGGCGGTCGTCTTAGTCGGCGCCGTCGCCCCGCACCCGGCGACGACGAGCGAGGTCAGCAAGGCAGCGGCACACTGGCGCCGGGCAACCCGGTACCGAAGCCAACACAACCAGCGGGCCACGCGCATCGTCACTCGTCCCGCGGATTCACAAACTCCGCTCTGCGGAGACGATACTCCGGAGCCGGCCCACCTTCCAACTACCAGTGGGCGAGAACAGCGGCGCCGCGTCCAGGCCGCCAGCTGCCGCTTTGCGCACCGCCGCCGCGGCTCAGTCACCGTGTAGTCGCAACATCCAGCGCGCTCGGTAGGAGCGTCCCCCGGGATCAGTGCCCACGCGCCCGCGCGCGCCGGCGCACGGTCGCCTCAAGGGTCTGCAGCTGTCGGCCAAGCACCTCGATCTGTTCCAGGATCTCCGCCTCACTGGCTTCGATCTCCTCTCCCACTTCTTCGATCTCAGTCGACAGGAACCGTTGCGCGACCGCGCCCGTGATCAACGCGAAGAATCCGATCCCGACGACCATCAGGATGCACGCGATCACCTTGCCCAAGGGTGTCTTCGGGGGGACGTCGCCGTAGCCCACCGTGGTCATCGTCTGTAGCGCCCAATAGATCCCGGTACCAAGCGACACGTTCTCCGCTGCCGCGAATGCTTCCGCACCCCCAAGGAGTACGACTCCAGAGAGCACAGCCGCGTAGCGGATCCCGTCGAGCGTGAACATTCGTCGCACGAGCGGGCCAATCCGTGCGAGCCGTATGAGCTGAAGAAGGCGAAGCACCCTGAGCGACTGCAACGCCGCAGACCACAATGGCACCGTCAACACAACGACGGTCACACGGAGAGGATGTGCTCGCACGTAGCCCCACCGCGACGGGGCGACTGCCAGCATCACCGTCAGCTCGAGTGCGAAGACCCCCCAGACGATCCAGTCGCTGACCTCGAGGATCGTCTGCAGCGGTTCGGCATGGTGGCTCTGCTCGAGCACCAACAGCGGCACTGTCGCGAGTGCCGCGACGATCACCGGGACGTTGAATCGCCTCTGCCAGCGCGCACTTCTCTCGTCCATCGGGAAGAAAGTTCGGCAGTGCCCCCGTCCAGCCTCCCGACGGGCGAGGACGTGCGGGCCTGGTCAAAACCATCTCGTCGCCCACCCGGACCAGCACGAGCCTTGCGCGGCTCGTGCGTCCGACGCAGTCAACGCGGACATCACCGTCCTTACCCGTTCCGCCGCGGTAGTCGAGGGTTGACGGCAGCTCGCGCAGAGGCGTACCTGGCATGAACACCGCGCATCGCTGACGACTGGTTTGCTGCATCGGCCTCCCCACACCGGACGATTCCTACGGCGACATTCCGTGTCCTGCCAGGGGCGACCTCGACGACGCTCCGGCGACCGCTCTCAGACCAGAGGCGCCGGGCTGCCGGAAGGTTGCGACGCTGCTGAGATTGTCGTCCGATACCGGCAGTGAGCCTGCCGGCCGGGGCGCTGCTGCTCTGGTGCTTGCAGGATTCGAATCTCCTGGCTAGCGCAGGGCGGATCGAGCTCGCCGTCGCGTGCTCGCGGTCGCGTTGCGCGCTTTCCGCGCGACGGAGGGGAGTGGCCGGCGCTGCCCGACATACCCGTGGCAGTCGCAGAGCAGGTCTCGGCGGCGGCCGACGGCGCTGCCGGTTTACGCCTGGAGCGGTCACCGAAGTGGCACGGTCCCTCCGCAGGGAAACCAGCATGCCCTCCTCGATCTCCGCTGGCGTGTTCGCGGGCCGTGTGAGAGGATGCGGTCCGCAAGGCACGCGGGGCGAGGGCCGATCGCCGGTGCGTCGCAATGACCCTTCTGAGGAAAGGTGTGGCATGTCCATGCTCCTGCGCCACCGTGGGATCGCTTCCGCCCTAGCGGGCACAGTGGCGGTTCTCGGTGGCTTTGTCTCAGCCGGCAGTGCCGCCGCGGCTCCTGGCCGGGCGGCGATTCCCGGCACCCATCCGGCTTGGGCGGTCAGCCGCGCGGGCGCGACGGCTCCGGCCGTCACCACGGGTGATGTCAACCTGCGGGTCTACCTGGCCAGTCAGGATCCGTCCGGTTTGGCCGCGTACGCGTCGGCGGTCTCCGATCCGAGCAACGCGTCGTACGGCGATTACCTGGCGCCGGCTCAGGCCCAGGCTCGCTTCGGCGCGACGAGCGCCGAGGTCGACGCCGTGAAGTCCTGGCTGACCAGTAATGGCCTGACCGTCACCGGTGTGACGGGCGGGGCCGCCGGATACGTGTTGGTGACCGGCACGGTGGCCCAGGCCAGCCAGGCGTTTGGCGTTTCCTTCGCCAACTACACCGACCCGACCGGCCAGACGGCACGCGCGCCGCAGGCCGCGGCGACCGTCCCAAGTTCGCTCTCCGGCGACGTGCTGGCGGTCTCGGGGCTCGACACGGCCCACGACTACGTGAAGCCCCAGGATCAACTCCCGCCGCCGCCCCAGAACTACTGGGTGGCTCCGCCGACTTCGAGCTTCTACGGGCAGCTCAAGGCCAACAACGAACCAACGGCCGACGGGGTCCACTGGCCGTGGAACGTAACGGGCTACACGCCGCAACAGGTTCGTGGCGCCTATGGCGTCGCGTCCTCCGGGATGAACGGCGCCGGACAGACGGTCGCGATCACCGACGCGTACGCGTCGCCCACGATGCTGTCGGACGCAAATCAGTTCTCGCGGGTCACCGACAACCAGCCATTCCGCGCCGGGCAGTATCAGCAGTATCTGTCGAGTACGTGGGACGACACGGCAGCCGATGAGTGCGACGCCTCGGGCTGGTACGGCGAGGAGACGCTCGACGTCGAGCAGGTGCACGGGATGGCGCCGAACGCCAACGTCCGCTACGTCGGCGCGGAGGACTGCACCGATCCGGGTCTGCTCGCGGCGCTGGCCCTCATCGTCAACCGGCACCTGGCCAGCATCGTCACCGACTCGTGGGGTGAGACCTACGACAGCGCCACCCTCACGAACGTCTATGACCAGGTGTTCCAGATCGGCGCGATCGAGGGGATCGGGTTCATGTTCTCCGCCGGCGACAGCGGCTACGAGGACCCGGCCGTCGAGGACTCGGGCTCGGACAAGATCCAGGCCGACTGGCCGGACTCGAGCCCGTGGGTGACCTCGGTCGGCGGCACCAGCCTCGCGATCGGACAGTTCAACAACTACGAGTGGGAGCTCCCATGGGGGACTCTGCTCAATCCACTGTCCGCGGACGGCAACTCGTGGACGCTCCCGTTCCCGCCGACGTACGGGACCGGTGCGAACAACTGGTACTACGACGGGTCGGGCGGTGGTGGTGTCAGCACCGCGTTCACCCAGCCGTGGTACCAGCGAGGCGTCGTGCCCTACGGCTTGGCCACGGACGTTCCCGAAGGGTCAACCACGACCCCGATGCGCGTCACTCCCGATGTCTCGGCGCTGGCCGACCCGAGCACAGGAGTGCTCGTCGGCGAGACCGAGTTGCAGCCCAACGGTCAGACCTACGGGTTCGACCTGAGCCGGATCGGAGGCACCAGCGTGGCCAGCCCGGTGTTCGCCGGAATCGAAGCCGACGCCCAGCAGGCGGCGGGCCATGACCTGGGCTTCGCCAATCCGGTCATTTACAGCCGGTACGGGACTTCCGCGTTCCATGATGTGACCGAGAGCCCGTCTCCCGAGTTCGAGGTCCGCAACAACTACACGGACCCGTACACCGCGACCGGACCGCTGGTGACTTGGCTCCGAGCGATGGGGATCAACGGCGGACAGAGCAGCGACGGCAATGCCACGCTGCTCGCCACCCGCGGCTACGACGACGCCACTGGCGTGGGCTCACCCAACCAGTACGTGCAGTCGTTCTTCGGCCGCTGGCGCTGATCTGACGGACGTCCGTCCCTAGGGGGTGGCCTCTCGCCACCCCCGGGGCGGGCTCCGCTTCCCAGCCCGCCGTCACGCGCCGGGGCCGACCGCCACCGACGCGGTCGACTCCCGCATGACGAGCTTCGTCTCGCGCTCGACGTGGAGCGCCTCGATCCGCTGGTTCCCCAGCAGGCGCACGAGCAGGTGCACCGCCATCCGGCCCATCTCAGCCGGGGGCGCGGGCGCGTTCCGTGCGTCATGATCGGTCGACGTGAGCGACGCCCGCCCCCTGCGCCGGGGTTTATTTCTGGCCGCATTCGATGAGCTGTCGGACCCGAACGTGCTCGTCGACTTGGCGGTGGCCGCCGAGGCGGGCGGCTGGGACGGCGTGTTCCTGTGGGATCACGTCGTCTACCGCCCGCCCATCCGCGCGGTGGCCGACCCGTGGGTGGCGCTCAGCGTGATCGCCGCGCACACCGACCGCGTGCGCCTCGGCCCGACGGTCACGCCGCTCCTGCGCCGGCGCGTGCAGAAGGAGGCCCGCGAGACCGTCGCGCTCGACCGCCTCAGCCGCGGGCGCCTGACTCTCGGGGTCGGCCTGGGCAGCAGCAATACGCGCCTGTGCGCGAAAGGGTCGTGCTGGTCAGACTCCACCGGTTCCGATCAGCGGCGTATGAGGCCGTGTTAATTGGGCCGAACCCCCGGGCGTCTGCACGATGGCGATCCTGCTCACCATCATCACATCGCTGCTCGGGGAGCGAAGCAGTCACGGTGTCGACACCGACAACGGGGCTGCGCGCTGCTCCTCTCGGGACACATGCGGTCACGAACGGTGCCCGTCTCCCCATGCCCGCGCGAGTGGGCGGTTTCAGGCTGCCGCCGCACGACCCGAGAGAGTCACCGATTCGCTGAGGAACGAGGTGAGGTGCGGAGATGCCGAGGGGTCACTATCTGACCGAGGCTGTGAAGGACGCGATCTGGGTGCTGCGCGCGGAGGGGGTGAGCGAGGCCTAGGAATGCTCTCCCCAGCCAACTACGAACAACTCTCTCTGCCCGGCGGTTGAGATCAATCCCTCGAACAACAACAATCAACATCAACAACAGACTTGCAGAACTGTCGGGTGTCGGCGCCGACGCTCGGCCCAAGGCTGCCCCAAGTCGTCCGCACAAGTAGCGAGCTCGCGGCCGTCCCGCGCCTGTGCTGCTCCTGGCGGAGCGATAGCCGACCGTCGGGTCGCCGCGATCACCGGGGTTGTGTGATCGCCACAACTCGGTTCGAAGTCGGTGGCGACGCGGCGACGTGTGAGCCCGCGCCCGAGAGCCCACCTGCCGTCGGTGAGGACGGGTGTCAGCAGCGATCGCCGTCGGGTCCGCTCGGGGCGATTTGCGGGTTCGTCGCCTTGGATCGCGGCGAGACCTGCTCTTATGACCGGGCGCAACTTCTCACCGTAGGGGATATGGCTTATGGTGGGCCTTTGAGAATTTGGCGAGGTGGTCCGCGGGCGCGAGGTGGTTGTCGATACCGATTATCTGGTTGTGGGGGCGGGCGCGACGGGCCTTGCCTTCGTCGATGCTTTGGTGGCCGAGTCGGATGTCGAGGTGACGATGGTTGACCGACAAGCGGCGCCGGGCGGTCATTGGTTGCACGCGTATCCGTTCGTTCGTCTGCATACGCCTTCGGCGTATTACGGCGTGAATTCGCTGATGCTGGGCAAGGACGGGATCGACGAGGCGGGCGAGAACGCCGGGTATTACGAACGGGCGAGCGGCAGGGAAGTCCGCGAGTACTTCGCCGAGGCGGCCGACCGGCTTGTGCAGACAGGCCGGGTCCGCGTGCTCACGGGCCATGAGCACCTGGACGGCGGACGCGACGGTGAATACGTCCGAGAATTGGGAACCGGAGAGGTCCACGATGTCGTGGCGCGTCGCAAGGTCGTCGACGCGCGATACCTGGAGGCGTCGATCCCCGCCACGCACGTCCTCCCGTTTGGGGTGGCGGCGGGCGCCCGGGTCGTTCCGGTTAACGACCTGCCGACGGCCGCCCATGCGGCCTCGTCGTATGCCGTGCTCGGGTCCGGCAAGACGGCCGCGGACGCGTGCATTTGGCTGCTGGAGAACGGCGTTGATCCAGACCGGATCTGCTGGATTCGCCCGCGCGATGCCTGGTTCTACGACCGCCGGCACTGGCAGCCGCTGGATCAGGTGGCCGCGGTCATGGATGGTCTCTCTCTCGATGCCGAAGCGGCGGCCAGCGCGGCCGACATCGAGGACCTGTTCGAGCGGCTCGAGGCGTCGGGC
Source organism: uncultured Solirubrobacterales bacterium (assembly GCA_963757235.1). Taxonomy (GTDB): domain Bacteria; phylum Actinomycetota; class Thermoleophilia; order Solirubrobacterales; family Solirubrobacteraceae; genus Palsa-465. The sequence continues at coordinate 423,731 of CAVWRC010000016.1, read as the reverse complement.
AGACTCGTGCGTATCGACCCGTCTTGGCCGGCGAGTATGTATCGAGGCACGATGCTCAGCGCGGGCGAGGTGGACGCCCTGCGCGAGATCGGGGATGTCGTCAGGCTGGGTCGAGTGCGGCGGATCGAGACTGATCGGATCGTGCTCGAGCGCGGAGAGGCGCGAACCGGCCCGGGCGTCCTTCACGTGGACTGCACCGCGCTCGGTCTGAACAACGCCCCGGCCACATCGGTCTTCCAGCCTGGCCGGATCGTGCTCCAACAGGTGCGATACCTCTCGCCCTGTTTCAACGCAGCCCTCATCGGGTTCCTTGAGGCTCACCGGGATGACGATGCGGAGAAGAACCGGCTTTGCCCGTCCACCCCCTACCCCAGCAGGATCGAGGACTGGCCGCGGCTGATGTGCACCATGTGGAGGACCGAGGCGCGGTGGCTGAGCGAGCCCGACATCGCTGCTTGGATGGCCGCGAGCCGCCTGAACGTGATGCGCGCGCTTCCCGACCACGCAACCGAGTCCTCCGCACAGACGGCCGTCAAGCGATATCTCACGCACGTCGGCGCGGCGATCGAGCGGATGAGCACCTGGGACAGATCGAGCGCTACGACCGATGAGCCAGGACGACCGATCCGCGATGCCCACGCTTGAGCGTGGCGCGCGCCGTGGACCGCTCCGGGATCCGCCTTCAATCCGCGGCGCGCACCTAACCTGCCGACGCTGAACGCCTCCTTGACGTGGCCAGCAGGTGCGCGCGATCGCCCGACGCGCCAGGTCGCGGCGTCCGGGACCCGATTCGGCGCAGTGGTGGCCGGGCTCCAGAGAACGCAGCTACGTTGTCGTGTCCCTCGGCAGTCGTTGCCTTCGGCAGGAAGGCGGAACGTGTCAAACGCGGTAACTCGCTAGCAACCCTTTGATCATCGCCCAGCCCGGAAATACCGCTAGCCGCCCGACCAGTCGACGGTGGCCACCTTGACTGGTTCGGCGAGTCCCTTCAATTGAAGTGATCGCTCGTTCAGGACACGGAACGCGTTGCCTGCCGCCTCGAGCGTGTTATGGCTCGCGATGATTTCGCCTGCGCTGGCCGCCGCCGCGATTCGGGCGGTTTCGTGTACTCCGCGGCCGACGTAGTCGCCGCCGCGATCGGTCGCTCCGGTGGCATGGATACCGATGCGAAGACGTGGTGCGAACCCGTGCTCGCGCCGGTGATCGCGCAGTGTGCGCTGGATCGAACATGCGCACTCAAGGGCGCTCCGGGGCTCAGCAAACGCGACGAAGAAGCCGTCGCCCTCGTGCTTGACCTCCTCGCCGGCTAGGGCCTCGAAGCACGCCCTCAGCGTACGATCGTGCCAGTCCAGGAGCGACTCCCATTGCTCGTCACCGAGCGTCTCGACGAGGCGCGTCGAGTCGACGATGTCGGTGAACATGAACGTCCTGACGGCCGTGTGCTGGGCAGCACCAGATCTGGAGAGACGCGACGTCAGGCGACGCGCGGCGCCCTCGGCCGCGATGCGCTCGAAGGTCGCTCGAGCGGCCGTCAGCTCCAGCTCGGCGGAGTCCGGGTCTCCCAGGTCTTCGTAAGCGCCGGCCAGGAGCTCGCGCGCCTGCGCCGCCTCGTACGGGACGTCGATCTCGGACCACATGCGCACCCCCCGTCGAAGGTCTCGGACCGCGTCGTCGGTCCGAGATTCCAACAGCGCGACTCGTCCGCTTGCCACCATCGCTGCCGCGCGCACCGCAGTCGTATCAAGCAATTCCGCCAGCTCTTCCAGCGTCGCGAGCCCGGAACGCGCGAGGTCGGCGTCGCCTGCCGCGATGGCGACCTCGACCGCTGCCGGTAGGACCAGCCAGCGGCCCTCGCGCGCCAATCCGTTTTCGTCTGCCAGAGCCTCCAATATCGCCCGCCGCGCGACGGTTGGCTTCCCCTCGTCGAGGCGCAGAAGCGCCAGGCCGGGCTGGGGGTCAAAGCCGAGCTCTGCAGAGTGCCGAAACGACTCGGCCGCCCCGTTCAGGTCACCGCGTCGGCGGCGGATCTCGCCGAGCTCATGCAACCCCCAGGCGGCCCAGCGGGGCGCCGCCAACAGCAGCTCGTCGACCGCCTCGCTCGCGTCGCGTTCGGCGCGATTGAGTTCGCCGCGGAACCGCATCACCTCGGCCTGGTGGAACCGGCAAAGCCCCGGGAATCCGCTCAGCGACTGCCGCTCGCACCAGCGCAGCGACGCGACGCTCCACTCGCCGGCCCGACCCCAGTCGCCCCGATTGCGGCACGCGAAGATCGTCGAGCAGAAGATCTGTCCCGTCGTCCACAGTTCGAGTCCGCCGCCCAGTGCGGCGGCCATGGCCTCGTCGATCAGCGCCGTGGCCTCTTTCACCTCCCCGCCGAGCAGGCGCGCGTGCCCCAACGACAGGCGCCCCAAAGCCTCGATGTCGCGGTCCTCGAGTTCGCGGCCGAGCTCGACCATCTCCTGACTGGCTTCCAGCGCCGCCGGCCCGTTACCTCCCAAGAACATGCCCTGCGCAACGCACATCAAGACCAGGCCACGCTCGCGACATGCCGGCTCGCCCTCGAGCAACCGCCCCGCGCGCGCGACCCAGCCGGCGGCGAGCGCGTCGCCGCGCCGTGCATGGTGCTCAATCGTCAGCTTCACCGCCACCCGCGCCGCGGACCTACGATCCCCGACTCTCTCATAGGCGGCCGCGGCGCGCTCGAACGTGTCGAGCATCACATCGAAATGGCGCGACCAGCGGGCGGCCTCGCCTAACCGTTCAAGGTCCTCAGGAAGCAGCGACATATTTGCATCGCAGGAGCGCAGCTCGTCGAACGCGGGCCCCCATGCCCGCCGCTCGAACGCCTCCCGCCCCCGCTCCAAAGCGCCGCTCTCGGTCTCCGGCATGTCGCCATTCTTCCACGCACCTCTCAGAAGCCGGTGACATCGATCGGCGGCCGAGCCGCCAAACAGCCGGCGACGCAAACAGGTTCGACCTCGCGCCGCCGGTGGCCGGGTAATTCACTGAAATGCTAAGTCGCTGCAACACGACGAACGCGACCAGCCGCGCGTGCAAAGAAGTCGCCCCGGTCCCGACAGCCCCGCTTACGGTCAGGCGCCCGTCTCGAGCTGTCTCCTGAAACGGATCGAGATCCGACAATGGGCCGATGCCCCGCTAGACCCGTGGGAGCCGCTCAGGGGTTGGTCAGTCGTCGCTTAGGCGTTGTCGTTGGGCGAGCACTGGGAGTGCGAGGCCGAAGACGTAGGCGATTCCTACGCCCAGGACGGTCTCTAGAAGGCGCTCGTCGAAACGTGACGCGGCGTCCTGCGGACGGGAATAGAGCAGGAGCAGAAAGACAAGAAATGTCGTGAAGGCAGGGGTCACGTACCAGCGGCTGCGGTGTGTGGCACCGCAGGCGGCTAGGGCGGCGATGGCGGCCAGGCTGTACACCCACGCCGCCGGGCTCAGTCGCACCAAACCGATCGCCGCGAGCGCGCCGATCGCGACCGCGATGATCCTGCCGACGCTTCGGAGTCGTTGCATTTCGGCCGCCGGTCGCATCACCAATAGCGCGGCTGCGCACGCCCAGCCGACGTGTTCCAGATCGAGCAAGAAGCCGACCGCCGCCGCCGTGGCGCCGGCAGCACCGAGCCGAGCACCATGAGCCCAGCCAGGCCAGCAGCTTCTCCGAGATCGGGGTAGCTCGGCCCCACGCCGACCATCGGCAGCGACAGCGTCATCGCGACCTGGCCGAAGCGTACGCGGGCGGCAAGTAACGCCGAACCGATACCGAGCCCGGCAATCGCCAAGACGACGAGCACCGGTACGTCGGCCAGCAAGCCACCGACGAACATCGGAAACCCGATCGCGGTACCGAGCACGATGATCGCCAGTCGGCCTACCCGTTGAGCCCCGGCAGCCATCTCACCGAGCGGTCGTTACGGCCTGACACCAGACATCTCCCCACAATCATCGCCGACGCCAAGCGGTGCCTCAGCTCGGTCCGCGAGTCGATGGTGCTGCACCGCCCAAGGACTATGCCGGCGACGGCTCGCCTCGTCGGTCGCGGCGCTGGCGGAGCCAGCCGAGTGCCCATCCGACGAGAATCGTGATCACGGCGGCGTTGATCGCTAGATCGGCGAGATTGAGGGTGCCGCCCGACAGGGTGGGCTTGATCCAATCGACAACTCCGCCGCGCAGCGGTCCCGGGGCGCGAAGGAGCCGGTCCAGAAGGTTGCCAATCCCCCCGCCCAGCAGCAGGCCAATCGCGACCGCATGGCTGGTAGTGCGTACCGACCACGCCGCGACGAGGATCAGCCCCACGGCAGTCAGGCTGAGGAGAGAGACGAGCACCGGATGCCCGCGCAGAAGGTTGCCCGGGCCCGCAAAATTCCTATACAGCTCGAGGTGGAAGTGCCCGCCAAGCAGGTTCACGGCGCCCCGTCCGGCCAGGGCATGAGCAGCGATCGCCTTGGTCACGGCATCCACCGCCACCACGATGCCTGCGATCGCCGCCACGAGCCGGAGCTGCCCGGGCCTGCCTTCGACGTATTCGGTCGACCGCATGATCGACATCGTCTCATGCCTCAAGCCGCGGCTCAGTCGTGGGTGGCGTTGCTTGAGCGGGCGTTACCCGGCGGCCTCGTGGACGAGTCACCGGCCGGTCCCGCTTTCCCTCTTGACCTCACAGGTGCGCTTGCCGAACGACTCCCTGGGCGACGTCTGGACGATCGCCATCGCCTGCTTCGGCCTCGACTGTTCTCAAGTTCGAACGGCGGGGCGGCGTCATGAACAGCGGTCCCCTGTTGGCGACTTGGAGGGAACCGGCCATCGTTGGGTCGCGTCTGGAGAGTGCTGAAAATCCGACTTCCTGCCAGCGCGCGTTGTTAGTCACCCGCCGGCAGCCATCACGACAAGCCCAGCGCATTTGCGACCGATGCGAGGTAACCGACATGGCCGTCGACGGCGTCAAAGCCGAGGCCCATGGTGACCACCGAGAGGTGCGTGCCGCCTGCCTGGCGCCAGGCATCGATCTCGGCCGTGAGATCGCCCGGGGGGTTCTGCGGGCGTACGACATACTCCGCGCCGAACTCCTCGACAGACCGGCCGAGGCTCCGCACGCGGTCGCGCAGCCGAGTCCAGGCGTCGATGGTGTGGTCGATGTCCCCGCCGATGAATATGAAGCCGTCCGCGAGACGCGCGGCTCGATCGTATGCCGCCTCGGAGGATCCACCGAGCCAGATCGGGATGGACCGCGTCGGTTTGGGTACGAGCGCGGCGCGGTCGATCCGATCGAACCGGCCGGAGAAGTCGACGACGTCTTCTGTGAAGAGCCGGCGGAGTAGTCCGATCTGTTCCTCTTGACGGGCGCCGCGGGTACGGAACTGCTGCCCGAGCGCTTCGTATTCGACGTGGTTCCAGCCGATCCCGACACCGAGCCGCAGTCGACCCCCGGATAGAAGATCGAGATCGGCTGCTTGGCGCGCGACGAGCGCGCGGTCTGGCGTTGCGGGAGGATCAGGATCCCAGTGGCGAACTGGAGGCGTTCGGTGATGGCGGCCAGATAGGCGAACATCACGAACGGATCGTGGAACGGGTCGTGCTCGGTATAGGGGCCCGTGAGCTGGGGTGTTCGATCGGCATGAACGGCACCGAGCACGTGGTCGTAGGCGAGGAGGTAGTCAAAGCCGAGCTCCTCGACCGCGAGCCCGAGTCGGCGCACAGCACTCGGGTCTCCTCGAAGCTCGATCTGCGGGTACACAGCGCCGATTTGCATGAACTACGCCTCCTTGGGTTGGGTGGACGACCGTGCCTCGGATCTCAGCGGGAGCAGCGTGACAGCCCGAGACCGTATGTGATGCTCATCGGTCGATGGCGGACACGTTCGTCTCGTCGTGGCGTGCGCCGGTCGCCGGGAGAGGTCACCGGGAGACGCGTTTGGTGCCGGGAATCCGGGCGACCCTGACCTCGTCGACGATGCGCAGGTTCCCCTGATGGGCCACGCGGACCGACAGGAAACCAACGCGCCCCACGGAGGCCGCCCGACCCTTGCCGAAGGTTGGGGGCGCGCCTATTGGGGCGTTATGAGGGCGTCAGGAGGCCCCGGTAAGGCAGGCAGGGCAGGCCACGGATGCCAAGTCCGTCGATCGCGAATACGCGACCCGCTTCGGGCTGCCGTGCGAGGTCCGTTTCGTCCAGGTCGACACGCGCTGTGGTGACGAACAAGATGTCCCGGTTGGGTCCGCCGAATGCGCACGAGGTCGCGCGCTCGACCGGAAGTTCGACGCTGGCCTGGAGGGTTCCGTCCGGTTCGTACCTGTTCACCGCGCCGCCGCCCCAGAGCGCGACCCAGATGCCGCCTTGCTCGTCGACGGTGAGTCCGTCCGGCACGACGCTCGGCTGGTCGATGTGCACGACGGTGCGCCGGTCGCTGATGGCGCCGGTCGAGCCGTCGAAGCCGAATGCGTAGACGGATGCGGTGCCGCTGTCGTTGAGGTACATCGTGGTGCCGTCTGGGCTCCATCCGATGCCGTTTGAGATGGTCATACCTTCGAGCACTGTGGTGCAGCTTCCATCGAGCTCCAGGCGGTACAGCGTGCCGGCGCCGGGCGACTCGTCGTAGGCCATCGTTCCGGCCCAGAAGCGTCCTTGCGGGTCGCAGGCCCCGTCGTTCATGCGCACGCCGGTTCGACCGCGCTCAGGCTGCGCGAGCTCGTGCACCTCGCCTGAGTCGTCGAGGAACAAGAAGCCCTGTCCTGCCGCGAGCACGTAGCCGCCACCGGTCGCCGGCGCGACCGCGCCGACGTGGCGGTCGACGGTGAAGGTCTCAAGGCGCTCGATGCCGCCGTCGGCACCGATGGTTCCGCGGTGCACCTGTCGTCCGAGGATGTCGACCCAGAGCAGTTCTTGGCGCTCTTCGTGCCAGCGCGGCCCTTCGCTGAGGAGGCCGGGCTTCCGCGACCACGCGGCAACCTCGCGGCCGGTCATGCGCGCAGATCGATGACGACTTTGATGTCATCGGGCTGTCGCTCGAGCGCCTCGGTCCAGCCCGTGAGTGGGACGCGGCGCGTGATCAGCCCGTGCAACCACTCCCGGTCCGCGGCGGCAAGCGAGCCGACTGCTTGTTGCCAGTGGCGTCGGCCGGCGTTCACGGTGCCAAACAGGACCTGGTTGTTCAGCACCATCGCGCGATTCAAAGCGGTGGCGTCGATGTCGAAGTCGTGAGTGGGGTCCATGATCCCGGTCAGGCACATGATCCCGCCGCTGGCGAGCTGGCTTGCGGCCGAACGCCCGACCGCGCCGAAGCCGGTGCACTCGATGATCGCGTCGAACTCCACGTCGAGTTCGGCGGCATCCCCGGCGTGGTAGCGACCGCCGAGCGCCTCGACAAGGTCACGCTTTGGTCCCGCGACCGCCAGGTCGACGACGTGCACTTCGTAGCCGCGCTGGACCCCGAACAGGCAAGCCATCAGCCCGATCGGCCCGGCGCCCGTGATCAGCGCACGGCCCCGCTCGAAGAACGCGCGCTGGGAGATTCGGTCCACCTGATCCCAGGCCTTGGCCAGCACGGACGCCGGCTCTAGGAGTACACCGAGGTCTCCGAGACGCGAGGGAATCGGCACGGCAAAGTCCGGCTCGACCCTCCAATGCTCGCTGCCGTACCCGTGGCGGCGGACGATCCCGCGTTCGACGAACCCGTTGTTGCGGCACATGTCCCACTCCCCGGCAGCACACGCGGGGCAGGGTGCCGGGTCGGGGCGACGTACGATCCCGACGACGAGGTCGCCGCGCTCAAACCCGCTGCCCGCGGGCGCCTCTACCACCTCGCCTAGGCCCTCGTGGCCGAGGATCAGCTTCGTTTGATCAGGCGGCGGTTCGCCGTAAGCGCCCGCCGCGATCTCGCGATCGGTCCCGCACACGCCAAGCAGCCGGCCCCGGACGAGCAACGCGCCGTCGTTGGGGTCCGGATCTGGAACCTCTTCCACGCCTGAGCTACCAGGCTCCCCGGGTGTGACGGTGATCGCCAGCATTGCGCGATCGTCGCATCACCGGCGGGAACGCACGTCATCCGATTCAGGGGATGCCTGCCCCGGGCAGCGGCCTGACGATCGTCGCGATGGATGACTCGACGCCGCGCGCGTTTGATGTGGTGGTGATCGGTGCCGGGCCCGCCGGTGTCATCGCGGCCCTTCGGGCGGCTCGCCTTGGAGCGCGGACCGCGCTTATTACTCGTGACAATTTTGGGGGAATGGCGGCGAACGACGGGCCGGTGCCCGTGCGCACGCTCGCCTACGCTGCGCGACTGATTCGTGAGGCCAGGCAGCTGCCTCGTTACGGAATAGCGGCGGGCGAGCCGTTACTCGACTATGAGTTGCTACTCGCTCGCGTGCGGCAGGTAGTCGAGGAGGTGCGCACGCACTCGCTGCTGCGCAAAGATCTCGAGCGAGCCGGCGTGGCCATCCACGAACACGCCGGCATCGTGAGATTCGATGGCCCGAATGAGGTCGGAGGCGAGCGCGCGCCGCGGCTGCGGGCGCGTAGGTTCATCGTCTGCGTCGGTGGCGTGCCGCGACGGCTTGAGGTCGACGGCTTCGATCTGACCGCGACGCACAGCGACGCCTGGGGCCTTACGGGCGCTCCGCCGTCGATGGTCGTGGTCGGTGCCGGCGCGACCGGCGTACAGGTGGCGTCGATCTTTAACGCGTTCGGCTCTCGCGTCCACCTGATAGAGGCCGCTCCGCGGATTCTCATGACCGAGGACGAGGACGTAGCCGACGCGGTCAGGGATGGCCTGAAAGCCTCCGGAATCCAGGTCGTAGAGGACGCCAGGAGGATCGAGCGCTTTGAGCAATCCGAAGACGGTGTGCGCGTGGTGTGTTCAAACGGCGGTCCGGGGACGAGGATCGATGCGACTGTTGCCGTGGTCGCAGTCGGTTGGATGGGAGCCGCGGCGGGACTGAACCTGGACGCGGTCGGCGTGCGACTCGACGAGCGCGGATATGTTCAGGTGGACGATCAGATGCGCACCAGTGCGGGGCACATCTACGCTGCCGGCGACGTCACCGGGCTTTCGATGGTGGTCCACGAGGCCACGCGGCAGGCGGTTGTGGCGGCGACCAACGCCGCGGCCGGGACAACGGCCACCCTTCCCACGTCGGTGAGCCCGGTGGGCAGCTTCACCGATCCCGAGTACGCCTCGGTCGGCATGACGGAGGCGACGGCGGTGAACGCGTACGAGATAGTCGTTGCCAAGGTGCGTTTCGATGCGCTGCCGCGGCCGACGATCGACGGCCGCCCGACGGGCTTTTGCAAACTGATCGCCGACCGCCACAGCCGCCGGATCCTCGGCTGCCATATCGTGGGCGAGCGGGCGGTCGAGCTCGCGCAGGTCGCTGCGACCGCGATGGCCGCGAACATGCGGGTCGACCAGCTCGCGCTCGTGCCGTTCTCGTTTCCCACCTACGCCAATGCCCTTGGCCGCGCCGCCGTCGGCGCCGCCACTGAGCTCGATCAAACCGGAAAGTGGGCGACCGATCACCTCGTGGCCGGCGAGGACGTCGGTAGCTCCGATGTGACCGTCGAAGTGCCTCGTCGATAGACGGCGCCTGCCCGCGGCGTCTGCTCATCCGATTCGGGTGATGAGGCCGGACGTGTCGCAACCGCTAACTTTCGCGAGGGCCTCCCCCACCGATGATTTCTCGCCGATTGGGTGGTCTTGGTTCGCATGACACCAACCACATGCCACATGACCATCTCTCTCGACGGCTTCGTCGCCGGCCCCGATCAGAGCCGCGACAACCCGCTCGGCGTCGGCGGCCTGGAGCTCCACCACTGGCACCTGGACGAGCCCATCCACGAAGCCGACGCCCGCGCGCGCGACGAGCTCATGAAGCCCCGCGGAGCGTACGTGATGGGGCGCAACATGTTTGGCCCGGTTCGTGGCCAGTGGGACATGAACTGGCGCGGGTGGTGGGGCGACGAGCCGCCCTATCACGCTCCTGTGTTCGTTCTCACCCACTACCGACACGACCCGATCGCGATGGAGGGTGGAACGACGTTCCACTTCATCACCGAAGGCTTCGATGTCGCCTTCGAGCGCGCGGAGGCGGTGGCCGGCGACGTCGGCATCGACATTGCCGGTGGCGCCTCCACCGTGCGGCAGGCGTTCGCGGCGGGCGTGATCGACGAGCTTATGCTCGACGTCGTTCCCGTTCTCCTCGGCGCGGGCGAACGCCTGTTCGACGGAGTGCAAGACCCCGGCCTACAGCCGGTCGAGGTGATCCCCTCCCCGCGTGCGACGCACATTCGCTACCGGGTCGGCCGCTGACTCGCGCCGATCAGCATGCGATCCAGCGCTGCCGCTCTCATAGACGGAGCAGGCGCCCGTTCTGCCTTGGAGCGCAGGTGCACCACTACCACGCGGGCGGAAGGTAGTCATCGCATTCGATGACGTTCACCTGCAGCATCTTGTAGAAGCTCCCCCCAGGTTCGTTGTAGAGGTTGCACTGAGCGTAGGGATCGCACGGGTAGGGGAGCGACCGGTGACCCGCGATCCGAGGCCGTCCCTTCGTCGCCGACTGGATCGGCGAAGTGAACTCCCAGGCGCCCGCACCGTATGGCGGCGGGAGTCCGGTCCGCAGGGGACTAGCGGGGCCCCTGCGGCGACTAGGATCCGCTGCGAAACTCGTCCAGACGAACCTCGGAAATCGCGTCCAGGTCGATGGTGAGCTGGCGGATCCGCTGCACGCCGGCGACGAGACGCTTGTCCGTGAGCGCCCCGTGATGCACGAGCGCGAGCGCGACGGCGCCAAGATCGGTGAAGGCGAGGTTCAGCTCTTCCTTCAGTTCGCCCTCGCGATCGGCACCGCTCTGGCTCTTCGGTGGCGGGTCGCTGATCTGGCGCCGGAAGGCGTCGAGATCGAGGACTTGTGCGTGCTCCCGAGTCAGGCCACGCAACCGCCGCTCGAGCTGGCCGAGCGTGCCATCGAGGTCGGAGACGGCGGCGAGGTCGCGACGCGAGCGGGTGTCTGACGATGCGGACATCTGAGCACTTCCTTACGTTCTGCAGTGATGTTCCTGCTTTTGCTTGTAGTTACGGGTCACCGCCGGAAACGGTTCTGCGGTAGTCCGACCGCGTCGGATTCGGTGGTGCGCCGTTATTCCATGGGGGCACCGCGCGGCTCCCGCCACGTCGCCCGACGGTCATGCTGGCATGACATGTAAGCAAGCGGCACTCGTCGCGCTCCTCAAGCGTTTCAGGGCGCGATTTCTTGGACCGTGTTCGAGCGCCTGTTAGTGACCCACACAGCTTTCCCGATGACCGTGATGCCGGTTGGATCTCGGCCGACCGTAATCGACCCTCCGATCGGGTCTCCCGTGGACGCGTCGAGGCGTGTGACGGTGTCGTCGCCGCTGTTCGTGACCCACGCGGACCCGAGCCCGAAGGCGACCGCGAACGGAGCCTTGCCGACCCGGATCGTCTTTACGGTGTCCTCGGCCAGGTCGATGCGCGACACCGTGTTGTCGAGTTCGTTGGCTACCCACACAGCGTTTCCCCCAACGGCCACCCCAATCGGACGATGCCCCACAGCAATCGTTTTTGTGACTTGGCCATCGACGATGCGGTCGACGTCGTCGTCGCCCGAGTCCGCGACCCAAACAGCAGTGCCGCTGAAGGCGATTCCTCGGGGAACGCTTCCCACCCGAATCGGCGGACCGACCAGCGCGCCGGTGCGAGGGTTGATGACACTGACCGTGTCTGACGCGGCGTTAGAGACGAACAGCCCATTCTCATCGCCGGTCAGCCACTCAGGCCTGTCCCCGACCGCGACCGGTTTCCCGGGCAGGCCGGTAGCGACGCTGATCGGCGTGACTACCCCCGCGTCGGCGCTCGACACCCAGAATGTGCCTCCTATCTTGAGGACCGCAAACGGCGCCGGCTGGAGTTGGATGTCGGTGCGGACCTTTCCGTCCGGCGTGACACGCGTGACCGTCGAACCGCCGAAGTTGGCGACCCACAGAAGGCTGGAGCTTCCATCTACCCAGGTCGGCTCGCTTCCCACCTGAATCGGGTTGCCGACCACGTGGGCCGTCTCCGCCACCTGGGGACGGCTGCCAGCAAGTTTCGTCTGGCCCTCGATGCGCTTATGGGCACTGGGTCCGCCGGAGCTCAGCAGGGCGATCGCCAACGCGACCGCCGCGACGCCCACGAGCACGACCGCGGGGAGCACCACTCGCCGCCGTCCTCGGCGGGCGGGGCCGCGGGACTCCATGACGGTTCGCGTGTTATCTGCGCCGTCGCTCGATACCACGGTGGCAGCGAGCCGGGAGTGCGATCTGCTGTGGGCACGGCGTGTGGATGGAGCCTCGACGGCCGGTGCATCACTCCGAGGGTCAGCCTCGTTGAGCGCTTCGCGCGCCGCGGCGACCAACCCGGAGCAAGTCGGATACCGCTCGGCGGGCAGTTTCGCCATGCCCCTCGCCACGACGCCGTCGATTCCCCGCGGAAGCTCGGGGCGCAGCTCAGTCGGGCGCGGAGGTGAGTCGCAGAGGTGAGCGTAGATGATCGCCGGCTCCGACTCCCTCGGGAAAGGGCGAGCGCCGGTCAAGCACTCGTGGAGCAAGCACGTGAGGGCGTAGATATCGGCGCGGCCATCGAGGGCTCGGCCTTCGATCTGCTCCGGTGCCGCGTAGGCGACGGTCCCGAGGAACTCTCCGGTCCTGGTTAGCGCCGCGGACGCGTCGGTCGCGCTCGCTCGTTTGGTGAGGCCGAAATCGGTCAGGTAACAATGCCCCGAGGCGAGCAGCACGTTCGCCGGCTTGACGTCCCGATGGACGAGCCTCACCCGATGGGCGGCATCGAGCGCCGCGCCGACCTGATCCAGCATCGACAGGGCCGTCGCGGGCGCTAGCGGGCCATGCTCGGCTAGGAACTTCGCCAGATCGGTGCCCTCCACGTACCGCATCGCGATGTACAGCATCCCCTCGAAATCACCGGCGTCATACACCGTGACCACATTCGGGTGATCGAGCGACGCGGCCAAACGCGACTCCCTCAAGAACCGCTCGCGGAAATCCTCGTGGCCGGCGAGCTCCGGGGCGAGGACCTTCACCGCCACCTCGCGCCCGAGATGAACATGCCTTGCCCGGTAGACGACGCCCATACCACCACGCCCGAGTACCTCGCCAAGCAGGTAGGCACCCATCCGCCTCCGCGTCCCCTGGTCAATGCTCACGGGCGGACCGCCCTCCTGGCCCGCCGCGACCCCACCGGGCGCACGGCTCAAACAACCGCTCCTGTTCCGCCAGCGACAGCGGGCCGGCGACACCAACGCCAACGCCGCGAATGGACGAAACGGACTCGACCGCGGCGATCGTCGCGGCGTGGCAAGTCGTGCAAGTAGGCATGTGGCTTCCGGGTCGATTTAGATGAGGGTCGAGAACGCTCCGACGGCTCTCGCCGTCGACGTTCATGACGTCAATACGTGCCTGCACGCCGGACGGTTCGCAACGCGCGGGGCAGCAACTCGCTCGTAGGACCCGCGCGCACCCGGCAGAGAACGTCCGGCTTACTGCACTCAGCCTGTGATCTCGACTGGTGTTCCGGACTTGATGTGCGCGGCCATCCAGTCGATCTCGTCGTTGTCGATCCGGACGCAGCCGTGGGAAGCGGCTGACCCGAGTGGGTTTTCGAGGCTCGCGCCGTCGCGGCCATGGATCGCGATGCGGCCGGGGCCGCCGCCGAAGTTGAATAGCGCGTTGGATAGAACGGTTAGCGGCATCGCCCATGGTCCCAGGAATCCCTGCGGGTCGGGTTGGGGGTCGCGTTCCCAGATCGCCGCGAGCCCATCTGGGGTTGGCGTGGCGGGCTTGCCGATGACCGCCAGGAAGCGACGGATTTCGTTGCCGCGGTAGTAGATGGTGACGGTCCGCGCGCCCTTGTCGACCTTGATCCAGTATCGAGTGGTCGTCAGCACGACGTTGCTGCGGGGGATCCAGCCGGTCGTGCCGTCGGGGCGGATCGGGAGGAGCAGCCGCAACCATTCCCGGCCGCGGTACGTCGCCGAGCCGAGCACCAGCAGGGACTGCGGCTCAGCCGACCAGCTCGTCGCAGTCCCGACGAGCCACACCTTCGAGCCGCGACCGGCCCGGGATCGCGCCTCGGCGGGCACCACGATACGAGCGATCGTCGCGCCGTGCGCCCGAGACGGCGCGGCGATGGACGGTGGCACGACGGGCATCGCGACGGCATCCGCCGCTGCCGCGGCGCCGGCAGTTGCCGACGCCGCCACCGCCACAGTCACACCTACCGCGACGGCCACGTTGGTGAGCCGGCGCACGGTCCGCCTCGTCTTGCGATCGTGCTGGCTCATCCTGTCACCCCCGTCTCGACCTGCGGCGCCGCAACCACCATCACGCTTGCACGGGCATGCTCGGTCTTGATCTCGGAGCCTGTGATCGTCACGGTGTCGGTGACTTCACCAGCGGCGCCGCGTAGTGCGTACGTCCTCATCGTGACCACGTTGTGGGCGTGGGGAGCTAGCGCTGTAATCGTCCAACACAAACGGCCGGCGCGCAGGTGCGTCTTCGCGCTCGCGGACATGAACCCGAGCCCGGCCGGGAGCGCCTCGCAGGCCCGGACATTGCGCACGGTAGACGCGGTCGGGTTGTCGACGACGACCGTGTAGCGCAGCTGTCCTCCGGCATCGACGGCGCGCACCGATGCCGTGTCGGTCGGCTTCAACGTGGCTACGACGCTGCTACTCGCAGTCGCGGACACGACCGAGTCCGGCGCCATCGTGGTCTGGGCGCTAGACACGTGCGCGTCGTTGACAGCTGTTCCCGCTGCCCTCGGTACGGCGTGCACCGTGATCGTCGCCGCTGTGCCCGCGGGAAGCGGATCGAGTTCGCAGGTCATCGGTAGGTGCCGTGTGCAGGTTCCACTCGCGGTGCTCACGGACACGAACCGCATCTTCGAGGCCGGGGTGTCGCTGACCGCCAGGCCGGTCGCCGTGGCGGGGCCGGAGTTCGTGACCGTCAGCGTGTAGGTAAGCGGCTTGCCGAGTGTCACGAGCTTGTTGTCGACGCTCTTGACGATCGTGATTCGAGCGCCCTGCGCCGGAGCCGGGGCCGTTGCCGGGGTCGACTGGGCGACCGGGTCCGGAGTGCCGGCACTCCCGTTCCCGGGTGCCGGGGCCGCCGGCGGGCTCGGATCGGCCGGTTCCGCCACGAGCACGGTCTCGCCGGCGCTCCCAGCCGGGCTCGTTGCCTGGCCCGCGAAGGCCGCGCCGGTGAGCTGCTCCACGTAGCTGTAGCACCCTGTGCCGGTCGGTGCCGACGACGGCGTGGCGTACGTCCCATCGCCGGTAAGCGAGATCGTGCCGCTGACGACGGTCGCCGCCGAGGACCAATCGAGACCCGCGCACGTGCCGCCCGAGGTCGGGGCGACCGGTCCGACTAGTTTCCAGTCCAGCGTCCCGCTCGCCCCACCGGTGTTGCCGACGAGGATCGAATCGGTGAACGAGCCGGCGGGCTCGACGTCCGAGGACGAGGCGGTCGTCGACAGCGTCGGCGTCACCGGCGGCGCCGCCGCGGTCAGTCCGACCTTGGGCGGCTCGGCGGGGAGCAGCGGGGTGCCGTTGTAGTTCGCATCGCTCGCAGCGGTGTTCCAAGCGACCGTGTTGACGTATCCGGCCGGCACCTGCACGGTGAAGTTCACCGCGAAGGACTGCGCCGGCGTGTATGTGCCGGTCGCGGTAAACCGCAGCGCCTTGACGAGGCTCAGCGGGGTCGGCGCGGCCGTCGTCCAGTCGTTCACACAGCCCGAGTTAGCTGCGTTCGGATACACCTCGGGCCGGCATGGGTTGCTGGACTGCGAGTACGCGACGGTCACACCGGCTGGCAGACCGGCCGAGATCCCGGTGAAGATCGGCGCGAACTGGCTGCCCCGCGCGACGCCCGCTTGGCCCGGGCTGACGCCGGTGTCGCCGACGTACGGCAGGATGTCGTAGACGACCGGGCTGGTGAGGTTCTTGCCGCCCGTGTTCGTCCACGTCAGCGTGTACTTGCCCGAGCCCCCCGGCGAGGCGTCGCCGATCCCGGGCGAGTACTTCGGCGCCGAGTCGAGATTTCCCTGGACGCTTTTGACGAGGCCGAAGGCCGGCCCTCCGGTCGGGGGCACGGTCAGCGACGCCGCCCACTGGCAGTAGTTCTCGTTGGTCGCGCCGTCGCCGTCGAGGTCCATCGGGTCACTCGATTCGAACGTCGACGGGGTCGAGGTCGTGCCCGGCCCGCACACGGGCCGCGTGTTGTCCGCGATTCCCTGGACGAACAGCTGGTCGGTGTTGTTATACGTCGTCGCCCCGGACGGGACGGTCACGTCGACGAAGTTCCCCGGTGGCGCGATCGTGTAGAAGCCGGAGGTGAACGCGGACGCCGGGAAGGTCACTCGGATCAGCTCGCGCCCTGTGTTGTCGAAGTTCTGGATATCGGCGACCGTCCCGGTCACCGTCGTAGCGGCTCCGCCCTGAGCCTTCGTCACCGAGAACCCGGCGCTGGCGACCGGGTTGTGCCAGCTGAGGCCGTACGGCAGCAGGTCGGTGAGCACCACGTTGCCGCTGAGTGGCGCTGGGGTCGAGATGTTGCCCTGAAGATTCACGGCGGTCGTGCCACCCGGCGCGGCGCCGAGTGCCCCGAACGACTTGAACACTCCGAGCTGCGGCTCGTTCGGCTCGATATACAGGTCGGCGCTCTGGCTGCGCGTGGTGGGAGCGCCACCCGTGACCGGATACGCGGTCGCTGTGGCGATGTCATGCAGGTCCGAGCCCGAGGGCAGCGACGCGTCGCCGTAGCCCCACACGTTCATCGACATCGAGACGTCGGTGAGGCTCGCGTTGCGGGGCAGCTCGATCGCGGCGACTTGACCGATGTCCGCGGTCGGGACCTCGAAGTACGTGGTCGTCGACGGCGTGCCGTTGAGTGTGAGCGGGAAGGTCGAGCCGTCGGGCCGGATCCCGATCGGCCTCCATCCCCCGTTCACCCCGGCGGCGAGGCTGGCCGAGTTCACGGCGACCACGGTTGGGTCGAAGGCCGGGTGCGGACACAGGTTGTCGATCGAGCTGGATCCGTTGATCCCGCCCGACGGGGTATTCGACGAGTACACGACCCCGGAATGCGTGTCGAGACAGGGCACGGGATCGGCGAGGTCCGTCTGGAACGCACGTGAAGCTGGGTAGGAGATGGACACGGTGTATTCGCCCTCGGCAGCGCCGGGATTGTTGCTGGGGCGCGGATTGATCGGGGTGATCCAGTGCCCGGCGTAGGTCGCGTCGTAGCCGAACCCGGTGATGTCGATCGGACCGCGACCGGTCTTGCCGAGGAAGTTCCCCGCGTTGCCGGGCGAGGTTGTGATCGCGGTGATCGATCGAGTGGCCGTCGTCGACAGCGGGGTCGAGGTTCCGATCGGCGTGCCGGTGAACGTGACGCCGTTCGTCAGCTGCGTGTTGTTCGGGGTCGACGCGTTCAGCAGCGCGGTCAGCGTGTAAGTGGTCGAGCCTGACGAGCCGGCGGCGCAACCGCTTGGGAGCGAGCCCGCCGTCGCGTAGTTCCAGGTCACCGAGTTGCCCGCCACGGTAGTCGGCGCCGGTGTGGCCGACACGAAGGTCAGACCGGCGGGGAGCGTGTCGACGAGGCTTCCCTGCTGGAGGTACAGATTCCCGGTGGCCCCGCCGGGATTACAACGCGCTGTGATCGTGTAGATCACGTTGTTGCCGGATACATACACCGCCCCGCCGTCGTTCGTGTTCTTGGAGACCGAGAGCTTCGCCGCCGCCGTGGCCTGGCCGATCGCGGGCGCGGGCGCCGTGACCGTGGGAATGTCGGCGGTCGAGAACGATGGGGTCAGTGACCAGCTCGTCGCGTCCGGCGTGATGTTGTTCGGTGGCGTGACGCTCAGGTTGATCGTGTCCGAGTCTCCGGGGTGGAGCGCCGACTCGTTCAGCGTGATCACGTAGTTGCCGCCGATCACCTTGGCGCTCGCGATCAGGCCGGAGATCGTGCTCGAGCTGCTGTAGGACCAGGTGCCGATCGGAGGCGTCGCCGGGTTGCTCGAGGTCTCATCGAGCGGGATCGTGATCGTCGGATTTGCACCACAGCTCGAGCCGACCACGGCCGAGCACGTGAAGTTGATCGTGTATGTCGACGCCTGCCCGGTCGGGGCCGCGGGCGGCGGTGGGTTGTCGGCGGTGATCGCGATCTGCGCGGCCGACGCGGCGTCGGCGACGCTGCTCATCAGGACTCCTGAGCACGCGCTCGCCAACAGCGACCCGAACAGGAGGGCAAGCACGACGCGCCACCCCCGGAGCCTGCGGCCGTACGACGCTCCGGCCGTCTCGGGTCCGTGGGCCGAGCGTCCCAACCGAACCCGAGTCGGGCGGGAGGTAATGGGATTGGTGCGGGCGGTTGCGTGCGGTCTCATGCGTGTCCCCGTGTCGTGGAAGAGCGTGGCTTGGAGCTACGGACCGCATGGTCGATTTCGGAGCCTGTCGAAAGCCTGTGGAAACCCTGCGGCCAGCGCTTGCCCGCCTGTGGCCGCGGGCGTACCGTTGCGTGGGTGACGTCGGTCGACGACCCCGCGATCACGCTGTGCGGGCGGCTCGAAGTACGCCTGCACGGGCGCAACCTCACGACTGCGTTGCCGGGCCGCCAGGGCCGGCTCGTGTTCGCCTACCTCGCGTGCAATCGAAGCCGAGCCGTGAGCCGCGACGAACTGATCGACATGTTGTGGCCCTCGGGTCCGCCTGCGAGTCCGGAGGACGTGCTCGGCGCGTTGCTCTCGAAGCTGCGTCGGGTGCTCGGTCCGGGCGCGCTGGAGGGCAGGCGGGAAGTCGTGCTCGGGCTGCCCGCGGATGCGACGATCGACTTGGAGTTCGCCGAGGCGGCGATTCACCAGGCGGATAACGCGCTCGGTGCCGGCGATGCCAGGCTCGCGCTCGGCCAAGCCCGGCGGGCGTGCGAGTTGCTCGCCGGGCGCGGCGATCCGAGCGATGCACGAGCAGCTTCTGACGAGAGGCGCGGCTTCCGATGCGCCCGCAGCTGGGCGGGCCCCGGCCGAGGCTTCTGCGAGCGAGGCGGCGGCCGACGGGCAATTGGAGGCGCCCCGTCGGCCGGAGCGCGAGGAGCGCAAGGTCATTACGGTCCTGGCCGCAGAACTCGCCAGCGTCACAGGCGATAGCGATCCCGAGGACCTCCGCGCAACGACAACCCGGGCGCACGAGCGCCTGTACGTAGAGCTGGAACGGTTCGGGGCGACGATCGAAGCCTCCACCGAGGGTGATGTCGTCGCGCTGTTCGGCGCAACGATCTCGCACGAGGACGACGCCGAACGTGCTGTGCGGGCGGCCGTCGGTTTGCGAGATGCCGGGCTCCTTGTGCGCGCCGGCGTCGCCACCGGTGAAGTCCTCGTCACCGTGACCGACCGGGGCGTCGCGACAGCGATTGGCCGGCCGGTTCGTGAAGCCGTCCGGATCGTCCGGCGCGCGCCTAACGGCGGCGTGGCGGTCGACAGTGCGACGGTGGAGGCTACGCCCGGAGTGGGCGACTACGAGGCGCGGGATGGCGGCCCGACGTGGTTGGTGAGCGCGCTGCGGCAGCAAGTCGGGGCCAGTCGGGAGCAAGCGGCAGCGACGGCGTTCGTCGGTCGGGCCCACGAGCTGTCCTCGCTGGAGAGCATTTACGAGTCAGTCGTGGAGGAGCAGCGGCCACGGCTGGCGGTCCTGCTCGGTCAAGCCGGCGTGGGGAAGACTCGCCTAATCGACGAGTTCGTCTCGCGCATCGCGATGTCGTCCGCTCCTGCCGTGTACCGCGGGCGCTGCCTGTCGTATGGCGAGGGGATTACGTACTGGGCGTTGCGCGAAGTTCTCTGGGCGGCGACCGGAATCGCGCTCGGCGACCCAGCCGTAACCGCGGTGTCGAAGCTGCGCGAGCGAGTGGCCGGAGTCGTTGATCCGGCGGAAGCCGACCGGGTGATCGCGGCGCTTGCGATCGCGTCCGGGATCACGCTCCCAGACAATCCGCTGCGGCGGGTCTCGCCCGGTTCCGTCGCGGATGAGGTTGCGCTGGCGTGGCCGGCGTTCCTGACGGGTCTGGCGGCGGGCGGTCCCGTGCTGGTCGTAATCGAGGATGCGCACTGGGCCGAGGAACCTCTGCTGCAGATGGTGCAGCTGATACTCGCTCGGTCGGCGGGGCCGGTGCTGCTCGTCGTGAGCGCTCGGCCCGAGTTCGGCGAGGAGCACGTCGGGTGGACGACCGGCCCCGGGACCTCGCAGATCGGCTTGGAGCCGCTGACCGAGAAACAGTCGCGCGCGCTCGTCGGGGCGCTGCTCCCCAACGATCGTTCCGAGCTCACCGAGCGCGTCGTCGCGACCGCCGAGGGAAACCCGCTGTTCGCCGAGGAGCTTGCTAGGCAGGTGTCCGCAGCGAACGGAGAAGGATTGACCATTCCGAGCACGGTGCGCGCACTGCTCGCTGCGCGTGTGGACGCTCTGCCAAAGCGGGAGAAGCAGGCGCTCCAGGACGCGGCTGTCGTCGGGCGGGTGTTCTGGCCGACGACGCTGGAGTCGATCGATCCCCGGCCTGACCTCACCGAGGCGCTTGGCGCGCTGGAGAGCCGGGGGCTGGTCGTCACCCGGCCACGATCGTCGCTGCCGGGCGAAACGGAGCTCTCGTTCCGCCACGGTCTCGTGCGCGAAGTGGCGTACCGATCGATTCCCCGAGGGCGCCGCTGCCGGTCACACGCCGCGGTCGGCCGTTGGTTTGAACAGCTGGAGGGCGACCGTCGAGAGGAGTTCGTCGACCTGTTCGCGCATCATTTCGAGGCCGCTTCGGCACCCGGCGACGCCGCGCTGGCGTGGCCGGAGGGCTCGCCAGAGCACGAAGAGCTCCAGGCCAAGGCCGTGCGGGCGCTCGTCGAGGCCGGCCATGGTGCGCGCAAACGCATGTCTCTCCGCCAGGCGCTCAGGTTTGCCGAACGAGCTGAGACGCTCGCCGTCACCGATCGTGAGCGACTCCAGGCGTTGGAGCTTCGGGCCCGGGCCCATCACGCGGCGCTGCACGGCGCCGAGGCGCTGTCCGCCTACATGGCCGCGATCGATATCGCTCGTGCGCTCGATGACGGTGTCACGCTGTCGAAGCTGCGCGGACGGGCAATCCTGTTGTGCGTTCGTTATCGCGGAGCATTCGCGGGTGAGAGCTGGCAGGCGCAAGCCGTCAAGCTCGTCGAAGAAGGGCTCGCTTCCGAAGGAGACCGCTCGGGCACATTCGAAGGTGGGGCGCTTCTGCTTGGGCGGGCCTGGGGGCTGCGCCGGTGGACCGGACGCGGAGATCTAGCCGCCGCCAAGCGAGACGCGAAGCGCGCCGTCGCGATCGGTGAGTCGATCGACTCTCCCGAGTTGCTGGCGGCTGCGCTCGAGGGACTCAGTTGGCTCGTCTCCGAGGAGGGATTCTGCGAAGCCAGCGCGATGGGCGGACGCCTGATCCGCGCCAGCGCCGGATCATCCGACCGGATCGAGGCGCATGAGAGCAAGGTGACCGCCGCGATCTGCTTCGGCTGGGCGGGCTGGTTCGACCGCGCGGCGCAGGTCGCCCAGGAAGCGACGCAGGAGGCTCCGCGGCTGAGCCCGCATCGGGCGCTGCACAGCGCGCTGGCGCAGACCTTCTGCCTTGCCCCAACGGGCCGGTTCGCCGACCTTGGCCAGGCGACGGATCGAGTACTGGAAAGCGCAGTTGAAGACGCCGGCGATGGGCAGACGTGCCTCGGCGCGATCGTCGGCGTCGCCGGACGAGTGCTGTGGCTGCACGAGGCGCTCCAAGCCGACGCGTCCGCCGCCGCGCTTGAGCTGATGGACCGCGTCCGCCCGCCTGACCGGCGGTCGATCTATGAGTACTTCGTCGCTGAATTGCTTCGGCCCGTGGTCGGGGTCGAGGCAACCCGGACACGTCTGCAGCGCATTCGGCCAGACGGGCAGGACGCGACGGCGTCGATTCTGTACCTCCGCGCCTGGCTCCCAGTCCTCGCCCTGAGCGGCAGCGAAGACGAGCTCGAGCACACCGCCGCCGACGCCCGGCGGCTCGCGCAGGACTCGTGCGCCCCGGCCCTCGGCTCGATCGCCGACTGGGCGGCCGCGGCCCGGCTCGCCCTCATTGACCCGAAGGCTGCTGACGCGCGCGCCCGCGCGGCCGTCGCCACGCTGACCGAGCAGGGGGAGCACTACACCGCGGCGCGCCTTGACCTCGACTTCTCGCTCCTGACAAACGCCAGCACGAGGATCGAAATCGCCGAAGACGTCGCCGAGCGATTGGAGGCGATGGGCGCGAAGGCCAGCGCAGCACTCGCCCGCACGGCCGTCACCGAAGGTCGCCCCAGCTAGACCCCACCTCATTGGCAGGTACTGGGTGCAGGTCGGCTACGGAACCGAGCCGGGAGGGCTCGAGGGTTGACCGGTGGCTGTCAGCCCGCTTCCAGCGCACCGTAGGGACGTGTCAGGACCTCGAGGCCGTGACCCGCCGGATCGTGGAAATAGAAGCCTCGCCCACCGTGGTTGGTGTTGATCTGCTGCGGACGCGACGGGTTCGGATCGGCCGTGTAGAGGATCCCACGTGCTTGAACACGACCGAGGATCTCGTCGAAGCGCTGGTCATCCACCATAAACGCGTAGTGCTGCATCTGAATCTCATCCACGGGCGGCTCGGCGAACTGGATGAAGACCCCTTCGTCGAGCCTGACCTGGGTGAACGGGCCCCAGCTCGAGGGCTCCTCCAAGCCGAGCACATCGGCGAGGAAGCGAGCAGATTCGTGACGGTCGAGCGCGGCAAGGATGCTGTGGTTGAACGTGATGGGCATACGCGCATTCAACCCAAGTTCGCTTTCACGCACGGGCGGGTGGCAATTACCGCGTGCCCGGCCGCTCTGAAGTTGACGCCGTTAGATCAATCGATGCCCGTCCGACCGACAACGTGCGTGTACTAGAAGTCGCGTTCGCGACGCCGGAGAAGCACCTCCTGCTCGCGTGCCGCTCGACGCTTACGGGCCTCTTGAGATGCGTGCTCGTTACGTTCGGCGATCTGTCTGCGGACATCGTTGAAGGCTGCTTCCGAGGTCGATTTCCCCGGCCCCGGTTCTTCACGTGCCCGGTCGGGCTTCTGATTCTGCTTCGGCATGCGTGCACCCCTCGTCGCTCGGTATGGAAGGCTGGGCCACTGGAAGAATGCAAGAGCGGGCACTCAGGCGGTGGAGGTTGCTTCCGACTCTACTCGCCGCCCCGGTCCGCCAGGGCCACCGTTGGCATCGGAGCGCGGCAGGATGTCCGGTATTCCTTTATGCAACTGGCGAACGGCCTGCCGGAAAGCCGTTCGGCAAACGGTGCCTATGGCGAGAGCGTCGCCGGCTCCCCGCCCCCAGACTGCTTTAACCGTGCGATGAGGTCGTCGACCTCCCGGAGCCACCTTTCCGTATCGGCGCTCGCGTCGCAAAAGTCGCGAAGCCCGCTCTCCGTCTGGACGCGCTGCACCGCTTGAAGTGCCTGGTCGATCCCGGAGTCGTGCGGGCGATGGGGATGAGTCTCGACCCAGTAGGTCACGTTGTCCGGCAAACGAGCGGACGCGTGAGCGGCACAGGATGCCGACAACTCTGCGGCCGCGATGGCATCACGGCGAGAACCATAAACGGCGACCCCACCGCTCGCGGGCCCCTTGCGCACTCGCATCGCGGCAAGCCAGAGATCCGGCCGCGCGCTTGATCAGAGCCGACTGATCAGCCGATCGGCGATCGGTCCCGAACGATTCTGATGTTGCTCGTCCGGGCTTGCAGCCGGTCAAACGCTCCCTCCAGATCGCTCGAGGCCGGCTCCGTCGACCAACGCTTGCCTACTTCGCGCACTCCACCCGACGCTTCTAGCTGACGCAGCCGTCTGAGCGTCTTCGCGTGATTGAGCCCGGCCGCCTTGGCGATCCTTCCGGTTGAATGCTCGCCGCGCGGCAGCTCACGCAGCACCTTCTTCACCCGATCCTCGTGCTCCTCGGCACGGGCGGGGCGTGCCGGCGAGGCCGGCTCGGCGGCGGGTGAGGCGGGTTCGACCGGGACCGCGGGAACACTCCTTTCCCTCACAGGAGGAGCGCTTCCGTAGCGGGCCCGACACGCGGCACACATCACCACCGGCTCAGCACCGTCTGGCCGGACCACCTCGAACCTGCGCCAACGGCGTCCGGAGCCGCAAACCGCGCAGCGGCGCCCACCGCGGTCGATCTCTGCCAGGTCCTCGACGCTTATTGTCCTCACCCACCCCACGATAGAAGGTTCACGCGGCACCCGACCGGCGCCACCGCTCCACGCACGGTCCCACCGTGGCGGATCACCGTTGCCGACTCCTGCAGCATCCGTCCGGCCCGCGTTCTCATCAGCCAATGACCACCACGATCGTCGAGCATCCCGGTCAGCGCGGCACGCGCGTTCCGGAGGCCATCTATTTGACCCTCCGTCAGACCCGCCCGGCGGTAAGGAAGTCTGGCGCTCGTCGGATCACTTCGCGGCCTGTCTGGTGTCTCCAGGCTTCCTCCAGGACGCCAAGGTGGTCGAGCATCGTGGCCTCGATCAGGTCTGGATCGCGCGTGGCGATCGCCTGGACGGTGCGCTCGTGGATCTCGATCGTGAGCCGGGCCTCGCCGGCCACGGGGAGAGGATGGCGGGCGAGTTTGAGGCGCTGCTGGAGGGCCTGCATCAGGCCGACGAGGGTCACATTGTGGGTTGCGCGTGCGATCGCTAGGTGAAACGACGGGTCGAGTCCTCGCACACGCATGGTGTCGTCGGCGACCTCACGCTGAGCGTCGATGATGCGCTCTAGCTCGCCCAGGTCATCGGGGGTAGCGAGAAAGCCCGCTAGCTGCGCGACGCGCGGTTCGAACAGGCGGCGGGCCTCGAGCACCCCCGCGATCTCCTCGAACGGAAGTTCCTCTGCCGATGCGGCCAGGCTGGTTGGAACGACGTCGGAGCGTACGTAGATGCCGCTGTTGGGACCGCGTCCGGAGTGGATCTCGAGCACCGCGGCATCAGCCAGCGCCTGGGAGGCCTTGCGTACCGTCGCGCGACTGACCCCGAACTGTTCGGCCAGCATTCGCTCGGAAGGGAGGCGGTCTCCGAACCGGAGGGTGCCGAGCTGGATCGCGGAGGCGAGCTGGGCGATCACGTCGTGGTGAGTCGCCCGGCCAGGAATCTTCTGGCCCGCGAACGGGCGCCCTTGCGATCCGCCGAGTCGCGGACCGACATCCTCGTGCATGACCGTTCCGTGGTCGACCATGGTGCAGCGTGAATATACCACAATGGCTTGACTCCCGGACCATGATGGTCTAGTTTTGTGGACCATCATGGTCTAGTCGAAGCGAGGTGGATCGAGATGATGGCTGAAACTGAGCGCGAGCTTGACGCCGTTAGCGGACGGTTGCCCTCATTCCCGGGTGGGTGCGCTGTTGTCGGCACCCGGCCCCGGCGAGCCTCCGGCCACCCGCCAGCGGCGTCCAAAGACGCGGCAGGCGCGAGCCCGACGCTCCAGCTCGAACACTCGCGCCTCATTGAGGAGCTGCGCGCGTCGCGGTTGCGAGTCGTGCAGGCGGCCGAGCGTGAGCGACAACGGCTCGAACGGGACCTTCACGACGGAGCCCAGCAACGACTCGTAGAAATCCAAGTGAGGCTCGGAATTGCCCGCACCCTGGTCGACCGTGCCGACCTTGCCAGCGAGCTAGACGCGCTTCAGGAGGCCGCCGAGGCGGCCCTCGATGAACTGCGCACCCTGGCGCGCGGCATCTACCCGTCGACGCTTCTGGACTTTGGACCAGCCGCGGCATTGCGCAATCTGGCTCGGCGATCTCCGGTGCCGATTCGCGTTATCGACAAAGGGATCGAGCGGGCCCCGGCCGCGATCGAGGCAGCGATCTACTTCTGCGCCCGCGAAGCGATCCAGAACGCCACCAAGCACGCCGGGCCCAAAGCGACCGTGACAGCGACCCTGGCGCCACGGCGCGGCGCGATTGACCTCACGATCACCGACAACGGCGTCGGCATATCACCCAACGCAGCAAGCACCGGAACCGGCATCCGGGGCATGCACGACCGGATCGAGGCGTTGGGCGGCCAGCTCGACATTTTCTCCGAGCCAGGTCTAGGCACTTGTATCCGCGCAACCGTCCCCTACGAGGAAGCTCGCCCGGCGGACCATCGTGCCAACACCTCCAATGAGGCCGGCGTTTCCCTCACATGCTGACGGGCGCCGTCAACCGAGCCGAGTCTCACACCCGGGAACGCGAAACCGGTCTGGGTAGGCGAAAGCGGCGAGTGCCGCGAGCTCAACGCGGAACTTCAGTGCGAGGCTCGCAGCCTTCACCGGCTCTTGGGCAAGCTCGCTGACTCGGTGCTCGCTGCTTGATCGCCTCGTTGGCGAGCTCAAACGCGGCTTGCGTGTCCCGCAACACGCCGCGCATGAACGGCACCAGGACGCCGGAGAAGTGCTCGAACTGCCGCAGCCGGGACCGATCGTCGCCCAGCGGGTCGATCTCGAAAATGGTGGCGAACATCGAACGGTCCCGGAACAACGATGCGCCCTTTCCAAGCCAGCGCACGCGTACGCGTAGCCTCGATGGTCTTCGCGTGGAAGGTCCTGGGCTCGCGGCACCTGCCAGACGACCTCGCTTAGAGCGTCGCCTGGCAGATAACGGTCGTCGATCGCGACCGTTACGACCGCTGGTCGCTCGGCGCCGTCAACCGTCCGTCTCGATCGCTTAGGCCTCCCGGGCGCGCTCATAGGTTAGGTGGGCGAGACCGTGACCGATGGTGTTCGTGTGGATTAGGCGCAGGGGTCGCTTGTCGCTGGTCTCGCCGAACAGGCGCTCGCCCGCGCCGAGCGCAACCGGAAAGACGGTCAGGCGCAGCTCGTCGACCAGGTCGTGCTCCATCAGCGTGCGCACGAGCGGGCGGCTGGCGTACACGACGATCTCCCCCTGTATCTGTTGCTTGAGCTTCGAGACCTCGCTAACTACCTCGCCCGCCAGGACGGTCGCGTTCGTCCATTTGGGCTCTTGGAGCGTCGAGGACACGACGTACTTGGGGAGGCTGTTCAACCTGTCCACCCACTCGCCGCTCTGAGAAGGCGACCGTGTGCCGAAGTACTCGTCGCTCCGGCGACCCATCAGCAGGGCCTCGGCGCCTTGTGCCTCGGCTAGTTCGACCTTCGCCCACGCCTCCCAGTCCTGGCCAATGAACTGTTCAAACCAGCCGCCGTGCCTGAACCCTCCCTCGCCGCTCGGGTCCTCCACGACGCCGTCGAGCGTGACGTTCTGGCTGACCACGATCTTTCCCATCTTGATTCTCCTTGCTTCAGCTTGTCGGTGTTGCGTGTGTTGAGACGTTCGCGGCGAGGGAAATTGAGCGACGAATTTCGCGGCACGCCGACGTCACTACTGGTGATGCGGGCGAAAGGAACACGCGGTACGAGGTTGCGAGCGTGACCAACCCGACCCTCGAGCGTGCACGCGCTGGCGAGGAGGATGCATTCCGCGAACTGACCGACCCGTACCGGCGTGAGCTCCAGGTGCACATCTACCGGATCGTCGGATCGGCCCAGGACGCGGAGGACCTGCTCCAAGAGACCCTCCTCGCCGCGTGGCGCGGGCTGGCCGCGTTCGAGGGACGGGCGTCGGTCCGCGCCTGGCTGTACCAGATCGCGACCAACCGTTCTCTCGATGCGCTCCGCGCGACCCGACCCCGTCCGGAGGGCCTGCAGCGGATGACCGAAATGCCCGAGCCCACCCGCTACGGCGAGGCGATCTGGCTCGAGCCCTTCCCCGACGTCCTGCTAGAGGGCATCGTCGACCAAGGTCCCAGCCCGGAGGCTCGCTACGAGACAAAAGAGGCGATCGAACTGGGGTTCATCGTCGGCCTGCAGTACCTGCCTCCGCAGCAGCGCGCGGTCCTCGTGCTCCGCGACGTGCTCGGCTACCACGCCGAAGAGGTCGCCGAGATGCTCGAGACCACCGCACACTCGGTCAACAGCCTGCTGCGCCGCGCCCGCGCGGCATTCGAATCGCGGCTGCCCGCCGCCGGACGCGAACGGGCGCCGCTCCCCAACTCCAAACGCGAACGCGACACCGTCGGCCGCTTCGCCGACGCGATCCAAACAGGCGACATCGAGGGCGTGGTCGCCCTTCTGACCGACGACGCCTGGCTCACGATGCCGCCCGAGCCCTACGAATACCAGGGCCCCTCCGCGATCGGCGCGTTCCTCAGCGACCGCATGATCAGGCGAGGCGCGCCGCTGCTGGTGCCCACCCGCGCCAACACCCAGCCAGCATTCGGCGCGTACTTCCCAACCCTCGAGACCGAGATCGCCCGACTGTACGGAATACTCGTCCTAACCCTGGAAGGCCGGCAAATCGCTGCGATCACCTGGTTCGGCGGCAACAGCGCGTTCCCGCACTTCGGGCTGCCGCGGGTCCTGCGATAGCAAAGGGATCGCCCCGAAGGCAAGACCTCCCTTCGACTCGCCGCGCTACTCGGCGCCGCGAGGGATCGTGACTCGCTTTTGTCCGTGTGCGCACGTCGTGGCTTGTCTGTGGTGTGAGCGGTGACGCTGCTCGTGGCGGGCCGCGGACTGCGGATCGTCGGGCTCGAGCGGGGATTCGTTGACAGCGACGGGATTGCTGGTCGTCGTCCCGACCGGGGTGAGGCTGTCCGTTGGTCACGCGTTCGGGTTCCGAGCCGTACGAGAGCGCTCGCCCGTTGAGCCAGGATTGCTTCGCGTTCTATGTGTGAGAGGCTAGGCGCGGGAAGACCTGCAGCGCGATGCTTCGCAAGGCCGCGACGATCTGCTCGGGGGACGAGTTGGGGTCGGTCAGTTCAGCGGGGATCACTAGCCCGGACTGCTTTGCATGCTCGAGGATGCCGCTGCCTGCGGTCTTTCCGAGGACGCTGAGGGCCTTTCCCATCTGCACCATGTCCATGTGGAACTGCGGGACCGGGAGCGCCTTGACGTCCGGCCAGCTCGCGGGGTCGCGGGGGGTCTCGCGGGAGAGCACGTGATCAAAGGTGGTGGCGGCGGCGTCGCGGCCGGTGAACGGGTCGCCGAGACCCCATACGTTGCGGAGCGTGGCGATCATCGATGTATGACGGTGCTCATCGTTGATCACGATCCCCTCGTCCACCCACGGGGAGACGATGATCGCCGGCACCCGGTAGCCCGAGCGGTCGAATTTGAAGTCGAGTTGTCCCGCTGGCGCGCTCGGGTCCGGCGGGGGCACGAGTCCTGGGGGAATGTGGTCATACGTTCCGCCGGGCTCATCCCAGCCGATGAAGAACAGCGTGTTGTACGCGTTAGAGCCGTCCGGGGACGCGGCCGATCTGATCGTGTTGTAGATGCTGGCCAGGAACGCCTCGCCGCCGCCGATCGATGACGGGGGGTCCATCGGGATGTTCATGTCGTCGGGGATCAGCGACCGGCCGAAGGCAGGGTGATAGTCGCTGTGCCCGGAGAGCATGTTCGGTTCGATCAGGCTGAAGTCGGGCAGGGTGCCGTTGACCGCGTCCCGCTCGAACTCGGAGTAGGGGACGAAGTTCGTCGCGAGGCGGTCCTTGACACGCGGTAGATGGATCAGGCCCGTGAACGACAGGGGCATCGGTTCGTGTACGTACACCTTCCATGTGCGCCCGCGCGCCTCGAGGCGATTGAACAGCGTCTCGGCGGTGTTGTGCTGGGTCCAGTTCGACACCGGGCTGTTGATCACGAACCCCGACGACGTCGCGGCGGTCCAGAAGGAGCGGTTCATGAACGTCTGTGAGGGCACCTCGCAGAACCAGTGGTCGAACACCCCGAAGCCCTTCGCGATCGCGCTCAGGACCGGCACCTGCTCGGGTGTGTACCCGGTCATGATCTGCGCGTATTCCTCGTGGGTCGGCTGGCGCCCCACCTCCGCGGTGAACGTGCTGATGTAGTCGGTCACGAACCCGTCCATCGTCGGTACCGCCCCGGACTCGGGTGCGTTCCACGGCGCGCTCACAGCGTCGCCAATCTTGAACCGGTTGTCCTCGTCGAGGATGTTGAACAGCTGGGTGTTGGTGTGGTAGTACTCCTCGCCCGAGTCAGGGTTCGGAGCGTCCATGTCCGTGGCGACTGTGTAAGGGACCGTCTTTCGCTCGGCGCCGTGCGCGGCCCACTCGGGTATGGGGTTGCTCAGGTTCTTGCCGATGACCCCGTCGAAGTTCTTACCGTCCTCGGGGCCGTAGAGGTGCCCGAGCATGTTGTCCAAGGAGCGGTTCTCGAACAGCACGAGCACGACATGGTCGAGCGCGTGGGACCTGTCGGGTGTGGGCATCAGCCATCTCCTTTCACTGAGGGATCGCTCATTGGCGGCTCGGTCGTTCCGTCCTCTCGACGTTTCTCGGCCTCGGTGTAGAGGGCGCCTTGGGCGGCGGCCGAGCCGGACACCCCGCCGCCCGGACCGCGGAGCACGAACGCGACCGCGACCGCTACGGCGCCACCCAGGATCGGCCCGGCGATATACACCCAGTAATCGGTGAACTTTCCCCCTATGAGATCCGGGCCGAACGTTCGTGCCGGGTTCATCGACGCTCCCGAGATCGGACTGCCCCACAGCCCAGCCAAGGCGATGTACGCGCCCACCGCCAGCGCGGCGATGATCCCGATGTTCTGCGCGCCCGAAGCCGTCCCGAGGATCACGCTGACCAGCCCGAACGTCAGGAGCAGCTCCATCCAGAACCCCGCGCCGGCGCTGTACCCCGAGGCGACGTAGTTCGACCCGTGAACGGCCGATACGTTGATCACCAGGTGTAGGACCAGCGCAGCCAGCGTCGCGCCGATCAGCTGAACGATGATGTAGCCCGGCACCCGACGCCAGGGAAAGTCCCGCCGCAGCGCGAACGCGATGCTGACCGCGGGGTTCAGGTGAGCGCCCGAGACCTTCCCCATGAACATGATGATTCCCAGCACCATCAGCCCGGGAGCGACGACCGCCGCGGTACGACTGATCGTATTCGGAAACGCGGCCCCCATCATCCCCCCGCCAGCGGCGACCGTCACCAGAAAGAACGTCCCCAAGAGCTCCGAGAAGAGCCGGCGCCACTCCTGATGCGGATTCTGAAAATCCGCGATCGGCTCGATGACGTTCTGCTGCAGCTCCGCGGAGATCCAGCCCGCGACGCCAGCATCTCCAGATGGGACCCGGTCCGGCACAAGTCTGCCCTCCAAACTCGACGATCCCGCGATGCTCAGAGTCGACCCACGCCGCAGCGCAGAGGCCCTATCACCGCCAAAGTGACGGCAAGCTAAACGAGTCCACAGAAACGGGTCATCATCCAAATCGGGTGAGCGGGCCATCGGCCCCGCCGGGTCGGCTCGTCGGCGAGGGCCCCACCCAAAGCGACGAGTCTCGGATCCGCTGGGGCGAGGAGCAAAGCGGCCGCGGCGCGGCCGTGGCCGCTTCATCGCGTCGAGCGCTCATACCCAACACTCGTCACGGCCTCGGTCGAGACCTGCCTTGGTTGTCGGACGGGCGACTTCGCGCCAGCGGCGACAGCCTCGGAATGCGCGGGAAGCGCGCAGGCGACCGCGAGCACTCCACGGCGAAGCTCGATGCGCCTGGTGTTAGCCAGGCGACCGAATCCTGCAAGCACCAAGGCGCCAGCTGGCAGCGGATCGAAAAGGTCGTCGCCCTCAGCCAAACGATCCCGCCAAGCGCACTCGGACCCGCCACCGGCGTCGCGCGTTGCATCCCCATCCCGCGCAGGGTCTCCCTCCCGGCAGCGAGCGCCCGGGCTCAGCCCGCAAGCCTCGTATCTGTGCGCCCCGCTGCGGCCTCCTCCCACCAGTGGCACGACGCGGCGATCGTTGCCGCGGGAATGCTCCTGCTCCTCATCGGCGCAGGCACGACCGCGATCTTCACCCGCCGGCGGCATCACCGCGCAACAGCCAGCTGACGACCTTTCAACCCGAGCACCCCAAGCAACAAAGGACGAACGATGCCGCTGCCAAAACACACCCACGCCAAACACGAAATGCTTCCGCCGCACCAACCGCCCGACCGTCAGACCGTCCAGAGCAGCCTCGCGACCCTCCGGAACTGGCGCGAAGGAAGCGCCGCCACCGCGATCGTCATGGCCGCGCTCCTCCCATTTGCCGTTGCCTGGCACATGACCTACCTCACCGCGACCGCGGCGTGCCTAATCGCCGCCGCGATCCTTGCCACGGGCTGCCACATGACGCGCGAACACCGGCTCGCGACGCTTGCCATCATCCCCGAGCTCACGCAGCTGCCCGAATTCGCCGCGAAACACAAGCGACTTCTCAGCACCCGCAACCGCCAAGCTCTCGCCGCCGGACTGCGACGAACGGCCGCCCCAACACAACCGCCGCGCCGGTTCGATACCTGCCCCGTACTCACTGACCGCGTCGCACCCGTCCGTGCCGAACTGTTCGAACTCGCCGACGCACTAGAGCGAACCAACGATCTCGACCCGCCGAGCGTAGCGCTCATCCACGAGCTCCTCACCAACGCCTGCAGCCCGCTCTACAATCCCAACCTACCCGCCGGCGACCTCCACGCAGCCATCAGCTGCGCGCACTCCGGAATCTCCCTACATGCAACAGCCCAACCGCCGGCACCGCCGCTTCACACGCCTGATCGCGCCGCCCAGGAGTAGCCGTGGCGGGCGCAGATCATCGGCGTCATGCTGCCGCTGCCTGGCCCAACACTGCAGTTCGGGATAGCCGGCCGAGGTGGCCGGGAAGACGAGCTCGGCGAGCATCTGGCCGAGCGCCCTGCCTGCCGATTGGTCAGAACGATCTTCTCGCGATTTCCTTCGATCACGAACGCGCAGCGTGGCTCATCGTTTCATGGCGTCAATCAAGCGCCGCAATACGTGAGGCCTCGCATACTCGAACTTGACAGCCCGAACTCGTCGCTTGCTCCAAGTTACCGTTACCCGCAAAGACTGCGTGCCATGGAGTGGAACTAACCGAGTCAGGAACCGAGGCATTTGGTCATCCTCCTAATAGCGGCGGTGCACCTCCGTGATGGGATGGCTCCCGACGCCGCCGAGGTGGTGCCTAGCCGAGCGCAGCTCACGAGGTCGCCCGGCAAGCGTACGGAGGTGGCCATATCCGTTGAGGATGGGCTCCGCAGGCGCTCGACGCATCGTCTGCATCGGATGAACCGATTCGGCATCAACGACGTGGTCAGCACAGTACAAGCGACCCCGTCGCGGCGCACGGGGGGTCTGCCCGACAGCGCGAGGGTCGCATCCCGCCGAACGAGCGGAGGAGCGTCGACCAAGTCCGCGGTGAGCAGCGGGCACCACGAAACCAGGACGGACGCTCGGCGAGGCCGCTCGATGCTCCTTGTCATCTGCGGGGAATCCGGCGATCGGCGGCGCGCGCCCGCTCGAGAGGAAGGCCGGCCTGCCGTGGCTGGCGTCGGCGGCTTGTCGGATCGTGCTAAGCGGCGCCGTCCTGCGGCCGGCGCGCTCGGCCTTCCCCTTTGGTCCTGGCCGTTCCACAGGCGAGGCGACTCCGACCTCGCTGCCGGTCCGGACGGAGGCCGTCGCGCCAAGCAATGCACCGAAATTTGGCTGTGATCAAGTCACAAACGGCTTCGGGCGACGAGCCGTCGCGGCCCGGACTTTGGCGATGAAGGTGCATATATGTCACCTTGATCGACAAAGTTCGGTGAGGCCGCTTCCACTGCTTGTTCGTCACCAACAATGGCGATCGTTTATGCGACAGCGTCCCGGGCGGCCCTTGCTCCGCCACCCCTTAAGGATGAGAATCCCTGGTGCCGCCGGGCCGAGGCCGGTGAGGCGTGGTGCGGTGGTTAGAGCCCGTGCGACAGCGTGCCCAGGAGCCTGTGCAACTGTTGATTCTGCCATGAGCGCGAAGGCCAGCTTCGGTGTCGGGTCGGCTTGCTGTACTTGATCCGGTAGAGGGGTTGGCGATCGGGGGCGGTGAAGGTCGCGCCGTTGCTGGCGTGCCTGAAGAACACACCGAGTACCGCCTCGCTGTGAGGCGGCGAGACACGCGTGGACCATGGTCCGCGCGTGGCATGCCTGCGCCCGCCTCTGGTTTCAATCTTCTCGACGGCGCGGACGTTGATGAAGCAATCGAAGTGTCAGCCAAGCACCCGATCGCGCGCTTCGGCGTTGTCGAGCTGCGCCCGCTCGCCGAGGGTTGAAATCGACCCAGCGCGCTACCGGCCGGTCGTGCGGTGCGTTGGCGCGCGCGTGTGGCCGGGGCGTCCTCTCCCGCCGCGCCCCCCGCCCCGCGCTGCATCGTGGACTGGCGGCGGTGTCCGACCGAGGAGAAGACGCAACGCCCGATCGTCCGGACCTTCCGCCACTCGCTCGGTCAAGGCCGCAGGATGAACCGTGCGGAACGTCGGCCCTCGGCCGGGTTCCACCACGGCCACGACGACCCTTGAGTGGCTCGGCACGTCAAACACGATCCCATCCAGATCGGGGCCGCGGCCCGCGACCCTCACGAGCTCACCTGGGCTGATCGTCTCCACCGGGAAAAGGTATCGCGCCTGATGCCTCTGCGAAGCACTGGCCGCTGTCAACGGGAACTAGAGACCAAGCTGGCCTCCAGCTTCGAGCAGCGTCCTGAGACAGAAGCGGGTCCAAGTTTGGTGCTGGGTCACAGCCGTTGCTGGGACGGGTCGCGGCGATCACACCGCCGCGTCGGCTCTACCGCTTGGCCAGGCGGCGGCCGCTGGGGGTCTTGGGCGGCTCGTAGTTGAGCTCGAAGTGGTGATAGAGCTCGCTTTCATCCTGTTGCTGAAGTTCGTCCTCGGCCTCGATGTTCGGTGCATCCTGTACTTGGTCCTTGAAGACCCCGACCTGCAGTCCGTCGGGCGAGACCACCGCGCCCTGGAGCGGAACGAAGGTCAGATGGCGGCCGATGATGAAGCCTTCCTTGACGGTGCCGAACACGGGCTCGTCGGTCTCGACGTCCACGTAGACATCCTCGAGCTTGCCGATCTTGTCGCCTTCGCGGTCGACGAGCATCTTGCCGCGCCAATCCGCAAGGTTGCCGACTTCAGCCATTTCGATCTCCCCTCAGTGCTCTTCGATATGCATGGCCAGACTCTAGCCCGGAGCCGTCGGCCGATCCATATCGCAGATTGACGACTGAAGCGCCGCGAGCGGCGCCAGCAAGATCGGAGCGAGGCACCACACCGGTCGGTAGCGCTGGAGCGTTTTGGCGGCTTCACGTCGAGTTTTGTGTCGGGCTTTGGGTTCATTTGATATCGATCGGCGTGCCGATCTTGAGTAGGTGCCAGAGAGTGGTTATGTCGCTGTTGCGTAGGCGGATGCAGCCGTGGGACGGGTCGCCGGGGATCAGCTGTGGCTGGTTGGTTCCGTGTATGCCGACGACGCCGCCGCCGGGCCAGTCGGTGAGGGTCGGGGCGTAGGCGCTGGTGCCGAAGGCGAACGGCCCGTATGTGGCACCGCCGATCGCGCGTAGCTTCTCGAGTACGTAGAAGTGCCCGGCGGGGGTTGGCAGGGACGAGCGTCCGATACCCACAGGGGCGCTCCAGATCGCGTGGCCATTTCGGTTGTAAAGCGTCGCGCGAAGTCTTGAGCGATCGATCACGAGCAGGCCGTAGACGACGTGGAGCGGACCGAGGGTGCTCGCCTTGACCCAGCCGGTGGTGCCGTTGGGCCGCTGCGGCAGTGAGATGTCGGTCCACACCACGCCTGTGTTCGGCACGCGCTCCTGCCGAGACGCCGTGTAGATCTCCGCCTGGCCGAGACCGTCCGCAGTGAGGAAGCGCAGCCGGCCCACCGCGCGGGCGTGCACTGACGG
Organism: uncultured Solirubrobacterales bacterium; assembly: GCA_963757235.1. Lineage (GTDB taxonomy): Bacteria > Actinomycetota > Thermoleophilia > Solirubrobacterales > Solirubrobacteraceae > Palsa-465. The sequence goes on along the minus strand of CAVWRC010000016.1, from coordinate 387,840 downwards.
TGCGGCTCGAACGATCGCACTTGCTTGTGGATAGGCCCAGTATGAGACCCGCGGGCTGTTGGAGAAAGCGATGACCGACGGTGCGGGCGTTGCGCCCGACACCGGGGGATCGGGAGTTGCCAGAGCGGCAGCGGCGCCTGGCCCAATGGCCAATGCGCCGATACCGAGAGCAACAGGGAGGAATCGATGAATGCCAAGACGCGGCATGAAAGCTCCCTGGCCGCCCTAGCCGGTGAACACGGGGAGGACCGCCGCGGCCTTGACGCGAACGAACGTTCCGGCGCGCGAGATGCGCGCACAGCTCCCGTTTCTCAGCGTCGCCTTCGCGACCAACCTGTGCGCACCGTAGGCGAGCCTTGTCGCGTTGATAGTGATCGAGAACCGGCCATGACTCGGCTTGGTCACGGTCGCTAGCTTGCGACCGTCCAGATAGAACGTCACGCTCTTCACTCCCAGCCCGGTGAGGTGAGCCGAAAACGAGTTGCGCACCTTCCCGATGACCCCGGTCAAATGCACTGGCGAGGCCATGCACGGCCGGGTGACAGCCTCGCCGGAAACCGAGGAAACAGGAATAGAAACCGGAGCGACAGGGACTGAAACCGCGGCGGGAGGAACCGGAACCGGGGCGGTCAGGACTGAAACCGCGGGAGGAACAGAAACAGCGACCTGTTCGGCCGGCTGCCCGCAGGCGTCCGCCGTCGCGGCGTTGTTTGCATCGCCGCTGTAGGTCGCGGTCCATTGGTAGCTACCGGCGGTGTTCTCAGTAATGACCGGTGAGGCGTAGCTGCCGTTGCCGTTGACCGTCGTCATGCCCGTGCTCAGCACCGTCGAGCAGGTGGTGTCGCTCTGGGCGTAGAGGTGGAATGTGATCGTCCCGGTTGGCGAGTTGCCGCCGCTCAACACAGCCTGATCCTCGATCGTGCCGCCGACGGCAACGCCCGGCGAAGCCGTCGTCGCGATCGTCGGGCGGGATAGGCAGTTGGGGATCGTGAGGTTATTCGAGAAGTGGTTCGAATTCCCGTCAGTGGTCTGGCTCGACGTCCAGGCAGACGAGGCGACGACCGTACCGGCGCGACCCGGGATGGCGACGGTCAGCGAGTAGGAATTCAATGGGAAGGACACCTTCCCGGTCGTTGTTGTCATCGCGCCACCCGCTGGGGTGTAGACGATCGTCCAGTCCGGCGTGTTCTTGCCGCCGTTGCCAGTCCCGGCGGGGTTCGCGAAATTCGACCAGTAGAACGTCACCGAGTTGCCGGTCGCTGAGCTGCACGCTGTGCTCGCGGTTTCGGTGTGGGCCGCAGCGCTCGCGACGAACGTCGCGAAGGCCAGTAGAACCAGCGGAAACATCAGCCGGCGGGTGTGTCTGCGCGGCCAACGGCTTCGGCGTCTTGTCGCCGAGGTGGCGGGAGGGAAAGGACTGTCGGTGACCATAGGTGCTCCTCTGCGGTCGGGTGTGGATCCGGCGCTGACGCAGGGGAAGCGTTACGGCGATGATCGCCAGCCCCCAGTGCCCCACGCTACGGGCGCGAAGCCGTCCAGGCCTCACGGTAAGCCGGCCAGTGAAGAGGCCGGAAGACAAACCCCCCGCCGAGGTTTGAGGCGGAGCGCACCCCCTAACATAGCAGGCGCACGTGAATTCCCTCGATACCGAGCAGCTCCGTGCCTTGATCGCCAGCGAGCGGCGGATCGTCTGCCTTTTGTGGAGTTAGTTCCGTACCGAGGGTGTGTGTGCTCAAAGGACGCACCTGGTCGGTACTCATGAAACTTGGCAGCAAGCGATCTCATACGTGTGATCGGTTGCTTCTCTTATGGCCATGAGGCCTACTCGAACCAGTCCCCAAGACGGGAGCCGCAGATGTTTGAACGGGAGCGTGTTGCATAAATCTGGGTGGTTGTGAGGTGCACACAACCACCCGCCGCGGGATGGCGACAGTGGGCACGATTCGGGGAAGGCTGGTCGAGAAACGTGCCCTGTGGGGACGTTTCTCGACCAGGCTCTACCGCGCTGGTCCACCCCCTGTGAGTTGGCCACAACAAATCGACGCACGCCGGGGTTTGTGCACCCGCGTCCGGTTCAACACCCCGGAGGAGCTCTTCAGCTTCAAGCTGGGCTCCGCCCTTACGATGGAGCAGGAGCTGGTGGGAGTCCTCGAGGATCTCCAGGCCAGCGCGCAGCGAGACAACATCAAGCGCGCCTGAGCGACCATCGTGACGAGACCCGGCAGTACCCCCTCGCCAATCTGGAGCAATGTTTCACGCTTCTCGGCGAAGAAGTCGACAATTTACGCTGTGCTGTGAGGGAGGCGATGACCAAGAGAGCACCGCGGCGCTCAAGAAGACCGATGATGCGCTCGTGGATGCCGTCGTTCTGTCCGCCGCCACCGAATCACAGCATTACGAAATCGCGGTCTACGAGACGTTGGTCACGAACGGAGACGCGCGTGGCGCCGCCGAAGTCGTTGCGCTTCTGCGACAGAACCTGAATCAAAAGAAGCACGCGTTGGACATCACGCGCTTCGCGCTCAGGACGATCGGAGGGGCCTTAGGACCCGCTCGCACGGGCGGGGTTACGTAAGGGTGTGCGGCGACGGCGGTCGAGGCCGTCGAGGATGAGCTCGAGCCCCCAGACGAACTCGACGGTGTTGTCGTAGCCGGACTCGGGGAGCTTGGTTGCGATCTCGGCGAGATATGGGTAGTCGTTGAGCGCGCCGATCGTCTGCGCTCTTCTGTGCGCGGCCTCTCCCGCGTCGCCCGGTGCCTGGAACCCGAGTGTCTTCTCCTGCAGCGCGAAGCCGTATATGTAGGCGTCCTGGACCGAGTAGGCGTGGATCGCGGTCTTGAACGAGAAGCCTGCTTCGCGTAGGCAGCCCATTACGGCGTTGTGGTTCTGCAGGTTGGCCGGCCCCGGGTTCCGCGTCTCCATCAGTCCGATCGCCCAGCTGTGGCGCTTGAGAGCGTCGCGCGCGGAGATCGCCCGGCGTCGCATTGCCGAGCGCCAGTCGCCGTCGATCGAGGGACATTCGATCTCGCCGAAGACGATGTCGACCATGCCATCGAGGAGCTCATCCTTGTTCGCCACGTGCTTGTAGAGCGCCATCGGCACCACGCCGAGCTCTTGCGCGAGCCGGCGCATGCTGAACCCGTCAAGCCCGTCCTCGTCCGCGAGCGCTACGGCGGCCTCGAGCACAAGCGGTCTGCTGAGGCGTGTCCGGGTGTTGTTCGTCCTCTGACCCATTGCTTGACAAGTGTACGGCGTACACCTATAGTCCGCAACAGAGTGTACGCCGTACACCAGACAGAGAGAGAACGACAATGGAAAGTTCGCCGCAGACGCCCGCACCTCCGCCGGACGGTGGCCACGCCTACCCGCTCACCTACTCGGTCCACTATCCCGACCGCAGCCTCAACCGCCTCACCACCGCGTTTCGGATCTTCACGATCATCCCGATCGCGATCCTCGCCGCAGCAATCGAGGGCGGCAGCTTCGGATCCAGCGCGGGCGGCAGCGGCGCCCGCTACGCCGGCGGAGGCATCGGGATCCTCGTCATCCCCGTGCTGCTGATGCTGCTGTTCCGCAAGAAGTACCCACGCTGGTGGTACGACTGGAACCTGCAGCTGACCCGCTTCACCAACCGGATCGCCGTCTACTTCGCGCTGATGGACGACCATTACCCCTCCACCGACGAGGAACAGGCCGTCCGCCTCGACTTCCCCTATCCCGACGCCCAACACGACCTCAGCCGAGGCCTGCCGCTCGTCAAGTGGCTCCTCGCGATCCCCCACTACATCGTGCTGTTCTTCCTCACCATCGCCGCGCTGCTTGCCGCCATCATCGCCTGGTTCGCGATCCTCTTCACCGGCCGCTACCCCCGGTCGCTGTTTGACTTCGTCGAGGGCGTGATCCGCTGGCACAACCGCGTCGCGGCCTACGCCTTCCTACTAATCACCGACCGCTACCCCCCATTCAGCCTGCAGCCCTAGCGATCCGTGGCTGGGGTCAACGTACGTCTGCGTGCGAGAGGATCATGTGGCGATGGGCGAGGTCAATCCAGATGAGCAGCTCGAGATCGTTCGCGGCGTGTTCAAGCGACTCGGTGATTGCACCGGCTCGGAAATCGAGTCAGCAATCGGTTTGATTGCACAGCGGCGGATCGACCGCGCCTGGATCGCCGAGCAGGCAGCTCACGCCGAGCGGGGCGAGCTGACGATCGCCCGCCGCTTCTTCGCCAACACGACCGACGCAGAGCGGGATCTCATCGCGTATTGGCAGATGGTCAAGCTCGTCGAGGAAGCACACCTACGCTACACGCGCGAGCGCGAGGCTTGACAGCCGCCGTGGTCGGAGGCGGCGCATCGAGGCCATTGGCGGGTCGGGCTGTTAGCCGATCGCGCGCTCCATCTGCGGCTTGATGAGGCGGCTCATCTCGACGGCGTATCGCGTCGGGAGCCCGGCCACCGCCCGAGAGTTGCAACGCCCCAGCAGGCACTCGATGGACGCTTCGGTCCGTACTAGTAACGGACTAAATCCGAGTCAGGTGATCGGACATGGTAAGCTTATGGGTGCGCTCAGAGAGCCCTGCTCTTCTCGCTTCCCGGGCGACGTTTTCAGCCAGAAGGGCAGAGAGGCGGTTGGCTATGACCACCGCGACAAACGAGCCCCGATCCAGCCGGGAAGTCCCAGGGCACGTCGCTGTCCTGGCCGAATCGGCAGCGGGGGGTACCCAATGGCGAGCGCAACGCTGATCGCGTCTCCTGAAGAGCCCCCGATCTCCGGAATCGTCGATCGACAAGGTGACTATCGCTACGGGCGCGGACGGGGTCTGCAGGCGTTCTCCGGGGGGTCATTGGGTGTATTTCGAGCCCCTAACGCGCAGCTGCACGATCCGGGTGACGAACAGTACCTGCCCATGTTGCGGACGCGGATTACCGGGCGAGAGACCGTGACTGTCGACCGCGTCGACCAAACGCGAGTTCCTGCCTACAGAATGGATCGGCCATGACCCACGCGTGCTGTGCCAGCTGCCGGATACGTTTCACTCAAGCAGCGGCGATATATCTGACGGCGTGCCCTGGTTGCGGGCAGCCGCCGCAACGCTTGGCCGGGCCTGCGGGAGTCGTGGGGTATCGACTGTTCAGACCAGAGGACACCTCCCGCGCGGCGCCCCAAGCCATCGAGGTCTCGATGCCAATCCCCGACGGTGGGTCGGGGCGATCATGAGCGACGCACACATCCGGATTCTCCGGCGCGTCGCCCGGCAACGCCAACTCGAGCTTGACGCCCACGACGCCGCCTACCACACAGGGAAATCGCACCCTGGGCGCCGACGGCAGCGCCTAGAGCAATGGGCGACTCGCGCCACAGAACGTGTCGCGGAAGCCCAGGCACGACGGCGCGACCCCCGACCGGATCGCGTCTCATGAGCAGCAGGGAGGACGTAATCCAAAACACTGAAATCAAAATTGGAATGAGTTAAGGAGACAGTGATGGCTGCCAAGCACAAGGTGACCGTGTCCATGCAACCGACGAAGCGATGGCCCAGTTCGGCGGAGCGACGCGCGGCGCAAGCCGAGTCGCTCTTGACCAAGCAGGCGGAGCTTAAGCAGGAAGCTGCGGAGCGTCGCGCCGCGCGCGCCAACCAGATGGTTCCGGCTGCATCCACGACGCGCAGGACGACAACCGCGAGGCGCAGCAACTCGCGCTGATCGTCTCGCGGTCGGGGCGCGGAGGCCTGACTAACGCGCTTATGTGATTGAGTCGAGGGTAGGCGGTGGACCGACGATTTGGACCCCGAGCGGATTCGGCAGGCCGCGAGGAAGTGTGAGTGTGTGTCACCGGCAACCAAGTGGTAACGACATCGCCGACGATAAAAGTGACGGTCCCTTCGAGAAGTAGGACCTGCTCGTCCTCGCGGGTGTGAACATGCAAGGGCAGGGCCGTTTGGAGTCGTTCCTCCGACCGGGACGGGCGAAGGCGACCCGACGGGCGAAGGCGACCCCATTCGGGCGACTCCAGCGCCGCGCAGGGCGGCCGACCGAGCCCGGCTAAGGCACCTCGGGCGACCCCCCATCGCACGCAAAGGCACCAGGCGGACCGCCGATCCGCTGCGCCAGCACCCGGCTGCATATGTACGGAGGCGTGGATTGGGGCATGAGGTGCTGGCAGGCGCTGATATCGGCGCTGATCTGCGGCGCATCCGGGTCGATGCTCGCCAGCATGAACACGGGGCGCGGATCGTTAGGGTGCTCGCGGTCGACCGTGGGGTCGGGCCAGTCCCTCACGCCGCGGGAACGCATGCAGGCGGCGAGCCGCACCATTCCGCTCAGCGCCGCCTGCACCTCGGCGTGAGTCGACGTCGGGACGCCGGTGTTCGGGAGTAGGTGCTGACAGAGGCCCTGAGCCACCCGGAACTGGGGACTGCTGGCTAGGGGGACCACCTCATTCTTGGGAATCTGTCCGCTGCTGTTGGGGTCGGGGAAGCTCGACACGCCGTGCGAGCGCATGCACCGCGAGAAGGAAAGCTCCGACGGGGCACTGGCCGACACCGCCGTACCCGATGAACCGCCCGCGCGTGTAGAGGCCGAGCCTCCGCCGCATCCGCCAGCGAACAGGGCGAGGCCGCCCACAGCGATGAGCGCGATCACGGTTCGCGCACCGCGAATGATCATGCCTGCGGTATACGACCCAGCCCATGACACGAGCCGAACGTTGTTAGGCGAATGTCACCTGCGCTCGGGGAGAATGTGCAGGTGCGAGTGTTGGTCGTGGAGGATCACGTCGTGCTGGCCAACCGGATCGGCGAGGGTCTGCGCGACGCCGGGTTCGCCGTCGACGTGGTCCACGACGGCGCGGCGGCCATCCAGAGCACGACGAGCATCGACTACGACGTGGTCGTGCTCGATCGCGACCTCCCGGGCGTGCACGGCGACCAGGTCTGCCGGCAGCTGGTCCGCGACAGCTCGCCGAGTCGCATCCTCATGCTCACCGCGGCCTCGGATGTCGATGATCGGGTCGGCGGGCTGGAGCTCGGGGCGGATGACTATCTCGGCAAGCCGTTCGCGTTCCACGAGCTGATCGCGCGGATTCGCGCTCTCGGGCGCCGCGGACCGGGCTCGCCCGTAGTCGTGCAACGGGGCGACCTGATGGTCGACCGCGCGCGGCATCTGGCCAGCCGCGCCGGCGTGCCGCTGACGCTGACGCGCAAGGAGTTCGGCGTACTGGAGTGCCTGGCCGGAGCCGACGGCGCCACGGTCAGCGCCGAGGAGCTGCTCGAGCACGTATGGGATGCACACGCCGACCCGTTCAGCAACACGGTCGCGGTCACGGTCGGACGGCTGCGGCGCAAGCTCGGCAACCCGCCGCTGATCGAGACCGTCGTGGGCGTCGGCTACCGGTTGTGAGAAGGCAACTCAGCGCCCGCTCGCGCCTGACGCTGCTCTACACGTCGCTGTTCGCGCTGGGCGGTGCCGTGCTCGTGCTGATCACCAACCTGCTCGTCGCCCACAGCTTGCATGGCACGGCGACGACCTCGATCCCGCAGCCCAGCCAGCAGGCGATCGCGCGGTGCGTCAAGGCAGCGCAGGCCGCGGGTGGCTCAACCGCCGGATTCCAGCGGTCGCAGATCCCACCCGGCTCGACTGCCGGCGCGATGATCAAGTGTGCCGCGCTGTATGCCAACGGCGTCCAGGCCGGCGTCTCGGCTCAGCGCAGCACGACGCTCAACCACCTGTTGGCGTACTCGCTGCTCGGCCTGGCGGGCGTGGTCCTGCTCGCCGCCGTCGCGGGGTGGATCGCCGCTGGGCGCATTCTGGCGCCGGTGCATCGGCTAACCGCGGCCGCCCGCGCGGCGAGCGAGCAGGATCTGTCCCAGCGCATCGCGCTGCGGGGCCCGCGCGACGAGCTGCGTGAGCTCGCCGACACGTTCGACGCGATGCTCGAACGGCTCGACCTCGCGTTCACCAGCCAGAGACAGTTCATCGCCAATGCGAGCCACGAGCTCCGCACGCCGCTGACGGTCATGCGCACCGCGATGGACGTCGTCCTCGCCAAGCCGGAGCCGACGCGCGAGGAGCTGGTGTCGATGGCCGCCGAGGTCAGACACGCCGTCGATCAGGCCGAACGGCTGATCGGGGCGCTGCTGATCCTCGCCCGCAACGACCAGGCGCGCGTCCTAGCCGACCCGCTCGATCTAGCCGCCGTCGCGGAAGACGCACTCGAGGGGCGTGAGGCGAACGGGATCACAACTCTCACGACGCTCGACGGAGCCCCGGTCACCGGTGACGGGGTGCTGCTCGAGCGGCTCATCGCCAACCTGCTCGACAACGCCGAGCGCTACAACGTCGCGAACGGCACCCTCGCGATCTCGACCACGAGCGACGACGACGCGTCCGTGGTGCGCGTGGTCAACACCGGCCGCATCGTGCCGCCGGCTCAGGTCGACCGGTTGTTCCTGCCGTTCGCGCGCCTCGACGACCGCACGGGCCATGACGGCTTCGGTCTCGGCCTCGCCCTGGTGGCGTCTATCGCCACCGTCCACAGCGGAACCGTGCACGCCGCCGCCGTCCCCACCGGCGGCCTCGACATCACCGTTCGCCTCCCCCGACGCGCGCACCCGTCGAACGACTCAGGGGATGTCGCCTCCCTCCTCGGCCAGGAAGATCAGCGTCGCCTTGACCCGCCGGCTGACGTCTTCTGATTCCGGGAGGTTGAGCTTGGAGAAGATCGAGTTCACGTGCTTCTCCACCGCTCGCTTGGTCAGGACCAGCGACTGGGCAATGGCGCCGTTGCTCTTGCCGGCGGCGATCTCGGCCAGGAGCTGACGCTCGCGCGGCGTGAGCTCGGAGAGCTGCGACTTCGCGGCTTGGGATCGCGCGTCGATCAGGACGTCGACGATGATCGGGTCGATGACCGAGCCGCCACGGGCAACGGCGGTGATGGCACCAACGAGCTCCTGCTTATCGCGGATGCGCTCCTTGAGGAGATATGCGCGGCCGCCGGTTCCGTCCTGCAGCAGACCAATGACGTAGGCCGGCTCGGCGTACTGGCTCAGGACCACGACCCCGATGCGGGGGTGACTCTCGCGCAGACGGGCCGCGATGCGAACGCCCTCCTCCGCTCCGGATGGAGGCATCCGGATGTCGGTGAGCACGACGTCCGGATCCCAGGTGTCGACCGCGGTAGCGAGCTCCTTGCCGTTCGTACATACGGCTACCAGCTCCACCTCGGGCGTCGCGCTCAGCGTCGTCGTTAGGAACTCGCGGATGACGTAGGAGTCCTCGGCGATCGCCACGCGAATCGGTCCCTGGTCGCCCGGCAGCCCGGCCTCTGTGGCCCCCATGCCGCCGGCAACCGGCGGGTCTAATCGACCCACGCCCACGCCCACCTCGTCTTCATCAGGCAACCCGACAACGCCCTAATGGTGCACCTGTGGACCCCCCTTTCGCAAGGGCGCCCACTTGTCGGGGGAGGGCATGCCCGCACCACCCTCCGGCACGACTCGCGCAGCCGATCGGGGCGGGCTAACGGCCGGGACGGTGGATCAACCCTCACCCAATCCGGACGATGCGCTCATCGTGCGCTGCGGCCAATCTGGCCTGCCGAGAATGGCACAAGCAGTTACGATCCGCGACTCCGACTCGCGCGGCCGCGAACGCTACGGACTGCTGCTCGGCGCAACGGTGGCCGCCTTCATTGTCCAGGGTGTCGCCACCCCCGAGCGGTGGGAAGAGGTGCTCGTGACCGCCCTGCTGGGGTCGACGCTCATGCTGGCGCTGCGGGCGGCAGACGCCCGGCGGCCGGTGATCCGCACGGCCCTGGTGGTGGCGGTGCTCGTGGTGGCCTTCAGCATCATCGAGGCCGCCAACGGCAATGTCGACGGGGCCGCGCCGAGGATCGCGAACCTGCTGCTGGTCACGTTGGCACCACCGGCGGTGGTGGTCGGGGTGGTTCGCAGCCTACGAGCCCACGGCGGGGTCACGGTCGAGGCGGTGTTCGGGGTGCTGTGCCTCTACATCCTGGTAGGGATGCTGTTCGCACTGATCTACGGCACGATCGATCGCCTCGGACACGGCTTCTTCGTCAATAATGCGCCGGCGACACCCTCCAACTGCCTGTACTTCAGCTTCACGACCCTGACCACGGTCGGCTATGGAGACCTGACCGCTAAGAGCAACCTCGGGCACACCCTGTCGGTCAGCGAGGCCCTGCTCGGGCAGATCTATCTCGTCACGGTGGTATCGGTGCTCGTCTCCAACCTCCGCCGGCGGGAGCCCAGACGGACGTCATGACCCCAGGGGCCCGATCATGGCTCTCGGAGGCAGAGGGCATCGATCGCGCGGTCTATGACGCGATCGCGCAGACCAGCACGCCGCGGCTCGACGGTCTGATGCGCCGCGTGTCAACGGCAGCCAACTATTCGCGCCTGTCGATGGCAATCGCCGCGCTGCTAGCGGCAACCGGGGGTGCGAGAGGTCGACGCGCGGCCGTCTCGGGCCTCGCGTCCGTGGCGGCCACCTCGGCGATCGCCAACCTGGTGATCAAGCCCCTCGGACGCCGCCGACGCCCGGATCGGACCAGCACGGAAATCACGGCCGCGCGTGAGGTACCGATGCCGGGATCGCGATCCTTCCCCTCCGGCCATGCGGCGGCGGCAACGGCCTTCGCATCCGGCGTGGCTCAAGAGCTGCCCCAGGCCCGGCTACCGCTGGACGCACTGGCGGCGCTGGTCGGCTACTCCCGCGTGCACACCGGCGTGCACTACCCGGGGGACGTGCTTGCCGGTGCGCTGATCGGCGCCGCCATCGCCGAGGTGACCACACGCGTCGTCGACAGACGCGAAAAGTAGTCCTCGAGGCCGTGCTGCCGCCCCGCCGTGCTTCGCGTCGCCAGCAGCTCGTCAAGGATCGCCAGCACCTCCCGGTGTGGATGTTCCTTCTGCCGGGCGATTGCGCACACCACGCGAGTCGCGATGTCGGCTGGGTCGGTGCCAGGCAGATTCGCCCAACGAGGCGCTCCGAACCAGATTCGCTTAAGGCGCCGTTGCTCCAGATCTTCGGCCCAGTCGATCAGGCGCTGGGCGCGTGCTGATTGGACGCCGGCGGACGCGCGGCTTCCCACGACCTTGGCCGCGTACCAGTAGAGGTCCTGGCGGCGGCGGTCGTCGACCCAGTCGTTGTAGGACCTCAGGAACGCTCCGGTGATCGGGCACGCGCAGCGCGGATGGTCCGTGAATGGTCCGCCCGCGAGCATCGACGCCAGCTCCATGACGCATGCCCCGTTCTCGGGGGATTCATGCTTGCCGCGGGAGAGCCTGACCGTTTGATGCGAAGCCCGGGGCGCGGTCATTCATCCTCCTCCATGTCATAGCCGATGGCCGCCGCCAGCCGCGGCGCGCTCGACACGACACGGGCGAGCCCGACGGCAGGGGCCACCGCGATCAGTACGCCGACGATCTCGGCCTCGGTCGCCCCGGCGGCGACCGCTCGCGCTACGGTAGCCCGCAGCGAGGTCGTGGCGGCCCCGAGGGCCAGCAGCGCACCGAGCTGCACGAGCAGGTCGACCTTCGGGCGCAACGCCGTCGCAGTGGCTGCATCCGACCCATTGGCCAGCACCATGCCCACCGATTCCTCATCGTTCAGTGCGAGGCGGCGAAGCAGGATTTCCACATCGTCCACGATCGGGACGCTAGTTGCGCCGGTTTGGCGCGCATCGTCCGAACCGGGTGATCTCAACGCTCGGATGACGCCGCACCCACCGGCTGGATGCCCCGAATGCGAAGCGTCTGCGTGGTGCGGGCTTCCGGCAAGACGGAGGCGGGCCCCCTTGTCTCGCGCCCCCCAGTCGGTGAGAACTGACAGGGACGCAGGAACCCCCGTGCCTACGTTCCAATCCTTATGCCTTCAGCCGCTGCAGCCGCATTAGCTCCAAGTCGAGCCAAGTCGAGAGGCTCGACCACTCCCATGCTGCCGGCCACCCCGCTCACCGGCCGGCGCTGGCGCGAGGACTACGTCCGACGCGCTGCGCTCGTTCGCCGCCTCTCGCAATCCCCCGAGGCCTCGCTCGCGGCGATCATCGCGCCGCCGGGTTACGGCAAGTCCAGCCTGATCTCCGAATGGGCACAGCACGACCCCCGTCCGTTCCTCTGGCTCCCGACCGACGAGCTCGCCGCCACCACCGTCACCGAGGCCGCTGACGTGATTCTCGCCACCCTCCAAGACACCGGTTGGTTGGAGACGCGCGCGCGATCGTCGGGGCGAACCCGTTCCAGTCGAGGTGCCGTTCCCAGCCTGTTGGCGGCGCTCCGAGCTCTTCGTGTCCGAGGTCAGACCTTCGTGCTCGTACTCGACGACGTTCAACTCATCGCGCCCGAGGTGCTGCGCGGTCTGGTCGACGCGATGGTCGACGAGGCTCCGCCCGGCGCCACCCTCGCGCTTTCCTCGCGCTCCGAGCTCCCGATCCCGCTCGGCCGTCTGCGGGCCAGCCGGGCGCTGGTGGAGGTGCGGACGCCCGATCTGGCCATGATCCCGCGCGACGGGCTCATCCTGTTGCGCCAAGCCGGACTCGAGCTGAACGTCCACGCCGTCCGGCAGCTGGTGAGCCTGACCGAGGGCTGGCCCGTGGGGCTCTACCTCACCGCCCTATGGCTGCACGAACAGGAGGATCCGGCGGGCTCCGTCGAGCTCGTCAAGGGGGACCACCACGTGTTTGGCGAGTACGTTCGCGACGAGGTGCTGTCCGCGCTGCCCGCCAAGCTGAGGGAGTTCGCACTCAGGACGTCGGTGCTCGAGGAGTTGTCCGGCCCACTCTGCGACGAGGTGCTGGACCAGCGGAGCTCCGGCTTGACGCTGCGTGCCCTTGAGCAGGCCACGCCCCTCCTGGGCCCGCTCGATCCCGCCCATGAGCGGTGCCGCTGGCACGGCCTGCTCAGGGACGCGCTCCAGGCGGAGCTGCGACGGACCGAGCCGGAGCAGGTGCATGTGCTCAACGCGCGTGCCAGCGCCTGGTACCAAGCGGCCGGCGACACGGACCGGGCTATCGCCCACGCCGTGGCGGCGCACGACCCGGTTCGGGTCGGGGACCTGCTGTGGCCGAGATTGCTCGACTACCTCGGCCAGGGCCGCAACGACGTCGTCGCGGCATGGCTGGCGAGCTTCTCCGACGCCGAGATCGCCGCTCATGCGCCGCTGGCGCTGTGCGCGGCCTACAGCTCAGTGGTCGGCGGCGACGCCGCCCACGCCCGGCATTGGGCGATTATCGCCGCGGCTCAGCACGGCGTAGCCGAGGGCCGCTCCCTCGCGCAGCTGTCAGCCGGCCTGACCGGATTCGAGGCTCTGCTGCCTTCCGGAGGGGTCACATCCATGGGCGCGGCCGCGGCAGGAGCGCTGGCACTCGATTCACCGGCCAGCCCATGGTGCCCGGTCTGGCTGTTCCTGCGCGCGACTGCGCTCCACCTGACGGGCGACCTCACCGGCGCGCAACAGGGCCTGGACGCGAGCTTGGACCTGGCCGCTGCCACCGCCCCCGCCGTCGTCTCGCTCTGCCTCGCCCAAGGCGCGATGATCGCTATGGAGCGGCGCGATTGGGATACCGCCGCCGAGCTGGCCGATCGCGGCTACCGAGTGATCGAGGAGCACGGCCTGGGCGACTATCCGATCTGCGCGCTGGGATTTGCCGCCGCCGCGGCGGTCCGCGCCCATCACGGTCGGCTCGATGAGGCCAAACGGGATCTTCGCCGCAGCATCGATCTGCTGGCCGCCTTCGGCGACTTCGCGGCGTGGTACGGAGCTGAGGCGCGGATCCTCCTCGCCCACGCCTCCCTTGCGCTGGCTGACGTCGTGCGCGCGCGCACACTGCTCGCCGAAGCCTCGCGACTGGCTCGACGAGTCTCGGGTGCGGTGATTTTCCAGCACTGGTTTGACGATGCCTGGTCCCAGATGGATGCGCTGGCGGAAACCAGCTTGGCCGGACCTTCCTCGCTCACGATCGCCGAGCTGAGAATCCTTCGGTTCCTGCCGAGTCACCGCTCGTTCCGGGAAATCGCCACCCAACTTGGGGTCTCCGCCAATACCGTCAAGACGCAGGCGCATGCGGTCTACCGAAAGCTGGGGGCGGCATCTCGCTCGGAGGCCGTCGCCCGGGCAGGCCAGGCCGGCCTCCTCGGGCATTAGGTCAGGGCTCCAGCTCGAGCGCTTCGACGAGCCGCGACGCGCTCGCCACGAGCTGTGCGGAGCCCGCCGTCCCACCCGCCGACAGGAGGACTGCGGCCATCACGTCGTCGCCGGCGCCTGACGTAGAGGCAAGCTCAACCGCCCAGCGCAAGGATGAAGTGGCGGCATCGATCGCGAGCAGCGCACCCAAGCGAACCAACATGCGCGTCCTGCGGTCCAACGCACAGAGGTGATCTAGTTCCCCTCCCGGCGTCAGCCGGAGAACCGTTCGCAGTGAGCCCTCGTCGTGGGAAGCCAAACGACGAAGGAGCTCAAGACTCTGACTGGGCTCGTCCTCCACAGCCGGGTAATGATTGTCGGGCACCGGAAGAAGGCATCCCCCGGAAGGGATGACAAGGCCAATCAGCCGCGGTGGTTGCCCCGCCAAAACCGCTCGAGCTCGACCTGCGCGAGCTGAGACTTCGGGACGAAACCTCGCGCGCCACTCGCATCGGCCCGGGCATAGAAGTGCTCGTCGAAATCGGCCGAGGTCAGGAGTACGGCCATCCCAGGCTGTGAGCGCGTGAGCCGCTCGGCGAGCTCGAAGCCGCTGCCATCCGGCAGGTGGACGTCAAGCAGCGCCGCGTCAGGCTTGATGCTCTCGGCCAGGCGGAGCGCTGCGGCAACGCCGGCTGCCTCACCGGCGATCTCATAACCGCGCCGCTCGAGCAGCTCGCACACGATCTGCCGGCAGCACGCCGTGTCGTCGACGATTAGGACGCGGAGATCGCTAGGTGGCGTTTCCGGCGCAAACATGGCACGAGGATGGTCGCCGCGCGCGACCGTGTCGATACCGCACCTGCGCTAATTACCCATCACCGCGCCAAAGCATTCCTTCTCCGAGCGTCTTCGCCACAAGATGCGCGCGAGAACGCGCCTCGGTCTTTGTCATGGCGTTGCGGACGTGGGTGCGGACCGTGTCGTGGGCGATCTGAAGTTCCTGGGCAACCTCCCGCCCGTTCATCCCGAGCGCGACCAGATTGATCACCTCGAGCTCGCGCGGAGTGAGGTGCGCGAACTCGGACGCCGCCCCCGAGCTGCTGGCGGGACGCCGCCCGCGCGCGGACGTTGTGAGAATCACGAACAGGACAAGCTGGCGCCCGGTGACAATCTCCGGATGCCCGGCGGCCTCGACCCGCACGCAGCGACCATCGGCACACATGAGCTCAGCCGAGCCAGTGAACTGCGTGCGGCGCAGCATGGCTCGCCATTCGTCCCCGGTCGCCAACGGGCCATCGACGACGAACTCGTAGACGCGCCGCCCGATCAAATCGGAGCGGGGATAGCCGAACAGCTGTAGAGAGGCACCGTTCACGTCCACGAAGCGACGGTCGCCGTCGACCAGCGCCATGGCGTTCTTGGAGCGCCTGAACGCTTCCCAGAAGAGACTCGACCACCCCGATTCGCCACCGTCGGATGGCACCACGGAGCAAGCGTGCAGCATCCACTCCCGGAGCGCATCACCCTCACCGGGTGATGAATGTTGCAACGTCACGCGGCAGCCTGCCGATGTGAGCGGTGCCAACCTGACGCAGCCGGCGGCGCTCGGCACGGACGGCGTGTTGATGTCTCGGGTCTGGTCGGCACTTACGCTGGGTCTGGCGCTCGTCACGGTCGTGCTCGCGATCGTCGTGGCCGTCGCCCACTTCCCAAACGGCTTGGCGGTGGTCGCCTGCGTCGCGCTCTCGGGGTGCTTCGCCTGGTACGGCATCCGTCGACGCGGTGCGCGGCGCCAGGCCGGCGTGGCGGGAGCGGTGCTGCTCCTCGCCGGAGCCATCGTGCTGGCCGTGGTGTGGGGCTACGTGGTCGAGGACCTGCTGCTGCTTGCCGCCGTCGCGGCCACGCTGGCAGCGGCTCGGAGGGCGTTCAAGCCCCAAGCCCGGCTGCCGCGGGCACCGGCGCCGAACCATCCCGTGTTGGTCTACAACCCGAAGTCGGGCGGCGGCAAGGCGGCGAGGTTCCATCTCGCACAGGAGGCGCAGCGCCGGGGAATCGAGCCGATCGAGTTGACACCGGGTCACGACCTCGAACAGCTCGTCCGTGGCGCCGTGCAGCGTGGCGCCGACGCGCTGGCGATGGCGGGAGGTGACGGATCCCAGGCCATCGTGGCGATGGTCGCCGCCGAGCTCGATCTGCCCTACGCATGCATACCGGCGGGAACACGTAATCACTTTGCCCTCGACCTCGGCGTCGACCGTGAGGACGTGGTCGGGGCCCTGGACGCGTTCGTGACGGGCGGCGAGCGGCGCGTCGATCTCGCTGATGTCAATGGCCGGGTGTTCGTCAACAACGTGTCGCTCGGCCTGTACGCCGAGGCCGTCGCCCAGCCCGGCTACCGGGACGCGAAGCTGCACACGCTGCTCGATGCGGTCCCCGATGCGCTTGGTCCGGACGCCCGCGCTCCGAACCTGCGCTGGCACGACGGGACCGACGAGGAATCGGCCGCCGCCATCCTCGTGTCGAACAACGCCTATCGGCTCGGTCGTGCACTCGGCTCGGGGACCAGGCCGCGACTCGACCAGGCGGTCCTCGGCGTAACCGTGCTCGCCCCGACCGTCCGCGCAGCGGACGCGACCACCCATCGCCTCGCGATGCAGCAGTGGACCGCGCCGACGTTCGAGATCGATGCCGACGGACCCGTGGCGGCGGGGATCGACGGCGAATCGCTGGTACTCAGCCCTCCCCTCATGTTCCGGGTCAGACCGGGTGCGCTGCGGGCGAGGATCGCTCCCCAGCATCCCGGCGTCTCGCCCTCGGCGCTCGAGCCCGACAGCCCCCGAGGGATGGTCCAGGCGCTCGTTCACAACGTCCTGCACGGCCCCGGGACGATCGCCGCGCCATGACCGCGCGAGCCCGTCCGGGGGCTCATCCGTTTCGGGTGATGACCGACCCCGGGCGACTGGTGATGCTAGCCGGCATATCACCAACAAATTGACAGAAGGGAGCTGCCAACGATGGCAACACTCGTGGCGATCGGCTATCCGGATCAGGGCACCGCTGAGCAAGCCATGCAGACAGTGGAGCAACTGGAGGGAGAGCTGATCATCCAAGCCGACCAGGTCGCCGCGATCGCACGCGACATCGAGGGCAAGTACCACGTTCACACCCAACACGGCGGGGCCTCGGCCGGCGGTGGGGCAGTTTGGGGCGGGTTCTGGGGATTGCTGTTCGGACTGTTGTTCTTCATCCCGTTTGCCGGGCTCGCGCTCGGTGCCGGTATGGGCGCCCTCTTCGGCCACATGGGCGAGAAGGGCATCGACAAGGCATTCCAGCAGCAGGTCCGCGATTACCTGAAGCCCGGCACGTCGGCGCTGTTCATGGTCATTGAGCAGGTCACACCCGACAAGGCGATCGCCGCTCTCCAGGAGTACGGCGGCACGGTGATCAGGACCTCGCTGTCCGACGAGGACACCAAGAAGCTTCAGGACGCTCTTCAGCCCAGCGCGCCGGTGGCGTGACGGCCTGACCACACGGAGCAAAAGGAGAAATGATGGCTGTTGTTGGAGCAGCGACACACCAGACGCTGTCGCAGATCTCGGGTGGGAAGAGCGACTTCATTGAAAAAGCAGTTGGGCTTCGTGAGGCCGACCGCGAGCTGAGCGGGCTCGATCCGCGGACGTTTGCGCTGGTCAAGATCGCCAGCCTGATTGCGCTGGACGCGCCGCCGGCATCGTGGGCGTGGCAGCTCGGTAACGCGCTCGCGGATGACGTGACGCCCGAGGACATCCTGGGAGTGCTGGTCGCGGTGGCCCCTCAGGTCGGTGGACCAAGAGTGGTCGCGGCTGCGCCCGAGATCATGGTCGCGCTCGGCCTCGACGAGCCCGAAGCGTAGGGGGGCACGATGCCCCTAATGAGACGCCGCCCGTTGTTGCGTGCCGCCGCCATTGGCGGAGGGGCGTACGCGTTCGGCAAGCACGCGCAGCGCTCGCAGGAGGACCAGCAGGACCAGGCCTACGCGGCCGGTCAGCAGTCGGCCATGGCCAGCGCACCGCCGCCCCAGGCCCCGGCCGAGGCGTCGCGCGGCACCAGCTCGGACGACATTGCCCGGCTCCAGGAGCTCGGCAGGTTGCACGAGCAGGGCATCCTCACCGACGAGGAGTTCGCGCGACAGAAGGCGCTCATCCTCGGGTAGTCCAGAGTCACGAGGCGGGGTGGGCGGGGAACAAGTTCACGAGGCTTGCCTCACCGGACGATCGCCTTCCGGAACGCTCGGTCGAGCCACCTCCGGAAGGCGATTTTCCTTGCCGGGCTCCGTTTGTAGCGAGCGCCGCCATCCCATCAGCAGGTCGTGAACGGCAGCGGCGCCGACCGGCCGTTCCGGGGACATCGGCAGCTCCACCGGGTGAAGGATGAACGGACGTGTCTGCGGTCCGCCGAGTCCCCCGTGGAACGAGATCAGTTCCTCGAACGCGCAGCCCTGCTCGAGCGTAGGATCGTAGAAGCTGTTGACCATGACGTCGGCGACGTTCGCGAAGCGGTCGGTTCGCCGCAGGTGATCGGCCGCGCTCGGCGGGAACGGCGCCAGCGGATCCTCCCCTTCGACCACATCGCCATCCAGGTAGCGCGTTCCGCGCGCGCCTAGCACGACGGGCCCGCGCTCACGCGAGCGGACGAGGACGAAGCCGATGTGGCGATGGGCTCGGAGGGCCTCGAGCAACCGAGGGTGGCGCTCTTCGATCTCCTCAAGGCACAGACGATGGGTCTCCTCCATCAGGTAGATGAGTCCGAGGTTCCCGGACGCCAGCACCATTGCCTGGCGATCGGCGACCGCGCCGCCGTCCGCCTGCCGGCCGTGCCCAGTCGCCTCGGCGATGGCGTGGCCGACCGCGGCGTCATTCTCGTCGCCCGTCGAAGTGCGCGTGACCTGCACGCCCGAGAGCGCGCGTTCGACAAGCTCGTTGAGGTCATAGCCGTTGCGCTGCTTGAACGTCGCGCCCTGCGTCTGACCGTGGTCGGACAGCACCACGATCACGTAGGGCCGGGGAGCAAAGCGCCGGGCACGAGCGATCCGAGCGAACTGCCGATCGATCTTGCGCAGCGCCTCGAGTGTGTCCGGCCGTTCGAGGCCCGAGTGGTGCGCGACCTCGTCGTACCCCGAGAACGTGGCGTACACAGCCGGACGGCCCCGCATCATGTCGGTCAGAACGCCGAACACGATCAGATCCCGCACCCCGACGCACAGCGCCGCTCGCATCAGAGGATAACGTCCGCCGCGGTTTCCGCGCGGGCGGATGCCGCGCCGGCGCTGGCGGATGGCCGCCCCCTTCTCGAGCACGGCCTCCCAGCAGAACAGCACCAGCAGGCGGGAGACGTTGAACCCGTTGGCGAGGAACGCGCGGTATCCCGGGTTTGCCCGCTTCTCAGCGGCCATCCGGCTGACGGTCAGGATCATCGCCTCCGCATCGCCCGAGAACAGGTTGCCGCGGCTTGCGCCGGCGTCGATCAGCAGCCCCCGGCCAGTTGCCAGCCGCTTCTCGATTTCCGCGCAGTCCTGCGGCGAGGAGCACGTCATCACCCGTCCGGTTTCTTTCTCGACCCAGCGGAACGCGGGGATGCCGTCGTTGGCGCCGAGCAGAATGCCGGCCTGACTGGCGCCGGTCTGGGAGCTCAGATCGGGCTCCCACTCGTCCAGCCGGTACGCCCCCGACTCGAGCCAGCTGGTCATCTGCGGAGTTGCGCCGTCACGCATCGCCCGGCGCAGAACGGGCAGGGCAAGGCCGTCGATCTCCAGAAAGACGATTCCCGGTGCGTCGGTGTGAACGGCGTCGCCCTGACGCCGGGCGATCCGCCTGATCACTCGCAGCGAATACACGTCGTCGTCGTCGACGCCGAGGATGACATCGAGCGCGATTGTCGCGGCCGCGATGACCACTGCGGCCAGGAGCGCCGCACCGAACGAGTCGACGACGATCCGACGGCCGGTGATGTGCGGGACGATCAGGAGGATCGCGGCGTCGAGCGCGAGCACGGTGACGAACCCGAGCGCGAGCGTGAACGGCAGGCGCAGCGCGGCCACGAGCGGTGGAAGCACAGCGTTGAGCGCGGCGATCGCGGCCGCTGCCGCGAGCGCGTCGACGAAACTCCCAACGCTCACGCCCGGGACGATCGCCCCCGCGATCAGCACCGCCACGGCGGCCACCAACCACGAGAGCACGACGTGGACGAGCCGGAAGCGAGGCACCTGCGGCTCCCACGCCGGCGTCTCCCCATACGTGGTCTCCGTGCTCATCGGCGCACTTTCACGCGCGCCTGGCGCGCTGTCGTCACCCCGAACGGAGGATGGGCTTGCACCCGTGCGTCTCATCCCCATCGGGTGATGGCCCGCGCCTCCGCAGCTGTCACGATAACCAAATGGCAACAACTACGCGGACAACCAGACCGAAGCCCGTCGTTCACCTGACCGTCGAAGAGCGCATCGCGCGGGGCAAGGCGGCCCGCGCCGAGATCCCGCGATCCCGCCACGCCGAGTACGAGTCGTACGCAGATCGCACCGACCCGGTCGCTCTCCTCGAGGACCAGGCGCGCACGCGCGTCCCCGAGCTCGTGCCGATTCGCTACGGCCGGATGCTGGTGTCCCCGTTCACCTTCTACCGCGGCGCGGCCAAGATCATGGCCCATGACCTCGCGGGAACCCCGCGCTCGGGGCTGAACGTGCAGTGCTGCGGCGATGCTCACCTGTCGAACTTCGGCGTGTTCGCATCGCCCGAGCGTCAGCTCGTGTTCGACATCAATGACTTCGACGAGACGATCCCGGGCCCCTGGGAGTGGGACGTCAAGCGCCTGGCGGCGAGCATGTTGATCGCGGCTCGGGACAACGACTTCGGCGCCAAGGATCAGGACCGAGTGGTCCTCGACACCGTCAGCGAGTACCGGACGGCGATGCGCACCTTCGGCGGGATGAGCAACCTGGAGGTCTGGTACGCGCATATGCAGATCGACGCGGTGCTGAAGGACTACCGATCCCAGATCACGCCAGACCAGGCCAAGCGAAGCAAGGCAACCCTCGCCAAGGCGCGGACCCGAGACAGCATGTCGGCGTTCTCGAAGCTGACCCAGCACGAGAACGGACGGGCCGGTATCGTCGACGAGTCGCCGTTGATCGTGCCGCTGCGGGTGCTGCTCCCCGAGCAGGAACACGACGAGGCGCTGCAGTGGCTTCGCAGCCTGGTCCGCGTGTACCGCCAGTCCCTGGAACACGACCGGCGCAAGCTGCTCGAGGAGTTCGAGCTGGTCGACTTCGCGCGGAAGGTCGTGGGTGTCGGCAGCGTGGGGACGCGGGCCTGGATCGCCCTCTTCTTCGGCCGTGACAGCAACGACCCGCTGTTCCTCCAGCTCAAGGAGGCCGAGGAATCGGTGCTCGAGGAGCACGTCGGCAAGAGCGTGTACCGCAACCACGCCCAGCGGGTGGTCGTCGGTCAGCGGTTGATGCAGGCGGCGAGCGACATCTTCCTCGGCTGGATCCACATCAAAGCTGGGCTGGACGGGAATGCCCGCGACTTCTACGGTCGCCAGTTGAAGGACTGGAAGGGCTCGGCGGTGATCGAACAGATGGTCCCGTCGGGAATGGCTGCCTACGGCAGGCTGTGCGGTTGGACGCTAGCCCGAGCGCACGCGCGCAGCGGCGACCGGGTCGCGATCGCCTCCTACCTCGGCAACGGCAACGCGTTCGACAGGGCCATCCTCGAGTTCTCGCGCGCCTACGCCGACCAGAACGAGCTCGACTACCGGGCGCTGAGCAACGCCGTCGAACGACGGCAGAATCACCGCCCAGACCGGCCTCTGAGGAACCTCAGCTCAGCTACCGAGCAGCCTCAGCTGCCGAGGAGCTGGGCCTTGGCCGACTCGTACTCCTCGGGGGTGATTGCGCCGCGGTCGCGCAAATCGGCGAGCCGGCCGAGCTGATCGGCCGTCGTCGATCCGGCGGCGGGGCTGGGGTCGCTGGACGCGTGGCGCCCCTCACGCATGCTCGTCACGCGCGCGCGGAACGCCTGCCTGGCCTCTCCGGCATGGGCCTGCGGAAACTCCCGCCCGGTTTGGCGGATCAGGAGCTCAGTACCTAGGAGCGCCAGCACGGTGAACACCAGGATTCCCAGCGGCTTGCTGGTCGCCTCGATCGGGTTCCACACGAACACGAGAACCATGATCCCGAGCACGATCACGTAGGTCGCTACCGCCTGCTCGCGCAGGAACGGAGCGATCGCGCGTCGCATCGCCACGGCCGGGCGAGCCGGCCCGGCGAACCACGCGGCGGCGACCAGCACGATCGCGATGAGAATGACCGCGCCGGCCACGTCTTTGAGGATCGCGGTGCTGATGTCATAGACGTGCCTTATGGTCACCTGAAGCGAGGCGTCGCTCGTCAGCGAGTTGGCGACCTGCCCCTGGAGGATCGAGCGGGCGAGAATCACGAGCACGCCGGCGAGAATGGCGGCGAAGCCGATGGTCATCAGCGTCCGCCGCCGGTGACCCTTGGCCAGGAACAGCGCCAGGATGTACAGGAGCGGAACGATGATTAGCAGCCACAGCGCCAGCCCCTTGATCGCCTTGCCCCCGTTCTGGACGTAGCGCAGCTGGTCGGACTTGAAGACGGTCAGGTTCGCGACACTCGGCGGTAGCTTCGAGGCCAGGCCCGACGGTAGACCGAGCCGCGTGGCTATGTTGTCAACGAGCGACGCGAGATCGAGCGTGACCACACCGTTGTTGAACCCGACCGCGCCCTTGCGTCCGTTGACGACGTCGATGAAGGTCTGATCAGCGGCGCGGTTCGCCTGAGCCCACAACGCCTGAAAACGCGGCTGGGCGAGGGCGAGCTCGGTGCCAGAGACGGCGGCGTTGCGCAGAGCTCCGGCGGCAGGCCCGGCCAGTCCTTGAAGCGTCGTGGGCAGGTTCTGCTTGATCAGCCCCTCGACGTTCACGTTCGCGTAGAGCTGATCGACGACGTAGTTGGCGGTGGTGGAACGGACGTTGGCGTCCTGGAGCAGTTGGGTGCTCGTCTTCGACCAGTTGTCCGGGCTGAACAGGAGCCGATTGGCCCACGTGGCGAAGATCGCGACGACCAAGAGCACCGTGGTTACGCCGATCAGGACATCGACGCCGATCAGCCGCCGGCGTGAGATCTTCGCCGCCGGCGCCTCCGCCACATCCTCTGGCGCCGGTGCCGCCTGAGGCGTTTGCAGCGTCTCCTGTTCGTCGGTGGAGCCCGCGCTGAGTCGAGCGGTGTCGTCCTCGTGGTCATCTCGCTCATCAGGTTGCATCTGACCCCACATCTCTCGCGTCGCGGTCCGCCAGTAGCGCATCGTCGAAGCGCGAGGTACGTTAAGCATCGCCCCATTTGGGTGATGGCGTCAGTAAGCGTGCAGTCCAACATCTGGTGCGGTAAGTCATGTCCGAGAACGACGGCGCGAGATCCATGCCGAACCCATTCCGGCCTCTCATCGGTTTCGGTACACGCGCCGCCACGGCCACGCTGAGGCCGATCGCGGGGGCGGTCGAAGCCGCCGCCGAGGCCAGCCTTAGTTTGGAACGGCGCGCAGTGAACCGAGTGCTCGAAAGCGAGGAGCTCGAGCGCGTAGTGATCGTGGCCATCAACAGCGCCCACATCCAGGCGGCGCTGAAGCAGGCGCTCGAGAGCGACGGCGCGCAGCAGCTCGTCGACAGCCTGTTCGCGAGCGGGCTCATCGACCGTTTCTTGGAGCGGCTGCTGGAGAGCGAGAGCCTCTGGCACCTGATCGACGAGATCGCAGGGAGCCCGCAGGTGACCGCCGCGGTATCGCAGCAGGGCCTCGGGTTCGCCGATGAGGTCGGTGACCAAGTGCGCTCCCGGTCGCGGAAGGCCGACGACTGGATGGAGCGTGCCGCTCGGCGGCTGGTCGGTCGCCCTCCGAGGGTGGTCGCGGCAGAACCTGACGCGAGCACCTGATGAGCGGACTAACGGCGGCTGACGTGGGCGACGCGCCTGTCGTCGCCGCGCCGGCTCAGCCGACCGGCTACGCCGGCCTGGCGACGCGGGTCGTCTCGTTCACGATCGACGCGTCGCTGATCACCGTCGTGGATGTGGTCATCGGCGTAGGGGCGGCGTTGATCCTGTCGCTGCTGCACATTCCGCACGGTCTCAGAACGATTCTCGCCGTGATCGGCGGCGCCGCGTTCGTGATCGGATCGATCGCATACTTCGCGCTCTTCTGGTCGACGACGGGACAGACGCCCGGGGCCCGGGTGATGCAGATCCAGGTCCTCACGGCTGACCTCGAGCCGGTCAGGCCCAAGCGGGCGCTCGTCCGCTGCGTCGGCGTCATCCTGGCCGCGCTGCCGCTGTTCATCGGCTTCGTGCCGATCCTGTACGACAGCCGGCGCCGGGGGTTCCAGGACCAGTTCGCGCACACCGTCGTGATCGACGCCCCGGCGCCGTCCATCGCGGAGGTGAGCCGAGCCAAGAAGCGCGCCATCTACGAGGCGTCGCGAGGGCCGAGCCCGCCCGTTGCCGGGGACTGACCGGTTACGACGCGCCCGAGCTGCCGAACTCGGCCAGCCGCTCTGCCACGACAATGCGCCCTGCCGCCTCGACGAGCGCGAGGTGCGAGAACGCCTGTGGAAAATTCCCCAGGTGCCGGCCGGTGGCGACGTCGAACTCCTCGGCGTACAGCCCCAGCGGCGACGCGACCTTCACCAGCCGGGTCATCAGGTCTCGCGCGCCCTGCATCTCTCCGATGATCGCCAGCGCCGACACGAGCCAGAACGAGCAGATCACGAACGTGCCTTCCTTGCCCGACAGGCCGTCGTCGGTCTCGTCGGTCCGGTAGCGCAGGACGAACCCGTTCTCGGTCAGCTCGGTCGCGATCGCGAGCACGCTCGCGCGTAGGCGCTCGTCTTCGCCCGGGAGGAAACCGAAGATCGCCGCCAGCAGCGTCGACGCATCCAGCGACTCGGTGTCGTAGTGCTGGACCAGCACGCCGCGCTTGTCGACCCCGTGCTCGAGGATGTCGGCCTTGATCTCGGCCGCGACCTCGCCCCATTCGGCGGCCAGCGAATCGTCGCCCCGGATGGAGGCCAGCTTGGCCGCACGATCCATCGCGACCCAGCACATGAGCTTCGATGAGACGTAGTGCTGCGGCTTGCCCCGCGCCTCCCAGATGCCCTGGTCCGGCTGGCGCCACACGGCCTTCGCGCACTCCGCCTGCGCCTGGATCAGCGGCCACAGCCGCCGCGGCAGCCGCTGGCTACGACGCGTGTGGAGTAGGACCGAGTCGAGTGCGGCGCCGAACACGTCGTTCTGGCGCTGATCGAACGCCCCGTTGCCGATCCGCACCGGGCGGGCCCCCGCGTAGCCGCCGAGGTCCTCCCGCAGGGACTCGGTGAGGTCACGGCGTCCGTCGATGCCATACATGATCTGAAGGCCGCCGTCGTCGTTGCGCTCCAGATCGGCGATGAACTGCATGAACTCGTCGGCCTCCCAGTCGAGATCGAGGTAGTGCAGTGCCTGGAGCGTGAAAGTCGAGTCCCGGATCCAGGTGTAGCGGTAATCCCAGTTACGCTCTCCGCCGGGCGTCTCGGGAAGCGAGGTGGTCAGCGCCGCGACGGTCGCGCCAGTGGGCATGTATGTCAGCCCCTTGATGGTGAGCGCCGAGCGCTGGATCAGCGGCCGGAGCTCGTGATCAGGGATGCGGGCGCGGGACAGCCAGTGGCGCCAGAAGCGGGTCGTCGCGGTGAGTTGGGCGTTCGCCTCCTCGGCCGTTGTCGGCACCGGCGCCTGATCGTCCCAGGAGAGAGCGCAGAACAGCTCCTCACCGTCGTGGAGCACGTGTCGCGCACGGACGTGGTTGGCCTCGATCCCGAGCAGCATGTCCGTCTGCAGCCGCATCGTCTGACCGGCCCCGGTCGCCGTGGCACGATGGCGATCGGGCTCGAGCGTCCACTCGGCCAGGACGCGACCGTAGTCGAAGCCCGGCTCGCACACGAGCTCGATCTCGACGCTGCCCTCGATGCACTTGACCGTCCGCACGAGCACGTGATCGGCGTCCTCGTCGGTCGGCGGGCGCGTGTGGGGCGTGATCGTGTCCTCCCCCCGACGCGGACCCATCGCCAGCGCGTCATGCACGATGGCCCACCCAGAAGGTGTCTTCCACGCCGTGAGCAATACGTTGGTCCCCGGCTCCCAGGTCCGTCCGCTCGGCACGTTGATCCCAAACGGACCGAGCCGGAACGCGCCCGCGCCGCGGTCGAGCAACGAGCCGAACACGCTCGGCGAGTCGAACCGCGGGATGCACAACCAGTCGATCGTGCCGTCGGGCGCCACCAACGCGCCCGTGTGGCAGTCCGAGAGGAACGCGTAGTCGGCGATCGGAGTGAACGGTGAGGGTGCCGCCGCGCTCTGCTCACTCGGCACTGCAATCGATTTCATTTGCGCTGAGCCATCGTTTCCGGGTTTGTCCGCCTGACGCTTGGCCTTGCTAGGCGCGCTCATGAGTGCGGATGCTCGACGTATGGAACCGCCCCTGCATCACCTGATGTGGATGAAGACCCGCGTGAGCGTGCACATGCACGAGACCGGGCAAAACCTGTGTATAGGGAGAAGGCCCCATTGAAGGCGGCGATACGACAGCGCTAGCCTGTGCGGCGGGCGCATTTGATCGTGGCAAAGACCACGGCGGTAGCCCCCTCCGAAATATGGATACGGATCTTGCCGTAACCCCCCAACGGGTCACCGGCGACGAGCGCGCCGGTCGAGAACGCCGGAGCTTCTCGCACCGGTGGGACCGCATCCCCGTCGGCTGGCGATGCTCAGCAGCCGGGCTGCTGGGCGCGGGCGCCGTGGCCGGCGTCGCGTACCTGACCGCCCAGAACCCGTCGGCGGCTCCGGCGCACGTCGCCGTCGAGCTGCGAATCCTGATCATCGGTGGTTACATCGCGGCCGGGATCTACGCTCAGACGAGCCGGATCCAGGCGCGGATGGGCGCGCTGCTGATCGGCGCGGGACTGTTCTCATCGCTGTGGCTGCTCAACGGATCGACCAACCGGGTCGCCTTCACCGTTGGGGTGGTGTGCGCGAGCGCGATGCCAACGATCGTCGCCTACGTGATCCTCGCTCACCCGACCGGCCACGTAATCGAGAAGCGCTTCCTATGGCTCACAAGCGCAGTGCTGATCCCGGCCTGGCTGCTGACGGCCGCGATCATCTCCCAGCCGCCTTTGAAGACGCCGCTGATCAGGTGTGCTCCGCACTGCTCTATCGACTGGGCCCTCTGGCAGTCGGCACCCGGTTTCGTTCGCCCGATACTGACCGCGTTGGTGGTGATTTCGTGGCTCGCGCTGACGATCGCCACCCCGATCCTGGTCACGCGGCGGGTACGAGCTTCCTCGGCGCCTGTCCGGCACTCGCTGGTTCCGCTCTGGATCGCTGCCGTCGCTTTTGCGGCGTGCCTCGTCGCGTATCTGGTGCTGCTGCTGCTCTGGCCCCGCGCCGCGCCGACGGTCGGCGCGGTGTACATCGGGGTCGGCGCTGCGATCCCGCTCGCCATCCTGGCCGGGCTCAGCCGCGAGCGGCTGTTCATGGGCCAGACGCTGGCTGAGCTCGTCAACGAGCTCGCACGCGCGCCACAGGCGGATCCACAGGCTCTGATGTCGGCGGCCCTCCGCGACCCATCGCTCAGGATCGGGTACGCCCGGCCGGAGTCGGGGGGCTATGTCGATTCGGCAGGCGAGCCCATCGACGGACTACCGGCGGACCGGGCGGTGACGTGGATCGAGCGAGACCGCCGGCCCGTGGCCGCCGTGATGTACAACCCGGAGCTGCGGGGCTTGGAGCGCTTCGTGCGAGCCATCGCGTCCGCGGCCCTGATCCGCCTTGAACAGGCGCAGACCGAGGCGGACCTCAAGGCCTCGACCAGCGAGCTGGCCGCCTCCCGCGGAAGGCTCGTCGAGATGGCGCATGCCGAGCGGCGGCGGCTGGAGCGTGATCTCCATGACGGGGTGCAACAGCGACTCGTCGGGCTGCGCATCAAGCTGGACCTCGCGGCCGAGACGATCAAGGAGGATCCCGCACAGGGGGAGCAGGTGTTCGCGTCGATGGGCCGTCAGATGGATGACGTGCTCCAAGAAATCCGCCTACTCGCCCGCGGCATTTACCCATCCTTGTTATCCGCCC
Organism: uncultured Solirubrobacterales bacterium; assembly: GCA_963757235.1. GTDB lineage: Bacteria > Actinomycetota > Thermoleophilia > Solirubrobacterales > Solirubrobacteraceae > Palsa-465. The sequence goes on along the minus strand of CAVWRC010000016.1, from coordinate 359,498 downwards.
GAGGAGTGCTCGAGGCGCTCCGCGCCGCCGGTCGAAGCTCGCCGTCGCCGGTAGAAGTTCGCTCTCGATCAATCGGCCGGTACGCGGAGGAGATCGAGGTCGCGGTCTACTTCTGCTGCCTGGAGGCGCTTCAGAACGTCACCAAGCACGCCGGACCTCATGCGACCGCGAGCATCATCCTGCGCGAGGAGGACGAGCTCCTCGCCTTCGAGGTCCGCGATTCGGGCGTCGGCTTCGACCCATCGGGAGTTGGCCAGGGCTCCGGCCTCGTCAATATGCGCGACCGAATGGAGGCGGTTGGAGGCCGGCTCGAGGTGGTCTCCCGCCGCGGACGCGGGACGACCATTCGCGGTTACGTTCCCCTGGGGTAGCGTCGGGCCGTGGTCGGCGAGGTTTGCGGCGTTAGTCAGCCGCGTAGGGCCTGGGCGATCCGGGCGATGACCGCGAGCGGCTCGTCCAGGAGCTGGCGGTCGGTCACGCGGATCACGCGGTATCCGGCCGCCACGAGTATCTGGTCGCGCTTGCGGTGCTTCTCGAACGCCAGTCGGTGGCCGTGTGCACCCCACCCGTCGAACTCGACGATCAGCTTCTCCACCGGCCACAGCACATCGACCGGATTGCCCTGGGTGCGCACGTTGGTGAGCGGGCGCGGCAGCTGGGCCTGATCGATCAGCTTCAACAGGAGTCGTTCCCGCTCGGAACGCGTCAGGCGCGGGTCGCGGATCAGTGCGTGGATGACCGCCGCTCCCGGTCTCGTTGGCTCCCGCGCCAGCACGGCCGCCAGTCCGCGGGGCGTGACGGCGCGGCGGTACAGCGCCTCCTGGAAAGCTCGTTCGGTCTCGCGCTCGGACTCGGTGGCGGCGAGGTCGCAGACCGTCCGCGCGATCGATGTCACCCGCAGCCCCGACAGGATCACGACATCCTGCCGCGCCATACGCGTGACCCGGTGGATGCGAATGCGCTGTTGCCGGTGAGCATTCCGGCCAACCACGGTCACGTCGACATCGCCACCGCTGTCGGGGAGCAGCCCAAACAACACCGCGGCCGCGCGGTGGCTGATCGTCGCGTCATCGCCGCATGCGATCGCAGCCGCCCGCGCCCGCGCCATCAGCGTTGGCGGCGCCGCTCCGATCAGGTACACGCCCTGATGCATCCGCTGCATCCAGCGCACGGCCACCCGGTGCGCGATCGCGCCGCGGCCCAACCCGGCGGCGACCAGCTGCTCCCGACCGATCACGTTGTCCTGCCGCGCCGCGATCCTGGCGATCGCGCGCTCAACCTCCTGCATTTCCGCTCACACCTCGCGCCCCGGCCCGGCGGCGCGCGTTTTTTCATGCACCAGATGCAGAAACGCGCGCGACCCGTCCAAGACCAGCGGGATGAGCGCTTTTGCAGGTAAATCAGGCCTCACGAGGCCCAGTATCACCCCGCCCGAGCCGCAAACCCCCAACCGCAACTGATTTGGCACACCGTCGTTGCAGACCCGTCGCAAACGGGACCGCCCCGCTCGAGGTTCCCGAGCCTTCCTACGGCGTCGTGGGCGATGGCGAGGACCAGTTGCGCGCGTTCCGCATCAAACCGCCGGCCACGGCGGTGCCGGTCGGGCCTGAGGGACGCCCGCGCCCGGACTTCCGGGCTCGACATGCTGGGCGTGTGCGACGCGGTGGTAGGCATCGTGGACGACCAGCTCGCACGGGCCGTCGCGGTACGCCACCGCGTAGGCGGCACGGGTCGCTTCGTCGAGCGTTTTGTACCGGTGCGGGCGCAGGCTGTGGGCGCTGAGGACCTCCCATTCGCCGCGAGCGTTCAGCAGAACCCGCACGGTGAGATGGCGGTCCAGCACATGATTGGGGTTGGGGCTCATTCGCGTGGGTGGGGTTGGGAGGGAATGAAGAACGCGGCCGCGAGTCCGATCAGCGCGAAGGCTGACAGCACCAACATCGCCGCCACGAAGGAGCTATTTCCGGCGCTCGCGTCGGCAACCACGATCGTGCCCGCGATCGCCGTACCGAGCGAGGAGCCGAGGTTCGACACGCTGCGGGAAAGTCCCGAGATCTCACCCTGCTTCTCCTCCGGAAAGGCCGACTGCACGACGTTGACCGACGGCGTCAACATGGTTCCGATCCCGAGGCCCAAGAACAGCAGGCCTGGCGCGAACCAGGCCACGCTCTGCGTCACCTTGTATAGGGCGAGGAGCAGGCCCACGCCGATCAGCGCGATGACGAACCCCACGATGATCAAGGTCCGCTGCTGATACCTGCGCGCAAGTCGCTGCGCCGCGAGTGACGAAACCAGAATGCCGCCGGTGGCGGCGGTGAACACCACCCCGGTCTTGATCGCGCTGTATCCGCGGATCACCTGGAGGAACACGGTGACCACGAACGTGCATCCCATCAGCAGCAGCCACTGGATGTTCTGGGTGACCATGGCCAGGTTCGAGGTCCGACTCTTGAACAGGCTCGTGGACAGGAGGGGCTCCTTGCCCGCACGCTCCTCGCGGCGGATGTACAGGAAGAACCACAGCTGGATAGCGATGCCGAGGGCGAGGAAAATCGCGAACAACGCCCAGTTGTCGCCGGCCTGGAGGATCCCGAGGATCAGAAACAGCATGCCCACCGCCGACAGCGTCGCGCCCCACGTGTCGAAGCGGCGGCTCGGGTCGGCGGGGAGCGGATCCTTCATGCGGCGGCAAAGGAGCACGATCGTGGCCACGATCGCGGCCTGGAGCAGAAACGACGCCCGCCAGCTGATCGCGGTGGTGATCAGCCCGCCAACCAGCGGTCCAGCGGCGGCGCCGACTCCCCCCATCCCGCTGATCACGCCGAAGGCTCGCGCTCGTGACTGGACGTCGTCGTAGAACAGCGTCGCGAGGATGTAGATCGGCGGGATCATGAGCGCCGAGCCGACGCCCTCGAATCCCGAATAGCCGAGGATCAACACCCCAAGCCCGGGCGCGACCGCCGCGATCACGGCTCCCGTGCCGTACACGGTGAGCCCCAGGTTCAGACAACGCTTGCGCCCCCAGCGGTCAGTCAGCTTGCTCCCGGGAATCATCAGCGCCGCCATGCACAACAGGAACAGGGTGATCGCGGTCTGCACGCCATGCACCGTGGTCCCGAGGTCCTTCGCGATGCTGCTGATCGCGACGTTCATGTTCGAGCCGGCGAAGCTGGCCACGAACTGGGTCAGGGCGAGCGGCGCCAGCAGCCGCCGGCCGGCCGCCCGATTCTGCTCGACCGGCGTCGCGGCCAGCGCAGCGGGGTCTGCCGGCGTGGCGCTCACGCCGCGATGGGCTCTGGGTTTGCCTCCATCCTCACCGTGACCGGAGCCAGAGAGAAGGCCAGGAAGTGATAGGCCCACCCATCGAGCGCCACGTACAGCCCGTCGCCGGCGAGCTCGTCCCCGGCGCGCTCGAATCGCACGTCCGACAGCCGATCCTCGAGCTGCCAGGTCGCGTCCGCCATGTCGGACCACGGCACGCGTACGCGGGCCTGGGCCGAGCCCTCGGACAGATTGACCACCACCAGATGGCGCGATGAGGGCGTCGACCAGCACCAGGAGACGAGCTGCTGAGCGGAGTCGTTGTCCGGCCAGCCCTCGCAGGAGCAGAGGCGCCAGTCGCCGCCGCGCAGCTCGCTGTCGGCGACGGCGCGCACCAGCCGGTGGTAGAACGCTCGCAGGTCCGCATCCTCCGGCTCGTCCGGTGCGCGGCTCAGGAACACCGGCACGTGGGTTGTGCGGCCCTCGAACTGACCGTCGTGGTAGAGCCGGGCGCCTTGAAGCGTCGACATGACGACGGCGGCCGCCCGGGCCTGTCCAGGCCCGAACACGGCCGCGGCGCGCGGCTCGTCGTGATTCTCGATGAACCGGATGAGCCGCTCCTGATACGCCGGCTCGGCCTGCAGATGCGCGCGGACCTGGTCGGGCGACTCGTGCAGGAGGCGGTCATACAGTCGCTTGTCGTAGCAGAGGTCGAAGCCCTGCTGCTGGAGCGTCCATTCCATATCCCAGTAGGCCTCGGCCATGAACAGCAGGTCCGGGTGCGACTGTTTGACCCGCGCGATCAGGGTCGGCCAGTAGTCCTCGGCCGGTACCGGCCCGGCGCGATCCCCCCACGTGCGCCCGAAGACGTCGTTGGTCATCAGCATGGCCATGTCGCATCGCAGCCCGTCGCACTGACCCGCTACTTCGATCAGGGTGTCGGCCACCGCGTCGCGTAGAGCCGGCGAGTAGGCGTTCAGCTGAACGACGTCGGGCCAGGCCGGGAAGTACGGATCGCGCCCGTTGGCAAAGATCCCGCCCGCGGTCCGGATGAAGGCGTCCGGATGCTCGGCGAGGTCCTCCTCGCTTCCGGCGAGCAGGCACTCCGGATGCTCGCGTGTCCAGTCATGGTCGGGGGCGACGTGGTTGGGCACGTAGTCGAGGATCAGCGCAAGCCCGCGGTCGGCCAGCGCGGCCCTGGCAGCGGCGAGCGCCGTCGGACCGCCGAAGCGCTCGTCGACGACATAGTCACGCACGCAGTACGGGGAACCGATCACGTCCTCGGGGCGCAAGTCGGGCAACGCTGCGCGGTTGCCCGCGTCGAGCTCGGGGTTGCTCAGCGCGATGCGCAGTCCCTCCGGGCTGCGCTGCCAAACCCCCATCAGCCACACGGCGTCCACCGGAAGTGCCGCCAGCGCGTCCCACTCCGTGGCCGGGACCTGGTCGAGCGCCAGCGGACGTCCGCGACCGCGGCCCAGCCGCTCCAGCCACACCGCGGTGTTGATCTCGTAGACGGTCGGTCGGGGCGGCAGGCGCACGATTACCGCCTTATTCGCCGACCGCCGCCATCGTCGCAGCCTCGGTGAGCCGCTCGCCGGCGAGCAGGAACAACAGCGCCACCGTTCCCGTCCAGCCTGTCTGGTGGCTCGCACCAATGCCGGCGCCGTTGTCGCCGTGGAAGTACTCGTGGAACGGCACGAGATCGTGCCAGTGCGGGTCGGTCTGGAACTTCTCCATCCCGCCGAACACCGGACGACGGCCTTTTTCGTCCTCGGTAAACGTTGTGACGAGCCGGCGACCGATCTCCATCGCGACCTCGAGCAGGTTCATCTGCTGCCCGGAGCCGGTCGGGCATTCGACCTTCAGCGCGTCGCCGTAGTAGCGGTGCAGCTGGATGAGCCCACGCAGGATCACCAGGTTCATCGGGAACCACACCGGGCCTCGCCAGTTGGAGTTCCCTCCGAACATGCCGGTGTCCGACTCAGCTGGCAGATAGTGCACGTCGTAATCCTGGCCCCCCCAATCGAACCGATACGGCTGCTCCAGGTGCTGCCGGGAGATCGCGCGGATCCCATGCGGGCCGAGGAATTCGTTTTCGTCGAGCATCACGGTGAGAATCCGCCGGAGCCTCTCCTCGTTGACGAGCGCCAGGATTCGCTTCCCCTCGGCGTTGGGGTCCGCCGCGTGCGCGAGAGTAGACAAGGTGTCGGAGAAGCGCTCGATGAACGCGTTGGTCCCCTCCACCACCCACGGGTAGCGTTCGAGCAAATCGCCGTCGAACACGGTCGCCGCGCACAAAGGCAGCAGTCCGACCAGCGACCGCACCTTTAGCTGGATCGCCTGACCGTCGGGCATGCGCATCACGTCGTAGTAGAAGCCGTCCCCTTCGTCCCAAAGCTCGGCGTCGCCCTCGGGTGGGTTCATGGCTACGGCGATCCACAGGAAGTGCGCCACGAACTTGATCGCCATGTCGATGTAGGCGGCGTCGTGCTTGGCCAGTTCGACCGCGATCTGGAGCATCCATTGGGAGTACAGGGCCATCCAGGCCGTGCCGTCCGCCTGCTCGAGCGTGCCACCTCCCGGCAACGGCGCCGAGCGGTCGAACACGCCGATGTTGTCGAGGCCCAGGAACCCGCCCTGGAACAGGTTGCGACCGTCCGGATCCTTGCGGTTGACCCACCACGTGAAGTTGGCCAGCAGCCGGTCGAACACGATCTTGAGGAACTCGACGTCGCCCTTCCCGCGGATCTCGGCCTCGCGCTCGTACACGTACAGCGCTGCCCAAGCTGTCACCGGCGGGTTGACATCGCTGAAGTTCCACTCGTACGCGGGAATCTGGCCGTTCGGATGCATGTAGCGCGTGCGCAGCAGCAGTTCGACCTGCTCCTTGGCGAAATCAACATCGACGAGCGACAGCGGCGCGCAGTGGAAAGCCAGGTCCCAGGCCGCGAACCACGGGTACTCCCACTTGTCGGGCATCGAGATGATGTCGCCGGCCACCATGTGGAACCACGGGACATTGCGCACCGGGCTCGCCGCCGCATTGGAGTTCCAGGGATCGACGCCGTGCTCACGCAGCCAGCGATGCACGTTGTACTCGTAGTACTGCTTGCTCCAGAGCATGCCGGCCAATGCCTGCCGCATCACCATCGCCTGGTCGGAGCTGAGCGCGGACGGGATGACCTGGGCATAGAAGCGGTCGGCCTCCTCGCGGCGGGCGCGCAGCACACCGTCGAAGCCGGACCCGAGCGGCTGGGCCGGAGCGCTTCGCTGCGCGGGTGCGGCCGTCAAGCGAACGCGGACCGACGCGCTCTCGCCGGGGCCGAGCTCCAGGACGTGATGAGCGGCCAGCTTGGTGCCGCTGTGCTCGGGATTGACCGCGTCGTGGCGGCCGCCCACCACGAAGTCGTTGATGCCGTCCTTCACGTACGGTGAGGCATTCGGCGCGCCGAACAAGCGCTCGTTGTTCGTCTCGTTCTCGCAGAACAGAAGCTCCGCCGATCCGTCCGCGCAGAACCGCCAGTCGCCGAGATCGGGGTGCGAGGCCCGAGCGACCTTGAGCCCGTCACCGTCGTTCACCCCGTGGAGCTCGGGCCGCGGGACCTCGTCACCCCAGGACCAGGTGTTGCGAAACCACAGCGTCGGAAGGAGGTGCAGCGACGCCGGATCGGGACCGCGGTTGTAGGCGGTGACCACCATCAGGATGTCGTCCGGCGCACCCTTGGCGTATTCCACGACGACGTCGAAGTAACGGTCATCGTCGAAGATGCCGGTGTCGAGCAGCTCGTACTCCATGTCGGACTTGCTGCGCCGGCCGTTGGTGGAGACGAGGTCCCAGTACGGGAAGGGGCGCTGCGGATACTTGTACTGACACTTCATGTATGAGTGAGTGGGGGTGCTGTCTAGGTAGAACCAGTACTCCTTGACATCCTCCCCGTGATTGCCCTCGCTGTTGGCGAGCCCGAACATCCGCTCTTTCAAGATCGGGTCGTTGCCGTTCCACAGGGCGAGGGCCAGGCACAGCCGCTGGCGCTCGTCAGACACACCGGCGATCCCGTCTTCGCCCCAGCGGTACGCGCGGGAGCGGGCCTGGTCGTGGCTGAAGTAGCTCCAAGCCTCTCCGTCCGAGCTGTAGTCCTCGCGGACCGTGCCCCACTGACGCTCGCTGAGATACGGTCCCCAGGCCTTCCAGGCAGCGTTGCCTTCCCTCGCCTGCTCCAGCCGCTCGTGCTCGGGGCTATCGGGAGGAGAGGTCGCTGGCATCGGGCGCAGTCTCGAACGCACCGTACAGAGCCGCAACGGTGCGCGCACCCAGGGGTCGAGGGTGTCCGCCAGTGTCCAGATGGCCGCGGCGAAGTGGTGGATGAATCGGGACCACGGCAGGGTGGTAAAACTTCCCGGTGCAATGGATGTAAGCGCCCTTGACCTGAGCTCGCGCGCTGAGGACGCTGGCGCTGGTATGAGGCAGATCACCAGCGAGCAGCTCGGCAGCGCCTTGCGTAGGTTGGCGGCTGACGTGGTCGCGGAGCGACGGCGCGTTGCCCTGCTCCAGCGCGAGAACCGCGAGCTGCGTGAGCGCATCCAGGAGCTCGAGCGCGCCCTCTCCGCGAGGAAGGGGCGATATGGCGGTTCCCGGAAAGCGGCCTGACCACCGTCCGCGATGACCACCCCGGCCGCCCTCGTCGACCGGATCTCATCGCTTGTGCGGGCGATTCAGGACAACGACGAGGCTTCGATCGAGCAGGCCGTCCTCCGGCTGAGTCGGTCCCACCGACTGCTCGCTCCGCTGGCTCTTGCGGTCAGCGCGTTCGTACTGCTGTTCGACGGACTACGGCTCGTGCTGTCGAACTGGCGCCTGATGCTCGTCCAGATCCTTCCGGCGATGTGGATCTGGCTGGCGATGCTCGACCTCAAAGCGCATGTACTGCGCGGACGGGAGCTCAACGTCATCAGGGGACCGATCCTGATTCCGATTGCCCTGGTCATCGTCGCAGTCACGGTGGCGTGCTTCGTGCTCAACGCGGTGTTCGCCTACGCGATCACGCAGCCGCGTGGGCCCGCGATCAAGCCGGCCGTCGAGCAGGTCTCCAAGCGGTTGGCGCCGATCGTCACGTCCGGCGCGATCGTGGGGGTGGCGCTGGCCTTCGGCCTCACGGTCGTGCCCCGCTGGGGGCGCCCGTGGTTCGGGATCGTGCTCGGCGTCGTCGTCGGAGTGATGATGGTGAGCTACATCGCGGTGCCGGCGCGGCTGATCGGGGGCAAGCCGAGCCAGTCAAGGCGCGACAAGCTGTCGACGAGCCTGGTCGGAGGCGCGATTGGAGCGACGGTTTGCACACCGCCGTACCTGCTCGGGCGGCTCGGGATCCTGATGCTCGGTTCCAAGGTCCTCCTGATCCCGGGCGTGATTCTGATCGCGATCGGCGCCACGCTTCAGGCCGGAGCGACCGGAGCGGTGAGGGCGATCAAAATGAGCGCCAGCCTAACCGGAGGGCGATCCTCGCAGGACGGCGAGCGCGTGGAAGCTGGTTCACGCTGACTAACGTCAACCCGAGATCCGCGAGCTGCTGGAGCAGGCCGTGGAGCTCAGCCTGGTCGCGCACCGTGCCGACCAGCAGGGTGTTCCCGGCGGCGTGTGTGAGGGTTACCCCCTCGAATGTGAACATGGTGTGATCGCTGAGCTCTCCTTCGACCTCCAGCCGATAAGTGCGGCCCGCCATGACCAGGACGGTGACACGCCCGGTTGGAGATTCTCATTGTTCGTGACAAATCACCTGGGTGAAACATGAACTTCGGCTTCGGCAAACGCAAGAGAATCACCGAGCGCTCCACAGCTCATGCCGATGCTCGACCGGTGCAAGAGCGCTCGCCGCAGTGGCGGGCGTGGCGGGAGGCGGCGCAGCGAGTCACCCGCACCTGGAACGAATGGGCCGCGTCGGATTGGCGACACCGCCGCAAACGCTACGAAAGCCATCTGTCGGCGGTTGCCGACGAAGAGCAAGCGGCCTTACGGCTCGAGCACGCACTCGGTCATCAGACCAAGGGCGGTCGCACGAGCGACGGCGTCGGCCCGTGAGCTGACCGCAAGCTTGCGGTAGATCGCTCGCATGTGCGAGCGGACGGTGTTCGGAGAGAGAAACAGCTTCTGCCCGATCCCCCGTGCGGACAGGTCGGTTGCCAGGAGCCGCATCACCGCCAGCTCGGCGTCAGTGGGGCGCTGGACCATCGTGCCGCGAGTGGCGTGGCGCCTGGTCTCCTCGAGCTCGGTCCAGGCTTTCGCCGCGAGAGCCGCGACCATTCCCGAGTCGGGGAGCTCGGCGAACGCCTCGCGCGCTCGCAGGAGGGTCCGCTCGGCCTCGTCGAGCCGGCCGCGCAGGCGCCGCGCGTCGGCCAGCCGAACCAGCAGCCGGGCGTGGTGCACGGTGGCGACCTCGTCTGAGAAGAAACGCTCCGCGCTGACGAACTCACGTTCCGCTCCGACGAGGTCTCCCTCGCCGGCCAGCACCGCGCCGAGCGCGACCGATGCGTGGGCACCGAGCCAGCTACGGCTGCTCGTGATCCTGCCGATCACCGTCCGGGCCGCTTCGGCATGGACACGAGCAGAACCCAGCCGTCCCCGGTCGGCGGCAACCAGGGCGAGCGTGGAGCGCGCCATCACGTAGCCCGGGGCGATGCGCTCGGCGTCGGGATGCTCGACCGCGCGGTAAGCCGTCGCCCAGGCCTTATCGAGTTGTCCTGCGAAGTACTGAGCGTGGGCAAGGCCGGCCAGCCCATCGACCAGCAACTCGCCCGCGCCACTCCGGGCGGCTAACTCGACGGCTCGGCGGCCTTCGACGACGGCGTCCTCGACGCCGGCGTCGATGCCGACCGAACGGACCATCGACATCAGCCCGTCGGCGTAAGCCCCAAAGCGCTCCGGCCGCGTCTGCTTCGCCCGGCTTGCCAGCTCCAGGAAGCGTCGCCGCACCAGGGTGAGGTGACCCATGATGGTCGCAGCGGCCGCCCCCGCCAGCACGAGCTCCGGGTGGTCCAGCAGGACCTCATCAGGAAGTGTGCGCACCCACCTGAGCAAGGTCCGGGCGCTCCCTTTTCGCAGGAGCGCCAGGTGGTACTGCGACAGCAGCTCGGCCACCGTTTGGTGATCGCCGGCGGCCGCCGCGTGCTCGGTGGCCTCCACCATAAGCCCACGGGAACGCAGCCAGCCCGCGGCACGGCGGTGAATTCTGTCGGCGGCGCCGGGCTCGATTGAAGCCAGACTGGCCGCCGCGAACTGGGCGAACAGCGAATGCACGCGAAACCATTCCTGTCGCTCGAGCGGCAGCACCAACATGTTGCGCTGTTCCAACTCGGCGAGCGCGCTCGCCGAGTCCGAGCGGTCGAGCACCCCGTCGCAAAGCGCAGCCGTGAACCGTCCCAACACGGCGGCGCCCAGCAGAAGCGAGCGCTGCTCGGCGTCGAGGGAGGCGAGGACCTCGCGACTCAGATACTCCGCGACGTAGCGATGGTCTCCCCCGAACCGACGCACGGCGCGTCGATGGTCGCTCACCGTCCTAAGCCAGAGGGCCGCGAGGTAGACCGCCGCCGGCCAGCCCTCGGTCCGTTTCATGAGAACGTCCACATCGCTGTCTTGCAAGCGCAGCCCACCTCGAACGACCAGCAGCTCGCGAGCCTCCGACCTTGTGAAAGCAAGCTCGCTGGCACGTAGCTCGGCCAGTGTCCCGCGGGCCCGAAGTTGAGCGAGCCCGATCTGAGGATCGGCGCGAGTCAGCAGGATCAGACGCCCGTTGGGCGGAAGCCGCTCGACCGCGTACCGGAGCGAGGCAAGGCATTCTCCGTTCGTCACGGCATGGCAGTCATCGAGGACCAGTGCCAGCTCGCGCCCGTAAGCGGCGATGCCGTTCATCAGCTCGTCGACGGCGATCTCCACGGGCATGCCGGCCACTCGCAGTCGTTGCAGCGCGCGACGCCCGAGGCCCTCGCGGACACGGTCCACGGCGGTGGCGGCGTAAGTCCACAACCGAGCTGGATCGTTGTCGTGGCCGTCCAGCGTCACCCACGCCCACGCGGTCGCGCTCGCGGCGCACCAGACACGAACGGCGGTTGTCTTGCCGTACCCCGGGGGCGCCGAGACCAGCGTCAACGCGGCATCGGCGCCGGCGTCGAACGTGTGGGTAAGGCGCGGGCGCGCGACGAGCCCCTCGCGTTGTCGTGGCGCGGCGAGCTTGGCCGCCGCCAGGGGCGGCAGCTCGTCGAGCAACGCCGGCGACGCAGCCGAGCCGCCCCGGTTCTCGTCCACGACGGCCAGCTTGAGTCATCGCCGACGCGGGATCGTCACCCGAATCGGATGACAACCGCTCAGCTAGGTGAAGGCGAACGACCTCCAGCGCCAGCCGGGCTGGGCATCCAAGCCGCACCCGTTTTTTGCCGGTAGGCGTCGATCGCGTCGTCGAGCGTGGGAAAGAAATGGTCGGGGTCGAGCGGGCCGATCAGCTCGTACCGTTCCAGCTTGGCCCGGACTGGGTCCTTCAGCTCGGCGAAGACGAGCGAGGTGCCCGCACGGTTTAGCTCTTCGTCGAGATCCACAAGCATGTCCGCCGCCGTCGTGTCCACATCGGTCATGGGCTCTGCGGCGATCACGATCCATTGCGGCCTCGGGTCTGCGGCGGCAAGGCGCCGGACCTGGTCGCGGAAGGTCCGCGCGTTCGCGAAGAACAGCGCGGCATCGAATCGGAAGATCACCAATCCTGGCAGCACCTCGGCGTCCGGGTGCAGCTGACGGTCGTGATGGCCGGCCAGGCCGGGGACGCGGCCGAGCGTCGTCTGGTAGGGCCACCACGCCCGTCGGAAGATGTTGAGGATCGATAGCGCGACCGCCACGGCGATCCCCTCCAGCACCCCGAGCAGCGCGACCCCGAGGAACGCGACGAACGACAGCAGGAACTCGACCCGCCGTTGATGCCAGAGGCGAGCCGTGCCCCGCAAGTCGGCGAGTGACAGCGACGCGGCGATCACGACCGCGGCCAGGGTCGGGTTCGGGAGGTTTCTGAACAGGCCGGGCACGAGCACCAGCATCAGCACGATCGTCGCCGCGCCGACCACGCCAGTCGCCTGCGTCTTTGCGCCGGCCTGTTCGGCGACAGCCGTGCGCGAGCCGCTCGTGCTCACCGGAAAGCCCTGGAACAACCCGGCCGCGACGTTGGCCGCCCCGATCCCGATCATCTCCCCGTTCCCATCGAGCTCTTGACCGGTGCGGGCGGCAAACGAGGAGGCGGTCGAGATCGTGTCGGTCAGCGCCACCAGCGAGATGCCGACCGCGCCGGCTACCAGCAAGGGAAGGTCCGACACCGGGCTTGGGATCGTCAGGGGCGGCAGTCCCTGAGGGAGGGTTCCCACGAGCGACACGCCGTGGTCGGCCAGGTTGAACACCGCGACGGCGCCGATCGAGACGATCACCGCGATCAGCACGCCGGGCGCCCGCGGCAGCCAGTGGGCAAACCCGATGATGAGTCCCAGACTGACGACGCCGACCAGGAACGCGGCCGCCACGGCTTGTCCGGACGCAAGCCCGTGGATGAACGCGTGCACCTCGCCGAGAAGTCCGTTGGCGTCCGTGGAAAAACCGAACAGCTTCGGGAGTTGTCCGACCAGGATCGTGAGCGCCAGGCCGTTCATGTAGCCGATCTGCGTCGGCTTCGAGAGCAGGTCGGCCACGAACCCGAGCCGCGCGATCCCGGCCAGGATCATCACCGCACCGACAATAAGCGCGAGCATCGAAGCCAGCGCGATGGCCTTCGTCGGGCTTCCGCCTGCCCCGAGGATCGGCAGGATGGTCGCGGCAATCATCGGCCCGAGCGACGAGTCGGGGCCTAACACGAGGATCCGCGACGGCCCAAACAGCGCGTAGCCGACCAGGCAAAGGATCGTCGTGTACAGCCCGGTGATCGCGGGCAACCCGGCGAGTTCGGCGTAGGCCATCCCCTGCGGCACCAGCAGCGTGCTCAGTACCACCCCAGCTACCAGATCCCGCCGCAGCCACGAGGCTTGGTAGGTCCTCAACGCCCGGAGTCCGGGCAGGGCTGAACCGGCCGCCATCCTCGGAGGCTACCCCCCGTCTTTCGCACTCCGGCCGCGGTGTCGCGTTTCACCCCGGTGAAAACGAACCAACTCGCAGGCTCACCTGGCGCACGGAGGCGACACGGGTGCACGCATACCCGGATTGACTGGCGCGCATCCTTGTACGGTTCGTCTCCGACGAGATGGTTAACCGTCAGATCCCATGTCATTCCCAGCCAGCATCCGTGGACCAGGTCGTTCGCTTCGGGGACTTGCCGCGTGTGCGGCCGCGCTTGGGGTCGTAGCGCTGGCGGCGTGCGGCGGTAGCAGCAAGCCGGCGTACTGCACCAACCGCGCCAATCTCGAGAGCTCGGTCAAGGGACTCACCGACCTCAGTTCCGGCAGCGGACTGAGCGGGCTGCAGGCGCAGATCGCGAAGATCCAGAGCGACGCGAACGCGCTGGTCAGCTCGGCCAAGGGCGACTTCCCGAGCGAGACGAGCGCGATCAAGTCCTCGGTGAACGCGCTGGCGACGACGATCAAGACGCTCCCCTCGAGTCCGTCCGCTGCAAACATCGCGACCGTCGGCACGCAGGCGGCGAGCGCCGTCTCAGCCGTCCAGAACTTCTACACCTCGACGAAGTCGAAGTGTTCGTGACCGCCCCCGACCCCACGGCCATCGGACCTCGCTCGTCCGCCGCACCCCTGACGCGGTTGGCGCTGCTGACGCTGATCACGACGTTCCTGTGGGCCGCCGCTGCCAGCGCGCAGACCACGACGACCAGCTCCACCGACACCACCACCACCACGACCACCGCGACGACCACGACGACCGAGACCACGACGGTGACCCAGCCGGCACAGACCCACACCGTGACCGACACGACGACCGCCACGAACCCGTCCCACACGACGTCCATCACCAACAACACCACCGTCGCGGGCAAGCCGACCTCGGACACGAATGGATCCGGCGTGGCGTGGTGGGTCTGGGTGTTGATCGCGCTAGGTGCGGTCGCGGTTGCGGTCGGCGTCTACATGCTCGGTCGCAGCCAGGGTGCCCAGCAGGACACCGGTCTGCGGGCGGTGCCTGACTCGGCCGCGACCGGGCAAGGCAGCCCCGGCGCTCAGGCACCCCCGGAGGAGCGGCGGCCACCGCCGCGACCGCCGCCCGTGTGACGGACAAGCCGGTCTGAGGACAGACATCGCTCCTGAATACAGGACTTTTTGGCCTGTCCAAACGGATCGATATGGTTGCTTTTGAACCTGGCGCGGGGCACAATGACGTAACTGTCTGGCTACTCCGCGAACGTCACGTCCCAAGGCCGGGAAGCACTTGCGGCGACCGTTATCCCGTCGCCGTCAGCCGTAGAGCCCGTCCGGTGGCGAACGTTCAGCCGCTTGGGGTCGGCCTGGGGCGACAGCGGCGTGCCCTGGAGCTACGGCTTCGGTTGTGCCGCGCTGATCCTCCTCTACTCCGGCGCCGCCCACCTTAGTTTCGCGCTTCGGTTCGCCGGTCCGGTGTCCTCGATCGTGTGGCTCCCGGTCGGAGTCGCGGTCGCGTTCTTGTACATGCGCGGGCTGCGCTTCTGGCCGGCCGTCGTGATCGCGGACCTCACGGTAAACCAGTACTCCGCGCTGCCCCTGGGGTCGGCCGTCGGGCAGACGTTCGGCAATCTCCTCGAGGTTGTCCTCGCCGCATGGCTGCTGCAGCGCCTGGTCTCGCCGGTGCGCCCGCTCGGGAGCACCCGCTCGGTCCTCGGGCTGTTCGGCGCGCTTGCGGCGGGCACGCTCATGAGTGCGGTGATCGGTCCGCTCTCGCTGTGGATCGGGCACGCCATCAGCGCGAGTTCGTTCGCACGCGTGAGTGCCTCGTGGCGGCCCTGGCCAGCGAACGGGAGCAGCTCGCCGCGGCGGCTCTGGCGTCGCGCAAGCGCATCGTAGCCCACCTATCTCTCGCGGCGACGGAGGCGGCACGGTCGCCTGACACGGGCGCCAACTCACTCGCGGCGGGGAAAGAGGAGGTGCTGCTCGCGATCGACGAGCTGCGTGACCTCGTCCGCGGGATTCACCCCGCGGCCTTGCGAAAGTACGGCTTCGCGAGAGCGGTGGAGGAAGTCGCGGCTCGTTCGAGCACGCCGATCGAGCTCCCCGCGCTCCCGGCCGGGCGGTTCGACGAGACCGCGGAGACGACCGCCTACTACGTCGTGCTCGAGGCCGTTACCAACGCACAGCGCCATGCCGGCGCCACCGTCATCCAGATCCGCGCCCATCTGATCGGCTGTAAGCTCGAGGTCGAGATCGCCGACGACGGCGTCGGCGGCGCGGTCGAGCAGAGCAATCTCGGGCTTCAGGGTCTGCGCGATCGCGTGGAAGCCACCGGCGGCAGTTTCACGCTCGACAGCGATGTCGACCGCGGGACCGTGATCAGGGCCAGGATCCCGCTGCGGGTGGCGGCCGCCGCGGGCTGAGTCAGCGGCTCACCGGAGGCTGGCTCTCGCCGCTGGCCAGGAACAGCAGGGCCGCCTTCACGCGGCGGCTGACGTCGTCCGGACTGGGTAGCTCGAGCTTGAGGAAGATCGAGTTGATGTGCTTCTCGACTGCCCGTTTGGTCAGAACGAGCGACGACGCGATCGCCGCGTTGCTCTTGCCCTGCGCGAGCTCGGCGAGCACCTCCCGCTCACGTGGCGTCAAGGACGCCAGTGGCGATTGGGCGCCGAAACTGCGCGCCCGCACGAGCACCTCGACGACCTTGGGATCGATCACCGACCCGCCGTCGACCACCGCTTTGATCGCGGCGATCAGGTCCGCTGGCTCGCTCACCCGCTCCTTGAGCAGGTACGCCCGTCCCGCGCTCCCGGCGTCCAGCAGTGCCAACGCGTAATCGGGATCGGCGAACTGGCTGAGGACGACGACGCCGATCGCAGGATGACTGGCTCGGAGCGCCTGGGCCACCTGGATGCCCTCATCGGTGTGGGTCGGCGGCATCCGGATATCGGTCAGAACCGCATCGGGTTCCTCCTCTTCGACCGCCGCGAGGAGCGAGTCGGCGTCAATGCAGAATCGAACTACTTCGACGTCGGTGGAGTTCGCGAGGATGTTCTTGAGCGCCTCACGAATGAGGTACTCATCTTCCCCAACGACCACCCGAATACGTTCGACCGCCATCTACACACCCCCGGCGCCATCCTAGGCTATCGCCGCCCGCAAGCGCCGGTCATCACTTGATAAGAAGGCTCACACGCTGGCCGGCGCCGGTTGCGGGGCGGGCACGTCGTCGACCTCCCGGAACAGGCCGTTGACCACGATCACGGTCTGCTCGGCGAGGTCGACGGCGATGTCGCCGATGCGCTCGAGGTAGCTGGCGGCGAGGAACGCGGCCATCGAGACGGGACTCACCATGTCCCCGTCGGCGGGTCCGAGCGCGGCCCGGTAGATCTCCCGGCTGCGGCGTCTGAGTTCCACGTCCGCGCGTGCGACCTCGTGCGCGAGGTCGACGTCACGGGTGGCGAAGGACTGCTTCGCCAGCCATACCTCTGAGACCGAGACCCGCGCCGCCGGGCCGACCAGATCGCAGAAGATCGCGGAGGTCCTACCTCCCGCGACGTCAGGCACGATCGTGACGATCTTCAAGCACTGGGCGCTGATCCGTTCGGCTCCGTGCACGATCTGGAGCAGCGCGGCCAGCATCTGCAGCTCGCCGGCGGACGGATGGTCCCCCAACGCCGACATCACGGCTTCCTGGACACGTATGCATTCGTGCTTACGGTCAGTCGCGCTCGCCACCACTTCATCGGCGAGGGGACCGTCCCCGAACACGACGGCGTCCAGAGCCCGGTCGAGCAGGTGGACGAGCCGTTGCACGAGGGCGAGCGTCTGGCGCTCCAGATCCTCGGCTGCGGCGCTGACCTCGAAGCGGTTCATGCTCAGAATCGACGGATGGTTCCATCGCGACTCGGTGTCGACAATGGGGTACGCCTGTGTGTCGCTTGGATGCAGACCGGCCACCACAGCGAGACGGCTTGGCGGGCTTCATACCGATGGGACGATGACCGCACCGCGGGGACCTGATGCGATCCTCCCATGGCCCTACCAGCTGCGCCGGCGGCTGAGACGGCGAACCAGACCGGCCTCGCGATCACCTGGCTCGGCCACGCCACCGTGCTGATCGAGATCGATGGATACCGGGTGATCACGGATCCCGTGTTGCGTGACCGGGTCGGACCACTTGTCCGGCTCGGTCCGAGACCGCCGCTACCCGGAGCGGTCGATTGCGTTCTGCTCTCGCATCTGCACGCCGACCACACGGATCTCCCGAGCCTCCGGGCGCTGAGCCGCTCCGGTCCGGTCATGGCCCCCCGTCCGGCCCAGGCTTGGCTCTCGGCCAAGGGCGTGCGTGGCGTGCGGGAACTGGTCCCCGGAGATGAGGTCTCAGCGGGCGGCCTGCGCATCTCGGCCACCGTGGCGCGACACGACTCGCGGCGCCGCCCGTTTGGGCCCCGGGCGGAGCCGATCGGCTACGTGATCCGGGGGTCCAGCTCCGTCTACTTCGCAGGCGACACCGACCTCTTCCTCGACATGGCGCAGCTGCACGGCTCGGTGGACGTGGCTCTCCTGCCGGTGTGGGGCTGGGGGCCGGGCGTCGGAGCCGGCCATCTCGACCCGCAGAGCGCCGCTGCCGCGGTGGCCCTGATCGCCCCCGCGGTCGCCATTCCGATCCACTGGGGCACGTTCGCGCTGCCTCGCCCGGTCAAGCGCCTGGCCGATCCGAGCCGGCCGGCGCGTGACTTCAGAGCACTCACCGAACAGTATTCGCCGTCGACCGAGGTGAGAGTGCTGAATCCAGGCGAGCGGACGACGCTGTAGCGCTTAGCTGCTCGTCGCCTGCACCCATGGCAAGGAGGCTGTCCACGCATGCGATTAGCTCCGGCTGCCCGGAATCGTCGTGGGCGGAGAGCGTGCGCACGGCCTCGGCGCTGAGCGGCTCGTACGGCGGCCACGGCACCATCGCCTGCCGCCGCATGCGGAGCAGCCGTCGCAGGCCGCGCGGCGGTCGCTCCGAAATCCAGCCGATCAGCTGCTGGGCGCGAGCTCGTTCGAGACTCCGCGGGCCGCGACTGCCGACCGCCTTGGCGGCGTACGCATACAGCTCTTGGCGGCGTTCGTCGCCGACCGAATCGTTGTAGGTCCTCAGCAGCGCCGCGATCACGGGGCAGACCGACTGCGGGTGATCGCTGAACGGCTCGCCGGCGAGCATCGACGCGAGCTCCATCACGCACGCGCCCTTCTCCTGTGAAGTGTGCTTGCCCCTGCTCAACTTGATCGTTTGGTGCGTAACCGGAGCCATGGTGACCTCCCTGATGGTGGTGAACTGACCGCGCGGTCATATTCGCGCCGCGGTGTCCCCGTCTCATCATCCGTTCCGGGCGATGTAACGACCATCACCCGTTTCGTATGGGCGAGGCGAAGGAAGCGCTCGAGGCCCAGGCTCCTCATGGTGCGCCTTCTGATCCGTTCCTCACGGAGCAGCAGCAGACGGCTCCGCCCGGGCCCTCGCTGAAACGGGACGACGACGGCCATCTGCCGTCTGCCTCCTCCACCGTGCTCTAGCGCGAAGGAATCGACGTCAGTCGGCTGCTGACAGCGTCACGCGACGTTCCGAGGACGTCGAGTCCGCCTCACGTCGGCGAGCGATCAGCTTTCCGCCCTCCCAGAGCAAGAGCAGGAGGACGGCCGAGCCGAGCGCGAGCCCGAACTGCGGCGCCTTGAGCGGGGTGGTGTCGAGCAGGCGGTTGAACAGGTCCATCTGGGTGACCGCAACCGCCAGCGCGAGCTCCGCGACGGCGGTCCAGTTCATCTGGGCGTTGTCGAACGTCGAAGTGGTCAGCACAGAGCGCGTCGCGTTGCGGCTCTGGTACGCGGCGACGACGAGCATCAGCGCGAACGCGCTCAGCCCGATCGAGGAACCCACCACGATGCTGTGGTAGTGCTCCTTGCCGAAGTAGATCAGCAGGTCGAGGCAGATCGCCATGTACAGGCCGACGAGGCCGGAGGTGAGCTGCACAGCCCTGGTGATGATCGATTCCGTGCTGGGCCGCGGGCGCAGGCTCATCAGTCCCGGGGTCGCCCGGTCGAGGCCCAGAGCGACTCCGAACGGCGCACTCACGAAGAAGTGGATATAGAGCACCTGAGCCGGGGTGAACGGCTGTCCGGACGCGATGTTTAGCACCGTCGCGCCGAGGAACGTGAGCACGAACGCCACGAGCGAGATCAGCACGAAGCGGACGTACTTCATCAGGTTGTCGTAGAGCTTCCGACCCTGTTCGACGGCGCGCACGATGGTCGCGAAGTCGTCGTCGGTGAGGATCATGCGGGCGGCGTTCTTGGCCACCTCGGTGCCACTGCCCATGGCGATCCCGATGTGGGCGGCCTTGATCGACGGTGCGTCGTTGACGCCGTCCCCCGTCATCGCCACGACCTCACCCTTCTTCTTGAGCGTCTCGGCGAGCAGCACCTTGTGCTCCGGGGCGACGCGGCCGACCACACCGATCCGCTCGATTCGTTCAAGCCGCTCGGACTCGTCGAGCGCGGCGAACTCGGCGCCGAGGATCGCCTCGCCGTCGATCCCCAGCTGCTTGGCGATCGCTGCGCCGGTGACGACATCGTCGCCGGTGACCATCCGCACGCGGATGTGCGCGCTCTGGGCGTCGCGGACGGCCTGCTCGGATTCGGCCCGCGGCGGGTCGACCATCCCGACGAGGCTCGTCATTTCGAGTTCCTCGACGTAGCCGAGCAGGTCGCCGTCTGGGTCGAACGAGGCCGGGTCTAGATCGCGGAAAGCCGCCGCCATCACCCGGAGCCCCGCCTCCTCCATCCTGCGGACGTGGCCCTCGGCCGTGTCGCTCAGCTCAGCGTCCCAGGGGACGCTCTGCCCGGCCGACAGCGCACTCGCAGCGTGGCTTATCACGGCCGGCGCGGCGCCTTTCACGTAGCAGCGCACGGTCTCCCGTCCCGCCGCGTCGGTCGCCGAGGTGAAGGCGGCCATCAGCTTGTAGGTCGGGTCGAACGGAAGCGTGGCGAGTCGCGCGTAGCGCTCGTGCGTCGCCGCGACATCGAGGCCCGCCTTGTGGGCGAGTACGAGCAGCGCCCCTTCGGTCGGGTCGCCGACCACCTTCCCGTCGACCAGCCTGGCGTCGCTGGCGATGACGTAGGGAAGGATGGCGTCTTCGATCGTGTCCGAGGAGCCGGCGGCGTGGTGCACCGATCCTTCGAGCTCGTAGCCGGAACCCGAGATCGTGAAGCGGTCGGTCGGGTCGACCACCTCGGTCGCGGTCATCTGATTCATGGTCAGCGTGCCGGTCTTGTCCGAATTGATCGCGGACGTCGAGCCGAGCGTCTCCACCGAAGCCAGGTCCTTGAGCACGGCCCCGTGGGTGGCCAGCTCTGCGGCGCCGACCGACATGACGACCTGGAGCACGGTCGGCATCGCCTCCGGGATCGCCGCGATCGCGAGCGCGACGGCGCTCGAGAACACAACCGTCGAGGACAGACCCCTCTGCGCACCGAGGGCGAACATGATCACCATCGTGATCCCGGCCGCACCCGCGATCCACAGTGTCAGCGTGTTCAGCTGGCGGCTGAGCGGTGTCTGCTCCTTCTTCGTCGTGGCCAGCATGCCGGCGATCTTCCCGACCTCCGTGTCGCTGCCGGTCGCGGTCACGATCATCACTCCACTGCCATGGGTCACCGGCGTGTGCATGAACGCCATGTCGGTCTGCTCGCCGGGGGCGAGGTCGGTGCCGGCCGGAATCTCGACCCCCTTGGACGCCGGCACGCTCTCCCCGGTCAGGGCTGCCTCGTCGATCTGCAGCGAGCTGGCCTGGACGACCCGCCCGTCCGCCGGTACGTCGTCCCCGGCGGCCAGCAGCACGACGTCGCCGACCACGACCTCCTCGGCCGGGATCTCGGCCTCGGTCCCGTCGCGCCGGACCCGCGCGCTTGCGCGCACCATCGCCTTGAGCGCGTTCATCGCGCTCTCCGCCTTGCCCTCCTGGCGCAGGCCGACAACCGCGTTCAGCACCGTGATCAGCAGCAGCATCACACCGGTGCTCCACTCCTTGATGGCCAGCGAGACGATCGCTGCCGCCACCAGGATCAGCTGCATGTAGGTCCGGTACTGGTCGAGGAACCGCTTCCATCCAGGGACGGTTGCCTCGGCGGGCAAGGAGTTCGGGCCGTGCTGCGCGAGCAGGTCGGCCGCTTGTTGGCTGGTGAGGCCAACCGCCGGGTCGACGCCGATCCGGCTGGCGACCTCCGCGGGGGTGACCCCGTACCAGCCGTCACCCACGGGTGACTCCCCGGCGGCCGAGCGGGCCGGCGTTGTCGTCGTCACGCGGCCGCTTCTCCGGCGATCCCGTGTCTCTCCATCAGGGGACGATGGCACCGTCGCGTCGGCCGGTCGTCATCCAATCGGGGTGATGGCGATCCCGCCATTCACTACGTGCGTGGTGGTTCAGGAGCGCCGGCGTCGGGAGGCAATGAGTCGTCCCGCGGCGAGACGCTGGGCGCACCAGGTGACTGCGTACCACCGGACGCCGCATTCGGTTTACGCCGCTTCCGGATCGCGACGATCGCCCAGGCGGCGAGGCCAGCAATTGCGGCACCGATGAGGACCCACGCCCAAGCCGGTAGACCGCTCGATTCCGAGTTCTGTTTGTTTTTGGCAGCGGCCGCCCCAGCTGCCGCGGCGGCCGGGGCGTGATTGGTCGCCGTCGTGGAGGTCGTCGTCGTTGTTACCGGTGCCACCGCGGTTTGAGTATGCGTCACGGTCGTCGACGACGTGGGCCCGGTGACGGTTTGGGTTCGTGTCGACGTCGTCGTCTTTGACTCGGTCGTCGTCGTCGGTTGCGCGGGCGTGCTGTCAGACGTCGTGGTGGAACTCGAGCTGGAACTCGTATCGGCGGACGCCTCGGTGCTGCTCCGGGTGGTGGGCGTGGTGGCCGTCTGGCTTCTGGTCTGGGTGATGCTCGCGCTCACGCTGCTGGCGATGCTCTTCGCGGCGCCCGAACCGCACGCCGCAACCAGAATGCAACACAGGACGGCAAGTGCTCCCTGGAGCAGTGGGCATCTGGAGGGGTGCACCCTACGCCGAAGCTTCGCGCGCCCGAACGGGCTGTCATCACCCCGATGGTGTGAGACCGCTCAGTCGACCGGCACGATCTCCCGCCCGAACGGAAACAGCGACACCGGGATCAGCTTGAAGTTCGCGAGCCCGAGCGGGATGCCGATGATCGTCAGGCACATCGCCACACCGGTCACCACATGCTCCAGCGCCAGCCACCAGCCGCACAGGACCAGCCACAGGACGTTGCCAATCGTCGACCCGGCTCCCGCCCCGGGCTTCCGGACGACGGTGCGGCCGAACGGCCACAGCGCGTAGAGGCCGATCCGGAGCGCCGCTACGCCAAACGGGATCGTGATGATCAGGATGAAGCAGATCACGGCGGCCAACAGATAGCCCAGGAACAGCCAGAAGCCCGCGAGCACGAGCCAGATGATGTTGAGCAAGAACCTAAGCATCGGGAAAGTCACCCGCCCAGCCGGCGTACCCCATCATCGACGCTCGACACCGCGGACACGTACGCCGCGTGGGTTCCCAGGCACGTCGCCATCACGTCGGCCGGCCAGCGCCAGGGCGGCGGCGTGCGTCCGAGCAGCGGGAACAGCGAGAAGGTCGCGCTCATCAGCGTGCCGCCGAAGACCGCGGTGGCCCAGGGCTCGCCGATCCGGCGGCGCAGGAACCCGTGCCAGAGGCCGAAGGCCGAGCCGTAGCCCCAGCGCAGCGCCAGCCCGAGGTCCTCGTCCCCCCGCGCGGTCACGTGCGGCAGGTGCATGATCGAGGCCACGATCTGCCCCGGAACCAGGGAGTCGTCGTAGTCGAGCGGGCCGCGGTGGCGCGAGCGCAACCGCCGTTCCGCGGCGTACGACAGCGTCAGGGCGGCCGTTCCGGCGCTGCCCGCGATGACGCTTCGGATCGGCCAGGGTACGTTCATGGACTAGCTCCTCTCGGACCAGGGTTCCTCACAGCTGCACCGTGCGATCGACGAGCTCGAGCCCCTCGTCCCGGTGCGTGATCAAGAGCACGGTGCGGTCGTCTGCGACCGCCATCACGTCCCGCATTAGCGCGCTCGCGGTGTCGTGGTCCAGGTGGGCGGTGGGCTCGTCGAGCACCAGGACCGGCGCGCCGGCGAGCAGTGCCCGCGCCAGGACGATGCGCTGGCGCTGCCCGCCCGAGAGCTCGGATCCCACCTCGCCGACCTGGGTAGCGAGCCCGTCGGGAAGGGACGCGACCCAGTCCCAGATCCGGGCGCGCCGTAGCGCCTGCTCGACCTCGGACTCGCCCGCCTCCGGCCGCGCCAAGCGGACGTTGTCGGCGATGCTGGCGGAGAACAGGTGCGCGTCCTGGCCGGCGACGGCGAACGCCCCCCGGACATCATCCTGGCGGTAGTCGCGCACGTCGCGGCCGCCCAGCGTGACCCGGCCCTCCTCCGGCGCGAGGAAGCGCAGCAGCAGGTTCACCACCGTCGTCTTGCCCGCGCCGCTCGGACCGACGAGGGCGACTCGCTCACCCGGCGCCAGCCGCAGGGTCACCCCATGAACCGCTCGATGCCGCTGCCCCGGGTAGCGCGCGGAGACGCCCTCGAGGGCCACCGCGAACGGCCAGGGCGGAAGGTCCACCGGCGTCGCGGGATCAGACACCGACGGCGACTGGTCGGTGAGCTCGAGGATTCGCCGGCCCGCGGCGAGCGTCGCCGACAGCTCGCGGGCGGTCGCGGCCAGCGGCGTGACCGCCTCGAACGACGCCAGCGCCAGCAATGCCAGCAGCGCGATCAGGACCTTGTCCAGGCGGCCTTCTCCCGACGCGTGGACCGCGAGCGCGAGCACGGCGGCGACGGTGATGCCAGTTACGAGCAAGCCGAGGCCGTCTGCGAGCCCGGTGGCCAGCGCGCTGCGCCGGGCGATCCGGACCAGGCGGGCATCGGCCGTCTGCACACGCTGGAGGGCGTCGTGCTCGCGGCCGAAGGCGACTAGCTCCGGGGCGGCGCTGGTCAACTCGACCAGCTCGGCCGCGAGCTGCCCGCGGGCGGAGGCCTGCCGGCGCGCGGCGCGGGCGCCGAGGACCCCGGCCACGGCGGGCACCGCGATCCCACCGACGAGGAGACCCGCCGCGAGCGCGAGACCCGCGGTGGGCAGCACGGCGCTCGCCACGCCAACCGACACGCCGCCGGCGAGCATGGCGACGAGCGGCGGCTCGAGGCCGCGCAGATACAGGTTCTGGAGGGCGTCAACGTCGGCGACCATCCGCGAGAGCAGGTCACCCCGGCGGTAGCCATCGAGCTGGGCCGGGGCCAGCGGCTCGATCCGCTCGAAGAAGCGCGCGCGCAGCCCGCCGAGGACGCGGAGTGTCATGTCGTGCGAAGCGAGCCGCTCGAGGTAGCGCACAACGGGACGACCGATCCCGAAGAACTGGACGGCCACGATCGCGATCATCAGGGACAGGATCGGCGGACGCTCCGCGGCGCGCGAGATCAGGTAGCCGGCCGTCGCCATCAAGCCCACGCCGAAGATCACGGTCAGCGCGCCGAGCAGCACCGCCCAGGCCAGCCGCCGGCGCGGGACCGGCACGAGCCGGAGCAGCGCTTGCAGCGTGCCCGCGTTCACGCTGCCCTCCGAACCGGCTCGGACACCGCGGCACCGTCGAGGAGCCGAATCACCCGGTCGGCGCTCATCTCCAGCTCGGGACGATGCGCGATCACCAGCACCGTTCGCCCGCTCTGCAGACGCCGGATCGCGCCGGCGACGGCCGCCGCGCTGTGGGGATCGAGGTCCGCAGTCGGCTCGTCGAGGATCACTAGCGGCGCGTCCCGCACGAACGCGCGCGCGAGCGCGATCCGCCGGCGCTCGCCGGTCGACAGGAGTCGCTCGCCATCGCCGACGACGGTGGCGTAGCCGTCCGGCAGCGCCCTCACGAACTCGTCCGCGGCCGCGAGCGTCGCGGCGCGCACGACCGACTCCTCGCTCGCCCCGGGGTCGCCGAGGCGGATGTTGTCGGCGACGGTGGCGCGAAGCAACGTCGGGTGCTGGGGCACCCAGGCGAGATGGCGCCGCCAGGCGTCGAGCGCGCATTCGGACAGGTCGGCGTCGCCGACCGTGATCCGACCGCCGGTCGGCGACAGCAGCCCAAGCAACAGCGCCGCAACCGTGCTCTTGCCGGCGCCGCTCTCGCCGACCAGCGCCACGGTCTCGCCTGGGGAGAGGTGCAGATCGAACCCCTCGAGCACCGGGCCCGGGCGGGCCGGATACGAGAACGACACTTGCTCGAGCGACACCGTGGCCCGGGCCGGGCTGGGTGCCGGCAGCGCGCCGCCAGTGCCCGCGACCGCCGGCGCGTCGAGCAGCGTGAACAGCCGGTCGGCCACCGCCAGCCCGTCGGCGCTGGCGTGGTACTCGGCGCCCAGTTTGCGAAACGGCAGGTACAACTCGGGCGCCAGCACGATCACTGCCAGGCCCGCCTCCAGCCCAAGACTGCCCGCGACGAGCCGGACCCCGGTGGTCACTGCGACCAGCGCCACGCCGATCGTGGCCGCCAGCTCGAGCACCGACCCAGACAGGAAGCTGACGCGAAGCGTCGCCATCGTCGCCTCGCGATAGCGGTCTGAGACCTCGGCGATGGTCGCTGCCTCGTCACGAGCCCGGCCGAACGCCCGCAGGGTCGGCAGACCCCGCACAACGTCGAGGAAATGCGTCGAGAGCCGGCGGAGGGCCAGCCAGCGCGCCCGTGTCGCGTCCTCGGTGTACGTGCCGATCAGCCACATGAACACCGGCACGAGCGGCAACGTCAGCAGCATGATCACCGCCGCCTCGAGGTCCAGGAAGGCGACCCACGCGATCACCAGGAACGGGACGATCGAGGCCAGCACGACCTGGGGCAGGTAGCGGGCGAAGTAACCCTCGAGCGCCTCGACGCCTTGCACCGAGACCGCGGTGATCTCGGCCGCGCCGGCTCGGTCGAGCGCGGCCGGCTGGGTCCGCAAGCGACGCTCCACGAGGGCCACGCGGAGCTCCGAGAGCACGCCCCATGCGGCGCGTCGCCCCGAGACCTCCATCGCCCACGCGAACGCTCCGCGTGCCGCGAACGCGACGACCAGCAGCGCGAACTCGAGCCAAAGACTGGACAGCGATGCGCCGGCGAATGCGCGCGAAGCAATCCGCGCGAGCATCGTGGCGCCGAGGAGGACGGCCAGCGCGGTCGCGATCCCGAGCGCCGAGTCGACCACCAGCAGGGGCCGCACCGGCTTGGTGCGCCGGAGCAAGCGCGGGTCCAGGGCGCGCATCGCTCGATCCCTAGCCCGACGACGTCGGGGGCGCGCTCACCCGCTTGCGGAAGACGTGGAACGACCAGCCCTGGTAGAGCAGCACGATCGGGAAGAACAGCACCGCCACGACGGTCATCACGACCAGGCCGTAGTGGCCGGCGGCCGAGTTGTTGACGGTCAGGTTGTAGGCGTGGTTCGTGCTCGACACCATCACGTTGGGGTAGAGCGCGATGAAGAGTTGGCCGACCACGGCGGCGATCCCGAACCCCGAGGCGACGAACGCCCAGCCGTCGTTTTGGGCGGTGGCGAGCACCGTCGCGGAGATCACGGCGATCACGCCGAAGATCTGGGTTGGCTCGGGCACCGTGCCGCCGCCGATCACGACCAGCGTCCAGACCACCCACGCGAGGTTGACGAAGATCGCGACGAACCCGATCGACCGCGCCGCCGCGTGGGCTCGATCGCGGATCTCTCCGGTGGTGCGCAGCCCGAGGAACGTCGCGCCGTGCAGCAGCGACAGCACGAGTAGCGTCACCCCGGTCATGAGCCCGTAGCCGGTCAGCAGGCTGAAGAAGTTCCCCGTGAAGTTGTGCTGGGAGTTGATCGGCAATCCATGGAGGAGGTCGCCGAGCGCGACGCCGACGAGCAGCGGGATCACGATGCTGCCGATCGTCAGCGCCCAGCTCCATCCATTGCGCCACCGCTCGCTGTCGCGCTTTCCCCGGTACTCGAACGAGACTCCGCGCGCGAACAACGCCACCAGCAGCAGCACCAGCGCCAGGTACAGCGCCGAAAACATCGTCGCGTACCAGCCCGGGAACGCCGCGAACATCGACGCGCCGGCGACGATCAGCCACACCTCGTTGCCGTCCCACCAGGGGCCGATCGTGTTGATCACGACGCGCCGCCCGGTCTCGGTCTTGCCGATCACCCGGTGCAGCGCGCCGACGCCGAAATCGAACCCCTCGAGCACGAAGAAGCCGACCCAGAGGATCGCGATGATGACGAACCAGATCGTGTGGAGTTGCATCGGTCAGTAGGTCAGGGCCGGGGCCGCGCCGCCGGCGGGCTCGGCGGCCTCGGCATCCGCGGCGGCCATACCGCGACGCGAGTAGCGGAGCATCAGCACGAGGTCGGCCCACGCGAGCACGATGTAGGACAGGACGAACACGGCCAGGCTGATCCAGATCTCGGTGGCGCTGACCGATGGCGAGTTCGCGTTGACCGTCTTCTGCAGGCCCTGCACGATCCACGGCTGCCGTCCCGACTCGGTCAGGAGCCATCCCGCGGTGTTCATCAGAAACGGGGTGATCACCACCCACACCGATATCCACAGGAACAATCTGGAGCTCCGCAGCCGGCCCCGCTGCAGCAGCCAGCCGCCCCACAACGCGAACAGCAGTACCAGCGACCCGAGGCCGGCCATGGTCCGCATCGACCAGTACTGGATTGCCACGTTCGGTATGTAGTTGCCCGGCCCGTACTTCTTCTGATCTTGCGCCTGAATCTGGTTGAGCCCTGTGACTGGACCGCTCCAGGTACCAGTAGCAAGCACTGAGAGCAGATGCGGGATGAGGATGATCTTCGTCGCCGTCTCGTCGCTGCTGCTGTAGCCCCCGATCTGCGCTGCCGAGAACGAGCACGGCTTGCAGTTGTTCCACAGCGCCTCGGCGGCCGCGATCTTCGCTGGCTGGTATTTGGTCTCGATCACCCCAAGCTGGTTTCCGACCGACAGCTGGATGATGATCGTCGGGATCAGGACGATCAGCGACAGCTTGGCCGTGCGGTGGAACAAATCAACGTGCTCGCGCTTGCGCAGATACCACGCGGACACCGCGAGCATCACCAAGCACCCGGTGACCAGCGATGCGAGCAGCACGTGCGCGTAGCCCCACACGAACGTCGGGTTGACGAGCAGCGCCCACATGTTGGTCAAGACAGCCTGCCCCTGGCTGTTGATCTTGTAGCCGACCGGGTGCTGCATCCATGAGTTGGCGATCAGGATGAACATCGCCGACAGCATCGTTCCGAGCGAGACCGCCCAGATACAGCCGAGGTGCACGAGCTTGGGCAGCCGGTCCCAACCGAACAGCCACAGCCCGAGGAACGTCGACTCGAGGAAGAACGCGAGGATCCCCTCCATCGCCAGCGGCGCCCCGAACACCCCGCCGACGTAGCGCGAGTAGGTCGACCAGTTCATTCCGAACTGGAACTCCTGGACCAGTCCCGTGACCACGCCGATCGCCACGTTGATCAGCAGCAACGTCCCGAAGAAGCGGGTCAACCGCTTGTAGTCGGGGTTATCGGTGCGGTACCAGACGGTTTGGAGAACTGCGACCAGGAACGCCAGGCCGATCGTCACCGGCACGAAGAAGAAGTGATAGATCGTGGTGGTGGCGAACTGCCAGCGGGCTAGGTCGTTGGCCATCGCGCAGCGCCTCCTGGCTCAGCGGCCGACTTGGGCGAAGCGGATGCTCGGAGATGGGCCTCCCGAGGACATCATCCGATCCGGGTGACGGACGCCGCCCGGGTGATGTCACTGTGCGGACTGTGACCGAACGCCCCGTGCCGGCGCCCGCTCCCGATCGGCCGCAAGAGCTCACCTCTGAGCAAGCCGACGCGACGATCCGCAGCAAGCAGTACGCCGTGCTGCTCGTGATCGTCGCGGTGATCGGGGTGCTTGTCTCGCTCGCCGCCTGGTGCTTCTTGGTAGCGATCCACCAGATGCAGCAGGAGTTCTACACGCACCTCCCCAACGCGTTCGGCTACACCCACGGGGCGCCGAAATGGTGGCCGCTGCCGATCCTGGCGGTCGGCGCGCTGATCACGGCAATCGCGATCCGCTACCTCCCGGGAGAGGGAGGTCACGTGCCCGCCAAGGGCCTGGCCGTCGGCGGAGCGGCCGGCCCGAGGGTGCTGCCCGGGGTGATCCTCGCCGGCCTGGGGACGATCGGCTTCGGGCTTGTGCTCGGCCCTGAGGCCCCGCTAATCGCGCTCGGGGCCGGAGTGGCAACGCTGATAATCCTCATGGCCCGTCGCGACACGCCGCCGCAGACGCTGATGGTGGTTGCCGCCGCCGGAAGCTTCTCCGCGATGTCGTTCATCTTCGCCTCGCCGTTGATCGCCGCGGTGATCCTGATCGAGGCTGCGGGTCTCGGTGGTCCCAGGCTCCGTGTCGTGCTCGTCCCCGGCTTGCTGGCGGCCGGAATCGGATCACTCGTGTCGATCGGAATGGGGAGCTTTACCGGTCTGAGCAGCAGCTCCTATGCCCTCGGCCCGCTTCCGCTCACGGCGGCCGCGCATCCCCACCTGGGGGAATTTGGCTGGACGATCGCGCTTGGTGCCGCCATCGCCGTGGTCACCAGCTTCATCATCCGTGGTGGTCTGCACACCTACCGTTTCGTTTCGCGCCGGCAGCTCCTCGTGCTCCTGCCGGTCGTAGGCCTGATCACGGGCGGGCTTGCCATCGCGTTCTCGGAGATCACCGGCAAGGGAACGAACGAGGTGCTGTTCTCTGGCCAGGACCAGCTCCCCGGGCTCATCAGCCAGGCAGGGACCTGGTCGGTCGCCGCGCTCGCATGGGTGATCGTGTTCAAGGGCCTTGCCTACAGCATTTCGCTTGGGTCCCTGCGCGGCGGCCCGACGTTCCCGGCTATCTTTCTGGGCGCCGCCGCCGGGGTCTTGGCCTCGCACCTCCCCGGCTTCCCGATCCAGGCCGGGGTGGGCATCGGCATCGGCGCCGGGACCGTCGCTGTGCTCCGCCTCCCCCTTTCGGCGGTGGTGATCGCGACGGTGCTCACGACCCACGCCGGCAGCAACATCGAGCCGTTGATCATCGTCGGCGTCGTCGTGTCCTACATCACGACGCTGCTCCTCGCGCGTTCGTCCGCGCCCGCCACCGATACCTCACCAGCACCCCCGCCCGCGCCAACGCCAGAGCTCGCAACGGGCATGACAAGGAGATGACTCAAGTGAACACACAGACGAAGACGGACGGCATAGGCGATACCGCGCTCGTGTTCGAGCAGCGGATCCAGGACCTCTGCCACGACCGGCTGTTCGAGCAGGGCACCGGCAACGAGGTGGCCTACGACCTGATCTCCAACGAGCTGTTGCTCGACGGCAGCGCTCGGCTGAACCTGGCGACGTTCGTGACGACGTGGATGCCGCCGCCGGCGGGAACGCTGATGGCGAAGGTCGCCGACAAGAACATGATCGACAAGGACGAGTACCCGCAGACGGCGGAGATCGAGCGCCGATGCGTGAACATCATCGGGCAGCTGTGGCATGTGCCCGGAAGCGGAGATGTCACCGGGTGCTCGACCACGGGTTCGAGCGAAGCGGCGATGCTCGGAGGCTTGGCGCTGAAGTGGCGCTGGCGGCAGCGTATGAAGGCCGCGGGCAAGCCCACCGACCGGCCCAATCTGGTGACCGGCGTCAACGTTCAGGTGTGCTGGGAGAAGTTCTGCCGCTACTGGGATGTCGAGCCGCGCCTGGTGCCGATGGAGGGCGAGCGCTATCACCTCGGCGCGTCGGAGGCCGCCGCGATGTGTGACGAGAACACGATCGGGGTGGTCGCGGTGCTCGGCTCGACCTTCGACGGCAGCTATGAGCCGATCGCCGAGATCTGCTCGGCGCTCGACGGTCTCGCCGCCAGCGGGGGACCCGACGTGCCCGTTCACGTCGACGGCGCTTCGGGTGGGTTCGTCGCCCCGTTCGTCCAGCCAGAGCTCGTGTGGGATTTTCAGTTGCCGCGGGTGCAGTCGATCAACGCGTCCGGGCACAAGTACGGTCTCGTCTATCCCGGGGTCGGTTGGGCGATCTGGCGCGAGAGAGAAGCGCTCCCGCAGGACCTGGTGTTCGACGTCAACTACCTGGGCGGATCGATGCCGACGTTCGCGCTGAACTTCTCGCGGCCCGGCAGCGAGGTGATCGCCCAGTACTTCATGTTCGTGTCGCTCGGCGCGGCCGGCTACCGGGCGGTGCAGCAGGGTTCGAGCGCCGTCGCGCAGCACATCGCACGCGAGGTCGCGAACATCGGCCCGTACCGGCTGATCACCGACGGCACCGATCTCCCCGTGTTCGCGTTCACGGTCGCACCCGAGGTCAAGAACTACACGGTGTTCGATGTCTCGGACCGCCTCCGTCAGGAGGGCTGGCTGGTTCCCGCCTACAGCTTCCCCGAGAACCGCCAGGACCTGGCGGTGCTGAGGGTGGTGGTGCGGGCCGGCATGTCCCACGACATGGCCGACCTGTTCCTGGGCGCGCTTCGCAAACAGACCGCCAAGCTCGAGGCGCTCAAGACGCCGCTGCCGGATCGTGATCCGGAAGAGTCCGGGACGTTCAAGCACTGACGGAGCGATGAGGCATGACCCGCCGCCGTTGGATGGCGGTGTGCTTCGCCCTCGGCTCGGCGTGCTTTCTGGTCGGGCCGTTCCCGGGCTACGCACAGCTCGTCGGCGACACGGCCGACGCCGTCACCTTCTTCGTCGGATCGATCCTGTTCACGATCGGCGGAGCCCTCCAGAGCTGGCTCGCCTGGCCTGGCCGGCGCCAACCGGGCGACGGGCGAGCGTCATGGTGGTCGGCGGTCATCCAGTCGGCGGGCACCCTGTTCTTCAACGTCACGACCTACCAGGCGCTGCACACCGCCGTGACGAGCTCCGAGTACAACCGGCTCGTCTGGCGCCCAGACTGGCGCGGCTCAATCTGCTTTCTCGTCTCGGGGGCGATCGCCTACCGCGCCTCCTCGCGCCACGGCTGGTTGCCGGCGCGCGGGGGCGCGGGATGGTGGCAGCCGGCGATTAATCTGCTCGGCTGCATCTTCTTCGGCATCTCCGCGGTGGCCGGATACGTCGTGCCGTCGACCGGCTCGATGATCTCCCAGGCGGCCGCGAACTGGAATACCGCCCTCGGGGCCGCGTGTTTCTTGGCCTGCGCCGTCGACACCCTGCGCACCGGCGAGGTTTCGAAGATGCCGGCGATCGGCCGCCTGCGCAAGCTCGAACACGCGCTGGAGAGCGATATCCACCGGGTCGTCTGACGGGGCGGCGCTGACCGAATCCGCGGAGGCTGGCCGAGAAAGGTGCCTGTGAGGGTGTTCCTCAGCCAGCCTCTCCGAACCAGGTGGTCAGAGCGCCGGGAAGTTCCGCGCAGCCTGAGTCCTCGCCCACCCAGGCGACGTATCCGTCGGGCCGGACCAACACCGCTCGCGGGGCGTCGACGACGCCGAGCACCGGAAGCTCCCACGGGCCAGCGTATTGGGCGTCGAGGAGCCGGATCCGATCCGCCCACGGAGCGATGTCAAGGCCGCCTGGTGCACCGAGGTTCAGAAGCACCGGCCGCGCCTCGTGCAGCAGGGTGTAGACCCGCACCGGCCGATCGGCGCTGACCAGGTCCAGATCGGGCATGCGGCGCCCCAGCAACGGGTGCCCCGCACCGAGGTCGTAGTGGATGTCGAGGCCAGACGTCGTCGCCGCAAACCGCTTGCGAGGCTCATCCATGGCCAGCAGCTCAGTCATGGTCTCGCGCAAGGCGTCGATCCGCGCGTCGGACCGCGCGAGTGCGGTCCCTGCCATGGTGTTCTGTAACACGCGGGCACCGACCGGATGCCGCTCGGCCTGGTAGGTGTCCAGCAGGCTGCTCGGGGAAGTCCGCTTGACCACCTGAGCCAGCTTCCATCCCAGGTTCACCGCATCCTGCACGCCGGTGTTGAGCCCCTGTCCACCCACCGGGTAATGCACATGCGCCGCGTCACCGGCGAGCAGCACGCGTCCCTCCCGGTAAGACGCCGCCTGCCGCGTCGTGTCCGTGAACCGGGAGATCCAGGTCGGGCTGTGCACTCCGTAGTCAGTCCCCCGGACAGCGATGAGCGCCTCGCTGAGATCCCTGAGCGTCGGCTCCGCGGTTTGCCCGACCTGCTCTTCGCGCACCACGACCCGCACCCGCTCGCCGTCCTGGAGCCTGCCCAGCGCATGGATGCCCTTTTCGTCGCGCTGGAGGCCAAGCTCTGGCTCCTCGCTGACCTCGACCTCGGCAATCAACGAGCTGGTTGACGGGTCCCACCCGGGGAACCCGATCCCGGCCGCCTTACGGATCACGCTTCGGCCTCCGTCACATCCGACGAGATATTGCGTCTGGAGTGACTGACCGTCGGAGATGTCTACATCGACTCCGGTCTCCGTCTGCGCGAACCCGGTCACCTCGCGCCCGCGGTAGATCGGTACGGCAAGCTCGCCGACCCACCCGGCCATGATCTCCTCGATGCGGTTCTGCCAAAGCGCGAGCACGTAGTTGTGGCGGGTGGGACAGTCGCTGATGTCCAACGGGATCCCGGAGAAGCTGGCAATCTGCGTCGTCTTTCCCTGCGAGAGGAATCGCTCAGCGATTCCACGCTGATCGAGCACCTCGATCGTTCGCGAGTGCAGACCGCCGGCGCGCGATCCGGCGAGCTCGACGCCGGGACGCCGCTCGACAATCGCGACGTCGACCCCGGCCAACGCCAACTCGCCAGCCAGCATCATCCCGGTCGGACCTCCCCCGGCGATCACCACCGCATGGTCTGTCATAGGCACACCCCACCGGGATACGCGGCAACCACACCCATTTCGCTCCTCCCAATTCCGTTAGGTACCGGCATTGCGGTCGGCGATTATGCGGCATGACCCAGGGCTTCATGAAGCCCCCCTGCGTGGTATAAATTGGAAGTGGCACCGCGGGTGTCACTGGGGTTCTTTGAGCGCGTTCCAGGCGGCGTCGGCGAGTACGTCTTCGACCGTTGGTGGCACCCGGTTCGCGGGTCCCCCGTGACGACCGGAGCCGCCGACCCATCGTTGCCCCGCTATGCGCCGACCGCTCAGCTCGCGCTCCAGATCACGGGTGAGTCGACGGTGGCTTGCGAGCCATTCCAGCCGATCTTGGCCGCCAAGGCGGGTTCCATGTAGGTCTCGCAGGTGGTGAAGCTCTGTCCGGCGGTGAACGGATTGGGCGTGTCGGCGTCCGGGCAAGGCGGGAAATCGCCGCTGATGATCAGGTTGCCGTCGGCGTCGCCGTTGGCGTCGATCGCCTGCACCGAGTCAGCGGGGTCCTGATCGCTGGTGCTCATCGACTTGCCGCTGAGGTTCGTCATCCGGAGCTTCACATACGTGGGGACGTCGCCCTTGGGCACGCCCGTCAGCGAGATGCCGTTGAAGTCGCTCATCTTGCCCAGCGTGATCGATTCGATCGTGAGCCCGAGCTTGTAGCTCGGACCGTTGTTGCCGTTGTTCAGCGTCGTGTCGAACTGGACCGTCGCTGGCTGGCCGACCTTCAGCGTCGTGCCCGGCGCGGTCAGCGCCCCCGCCGGCGTGGCTGGAGGTGCCACCGCCGTGGAGCTGCTCGTAGCGGCTGCGTTTGTGGCGGCGGTGGAGGTGGCGGCGGTCGAGGCGGCTTGGGTCGAGGCCGGTGGGGTCGACGTTGTCGTCGAGCTGGTTGACTGGCTGGAGCCTCCGCAGCCGGCCAGCACGCAAGCGCCCAGCAAGGCCGCGATCGCGAGCCGGGCGACAGGCCGCGTCGCAAGTGTCACCTGGTCAGGGTGGGTTGTTCTCATTGCAGCTCCTCGCTGATCTGTGGTTAGGCCCGCAGCGACCGCTGTCATTGCGTCGTGGCGGGCGATGCCAGCCCTCATTGCAACGGCCGCCGCTCATCGTCTGGCTCCGCCAGTGGAGCTCGGCCCGCGCCCTCGGAGGCGCGCTCGAGTCGATCGATCAGCTCGAGCCAGCCAAAGAAATCACTCGGAGAGGAGCCCTCGACGGCGACCTGTCCGCTGACCGTCTTGCCGGTGTGCCGGATCTCCAGCAGCACCCGCACCGATTGCTCACCTGGCATGGTCGCTGACTTTCGCGGCCCCCAGGGCTCGGCGCATCGGGGAGCACCCCGGTGTTTTGGCCCGGGCACCCCGAGGTTTGGAGCTTAGGCCGCCGGCGAGGTGCCCGGTGCCCGTCAGGACCAGGCAAACACAGGCTCTTCGACGCCGTCTACCCGTTCGCCCGACCGCCCCAGAAGCCCAACCTGCCTCAGCTGGAACAGGATCGCGCCGGTCGGGGCGTGAAGCAGGTGCCCCCCAAGCGGCAATTGCAACACCGGACGATCGCTCTGCGGAATCGCGATAAATCGTGGCTCGGTGTCGATGAGTTCTTGGAGGCTGAGGCGATGTACGGAGAGCACCTCTTGTTCGGCGGGTTTGAGGATCGGATCGGCCGGGCCCCACAGGACGAACGGCGTGATCAGGTAGCCCGAGCGTGTCGCGTAGTCGTCGAGCCAGCCGACCACGCACCGCGGGTCGACTCGGATCCCAAGCTCCTCGTCCAACTCGCGCAGTCCGGCCTCGATTGAGGTCTCGCCCGGCTCGACTCTTCCGCCGGGCAGAGCGTATTGGCCCGCATGGCTCGTCATTCGGAATGTCCGCTGGCACAGGAGCAGGGCCGCGCCACCCGGAGCGCCGATCATCTCTTCGGCGTGGCGCTCGGAGTCGCTACCCACGATCACGACGACGACTGCCGCGTGGCGTCGACCGCCGAGCGGATGCTCGCGACGGACGTGGGCAGCGAGGTTCCTCGTCAGGGTCGCGCGGAGTCTGGAATCGAACCCGATCATCGTGTTGGGTGGTAGCGTCGCACCCGTGACCACATCGCGCGGCCTGATCGTGGTCGCGCCGCCAGCCTTAGCCGGGGGCGCCGAGCGTGACAAACCGCACGGTGCTGATTGGAACGGGGGCGGCTCCGTTCCTGCCCGGGAACTCGTTGATCTGCTTCCGCGACACGGACTGAGTCAGACGGACTGCGACGCCAACCCGAGGCATGGCGAGTCACTGGCGCGGAGCGAGCGGCTTCGAGCGTAGGATCGGCGGGTGCTCGTCCCGGTTGATCGCGTCGATGTGACGGTCGTCATCGACAATTTCCTCGATGTGCTGATGGCCGGCCAAGCGGGCGTGGCTCGCTACCAGGCGCGGGACCTCGGCGTGGCTGAGCAGTTAGTTGCTGAGCATGGTTTTTCCGCCCTGGTCAGCGTCGAGCGGGACGGCGATCGGCGCACCGTGCTCTACGACGCTGGGCTCACGCAGCACGCTGTGGCTCGCAACCTCGACGTGCTTCAAGTACCTGTGGATGACTTGCGGGCGATCGTCATTTCGCACGGCCATGCCGATCACCACGGCGGCCTCGAGGGACTGGTCCGTCGTCGTGGCCGCTCGCGACTGCCGCTGCTGATCCACCCCGACGCCTGGCGCGAGCGGAGGGTCGTTTTTCCCTCAGGGGGGGAGGTGCGACTGCCGCCGCCCAGCCGCCACGACCTTGAGGCCGAGGGGCTTGAGGTGGTCGAGGAGCGGGCGCACAGCCTGCTGCTCGACGACGCCGTGCTGATTTCCGGACAAGTCGAGCGGTTCACCGAGTTCGAAACCGGCTTTCCCATCCACGAGGCGCGCGAGGGCGATCATTGGCGGCCCGATCCGATGATCTGGGATGACCAGGCGCTCATCGTCAACGTGCGCGATCGCGGCCTCGTGATCGTCTCGGGGTGCTCGCACGCCGGCGTGATCAACGTTTTGTTTCACGCGCAGCGCCTGACCGGGGAGACCCGCGTCGCCGGCCTCCTCGGGGGCCTGCATCTCACCGGTGGACTGTTCGAAGCGCGCATCGAACCAACGGTCGAGGCCTTGCGGGCCGCCCGCGTTGGTCGCATCCTGCCCGCGCACTGCTCGGGCTGGAAGGCGGTCCACGCAATCGCGCGCGCCATGCCCGAGGCGTTCGTGCAGTGCGCGGTTGGAACGACCGTGACGTTCGAAGGCGCGCCTGCGAACTAAGACCGACGCCTCCGAGGCCACTCCTCACCGGTGTTTCACACGAGGATCACGAGCGGCTTGCCATCCTGATGGTGATGGCGGTATCCAGGTCAGGCTCCCCGATCCCACCCTCTCACACCCGGCCCGTGGAGCTAGCGGCGGGCGTGGCGACGATCGTGGGCGGCATCGCTCTCATCGCGATCGTCCCGGAGCTTCGACACTGCGTGAGCCTCGTAGTCCACGGGCAGTTCGGCGAGCTTCGCTCCTATGTCCGCTCGCTCGGCGCCGGCGGAGTGGCGCTGCTCCTGGGCCTGATGCTGGCCCACGCGATCGTTTTCTACCCCAGCGAGATCATCACCGCCACCGCGGCTTACGTGTACGGCTTCTGGCCCGGCTTGGCGTTAGTGCTCGTCGGCTGGCTGCTGTCCGCCCTGCTCTCCTACGCCCTGGGTCGCAGCGTCGGCCGCCCGCTCTTGCAGCGAGTCCTGGGCCGCCGCTTCGCCTGGCTGACGACAACGGTAGAGGCCGGCGGTGTCACGCTCCTACTCAGCAGCCGTCTGATTCCTATCGTTCCGTTTGCGCTGGTCGGCTACGCCGCGGGCGCCACGCAGATCAGTTTGTGGCGCTTCTCGTGGACCACCGTGCTCGGCTACCTGCCGCTGACCACGGCGGTGGCCTACCTGGGTTCCCGAGCTCAGACGCTCTCGACAGGCGACCCCCTGGTTTGGATCGCCGTCGCCGTGCTCGTCGGTCTCCTCATCGGCGAGCAACTGTTCCGGCGACGTGTGCTGCGGCATCGGCAAACCTGCCGGGGGTGATGCACTCAGCTGCGCGCTCGCGGGACCTGGCGCTGAGCCTCCGCCGCTAGCCGAGGGGGTCGGTGTACATCCGTGGGAGTAGCTCCGCGCCCAAAGACACATCCCCGGGGCGATTGCGCCGTGAGACGGCTGAACGCACAATCGCCCCATGCTCCGATCACTCGCCACCAAGCTCAGCTCACGTCCTCGCCGGACCCTCCTCTACGTGTTTGTGTTCGTCGTCGTCGCCGGCGCCGCCGGCGGGCCGGTGGCGGGCGCACTGAAGAGCACCGGAGGCTTCGTCCCGCCCAACTCCGACTCCCAGCTCGCGACGAACATGTTGCAGGCGGCCTCCGGCGCCGAGCCAGCGCCCGGGATCGTGCTGCTCGTCGATACGCCCCAGGGCGCCTCCGCGGCCAGCGCGCGCGTCGCCGCCATCACACACCAACTGGCCGCTTTGCCCGGCGTTGTGCGCACCTCGGGGCCGGCTGCTGTCGCCCGCGACGGCCGTCATGTCCTCGTCACCGGGACGCTGTCGGCGTCAGCCAAGGACAACTCAGTGGCGAAGTCGGTGGAGGCGGCATTCGCGCCCGATCACGACGTCACGGTCGGCGGCACCGCCGTGGCCAATCAGCAAATCAACTCAACCGTGATCAAGGACCTAGGCTTCGCTGAGCTGCTGGCGTTCCCGCTGCTCATCGCCCTTTCGATCCTGTTCTTCCGTGGGCGCGCGGCGCTCATGCCGCTCGTGGTGGGCGTTGTCACCGTGCTCGGGACGTTCCTCGTCCTGACCGGCATCAATCACGTCTACGGGCTCAGCATCTTCGCGCTCAATCTCGTGATCGGCATGGGACTCGGCCTTGCCGTCGACTACACCCTGTTCATCGTGACCCGATTCCGCGAGGAACTGGCCGGTGGCGCCGAGGTGGGCCGAGCGGTCGCGGTGACGATGCAGCGCGCCGGGCGCACGGTGCTGTTTTCGGCCGCAACCGTGGCCTGCGCTCTCATCACCCTGACCCTGTTCCCTCAGAACTTCCTCAAGTCGATGGGAATCGCGGGCGCCAGCGTCGCCGTGGTCGCCGCCCTCTCGGCCGTGGTCGTCTCGCCGGCGATGCTTGGACTGTGGGGACGCAAGCTCGCGCGGCGCGAGCGTGCATCGGGTGAGCCGGACCGCTGGTACCGCTTCGCGCGAGCAGTCATGCGCCGGCCCGGGACAGTGGCGGCGGTCACGGCCGCGGTGATGGTGGCGGCCACGCTGCCCGCCCTCAGCGTCGTCTGGTCGCCGGCCAGCGACAGCTCCGTCATCCCCGTCGGACAGAGCTCGCGGACGGTGGCCGACGCGCTCACCACCGACTTCGCCGGTGCCGGGCAATCCCCCGTCACGGTGGCGATCCGCGCGCCCGCCTCGGACGGTGCGGCGGTGAGCGCCTTCGCCCAGCGGATCGACGGGCTCACCGGCGTGAAGCGCGTCACCGCACCGCAGTTCCTCGGCGACTCGACGTGGCAGGTGAACGCCGTCGTCGTGGGAGATCCCGCCGGTGACACGGCGCAGCGCGTCGTCAACCGGATCCGGGTCGTGCCTTCGCCGTTCGAGGCCAAGGTGACGGGCGATGCCGCGTCGTTCATCGATCAACAGAACGCCATCTCGGCTCACCTGCCCGAGGCGATTGCCCTACTCGCTCTTCTGACATTCCTTGTGCTCTGGCTGATGACCGGGTCGGTGGTTCTGCCGATAAAGGCGCTCCTCATGAACGCACTCACGGTCGGCGCGTCGCTGGCACCGCTCGTGCTCATCTACCAGCACGGCAACCTAACCGGCCTGCTCGGGTACACCTCGGACGGTGGTGTCGAGCCCACCGACTTCGTCGTCGCCGCGACGGTCATATTCGCTTTGTCGACTGACTACGGGGTGTTCCTGCTCGGGCGGATCAAGGAGGCCCGGGACGCGGGAGCCGACGACCGCGAGGCGGTGGCGGCGGGCCTCGGCGCCACCGGCCGCGTGGTCACCGCGGCCGCCATCCTGCTGGCGGTGGCGATCGGCGCATTCAGCACGAGCTCGATCTCATTCATTCAGGAGATCGGCGTGGCCGTGGCAACGGGTGTTCTACTGGACGCGTTCATCGTCCGCTCATTGTTGGTCCCGTCGCTGATGGCGCTGCTCGGGGCGCGCAACTGGTACTCACCGCAAATCCTCCGCCGACTGCATGACCGGATAGCACCCCCCGAGCCGAGCCCGGCCGGTCGCCCGGGCGAGGCGAGCTCGGTGGGCGCGCTGGCCGAACAGCTCGGGTGAGCTGGGCGGGCGTGCGGGCGGGCGGGGCGGCGTGGGCGGGGCCGATTCCACGCGGACCGTTACCTACGTGATCGTCCGTATGATCCGGAAGGACGTGGCCACACGCGTCACCAGCAGCGAGGCGTTCCTGGATTGGCTGCCCGTAGTCGCCGTGCCGCCGATTCTGATCGTCGATGCGGCGGTCTCGCAGGGCGGCAAGCCGATCACGGTCATGTCGGTCCTCGCCGCGTTCGTCGGCTGTCTGCCGCTGGCGGTTCGGCGGCGCGTGCCGTTCCAGGTCGCCTTCCCGCTGGTCACCGCGGGGATCGTCCTCGTCCTCTGGCAGCTCCACCCCTCCAACACAGTGGTGATCATCCCGATGATCGCCCTGTTCGAGCTCGCGCTTAGCGGCGACCGGCGTCGCTCGCTGGTGATGGGCGTGGCGACGGTGCCGTGTGTGTTCATCAGCGTGCTGCCGTTTCAGGGATCGGCAAGCCTGGCATCGCTCATGGTCCGCAATCTGGCTCTGTGCCTGCTGGCGATCGCCGCCGGGGACATCGTGCGCTCCCGCAAGCTCTCAGCCCGGCGCGCGCTCGATGCGCTGGAGCAAGAGACGCTGACGCGGGTCGGCGAGGAGCGCCTGCGGATCGCGCGGGAGATCCACGACCTCGTCGCCCATGCGATGACCGCGATAAACGTTCAGGCGGGTGTCGCGGCCCACCTGCTGGAGCGGGATCCCGGCCAGGCCTACGGGGCGCTGCGCAACATCAAGCACACGAGTGGGGCGGCTTTGAGCGACCTGCGCTCGACCCTCGACGTCCTCCGCGACCCGACGCAGGCCGCGCCGCTCGCCCCGCCCGTCCGGCTCGACGACATCCCCGAGCTGACCGATGGTCTGCGGGCGGCCGGGGTGACTGTCGACCTCGACATCGACGCCGGTGCCGACATCCCGGCGGCCGTACAGGGGGCCGGGTACCGGATCGTCCAGGAAGCGCTCACCAACGTCGCGCGGCACGCGAGCGGAGCGTCGAACACGCACGTCTCGGTGCGCCGCGTGCCTGGGGCGGTCACGATCGAGGTCACCGACGACGGCACGATGGCGGCGGTCACCGCCGATGGGGCTCGCGCCAGCAACGGCATCCGGGGCATGCGGGAGCGAGCCGCGGCGCTCGGCGGGAGCCTGGTCGCGGCTCCGATTGACACCGGAGGGTGGAGAGTCCGGGCCACGCTGCCGGTCGGAGGTGCGCCGAGCAGAGCCGAGGAGCTGGCCGGTGCGCATGGGATCGCTGTGATCGATGCGGCGACCCGGAGCTGAGCGCACCGTTGATCACCGTCGAGCTCGCAGACGACCAGGCGCTGGTGCGTGCCGGGTTCCACGCCCTACTTGACGCCGAGCCAGACATCAGCGTCGTCGCCGAGGCGGTCGACGGCGAGAGCGCCGTCGCACTCGCGCGCGAGCACCGCCCGGAGGTCGTGCTCATGGACATCCGCATGCCGCGGGTCGACGGCCTCCAGGCTACCGCGGAGATCACTTCGGACCCTGTCCTCGGCCAGACGCGAGTTGTCGTACTGACAACGTTCGAGCTCGACGAGTACGTGTTCGGCGCCCTGCGCGCCGGGGCGTCCGGGTTTCTGTTGAAGGACATTGAGCCCGACGACCTCGTCGCCGCGGTCCGGGTCGTTGCGGCGGGTGAGGCGCTGCTGGCGCCGCGGCTCACACGTCGACTGATCGAGGCGTTCGTCGCGGGATCGGTGGTCGGAGCCGACGGCCCGATCGGACCCACCAGCCGGGAATTGGCGAAGCTCACCCCGCGCGAGCGGGAGGTGCTGGCCCTCGTGGGGCGGGGCAAGTCGAACGCCGAGATCGCCGAGCGACTCGTGCTGTCGCCCCTGACCGCCAAGACGCACGTGGCCCGGCTATTTTCGAAGCTCGGCGCGCGCGACCGGGCGCAGCTGGTCGTCGCCGCCTACGAGTCGGGCCTGGTGGTGCCCCGGCGCGACGCCGTGACTGGCTCCTGAGGTGCAGGCTCAGGACGACGAGCAGTTGCCGGCAAGGTCTTCGCCTGGACGCTGGCGGATGCTGGCGGCGGCATCGTTGGTCGCGGTGATCGTTTTGCTCTGCACCGCGTGCGGTGGGGCTGTGCAAGCGAAAGGGCCGGAGTCCTGCAATGGATCCCCCGAAAACTGCTCTCGGCCGATCAACGAGGTGATCTTTCCCGGCACACACAACTCGTTCGCGGCAGCAGATGAGCCCGGCTGGTACTTCGCCAACCAGACCTATCCGATCGCTCGCCAGCTGCAGGACGGCATCCGGGCCTTCCTGATCGACATCCACTACGGCGTCTCTGACCCGGCTACCGGCCGCGTCCGGACCGACCTCACGGCCGAGGGGTCGGATCGAAACAAGGTGGCCCAGCAGCTCCCCGCCGAGGCACTACGGGTCGCCGATCGCGTCGCCGGCGGCATCGGCCTGGGAACCCTGAAGGGCACGCCCGCGCCGTATCTCTGTCACACCGTGTGCGAACTCGGGTCGGAGCCACTCGATCGCGAGCTGGACGTGATCGCGACGTTCCTCCATTCACACCCCACCCAGGTGCTGGTCGTGATCGTCGAAGATTACGTTCCCCCTACCACGATCAAACAAGCCTTCGGCGCGGCCGGGCTCACGCGATACGCGGCAACCCTGGAGCCGCACACATCACTTCCGACCCTCGGCGAGTTGATCAAGAGCGACCACCGGCTGCTCGTCTTTGCGGAGGTGGAAGGAGGATCACCGCCTTGGTATATGCCGGCGTTCTCATTCATGCAGGACACGCCGCTCGGCGCGGTGCACCCAGGCCAGCTCAGCTGCGCCCGGTACCGGGGCGGGGAAGACAGTCCGATGCTCCTGCTCAACCACTGGATCCCACCGTTTCCTCCCAGCCCCACCGTGAACGCGCAGATCGGCCGAGCGGTCTTCCTCCGCGCTCGGATCTTGCGATGCACCCGAGATCGCCACATCTCCGGCGCGATCGTCGCCGTCGACTTCTACCAACGCACCGCCGTGGTCGAGGTCGCACAGCAACTCAACTCCCGACGCTAGTTATCCGTGCCAGCTCGAGCTCTAACGACTCGAGCGTGATCTCGACCACTGCCGCGACGGGCGTGAACACGTACTCGCCGCCGGGAGTGAGCGCCGAGAAGCAGACGGCTGGGACAGCTTTGTAGCGTGCCCAGAGCAAATCTTCCAGTGCCCGCTCCTCCGGGTCCGGGGAGCGGCACGAGTACCCGTAGATCCGTACGTCGCCGGGCGTCGCGCCAAGCAGTTGGACGGGCGCACCGAAGCCGTGGAACCGGTTGTCCTTGTAGCGCAGGGGCGTGAGAGTGGACCGAGCCAGGTTCCAGTCGCGAACGAAGTATCGCGGCCCCTCGGGATAAGGAGTCGCGTCGTGCAGCGTCGGAATGATCACGTTCCGGCCTCGCTCATCGCCAGGGCTGGAGCGCGACATCCACGCTTGTGTATGCGTCTTTGATCATGACGGCGGTATCCGGGCAGCGCCAGCGGCGGCAGAGCGCTCAGCGAGAAACGGCCCCCGGGACCACGG
This sequence comes from uncultured Solirubrobacterales bacterium, assembly GCA_963757235.1. Classification (GTDB taxonomy): domain Bacteria; phylum Actinomycetota; class Thermoleophilia; order Solirubrobacterales; family Solirubrobacteraceae; genus Palsa-465. Next base: position 315,342 of record CAVWRC010000016.1, on the reverse strand, counting down.
TCCCCGGGGTAGGCGGCGCCTTAGATCGCCGTGCGGGTCACGCTACCCCGCAATTCGAAGCGTCAGCGAAGGACAGCCGGTTACGTGGAACGAGCCTCGCCGGCTGCGCTCGGAGGCTTGAACGGGAAAGCGGCGCCGATGAGGTCGAAGCCGTTCATCGAAATGAGCAGAATCCGCTTGGCGTCGGCGGGCTGGAACTCTACCAGTGGGTATTTCCGCTCAAGGAATTCAGCGACATGCATGGCGGAGACGGCGGCGAAACCAACACCAAGCTCTGAGGTCGTCAAGGAGCGGTGGGAGAAGACCGCGCGAGCCGCTCCAGATGCTGGGCGGCACCAGCTTCGAGTTCGTCACCGTGTGAGCGACTGTTCGAAGGGCTCGAGCGCGGCTCTCTAAAGCTCACGCAGGTCCGAGCCGTCGACGCCCCCGGGGTGACCCATATCAAGTATCAGGTCGGCTGATCCTCCTCGCGCGAAGGTGCCCGCATCAATGCGGGCGCGCGAGCAGCCGACGGGCTCCGATAGCGCGTCTCCCGGAGTCGACGCCGAGCGCCCCAGTGACGACGGCCTCAAGTATGCTCGAGGTCGTATGGCGGGAAGTGCTTCTGAGGAAATAGATGCCATCATCAGAAAATCAGGTGATTGGCGAGGCGAGACGCTGTCACGACTACGAGGGATAGTTCTGGGCGCTGGCCCAGCCGTAGTCGAGGAAGTTAAGTGGAAGAAGCCCTCCAGGCCAGAGGGAGTGCCCGTATGGTCCCTCGACGGCATCGTATGCATCGGCGAAATGCTCAAGAACGCCGTGCGGTTGACGTTCCCGAAGGGCGCCAAGTTGAAGGACCCGAAGAAGCTCTTCAACGCGCGCATGGATAGCAAAAGCGTCCGGGCAATCGACTTCCGTGAAGGCGAGAAGTTACCTGAGGCAGCTTTGCGGGCGCTCATTATCGAGGCCGTGCGCCTGAACGCGTGAGCTGCGACCCTATCTGCTGGGTTGCTCACGGAGACGGATGCCGATGGATCGCCTGAAAACGCAGGCGGCTTTCCTCCGGCCAAAGCTGGCGGGGGTCGTAATAGACATCAAACGCAGGCGCTCCGTCTGGAAGGGTGACCCAGCCGACCTTTGATCGAGTGTAAATGTGGACGTTCGGCGTGACGCCGGTCGGGTCATCCAGCGTGCCGCCACGCACGAACCACACGCCCGGGCCACCGTACTCGCTGAAGACTGCGACCTGACAGCTCGGACAACGGAAGATCCTCTGCACGCTGCCATCGTCGCGTGGCACGTCAACCGGTTGCGGCGCACCGGCGAGGATCTCAACGCGCTCGGTCTCGATCAGCACATTAATGACGAAGGCGCTGCCGGTCTGGCGCTGACAGTTCAGGCAATGGCAGCAGTGAACGAAGAGCGGCTCCGACGTCAGGCGGTATCGGACGGTGCCGCATGCGCATCCGCCCTCGGGTTGGGTTCTCATAGCGGGCCATCCTACGCCGCCCCGGTTTGAGCGACGAAGACCCCTAGCCGGCGGCAGCCCGCAAGCGAGATCGTTCAGCGCAGGACGAACCCCGTGCCGAGCGGGTCGCGAGGGTCGAGCGTGAAACGGTGCTCGCCGGTCCGGAACGCGGTTCCGGTGACCTCGGTGAGCACTCCGTCTGCGACCTTGCCGATCGGCTGTGCTGTGAAGCTTGTTCCGGCGATGGAGTCGTTGCGCCAGACGTCGCCAATGCCGATCTCGCCATCAGCCAACAGCAACGCGGTGCGCGCGGATGTCGCCGATCCCGTCGGCGAGCGGTCGACTTCGCCGTCGGCGAAGATCGCCACATTGCGGTAGTGGCGCGGCCCCGCCCGCTCCATCAGGACCGTGCCGTAGATACCGGAGAGCCGATCGTCGTCAGGGTGTCGCGAGACCGGCCCGCCGTCCAGAGCAACCTTCACGGCCCGCCCGGCACCGATCAGCGCGGGCAGATCCTCCGGGGTCACGCGCAGCCCGAACGCCGCCGCCGGGACAAACGCGTAGAACGCACCGCCCCACGCGACATCGACCTCGACGTCTCCAGCGTCGACGCCCCGAGCGGTCACACTGGCGGGCACGTTGACGAACGCGACCTCCTCGACGGCGCCGGCGGCGCAACGCACCCGCGCCCGCACGCGCCCCGACGGCACGTCGATCACCACCTCGACCTGCCCATCGTCGGGAGCCGCGACGCGCCCGGATTGCACCGCCCACGCGCCAAGCGCGATCGTTCCGTGGCCACACGCCGTCGAATAGCCATCCTTGTGCCAGAACAGCACACCGAAGTCCGCGCCCTCATCATCGGGCGGGACCACGAAGCAGCCGTACATGTCGGCATGACCGCGCGGCTCGTGACACAGCAGCCGGCGTACACCGTCGATCCGCTCCGTGCCCGCCGCAGTCTCGCGCCGCTCTCGCACGGTCGCTCCCGCGATCTCCCCCACGTCACTCACGACGATCCGGAACGGCTCCCCAGCCGTGTGATAGTCCACCGTGTTCACATCCATCAGCGCTGATTCTCCCCGAACCACCCCCCGAACGACGAGACCCTGTCGCATCGTGGACGGCGGCCGGCGCTCAGCTTCCTGATTCCCGGGCCTGAAGCGTCGGATGAGACCCCGTCGCCGGATTCCGTCCGGACGGATCTTGCGGGACGCCGCCTCCCCCGGCAGCCTCGGAAGCCGATCGTAGTGCAGGCGAGCGCCGGCTAGGTGCGTCTGGGCCCCGCATTCCTGTTGAGGGATCCTCTACGCGACGATTAGGAGCCGAATGCGCGATTCCACGTCGAGAACCGCCGGCCGGCTCCGCTCACCAGGTGAGCGCCTAGACCGGCGAGGCCGACCACCGCAAGAGATCTGGAGGATGTACCTCGTGTCGCATATACGACGTTTTGACCATGTCGGCATCACCGTCGCGGACCTTGACACGGTGACGGCGTTTTTCGTTGGTCTGGGCCTCGAGGTCGCGGGCCGGACGTTCGTAGAGGGCGAGTTCGTGGACACCGTCATCGGCATCCCCGGCTCCCGCAGTCACATCGTGATGCTGCGGCCGCCCGGGGGAGGTACCGGGCTGGAGCTATCGAGGTTCGTGTGGCCCGAACACGAGCCGGGGTCACCCGCCGCGATGGCCAACGAACTGGGGCTGCGCAACGTGTCATTCGAAGTCGAGGACCTGCAGGCGACGGTCGACCGGCTCGCCGCAGACGGCTACGGCCTGGTCGGCGGCATCGGTCAGTACCAGAACATCTGGCGCATGGCCTACGTTCGAGGGCCAGAGGGGATCATCGTTTCCCTGGCTGAGCGGATCGGCTGACACGCCCCGCGTCGCAGCTCCTGGGGCCGTGCCGGTGTCTGCGGCGGAGTGACCGGCTCGGCTCCGCAAGCCCGCACGGCGACGCCCCCTGGCGAGCCGACCGACGCACGCCCACCAGCTCGAAACACCTGCCAACACGAGCCCGGCACGCGCCGGATCACCCGCGACTGAAGATGCGCCACCGCGTCACCCGCAAAGGGTGATGGGCATAGCGGCATGGCTTGGTCTACTTCGGAAGACCGGGGTTTCGAGTTCACGCAGATCACTGGAGGTCTCTCTTTATGGAAAGCAGCGACGAAGGGTTTGGGCCTATCGACGTAGTGGTGATCGGCTACCCACCGAATGCCGCGAAGACCGGCGAAGCCGTCCCCCTCCTCCTCGACCTCGTCGACCGCGGGATCATCCGCGTGCTCGACGCACTCTTCGTGCAAAAGGACCAGGACGGGACGTTCTCGGGGTTCGACCTCGCCGATCTCGACCAGGACACCGCAGGCGACTTCACCGTCTTTTCCGGCGCATCGACGGGAATGCTGAACGACGACGACGCCGCGCTGGCCGCGGCGGAGATCGAACCCGGGAGCGCCGCAGTGATGCTCGTGTACGAAAACCGCTGGGCGGCTCGGTTCATCAGCGCTGTCCGTCGCAACGGCGGCGAGCTCATCACTAATGAGCGGATCGGCGTGCAGCAGATCGTCGACGCTCTCGACGCCAGCGAGAAACCGGCTTAGCAGAAAGGGAGTCCACATGCCAGGACTATTAAGCAGGAATCGCCCGCACCGCCGTTGCCGCCGGGACGTTCACAGCGGTATCCAACCGCGTCAGCCGGCGCCAGCAAAACCGCTGGGCCAGACAGGACGAGCAGCAGTACTACGAACAGCAGGGGCGAGCGCAAGCGCAGGCCGCGCCTGCCACACCGGCCGCGCCCCCGCGGGACACGGTGCAGCAACTCAAGGATCTCGCCGACCTCAAGACACAGGGAATCCTGACCGACGCGGAGTTCGCCGCCCAGAAAGCCAAGATCCTCGCCTAAAGCAGAGACCCGATGGCCCCGGCGCCGAAAGTGAGTCAGGGCGCGTCGCACCGCGAGCAGGTCCTCGTCGGTGCGGTGCGTCGCCGCTTTCCCGAGTCCGGGCCTGATCTCGACGATGCCCGCTGCACGCGCTCGCGCGTCCGCCACGCATTCCGCGCCGGCATGGGTCGTCGTCTTATCTACGACTCAGTACTTGGCTGGGATGTAGCGGTTGGAGTGGTCGGGCTCGCGGTAGCCGCTTCGCTTCTCGCGAGCTGGTAGCACGACCGGCTTACGGGGTGGTGAGTCGTAGGGAAGCTGCTCAAGCACGTGGCTGATGATGTTCAGCCGGGCGCGCTTCTTGTCGTTTGAGTCAGCGACGTGCCAGGGAGCAAATTCTGTGTCGGTCGCGGCGAACATCTCGTCGCGGGCGCGGGAGTAGTCATACCAACGGCTGTAGGACTTGAGGTCCATGGGCGACAGCTTCCAGACCTTGCGCGGGTCGTTGATCCGCGACTCGATTCTCCGCGTCTGCTCTTCCTGGCCGACTTCGAGCCAGTACTTGAGCAGGATGATCCCGGAGTCGACCATCGCCTTCTCAACCAACGGCGCCAGTCGCAAGAATCGCAATGCCTCGTCCTCGGAGCAGAAGCCCATTACCCGTTCGACCCCGGCGCGGTTGTACCAGCTGCGGTCGAAGATCACGATCTCGCCGGCGGCGGGAAAACGCTCCAGGTAGCGCTGGACGTACATCTGTGACTTCTCACGGTCGGTCGGTGCCGGAAGCGCGACCACCCGGAACACGCGGGGGCTCACCCGTTCGGTGATCCGTTTGATTACCCCGCCCTTGCCGGCCGTGTCACGGCCTTCGAACACGATGCAGACCTTGGCCCCCTCGCGCACGACCCACTCCTGAAGCCGAACCAGCTCCCCCTGCAGACGAGCGAGGTCCTTCTCGTAGCTTTTGCGGCCGAGCTTCTCGACCGCTCGCACGTCCTGATTCGTCTGCTTTTTGTGACTCATATGGCAACCCTCCACTGAGCCGCAGGAACCGGCCTCAGGTCGAAAACTGGAGATCCTAAGTGACAGGTCTCTCCGCGCCAACAATGTGGCCCTCCTCCTCTGCCTCCTCCTCGCGCAACCCGCCCTTAGCTAAGTCTGATACTCGGTAAGCGGCGGATCGCTTCTTCAGCAGAGCGATGCCCTCCTGTTCTTCCTGATGCAGCCTCGACCGATTGCCGGCCAGTGCCCCGGTGGACCGGGACCGGTGCCACGTCCAACGGGACGGTCGTCGTCGCGAGGATCGAAGCTTTCAGACGTGCAGCAACACTTTCCCGCCCCGGGAGGGGAGATGCGTCATCTCGATCGGATGATGGCGCCGTCCGAACCGATCTGTACACCGGTCGTCTGTAGCCATGGCGACCAAGGATCGGAAGCGCGGTGGGCTCGCGCGTTACGTGCCGGCGGTCGGCTGGCTGCCTCGGTACGAGCGACAGTGGCTGCGCGGTGATCTGGCGGCGGGCGTCGCCGTCACGGCGCTGATCGTGCCGAAGAACCTCGGATACGCGGGTATCGCCGGTGTGCCGCTGCAGAACGGTCTCTACGCCGCAGCCGCCGGGGCGATCATCTACGCCTTCTTCTGTACTTCACGGCAGATCTCGACCGGCCCGAGCTCCTCGCTTGCGGCGGTAGCCGGTGGCGCGGTGCTCGCGACCAGCCTCGGCGGGCAGGACGCCGCGCAGCTGGTCGCGGCCATCACGCTCGCCACGGGGCTGCTCTTTCTCCTGCTTGCCGTGTTCCGGCTGGGGTGGATCGCGCAGTTCCTCTCAAAAGCGGTGGTCACGGGCTTCCTGGCCGGCGCGGCGGTGGACGTGGTCATCGGGGAGCTGCCGAAGCTCACCGGCACGTCGTCGAAGGGTGACAGCGCTTGGCGCGAGCTCGCGACATGGATCGGATCGCTCGGCGAGATCCATCGGACGACGCTGCTCGTCGGGGTGCTGTCACTCGCGCTCATCCTCGCGCTTCGCTTCCTGGCCCCGGCCGTCCCCGGCGCGCTGGTGCTCGTGGCCGCCGGACTGCTCGCATCCGCCGTGTTCGACCTCGGGGCCCACGGGGTGGCGCTCGTCGGGCACGTGCCGCGCGGGCTGCCCACCCCCACGCTCCCCGATTTGACGATCGTACGGCAGCACTACGCGAGCATTGGCATTGCGGCGGTCGCATTGCTGCTGATCGGGTTCTCGCAGACCGCCGGCGACGCTCGAGCGTTCGCCGCCCGGCACGGGTACCGAATCGACGTGAACCAGGAGTCCGTCGCGCAGGGGATGGCAAACGTCGGCGCCGGCGTGTTCCAGGGGATGCCCGTCTCCACCAGTCTCTCGGCCAGCTCGTTGAACGAGTCCGCGGGCGCGCAGACCCCGGTCGCATCGCTCACGACCGGGGCGCTCGTGATTGCGACGCTGGTCGTGCTCGCCCCGGTGTTCTCGCATCTCCCGAAGGCCGTCCTCGGAGCTGTGATCATCGATGCGGTCGTGTTCGGGATGATCGACATCGCCGAGCTACGCCGCCTTCACCGCGTGGTGCGGTTCGACTTCTGGGTCGCGGTGATGGCGATCGTCGGTGTTCTCTCCGCGGGAGTGCTCGCCGGCGTGGTCATCGGCGTCGTCCTCTCTCTGGGCTGGCTCGTGTATGTCACCACCAGACCCCCGATGCCGCTGTTGGGCCGCGAGGCCGGAACGCAGGTGTTCCGCGACCTCGACGAGAACCCGGGCGACGAGACGTTCCCGGGGATCGCGGTCGTGCGTCTCGACGGCGGCCTGTTCTTCGCCACCGCCGAAGCGCTCGAGGATCGCGTTCGAGAGCTGACCGAGGACGGCGGCCGGTCTCGCGCTCTGGTGCTCGATCTCGAAGGCGTCGATTTCGTTGACTCGCAGGGCGCGGCGAAGCTGAGTGAGATCCACCGGCTCACCCAAGCCGACGGCGTCACGCTTCGCCTGGCTCGGGTGAAACCATCCGTTCTCAAGGTGCTCGGTGCCGACGGGACCCTGGAGCTGATCGGCCCGGACCACATTCACGGCAACGTCAACCGCGCGATCGAGGCACAACTCGCCGACAGTGAGACCGGCAGCCCGCCCCCCGAAGGCGACGCCGGGGAAGGAGCGTCATGAAGTGGGAGATCCCGATACTCGCCGCCGCCCTGCTGGCGGTCGCCGGGGTGTCGCGCCGGCTGACCGACACGCCGTTCACGCCGGCAATGGCGTTCGTTCTGATCGGGCTGCTGGTGGGACCGTTTGTGCTCGACGAGGTGTCCGTGTCCCCCGCAAGCGGGACGGTCCGGACGCTCGCCGAGGCGACGCTCGCGGTAGTGCTGTTCGCCGACGCCTCGCGGATCAAGCTCCGCGTGCTCAGGCAGGAGTACGCCGTTCCGCTGCGACTGCTCGGGATCGGGCTGCCGCTTACGATTGCGATCGGCGCACTGCTCGCGGCAGCGATGTTCGCGCACCTGAACGCCGGTGAGACCGTAGTGCTGGCCGTGCTGCTGGCACCGACGGACGCCGCCCTCGGACAAGCGGTGGTGACCGAGCCGCGACTCCCGTCACGGATTCGGCAGGGACTCAATGTCGAGAGCGGACTCAACGACGGAATCTGCGTGCCGCTGCTGTTGATCGCGCTGGCGGCCGCGGACATCGAGGCCAAGGCGACCACGAGCCATCATGCGGTCAGCATCGTTGCCGAGGAGATCGGCTACGGGATCCTCGGTGGCATGGTCGCGGGCCTGGCGGCCGCCGCTGTGGTCGCGATCGGCCACCGCCGGGACCTGATCAGCGGATCGTGGCTCCAGGTCATCCCGATCGCAGGCGCGGCCCTCGCCTACGGTTTCGCGGCGGCGCTCGGCGGCTCGGGGTTCATCGCAGCGTTCCTCGCCGGAGCGATCTTCGGTGGTCTCGTCCCGGAGGAGTCCGAGGAGGCCTCACGCCTGAACGAGGAGCTCGGGGCGCTGCTCGGGGGAGTGACGCTCCTATCTTCGGCGCCGTCCTCCTGGGGCCAACCCTGAACCATGTGAGCTGGCAGATCGCGCTCTACGCGGGGCTGAGTCTGACCGTCGTCCGCATGCTGCCGGTCGCGATCGCGATGCTCGGCAGCGGCGCCAAGTGGCAAACGGTCGGGTTCCTCGGATGGTTCGGCCCGCGGGGCCTGGCATCGATCGTATTCGCGGTAATCACCGTCCAACAGGCGCACCTGGCCGGCGTCGACACCATCCTGCGCGCCACGTACCTCACCATCGGCCTGTCCGTGTTCGCCCACGGGATCACCGCCGTGCCGCTCGCCAGGCGCTACGCCCGCTGGTACGAGACGCACCCGCTGCATCGCAGGCCGCCGATGGAAAGCGTCCACGCGCCACACCACCGCGCCCGTTGGAGACCGCGGCCCCCGGGCGAGCCCGGAGCATCGAACCCAGCGTGAAGAAACCGACTTCGAGTTCCCGCCCGCGGGCTTTCGTCAGCTCCCCGGTCCGGCTCGGTCGTCGTCGCCAGCCCAGATGATCCAGGGCGTGGGCGCTGCCCTGCTGTTAGCCCGAAGCATCCACCGATGGGGTCACCGTGACCCGGCAGCGTGTGGAGCCGTGGGATCTTGCCCAGCTGGGTCCTGGTGCTCACGCACGATGAAGTCCTCGATATCGGCTTGATCCGCGCGCGCACGCTCGGCGACCCTGAGCAGGGTGCTCATCGTCGCCACCTCCTCGGTCTGCTCGCGGATGAACCACTGCATGAACTGCTCGGAGGTGTAGTCGCCCTCCTCGCGGGCGGTGGCCGCAAGAGCGTTGATCTGCTCGGACACGCGGCGCTCCTGCTCGAGCGCCAGCGCGATTGGACCAACCACATCCTCGAACCGCGTGCATGGCGAGGCGACACCTGGGATCGTGACATCGCCGTCGGTATCGAGCAGGAACTGGACCATCATCATCGCGTGATCGCGCTCCTCCAGGGCCTGACGGTAGAAAAAGCCGGCCAGCTGCGGCAGCGCCTCGGAGTCGTAGTAGACAGCGCACGCGACGTACTGCTGATGGGCGGCGAACTCGTTGGCGATCTGCTCGTTGAGCTTGGCGGCAAAGGCGGGGGCGGGAGGCATGACCCAGATCCTACGAGGATCAGCGAATTGCGGGCATTCGGGGTTCTCGAGTCCCGAGCATCCGGAGCGCACTCCGCATAGGCAGCCGCGCCCCGGCGACCGCTCTCAGAGCGGACGGGCCGTGCTGCGCGAGGGTGCGGCGCTGCCGAGATTGTCCGATACCGCAGTAGGACCGCCGGCGGCAGCGTTGCTCCTCTGCTGCTTGCAGGATTCGATCGCGTAGCTAGCGCCGGACGCAGAGAGGCGTTGGATGACCAGGAGCGGGATCCCCTCGCGGGACATCCCGACCGCGTGGGCATGTCTGAGCTGGTGTGGCGCGAACCGCCAGCGGGTGGCCGCCACTTGGGCGGTGTTGTGCAGCTGCTTCCGAATGCCCGCGGGAGCGCATGGCCGGCCTCGGGTGGGGCCGCGCAGAACCCAGAACAGTGCCCCGACGGGCAGTCGGCGCGGAGTCCGAGCCAGGGATCGAGACCTTCCCAACCCCACCGGTCCATCCCAACCTCGCGGCGCTTGCCGCCTTTCCCGGCGCGGTTCAACATAGCGCCCCGGTGGCGATCAAGGTCGGTCTCGGCCAGGACGGGCGCTTCGCTGATCCGCAGCCCGGCACGCCAGAGCACAACGATCACGCCGCGCAGCCGGATGCCTTCGGGCTGTCGCCGGCGCCGCGCATCACGGCGATAATCTCCTAGACGGTGGGTGGATCGGCGGGGTAGCGCATTCCTTTTTTGCGCGGTGGGCGGCCTTGGTGAAAGCGAGAGAGGGTCGGGGGCGAACGGCGCCGGCCGGCACGGTCAGCAGCGATACGGATTCCATCTGGTCCTCCTCTGGAAGACGATCGATAACGTCGATCGTCGCCCGTCGCACCACGCGCATGCTGATCATTCGACCTCGGACTGCCAGAGACCGCACCACAGCACTAGCGAGCTCGACCCGCCTGCGACGGGCGGACTTTCGCATCCTCGCGCGCGAGCAGCATTGTCGGGCCGACGATGACAGCGCTGGTTATCGTCCTTTCCTGCAGCGGCCCAAACGTTCGCACCCCGCCGCGGCTCGACGGCTGAGCGAGCACCACCGCGTGAGCTGGGACCGCCGACCTCGGCAAACGCCCGGATAGGGTCGCTGCCGCAACGCCTGCAGGTCAGCACAGCGCGAGCGACGACGCCGTCGGAGTGCTGGAAGTCCTCGGCGCTGTTCATGGTGATCCAGCGTATGACGCCGAACAAGCCGATCGCCGCGCTCAAACGGTACGGTGGGACCGTGATCAAGATGTCGCTTTCAGATGAAGACATCGAGATGCTCCAAGAAGCTCTAGAGCCGGCTTCGATCGTCCGGGGCGAGGAGGCAACCGGATGAGCGATCTGATCGCGATCGCGTGCCCGACGAAGCGGCGGCGAGGCGGGCTTCCGCGCGTTTGGCTGACGCGGTCGAGAAGGGGTTGGTCGGCGTCGCGGACGTGGTGTCGTCGCGCGCGACGACGACGGGGGGATCTTTCCTGTTCTGGGCGGCTGGGAGGTCGGGATTCGCCGCGGCCGGGTGGCGCCATGGCGGGAGGGTTGATCGGCCGCGATTTGGCCGCTATCTCCGGTACGCCCCGAGGGTCGAGGTGACATGAGCGCGACACCCCAACAGCGGGGCTCGGCGACGGCAAGTTGGGTGAGTTCTCCGCGCGCGTTCATCGCTCCGCTGGCTCTCGCTCAGTTCATCTGCAGCTTCGCGGGCTCGAACATGAACGTGATGATCAACGACATCAGTCACGACTTGCACACCGATGTGAAGGGCGTGCAGACCACGATCACGCTGTTCCTGGTGATCATGGCAGTCCTGATGATCCCATGCAGCAAGTTGACCGACCGCTGGGGCCGCAAGCGGTGCTTTATCGGGGGCCTGACGCTCTACGGGATCGGCGCGTTCGTGAGCGCGATAGCGCCGACGCTGGGCGTGCTGATCCTCGGCAACTCGGTGTTCGAGGGTGTGGGCACCGCCTTCTTGATCCCACCCGTCTACATCCTCACGACGATGGCGTTCACCTCCATGCAATCTCGGGCGAAAGCCTTTGGTGTGATCAGCGGGCTGGGCGGCATCGGCGCCGCAGCCGGACCATTGATCGGCGGCCTCATCACTTCGGCGATCAGTTGGCGAGCCGCGTTCGTGTTTCAAGCCCTGGTCGTGGGAACCATCATCGTGCTCAGCCGTCGCGTCTCGGATCCGGTCGCCCCCGACCCCGAGAGCCCCTTCGACGCGGTGGGGGCGGTGCTGTCCGCGGTCGGCATGTTCTTTCTCGTGTTGGGGATCCTCCAGGCGGGCGTCAACAACACGCTGCTTATCCTCTTCCTGGCGATCGGAATCGCACTACTGGCGGCGTTCTTCTTCTACATCCGCTCCCGGGAGCGCGCGGGCAAGGTGGCCCTTCTGTCGACGGAACTCTTCCGCAACCGAATCTCCAACCTTGGCCTGGTCACGCAGAACCTCCAATGGCTGCTTTTGATGGGCGTGTCATTTACCGTCTCGGTCTTTCTCCAGACCGAGCGCCACTACAACGCGATCAAGACCGGCGTGATCTTCACCGCAGCGACGCTGGGCGTCCTGGTCTCATCGCTCGCGGCGGAGCGACTGGCGAAGAGGTACGCGCAGAAGACCCTGATAGAGGCCGGGTTCGTCATGACCGCTGCCGGCATCGGGCTCCTGCTCGGCCTCGTGAACGCGGCCTCGTCGAGCGCCTGGGCCTTCGCTCCTGGTCTCCTACTGATCGGTCTCGGCCTCGGCGTCATGCTGACCCCCTCGGTGAACCTCGTGCAGTCGGCCTTCCCCGAGGAGAAGCAGGGCGAGATATCCGGGCTGTCGCGCAGCATCTCGAACCTCGGCTCGTCCTTCGGCACCGCGATAGCCGGGACGATCCTGGTCTCGAACCTTGTCTCGGGAAACGGCACCTACGTCGCGGCGATGATCGTTCTCGCCGTTGTCGCCCTCGCCGGGCTTGCCATCGCAGCTCGCCTACCGTCTAACCCCTTCCAGGCCGCTGACGCCCAGGTCGCGCCTCCCGCCGCAGCCGCACGCGCGCTCGACACCGCGGCCTGACCGGGCAGCCACCACCCGGGGGGCCGGTACGCGACAGCCGTTGCAGACATGGTCGCCCCGCTCCGCGGCGGCTGGCGCCGCCACTGCCCAGAACGGCGGGCCACCACACACGGGCCGGTCCGCCGTGCCCGGAACAATCGACTCCTCAGACCCGCCGCACATCCTTAGAGTATCGAGCGACACGTGCGGGGAAAAACTACAAGTTGGCCGACGCTGCTGGTTCCCGTTCGGCTTGAGACGGCGGTACTCACGGCCGGATTGACATGACCATCTGAGATGTGGCTACCTCGTACGGCCGCTGGCGGTGGCCCCCCGGCACAACAATTGAACGCTTGGACGAACAGCGGTCGTAGATCGACCTCGCCGAAGTCGAATCGTGCCGTTTTGATCCGTCGCCGAGGGCGAGATCAGGTGAGGTGGTCGCTCGGTTGCGGTTCGGCGATCGATCGCGGGCGGTCCGAGCTCGCGAGCTCGCCCTCGATGACGCGGCTTTCCCGTGCTCCGAACAGCGATCCGATCGCGGTGATTGCGACCGTGATCCGCCGGCCGCCGACACCGCCGAGGTAGAAGAGGTGGACTGCCACGTACGTTAGGAAGGCGGTCAGCCCGGAGAGCCGGTGGCCTCTGACTTCGCCTACAGCTCTGCCGCGGCCGACGACCGCCAGCGCGCCCTTGTCGAAGTACTTGAACGGCGTCGAGGCTGCTGGCTGTCCGTCCCGGATCGCCTTTGCGACGTGACGGGCCTGTTGAACCGCGACGGTCGCGAAGCCGGGCAGCGGCGTGCCATCCGGGCCGGTGAGACGCGCGGCGTCGCCGATCACCGAGATCTCACGGTAGCCCGGGAGCGTCAGGTCAGGGTTGACGTTCACGCCACCAGCCCGGTCGACGTCAGCGCCGGCGGCGCGGGCGATCACCTCGGCGATCGGCGCCGCGCGCACGCCCGCGGCCCACACCACCGTCCGGGTCGCGATCCGCTCGGTCTTCTGCCCGACCGTCACTGTCACTCCGCGTTCGTCGATGTCCGTGACCACGGCGTGCTCACGCACCGTGACGCCGAGCTCGGCGAGTTGCTTGGCGACGTTCGCCGAGGTTGGCGGACTGAACCCCGCGGCTACCCGTTCGCCGGCCTCGAGCAGAATCACTCGCGCGGCTCGGGGGTCGATCCGCCTAAAGTCTCGCTTCATGGTGTGACGGGACAGGATCGCGAGCTGACCCGAGATCTCGACACCGGTCGGTCCACCCCCTACGACCACAAAGGTAAGGCACTCATCGCGTACCGCGACGTCCGAGGTACGCTCGGCTTGTTCGAAGGCGCCGAAGATCCGCTCGCGGAGATCGACCGCATCGCGAAGGGTCTTCAGCCCAGACGTGACCCCCCGCCATTCCTCGTGACCGAAGTACGACGTCTGGCAGCCGCAGGCCACGATCAAACTGTCGTAAGCCAGGCTCTCACCGCTATCGAGAACCACCTGGCGCTGTGCGAGGTCGACATCCGTGACGGCGGCCATCAGCAACGTCGCGTTTGCCTGCCGCTTGAGCAGGTGGCGAATCGGCGCGGCCACCTGGCCGGATGACAGCGCCCCCGCGGCCACCTGGTAGATCAGCGGCTGGAACAGGAGGTGGTTGTGACGGTCAACTACGGTCACGTCCACGTTCGCGTTCTTCAGACGCCGCGCCGCCTCCAGGCCACCGAAACCGCCACCCACGATCACCACCCGGCGGCGGCGGGTCGTCACTGCACGGTCATGGTTATCAGAAATCTGAGGCCAACTTCTCAGGCGATGGCGCTCCGATGCACTCAAGCGAGCGGTTCCCCACGGGCTGCCTTCTGATCCCACGGCTCGGCCCCGGCCAACGCGACAGCCTCCACCTCATGCTCCGGGTCAATTCGAACGCGCAGCCGGGCAGCCTGGCGAACATCGCCGACGTCGGGCCTGTGGAACCGCCCGGCCTGCCCCCGGCGATCCTGACGCCTCCAGGAACGTCGGTGCCGGACGTGCCGGGACCGGTGGTGCCGGCCACCGCAATCAAGGCCATCGTGGTCAAGAAGGTCAAGGCCATCGTGAAGGTCGTGGCAAAGCGGCTCGCTCAACCACCGCCCGCTACCGGATAAAGTTACGATGCCAGAACACCACCAACCAGCCCCACCAGAAATGCCTTCGCGCGCGCGTCACCTCCTCGCGCGACGCTAGACATCCAACCAACCGTCATTTCGGACACCTCCGCACGCCTGCACGTCAGGGCGCCGCCAGGGTTCACGTCTTTAGAGCGGGGCCGGCGGTCCTTGAGACTTGACCGCCTGCAAGCTATCGACAATCCGGACGATCTCTTTCCAGCGGCCCTTACCGAATCTACCCGCGCGCTCAAGCCCGTCCGCGGCGAGCTCGCGAACCTGACGTTCGATCTCAGGGTCGCGTGTCTGATAGGCAGCGTCAGTGAGAAGTTCCGCCGCCTTCCTGTCGTGGCCAGCCGCGAGTTCCTCGCTTGCCTTCGCCACAACGGTCCGCGCATCGGTGTAATCGAGCATGTACGGGTCAACCATGTCGGTTCTACTCATCGGTGACCTCCCGTCGGCCAGGCGTCGCCAACTAGCCATAGTGAAGCGGAACCTGCGGGGGCGACCCATGCGTATTCCTACCCATCTTCAGCGCCTCCACGAGCCGAAGGGGTGACGCGCTGCCGCGCCCGCGACGCTGCCGCTCCGACCTACAGGGCAGCCAACGGCACCGCCACCTGCCGCGACCGGCCTAGCGAGCGTCGGCTGGGACTGCGAGGATTGGACCATGAGCAGCGTGGAGATGCGACGCCCGCCGTCATTTGCCGATGTCGAGAGTGCTGCGCGGCGGCTTTCCGGCGTAGCCCACCGGACACCGTTGGTCACGTCTCGGATGCTCGACGAGTTGGTCGGCGCTCATGTGGTGCTGAAGGCGGAGGGCTTTCAGCGGATGGGAGCGTTCAAATTTCGCGGCGCTTACAACGCGATCTCTCAGCTGACCGCTGCGGAACGGGAGCGTGGCGTGGTGACTGCCTCCTCTGGGAACCACGCGCAGGCGGTCGCGCTTGCCGCGTCGCTGCTCGGAACCAGCGCGACGATCCTGATGCCGAGCGACGCGCCGGCGTCCAAGCGCGCCGCAACGGAGGGCTACGGCGCGACCGTGATCGAGTTCGATCGCTATCGGGATGACCGCGACGGCATGCTGGCCGAGCTCGCTGGTGAGCTCGGCGCGTCGATCGTGCACCCGTACGATGACCCCCGGGTCATTGCGGGAGCGGCCACGTGCGCTCTGGAACTGGCCCAGGACGCCGCGCCGCTGGCTGCGGTTGCCGTGCCGGTTGGCGGGGGAGGTCTCCTGTCCGGATCCGCCATCTCGTTGCGATCGATCTCACGCGCGACGCGCATCGTTGGGGTCGAGCCCGAGGCGTCGCCGGATACGCGACGCTCACTCCAGGCCGGCAAGAGGCTCAGGGTGCCGATCTCGCCCTCGATTGCCGATGGTCAGTTGCTCGAGACGCCGGGCGAGATCACCTTTGGGGTGATCGCGTCGCTGGTCGACGAGATCGTGACGGTGACCGACGCGGAGATCATCGACGCGATGCGGCTTCTGTTCGAACGGGCCAAGGTCGTGGTGGAGCCGAGCGGCGCCAGCGCCTTCGCGGCCGTACTTGCCGGCCACGTGCGGGACGAGTCGATCGGGGTCGTGCTCTCCGGCGCCAACGTGTCGGCCGAGCGCTTCGGCGCACTGATCACAGCCAGCTGAGCCGCCGTCGACCGGCGGGCACGCGAGGCCGTTCGCTACAAGTGCTCCACGCGATTGAGTGTGAATTGGTATTCGCGGAGGACGCCACCGGTCGTGAGGGGCGCGAACCCGGCTGCGACGAGCATTGCGATCGATCGTCGGTTGGTTGCGAGGACGCTGGCGCGAAGCGCCGAGTACCCCTCTTCGCTGGCGCGCGCGGCGAGCTGCGCGAGCAGTGCTTTGCCGAGACCACGCCCTTGCCAGTCGTCGGTGACGGTCGCCGCGATCTCGGCCACGTCTGGCTCGCTTGGCACCTCGACGTAGCGGACCGCCGCAACCCCGCGCCCGGTAGTGGGATCGATGGCGACGATCGCCTCGTGGCTATGGTGGTCGACGTCGACGAGGAAGTCGAGCTCCCGGTTTGTTAGCCGCGGCTTGGCGGTCGCGAACCGGAGATAGCGCGTCTGATCGGACAATCGTTCAACGGCCGCGGCGAGCCCCTGGCGATCGCTCCGCTGGAGTGGGCGCACCTCGACGACGCGACCATCGCGGAGGGTTACACGCCGGGGCTGGATTTCGGTCGAGATGTTCGAGCCCAGCGGCGCGTGCGACGGTCTGCTCATGCTGCCCTGACCTTTCGCTCGGATTAGTCGGTTCATTAAACTGATCGAACGATCGTGCTATTATATTTGTACACGAACGTTCGTGCTAGCGTCAAGGCCTGTGACACCGAAGATCGCTCGCCGCACCGCCTCAGGGGAGCCAGTAGATCGAGCCGATGGTCGGCGCGTCCGGGGCGACCGGACCCGCAAGGCGATTCTTGCCAAGGCCGTCGACATCGCGTCAGCCGAGGGCCTCGAAGGGCTCTCGATCGGACGCCTGGCAAGCGAACTAGGCGTATCGAAGAGCGGCCTTTTCGCCCACTTTGGCTCCAAGCAGGAGTTGCAGCTCGAGGCGATCGAGATGGCAAGCGAGATCTTCGAGGAGGAGGTCTGGCTTCCGGTCGCCGACTTCGAGCCCGGCGTCGTCAGGCTCGCGGCGCTAATGGACTCGTGGCTCGCCTACTTCCGCAAGGGCGTATTCAGCGGCGGGTGCTTCTTCTCCAATGCCCACCACGAGTTCGACGCCCGGCCCGGCCCCATCCGCGACGAGATCGCCAAGCAAAAACAGCGCTGGACGGACGCCATCGTTGCTCACGTCAGAGCCGCCCGCAAGCGAGGACAGCTCCGCCCGGACGTCGAGCCCGAGCAGCTGGCGTTCGAGCTCGACGCTGCCGGAGTGCTGGCGAACTCGCTGTGGCAGTTGAACCGCGACGAACGCGGCTTCGACCGCGCGTCGACCGCAATTCGCAACCGGCTGGCGGCGGCCGCCACAGCGAGCGGGCGACGCGCGCTCGCTGCATACACCAACCCGCAGACCTAACGCGCAGCCACGATCGCTACGCGGCGAAGTGCTCGCCCTGCGGTCGTCAAACGGGCCCTTCGCTCCAGGGCGCCAGCGGCGACAAAACGCTTAGGGCGCCCTTCGCCGCGTCCGGCATCTTTTCCGGCGACAGATGACCATCTACCGACGCCGCCGGTCGCCGCCTCGCCGGATTCGGGCTGTGCGGCGTCGGGCGGCTCAGTCCGCGTACTTGCTATTGACAAGCGCACTTGTTTTTTGCAAGCATGGACGCCACCGGATCAAACCAACAAGGGAGCACCGTCATGCCTACGAACATCTTCGTGAGCTACCCCGAGGCCGACCTCGAGCACAGCAAGGACTTCTACACCGCGCTCGGCGCGAAGATCAATCCGCTCTTCACCGACGAGAACGCCGTCTGCCTGGCGTGGGACGAGAACATCTACTTCATGGTGCTCAAGCGCGAATTCTTTGCCACCTTCACCGACAAGCAGGTGGCCGATCCGGCAACCACCGCGCAGGTCCAGAGCGCGTTCACTCGCGACTCTCGAGAGGACGTCGGCGCGACGATCGAGGCGGGCCTGGCCGCTGGTGGCACCGAGCACGGTGCGGCACAGGACCTCGGCTTCATGTACAGCCGTGACCTGGAGGACCCTGACGGCAACGTCGTGTCGTTCCTTTGGATGGCGCCGGAGGCAGTAGCGCAAGGCCCGGAGGCATATCTGGCCCAGCAGGCCCAGGTCTGAATGGCCGCCCGCAGCTACGGGCAGTACTGCGGGGTCACCACCGCCGTCGAACTGGTCGCGGAGCGGTGGTCGCTGCTCATCATCCGCGACCTGCTCGTCGGTCCGCGTCGTTACACCGACCTGAAGCAGGGCCTGCCCAAGATTCCGACGAACATCCTCTCCGCACGCCTGAAGGAGTTACAGGACGGCGGCGTGATCCGCCGGGTCCCACTGGCACGCTGCGGGCTCGTCTATGAGCTCACCGAATACGGGCGCGACCTCGACCCGATCGTGCTCGCACTCGGCCGGTGGGGATCCCGGTCGATGGGCGAACCCAAGGATGACGACATCGTCACCGCCGACTCGCTGACAATTGCCCTCCGAACCGCGTTCAGACGAGACCTCGCGTCAGGGTCCCTGGACTTCCAGATCCAGGTCGGTGCCGTCGAGTTGCGTGCCCAGGTCAACGGTGACGAACTGAAGGTGGTCCAGATCGCTCCACCGGCACCGCCGGTGGGAGGCTCGCTGCCCAGCGGCGAGCCCGAATTGCGGTTCGCGACGGGACCCGGCATCCGCCACCTGATCGCGGGCACGCTGACGCCTGCCCAGGCCGTGGAACAAAAGGTGGTCACCATCCTGAAGGGCAACCCGAAACTGCTCGAGCGATTCACGGAACTCTTCCGAATCGAGGCTTGACCGCGCTCCGGTCGGCCGGGACGACCCAAGTTTTGGGCTCAACGGCTGGGTCACGTAGCCCACGATGGAACGAGCTGCGCAAGTCTTGGCGGGTCGGACACGGACCTGATCTGTGTGACCAGCCGGTTCCGGATGGTGAACGCGAAGATCGCGATCGGGTGGCCGTTGATCACGACCAGCACGCCGACTTCGCCACGGAACCGGATTGGAGGATCATCGCCGCAGGGCCGACCAGGACTCGCCGGCACGGCTGGCCAGCCGGGCAATCGCTGAGGGCCTGAGAAACGGGCACGGGGTCAAGCTTCATGCGCATCGTGCCGATGATGTCAGACAGCGAAGGCAAACAGCGGGTGAGACCTCCTCTCCGAACGACGTCCCCCGGCCATGAAATAACTGCCTGATCTTCTGACGCCCCGAGGCCCGCCATGCGGGCCTTCGGCTTTTGGGTGCCTCTTCTTGCCTTCGAGCGGACTGGGCGCCGCTACGAGTCCCAGCGTCAACGCTTGAGCTCGATCTCGACGAACATCGCGTCCCGACCGCTGCGGTTGATGACGTCATGCGCGGTACCCGCAACGCCCAGGTACGCGACGCCAGCCCGCTGCTTGAGCTCGCGGACGGTTCCGTCCTCATCCACCACCTCGAAGGTGTTATCGGTGATCGGCACTACGACGTAGTCGTATTCATGGCGGTGGTGGCCGGTTGCACCACCTTCCGAGAAACTCCAAGCGGTGACGCGGACCTGCGCGTTATCAGCGTTGACGTCTGCATGGGCGGGCAAAGTGGGCTTCCCTTCGTCTCGTGTTAGATGTCGAGTGTGGATCGGTCTTGTCTCCCGCAGCGAGTAACGAGCGTCCCGGCTGCCTAAGAGTAGTTACACATACGCGAAGGTGTGGAATTTGCGTCGGCTTCGGTCTTCCGCACGTGGGCGGCGGCTTCGCGACGACTCCTAGACCTCAATCGGAAGGGGCGCTATGTTCGCTGCATGCTCCGGTCGCTTGGCCCTCAGCCCCAGAGATTGAGGTGAGATCCTCGATGAGACGGAGCACGGGACCGCTTTGCGGCACCGCCGTCGCCGGTGTGATTGCAGCCGTCGCGTATTTGGCCGCTGCTGCTGGCGCGGGCAGCGCTGTGGCCAGCTCCTCGCCGGGTCCGGCCATCGTGTCGGCTCGGCACATTGCTCCCGCACCGGCTTGCACGGCCAAGCGGCCGATCGTGGTACTCGATCCAGGACACTCGGGCGGCCCGAACTTCGACTCGACCGCCGAGGTCGACGGCCCGAGGCCGGTCACCGCCCTCGGCATCACGTTCCAGCCGATCGACGTTGACGGTTCCGGCGTCATGTCTATTGACAACGGCGGGGCTCCGGGTGAGCTGATCACCATGTGGCGGGCGGCGCTTCGGATCCAGAAGATCCTGCGCTCCGCCGGTTACATCGCGGACCTCACGAAGTCGAGCGCGAACGAGAACGTCGGACTGCTCGAGCGGGTTCGCGAGGCCATCAACGACCACGCGACCATCGCGGTCAGCCTCCACTACACCGGCGGGATTCCCTTTGGAGAAGCCAACGCCCACTTCGGCGTCACTCCCCAACAGGTCGGCCGCTACCGCACCAACGTCTCCAACGGCGACACCATCCGCTTCACCAACACACGCGTCGCGGCCGAGTCCCAGCGGGACGCGAAGATCATTCAACGGGCCCGTGCCGCGGCCGGCGACGGGGTAGACGTAGCCCCGCTCGACGAGAGCTTCCCCGAATCCCGGGGTCTGCCCGCGTACGGCAACATCTCAATCGTCCAGGTCGTCGACCAGCGGTTCCCTTGGATCTACAACGAGGACGGCGACATCGGCTTCAACTTCCATGCCTATGCCACGGGGATCGCCAACGGGATCGAACGAGCGGTACCCATCGCACCGTGCCTTCGGCCGCACGCCTAGGCGCGACCCCGGCGATCACGCGGTCAAGGAGAGGCGGCCGCCGGCCACAGCAGCCTAGTGCGGCTTGGGGCGAACGCGACGCAGCGTGCCGCCCGAGTCGTACGCGCCACCGAGGTGGGAAGTGACCGCGTCGTATACCTCCGAGCCGACTCGCTTGAGGCAGTCGACGTCTCCGCCTGCACAGGTCGATCCCGGAGCGAGCTTCTGGAGGAAGTGGTGGTAGCCGTTTGAGATGCTCTGAAGCGTCAGCGGACCCTGGCACGTAGCACTGAGCTTCCAGCTTCCGGCTGTCTCGCGGACGTTCACCACGATGACGATGCGCTCACGCCTCATACCGCTGTCGGACTGACCGGCGATGTAGCCGCTCCACGTTCCGGTCAGCGGCGCCTCGACCGTGTCGCGGCCAGCTGCGGCGGCTGGCGTCATGGCAAAGATCGCTGCCACGATCAGCGGGCCAAGCCGACGTAAGGCGAAGATCATTGCGGTTCGCACGATATCAGCGGGCGGGGGACCGAAGGCATTGCGAATAGGCTCTCCTCCGCAAGCCGGGGAAGGATTGCGAGCCGCCCGAGTCGTGGCGTCTGGGGCGGCCAGAACGACGTGGAAAGGTAAGGAGGGCATGCTGGCGACGATTGGGAAACCTCGGCCGCTATGCGGATCGTCTCAGGTGCCCTGATCGATCGATAGAGAGGCTGGGTGCACTTTCTGGCAGGAGCGAGTTGCGCGGAGGAATGCGGGAGCTTGTTCGTGGATCGTGGCGGGGAGGGTGAACACCCCATCGTGGTCGGGCTCGGGGAAGCTGGGTACTCCGTGCGCGCGCATGCAGTCCGCGAACTGCACGTCCTGGGCTTGCTGCTGCGCGCTGCTGCCACTGGCACCGCCTTGCTCTCCCCCGTTGGACAAGAGGTGATGGCACGCACCGTCGGCGGACCTAAACGCCGGGGAGTCGGGATTGGCGCTGCCGGGCGACATCGTCACCTTCACGCTGTTCCCTGAGCCAGACACCACCGGGTCGGGATAGCCGGCCACTCCATGCGAGCGCATGCACGTCGCGTAACCCAGAACTTGCGTGCTCGCCTGCGCTTGGGGGCTGGAGGAGTTTGTTGAGCCGGCGGTCGAGCCGCCGCCGCAGCCGGTCACGAGCAAGGAAGCCGCGGCTAGCGCTGCACCGAACGTGAGGATCACTGGACCGCGCACGATTTTCGGCTCCTTTACGTCGACAGCGGAAACGCCACGTCGATTACGAGGCCGCCGCCGGTTGGGGCTTGTGCGATGAGGATGGCGTCGTGGGCGTTGGCGATCGCTTTCACGATCGCGAGGCCGAGGCCGACGCCGTCCGCAGCGGGGCCTGTGTTGGAGCTGAGTCGCCGGAACGGTTGGAAGAGGCGGGTGAGGTCTCCCGGCCGGATCAGCGGCCCGGTGTTCGCGATCGTGAGGATGGCGCGTCGTGCGACGGTCCACGTGACGATGTGGAGCCGGCCGCCGGGAACGTTGTGACGGAGGGCGTTTGTGACCAGGTTCGCGACGAGACGCTCGATCAGCTGCGGGTCGCCGGAGGTGCGGGCGGGCTCGAGCGCCGTCGTCCGCGTCAATTCGCGATGATCCTGCGCTCGGAGGACGTCGCGGGCGGTCGCGGCAAGGTCGACGGGCTCCCGTCGCAGATGTTCGTATTCGCTTCGGGCGAGGGTGAGAAGCGCCTCGAGCAACCGTTCCTGTCGCCAGCAGGCAGCGACGATGCCCTCGCCCATCTGCCGCAGGGCGACCGAGTCGGCGTTCGGGTCAGCGAGCGTGGCCTCCGCGAGCGAGACCTGCAGGGTGATTCCGCCGCGCAGCTCATGAGCGGCGTAGGCAAGGAAGCGTCGCTGCGCTTTGACCGTATCGGAGGCTGCCGACGGGGCGTACCGCTTCGTCACGTCGAGGATCTCCACTTGAGCGTCCATAGCGAGAACGTACGCAGCGTCGAGTGATCTGTCGTCGGCCCCGGGATGTAACTCCGCGTAACCCTTTCGGCGGAGCGCCCAACCGCATCATCCTTACGAGGTACGTGAGTACACACCGAGACGGATCGAGGCGAGGTCGTCGCGAGCTCAAGGTCCTCGGGGTGCTTCCCAGGAGCCTGCGCATCGGTGCGGCGAGGGGATCAGCTTAGACTCCGGCTCGTGGATACCGCCGCGCGCAGCCTGGCTCACTGGACCGAGGAGGGTCGAGCCGAAATGGACGCCTTTTATGCGCTCGCGCGCCGCGACTATGAGCGTCTAGCTCGAGGCTTCGTAGACCATTCGACATGGCTGCGGCGCGTTGCCGACGGGCGCCGCCGTATCACGTTGCTCGATGTCGCCTGCGGCTCGGGAAAGTTCCCGGAAGCGCTGCAGGACTTCGGCGGTGTCGGCGCCTTGTCCGGTGAGCTGCGGATCGACTACGACCTGCTCGACCCGTCACCATTCTCGCTCTTGGAAGCCGCGCAGACGCTTCGCCCGCCGTTCTTCGAGGCTGCCCGTCACGAAACCCTTGTGGAGGAGCTCGACGACGCCGTCGGGCCGTTCGACGTCGTGTGGGCCACCCACGCCCTTTACGCCCTCACGCCTGACGCCATTCGTGCAGCAGCGGCACGAATGCTCGCAGCACTCGCGCCCGGCGGCGCGCTGCTCATCGCGCAGGGCAGCCGCGAGGGCCACTACCTGCGCTTCTACCGACACTTCCTCGACGATCTCCGCGAGGGCCAGGGCACGTTGTACGCCGCGTCAGAGGACCTTGCCGACGCGCTGCGCGCCTGCGGCGCCGACCCTCACGCGGTCCGCCTGTCCTACGATCACACCACCGCGCTTGAGAACTCTGTCACCGTCGAGGGCTACCTTCAGCGGTGCGCCTTCGACGATTCCGTCTCGCTGCCGGGGATGATGACGACTCCGCACCTCGGTGCCTACCTGCGCGATTGCCGTGACGAGGATGAAGGCATGTGGCGATTTCATCAGGAGGTCGACGTGCTCCTCCTTGGCCCCTCGTTCGACGGCCTGCTCGCGTAGTACCCATCTTGATGGGGAGCTTACAGCCGGCTTGGTAGCTTGGTAGCCTAACAAGCGCATTAGGTTTCGGTCGCGCATGTGGTGGAGCGGTGCAGCTTCGCCTCCCCACAGGTTCATCGATGGGCGAATCCACCGAACGTCAGCGGAACCGACTCTGAGCACGTCTCTTCAAACGCGCAAGCTTGGCGGCTTGGCGAACCGCCGCAGCGGGCTGGCGCGGCTCGATACACCGGCGCCGGGTCGCGGTGGCGAGAACTCAGGTGGCGAGCATCGCCGCTTTCGGCCCGACGTCGAGGGGTTGCGCGCGGTGGCGATCTTGCTCGTCGTGCTCTATCACGCGGACGCTGGTCTGGTCCCCGGCGGGTACGTGGGCGTCGACGTGTTCTTCGTTATCTCGGGCTTTCTGATCACGGGGCAACTCGTGCGCGAGCTCCAGACAGACGGTCGGATCTCGTTCCTGGCGTTCTATGCGCGCAGGGCCCGGCGGATTCTCCCCGCGGCACTGTTGGTGCTGGTTCTGACAGCGGTGGCCTCGGCGTTGCTGCTCAATCCGCTGGCCGCCAAGCGCGCCCTGGACGACGTCGTGTCGGCCGTCTACTTCGGGGCGAACGTCCACTTTGCCGCTCAGGGCGCCGACTATTTCAACGCAGGACTCTCTCCCTCACCGGTCCAGCACTTCTGGTCCTTGTCGGTCGAGGAGCAGTTCTACATCGTCTGGCCGCTGCTGTTGCTTGTCTCCTCCATGGGTTGGCTTCGACTGTCACGTCGAGGCAGGCGCGAGCGAGTTCACCGACCCGTCATCGGCGCGGTGGTTGTCGTCCTGGCTGCCCTCGCCGCGATTTCGCTGATGGCCTCGATCACAGAGACGACAACTTCTCCCTCGTGGGCGTATTTCTCGATCGTCACCCGGGCGTGGGAGCTGGCGGTGGGAGCCATGCTCGCGTTGGCGTTACCGCGCGTGGCTCGCCTCGACCGCCGGCTGGCGGTCCCGCTCAGCTGGGCGGGCCTGAGCTGTATCGCGCTCGGGGCCCGGTTGTTCTCAGGTACGACGTCGTACCCGGGTGATTTCGCGCTGCTTCCCGTCCTCGGCAGCGCGGCTGTCATCGCCGGCGGCACCGCCCGGGCACGTCGCCGCTTTGGCGCCGAGGCGTTGCTTGGCACACGACCGTTTCAGCGTGTCGGAGCTTGGTCGTACTCCTGGTATTTGTGGCATTGGCCCGCGCTCGTCCTCGTCCCAGCCGCGCTTGGGCACCCTCTGTCTGAGTTACAGGCGCTTGCCGTGGCCGCCGGGTCCCTGGTGATCGCCGTGATGTCATTTGTGCTCCTGGAGCGGCCGATCCGTCGCATCCAGATCGTCGGTCGGCGGCCCGCCTTAGCCCTTGGTGCGGCTGGCGTGCTGGCCGTGATCGCGCTCGCGGTCGTGGCCCTGTCTGGATCGCTGGTTGGCCCGCTGACCTCCGCGGGCGCCGCACCGGCAAGATTGGCCGCGGCGCACAAGCTGGCATCGTTGCGCGCGGATCTGATCGCAGGCACGCGAACGATCAAGGTACCGCCGAATCTCCACCCGCCACTCGACGCGATGGCGTCCGCACTTCCTCGCACCATCGCCGACGGCTGTGAGTTGGCCTACGGCCGGGACGAAATCAACCCTTGCACCTACGGAGACCGTAGCTCACCCACCACCGTCGTTCTCTACGGCGACTCGCATGCCGGGCATTGGTTTGACGCGCTCAATTTGATCAGCGCGCAACGCCACTGGCGTCTGGTAGTCATCACCAAGGAGGGGTGCACTCCCGCTGAGGTCACCTTCCGAGACGACGCGGCCAGCCTGTGCGCGAGCTGGAGGGAGAAAGCCAACGCCCGCATCGCCAGCCTCCACCCAGCGCTCGTGATCGTCTCCTGGGCACGATGGATGCAGCCATTGGCCAGGCAGAAGGCCGCGGTGCCAACGGGGTACGGCGGCGCGTGGCAGGACGGAGTGGCAGCGATCTTCCAATTCCTGCGCCGCTCGTCGAAGCACGTGATCTTCATCTCCGACACGCCCTATCTCCCGCGCTCCGCGCCGGATTGCGTGGCGGCTCATCTGTCGGATGTGCGTTCGTGCACGATCACACGGAGCGCCGCCACGATCCTTCCGGCGATCAAGGCCGCGGAACTCCGGATCGCCAAGCACGAGCAGATCAACAGCATCGATCCTACGTCGTGGTTCTGCGCGCCGAAAATATGCCCGGTGATCGTGGGCAACATTCTCGTGTATCACGACAAGTCACACATGACGACGGAGTGGTCGAGGTATCTCGCTCCAATCCTCGGCAGCGCGATCCTCCGGGTCACGTCGCCCGCCGCCAGCACGCCAGATCGCTAGCCTCGATCGTCTTCCCTCGAACAGCGGTTGGACGAGCGTTGGTTCGGTAGCGAGGAGACCGCCACGGCGAACTTGGCGCGTGTGGTCAGCGGGCAACGCACCGAGGCCGGCACCACCGATGTAGGAGCGGAGCGCCGGCTCCTCGATCGCCGCCGCAGTCCCCGACCCGGTGCTCAGATCCACGAGCAGCGCCTTCCCGAAATACCCGCCGGGTGGCATGTTCACGATGCTGGCTGGCTAACCGCCGGCGTCGGCGACCATGAAGCCCACCGTATCCCCAGCGGCCAGGGGCAGCTCGCGGTCGCGGGTGATTTGGTCGCCGTTGAGAGCGGCGACGACGTGTTCGTCGAGCGCCAGGTCGA
This sequence comes from uncultured Solirubrobacterales bacterium, assembly GCA_963757235.1. GTDB lineage: Bacteria > Actinomycetota > Thermoleophilia > Solirubrobacterales > Solirubrobacteraceae > Palsa-465. The sequence continues at coordinate 288,565 of CAVWRC010000016.1, read as the reverse complement.
TCGCGTCGGCGAGCTGGCCCAGGGTCCACGCCGCGGCGCGCTGGGAGCGCGGGGCGCCGTTCATAGCGAGTGTCCCAAAGCGGCGCACTTCGATCATGGGTGCGGGGAGCGCGTGGGCCTGCTCATAGTCGCTGGGCTCGTTGAGGTTTCTCACCGAGTCGAGGTCGGGATCGGCGGCTGTGAGCTTTGCATCTCGCAGCATCGCCTCGTCGTCGACCCGCAGGACGCGGCAGCGCTCGAACAGAAACGCGGGCTTCAGCTTGTCGGCGGCGACCAGTTCCTCCACTTCTGCCAGCAGACTCGTGCGATAGGCCGCCGACAAGGGCTGGCGAAAGCCGTGTATCTCGGGCAGGACCACGTCGATGTCCTCGGTAAAGCCGCCGATGACGCGACGTATGAACGCCGGGTGCAGTAGCGGCACATCGGTCGATGACACATAGGCGACCTCGGCGCGGTCGCCGATCGTGGCCAGTCCGGCCGCGAGCCCCTGCAACGGCCCACGCCCCTCCCGCGCGTCCTCGACCACCTCGATCGACGGGTGGATGACGGGCAGCTCCTGACCGGGCGCTCTCACCACCACGACCGGGCCGTCAACGGTCCGCTGCGCCAGGCCGGTGACCCGGCGCAGCATCGTCGATCCGTGCCAGTCGAGCGATGCCTTGGGCGAGCCCATCCGGGAGGACTTGCCGCCGGCCAGGATGATGGCGGCAGCCTCAAACACACCCACGATGCTAGATCCCCGGGCGCGAACGACCTATGCCTAACATTTGCTTCGTGGGCGTCGGCGAAGCGTCACCGCACCGGATCGCGCTAGAGCGGGCTCTGCCCCTGACCGTCGGCGAGATCATGATCGCCGACCCAAAGACGTTCCCCTCCGACGTCACCGTCGCAGACGTGCGTCAGGCGTTTGAGCAGAACAGCCAGCGCTTGGTGCTGCTCGTCGATGGATCGACGTTCCGTGGTGCGATCGACCGCGCTGCGCTGGATGCGCAGGCGCCCAACGGCGCGCCAGCGGTTCTCCTATGCCCATCGCGACGTAGCCACGGTGACGCCAGACACCCCGCTGGCCGACGCCGTGAAGCTGCTTGAGCGGAGTCGCGAGCCCCGGCTGGTGGTGCTCGACAAGGACGGCCACGCGCTGCGCGGCCTGCTCTGCTTCAACCGAAGCTCAGAGAGCTTCTGCGTCCACTAGCGACGATCAGGGTTCAGCGGGCTGCACGCGATGGCGGCGTGCTCGAGTTCGTCAGCGCGCGCGGCGCCGACGAGCTCGCAGCAAACTCGGCGAGCTGAGCACGAACGGACTCCAACCCTGCGTTGCGCTCTAGTCCCTTCGGCTTTCCCCCATCGCTGGTTCAGATGATGCGCAGCGTGATTACGGCGGCGTCGTCGTCGGGGCCGTCGGGTGATGCGGTGGCGATGGCGTCAAGGATGCGGCGTACGGTCGCGGCCGCGGATGCGTGTCGGGTGGCCATGATCGCCTGTTCGATCTCGGTCAGTGATGCGGTGCTGGCGTCCCGAGCGCCGGCTGTGATCGAGGCGCCGTCCGAGCACAGAATCAGCCGCTGCCCAGGGTGCAAGCGTCGCTCGTGGCGTTGGCGCTCTGTCGTGCCGTCCGAGGATCCCAACGCGCCCTCCGTTCGGCTCTCCAGCCGGTGGGTGTGTCCGTCGGAAGTGGCGATCATCAGCTGCGGTCCGTCGCAGTCGATCCAGTCCACGCGCGAGGCCGGCGCGTTCCAGCGGGCAATCAGCGCATTAATGGTGAACTCTGGGCCGCCGACTTCGTGCACGATCTGGTCCATGCACGTCGCTGCCTGCTCGAGGGTGGCGTCACTGCGCCGAGCAGCGCGGAGCGCCGATAGCGCGAGCGCGCCGAGCGCGGTCGAAACCGGTCCGCGCCCCTTGGGGTCCGCGATCGCGAACCACGCGCCGTCGTGGTTATCGGCAAAGTCAAACCAGTCGCCGCCGCTCTCGTAGGCGGGCACCAGGTCTCCCGCGAGCTCCGCGCCGGTCACGCCCATGATCCGTGGGGGCAGCAAGCCGAGTTGCAGCTCGGCGGCCGGTGACGGCTGACGAGTCCGCCGGCCGCCCTCAAAGACGTCGGTGTAGGCGCTCGTCAGCTCGATGGCCGCGGCGCCCTGACGGGCGAGCTCTCGTAGTGAGGCCCCAGGTCGGCGGACCGCGACGAGCACGCCGATCGCACGCCCGCGGACCATCATCGGGTAGGGCGCCGAGCCGGGGAACTGCTCCGCCATCCTGCTCTCGAGGGCAGCAAAGCCATCCTGAGGAATCTCGCCGCCGAGCGCAACGACCTCGTTGAAATGCGCTGGGAACTCTCGCGACCCGGCCAGTCGCACCAGACGAGACCCATCCACGTCGACCAGGTACAGCGCAACCGGAACTCCGGCGATCCGTTGGGCTTCAGCCACGAGCTGCTCGGCGACCAGATGGGGCGGGACCGAGTCGAGCACCTCGATCGCATCGAGCGAAAGCGGCCCTTCACGCCCAAGCTGTCCGGCAGGGCGCACGCCGCCGAATTGAGCCGGGTCGGCGCTCGCCGCGCTACCGAGCGGCGTCGCGGAGCGCCCATCGAGGAGCGGGTCCTCAGATCTCGTCTCACTGCCGGTGACGGCGCGGGCAGCCACTTGTTGGGAGCGCGTGGATAACGCCCGCTCGAGGTCGCCGCGAGTCGGGAAATACCGATAAATCGTCGAGCGGCCCACTCCGGCCGCGTCCGCGATCTCCTGCATCGTGGTCCGGCGATCACGCCGCAGTGCAGCCGTCGCAGCGTCGAGGATCGCTTCGCGGCTGCGCCAGCCGTCGCTCCTCAGGCGCCGGACTGAGTCAGCTCCAGCGTCAGAACTCGCGGCCGGTCCCGAACCCGACGGAGTGATCGGTACGCCGATGACGCCGCCCCTCACGCCGAAACCGTCTCGTAGGCCGCTTCAAGGATTGTCGCGGGAGACATATGTGCAACCTAGCACACCAATTCGCACACATGGCCCCTCGAAGTCGCCTAGATCCGCCCTCTTTTGGTTCTTGTGACCACACGGCAGCCGTGGCATCGCCAAACCCCCCGCGCTTAATCCATGTGCCGTGTATTCTCAAGACGAGACATTATGGGACAGATTATGACCCGCATGAGGAGTAAAGCGCCTATCCGCGGCGATGTTGCGCTGGCTGGTAGAAGTCGATGTCCTTCTAGTATGCACACACTGTCTCGTTATGTGTTATGATCTGGTACATCAGACGCCCACATTGATCTGAACTGAGACGCCCAGCTGCCGGCGCACATTTAGAGACCGGCCCTTGATTGGCGGCTCCGGTCTTCTACGACCGTCGGCTCATGGTGCCCCGCAGGTCCGGGGGCATCGGGATCCCCGATCAAGCGCTCGTTCGGCTCGCGCGAGGCGACCGTCCGCGCATGTACGCCACGGCGAACCAGAACTGGACGCGCCGACTGCGGCCAGATCGGCGACCCGTATCGCACGCATCGCGCAGCAGATCAACACCAACTGGAAGTAGGGACAACGAATGACGAACAGGAACAGATACAGGACTAAGGGATGGTCGCTGGCCAAGGGGCCCGTAGGGTTGATCGGGGTCGCGTTGCTGGCCTACGGCATCACCGCGCTGATTTTCGGCGGCCACGGCTTTGCACAGCATGCACCTACTGGGGCCGTTTACGGCAAGACGTGGCTCGGCTTGGAGGTCAACGGCTGGACTGGCCTGCTGTTCACCGCCGCGGGACTGCTGCTGCTACTGGGCGCTCCGATGCACTGGGGCGCCAAGACGATGTCGCTAATCGTCGGAACCTCGCTCGTGGTTCTGTGCGCGATCGCGCTGGCCAACGGCCATGGCGCGCTCGGCATCTTCGCGGCCAACGGCGTGACCGAACTCGTTTGGGGCGCGGCCGGTGGATTGCTGATCATTCTCTCGCTTCTGCCACGCGTTGGCCGTCGAACCAGACGGATTGACGAGCGCTCCGGAACGACGCGCTCCACTCGCGGCGTCGAGCCCGAGCCCGGCACAGTCGAACGCACCCCGGACCGCGAGCCGACAACGGGCGGCGGTCGAGTGAGACCGACTACTTATGGCGCGCGCGAGGCGAGTCCCGTCGCTGCCGTTTCGGAAACGAGTGACGAAGGCTATGACACGACAGTCCAATCACACTAATCCACGCGACGGCGGTCGAGGGTCGGTCGGTGCGCCGTTTGACCGCAGCCGCCTCGCCTCAGTGATGCAATTCATCGACTCAAACCAAGGAGCAATCTGCATGTCTGACAAGCACATAGATGAAGGCAAGGGCCGGATCAAGGAGGCCGCTGGCAGCCTCACCGGCGATCGCGACCTCAAGAACGAGGGCAAGGTCGACCGAGGCAAGGCGACCGCCAAGGACATGGTCGACAAGGTCGCCGACACGCTCGGCGCACGCGACAAGAAGTAAGTAAGGCAGCCAGTGCCCGAGCAAACACAACCGATGGCGCGGGAGGTGACATGCTCACAATCATCATCATCGTTCTCCTAGTCCTGCTGCTTACCGGCGGATGGGGCTTTAGCCGCCGCGGTCGGCGTGGCACCTGACGCACAAACCGCACGTTTTTACCGCTGGTCGCCGCGCGTCTCGCTGCTAAGGACGCGCGAGCGCCCGGCACACGACACCCGTAGCACGACGGCGAAGACGTCCACACCCAATGAAGGACACCGACATGGCTGACGATGCGATTGATGTGTATTTGAAAGACCACTTGGCAGGCGCGATGCTAGGCAGCGATCTCGCCGAGCAGCTCCGAGCGCAGAACCATGGAACGCCACTTGGACTGCTGATGGAGTCCCTCGCGCTTGAAATCGAGCAGGATCGCCAGACGCTGATGGAGCTCATGCAGAATATGAATGCCTCGAAGAATCCGGTCAAGCAGGCCACGGCGTGGATCGCCGAGAAAGCCAGCAGAGCAAAGTTCAGTGGCGTGACTTCGGGCGACCCAGAGCTCGGCACGTTCATGGCACTCGAGACCCTTGTGCTCGGAGTTCGAGGCAAAGCGTGCATGTGGGAGGCGCTCAGGCAGGTTGCGGATCAGCACCCAGCAATCGCGTCAGTGAATCTCGACGAGCTGATCTATCGCGCGAGCTTGCAGGTAGACGCGCTGGATCGTGAGCGCCTTGCATCAGGCACCCGGGCGCTGGCAAGCCAAGTCCGCGCGGCTGCGTGATCGAGAAGCTGAGAGGAAATCCGAGCAGGCCGATTGCTCTGCGTTTGCTGGCCGCCAAGCGCTCGCGCTCGAGTTCGGCCGCTAAGTAACACCCGATCTCGCGGACCCCGCGGCCATCCGCCCAGAGCAGGACGTGCGGACCACGTGATGACTGCCGGCAGCGCAGCGGCGCGCACATAACTCACATCCGGGAGCCGAACTTCTTGGGCTCCCGAAGTTTGACCTTGTAGCCCAACGAACGAAAGGACGACTGATGAGTCAGTCAGAGCAGAAGGTTGTGCAGTACTTGAACGAGGCACACGCCTCAGAGCTTGGCTTGGTGCAGGTGCTTCAGGCGCAAATCGCGATGACCCCGGACGGGAGCTATCGGAGTGCGCTGGAGAAGCATCTCGGTGAGACCCGAGATCACGCGCGTCGCATCGATAGCCGAGTGGCCGATCTCGGTCCTGGTGGCAATCCCTTCCAGACCGCGATGGGCTGGGCCGAAGACGCGCTGGCGCAGACGTTCGCGTTGGCCAAGATGCCGTTTGACCTGGTGCGGGGCAGCGGCGGCGAGGAGAAGGTGCTAAAGAACGCGAAGGATGCGTGCGCGGCCGAGGCACTCGAGATCGCGACCTATACCGCGCTCGAGCACCTAGCCCGTGCGGTGGGTGATGAAACGACCGCCAAGCTCGCGGCCTCGATCCGCTCCGACGAGCAGAAGATGTTGGACCGGGTGATGCGCGAGATCCCCAAGCTGACCGACGCGGTCGTACGCGCCGATGTGCGGGGTGATCCGTCCTATCACGTGAGCGAGACCGGCGCTGCGGATGTCGTGCGCGACGCCGCCGAGCAGGCCAAGAAGACGGCCCGTCGCGCCAACACGCGCGTGCGGAGCACTGCCCGGCAGGCGCGCAAGGTCCCGGGTGTCGCTCAGGCCGAGGGCCAGATCAAGGGCGCGGTGGCGTCTGAGCAGGACCTGCCGATCACGCGCTATGACAGCCTCACCGCCGCCGACGTGCTCGAAAAGCTGAGTGGCCTCTCGCAGATCGACCTGGCGAAGGTCGACGCCTACGAGCGCAAGAATCAGAACCGCTCGACGGTGCTCGGGCGCACCAGCGCCCTGCGTGACGAGGAGCCGTGGCCCGGCTATGACGAGTTGAACGTGGGCGAGGTCAACGCTGTGTTGAGCGAGGGAGACGAGGACCGCACCAAGCGAGTCCGTGCCTATGAGCGCTCCCACAAGAACCGCGCCGCCGTCATCCAGGCGACAGAGCGCGAGACATCACACGCCTAAGCAGCTCGCCAGCGCCTCCACTCCGGCTCAGGGGTGGGGGCGCTTCTGCATCTACTCGAGTCGACGTCGGCGAGATTTGCAGCGGGTCGTTCGGGTTCCGATCCGGGTGTCAGCTTGGGTGGGAGGGCGCCTCGTGGAGGAGGAAGAATCGGACCATCTCGGCGGACGCGTTGGGGCCCTCCGCATCGGTGTAAGACCGGGCGGGATTGCCTCCGTACCACGCGTGGCCGCCATCGTGGACCATCAAGCACTCGGCAACGGCGACACCGCCGGAGCTGTAGTAGGTGGTTCGGGTAAACGGTCGGCCGCCGTCAGCGCGTGCTGTTGCCGGATCGTCCTGGCGTGTGACGCCCCCGGCCGCAAGCCGGCAGCTGATGAGCTTCTCGGCGTTGACCGGAGCCACGACCGCGTCTTTATCGCCGTGGATGACGATCAGCGGGACGGTCCCGGAGACGGTCGGTGTCCCCCCCGTTCTCATAGACGCGAACGCGGACGCGACGTCGTGCGCCGCCCGGTAACCGATGCCCGAGTGCACGCCCACCGCGGCGTAGAGGTCCGGGTAGGTCGCAGCCATCACCGCAGCCATCGCGCCGCCGGCGGACAGCCCGGCGATGTAGACACGGGCTGAGTTCACCGCCAGGTCGCGCATGACTTCCCGGGTGATGCCGGCGATGATCGCCGGCTCGCCGGAGCCGGTGCGCTGGTCGGCCGGGGAGAACCAGTTCCAGTAGCCGCCCCGGTTCGCGGCCCGGGACTGCTCGGGGTAGGCGACCAAGAGGTCGTAGCTGCGCGTCCCCGCGGCCTCGGTATGGTGGCGGTGATGGCTCTCGCCACCGGAGTCAGTGCGAGTGGGCGACTGTGCAGAAGAGCCAGCCGCCAGTCGGGGTTCGGAGCACTCGGTCAGCGCGAGGTGCGCTCGGCGGGACTGCTTGCAGTTGAGGCGTTCAACAAGAGCGTTCACTGCCGGTAAGGCGACGAAGCTCGCTGGCGGATCGGCGGCTGCGCTGTCGTTTGGCGGGGACGGCGAGCGCGCGCGTGACCGGCGAGATCGTCCCCGCCGGCCGCGGCCACGTCGCGGTCCGGCAGGTGTAACGGCGAGCCCGTGCTGCAGCAGCGACGTGGCCTCCGCCAACTGTCCCTGGCGGGTGACCCGAGCGTTTCTGCCATATCCTCTCCCCAGGTCCCGTCCGCAGCGTCGGAGAGCTTAGCCGTCCGCGACGCTGGACGCTAGCCCTATAGACGGCAGCTCAAACCCCGATTCCTGGCGGCGGGGACACGGATCCACAGTGCTACCGCCTACGCTTCCGGCTCTCCGCCCGCGCGTGGATCTCCGGGGGCGGACGCCGAGGGCGTCGGCGATCCTGAAGATGTTGGCGAGACTCACATTCCGCTCGCCGCGCTCGACTTCCCCGAAGTAGCTTCGATCCAGCGCGGCGTCGAGGGCGAGCCTCCTCCTGGGAAGGCCACGCTCCTGGCGGATCTCCCGGATGGCTGCACCGAACGCGGCATGCCCGCCGGACCAAGGTGGCATCTCCCGACCTTGGCGTCCTGCGAATGATTAGAGCTTAGTGCGGTCGAGGGTGCCGATCCGCTGCTCCCACGATTTCGCCTTGCCAGGTGGCACCCAAGCGAGTCGCCTGCGGCTCGCCACCACATCTCCTCGACGGTCGGCATCGGGAAGATCCGGTGGAGTGCACGATGGCAGAGGGGGCTCGGAGCGGCCGTTGCACTGGCCCCAGTCCAGCCCGTTGGCAACCTTGCGCATCGTGTCCTTCCGGCGCACCTTCGCCTTCTACTTCTTGTAAGCACTCACAACCATTGAGGCAAAGGAAAGGCCCCGGACTTAGCCGGGGCCTTCACTACCTTCCGTGTGGTGGCAGCTTAGCCGTTGGTGAGATCCCCCGAGTTGAACGACGCCGTCTGCGACATGTGCTGGCTGCCCAGCGTGTACTCGAAGTCGTAGTCAGCTACGCCGGAGTACGAGCCTCTAGGGAAGAAGGCGTTGACGAACGCCGCGTTCTGAGCCTCGCTCGCGGAACCACCCGTACTCGTCGTGTTGGGCGAGCACGTCGACCCGCACGTGGCCGATGGGTTGAACCCCGTGTCCCTGGCGACGGTGAACACCTCGGTGCCGTAGAACGTCCCGTCCTGGCCACCGGTCTGACTGCTGGCACAGTTTGAGTCGAGCGGGTAAGAGACCCCGGCCACCGTGACGAACGTGCCCTGCACGGTCTTGGAGACCACGTAGGACCCATCGCTTTGGGGCTCGACCACGAACGTGGTGTTGAACGTGTCGGTTGCCCAACCCGCGTTCCCGGTCCCGTTGTTGTTGCTACAGACACCGGAGTCCGGCCCCGTCGTACCGCTGTACGTGTACACGAGCGGGCTGTTCACACCACTCGGTCCCTGCGGACCGATCACGGTGGTGCCACCGCCCTGGCTGGAGACGCCATTGGTTCCGTTGCTGCCGTTGGCACCCGCGGGTCCCTGAGGACCGGCGGGACCGCGCTCGCCCGCCTTCCTGAGCTGCTTCCGGATAGAAGTACTCAGGTTGTTCATCTGGACGGCACCCGTCCCGATGTTGGCGTGCCACACCGAGTTCTTCGCGAGATCGGCATGAGTCACAGACCCCGGCGCGAGCTGGACGGCGGCATATGCCCCGCCACCCATCGCGAATACAAGCGCCACACCCGAGATGATGAGCGCGGCTGATGGCCGTCTGAACTTGAACAACTGTCCCTCCAATGTGTTGATGACTCCGATCCCTCGTGTGAAGCAGATAAGATCGGTTGACATACCTCGGTCTTCTAAGGACGGAAACTCAGTCTCAGGAGACTCTTGCCCCTACTGCGGTGCGAGCTTTGAGCGGTTGAACCGCGATAGGCTCCATTATCAGTTAGGTCCGGTCCGGCGGCATCCGGGGAAACGCGACCTCTCCGGGTGGCGAACTACCTGTGATCCACCGAAACCTCGGGGTCCGGAGGCCCCGCCGAGCATTTGATACGCACGCGGCCCACCGATGCGGAACGGCGGGGCGGGTTCCTGCATCTATCCAGTTGCTGGACGGTCTAGCGCCCGCGCCTGCCTCTCTCAGCCTGACCATGGATCTCGGACGGCCTCACGCCAAGGGCATCCGCGATCTTGAAGATGTTGGCAAGGCTGGGATTCCGCTCGCCTCGCTCGATCCCGCCGAGGTAGGCGCGATCCAGTCCCGCGTCCAGGGCCAGCTCCTCCTGGGAGAGCCCACGCTCCTGCCGGCTCTCCCGGATTGCGGCACCGAAGGCGGCGTGTCGGGCGGACCGAGGTGGCGTCTCCCGACCCTGGCGTCCTACGGCTTATTAGCACTTGGCACGCCGAGACCCGCCCGATCCTCGATGGGTTCTGGCACTGCTTCTTCTTCCTGCGACAACTCGCCCGCTATGGCCGGGAACTGGACGAGCCACCGCAGCGTCTACGATCCGGGTGGGCCGCGGTGCTGTACTTATACGGGATCCGCTGAACCCGCACAAGCTGCGAACCCCGCGGCTGGAACAGCACGAACGCAGCAGCTCGCCCAAGGCAACGTCAAGTGTGACTAGGGGCGCGCGGCAATGTGCAGCCCGCTGTCGAGGCCTTGAGGATCTCTAGGAGTCCCTATGGGAACCCGTGAACTGGAGTCCCAAGGAGTCGTTCCAGGAGAGATGCGTGCGGAGCTGACCACCGATTCCGCAAATCCTAGACACATATTTCGTACGGCCCACGGCACAGCCGACCTGACCGGCCTCGACCTTCTTTGCCACTCGCCCGGAGCTTCTGATCGTTGTGCACGTATCCACGAGCCGTGCGTCCGGTTGGGTTCATCGCACTTTACGGGCGAGCAGTCGCCTCCTCGCCGCCGACCCCAGCGAGTACCTTCCGCGAGCCCCCGGTTACCCTTCCCGCGCCCGAGAGTGACTTTCAGATTGCCGTAAACATTCTCATCGCAATTATCACAGGTAATGTCAACCGATGCACTTGACATTCCTGGGATACTGTCAAGACGTGGATTACCAAACGCTCGACAAGTACGAGGGCGAGCCACCGCGGTTCCTGCGGACGACGCCCCCGGTGATTCCATACCAGCACGTATCGCTCTGCGCGGGCATCGAGGGCACCGGCAAGTCAACGTTCATGTGCGGCCTGATCGTTGACTCCTGCACCACGAGCTGGATGACAGCCCGTACAAGATCCACTTGTGCCTGGTCGAGGACTACGTGTACTGGACGACGGTCCGCGCCTGCACGCGGCGGGAGCGACAGCGGCGGATATGGCACGCATCGTCCACAAGGAGGGAGCGCCGTGGTCCTTCAAGCGCGACCTCAACGAGTTCTCGAACTTCATCGCCACGAACAACATCGCCCTCGCGGTGCTCGACCCGATCGACCACATCATCGACGGGATCAGCACTCATGCCGGAAGGGACTCGCTCGATCGGCTCGACCAGCTCGCGAAGACCGCCGGGTGCGCGATCGTCATCGTCGGACATGTGAACAAGGGTCAGCATCGCGACATTCGCTCGGCGCTCGGCGGCTCGCGGCGACTGCTCGGCGTGTCGCGATCGACCTGGGTCTGGGGTGATGAGCCGCTCGGCGGGGCTGCCCGCGGCCCGGTGGAGTTCAAGGACCTCGTGGCCGAGCCGCTGAACCCGTGCTCGGTTCTGTGCTGCGTCAAAAACTCCTTTGGGCGGAAGTGGCCGCCAGTGCTATACGAGAACCTGTCGGCCCCGAACCCGTTCGACCCGAAGCACACGCTCCTGGTCCAGAGGCCGCTAGAGCTGGCGGGCGATTCGGTGCTGCCGTACACCAAGCTCAGCGTCGTGAACAACAGCGTCACCCACGGCCAGGAGAGGTGGTGGGGTTGCGGCGCTCTCGGCCGAGGCGTTCGCGTCGGAGAGCGGAGAGAGGCATCTGTTTCCGGCCTGCGAGGGCAAGTGATTGGGCGGCGGCGAGGCCGCCGAGTGCCCGAGGACGAGTCCCCGAGGCTTCTCCTTCGGGCCTAGTTCCAGTAGCGCGGGATAAGTCCTCCGACGAGGTCATCGACCCGCTGCTAGCGCTTCGATTATCCGAACCCGCGAGCACCAGATTCCGCCGAGCGACCCCGACGCCAGCGGCACGATTCCGGATAATCCGGGCGGCGCGCTGCTCAGCGAGAACGAACTGGCTCGCGAGCTCGGCATCTCCCGGACACCCGTCCGCCAAGCGTTCGTACAGCTCGAGACCGAGGAGCTGATCGACCTGTATCCGCGGCCGGGCGCGCTCGTCCGACCGGTCTCGATGTCGGAGGCCGAGGATGTGTTCGAGGCGCGGCTTCTAATCGAGACTCATTGCGTCCGACGCGTTGCGGCGCAGGGGCCCGCGCTGGCGGGGGTGCTACTCGAGGCGATCGCAGGACAGGAGCGCTCCCTACAAGACGGTGAGGTCGGGTTCATTGCGGCTGATCGCGAGTTTCATCACGATCGTCGCCGCAAACCGCAACGCGATCCTGGCGCGTCAGTATGACGCGCTGCGGGACCGCCACCAACGAATCACCGCGACGCTGGTGGGCGCGCGATCCGGCTCGGGTGGCGCAGTTCATCGCCGAGCATCGTGACATCGCCGACGCAATCGAGCGGCGAGACGCCGACCAAGCGGTGAGCCTCACCGAGGCACACCTGCGGGGCGCGCACGAGCTGGTGCAGCGACGGCCTCACTGAACCACACGCGCCAACGCATATCATCGCGAAACGTGAGCCGCACCAGGACTGGCGCATTGCGCGCCACCACCAGGGGGAGTGGCCGAGCGCTCGCGCCGTAAACCGTCCACTTCGGCTCGTTCTCTCAAGCCGCCGTTGCTGCCGGGCTGACCCCGCGACGGACCGGTGCGCATCACGACCCGCGGCACAACGAGCCGTCGGCCAACCGGATGGCAGCGGCCCGCGCGTCCGCCGCAAGGACCGACCCAGGCGACGCCGACCTGGCCGCTCAGGTGCTCCGTTGCCCGTCTATGACAGCGACCGTGGTGCGGCCCGTCGCTCGATCTCGTGGCTAATTCGCGTGCTCGGCAAGGGGGCCGTTGTGGGTGTCGGGGCAACATGCATCGTGTGTGGAGGTTGGTTGCCGTACTGGATCCCGGGTAGCCCGGTGAAGACGGCCGGAGCCGCCGGTTGTCCTCGCGCAGCACGACAGACTGAGAGGGAGAGCAACATGCCGACACAACACGCAAGCGTGACGCTGGATCAGGCTCAGGCCATCATCGCGGCGGCGCGGGCGAAGGCGGACGACATCGGAGTGCCGATGAACATCGCGGTGGTCGATGCTGGGAATAACCTCACCGCGTTCTCGCGCATGGACGGAGCATGGCTCGGATCTATCGACATCGCCCAGAGCAAGGCCTACACGGCTCGTGCCTTCGACATGCCCACGCGCGATCTAGCTGAGATGGCTCAACCCGGCGGGCCGCTGTTTGGAATCGAGGGCTCCAACCAGAGTGTGATCATCTTCGGTGGCGGGATCCCGCTGGCCGACGATAAGACCGTCGTCGGCGCTGTCGGAGTCAGCGGTGGAACACCAGATCAGGATCACGAGGTGTGTGAGGCCGCTGTGGCGGCATACAGCTGACCGCGGTTTGGCGGGATCGACAGGTCAATCATACCCCGCTAGCGCTGGTACGGTCGCGGATCCTACTGGCGGCCGTGTCAGCGGCCTGACTCCGGCGGTAACGGGATCTCAGCCGCGGGTAGGGCTCGCGAGGCTTGGGAGTCTCTGTCACTGAGGAGTGACAATGGGTCAGTATGTGGGGTGGGTGTACCGGATGGGTCACTGGTGGGGGCTTGTGTTGGGGGCGTTGGCGTTTAGCGGCCTGCTGGTCCCGACCCAAGCTCGGGCGGCGGCCGCATTCGGGCAGTTTCACGTCAACTCCGGGCTGACTGGCTACGTCTATGGCGCCGGGGTGGTGCCGCCGCTGACAAAGGCGCTCACCTTTACGACGGGGTGGCAGAATGACTACGTCCCCATTGATGGGGGACGCGCGTATGCCTTTGGGTTCCCGGGTGGGACCTGCAGCGGTTCCAGCTCGTTGCAGCTCGATGCGGTGAGCATGTCATCAGGAAAGCTGGCCTGGAGCCAAGCGCTTGATGGAGTAAATTCGACCAACAACCTGCTGGTGGTGGATGGCGGGCGTGTGTTCGCCGCCGTGTCACGGCAGCAGGCCGGCTGCCGTCGGAGACATCATCCTGTCGGCGATCAGCGAGAGCACGGTGCTGTCGTGTGGCGGGACACCCTCCTCGAGCAGGTTTTCTCGAACTCGCTGATCGCGGCTAACCGCACCCTCTATCTAGACGGCTCGGGGCAGAAGGGGGCACGGTCTACGCGATCAACGAGTCCAACGGCGCGCGGGAATGCGGTGTCGACACTTACGACGCCAACCCGCTCACGCTGGCCGGGGACATCCTGGTCCTGACGGGGACGGATGCCGACTCATGCGCTTTGAGCGCGCCGACGGGGACGCTGATATGGCAACGGAGCCAGTACTGCTGCGAGGCCGGCCAGGGGCTGGCCTCATACGACGGCACCCATGTCTGGGGGGAGGATCCCGGCGGCGGCAACGAGGGATACGTCTACAACGTCCGCACCGGTGGGGTGGTCAATCGGTTCCCCGGCTACGCCCCAGCGGTCGGCTACCAGGAGGGGGTGCATGACGTAACTAGCAGCGCGGGGACTCTCGAGATCCAAGCCTTTAACCCAAATTCGATGAGTACGCTGTGCACGTTCACCGAGCCGAAGGCGAGCACCGATCCGATGGGGTCGATGCTGTTTGCTAGCCGACGGGTACGTGTTCGCCGACGGCAGCCACGCTACCGTTTCGGCGCTGAACGCCTCCAACGGCGTTTCGTTGCCGTCGGGGTCGGCCGGTTCCAACGCGCCCTATGAGGATTCGACCCCCTTGGCCGGTCTGTCGGCCGGTGATGGCTAGCTCGTCGCGCCGGCGCAGATCAAGATCGCAGCCTTCCGCCGCAGCGCAACGCCGAGCGGGCCGGCCCGTCGGGCTACAAAAAGTCGTTGCCGGTGAGCACGTACACGAACGGTACGAAGGGCACGATCGCCGCGCTCCCCCAGGTCAGCTTTGCGATCAGCCCGAGGTCGCTCCGAAACACCAGGTTGATCCAGATCAGCACCACCGCTATCGGATGCAGGATGCACAACAGATCGCCGGCACGACTCCGGGGATGAGGCCGACAACGACCGCGCCGAAGAGCAGCACCGCGGGCACAATCAGCATCAGCGGCGGGGCACGTCGCGCTCGATCCGCTGCTCGTCCCGCTCGGGAGGCTGGCGCAACTGCACATCCTCCTCCCAGCGTTGATGGAGCGCGGGGGCGGTGCAGGACGCCAGCGCGCCTCGCACCAGATCGCCGGGATGGACGCGCTGCTACGTGACCTGACCGAGCTCACAGCCGCCGGAACGGCCCAGCCGGACGCGGACTGAACATTCGGAATGTGACGGGGGACCGCATTCTTCTGAAACCGCGACCGTCAAGGCCCCACGGTGTCCGTGGGGCCTCGAGGCGCGGTCCGGCCTGGGCTATCAGGTCGAGAGCAGACGCTGGAAGAAGGTCCGATAGCGCTGCAGGGCGACCCGCAGGTCCTCGGTGGAGATGTCCTCGCCACGGCCCCATTGTGCTTCGAGCCGTTCCCGTTCCTTGGCGAACCCCTCTGCGAGTTGCTGCATCAGGTTCGCGACCAGGGTGTCGGCGTCCTCCACCGCGCCCCGGGGCTCGTCGACGAACCGGGTCTGGATCTTCTCCCACCTTTGTTGGAACGTGGCGTCCATGTCGGCCGGGAGCAGCGACCCACCGCCGTTCGAGGCGGAGGCCGCCGCACCCGTCGAACGAGGCGCCGCCTCGACGCTCTGATCCCCGGCGGGGGCCTCCGTCCGGGCCTCGCCCGGGGGTGCCGTCCGCTCGTCGACGGGGAGACGAGTTTCCTCCGTGACAGGCGGCGCCTGGTCGTACACCTCGGGCTGACCTTCAGCGGCCGTCGTGTCCCGCACGTCGTCATCCGACTTCGTGACAGCACCCGCCGGCTCGTTTGGCGAGGCCAGGTCGCGAGTGCTCAGCGTTTCTGTATTGCGTTCCATCGGTCATCCCCTCGGCGTCGTTTGCTGTGGAACTGCGCCCCCATGGTTGTCGTGCGCGAGCTCGTCGGCGGACGCTTCATGTGCCTGCCCGGTGTCACCCGGGGCGAGCAGGTCATCGAACAGCGCTCGGAAGTGGACCATCGCCTGACGCAACTGCTCGGTACTGGCCTGTCCGTTATGAGCCCGGATCGAGATCCGGTGGGCGGCTCGATAATTCTCTACTACTCCCGGATGGTCCACGGATATGTCGGCCGTGCGCTGATCGAAGTCGTCGTCGACCGGATAGCCCCGGTCGTGCATCACTCGCTGCACGAGCTCATGTGCTTCGCCAACCGCACCCACCGGCTCATCCACGAAGTAGCGCTGAGCCGCCGCCCATTGCTCCAGATAGCGCTCGCGGACGCCGGAATCGAGCGGCCGAATCTCGAACTTACCGACTCGCTGACGGCGATCGGCCAACTCCTTCTCGGCGGCGCGCTGGTCGCCCCGCTCCGCCACGACACGGCCGTACTCCGGCCCGAACTCATCCTTCAATCTCCGAGACCGTTGCTGACGTACAACGAGAACTCCGATGATCACTAACAGAACTACGACAATTGCCAGCAGCACCCAGATCATGGGTCACCACTCTCCTCTCCTTGTCGATCCGTGCCCGGACCCGTCGATGATCGACGACCTCCCATCTTGCATCTACCCCGCCTCGCCCGGCGTAACCGACCCCCGCTCCGTGACGTATGCGCGCGGACGTCCGCCAACGAACTATGGAATCGCTCAGAGTCGCGGTCGTGTCATTCGCGGTGCCGCTCCGGAACGGCGGTGCCACTGCCAGGCCCGGACGCGGGCCGCGAACGACAGCGACCCGATCACAACTCTTGTGAACCGACGGTCTCTGCCGAGTTCGGACGCGGCGGTCCAGCTACCGAGGAAGTTGAGCGCTTCTCCGGATCGGACCGAGGCGCCCGCCGGCTAGTAGTAGTGCGCCCGGCCCCCGACGGCACGGCCCATCATGCCGAGCAACGCGAGAATCAGGCCTATCACCAACAGGGCAATGCCGATCGTCCACAAGATCGCGATCTTGGCGATGAAGCCGACGATGAGGAGTATCACTCCAAGTGTTATCACTGACCCTCCCGGGTTGTGTGTTATGAACGGCTTATACCCTCGAACGTGGGCTTGAAGCCGTTCGACTTCGGGCTTTTTGCAGTCCGCGACCGCTGGGCGCCAGACACCCATCGGCATCCACTGCTCATCGCCTTGGTGGGGCGATTGACGGTCGTGTGACCCCTGTTAGTCGGCGTGACCGAAGTCTCCGGGTCGGCTTGCAGCGAGTCCTGGTTCCGGGTCCCGTCAGGCGTCAGCTTCGGTGGGACGTCGCCTCGTGGAGCAGGAAGAACCGGACCATCTCGGCGGAGGCGTCGGGGCCCTCTGGATCGGTGTACGACCCGGCGGGATTGCCGCCGTACCAGGCGTGCCCGCCTCCGTGGACGATCAAGGACTCGGCGACGGCGATACCGTCGGATCGGTAGTAGGTGGTTCGGACGTACGGCCGGCCGCTGTCGGCGCGCTCCGTTATCGGACCGCTCTGGCTGGCGATATCCCCGGCCGCAAGCCGACAGCTGATCAGCTTCGCAGCGTTGACCGGGGCCACAATCGTGTCTTTGTCGCCGTGGATGACGATCATCGGGACCGTCCCGGTTGCGGTCGGTGTCCCGCCCGTTCTCATCGTCGCGAACGCAGACCCGACGTCGTGTGCGGCCTGATAACCGATGCCTGAGTGCACGCCCGCCGCGGCGTAGAGGTCCGGGTAGGTCGCGGCCATGACGGCAGCCATCGCGCCGCCGGCGGACAGCCCGGCGATGTAGACGCGGGCTGGGTCGACGCCGAGGTCGCGCATGACGTGACGGGTGATGCCGGCGATGATCGACGGCTCGCCGGAGCCGGTGCGCTGGTCGGTCGGGGAGAACCAGTTCCAGTAACCGCCGCGATTGGCCGCTCTGGACTGCTCCGGGTAGGCGACCAGGAAGGTGTGGCGTTCGGCCAGCTCGTTCATGTGCGTGCCCGCGGCGAAATCGGTCGCGTTCTGTGTGCCGCCGTGGAGCATCACGACGAGAGGGACGGGGTCGCCGCGGTACCCGGCGGGAACGTACAGGTCATAGCTGCGCGTCCCGGCGGTCTCAGTGTGGCGTCGGCGATGGGTCTCGCCGACGAATCCGGCGCGTGCGGTTGTACGTGCACCGGAGTGAAGCGCCGGTCGGGCTTTGGACAACCCGGTGGGCGCGAGGTGTGGTCGGCGGGACCGCCCGGCGCCGAGGCGTTCAAAGAGGGCATTCAGGGCCGGTGGCGCGACGAAGCTCGCCGGTGGGACAGTGGCCACACTGTTGCTTGGCGGGGACGGGCGACCGCGCCCGTAACCGGCGAGATCCTCCACGCCGGCCCCTTCGGGTTGCGGTCCGCCGGCGTTGCCGACGAGACCGTGCTGCAGCAGCGACGTGGCCTGCGCCAATTCCCCCGCGCGAGTGAGCCGCAGCGCCTCGCCCATCGTCGTATTCCGTTTCTCGCTCATCCTTGCCCTTCAGGCTTGTAGTTGGTCTCAATCAGATCGGTTCGCGCCCGACGGGCCAGGGCGACCGCGCGCGCACCGAGCGCACTGCCGATCGGCTAAGTGGTACGCGACGCGAGCGCGGCCTTCACCGCCTCGGGCGCCCGAAAGGCCCCGAGAACCTCGACTGCGTCAATCGTCGCCAGCGCGAGCTCAGGCGAGACGTCCTCGGCAATGGTCGCCAACCCGAGGACGCGCAGCTGCACCGTGGTACCCGAGGCTCGGACCTGCTCAAGATCCCGACGGCTGTAGTACGCGCTGCCGAGGGTCAACTCGCGCCGGGCCACAGTCCGGTCCACAGCGCTCGAGCGGCTCTCGAGCTGTCGCCTGATCGCCGTGCGGATGAAGTCCGTGCGGTTCGCGAAGAAGCCCTCGTCCACAAGGAGGTCGATCTCACCCAGATCGACCAGCCCGATGTTGATCGTGATCTTCTCGCTCTTATCGCGTTCTGCCTTGCCTCTCGAGATCGCCTTGTCCGTCCCCATCTGCGCACCAGCTTACCACCATCTGTGTGGATGGCTGCAGGATGCCGGGAGACCGGTACCGCGTGTCGGCACGCGCATGCGTGCGCGTTTCGCGCCGCGGGCAAGGGGTACCGGCGAGCCGAGCACGTCAACCGAATCGACCGAGGAAAGGACGGCGATCATGAAGATCGGTTACTTCCTCTCCAGCGAGGAGTGGGGGCCGCACAACCTCGTCGCTCAGGCGGTGAAGGCGCAGGAGGCTGGGTTCGAGGGACTCTGGATTTCCGATCACTACCACCCCTGGAACGACGAGCAAGGTCACAGCCCGTTCGAATGGTCGACGATCGGCGCGATCGCCAACGCGACCGAGATGAAGGTCACGACAGCGGTCACCTGCCCCACGGTGCGGATCCATCCAGGGATCGTGGCTCAGGCCGCCGCGACATCCGCGATCCTCCTCAACGGACGCTTCTGCCTGGGAGTCGGCAGCGGCGAGGCGCTGAACGAGCACGTCTTTGGCGACCGCTGGCCGGAGGCGGACGAGCGCCTCGAGATGCTCGAGGAAGCCGTGGAGTTCATCCGCCTGCTCTGGCAGGGCGGGGTCCACGACCATCGCGGTCGCCACGATCGACTCGAGCACTGCCGCGTCTACGACCTTCCCGAACGGCCCCCTCCGATCGTCGTCTCCGGGTTCGGCCAAAAGGCGACAGAGCTGGCGGCGAGGATCGGGGACGGTTACTGCACGGTCGCTCCCGACGCCGAATCGATCCGGTTGTACCGATCCAAGGCCGAGAACGGCAGCTTCGTGCAGGGCGGGATGAAGGTGTGCTGGGACGCGGACGAGCGCCGGGCGCGCAAGACCGTGCACCGACTGTGGCCCAACGAGGCGCTACCGGGCGAGCTCGCGCAGGTGCTGCCCACGCCCGAGCATTTCCAGCAGGCCAGCCAACTCGTCACCGAGGACATGGTCGCCGACGGGGTGCCCTGCGGCGCCTACCAAGACGAAGTCCTCCCGCGGGTACGGTGACACCCCCCGGACCCGGACCCGGACCGACGCAGAGTCAGCGGGCCGGACGCGTTGCCCGGGTGAAGCCCTCTGGAGTGGAGCCACTTCGCCAACGGCGGGCGCTCCTGAACGGCGACCTGAACGACGGTCCCGTCCTCCCATGGGCGTAGGTAGTTGCCGCCGAGGACGGCCCGGCCGTCACCGACCCGCCGCTCGACGGCAGCGAGCACGGCGTAGGCCATCTCGCCGAGGTCGCGCAGGGGCTGGTGGCGGTTGTGGCGCACACCGAGGTGGGACTCAGCCAGAGCGTCGAGCCCGCAGCGGCCCAAGGCATCGATGAGCACCGCGATCTCGACGCCGTAGCCGGCGGGAAAGGGAATCTGCTGAAGTAGCTCCCGCCGGCCGGCAAACTCCCCCGCCAGCGGCTGCAAGAAGCCGGCGAGCCGCGGCTCGTAGAGGTTCAGCAACGGCCGCGCCATAAGTTCGGTCACGCGTCCCCCTTCGTGCGGGAGTTCGACTTCGCCGCGGACCAGAGGGCGGTCGAAAGCACCCTTGACGAGGACGAGGTCCGTATCGAGGAGAAGCGGGCCGATCAGTCCTTGGAGATGGCGCGGGTCGGGGTCGGCCGTGTCGCCATCGAGAAAGCAAACGACGTCGGCCTCGGTCATGGCGAGCGAGCGCCACATGGCATCGCCCTTGCCGAGCGCCGGGCCGGCCTCGGGGAGCGTGGCATCCTGCTGGATCACGCGCGCGCCGACCGCTTGCGCAACCTCGGCGGTGCCGTCCCTCGAGGCGGCGTCGATGACGACGGTTTCGTCAATCAGCCCGGCCCGCGCTGCCGGTCCGACCGTCTGCGCGAGCACGCCGTCGATCGTCGCGGCGCATTCCTTGGTTGGGATGACGACGGCGATCGCTGTGTCGCCTTTGAGCGCCTTCAGGCGGTCCAGGGGAAAGTCGGTCGCGTCGTAGCGCCGCCGCTCGGACCACGTCGAGACCTCGAGGTCGATCGACAGCCCGCGCCGCGCCCGCCCCGACCGCCGCGCCGACGTGTAAACCTCGACGTCCGCGGCACGCCGAATCGGAACCCCGTGGACGGCTAGTCGAGTAGCGAAGGCAGCATCCTCCAGGGCACTGACCGGCTCCAGGCCGCCAACGGACCGGTAGACGGCCGCCGTGATGCCGAGCGACGCGCCGGCGAAGTGGTGGTGCTCGGCGCCGGCGTCCAGTCGCCGCACGCGCTCGAGGCGCTGCATGGCGTCGCGCTCTCGGCGGCGCATTGCGCCGCCGGGAAGCTCCGATCGCTCGGCCGGCTCGAGCTCGACCCGGCCGGCGACGACCTGTGCGCCCGCGCGGACGTGGGCCAGCTGGCGCTCGAGCCAGCTCGGCGTCGGGCAGGTGTCGGCATCCGTGGAGGCGATGAGCCCGTCGGGCGCACCGGCGGCCAGGAGCCGGTCGGCGGCGAGGTCCATGCCGAGCTTGCGCGCGGGCCCGCTGCCGGCACCTGGCCCGGAGATGAGCTGGACGGTGAGGCCGAGGCGCCCGGCGGTCCGCGCGGTCACCGACTCGGTGGCGTCGGCGCACGCGTCGAGGACGACGATCGTCTCGAAGCTCGAGATCGTCTGGGCGGCGAGCGCATGAAGGCAAGCGGCGATGCGGCCCTCCTCGTCGCGCGCCGGGATGACGATGATCGCGTCTAGCGCCATGGCGCTCCCTGGGCGATGAGTTCGCAGCCACGCTCGTGGTCCTCGTCGCGCCCGTGCGTGAGCACGCCGGCGATCGTTCCCTTTAGCCGGTACCAGACGGTGAAGGCGCCGTCTCCGTAGTCCTCGAACCGGTAGTCGTCAAAGCCGTCGCCCCACGCGGCGTACTTGAGGACCTCGTCGCCGATCGTCGACCAGAAGCCGGGAACCGAGTCCCAGACCGTGTCGGCGCCCGCCGCGTTGCGGCCGGCGACCTCGCCCTGGCCGAGCGCGTCTCCCCAATGCTCAACGCGCAGCTGACGCCCGGCGGTGGCGTTCTCTGCGAACGCGACGTCGCCGGCGGCGTACAGGCCCGGCTTCGCCGTGCGCAGGTGAGCGTCGACCGGCACGGCGCCGCTCGCGAGCTCCAGGCCGGCTGAGACCGCGAGCTCGACCCGCGGCGCGACGCCACCGGCCATCACGACGACCGGAGCCTGCGCTCGTGCTTCGCCGGCGGTGACGGTGAACCCAGGCTCGATGCTCTTGACTTCAGCGCCGAGGCGCACCTCAACCCCCTCCTCATCGAGCCAGCCGTGGATCCGCCGGGCCGCGTCCTCGCCCAGCCGCGCCGCGTTTGGCTCTGGCTCGTCGGAGATCAGCGTGACGCGATGGCCGCGGCGGCGCAGCGATGCAGCGATCTCGCAGCCGGTGAAACCCGATCCGATGACGACAACCGGCTCGCCGTCGCGCAGGCGGGCAATGAACTCGCGGACGTGATCGAGGGCGCGGATGACCCGCACGCCGGGGTGATCGGCGCCGGGCACGGGGATGCGCGTCGGCTCGGCCCCGGTGGCGAGCAGCGCATCGCGGTACTCCAGTGCGCGGCCTCCCGAGATCGTCACCTCTCGCGTGTCGGCGTCGACGCTGACCGCCCGCCCGCTGATCAGCGAGATCCGCCGCTCGCGCAGCCAGTCCTCGGATTCGAGCGGCAGCTCGTCCTCGCCCATCTCGCCGCGCAGGAGCTGCTTGGTCAGCGGCGGACGGCTGTAGGGCATCCGGTGCTCGTCGGTGATGATCGCGACGCTGCCGTCACCTCCCGCGTCCCGGTAGCCGCGCGCGGCGGCGATGGCCGAGGGACCGCCTCCGATGATCAGCCAGTCATAGCACTCGCTCATAGGCGCTCCAGTACGTCGAGCCGGTAGGCATCCGTGTCGGCTCGGTCGACGGGGCGCAACCAGGCCACGCGACGAAGCGCTTCGTGAACGTCGTCGGCGGTGAGCGGCCGCTCGGGTCCATCGGGTCGCCAATGGACGGCGACGAAACGTGCCCCGGGTGTCGTCTGTCCCCCGATCCGGTCGAGTGTCACGTCGAGCTCGTCGGCGAGCAGGTAGTAGAGAATCTCCGAGGCGACGACGAGGTCGTAGGGGCCGTCCGGGATCCCAGCAGGGATCGAAGCCTCGATGATCTGGACGCCAGGCGCGGTCGGGAGTCGCCGGCGCGCCAGCTCGACCGCGGTCGGTGCGGCGTCGATCGTCGTCAAGCGCCGGCAGCGCGGGGCGAGCATTGCGCTGAACACCCCGATCGAGGCGCCGAGCTCGAGCGCGTGGGCGAACGGGCCAGGCCCGCAGGCGGCGAGCGTCGCCGCGTACTTGTCGCGCTCGTAGCCGCTCACCGTGTAGCCCCACGGATCGGGGTCGGCCCGGTAGCGCGCCTCGAAGTCGCTGAGGGTCATCCGCCTCATCGACGGGCCAGGGCCTCGTGCCCGGCCCGGGCAAGCAGCGGGTCGAGTCGGTGCTGGAGCAGGAAGACCTCGAGGTCGCGCCGCGCCCGATCGAGCGCCTCGGCGCGAGCAAACGGGCCCGAACCGCAGGCTCGCGCGGCCTCGTCGAGCAGCGTCCGGCAGGTATCCGAGATGGCGGCACGGGCGTGAAGCGCGACGGCGGTCAGCTCGTCGCTGACCGCGTCCATGGCCGCGGCGGCATGTTCGAGCCATGCGTCGATCGTCCGCCCAGCGGTCAGGATGCGCCCGGCGGCCAGGGCTTCGAGCTCGGTCACGGACGGACGCGCCGCGAGGCCATCGAGCGCGGCGCCAACTGCGGTGTCAGCCATCCCGGCCCAGCTCGCGGCCGTGCGCAGCGCGTCGCGCGAGAACCAGGGGTTGGCGGCGAGCGCGCCGGGGGCGCCGAAGCGGGCGAGAACCGGCGCGTCGTGAAACACGACGCGATGCGACACCGACGCGCGCAGGCCGTGCGAGCGATACCACCCCGTGTCGATCTCGACGCGTGCCTCGTCGATGAGATCGATCCACACCGCGCTGGGCGGCCCATCACCATCGCGGGCAAGCACGAGCGCGCGATGCAGACCGCCGGCGCCGGAGCAGAACGTCTTGACGCCTCGCAGAACCTCCCCGGCGGCGGTCTGGCGGATCTCGGCCGGAGGCCCCTCGCCGGGAATCGGGTCGCCGCCCCACACCCCCGCCCGGAGGCGTCCAGCCCGCACGGCGGCGAGCTCACGGTCGCGCAGCTCGGCCGGCGCTTGGACGGCAAGGCGCTCGACCGCGTTGATGTGACCGTCGAAGATCCGACCGACCGAACCATCGGCGGCGGCGACACGGCGGACGAGCCCGAGCTCCTCGGCCGCCGGCGGACGGGTCGTGCCCAGACACGCGTTGAACGCGAGCGCACCAGCTCGTTCGAGCTGCGCAAGCGCCGCCTCGGGAAAGGCGGGGACCGCCTCGCCATCCCGCTCCGCCGCACCGGCGGCAACATCGCGCAGCACTTCATCGAGCCCGCGCAGATCGAAATCGTGCAGGATGCTCATGACATCGCCTCGAGCGCGAGGCCCGTCGCGCGGGCGAACTCGATGACCCGCTCCGTGTACGCGACCGTCTCGCGCGCATGCTCGCGTCGCGCGCCGGGGCCGATGCCGTCGTGGGCGAGAACGATCGCCTCCTCGGTGAGGTCGCCGCGGGTGGCGGCGAACATCGTCTCCGCACCGTCGCCGCGCCAGTCGTGCGTGTCGACCGTCCAACCGGTGAGCGTCATGCCATGGGCCTCGGCGACCGCGCCCGTGAACTGCCCTGTGTCGCCCCACGGTGTCCGCCAACGCGTGGGCGCGACGCCGAGGCCGGCGAGACGCTCGAGCGCGCGCCCGGTGTCGGTCACAAGCCAGGCCTTCGTCTGCGTCGAGTGGCGAACGTGCTCCTCGCAGTGCAGGCCGATCGCGTGCCCTTCTGAACGGATGCGCGCGACGATGACGGGATGCGCGGCGGCCCGTGGCGCGATTGGGAAGAACGTAGCCCGGGCGCCGGCCGCTGCGAGCACGTCGAGCAGACGGGGTGTCCACACCGGGTCCGGACCATCGTCAAAGGTCAACATCACGCGCAAGCCGTTACCCGCCAGAGTCGATCGATACGCGACGATGCCCTCACCTCCGCGGACCGGTCTCGAGCGACTCGAGCACGCGCGGTGCTGACATCGCCGACGGCGCGTGTCTCGCGGAACGCGAAGAGAACGCTGTGGCGGATCCATCAGGTGTGTTGAGGCGGAGGATTGACTTGTTCAGGAGGCGCGACACGTGCATCTGTGAGCATCCGATGCGCTGGCTGATCTCCCGCTGCGTGAGGCCGTGGAGGAGCCGCAGCCCGACGATCTGGCGTTCGGTGTCGCTGAGCGTTCTCCAGGTGGCAGCGAGGGACTGGCGATCCTCGGCGAGCCCGAATCCGTCGTCGGCGTCGCCGAGGAACTCGAGCAGGGGCATCCGTTTCTCGTCATCATCCCCGCCGGGAGCGTCGAGGGATTGCGGGTGATAGTTGTCGGCGGCGTCGAGCGCTTCGATGGTTTGCGCGATCGTGCACCGGAGCGCGTCGGCGAGCTCGTCCACGGTCGGGCATCGACCCAGCTCGACGTATAACCGTTCTCTGTGCCGGCTGGAAGCGAGCGCGCGTTCCTTGAGCTCGCGGGGGACGTGCACGCTCCAGCTCTTGTCGCGAAAATGTCGTTTGAGCTCCCCGAGGATGGTCGGAGCGGCGTACGCGGTGAAGCTTCTGCCGCGGCCCGGCTCAAACCGGTCGATCGCGTTCAGCAGTCCGAGGTTCGCGACCTGGACGAGGTCGTCCAAGGGCTCGCGACTGTGGAGGTAGCGGGCCGCGAGCTTGCGGGCGAACGGCATGAAGCGCCGTACCAGCTCGTCGCGCACGGCGACCTCGTGGTCCTGGTGATAGCTCTTCAGCAGCTGAACGTCGGTGAGGCGCGCAAGGTCGCGCGCTGGAACGATTGCGGCGGTCATCGAACCTCCATTAGACGTGTGCTAATGCGAGGTCCGTGCGGAGGCCGCAACAGGCGTCCCCGGCGCCGTCCGACGCAGACACTCCGGAAGCGGCGCGACCGTAGCCGCGCTGGAACCGGTTCCGAATCGTTCTGTCCGCTGTTCTGATGCGCGAAACCCGCGAAGTGTCCGCGCACGTACGTTAGGTCGCAGACATCAACCAAGCCGGTGCGAGGTCCTCACCAACGGCCTCGGTCCGATCGCGTTGGTCCCTAGCCGCTATCGCAGGAACACGTTGCCCTACGCCGCCCTGCCCCGCTAGCCGCAGGAGCGCTTGTCGCAAACCATGGCGGCGCGCGAGTGCTTCAGAGCGGCGAGGCTATAAGCGCCGGCTGCGGCGCCGAGTAAACGACGGAACCAGTTGGCTCCGATCATGATTTCTTCGGCGGACCACCACAGCAAGCCGAGCCGTCAGAGCTGCATCGCTCTGCGCGACGGTGTGCCTTGCGTAACCCTCGCAATTGCGGCAGCCGCCATCGTCGCGATCAGCGGCGGGTTCGGAAACTGGAACCTCGGGAACCGGCGCGGCATCGTGACACGTCACCCTCGCCGGACTCTGTGCGCCGGCGTTTCGTGCTGCTCAGAAAGGCGTCGCGCTCGCGGTCGCGCAACAGGTGGAACCCGAGCCGAACGACCGGGTTCGGAATTCGAGCCGAGGGCGAGACGGCGTGAACGCGGAATTCCACGCTTCCGTCGTCGAGCCACTTCCACACCTCCCAGTCCATCTGGCCGATCTCGACATGTCCCTCGAGTGTCCGGTAGTTCCAGCCCCACACTCGCGCACGCTTGCCGCCAAGCTCCCGCGTCCGCTCGTAGACCTCGCCCACCCGTACACCGACAAATAAGTGCGCGACACCCAACGCCTGAAGCCTCAGCAGCATGTTCCGCCGCTCGAGCGGAACATCAGCGTCGGCGCACCACCCGTTGCTCGCGAGAGGTCCGCGCTCCGCCGATGCTAGTGACCCGCGGCGGTTAGCTTGCCAGCCGACGGACTTCCTCGGGGTGGGCGGCGTCGGCCAGCTCTACCAACCACAATTGCGCATCGCCAGGGGCGGTTGGGAGGACGGTGCCATACCTCCCAAGCCCCGCGTGGCGGTAGAGCGCAACCGGCCGTGGCCCGATCGACCGTTCGATGGCGCAAGTCCATCTGGCGATCGTCGTTTCGTCCGTCTGCTTCCCAGCGAGGACGATGAGGTCGGGCCGGTGCACCGAGGCGACGTCGCCGATCCCGTTCATCGCCCGCACGGAAAGACTCAGCACCTTGATGCCGGCGCGCAGACAGAAGACGTTCAACGCTTCGATAAATATCGCGTCGAGATCGAGCTCATCCCGCGATGCATTGACCAGCAAGATGGATCTGCGGCCGACCGGTGCCGGGGCAAGGCGCTTGGCTCGACGCAGCCAGTCAGCCGCCCAGCGCGCGGAGAACGCCCAGGCAGCCGAGTCGCCCCCCATGCGGCCCGCGATGTTCTCTAATCCGGGCAACAACACCTCCTCGATCGAGCGCTCGACCGACCGCATCGCGAGCGTCGTTTCGATTGCGCGATCAGCGCGCTCATGGTCGTAGGCGAGCAGGGCCCCGACCAGTGAAGTGGTGTCCGCCACCAGCGCCATGCGCGCGCGAGAAACGGCCGCAAAGATCGAGTGGCCTTCCTCGAGGGCGGCGCGCAGCGCTGCTAGCTCGCCGTGCAGGTAGGCCCGATGCCCGCCGGGCGAGCGCTGCGGGTTGGGAAAGCCGAATCGCTGCTCCCACGCTCGCAGGGTGCTCGGCCTGACGTCCAGGAGGGCCGCGGCTTCGGTCGTCTTGAGATAACGCATGGCAGAAGAACACCGTTCTCTGCCCACCCCAGTGGCTCGGTTATCGGCCGGCGGCCGCCAAGCCTAAAGGAATAAATCGGCAAGATGAGAAGCTTCTCATGTAAAGGTCGCGTCGCGACGGCGCACGTCAGAGCCGAGAGGCCAGTTCCGGAGGAGGAAAGCGTGCCAATTGCAGGCACTTCGCGAAGCCTACGCGGGGACTCGGACCCCGGACCCCTTGGGGCCCCCAACTGGACCCGAAGCCCAAGTCGCTGTGGATGTACGACTGGTGGAAGCGGCTGATGTTGAACTCGCGGACGTCGGGATCGTGTCTGGTTGCGCGGGTCTTGAGCACCGTCACGGCACGCCGTAGTTGCTCATCTCGAGGCACGACTGCAGCAGTAGGACGTTGTCGGCCCGACCAACGCGACAACGCTGAGACCGACCCGCTGCGCGCTCGCAATGCCTTGCAAAGCAGCGGCGCACAGGGGGTCGGGGACGGCCGCTGGCTGCGTTTCGGCGAAAGGGACAGCGGCGCGCACTTGCGGCTCGGTCGTTTTAACGGCGGTTTCCGTCGAACAGCAAGCTGCGAGCGGCGCGGAAGCAGGATTCCCAGCGATCCGACTCGGCGCTGGCCCTCGGGAGCGTTTCATCACCCCGGGACCGGTCGCCTGGCGCCCGGTTACACCGCGCGAGCCTCGCTCACCACGTTCTGGATCTTCGGCGCGGATAGCCCGGCCCTGGAGCAGCGGTCCAGACGGTCTCGGGTGCGGCCGCTAGGCACCAGGTGGCCAGAGCCTCTGGCTGCGTAGCCCTGCCTTCGGCTCCGCGTCAGTCCTCACTCTTAAGAGCTTCTTGAAGCTCGCTGACGAGCTCGTCGGTCGTAGCGTCCACCGAGCGCTTCACGATTCGGGCAGTGCGAGTAATCGCCTTGTCGAATCCCTTTTCGAGCGTCGGCTCGCCGACCACGATCAGCCCCGCTTGGTCAGAAGTAAGCTCTTGCGCCGCTTCCTTGAGCTCCTTGCGCGGCAACGTTCCACCCCCGAACATCTCAGGAATCGCGCGGATGCGCGGGCGATCGACCCTCTTGGCGATGTGCGGCTTGCCGTTCTCCTTATCGATTACGGCAGCGTCGTATTTCCCGATCAGTTCATGCTCGTGCAGTTGCTCGAGCGCGTCGAGGTCGTCCAGCGCGGCAGTGACGTTCTCGTACACCGCCGTGTAAAGCACCATGTTCTCAGCCATGGTTCCTCCCTGGCGTCGCGCTACTTCAGAGACCGAGAAGTATCTCAGCCTGGCAGCGCCCGTTGTGATGATTTTGTGGGCGCACCGCGACCCGCGCATGCGGCGTACCCAGAGACGACGAGCGGGAGCCCGCGATGGGCTTCCTGCGCGTCGAGCGGCTGCTGCTCGGCGCCGACATTTCGGCAGTCCGCATCTGGGAGCCTCCCCCGGGCCGCCGATCCGGGTTCGAGCGGGACGGCGGTTGTGCTACACGGCCGTCGATGCGGCACGTACTGGCGCTGGCATGAGCCAGGCCGCCGCGATGACGAGCACGAAGGCGAGGCACTCCGCGGCCAGCAGCAGCGGGTTGCCCGCAAGCGGGTCGTGGAACACGATGATGCCGCCGACGATGCCGGCGACGTTCGCGGCGGTTCCGGTCACCGCGATCACAGGGACGGCTTCGCCTTCCTGCAAACTCTTGGCGGAGGCGTAGAAGGCAGCCACCGACGCGACCAGGCAGAAGAGCGTCCACGGCGTCAACAGTCCGCTGATGCCGTCGCTGCCGATCAGCCCCGAGATCGCTTTGATTGCGATGTCCGAGACGCCGAAGAGGATGCCCGCGGCGGCGCCCAGCATCAACCCGTGATGCTCTCGTGGCGCCCCGATCCGTGGTCCCATGATGAGCAGCGTCCCCGCGGCGATCAGGCCGGCCTCGAACGAGAACATGCCCGGAATCGAGAACCGCGAGTGGGCGCCATGAACGACCGGAAGGGTCACACCGAGGAGCATCAGCCCGAGCGCGGTGAGCCCCAGTCCGATCCACTGACGACGGCCGATCCGCATCCCGAAGAGCCGTTCGGCCATCACGGCAAGCAGGACCATGCCGCCGGCCAGCACCGACTGCACGAGCGACATCGGGGCCACCGACAGCGCGGCGACGTGGAAAACCCACGCACTCGAAGCGATCACCATCCCGATCGTGAACAGCCGTGAACCGAACAGCAACCGGGCGGTGCGCAAAGGCCTGCGCATGTCGACCGGAGGCGCTGCGCACGCACCCCGATACTTGAACAGGAAGCCAATGTTTGTCGTCAGCGCGCAGGCAAGCGCGAGCGGGATTCCGAAAGAGGTCATAACCAAGCCAGAGGCGGAGCCGGTGTGCGTGCGCGCCTCACACTGCTATACCTATAACAGCACCGGCACCATTCTTAACCCGCTCACATGAAATACACCATATTTCTGAAGCGGTTACGCCAGCTCGGTGGCATCGGCGACAATTTAGGTGCATGGAGGGGTGCCAACAGGAGCTTCCTTCTGGCCGAGGTTGACGGCGTGATTTGGCCGCTGCCGCGGTCAGCTCCGCGCAAATCGCAGGAGAGGAATCCGACGCGCGGCGAGCGGCCCGTTCCGGAGCGGCGCGATCGGAAGCTTCGCTCTGACCGAAGGAGGGCGTCGCCCAATACGACGCAGGAGGCACTCTGCCGGTGGCGTCATGTCCGCGAGCCTGGTCAGTCGTTCATCTACGGTCGACCTTTTTCTTGAGGTCCTTGAGTGCGTCTTGTGTCTTGCCGATGGTTGAGTCAACTTTGCGCTTGACCGTGCCTTTGTCCTCTTGAGTCTGCCCTTCGCGCTTCATCGTCTCGTTGCCGGTAATCGCGCCGAGGGCCTGCTTTGCGCGGCCGAAGATTTTGTCGGTTTTCGCGCCCATAGCGGCCTCCTGGGTCGTTGTGGCCCGCCTAGGACCCTAGACCCAAATCGCGACACGATCATCCGTAGCGGCCACTGAGCAATAGTCGGGGAACCCGTCACAGGCACGGGAGGGGCCGAGCGAGGAAGCGTCCGGACCAATAGTGAACTGGCAGCCCCGAACCGGGCCGGCGCCGGTCCTCCTCGGACGCGCCGACGGGACGCCCAAGCTCAACGTTCTGCTCCGGCCAGCCCGCCCCCAAGGGCTCGGCGACGCATCTTTGTCAAGTGAACGTCAGCTTCGCTCCGTCCGCCCGCGCTCGACGGCGATCAGCGGGGCAGGCGATCACCCGCGATTCGAGACCCTCGCGCGCTTGCGTAACTCCCACATGGACGTGGGTGGTAATTACGGATGCGGGCGGCGTCGGCGACTGTAACTATGCCAGCAGACGGAAGGTCGTCATGAAGGTTCTCTCCCAAAAGCAGAGAGTCGACGAGGCGGCCTTTCGCCGCGCCTGGAGAGCGAGATGCAGGAAGCACGCCACCAGTTCCGAGAATCGCTCAACGAGCTCGAGCAGGACACGCTCGGCGGTCTAGACATGGTCGCGCAGCAGCTGGACCGCGCGCTCGAGGCGGTCAGGCTCCAGGACGTTGAGCTGGCCGCAACGGTCATCACCGACGACGACCGGATCGACCTGTCCTACCTGCAGATACACCAGGGTGCGCTGTTGCTGCTCGCGCGCCAGGCGCCGGTCGCGGGTGATCTGCGGATCGTCGCGGCGCTGCTGCACGTCATCCGCTGCGTCGAGCGGATGGGCGACCAGTGCGTGAACATCGCCAAACTCGTGCGGCTGGCGGGTCACGAGGCGCCCAAGGACAACAACATCCTCGACACGATCGAACGGATGGGTCAGCTCGCAGGCGCGCAGGTGTCCCAAGCCAAACAGGCGTTCGCCACGCGCAACGTCGCCCTCGCGCAGGAACTCGTCGGCCTGGACGGGAAGATCGATCGCCTAAACCGCGACATCATCGCGCGCGCCGTCGACATCGGCGACCACCTCGAGGTCCGCGAGTGGGCGATGTACATGATCCTGGTGGCGCGCTGCCTGGAGCGGGTCGCTAGCAACACCGTCGATATCGCCGAGCAGACGGTGTTCGTTGTGACCGGGCTGTTCCGCGAGTTCGCCGACGAACTACAGCCCAGCCAGTAAGGAAGAGAACGGAAGGGAAGCCGCTCGTCGTAGGCCACAAGCGTCTGGCCGCCCGCGAAGCGACCCGGACCTTTCACTCTTCCGACTTCTAGCTGAGGACGCGCGGCGAGAACCCGAGCGGATGACGAGCATGCCCAGGGCGCGACTGGTAGCTGGAAGCCGCCGCATTCGGCCAGCCCCTCTGGGGCCCCGAAAGCAACAACGCCGTGCCGGAGTGCCGCCCTCGCCTTGGACTTGCGATTTCGCCCAACCTCGAGCGTCCGGCCGCCGCGATCCGCACACTCGCTTCCACCTTTCCGGCGCCCCGCGTCGTGCGAATGCATTGGCGACCGACCGCAATTCCGTGTCCGGCGGTTGCTAGCCACCGGTGAGGAAGCACCGACTTGCTCCGCGAGTTGCGTTCGGTCGCCAAAGAGCGGTACACGGCAGCATCGTCGTGGGGTGACTCCTTACGCTTCTAGGCGTCATCGCGGCCTGGTGACTGCTTCGGTGCTTCCGCGGGCGGTCGGATACCCGGCGGAACCCGTTCGAAGTAGGTCGTGCGAACCCCGCGGGGTACGGCATCCCTGCTTGTGTCAGAAGTCGCACGGGGAAGCGGCGTTGCCTCAGTAGTAATCGCGTAAATCCCGCACGTAATCGCGGGGGGCATTTTTCGCCATCGGGCATACCGTGGAAGTTGCACTTGTCCCTTGAGGACACAGCCCGCTCGGCAGGTTCGAGCGAGCGGAAAGGAGTTCCAGATGTCCGTCCTGCAAACCGACTCGGTGCGTATGGAGGGTCCGCTGGATACCCAGCTCGCGTACGAGACCGAGGAGCCTTCGTATAAGGGCACGGGATGGGTCTTGTTCGCGGCGATCATGTTCGGAATCGCCGCATGCCTCAACATCATCTGGGGCATCGCGGCCGTCTCGAGCTCGCATTTCTTCGTCGCCAACGCCCATTACGTTTTCAGTGACCTGAACACCTGGGGCTGGATCGTGATGGCGTTCGGGGCCGTCGAGGTCTTGGCCGCGCTGTCGATCTGGCGAGGCGGCGCGTTCGGCCGCTGGTTCGGGATGATCGTGGCAGGCCTTGCCGTGATCGCGGCCATGCTGAGCATTGCGGCTTATCCGCTCTGGTCGCTGGTGCTGGTGGCGCTTTACATCCTGGTCATCTACGCCCTGGCAGCCTATGGCGGCAAGCCGGCACTGACTTAGCTTAGCCGCTTCAACCAACAAACGATCCGGGCGGTCTCAGCAGAGGCCGCCCGGTCTTTGGCGCGATCTAGAGCGCCGCTGGGCCACGCACCCGAGGATCCGCGGTCCGTCGCCGACGGGGGCGGCAGACCTCGTCCGTAGATCGCTTAATCAACCTTCATGTCCGACGGTTCGAACGCGATGGACTCCTGCCCCGCGCGACGGTTAGGATCCACGAATGCTCAAAGCAACATGGGTCCTGCTCGCAGCCATGGCGTCGGGCCTGTTGAGCGCCGCCCCGGCCGCTGCTGCCAACCCACGTGCAGAGCGCACCGTGGCTGGTGTGCGCGCGACGCTCAGCCAGTACGACACGGCCGTGCTTGCGGGCAACGTCAGGGCCGCTTGTGCGCTACTGACCAGGAAGGCCCAAGGGCAATTAGCCAAAGCGAATCACGCCGCGAACTGCACCGACGTGATCGAGGTGGCTGGTGCGGCTCTCAGATCAGACCCACAACAGGCAACAACGCTTCGTGGCTATGCCAGCAAGGTTCACATCACGCTCCACGGCGATACTGCCGACGCCCCGAAGCTGGGAGAGAGCGGTCACACCACGTTCACGTATACGCACGGTCTCTGGTATCTGAGCTGAGAGTCCCCAGCCCCCGGTCGGGGGGCGCGCAGTCCCCTTGACACCTCAAGCGGCAGCGCCGGCGTCGACGCGGTCATGATCACTCCGGAGCTCTTGCAGGGTCCCGCTTCACTTAGCCTCCAAGCAACCGTCAGACCAAGCCGTCGGCAATCGCAGCGTGTGCGGTTCTGGCGTGGGCCAGCGACACAACCTCTCGGAGCCAAGCCCCCCCATACGTGTTGGCGCGGTTCTCCGGCCAGATGTCGCAGTGTCCCCGGGGTGTGGGAAAGGTCTGCGAACACCTATGTGCAACGCATCGATGACACGTCGTACATGGCCCTGTTGTGAACATCGTGTGAACACCGCGGGAGGCAGCTCCCGTTGGGGCGCAAAGCCTGCGGCCGCCGTCGTGAACTGCTCCCAGTCAACGGCCCGGGTATGCCAGACACGCATAGGGCTTCGGATGCCGTCCGCGCACCGGCCACCCGATTGCCCGACGGCACGAGTCTGCCGACGCCCACGGCCAGGCGGCCGTCCTGACCACCGTCCGATGTCTCTCAGAGTTCCGCTTGGAACGAGAACGAGAACGGCGGCCCCGCGAACGCGACGAGAGGAGCTCGACTATGCACGCATCGGTGCGTAGGTATCGGGCCACGGACGTTGACGGCCTCTTGGAGCGAACGCGAGGGGAACTCGTCATCGCGTGAACACCATCGAGGGCTTCGTCGGTTACTGCATGATCGACGGGGTGAGGGCACCGTGACGTCGATCACCGTCTGTGAAACTGAGGATGCAGCGAAACGAGCGGACGTGTACGCGCAGCACGGCATCTTAGAAAGGGCCGCCCACCTCGTCGAGGGCGCCCCCGAAGTAACCGCCGGTGAGGTGCGCGTACGCGCCGAGAGCTGACCGCCTTCGAACGGCGGGCCGTCCCCCCCGCCATCACTTGCCGTTCCACGACCCCCACAATGCTCAAGTCGTGGCGTCGGCCACATCATGCCCGACCTGGGCGATGCCGACCGCTCGCTGAGGGCTACGTAGTTTTCCGCACCAGATTGCCGCGATCTTCCCGGTCGATCGTCGTATTCTCCGGGAGGTTCGTGGGGACGCGGACGGCTAAGTTGCAGTCATGCTGGCAGACCTGCAGTTAGCGCAGACCTCCACAAATCCTGCCCGGACGGCTCAAGTCGTCGCGCCGATTAAGCTCGTGCGCGCGGATGACCACCACCTGGTGTGTCGAGCTCAGCGGCTCTGGTTGGAGAGCGATAAGAACGTCGAAGTGATCGCCGAGGCGGGGGACGTGCCGACCGCGATCCGTCACGTCAAGCGCCATCGCCCGCATGTGCTCCTGCTCGACCTGCGGATGCCCAACGGATCAACTGTCGACGCGATCAGATGTTTGCGTGATGAGGTGCCAGAAACTCAGATTGTGGTGGCGACGACGGAGGAGAGCCCGCTGTTCGCGCGGCACGCGCTGGACGCCGGCGCAGTCGGATATGTCCTGAAGGACAACGCCGACACGGAGCTGCAGGTGGCCGTTCGTTGTGCGGCACGCGGCGAGAAATACGTGTCGCCGCGCATGGCGGCGTGCCTTGAGGGGCTGCGGCGCGGGGCCCAAGACGACGGTCTTAGCGCGCGCGAGACCGAAATCCTCCGATTGATCGCATTGGGTCTCACCAGCGAAGAGATGTCCGGCCTGCTGCATCTCTCACGGCGCACGGTCGAGTCGCATCGCCGGCGGATCCATCGCAAGCTCGGACTCGGCAAACGCTCAGAGCTCGTCCACTACGCCCTCTCACGCCACCTGATCGGCGATCCCCCGGACGCCGCTCACGGCTCCGCCTCCCGTTAGCTTGAGCGAGCGTGCGCGACGTAGGGTTTTCCCACACCTCACCCCCGAGCATGATCGGCACGCCGAGAAAGCTTCGCATCGGCGGGTGGCCTGCCGGGAAGCCCGTAACTATCAGGATGTTCCGCGACGTCAGCCAGCCGCAGCGGTCGAGGATCCAAGACCAGCACCCCCCACGACGCCGGGACTCGCCGCGTCCCCCTCGTAGTCCTTGAGGCGGGAGTACGTGGGCGAGCCCGATTCACAATCCATCCGTGACGGCTCGGCGTCAGGACCGAACAGGTCAGAGGCCGTCTGCGGCGACGGGCGGTGATCGGGCTCGCGAGCGTCGGCACTCATCATCGAAATGTGCGTGAAAAGTACCTAGTGCGTTCCGTGGCATTTGCGTTTCGGCGCCGTTAGGATCCGTCGACAGCGATTCTCGATCGGGGTCATTGACCGCGTCGGGGGTTGCGGCTTTCAGTGCGGAGCGAGTTCGCAGTCATGTGGTGGCTGCACTGCTGGGTCCGTGGCGACCGGTTCGGCCTTGCACGGCCGAGGAGCTTGCTTGTGGACGGACCTCAGATCGCTCGCATACTTCGGCGAGCATTGGGTGAAGCGGACTCGCCGCTCGCTTGTGATTCCCACGATCGTCTCTGGCCGGACCGAGTTCGAGGCCACGGTCGGGCATTCCGCGGCGCGGTGCCCGCCGAAGCGGTCTGTGACTTCGACGATCGCTGTGTCCCGCGACCGTGGGGTGTGAGTCCCAGCGGAATCCGACCTCGCAGCGTTACGGGTCCGGCACCCGATGTCGGGCGTGCGGCCGGTAGAGCGCCGGGCGTGCAGCTATCGCGGGCCGTGAGTTGACGCCGCCGATGGCGCATCTTCCGACGCGCGGCCGCGTCTTCGCCCATCCCGGGAAGGTCCATTTGAACTGTCCTCGCTGTGGCTTGACGATTACGCCGAGGGCGAGGTCGTTGACGGCCGAACATTGCCCGCGATGCCTTGCACGCGATGGCACCTCTGTCGGTCTGTTCGCCTCAACGCTGCCAGCTCACGCGCTGTACGCCTCCGGCGCGGCACCTGATGCCGGCCGGCTCGACGCGCCGCGGCCGGCCACTGGACGGAGCGCGTGAGCGTGTCCGGGCCAATGGTCGCGCCGGCGCCCGATGCGCTCGTGAGCCGCTGGGTGGATGCGTTTAACGCAAAGCACCTCGAAGGCATGCTCGCCCGCCTCGACCCCGACGTGCGCTTCCACCCGCTGAGGCTCAGCGGGCTCGACCGCTCATACCGCGGCCATGACGGCGTGGAGCGGTGGTTCGCGCAGCTCGCGCGGTTGCGCTACGACCACGTCATCGTGGTGTCCGATGTCCGGGGTATCGGCGACGATAAAGTGCTCGTGGTCGGTGCGCTCCGACTGATCGGGAACTTGGAGATCGCGTCTTTTTGCGCATTACATCGAATCGTAGACGGCGTGATCGTGGCAGCGCATCATTACCTGAGCGACCCAGACATGCTGGAACACGTCGGCTTGATCCCATGACCGTAGGCAATTGGCGAGGCAGCCACACCCACAGCGTGCTCCAACCGCTCAAGTCTCCCTGGGCATCGCCGGGCGCAATCACGTTCTCGTTTAGTCCTGGGGCGGGTTGCCGGCGATGGAGCATGCGCTCGGAGGAAGCGGCGATCGCGGTGGCCGATCCGGTGTCCGAGTGACCGTCGCGTTGGAAGAGGTCCCGCTGCCTGTTGTGGCGATCGGGGGGTTGCGCGATGCGGCCGGATTGATGGCGTGGGAGCGCTTGACCGAAGCGCACGCGCGCGCCCGTGAGTTGCTCGCGGGACGTACCGTGTGGTCGATCAACTCGACGGCGATCGGCGGCGGTGTCGCCGAGATTCTGCGCACGATGCTGCCGTATGCGCGAGCCGGTGGGCTTGACGCCCGTTGGCTGATCGTGCGGGCCGGCGCGGACTTCTTCCGTGTGACTAAGCGGATCCACAACTTTCTGCACGAGCATCTCGGGGACGGCGGTCCGTTGGGAGCGGCGCAGCGAAGCGCCTACGAGCGGGTGCTTGATGGCGCGGGCTGGGCGTTGCGCGATGTGATCGGCCCGAGGGACATCGTGGTCTTGCACGATCCGCAGACGCTCGGGCTGGCAGTCGGACTCAAGCGCCTCGGCGCGACGGTGATCTGGCGCTGCCATATCGGCACCGATCGGCCGGGAGGGCTCTCGGAGGCGGCGTGGGACTTCCTCTGGCCCTACGTTCAAGAGCAGCCGGACGTGGCGGTGTTCTCGCGGCGCGCGAGCGTGCCCGCTCGGCTGCCGCTGGAGGCGGTGAGGATCATCGTCCCATCGATCGATCCGTGCTCGGTCAAGAACGCGGACATGTCGAACGACCTCGCAGCTTCGATCCTCGCGTACACGGGGCTCGTTGAGCGCCCGGGCGAGCTGTCCCAGGCGCCGACGTTTAACGGCGTCGACGGTACCCCCCGGCGCTTGCGCCACCGATGCGACGTGCTCCGCGCCGGCCCGGCCCCAAGGCTCGGTCGCGACCGGCTGGTCGTGCACGTCTGCCGCTGGGATCGCATCAAGGACCCGATCGGGGTGATGCGCGGCTTCGCCGAGCACACGCTCCCACACGCCCAGGCTCACCTGATTCTCGCCGGACCCGCCGTTCACACGGTCACCGACGACCCCGAGGAGCCGGGAGTGCTCGACGAGGTGCAGGCAGCCTGGCGTGGGCTGGCTCACCAGCAGCGCTGCCGGGTGACCATCGCGTGCGTGCCGATGCACGACGTCGAGGAGAACGCCGCGATCGTCAACGCGCTCCAGCGCCACGCCGACGTGATCGTCAAGAAGAGCCTCGAGGAGGGCTTCGGGCTGGGCGTCACCGAAGCGCTGTGGAAGCGACGCGCCGTCGTCGCCAGCGACGTCGGCGGCCACCGCGACCAGATCAAGCACCAGCACAACGGTCTTCTGGTCGACCCGAACGACACGCGTAGCTTCGGGCACGCGATCGCCGAGCTGCTCGCCGACCCGGCACGAGCAAGCGCCTTCGGCGCCGCCGGACGCGACGTCGTCGAGCGGCACTTCCTGCACAGCCGGCAGCTCGCCGAATGGGACGAGCTAATCGCCGCCCTCGTCGAGACACCGAACACAAGACGAGCGGACCGCGGAGCGAAACTCCAGATCGACCACGACCCTGCGCCGTCGAGACCCCAAGCCGGGAACCCGGAAGGGGCGAAGGTCAAAATGCGTCCGCGTGACGAGGTGCCCGAACAAGCATCGCTCGATCCGGGAGCGCTCGACCCTGGCGACCGCGACGATCTAACCGGCCTGTGGAACCGCCGGCGCTTCGAGGACGAGCTCGACCACACACCACGAGACGGTGAACGACGAGCGCTTCTGTGCATCGACGTGGACGGATACCGCGAGGTGATCGAGCGACACGGTCCGCACGCCGCGGAGGGAGTGATCCGGAGCATCTCAGACGCACTCGCGCAGCGCCTAAGACCGCACGAGACACTGGCCCGGATCGGAGGCGACGAGTTCGCCGCGGTACTCCCCGGCATGACGCCTCACCTCCTGCGAAGCCTCGCCGACGACCTCTGCACGGCCGTACGCGACCAGTCACACAGCGCCGGTTCCAGTCGCGTGCAAGCCACCGTCAGCATCGGTGGCACGTTCCTTGACCCAGGCGCGCCGACGCACAACGACGCGCTGGCCGCCGCCCACACAGCTCTCCATAACGCGAAGGTCGCAGGCGGTGATCGCGCCATCGTGCACGAGTCCCCGCACAGCACGCCGGCCACCGCCTAAAGGCCGCGTTCCGCAACAACCCGATCGGCTGGTCGCCTGCCGAGAACTCCTCTCGCCGCCCCGTGACCTCCCACGAGTGCTGACGGGGCGCAGCCCCTGGCGCCGGATTCCCGCCGAGGACCAGCTCCCGTGTTCGCCACGACGGCCGAGACCTCGGCCGTCCGAGTTGCGTGCGAACGAGGCCGCTCCCTGAACCTAGTGGACGCTAAATGGACGTCGCGGCCAAAAACACGGCATCAGAAAGTGGCTGGACGAACATCTAGATTTGCAGGCAAATCCTGCCCAAGCCGACGCGGGGACTCGAACCCCGGACCCCTTCATTACGAGTGAAGTGCTCTACCAGCTGAGCTACGTCGGCGTTTGCAGGGATTTCCTGGATTTTCGGCGTCCGCGGCCCGGTTTTGGGCTGCGCGGGGGCTGCAAAATCTTGGTCGATCGCTGCTGCGGGCAAGCGTAGCCCACGCTCGCAGCGCTCGTGGCGCAGGACGCGGCTCTCGGCGTCGGTCTCCAGCATCGCGCTCACGCAACCCGGAGTTGACGACGCTTACCGGCGAGAGCGAGCTGCCGAGCACGGAGCCGCTCCTCCTCCGCCGACTTGGGGCCCTCATCTTCGAGGTCCTCGATCGCGAACGAGTAGCTGCGCTCGAGCATCTCGACGCTGGTGCCGCACTGCTTGGCGATCGCCTGTCGGTCCTCGCCGGCGCGGATGCGTAGCGAGATCAATCCTCGCCGCAGCGAGTACGGTGTCGCGCCGACGATCTCGCCGTGCTCGTCTGGCCACTGCTCCGCAACCTTGCGCACGGCTGGGGCGAAGTATTTCGTGGGCCACTTGTGCGCCTGACTTCCGGTCATGTGGCCGTCTGGTGCGCCGTGACCGCCCAGATCGCCGCGCAGGAGGAAGTCGTCGGTCGCCGTCGGGTATCCGTGCGCTGCGAGAGCGGCCTTCCACGCGGTGAGGTCGTCGGCGAGTAGGGCGTCGATCGGCGGCCGACGGGACGGTCCGGTGGCGCCCTCGGTCTTGCCGGCGTCAAGCGCTCCGTAGCTGAGGACTTCACGGACGGTGGCGCGGCGGCCCGTCACGTCGCCGAAGATGAGAGCCCAGATCTCCTGGTTGCGCATGCCAAGGCCGGACTGCACCGAGACCGCCGTGGCGTCTCGGAGCGCCAGCAGCGGCGAGCGCTGCTCCACTCTCTCCAGCATCACGAGCCGGATGCGCTCGACGGCGAGCGGCGATAACGCCCACGACGCCAGATCGTCTCGGCGCTTCCCGGGCGAAACCTGCCTGGTCGCGCCGGTGCCGGCACGACGCGAGGCCCGTCGCATGCCGCGGCGCCGCTGCATCGTCAGGCACCCGTTCGTCGACACGGGCCATGAGTCATCCTCGACGGCCCACGAGAGCGCGGACGAGAGGACCTTCCATGCCTTCGCCTCGACCGACGGGCCGACGCCAGCCTTGCGCATCGCTTGCACCCATCGTTTGAGCACGTCTGCGTTCGCGAAATCGACGGCAGGAAGGTGGCCGATCGCGTAGCCGCCCTTCTCTCCGAGCGGTTTGACGGCTGGCTCGACCTCGACGATCTCGCCGGTCTTCTTCATGTGCCGCTCGATGGGATTGCCGATGACATGGCGTGAGGCAGTCGAGCGGTAGCTGTTCCAGGTGGTGTGGGCGAGCCCGCCGACGGAATCTGGATGGGCATCTGTCGCTAGCCACTCACGGATGAGCTCGCCGACGGGCGTGATGTCAGGCAAAACCTCGGGAGCGTCGGATCCGAGCAGAAATTCGCGGAGGCGGTTGCGTCGCTCCGCCGCGACGTACTCCCGAGCCCAGCCTTCGGCGGCTGTCTTCGTCTTGAAGCTCCTGGACCGGACGCGGCCCTCGTGGTCTCGGTAGCCGAGCTGCCAGGTCTTGCCATGCCGGCCTTCGTGTGGCCAACGTCCGTGCTTTTTCCAGGGTTCGCGCATGACTCGATGTCCCCCTACGGACGAGACTCGGTCCTAAACCTACGCCGCTGGCGTAGCGCCTCGGCGGAGAGGTCGAAGCGGACCTGGCTGCCGAGCTTAGGGGTTCGCTCCGGCTGGTCGATCCGCCTGGCGGTCTTGCGGGTTCGCGGTCGCGTGGGCATGGATTCGATCGGTGCCGTGGTTGGATTGGTCGGCTCCAGAAGCTGCCCCTGCACCCACTCGAGAACGTCCTTGTTGTCCAGGAGCACGGCTCGTGATCCCCGACGCCGATACGCGGTCAGCGCGCCGCTGGCATAGGCGCGCCGCACTGTCTTGACCGAGCACCGAGCGATCACCGCCGCCTCCTCGGGGGTCAAGAGGTTTGGGCTAAAGGCGGCCATGACGCCTGTCACCCGTGCTCGTGATGGCGTCGCCGACCGCCAAAGCCACCTGCGATTGCTTTCTTTCCAGGAGTCGGTCGGTCAGGTCATAGCCGTCGTTCCGGTCAGGCGCGAGGTCGAGCACTCGGACGGCACCGAACGTTGAGAGGTCGCTCGCGATCGCCGCGGCGGCTGCCCGTCCCTGCTCGTCGCAGTCCATGACGAGCGTCACCTCCCGCCCTGCAAACAGCCGGGCCCACGCGCGTCTCCAGCCGTCGACGCCGGGCACCGCGATCGCTGGTAACCCGCGGGAGCGGGCGGCGATCATGTCTGGCTCGCCCTCCACGAGGAGCACTTGTGTGGAGAGTTCGGCGGCGGGGTGCGGCAGCAACGCCCGACGTGAGCCGGCGGCGGCGAGCATCTTCGCCTCGCCGGGCTCTGGCCAGGGTTGGTAGCGCAGCAGCCCGATGAGCTCGCGCTCGTCATCGCGGACCGGGATGGTGATGCGGCCGCGGTCGACTCCGAGCTGGAGCTCGAGCATCGTGGCGTAGAGCCAGCTCCGCGCCCGGGCGAGCTTGGCGATGAGGTCAGTGTCGGCGGCGAGCGTGGCTTGCCAACGCTCGATGTCCTCGCCGATGGGACGCAGCCGCGTGCGTCGAGGTTGGGCGACTCGCGCGGAGATGGAGCGGTGACGGGGTCCGCGGTTGGCGTTCCCGTGCCGGTACGCGCGGTGCTCGGTGAGCCGGAAGGCGACCATCAGGTCGATCGCCGCCCGGTCGGAATAGCCGCGTGCGGTGGCGGCGTCGAACGCACCGCCCCTGGCGCCGCAGGCGTGGCAGTGCCAAGCGCCGTGTTCGAGGTTGACCGAGCA
The DNA here is from genome assembly GCA_963757235.1 of uncultured Solirubrobacterales bacterium. Taxonomy (GTDB): domain Bacteria; phylum Actinomycetota; class Thermoleophilia; order Solirubrobacterales; family Solirubrobacteraceae; genus Palsa-465. Next base: position 246,318 of record CAVWRC010000016.1, on the reverse strand, counting down.
GGACGGGTCGCGGTCCCCGCGACGGTGTGCCTCGGGGTCGGCGAAGCAACGAACCGAGGCCTCTGTGCTTGCCCAGCCGGGCAGCTCGATCCCGAGCGCGTGGTAGTACCCGCGAATGTCGGCGCCGGGAAGCGTCAGGGTCATCGTTCGCCGCCTCTGTCGCAGGGGAGAGCCGGCGTGAGCCGCTTGCACAGGTGGCAAGTGGTCACATCGAACTGTTGCGCGTGGTCGCGTGAGCGGGCGAGCAGATCCTCGAGTGGCTCATCGTCATGCAGCGGCACGGTCGTTCCACCTTTCGGTGAGGTAGATGACGTTGTCCGAGCGCTCGTCGGCCGCCTCGGCCCATTCGGGTGTCCGCATGACGATCCATGCGAACTCGCCGCCGACCAGGGGCACCTCGTAAGGGGCGCGCGAGGTCCACCGGGACAGCTGGTAAAGCGTGAGATCGCCGCGCCACATGGCCGCGACACGTTCGGTCGGGCTCATGGCCCACAACGCGGCCTGCTGCTGCTCGCGCGCGTCTCCGACCGGGATGTTGAGCGCCAGTGCGGTACGGCTGACGGTAGGGGTGGCCTCCTGGGACATCGTGGCTCCTTGCGGGTCGGGGGCTTGGTCAGGCCCCGTCCGCCGGCGCGAAGCGTCGGCCACAATCAGGGCGGCCAACCCACCGACCCGCCGGGCACGTGTCTTGGTCGCCGCGGCGCTCAGCGACAGCTGCTTCGCGGCATCGGGTTCCGGCGGCGGCGCGGTCGAGCTCACTTGTGACTCGCGCTCCCCGGCGAGCTCTTCGATCGTGGCCGGTGTCAGGTCGAGGCCGATCTGTCGGCTCGGGCATCTGGGCGGCGGCACGGCGAGGATGGGAGAGGTGTCTGTCATGGCGAATCTCTTCTGGAGGCGCTGACCGGGAGCGGGACACCCCCGGGCTTGGGGGTGTCCCGTGGATCGGCTGCTCAGAACGCGATGTCGTCCTCCGCGCCGACGCCGGCGGCCACTGCCGTTTCCGGCTCTTCGTCGTCCTCGCGCTTGGGGCCGTCGAGGAACATCACGTTGTCGGCGATGATCTCGACCCGCTGGCGCGAGCTGCCGTCCTCGGCGGTCCACTCGCTGTGGTTGAGGTGGCCGGTGAGGGCGATCTGGCGGCCCTTGCGCAGGTACTTGCCGCAGTTGACGGCCTGGCCCCCGAAGGCGACCACGTCGAAATAGTTGGCGCCCTTGTCCTCGCCGTCCTTCCCGCGGCGGCGCTGCACGGCCACGCGCATCTTGCACCGCGTGCTGTCCGCACTCGGGGTGACGGCGGGGTCCTGGGTGAGCCTGCCGATGAGGTTGACCGAATTGATGCTGCTCATGTGATCCCTCCTTGTGGGAGTCGGTTGGTTGACGAGATCCCGACGGCACCGGCGACACGGCCGAGCGGAACCGAGCGCAGCGACGGGAAGGGAGCGTGCGACCTTGAAGCGACCCGGCCGGGGCCGGTGCAGAATCCGGGTGACAGGCATCCGGCCGATCGCCACACTGCGGTGTCACGCGCTGTGTCGAGACGATGCCCGCGTCTGTGCGGGGTGGCCCAGGTCTCCAGGCAGGCCGCGCTGATCAGCAGTGTCAGGATGACTGCGGCGAGCGGCGCCAGCTGGCGGGTGGTGAGGTGACCTGAACGGGCGACGACCCAGGCGTTCACCGCGAGCGCCAGGGCTGTCCATTCGAATGGCAGCTGCGGCAGGTAGGCCAGCAGTCGCCCTTGCCAGCGGCCCAGCTCGAGCCCGACCGGGATGGTGCTGGCGGCAGTGAGGCTCGTGACGATGACGTCGCCGGCGTGGCGACCGATGCGACTCTGCGCGAAGTCGAGCAGGACCAGTAGGAACGGGACGCTGAGACCGCGCGCGTTGTTCTCAAGGATCCCGGCTGCGTCGGCGAGGCTGCCGCTGAGCGTCGCGTGCGGATGCCTCGATCCGGCCAGCGCCGGGTCGGCGAGCGCGAGTCCAATCCCGAGCGCGGTTAGGCCGATGACCGCGCCCGCGCTGAACGCCGAATGAGACATCTGCGGGCTTGCGCTCAGCTTTGTGGGGACCATGAGCTGATGACCCATCCGGTGGCGGTGTGCTCGAGCTGGGCGTCGGTGACGTGATCGGTGGGCGGCAGGCCGGCGTAGTCGCCCTGGCCGGTGGTGCTCTCGCGGGTCACGACCACCCACCAGCCGGCCGCAGACCCTTGGCCCGGCGCTATAGCCACGACGGTGCCGGTGTTGGCGACCCGGCTGGCCTGCAGAGTGGTGTCCTGGCCGTAGCTCGCCGCGGCCTGGAGCGCCTGAGCGCGGGCCTCGCCGACGGAGATCGCCGCGAGCTGATTCTGGACGTCGGCGACGGTCTTCGCAGTCCAGTTCATGTCGAGGTTGGCGTAGCGCTCCAGCGCTGCCTGCGGAGTCGGTCTGCCCGCGCCCGCAGCCGGGGTCCTCTGGGCTGCCTGCGCCCCATTCGGGATCGTGCCGCCGCGCTCCGGGGCGGGGTCGGCGTTGGTCTCGGTCGCCGTGGTCGACAGGGTCGCGCTCGTCGACGTCGAGGCGCCGGTCGCTATTGGGTGCTGGCTGCTGTAGGGGTCGGTCAGCCCGCAGCCGGCCAGGATCAGCGCGAGGACGAGGGCGGCGGGGAGGCGGAGGTGGATCGGGCGCATCAGAGCCCTGCCGGGTGTCGTTGGACGAACCCGCCGTTGCCGGCGGCCTCGTCGCCGGCGTATTGGTCGGGGATGATCGAGGCGGGCTGCCAGCGTGGCCCGCTGCTAGGGGCGGTCGGCTGGACCGGCGCATACCAGGCGGTGTCGAGCACGATCCCGGCAACGTCGACGAACGCGTGGGCGCTGTTGGCGTAGACGGTGATCCACTCGCCGGGGCCGGCCTGCCCGTAGTTCTCGAGCTCGGTCGAGTCCTCGGCGTAGTCGCCGAACACGCCGCCACCGTGGAGCACGAAGCTGGTCGACCCCGAGCAGTCGTAGCCGGTGGCAAGCTCGGTGAGCGGCTGGCCATGCCCGCCGCCGTAGATGTAGGGCTTCGCGATCAGCTGGTTCCCGGCCGCGATCGCGAGCTTCACGGCGAGCGGCGCATCGCTCGGCGCGGCGGCGAGTCCGTTCGGCAGTTTCTTCGCTTGCTCTCCGGGCGTGAGCGGAAGCGGCCCGCCCATCGTGCTCGCGCACACGCCCGCGGCGGGCTCGCTCACCGCGGTCGGGGTGATCTCGCCAAGCAGGTTCCCGGTGCCTGGGTTCGGCGCCGGGGTGACCGTGACGTGACGGACGCCCCACGCGTCCTGGGCGGCGCGGCCCTGCCAGTCGTAGATGTCGACGTGGCGGCCGATGATCGCGCCGCCGGTGTCGCCGGCGTAGAACGCATGTGGGGTGCCGAACGGGTTCGGGGTCACGTGCTCGAAGCTCTCCAGGGGGATCACCGCGGGGTCGACGGCGATCTCATACGCGGGCTCACCAGCGGTGAGGTTCAGGCCGGTCGCGGTCACGCCGCTGCCGTTCATCGCGTCCCACGGCGGCCCGTACGCGGTCGCGACCCATGAGCCAGAACCTGCTGGCAGCGGTCCGGCGCCGGCGGCTTGGCAGGGCGGGTTCCCGGCGCCGGCGAACAGCGCCACCGGCGAGATCACGATCATGAACGCGCCGCCGGCGAGCAGCCACGGAACCTTGCGGTGCTTGCGACGACCGGCCTCACCGACGAGCGAACGGCGGTGCTCGGTCACGTTGCGGCTCCGTTGGCCTGGCGGTATCGCTCGTGCCAGCTAGGCGTGCAGAGCGTGTCGAGCGCTGCCCACGGGTCGCCGGCGCTCTGGCGCAGCGCGGCGGCCCGGCGTGGCTGGTCGTCCTCTGGATCTGATGAGCAGATCCAGTACTCCAGATCGCCGAGCGCGACACGCACGGCGCCGCGGCCGCGGGCCGAGACCATGTAGACGGTCGAGTACACGCCGTGTTGTTTGGGGAGCGCCTGGATCTGGGCGATGTCGGTGTCCGATAAGCCGAGTGGTTCGCGGGCGTGTTCCAGGTCGTGGCGGTCGTTGCGCAGGCAGAAGCTGAGCGCCCCGTTGGCGAGCAGCGCGCGGCCTTGTTCGTTTGACAGGTCGCGGAAGTGCTGGGAGACGAACATCAGCCACAGCGCGTAGTGGCGGGAGCGGCGCGCGTACTCGTTCAGCCACGCCCCTGCGGCCGGGGATTGCGTGAGCGCCCAGCCCTCCTCGATGATCAGCTGGCACTTCCCCGCCCAGGTCCCGAGGTGATCGAGCGCGCCGTCGACGCGCGCCCGGCGCAGTCGTTGCACCTGGCGCTCGACGTACTCGACGGTCGCGAGCATCAGCGCCGGCGTGAGCCGCTCGGACAGGCCCGTGAAGTCAAACAGCGTCAGCGGCGTGTCCGCCGGGACCGTGGTCGCCCGGTCGGCGATGTGAGCGAGGCTCCCGTCCTGGCCGTAGGGCTCGAGTCGCAGGAGCAGCGATTGCAGCCGGTCGGCGTTCGCACCGGTGAGCGAGCCGCCGCCGGCGCGTTCGGTGAGCGCGTCGATCAGCAGCTGCTCGCGTGGTCGCTCCGCGCTATCGGCGGCACGGGTGTACGCGGCTTCGATGCCGGTGCGGATGAGCGTCTCCTCGTCGGAGTCCAGCGTTCGCACTCGTCCTTCGGGGTCGTGCGCGTGACCGATCAGCAGCGCGTGCAGCGCGAGCAGCAGCTCGGTCTTGTGGGCCGACACGCGCGCGGGGTTCGCGGCGTCCCACGGGCAGATGACGTCGCCGCCCGCGTGCCCGACCTGCACGCGGCGGGAGCCGGGGATCAGCGAGGAGAGCGTGTCGTAGTGGCCGGTGCCCTTGGTGTTGCCGTGCTCGTCGGGAGTGGAGGAGCGGTCCAGGATGAACGTGCGCCCGCCCTGGGCGAAGTAGCGCAGGCAGAGCGCGTTGGTCAGCACGGTCTTTCCGCCGCCTGACGGGCCGACGATCAAGGTGACGCGCCGGGGATGGACGGGGTCGGTTTAGGGGAACCTCACAGGAAGGGGTGACGATGTCAGAGCGGACTCGTCGGAATGGTCGCTTCTCTATCGCGGCCGTGGCTGGATGCGTATTAGCTGTCGGGGCGTTGGCGGTTTGGGGAGGCCTCGCAGCCTCGTCCGCCGGTGCGTCAGTATCGAAGGCTCCATACGTAGCTCAAACGTCGCAACCAGACAGGCTTTCACAGATGACGCCCGTCGCGGACGGGATACAGAGAATCGGATCGACGCAGTTCTCAAGCACGTATGGCGGCGAGGTTTTGCAGCCAGACGGCAGCATCAATGTATACGCCGTAGGCGGCGCGACTCCAGCCTTATCGGCCGCGCTTCAGCCTGCCGTCGCGGCAGGCGCACAGCTCCACTATGTATCAGTGGCCCACAGCTTCGCGTCCCTCGAGGCGCTCACGACGCAAATCGCCAAAGCGCCGCTTACAGTCGATGGGGCCTCCTTGGTGTCGTGGTTTCCCGATATCGCGACAAGCAAGGTCGACATCACCCTCAATGGCTACACCTCCGCCGCTGCGCAAGCTCTTGAGGATCAGTACGGCTCTGAATGGGTCACGGTAGACGCGGTTGCTCCGGGGCAGCTCCCCCGACGGACCACTGCTCTGAGCCGCTGGAATGACCAGAACCCTTTTTGGGCCGGCGACGGGCTTTGGTTCGATAACGACAAGCCGGATACGACGCCACAGGATTATTACCCACAAGACACAGCTGACTGCACCTCGGGATTCGGATACACGGGAAAGGCGTCCGGGAGGAACTTCGGCCTGACGGCGGGCCACTGCTTCGGTGGGCCGGGCTCGACGGGATCTGTCCAGACAAACTGGTACACGACGTACCAGCTGGGCAACACCTCGACGAATTACTTCAAGGTCACGGACTGTCCGGACGAATGTTGGGACTTCGCCTCCATCTATGGCGGCAGCGTCGCATACTCTGGCCAGGTGTGGGCAAACACCACGGCGTTCACCGTGACCGGCGACACGACGATCCCGGAGGGCGGTTATCTGACCGCAGACGGAGCGAACGGCGGTGAAGTCCAGGAGAACGAGGTGACGAAGGTCGACGGCTGCGTGGACTTTGATGACGGAGAGACCTGCAACCTGGATACGGCTGTCGAGACGGAAGGCGCAGATATCTGCATCCCGGGTGACAGCGGCGGCCCGATGTACCAGCATTACGACCTTGATGGTAACGTGTACGCCGCGGGGTTGATCGTAGGCGGGGTCACCGGCACCGACGATACGTGTTACTACCACGAGATCGGTCCGTTGCTGACCAAGGCGGACGGCAATCTCGACACCGAGCCGCCGAACGGCTCTTCAGCCGTACCTGCTGGCGTGGCCGATCCCTCAGCCGTTTCTCCCGAGGTCGCGCTGCGCAGCATCGGGGGTCAATGAGCGCGTACCCTGGCTCGCGACACTCGGCGCTGCCCACGGCGCCGAGTGTCGGCAGGCCGCGCCAGGAAATCGCTGCGTGGCGAGCAGTGCGGCACGTCGTACAATGCGCGGTAAGGCGATGACGCGCGACCGATCCGAAGAGCCGAGGAGCGAGGAGATCGCCGAGGAATGGTGCTGTGCGATCCCCGCGATCTCGAAGAGCAGCCGCGAGGATGTGGCAAGGCACGGAACCGATCGGGCGCGCGTCGGCGAGGTGTGGGATCGCTATCGGGAGCAGGTGATGCACCTCCCGGGTGTCGTCGAATTCAGGCGGACGCGGCTCGCGATCTGGGCAGAGGCCACCGCTCAAGAGCGGGCCGACACATCACAGCCGCGCCGAGATCACGCACTGTATGTCGGCGTACTGGATAACGGACACCAACCAAGCGGGCCGTTGCTCCTGGAAGGTGTACCGCTGGTCGTCCGGGTCACCGGCAAACCGCGGCGCGTCAATCGGAGAACGGGCCGGGGGAATCAGTTGCGCGATTCACTCGGCCCATCATCTGTTTGACGCTATCCAGCGCTCACCCCAAGCCCTGTAGCCGAGCCAGCGGCTCATTCTCATCGATGACGCCGTGCGGCGGATCAACGTCAGCGTCGGCGCCTGGTTGCGCCACGCCGCTGTCGACTCCCCGGCTCGGCCGGCTTCGGCCCGGTCCTCGGTCGCGGGGCGTGTAGCCGCGGCTCGTGTGCCCGGTCTCGCGTTGCTAGAGGACCTCGATGAGGCCGTGGCGTCGCTCCAGCTCGCCTATAAGCCGCTGGGAGCGCAGCCGGTCCCGGTTCACCCGCGCGTTCGTGCCGTCGTCGCGCTCAAGCGCGACGACGATGAGGATGTGGTCGTTCCCGGCCGCCGACTGGCCGTGGTGGATAGCCGCCACCGGCACGGGCCGCCTGGCCGCCGTCGAAGCTCATGCCGGCTATGAAGTCCCCGGCGATGTGCGCCCACGGCTCATCCGGCAGGGCCTCCTCGTCTGGACGCAGCCTCCGCGAGCAGTGCCCCGTGCGGCGCGTCCCCGCAGCCAACGATGTTGCCCTCGGCGTCCGTCTCCGGGACCGTGACGCGGCTTCCGAACACGCGGCGCAGCTGATCGACTCGCGCGCGATCGGAGCCGCCTGCCTTGGATCAAGGTCCTCGGCGCCCCAGAACGCCATCACCGCCGGCGAGTTGGTCACTGACATGTCATTAGCGTCGAGCCCAAGCGCGTCCAGTCGACGACGCTCATGGCATGAGATAAGCACCGCGCGATCGCCAACCCGCGGGCGTCGGCCACGCAGATCCGCGCGATCGTCGCCGAGCTTCCGGGACCGGTGGCCCTCGAGGACGCTCTCGGCATCCTGCTCGCGCTGCTTGACCGCGAGCCCGAGACGTTTCCCCGGGCGGCCGCTCGGTGGGGCGGCCGGCTCGTCCTCGAGCGCCGTCTCCCGCTCGCCGACGCCCAGCTCACGCTGGCGGCGCTGGCCACGCTTCCCGGGCCCGGCGCGGGCGCCGGCGCCGAAGCCCTGATCGAGCTCTCAGAACGCTACGGGCTGCGCCGCGTCGACGAGCTCGTCGGCGACTGGCTCCGTGCCCGCTGACGAGCTGCGGGCGCACACCCGGCTGGGCACTCGGCGCGCACCGAGGGTCTAACAATTCTTGGGCTATACCTCATAGACGAGGGGAGGTTGGCCGCCTAGGGTCAGACGTGTGCTCGGCGCACGACAACTCCCCCGCCACCGCGAGCAGGATTGCGCGCGCTCATTCGGGGCGCGTCAGCTGCCGGATCCGGCTCGGGTGGATCAGGCGATCCTGAGCCTGCTCGTGTTCGAGGCCGGCTTGGGGCCCTGCGCGACGGACGAGCTCGTGCGCCAGCGGATCGGAAGTCGCGTAGACATCGAGGACTCCGTCTGGCGCCTGTCCCGGGCGGGCCTGGTTCATCGCCTCGACGGGGGGTTCGTGTTCGCATCGCGGGCCGCGATCCAAGCCGCGGCGCTCCTGGACCCTCAGTCTGAACCCGTGTTCTGGCCGCGAGTCTGACGCGACCGATCGGCCCTCGGAGACGACTCGATGCAGCAGCCCGACGCGGCGCGGCGGTCCCGCGCCCGCTACCCCGAGCCGATCCGCGCGTACGCCGCGATGAACGCGGTGCGCGCGCTCGAGCGATTGTCCTTCGCGCCGCTGACGACGTTGGAGCTCGCAGACAGCCTCCAGATCGGCACCCGGACGGCACGGCGGTTACTCCAACGGCTGGTGCTCGAAGGGTTCGTGGCGCAGGACCGCGGGCACCGAGGTCGCTATCGCGCGACGCTGCGTCTGGCCGTCCTTGGGCGCCAGATGGTGGACCACGAGCCCTTGGTGCAGGCGGCGACCCCGCGGGTCGTCCGCTTAGCGCAGGACACCTCGTGCGTGCCGCACCTCTGGATCCCCGCTTACGACGAGCAGGTCGTCGGCATAATCCGTGCCGACCCGCAGGTCGGCTGGGCGATGCTCTCGTTTCTCGGAGACGTTGTCTCCGCGCCTTCAAGCGCGGCGGGAACCGTGCTGCTCCGCGCGGGGTTCTGGTCCTCGTGCTACGCCCGCCAGGCCGGAGAGCCCGCATTTGCCGCCGCGGTGCTCGAGAAAGGCCGCGTCGTCGGCGCTCTCGGGCTCACTGGCGACGCAGCATTTGAGGCCAGCTCAGCGGCAGTGACAGCCGCGGCGCGACTGTCCGCCGAGCTAGGCCCACGGCGCTCGGAGCGTGGCGAGCAAGACGCGCCTTGGCGGCGCCCCGCCTGACCCTAGACGGTCGCCCCCACGGCGGCCGGCGCGGGATCGGCAGCGGGGAGAAGCGCGCCCTCGATGCGGTCGGCGAGGCGACTCGTGAGCGCGGCGGTCTGCTCGAGCACGTCGAGTTCGGCGCTCTCGGCCCAGCTGGTTAGGTACGGGATGCTGTCGCTGGAGTCCAACTGGACGGTCTGACAGCAGCACCAGGCGACCGACTCGGCGATCAGCTCGCCCTGGGCGTAGGTCAGCTTGGGGGCGTCCTCGTCCTCGGCGACGAGCGCGTGCGCGAGTTCGTGGATCCCGGCGACCACTCGGGCGTTGGGCTCCAGGCGCTCGGCGACGACGATCCTCTTGGCCTTGGTGTTGCACTGGCCGTCGGCCGGTCCGGCGTCGCCGATCGTGAACGCGTAGCCGAGCTCGCCGCTGAGCTTGGTCAGGCGGGGCAGCAGCTCCTCGTGGCTGTTGCCACGGATCTCCTCGATCGGGGCCTCGAGCGGCACCGGCGTGGCCGGGGGCGGGAGCTCCTGGACCTGATCCTGAGCAAAGACGTTCACGAGCTTGTACGTCGCGCGGGGCCGCTCGTCGGGGTCGGCGCCGGCGTCGCGCCACGCCTGGATCCGCTTGCGGCTCGGCTCGCACCGGGCCCAGATCCGGATCGCCCAGCCGCCCTCGGGGACGTCGTCCGGGCGCTTGCGCACGCAGTAGCCGAGATCCAGCCACGTCCGAAACCCGGCGACCCACGTCGCAGTCGGGCGCTGGTGAAGGATGAGCAGGACATTGCGCCAGCTGTAGGACGGGAATCGGCGCCTCGCCTTCAGGTAGGCCTGCCAGCCGTCGCTCGAGCGCAGCTGCTCGATCGAGGCGCACACGAGCTCTCGCTGCGCGGCCCTGCGTTCCTCGCGCTCCTCGTCGGTCAGGGGACGTCGTTGCTTGGTTGCCATGACTCGCCTCCTTGGGTTCGGTGGTGCGTCCCGGCCGGGGGCCGGGCTGCTTGACCGCTCCCCTGCGGCTCGCCCGCCAGGGCGTGCCACCCTTCGCAGGGAGCGAGCAGCCCGGGCACCGGGGGGCTATCCGGCGACCCAGGCCAGCTCGCCGAGCACCGTGGTCTTCCGGACTCGTCCGGCCTTGGCCAGCAGCTCCAGCCGGCAGTGCGAGCTCGAGACCGCGGGCAGCTCGCGCCGCCGTAGGTACGCGGTCAGCGCCGCGAGCGTCAGGGCCTCGCCGACGTCGATGAGCGCGGCGACCAGGCGCTCGTCCCCCTCGCAGGAGGCGGGGACCGCGGCTGGAGCGCCCGGCGCGGCCGGATCGGGCTCCGCGCGGCAGATCGGGCACAGCTGTCGCGGCGAGTTGTGGTAGCGGTGCAGCCGCCGCTCCTCGTGTCGGTCACCAGGCCACGTGGCGGCGACGCGGAACTCGATGCCGTCCCGGACCGCGGCCGCCACCAGCGGGCTGCCGTGGCCGGCGCGGTGCGCCGCTACCCGGGCCTCCAGGTTGTCGGTGTAGCCGAGGTAGTGGCGAGCGTGGTGGTAGGAGCGCTCGAAGTGCAGCAGGTAGATGACGCCCATCGCGGCGCCTCCCTTCAGGTGCGGGCCCCCGCCCGACGCGGGGACCGTTGCGTTCCCCGCCGCACGCCCGCCAGGGCGTGCCATCCTCGGCGGGGACGGTCCCCCGGCCGGCGGGGTTTCAGCCCGCCCGGCGGTCACCGGGGAGCTGTCCGGGCTCGCGACCGGTGAGATGGCGCACCTCGAGCGCCCATTCGCAGACGGCGCTGACGCGGCGCTGGTCGGCCTCGGGCCACGCGCGGCCGTGGAGCGTGGGCGCCAGCCCATAGCGGGTCGCGCCGACCACGCCGACGACCTCGCCCTGGTAGCGGATGAGCATCACGCTCTATAGAGCCGCCAGGGGGGTGGTTTTCACACCCCCCGAGCCCTGCAGGGCCTCGGCGAGCTTGTCCCGGGCCCGGAGGATCTGCCGCTCGACGGTGCGGCGGCTGTCGCCGGTGTGGACCGCGATCTGCTCGTAGCTGAGGCCCCAGAGTTGCAGCGAGATCATCTGGAACTGGCGGGCGGTCAGTCCCGCCTCCTGGATGATCGCCGCGGCGTGGGCGAGCAGGTCGTGGGCGGCCAGCTCCTCGCCGGGCCGCGTCTGGGCCCCGTACTCGTCCAGGACGAGTGGGCGGGTGCGTCGCTCCGCCCGCTCGAGCTTGACCGCCTCGCGGACCGCGACGGTGGTCAGCCAGCTGTAGGGCTCGGCGACGTCGTCGAGCTCGTGACGGAGCAGCGTGAGCCATGCGTACATGCAGGCGTCCTCGATGTTGGCCTCCGAGGTGGAGACGATGCTGCGCACACGCGCTCGCAGCTTGCGCTCGTAACGAGCGAACAGCGCCGCGGGCTGCGGCTCCGCGGGTCGGTGACGTGAATCGCTGAAGTGGAGAAGTCGCTTACCGAACATGAGCGGCATTTCTGGTTGGGGTGCGGGCATGACCCGCCCCGACCACGCCGGCTCCCAGCGCTCTGCGCCTCCCCAGGCGCGCTCGGCTCGCCGCCTCCGTGCGGCCGCCGGCTGCGTGGGAAGCCGGTGTGGTAATCGAGGGGTGAGCGGGTGCCCGCACCCCAACCGCCAGACATGCCACTACCACCCCGCTCCTCCCTCCGGCCGCCCGCCGTTACCGTGCTCCAGCGAGGGGTCGGCGACCTACCGCCCGTGTGGAAGTAACCCAGCAGGGTGTGAACCGCGCCACCCCGCCCGGGGGCGTCGCGCTGCTCCGCGACGGGTCCCTTTCCGGTGGTTAGATGCGGTTGGCCATGAGCCAGCTCGCATCTATCGGGCAGTCGCGGGCGACCCTTCGGCGCCGGCGCCAGGCACGCACCCAGAGCGCTCGTCGGGCGCCGGCCGACCGGGCGGCCGCGTGACTCAGTACCAGCTCGAAATACAGCTCCAGCAACGGGCGCTTGAGCACATCCAGATCAACGCGCCGATCTATCCCTTGCAGCTGGCCACTGCTCTGGGTCTCTCGGAGGCCCGCGCCTCCGGGCTCATTGCCCAGCTCGTTCTCCTCGGCCTGCTCGAGCGGTTCTGGTCGGGCCGGACGTATGTGCTCACCCACCGGGGGATCCACGCAGCGATCCACGGGCGCGAATCCATCAGTGATCTGTAGGCCAGTGCCGGGCGGCCAGGATCGGCCGCCCGGCCCACAGTCGCTCGGCCTACTGCTCGGCCTCCTCGCCCTCCTCGAGCTCGGCGTCGAGCTCGTGGTCGACCTCGGCCTCGGCGTCAGGCGCGCCGGGCTGCGTGGCGTCGGCACTGTCGGCCGCTTCGGCGGCCTCGGCCCGGCGGCTGGCCCGCTGCGCGGCCGTCCGGGCCCGCGCGGCGGCGCGCTCGTGCTCCTCCTTGGCGCGCTTGACCGCGGCCTCGAGCTGGCGCAGCGACGCCGGGAGGTGCGGACCGGCCAGCTTCCTGAGCGCCTTGTCCGCCAGCTCCTTGTGTGAGGACCACCGCGTGGGGAGCGTCCGCTGGCTCTGGGGCACCACGAGCCGCGAGGCGTACTGCTCAGCGGCGATCACCACCAGCGCGCGGCCGTAGAGCTCGCCGGCGGTCTTGGCGCCGTCGATGTACTTCCACAGCCACTTGACGGGCTCCTGGGGCTCTCGGCCGGTGCCGTAGTCCATCCGCAGCGCGCCCTTGGTGCCGTCCTTCCGGGTCTTGGTGATGTCGGCGCGGAACTCCTCGATCACGAGCCGGATGCCCGACACGGCTAGGCGCGCGACTCGCTCGCCGGTCTGGGTGTAGGGCGAGTCGTCGTAGTCGGAGCCCAGCAGGCCGTACACGAAGAAGCGCGCCACTGTGATGTCCGCCGGGTCGACGGTCGACAGGCCCTTGAGCAGCTCGGCGCCGACGTCGAGGTTGACGCCGTGGGCCTGCTCTGAGAGCTCGCGCATCCGCCCGCGGTGCTCGCGCTCGGCCTGCTTCTCGGGGTCCGCCGGTGCGCTGGTCTTCTGGCTTTGGCGGGCGGTCTTGCGGTCGTGCTCGCGGGCGGCGATCTTGGACTCCAGCTTGGCCACGGTGCAGGTGATGGCCGACTTGACCAGCTCGCGGTAGAGCGAGCGGTCGACGATGATCGGCGCCGAGCGCTCGAACTCGATCACGACGCCGGCGGCGCGCGCCTGGTCGACGTGGCTCTCGTCGAACCGGACATCGACGCCGTACGCGTAGCGGTCGAGCTCCTTCGTGAGCTTCCCCGCGCGCTCGTATGCCGCTTCGGCCTTCTTGCCGAGCTTGAGCGACGCGATCTCGTGGCCGCCGATCTGGCCGCCCATGTGCTCGGCGAACACCTTGCTGTTCCCGGCGCGCAGCGCACTGTCGAGCACCCAGCCGGGCTGGCTGGTCAGCCGCTCGGCCGCCCACTCGTTGCCCTCGGCCATGAACGCGACCAGCGCGTCCAGCAGCTCGGGTGAGACGACGCCGATCGCGCGCAGCTGATCGACGCTCGAGAGCGCCACGCGGCCGTCGCCGATCATCTGCTGGGCGAGCTCGGGCAGCTCCAGCAGCTTCACGCGGGCGGTGACGCGTGCCTTGGGCCACCCCAGGGCCTGCGCAGCGCCGGCCTCGGTGAGCCCGTCGTCGAGCATCGCTCGCACGGCCTGCGCCTCCTCGTAGGGGTTCAGCTGCTTGCGCGCGATGTTCTCAAGGCCTCGGTCGACGTGGGCCTCGGCGTCGGTCTGGATCTCGGCGCGGATCTGCGCGCGCCCGAGCTTCTTGTGGGCGGCGAAGCGGTGAAAGCCGGCGACGAGCTCGTAGCCGTTCTCGTCGGGGCGGACGATCACTGGGACGCGCAGGCCGCGCAGCTCGATCGAGCCGGCCAGGTTGTCGACGTGCTGGGCGTCCAGCTCGCGGACGTTGCCGGGGATCGCGATGCGGTCCATGTCGATCATCTGAACGCCGACGGGCGCCTCTGTGGTGGTGGCCATCAGGCCCTCCTTCGGTTGGTCGGCCTCCGCGGGGGTGCGGGGGCCGGATTCCCCGACCTTTCGCGGCCGCCAGGCCGCCACAATTGGAAGGGGTCCGGACCACGCACACCCAGTGGCGCGATGCGCTCTCTCCGCTGCCCGATCCCCACGCCCCGCCGCTCGCGGGTGGTGCTGCACGGTACGATCAGGCCATGTCTGGCGTACCTGCACACCTTCCACCTGGCTCGACTGTCGTCCTCACGAATCCGAACGAGGACGCCTCGCCCGAGGCGTTCCGTGCGTTCATTGACGAGCTGCTCGCGGGCCCCGAGCCTGAGCTTGAAAGCGTCGATGCCGCCGAGGCGCTGCGCGCGCTGCGCGTCGACGCCGAGGCGTGACCCTCGTTGTCATCGACGCCTCCGCCGGCGTCGAGATCGTCTGCGATACGCGACGCGGCCGGGCGCTCGCGAGCCTGCTCCCGGTCGGGGCTGAGGGCTGGGTGCCGGAGCATTTCTATTCCGAGGTCCTCGGCGTGCTGCGCTGGCAGCTTCTCGGTCAAAAGCTCTCCGAGTCGCAGGCGAGCGTCGCCGTTGGTCGGCTTGGCGGTTGGCATCTTCATCACGCGTCGGTCGCGCCGCTGGTCCAAGCCGCTTGGAGCTACCGCCACAATCTCACCGCCGCCGACGCGCTCTATGTCGTGCTGGCTGAGCAGCTCGGCGCGAGCCTGCTGACCGACGACCATCGCCTCGTGCAGGCGCCCACGTTTCCCTCGCACGTGCCGGTGTTGCGGCTTCCGTCCAGTCTCTGACCGCTGGTATCAGGCCGGCGGGAACGCCGCGCCCAAGGTCTCGGCGAGCCATGCGATCTCGTCGGCGTGCAGCGTTCCGGCGCGTTTGACGAGCTTGGCGATGTGAGCGGGGTCATCGACGGTAATCAGCCCGTCCCGCGCCCGGCTGTAGTGAAGCCACTCTCGCCGCATGAACGGGAAGCAGAGCGCGCCGAGCACGGCGACATCGTCGGCGTCGTGCCGATCGAGCGCGGCGGTGACGCGCACGATTTGCCGCTCGAGCGCGTCGAGTTGGCTGGTGCGGTCGCGACCGTTGACCAGCAGCTGCTCGCGCTTGTTCAGCATCCCGACGGTCGCGATCTGGACGCGTCCGCGGCTGCTCTTGGTGTCGATCACGGTGACCCCGCCCGGACCGATCGCGATGTGGTCGATGTTCGCTCGGCTGCGGCCGAGCACACGACGGTCATGCAGCACGCGGGCGTCGCTGCGGTGCAGGCGTAGGTCGAGCTCACGGGCGGTTGCGGCTTCGCCTTCGGCACCCTGCCGCCACGCGTCGACATTTCGTGGTTCGCCGACCAGCGCCGCGACGAATGATCCGACCGGTCCGTATTTGGCTCGGACGCGCCGACGCCGTGCTTGCTGGCGCCGCGCGTACTCGCGCTCAGCGCTTGCGCCCGGTGCGCTGTCAGAGCTGTCGTAAATCTGG
This sequence comes from uncultured Solirubrobacterales bacterium, assembly GCA_963757235.1. Taxonomy (GTDB): domain Bacteria; phylum Actinomycetota; class Thermoleophilia; order Solirubrobacterales; family Solirubrobacteraceae; genus Palsa-465. The sequence goes on along the minus strand of CAVWRC010000016.1, from coordinate 230,683 downwards.
CTCATGGCTCTTCTCGTTGACGGTAGCTCTGGGTCCGGCGGATCACATCGCCCTTGCCGGACCGGTCCGCTGGGTGGCCGGCGTCGAGTCGGAGGGCGGTGTGGTCGACAGCGTCAGCTCGGGGTACACCGGAACCTCGCAGCGACTGCGTGGGCCGGCCAGGTCGATCCGCTCGGGCTCTGCTTGAGGGAGGCGCACGGGCAGGATGCTCGCGCGGGTGGGCTCGCCGGCGACCGGCGTGTAGATCACCGCTTCGCCTCGATTGAGTGCTCCGAACGTGTCTGAGGAGACGCGAAACTCGCGCACGCGCCGGGCGCTTCCGCGCCCGGTATGCGTGTGTCCGTGCGCGCCTGTCTGGCTGGTCATCTGCCAGAGCGAGCGGGTGCCCATCAGTTTCGCTAGCCAGTCGCGGGACTCCGGGCTGGTTTGTCGGTGCGCGACAACGCCGGCAAAGTTGTCGGTCAGACTCGCGAGCAGACCAGGCTGCTGCGTGAGCGCGTCGATGTCGGCAGCCGATTGGGTGATCACGATCACCTGGCCGCCGTGCGACCGGCCGCGTTGCAGGATCGCGACCCCTCGTTGCGCGGCCATCTTGATCACGGCACCGAACTCGTCCAGCAGCAGCGTCCACGGCGCGCCGGCCTGCTCGGCGGCGACGTGCAGGTCCGCGAGCGCCAGCACCGAGAGCGCCGCGGCCTCGTCGGGCATCCTGTCGGCGTGTGTCCGCCACATCACGACGGCCCGCTCCCGGAGCGCTTCCACGAGGCGCACGGCCACGGTCTCCCCGTCAACGGCGACGCGCGGGGTGACAAGCGTCCGCCCGGCCAGCGCCAGCGCGACCTCGAGCCGGAACACCCCACCGGACAGGTCCTGAACCCCACGGCTGGAGCTGACATACGTGCCGTGCGCGCTCGCCCGTCGCTTCAGCTCGGCATGGCTGTCCTCCAGCCCTTCGGTCAGCTTGACCAGCCGCTCATAGTTTCCGGGAAGGCAGGCGTCGATCAGCAGAGGAATCGACGGTGGCCACATGCCTGCGGCGTGCAGAACCTTGCACACGACGTCGAGGTGGCGACGTAACACGTCGTAGTAGTAGGGCTCCGATTGCTTGATCGCCTCGACCGCCCGGGCCGCCACCCCGTCCGGAGAGCCCCAGAGTGGCTGCCAGCGATCGGTCGCAGGATCCTGGGAGTCGAACAACACGAACGGAACGCCGGCGACGGCGGCGAGCTGTTTATTCTGCTCGACGTCTTCAGGGTCGCCCTTCTGGTCTAGCACCAACAGCGCCGAGTGGTCCGCGAGCGTCCGCGCGGCGATCAACCGCCGCGCGGTCGTCGTCTTACCCGCACCGGTCGCGCCGAACAGCACCACATGCTGTCCCGCCCCCAACGGCAGCCTCGGCCCCGCCTTCCCCATCGCAGTCATCGACACCCAGGGAAGCGAACGCGGCCAGGGCCGTTCGCGGACCAGCTCCCCCTGCGAGCGCAGATACAGCCGCTCGCCCTGCCGGTCCTCAGCCGCACATTGCCATAGCCAACGCCGCCCCAGCTCATGGTTGCGAAGCTCCTCGCCTGCCCCCAGGTCGCTCGATCGCCATCTCGCTCCCAGGACCGCACCGGCCATCCAGGGAGATACCAGAGGCAACAGCACAACCGCGACGCCCCACGCGCGAACACCGATCGCGCCAGCGAGCCCGAGCGCGCCGGTGACCGCCGGCGGATACAGATTCCGCGCCGACAACGTCGTTCTCCGGCGAAGCAGCCATGCGCCAACTGCCCCAGCCAGGCCGAGGAGCATCGTCAGGCCGAGGTCGGCAACCACCGTCTGCGGCTGCAACATCATGCGGCCCCGCTTCCGGCCAGGTGCCAGTCCGTCGACGCCAGCGTCGAGCATGCCTCGACGGCCTCGCGCTGAATCGTCGCGATTGGCTCGATCCGAATCGTTCCGCGGTCAACGCTCAGACCGGCCTGCGCGCCGTCGGCCAGCACGCGCTCGGCGATCTCCTCGTCGCCGCAGACATAGATCACGGCCGCGCTTTTGCCCGCGGCGATCCACTCGCTGTGCAGCTCGAGCACCGCCTTCAGCCGAGCGGAAGACTTCTCGCTCAGCTCGACCTCGATCGGAACTACGTGCCCGTCCGGGAGCCGCCCGGCGAGGTCAGGCCGATGGCCGCGGCGTCGCAGCTCACACCGCTCACGCCATCGAAGCTCACCCCGCCAATCGGCTCGCACCAGCATCTCGCGCGGGCCGACCATTTCGCGACCGCGTGCGGTCAGCCATGCCGCCGTCCACGCGCACGCCTCGCAGTGCGGCCACGTCACGGGAGCCGGCCGCTTCTCGACCGTCGCCGCGGCCACGTCGGCGTACCGGACCCCCGTCCGCGACGCGTACACCAGCGACCCCTCGCCACGCGTCCGTGCGCACGCCTCCAGCCAGCTCTCCGCCCGCAGCCGCCGCGCATGCGAATACACCGCAGCCTGTCCCCACCCCATCGCAATCCCCCACGCCCCCAACGGCGCCGGTCCGACCTTCGCCAGCCACTTCAAGCCGGCCACCGTCGATGGTCCCGGCCTCACCCCAGCCATTCCAAATCCCTTCCCCTATCCCTCTCCAGACTGACAATCAACTCCGCCTGCACGATCCCTCTACAACCGCCCGCCCCCGCCAGCACCAAACAAGAGAAGACCCCGAGTCCGACTACCCGCACCAATCCCACTGAACTTCTACGTGGGGGGCGGGTAGTCGAACTCGGGGATGTGGCGAAAACCCAGTGCTGGCGGGGGCGGGCGGCCGTCGAAGTGTGTAAAGCCTTTACACACTTAGTTACACACTTCCCTACACACCTCGGGGTGATCGCCGACACCGGTATCGCGTCGATCGTGATGGCGGTCGAATGGACTCCTGAGCTCATCGCTCAACGCTCCTCGTGCTCGGCCGCCCGCTTGCGGCGGATCAGCTCAGCGACCTCATCTGCCGTCTGCGGCCCCTCTTCCAACAGCGCGATCACCAGCTCGGTCAGACTCGGCCGACGCAGCCTCGGATGGCCGACCTCGACCTCGCGGACCAGGCCGCGGAACCGCTCGTGCAGGTCCACCGGAATGCGGAAGTTGACCAGCCGGGTGCTCGCGTAATCGGCGGCAGGCCGCCGCTCCGGCGGCCTGGCAGCGCTCGGCGGGTCGGCCACAAGCCTGTCAGCCTCGGCCGGGTTTGGCGGCGGGGGAGCGACCGGCTCGCTCACCATCCCAGGGATCGCTCGTCGCCGCGCGGACGGCATCGGCTGCGGGGAACTCATAGCCCGAGCTCCCCGAGCAGATGATCCGCGAGCTGGCGGTAGGCATGGCTGACCATCGACTCGGGCTCAAGTACGGCGGTCGGAGCGCGGTAGCGCGGCGCCGACGCCACGCGGACGGCGCGCGGTACATGCACGGGCAGCACCCGCATCGCGTCCGTGTCCATCCGCTGCACCGCGTCTCTGGTGATCCGCCAGCGCCGCTCGCTCGCGGCGATCAGCACGCCGAGGATCCTGAGGCCAGGAATTTCGCCCTCGACGAGGTCATACAGCTTGCTGGCGCCGCGCACGTCGAGGTCAGCGGCGAGCGCCGGGATCAGCAGCCCGTCGGCCGCTAGGACGGCGATCCCCGACAGCGTCCCCAGCCCGGGCGGAGTGTCGAGCAGGATCAGGTCGAAGGTGTCGCGCAGCGGTTCGAGCACCGCTCGCAGGCGCAGCTCATGGCCCGGTCCGGCCGTTACGGGGAGGTCCGCGGCAACGTCGGCGAGCGCGTCGGTGGACGGGATAATGCGCAGCCGCTCGCGCCACCGCAGCTCAGGCATGACGTCCGGCTGTAGCGCGAGCGGCGGTGTGTAGCGCTCGGCGGCGCCCGGGTTCTCCAGCAGGTCCTCGAGCCTCTCCCCCGGGATGTCCGCGTACCAGCCGAACGCCTCACTGAGGTTTGCCTGCGGGTCGCAGTCGACGATCAGCACCCGCCGGCCGGCCTCGGCGAGCATCACAGCGAGATTCGCCGTCGAGGTCGTCTTGGTGACTCCGCCCTTGTGGTTGGCGAGCACAATCACGAACGCACCCGACCCGTCTTTACCGACAGCTTTACGTCCGCCTATCTCTACGTCTACACGTCTGTCTATCCACCCGTCTCTACGTGCGTCTGGGTCGACCGGCGTTGTGATCGTCATACGGTCCTCCTTCTGGTCATGAGGGATCGACTGGGTGCAAAGCGCGGCCGCGGCCGGCGGTGCTCACGCTGGAGATGCGAGACGAACGCATGTAGCGGCACTCACTCGACGATCTCCTCGAACCGGCGATCGCCACGACGGCCACTGATCACGACGATCCGGTCCTCCGCGGACCAGAGCACCTCACCGCGGATCAGCGGGTGACCGACGAACGTTCCGAAGCGCTCCCACACCGGCGCCTCGAGCGCATGGCAGAGCTCGTCCCGAGAGGTCCAGCGCTCGACGTCGAGCAGCTCCCCACTCTCGAACCGCAGCAGCTTGATCGTGTCCGTCCGGCCGCCCGAGCCGGCCCGGCCCCAGAAGAGCACGAGCGCGACCGTCGCGCCACGCCGCTCCAACTCCTCCCACACCGCCGGACGCCACAGCAGCTCTCGACGCGCCGGCCGCAGCCGGGCCGTGTGCACCCTCGAGGCCGGCCGCCCGGTCGGCGTCGAGCACCGCTCACCCGCCACGGCCTTGCATGTCGGACACGGACGCTCGAGCCAGCCACGGGCGACATGGAGGTGGGCGATCGGCACGACACGGCCACGAGTGCCCCGACGCCCCCACAGCCAGCGGCCGCACCGCCCACCAGGAGCCGCGTGACACTCGGGGCACCACTGCGCAAGCCATGCCGAGCGGTCACTCAACCCGGCTCTCCCCCAACGCTCATGCTGTGTGACCGGCTAGGCGCAGGCGACCCGAAACCGGGCTGCACTGGGGCTGCAAATTGAGGTGCCGCGGGGTCCACCAGCGGCTTTTCCCGGACTCTCGTGGGCCGGTGGCAGGTCAGCAAAATGACCTGCATTTGAGCTGTTTCCGGCGGCCCGTGGGGCCATCCGGCGCCGGGCCTCAAACCCCGGGCGCCCTCTTTACGAGTGAAGTGCTCTACCAGCTGAGCTACGTCGGCGTCGCGGCCAGTTTAACCCGGCTCGGGCGCTCCCCGGCTCCCGCGCTGCCTCCGCGCGGACTGCGCCGACACCGGCGCGATCACGAATCGATCGGCATCCCCATGCTCGCGGCCTTGGCCCGCCAGTCCTCGGCCAGGATGGCCCAACGCTCGTGGTCGCGCCAGCGGCCCCCGATCTTCAGGTAGCGGGGAGAGAAGCCCTCGCGCGTGAAGCCGGCGCCGCGGGCGAGGGCGATCGAGGCGTGGTTCCCCGGCTGAATGTTGGCCTCGATCCGGTGCAGGTGGAGCGTGAGGAAGGCGTTGCGGAGCACAAGCTCGATCCCCTCGCGCATGTATCCCTGATGCGCATGGGGACTGCCGACGGCGTAGCCGAGGTACGCGCTCTGGAGCGAGCCCCGAGTGATGTGGGAGAGGTTGAAGAACCCGAGGATGGCCCGATCCTCCTGCCGGCAGACGAGCATGGCCTCGAAGTCGGGCCGGCGCGAGTCGGCTAGGTAGGCGTCGAACGCCTCCTCGTCCGTCGGGGCCGATGCCCACGGGCGGTGGAAGGAGCGGCTGGTCCGCATGAGCGAAATGAACTCGGGCCGGTCGGTGTGCTCGGGCGTGCGTAGATACACACGGCCGGTCGGACCTCCATCCCCGGAGCCCGCGGAGGGACCCGAGGCGGTGGACGGTGCGCCGTCCTGACGTGTCATGCCGCGAGCAGCCGCTCCAAGCGATACCCGAGCGATTCGCATGCAAGCTCCTCCGATACGTTCAGCTGGAAGCGCTGGCGCGTGTCCTCGACGGCCTCGACGGCCGCGCGCAAGCGCTGTGGGTCTGCGCCCGAGTCGGACTCGAGCGCGCTAAGTCGATCGGCGTTCCGAACCAGATCCTCGGCCCCCCAGGACAGAGACGCGAGATCGGTGTACCAGAGCGCCACCACCTGCAGCGCAAGGTCGAGCTCGGCCGTCTCAACCCGACGGCGCGCGCGCCGGATCCGCTCGCTCCACTCGGTCTCGATGCGTTTGCGCTCCTTGCGCGGATAAAGCTCCACCTCGTCGAGCGCGCGTGCCTCGAGTTCGACGCGCACGGCCTCCCCACGTGAGCGGACGGCGGCCAGCATGGCCGACCACGGCTTGGTACGCCCCATCTCGCCGGCGGAGAACGCCGCTCGGGCAAACCCCTCAGCGGCGGCTCTTAGCGCGTGCCCCTCGGCACTGGCAAGCTCCCCAGCACGCTCGGCGTCACCTAGCGCGAGCCGGGCACACGCGAGCGCGGTCTCAGAGTCCTCGCCCTGGCGGACCAACTCCGCCGCCGTCTCCTCCACCGATGGGGCGTTGAACCGGACGAGCTGACAGCGCGAGCGGATCGTCGGCAGCACCTCGGCCAGCCGGTCAGACAACAGGATCAAATGCACGAAGGAGGCCGGTTCCTCGAGCGTTTTGAGCATCCGGTTGGCGGCCTCGTCTCCGAGTTCGTCCGCGCGCTCGATCACGAACACCCGGCACCCGGCCTCGAACGGCGTCCGGCTCGCCGCCGAGACGACCGGGACGTCGATGTCCCCGACGAGGATCTCGTGGGCGCCGCTGGGTGCGACCCACGTCAGGTCGGGATGCGCTCCCGAGGCAACGCGGGCGCGGACGCTGGCCGGGTCCGGCGACTCCGCCGACAGGAGCTCGGCGGCCATCGCGCGGGCCGCGGCGCGCTTGCCGGCGCCGCCCGGACCGTAGAACAGATACGCGTGGGAAGCCCGGCCGCCCGGCGCCAGCGCCGGCTCGAGGACAGCGCGTGCGTGGGGATGGTGCTCCAGCTCTGCGAGCATCCCCCGATCGTAGTGGCCGGTAGGGTCGGGGACCACGCACAATGACGCGCGGGCGGCTGATCACGATCGAAGGAATCGACGGAGCGGGTAAGACGACGCTCGCCATCGGACTACTCGACGCGCTCGCCGCGAGAGGGATCGAGATTGGGCTGCTCCGCGAGCCGGGCGGCGTCGCCGCCGCCGAGCGGATTCGCGAGCTGGTCATCGACCCGGACCTACACGTCACCGCTCGCGCCGAGGCGCTGCTCTACGCCGCCGCGCGGGCCCAGCTCGTGGAGGAGGCGATCGAGCCGCAGCTGGCCGCGGGTCGGTGGCTGCTCCTCGACCGCTTTATCGACTCCTCGCTCGCCTACCAGGGCGGTGGCCGACGGCTGGGGATCGATGCGGTCCGGGCTATCAACGAGTTCGCGATCCGGACGGCTCGGCCCGACCGCACCCTGCTGCTGATGATCGACCAGCACCTCGGGCGCAGCCGCTCGCGCGCACGCGCGGGCACGCCCGACCGCCTCGAGCGCGAGCGGGACGACTTCTTCGCGCGCACCATGGCCGCGTATCTCGAGCTCGCCTCGCAGGAGCCCGAGCGGATCCGCCAGATCGACGCCTCACAGGAGCCCGATGAGGTCCTGGCCGCGGCCCTCCACGACCTCGCCGACCTACTCCCCCGGCCGATCTAGTCCGCGTAACCCTTCGGGTGGGCCTGCGCGAACGCCCATGCGTCGCCGACCATCTGCTCGAGCCCCGGCTTGCGCGGCTCCCAGCCGAGCTCCGATCTGATCAGCGCTCCGGCCGCGACCAGATTGGGCGGATCGCCGGGACGGCGCGGCGCCTCCTCGGCCGGAATGTCGATCCCGGTGACGTCCCGGGCCGCGGCGATCACCTCCCGAACCGAGAACCCGTTCCCGTTGCCGAGGTTGAAGATCCGGTGCTCGCCCTCGCGCGCGCCGGTGAGCGCGAGTAGATGCGCCGCGGCGAGATCGTCGACGTGGATGTAGTCGCGAACCGCTGTGCCGTCGTGGGTCGGGTAGTCGGTCCCGTACACGTGGACCGCGGGGGCGTCGCCGAGCGCGACCCGCAGGATGTTCGGAATCAGGTGCGTCTCGGGGTCGTGGTCCTCGCCCAGATCGCCGCTCGCGCCGGCCACGTTGAAGTAGCGCAGGCTCACCGCCCCGAGCCCGTGGGCGGTACAGAAGTCGCGGATCATCAGGTCCACGGCGAGCTTGGACGCGCCGTAGGCGTTGATCGGCCGGGGCGTCGCCGTCTCGGGGATCTGGACCTCGTCGGGCTGTCCGTAGACCGCGCAGGTGGAGGAGAAGACGAGCCGGGGAACTCCCGCGCCGACCATCGCCTCGAGCAGGTTGAGCGTCCCGCCGACGTTGACCCCGTAGTAGCGCTCCGGATGACTGACCGACTCGCTCACGAGCGCCAGCGCCGCGAAGTGGAGCGCGCCGTCGAACCCGCCGGCGAGGACATCATCGACCGCCGGCTGGTCACGGAGGTCGGCCAGCACGAACTCGGCGCCCGCCGGGATAGCCGCCCGGTGGCCCCGCTCGAGATTGTCCAGGACGGTCACCTGATGGCCGTTGTCGAGCAGCTGCCTGGCGACGATCGAGCCGATGTAGCCGGCCCCGCCGGTGACGAGCAATTTCATCGCGGCCGCCTGGTGCGGTAATCCGTGCGCATTGCGCGGGACATATAACAGACGGGGCCCTCGAGGCCCCGGAAATCGAAGGTCGGCGCAGTAAAATTGGAGGTACGCAGATCTCGCTGAGAGCCCCCCGGCGCCAAGTCTTTCCGTCCGGGGCTTCCGCTTTCATTCGCTGCCCGCTCCGCTGACCAAAAGCCGCGCGGGAGCAGGGGAAATTGCGGAAAAACGAGAGGAGCAGCACCTGTATGGACCAGATCCCCCAAACCCAACTTGACGCCGAGGTACGAACCGGCGAGGGGCTCTCGGTCGGGCGCTTCTTTACGACCCCGGGCGCGCACCCGTTCGACCTGGTCGAGTGGGAGCGCAGGGACGCCAGGATCGGCCACGGCGACAAGGTCTCGTTCGAGCAACGCGACGTCGAATTCCCGAAGTCGTGGTCCCAGAACGCCACCAACATCGTCGCCCAGAAGTACTTCCGTGGCCAGCTCGGCGCGCCGGAGCGAGAGCGGTCGGTGAGGCAGATGATCGGCCGGGTGTCCGGCACGATCGCCGGCTGGGGACGCGAGCGCGGCTACTTCGCCACCGACGAGGACGCGGAGACGTTCGAGTCGGAGCTGACCCACATCCTGCTGCATCAGATGGCGGCCTTCAACTCGCCGGTCTGGTTCAACGTGGGCTTCGAGGAGACCCCGCAATGTAGTGCGTGCTTCATCCTCAGCGTCGAGGACACGATGGAGTCGATCCTCGAGTGGAACACCAAGGAGGGGACGATCTTCCGCGGCGGGTCTGGCTCAGGGATCAACCTGTCGAGGATCCGGGGTTCGATGGAGCCGCTGGCCAAGGGCGGAACCGCATCGGGGCCTGTGAGCTTCATGCGCGGCGCTGACGCTTGGGCGGGCACGATCAAGTCCGGCGGGAAGACGCGCCGGGCGGCCAAGATGGTCGTGCTCGACGTCGACCATCCCGACATCCGCGAGTTCATCTGGTGCAAGGCCAAGGAGGAGGACAAGGCCGCCGCGCTGCGCGACGCCGGGTTCGATATGTCGATCGACGGCGAGGGCTTCTTCTCGATCCAGTACCAGAACGCCAACAACTCCGTGCGCGTGACCGAGCGGTTCATGCGCGCGGTCGAGAACGACGAAGACTGGCAACTGATCGCGCGCGTCACCGGAACGCCGATCGGCGAGCCGATCCCGGCGCGCGAGTTGATGCGCGAGATCGCAGAGGCGGCGTGGCGCTGCGCCGATCCCGGCGTCCAGTACGACACGACGATCAACCAGTGGCACACGAACCCGAACACCGGCAGGATCAACGCATCTAATCCGTGCAGTGAATACATGAGTATTGACGACTCGGCGTGCAATCTCGCGTCACTTAACCTGATGAAGTTCCGTCGGGCCGACGGAACGTTCGACGTCGAGTCGTTCGAGCACGCGGTGGACATCATGTTCTTGGCGCAGGAGATCATCGTCTCGCCGTCGAGCTATCCGACCGAGAAGATCGGCGAGAACGCACGGGCCTTCCGTCAGCTCGGGTTGGGCTACGCCAACCTCGGCGCCTATCTCATGTCGAATGGGATGCCGTACGACTCAGACGAGGGCCGCGCAACGGCCGCAGCTGTCACAGCGCTGATGACAGGCCGCGCGTACCTCGGATCCGCACGCATTGCTGCAGCCATCGGCCCGTATGACGGCTACGACATTAATCGCGAACCGCACAACGCCGTCATGCGGATGCATCGCGATGCGTCGCTCGCCATTCCGGACTCGGTGACCACCGACACCGCACTGCTCGAGGCTGCGCGTTCTACGTGGCACGAAGCTGTCGCCGCCGGAGATGAGCACGGCTATCGGAACGCGCAAGCGACTGTGCTTGCACCTACCGGGACGATCAGCTTCCTGATGGACTGTGATACGACCGGCATCGAGCCCGACTTCTCACTGGTCAAGTTCAAGGAGCTCGTGGGCGGCGGCCAGATGACGATCGTCAACCGGACGGTGCCGCTGGCGCTCCAGACCCTCGGTTATAGCGACGAGCAGATCGAACAGATCCTCGCCTACGTCAACGAGCGCGGGACGATCATCGGGGCGCCCGATCTGGCCGACGAGCACCTGCCGGTGTTCGACGTGGCGGTAGGCGAGCGGGCCATCTCCCACATGGGCCACCTGAAGATGATGGGCGCCGCGCAGCCGTTCATCAGCGGCGCCATCTCAAAATGTGTAGTCGGCAGCACCTTGCTCACAACTGAACATGGCCTAGTCCGTATTGGCAGTCTCCGGCACGACGAGGTCAAGGATACGTTCTCAGACCTAACCCTCAAAGTCGCGTCGATCGGTGGATCGCGTTCAACCGATGCCTTCTATTACGGCGGTGAGCGTCCCGTGATGGAGGCGCGACTCCGCTCAGGCCACCGGATTTGCGGCACGCCAAATCACCGGCTCCTAGTAGCGGGCGGCAATGGGCTGGAGTGGCGGAGGCTTGACGAACTTGAGCCAGGCGACCGGGTCGCGACTAAGTATGGCGACGAACTGTGGTCCTCAGCCCCTCCACGATTCGGTGACTTCGCCGCGACGAAGCTCTACGGCTCGCAGAAGAGCGTGAGCGTTCCCGCGACTATGACGAAGGAACTCGCGTTCCTGCTCGGGGCGTACGCCGCTGAGGGACACATTGCGCGGAGCAATTGGACGATCCGAATCTCGAATGCAGATGAGGACGTACTCACTCGGCTCGCGCAGGATGCCAAGCGGCTGTTCGGCTTCCCACCCCGTGTCGCGCGCGACCCGGGGAAATGTCCGGCAGTCGAACTCTCCTCAAAGACTTTAGTCGAGTTCTTTGATTACCTCGGGACCGGCAACGGCGCGACGCAAAAGAGGATCCCGGACGCGATTCTCGGGTCGCCGAGAGAGATAGTCCTCGCGTTCCTGGAAGGCCTGACACTTGACTCCTACATCCCGTCATCCCTGCCAAAGTGGGCGATCTGTCTAGCGTCACCAGGCCTTCTGGACGATCTCCAAGCGATCCTGACGAATCTTGGAATCGTTCACAGTCGTATCGAGAAGTACAACGCGGAGTACGACCGCACCTTTGAGGAAGTGTACGTAACCGGGCGGCACGCTCAGCGTCTGCTTGGACAACTCCAGTTCGTTGAACGGCACAAAGCTTTCAGGGCTGCAGAGATTGTCGCTGGTATCTGTAGGCAGAGTACGGCCGATGTCGTGCCAGGGATAACCGGGCGGGAGCTGTACAACGTCATCCCGAAGGGACGGCCTGGACGGAATGGCACCGGCACGGGGCGAAGCCGCGAGTTCTCATACCTCAAGGACGCTCGGACCCAGGAAGTCAGCCGGACATCGCTCGAGCGCGTCGCGACGATCGAGGACGCGGTCTTGCCCGAGTGGCTTGATCGGGTTCTCGAGGACAACCTCTACTTCAGCCCCGTCGTGTCGATAGAAGACGCCGGGGTGGAAGAGGTCTTCGATGTATCAGTACCCGGCCCGCATGCGTTCGTGGCCAACGGCATCGTGAACCACAACACGGTGAACATGCCCGAGATGGCCACGGTCGAGGACATCGCCGATGCCTACATTCAGGCTTGGCACCTCGGGATCAAGGCGTTGGCCATCTACCGTGACGGCTCCAAGACCGCGCAGGCGCTGCGCACCGACGCGCAGAAGGACGTGCCGGCGTCGAAGGAGGCCGAGATCCGGCAGGCCGTAGTCGAGGCGATCGCGAAGGCGCCGAAGCGCAAGAAGATGCCGCGCGAGCGCCAGTCGATCACGCACAAGTTCTCGATCGGCGGCCACGAGGGATACATCACGGCCGGCATGTACGAGGACGGATCGATCGGGGAGATCTTCCTGACCGACATCGGCAAGGAAGGCTCGACGCTGCGCGGGATGATGAACTCATTCGCGACCGCGATCTCGATCGCGCTCCAGTACGGGGTGCCGCTCGAGACGCTCGTGCGCAAGTTCAGCTACATGCGCTTCGAGCCCGAGGGCATGACCTCCAACCCGGAGATCCCGTTCGCCAAGTCGATGCCGGACTACATCATGCGCTGGCTGGCCTCACGCTTCCTGGACGTCGACCTCCAGGAGGAGCTCGGGATCCTGACGCCGGCGGTGCGGGCGCGCCAGGCGGCTCAGGAGGCCGTGAGTTCGCACTTGGGCGACGTGGCGGCCCCGATCGCGCAACCGGCCGAGCGCAAGCCCGACGGCAACGGCAACGGCGGGCCCGTCAAGGGTCAAATCCTCCCGGCCACCTCGGCGCTGACCGACGAGCCGCCGGTCATCCCCGCACTCCGCAAGGGCCTCGACCTCGGTCCGGCCTGCCAGCAGTGCGGCGGCATGATGCAGCGTACGGGCAGCTGCTACACGTGCTCGAGCTGCGGCTTCAACACCGGCTGCGGCTAACCGCTCCCGACATCCGGTCTCTCTCGAAGCCCTGCCAGAGATGGCGGGGCTTCTTCTTTCTCTAGGAGCATCCCGCGTGTGGCCGGGGCGCCCCGGCTCGGCCTCGGGGCTGAGAGTTGAGTCTCGGCGCTCAGGCTCGGGTACCGGCGCCCCGGCCGTGGATGAGCACACCGTCTGGATTCCGCTTGGTCAGCACGTAGGCGGCAAGGAGGTCCGAGCACCGGCCCCGTTCCAGCCGGCGGGTGTGCCACGGTTGCACCCTCCAGCCTCCCGGCGCGATTGGCAGCAGGACGGTCGGATTCTCCTTCGCTTCTCGAAGCCGGGTAGGTACGCGACGGAGCCGACGTCGAGACGGGTGTCCCAAGCCAGCAGGCTCGCGAACTCGACGACGGTGACCGGCTCCCCGCAGGCGCGGATCGCCTGGTAGCCGCCGAGCCGATGTATCGCCGTCCGCAGCAGCCCGATCTCGTTCGTCCCGCCCCTTTGTAGCCGCAGGTCGGTGCGCTCGGCTCGCAGCGTCCGGCCGCACCTGGCACGAGGGCCACGACGAGCAGGGCGACCGCCGCGACCCGAGCCCATCGGGGCACGCCTCGCCCCCGTCGGGGGGCTGTTGCCCCGGTGCCGGGAGGCCGCCCAGCATCCACCCGACCCCGATTCCCGCGAGCACCGCGGCCACGCCGGCCGGCTCGAACATGTAGCGCGAGAGCGCCGGGAAGCCGTGGAACGCGAACGCGATCTCGATTAGCACTCACACCACGATCGCGGCGGCCAAGACCAGCACGAGCCACTGGCGGCGCACGAGGGCGATGGCGACCGTGCCGAGAGCCCGCGATCCAGAGCGGCAGGTACTGCAGCTCGGTGAAGCGGCCGATCGTGCCGAACACCTTGTTCTCGTGCAGCTCGCGCGGCGAGCGCAAAGCGAGCTCGCCGGCGATGTTGGGCCTGCCGTTGGTGATCCAGGGAATCCCGAACCACATGAAGGCGATCAGGGCCACGGCGCCGGCCACCAGCCACCGCATGGACGGCATCTTGAGCCAGGCCCACACCATGTAGCAACCCAGGAACGGCCAGACCTCCGGTCGGCCTAGCGACCCGAGCACCCCGAACACGAGCGCCCACCGGTAGTGCCCGGACAGGTACATGTCGATCCCCGCCAGGCAGAAGGTGACGATCATGGGATCGGACTGGACGCTGAGGATGTAGTGCATGTAGTCCTCGAGCCGGAGCAGAGCCACCCCGGCGAAGATCGCTGCGGCGAGCGGCGCATAGCGGCGAAGCGACCGGGGATCGACGCGGGCGGGGCATCGCATCCCGCGTGACCCGGTAGGCGATTCGTCCCGCGAAGATGCTCCCGGCCAGCGACACCGCCACCGCCGTGATCATCCACAGCCCCAGCTCGTAGCGGTGGCCCGCCAGCGCGTAAGGCACCGTGAACAGGTACGGCCGCGGCTTCCACGACGGCGCTCCGCCCAGGTTGAGGCTGGCATGGAGCGTCTGATAGCCCCAGACCAGCCAGCCGTAGGAGTCGTATCCGGGCCGCGTCCTCGCCCACAGCAACAGGACCGTCGCGACAAGGACGATGCCGACAGCCGTCAGCACCCACGCCTGACGGCGCAGGAACAGTCGTGGTGCCACTCTCCGTGGCTGGGGCGCGCCCGCCTCGGCGGCCGGCAGTGCGTCGAGGCTGCTCTCGGACACGAGCCGGCTGACCGTAGCACCCGAAGCCGTCGCCGCGGCGCGACCGCGGAACCTCGCTATTTGACGGCCAGCGCGGTCAGACGGCCGTTCTGCGCCTGCGTGTAGCTGACCTGCACGTCGCCACCGAGCTCGAGGCCCTTGACGACACCGGCCTGCGCGCCGGTCTGGAAGGTGAAGATCCGCGCGAACGGGGCCTGCTCTCCTAGCAGGCTCGGGAGCAGGTGGTAGGCCTTGTATGTGCGGCTGTGGGCGTCGGGCGCGCCGTCGTCGAGCCAGCCGGCGCCGCCGGCGGGGTTGCCGCCGCCAGCGCCGTCCGAGGTCCCGAAGAAGTTGCCGTCGATATTCATGAAGATGTGGACGCCGGGGTCGTCGTACAGGGTGACCTCGTTCGCGCCGCGGCCGGCCCCGCGCGCGATCAGGTGCTCGCGCAGGAGCTGAGCGATGATCCCGGCGTCGTTGGGAACGCCGGTGGCCACCTGCCAGAGCCCGGCGCCGGACAGCACCGCCGCGACCGAGCCGGAGCAGTCAAGCCCAATCCGGCGGCCGTTGTAGCCCGGACCCTTGATGCCGATGCTGGCGATCCCGGCGAGGGCGTGGCCGCCGCCGTAGACGTACGGGAAGTTGCCGGCGGTGACCTGATTGGCGGCCAGGGTCAGCGCCGAGACAACGGACATGCGGCCCCCGCTCGCCTCGACCGCAAACGTACGCCCGTCGACCCCGATCAGCTTCGCCGGTGACCTGTCCGTTCACCGGCGCGGGCGGCGCCGAGAACGCGACCGGGACCGGGGCGGAGATCGGCGCAGCGGCCAGGGCGCCGACCGGGAGGACCAGCCCACCGAGGAGCGCGCACAGGGTGGCGGCGAATCGCTTCATCGATCCCATGCATCGGCTCACGGGCCCGAGACCTGATGTCTGCAATCAGACCGGCAGCCCAACGCCGAACGTCTCCTGGGGCTGTAAGGGGCCTCGCTGCGCTCGGCGTCCGTGGGGCCGTGCGACCCCGTCCGGACGGGGTGGATGGTCCCATGGACGCCGCCGAAGGCGGCCCAGACAGAACCGGGCTACAACCCGGGCGGGTGGCGCACGACGAAGCCCGAGAACTCGCCGCCGCCGCGAGCCCAGCGCGTGCCGTCCTCGGCCAGCGCCACCGTGTCGAACCGCCAACCCGCGACCTGCATCCAGACGTGGCCGGCGTTGGCGTAGATCGTGACCCAGCGCCCGGGACCCGGGTCGCCCCAGTCCTCGAAATCCCCCGAGACCATCGGCGACGTGACCAGCCCGGCGGCGGCGAGCGCGTAGCTGACCGACCCCGAGCAGTCGTACCCGTCGGCGTGGAACGAGGCGTGGCCGCCCCCGTAGATGTAGGGCAGTGTCGCGATCGCGTTACCGGCGGCGATGATCTGGGCCACCGCGGCCGGTGCGCCCGGCGGCGCCTGGACCATTCCGCCGGTGTCGACGGCGATCCCGCCCACGTTGACGTTGTCGGTGGCGGCCGCACGCGCCGCCTCTGCCGCCGCCTTGGCCTCGAGCGAGTGCAGGTGCGCGTTCAGGGCGCCCAGCTTGGACGCGGCGCTCCCGCGCGCACCCAACTCCTGGATCTGCTGGTGGAGCAGAGCCGCCTGGAGCGCGGCGACCTGGTTGCGCTGCCCGATTATCTCGTTGGTCAGGCGTTGGTCGCGCTGTTCGAGCCGGCCGAGGAGCGCGGCCTCGTGGGCCACGGCCTGGCGCGCCGCCCGGGTGCTGGCAACGATCTGCGCATCCTGGGTGCTGACGCGGTGCATGAAGTTGACCTGATCGAGCAGCTGGCTGAACCCGTGCGCCTCGAGGATCACGCTGACCAGGTCAGGCCGTCCATGCTCGTAGGTCGCGACCAGATTGGCGGCCAGCGCGTGGGTCGCGCGCTCGAGCCAGTTCTCGAGGTCCACCAGGCGGTTGCGCGCCTTCAGCAGCGCGGTCTGCACGTCCCTGAGTTCGTCCTCGCGAGCCGTCAGCTGGTTCTGGAGCTGGGTCAGGTGCTGATCGGCGGCGGCGAGCCCCTGAGTGGTGGTGTGGATCTGCGCCGTGTCACGAGCGATCTGCGAGCCCAGCGCGGACGCCGCCGCCTTCCCGGCGCTGATCTGGCTCTGGAGATCCCCCGCGCTCGAGGCGGTCAGGCTGCTTCCCAGCAGCATCGCCGCGACGACCAGGACCGCGGCGGCTCTGGCGGCTCTGAGGCGGTGGCTGACGGAAGGCATGCAGACGGACGTGAGCAACACAAAAAGGCGCGCGGGCGCCCGGTAATTCGGGCGCCGCGGCGGCGGTAAGGCCCCCTGGACGGAAGCCGGCAGCACCCTAACAAGAGCTCTCGACGGAGAGCCACCAGATCCTCCGCCTGCAACGAATCTTGCGTCGCGAGCCTCTTACAGAGCTCCGACGCTCGGCCGACGCTCGTCTTCTGCGCGCGTCCGAACATCTCAAGTGCACCACCAAGTTCGCCCCGAAACGGAGACTGAAATGACCGCCATCATCATCCTCAACGTCGTGTTCGCCGCCGCCGTCATCACGGGCGTCGTCGGGATGCTCGCCCGGAGCATCGCCAAGCAGGACAGCCAGCGTCGGCCCGCCTGATCGCTGAACCGCAACTCGCCCGGCCGACCCGTGGAAGGGAGCGCACATTTCAGGCTGTCCGCGCCGTTGATAGGCAGCAATGAAGTGCGATCACACAGGCACCTACAGCGGGGCGTCGCGGTACATCCGCGAAGCGGGCGAGTTGCGCCTAGTGCTGTTGTGCGACGGTTGTGGGGCAGAGCGCCAGGAGCTCGGACGGATCGAGTACCGACCGGAGGTCATTCTCTTTCCCGAGATTGGGCCGGCGGCGGACGGTACGGCGCTGCGCGCCGAAGCCGCGTAGCACTCCCCTAACGTCGGACACAGACGCCACCGGATCCTTGGATGCGAGGATCTGAGTGATGCTGCGCGAGACCGACACGACGACCGTCCGCGATGCGTGCGAGTCGACGCTGCGGCGGAACTGGCGCGAAGGCGTGCGCACCTCCGACGGCGTCCCGTTCGCCTACACCTGCCCGAGCCCGGCGCACTACCCGTGGCAGTGGTACTGGGACTCGTCCTTCACCGCGATCACCTGGCGCCACTTCGAACCGTCCCGGTCGCGTCGCGAGCTTGAGTCGCTCCTGGCGGCGCAGCGCGAGGACGGGTTCATCGGCCACACGATCTTCTGGAATACGCGCCTGACCGGCCGCCGGCGGTACACGTACAACGTGACCTCGCCGGACGCACCGATGACCGCCAGCATCCAGCCTCCGACGCTGGCCTGGGCGTGGCGGATCGCGGTCGGTGACCCGACCGAAGTGCCCGCGATCGCGCGCCACTATGACTGGCTTGCCCGCAATCGTGATCTGGACGGCGACGGCCTGATTTGGATCGTGCAGCCCGACGAGTCGGGGCTGGACGCCTCCCCCCAGTTCGACGCGATCTGGGGGTGGCGCGCTCACGACCGCCCCGGCTTCGTGCTGCTCGTGCAGCGCAACCGCCGGCTCGGCTACGACCTGCGGCGGATCGCCGGGGCGGGCGGTCCGGTCTGCTGCGAGGTGGCGACGAACGTCCTCTACTCGCTGTCGCTGATGGCGCTCGGGCGGCCCTCGCTCACCGGGACGATCATCGAGCGTATGTACAACCGCGGCACGGGTCTGTTCGAGTCGCTCGCGCGCCTCACCCGCCGCCGCCCGACCCGCCGCCGCGCGGCCCATCGCCCCTCGCCGCTGCCGGCGCCCGCCGTCACATGGACCGCCCTATCGCCGCTGGCCCTTCCCGACCTGCCGGAGGAGATAGGGCGGCAGCTGGTCGAAGAGCACCTGCTCGACGAGCGGCGGTTCTGGCTCCCGGTGCCGCCCCCATCCGTCCCGCCGACCGAGCCGAGCTACTCCACGCGCGAGGATCATGGG
Organism: uncultured Solirubrobacterales bacterium; assembly: GCA_963757235.1. GTDB lineage: Bacteria > Actinomycetota > Thermoleophilia > Solirubrobacterales > Solirubrobacteraceae > Palsa-465. The sequence goes on along the minus strand of CAVWRC010000016.1, from coordinate 212,049 downwards.
TTCCTGTGGATCAGGCGCTACTGGCGGGGACCGACGTGGATCAACGGGGCCTGGCTGGTATGGCTCGGGCTCAGACGGCTCGGGTATCTGGAGCAGGCGGACACACTCGCGGAGCGGATCGGCGCCGCGGTGCTCGCCAACGGACTGCGCGAGTACTACCACCCGTACACCGGCCGTGGTATGGGCGCGGTCGATTTCGCGTGGTCCAGCCTGGTGGTGGAGCTGCTCGCCGCCGATCCGGCCGCCGCCGCGGGCAGCTACCTGTCGGTGTAAATCTGCCGTGATCCCGCCAGCGCCCGTCTAGAATGCGCCGCCGCATAACAGGCGAGAGTCGGGAGTCAGTTGATGTGGAACGGTCAGCAGGTGTCGGTCGTGCTGATGACCTACGCCGAGCGCGACTCAATCAGAGAGGTGATCGAGGGCTTCCTCGCCACCGGCCTGGTCGACGAGGTGCTCGTGATCGACAACAACGCACAGCCGGGAACTGAGGAAGAGGTTCGCAAAACCTCGGCCCGGATAGTCAAGGAGCCCCTTCAGGGGTATGGCTACGCGACTCGTCGCGGCCTGCTCGAGGCAACCGGCGAGCTGATCGTGCTCTCCGAACCGGACGGCACGTTCGTGCCGGACGACATCCTGAAGCTGCTCGTATACAGCACCGAGTGTGACGCCGTCTTCGGCACCCGGACGACCTGGGAGCTGGTGTGGGAGGGCGCGAACATGGATTGGTTCTTACGCTGGGGTAACTGGGCCGTGGCAAAGCTGATCGAGGTCCTGTTCAACACAAGCCACCTCAGCGACGTCGGTTGCACGTACCGGCTGCTGCGCAGAGATACCGCGCGACGCGTGGCGAACGCCATGACGGTCGGCGGCAGCCATGCCGGTGCTGAGATCATGCTGCTGACGATCCGCTCCGGCGCGCGGTTCGTCGAGGTGCCGGTCAACTATCTCCCGCGCGTCGGACGCTCATCGGTGACGGGCAGCCGGCTGACGGCGATCTCCGTGGGGCTGCGAATGATCGGGCTCGTGCTTCGCGCTGCGGGCTCCACTCCCCGACCGCGCCACCGCCCCGCGGCGTTCGTCTCGGAGCGAGCATCAAACGGTGAGGTGCCGCATGAGCAGCTCACACTTTGACTCGATCGCGGCGGTCTACGACGAGTCGATTCCCGCGCACGTCGCCGAGCACTACCTGAAGAAGCGCACGGCGTTCGTGGTCGCGCACTGCCCTCGGGGCGAGGGCCTCGACGTCGGCTGCGGGACCGGGGTGCTAGCCGAGCGGCTCGCCAACGCCGGATACGAGATGGTCGGCGTCGATCCCTCGGCCGGCATGCTCCAGATCCTCGAGGCCAGGACGCCACTGGTCCGCCCGGTGCACGCGTCGGGCACGTCGCTGCCGTTTGATGACGACAGCTTTGATCTCGTTGTCACCGTCGCTGTCATGCACCACATCGCCGACCCCGACGACGTACGTCAGTCGCTCAGCGAGATGGTCAGGGTCGTGCGGCCCGGCGGTCGGGTGGTCGTTTGGGACCACAACCCGCGTAACCCATACTGGGGGCTGCTGATGGCCCGCGTGCCCCAGGACACCGGCGAGGAGCGACTGATCCCCGAGGCAGAGGTCCTCTCCGGCCTGCGAGCGGCGGGCGGGCAGATCCTCCAGAGCACCCAGCTCGGCGCCGTCCCGGACTTCACTCCGCCGAGGGCGATCCGCCGCGCCGCCGCGCTCGAGCGCGCGGTCGAGGCAACGCCCGGGCTGAGGAGGTTCGCCGCGCACAATGTCATCCTCGCGACGAAGTGACTAGCCACACCGAGGCGGCGACCGGATACCGGGTCCGGGCGTTCGACGCAGGTCGTGATTGGCTCGCGTCGGGCCGCCGCCAGGCCGCGACCGCGCTCACGTTGTACGTGGTCATCTCGATCGGCTATTTCGGGGTGCACGTACTTCCCCATCTGGCGAGCACGTACGTCGGACTCCCCAACTGGACCGATCCGACGGTCAACGTGTGGAGCCTGGCGTGGTGGCCGTACGCGCTGCTGCACGGAATGAACCCGCTGGTTACACACGCCCTGTTCGTCCCGGACCGAATCGACCTTGCCGCCACCAGTCCCACGCTGTGCCCCCTCGCGGGGATCATCGGCGCGCCACTCACTCTCGCGTTCGGCCCGATCGTCGCCTACAACCTGTTGATGCTGGCCAGCCCGGCGCTCGCAGCGTTCTTCGCGTTCCTCCTGTGTCGTTACATCACGCGGAACTTCGCCGCGAGCCTCTTCGGAGGCTACGTGTTCGGCTTCTCGACCTACATCCTGGGACACATGCAGGGTCACCTCCAACTCGTGCTGATCTTTCCCATTCCGGCCGGGATTCACCTCGTGCTCCGCCTGATCGATAAGCGCATCAGTGAGCGCCGGTTCATCGTCCTGATGGCACTCACCGTGGGCGCGCTGTTCCTCACCGCGAGTGAACTTACGCTTACGTTCGTAGTTCTCGGCGCGCTTGCCCTTGCGGTGGCGTTTGCCCTTGCCCCCAACGCGAGAGAGCGCATCCTGAGCACGGTTCGGCCGATTCTGACTGCCGGAGTCGTGGCGGCGATCGTGACCAGCCCCGTGATCTACTACGAATTGCACGGAATCGTCCGGTTCGGGTCGAACATCGGCGACATCGACGGCAGCGACGCCCTCGGGTTCCTCGTCCCCCCGAACCTGGTGCGGCTTGGCAGGACGTATTTCGCGGCGCTTTCCAAGGCGTCGAACATCACCGGAAGTGACGCTGAGGCCGTCACCTATGTCGGCTTGCCGCTCCTGCTGATCGTCGCGCGCTACACGATCACCCGCTGGCGGGCGGTCGCGACGAAGATCCTCGTCGTGATGTTGGCGGTCGTCGTGGTGCTGATCCTCGGGTCGCACCTGCACGTGGCGGGCTACAGCACGATCTCGCTTCCGTGGAAGTACCTCGACCAGTCGTTGCTGCACGATGTGATCCCGATTCGCCTCGCGGTCTACATGTTCCTGATCGCCGCCGTGATCGGGGCCATGTGGTTGGCGCAGCCACGGGCCGGCGGGTGGGGTGTCGCGAAATGGGTGGTGGCGGCCGTAGCCATTGGGTTCCTAGTGCCGAACGTCAGCGGCGGCATTTGGCGCGGCACGGAAGTCAACCCGCGGTTCTTCACCACGCACGAGTACCGACGCGTCATCGCCCGCGGTGAAAGCGTGCTCATTCTGCCCTTCGGCCAGCTGGACAACAGCATGCTCTGGCAAGCCGACACCGACTTCTGGTTCCGTATCGCCGGCGGTTACATCAACCCGGTGTACCCGCCGGATTACGAGCACGACCCGCTGTTCCCGGCTCTGTTCCGCAAAGCCAAACCCGACCCGCAAGTGCTGCGCTCCTTCCTCACCAGGCGACATATCGGCGCGGTGATCGTCGACCCCGCCATTCCGCAGAGGTGGCCCGAGGCGCTCGCGGCACTCGGGCTCAAGCGCCGATCGCTCGGCGGGATCTGGTTCTACCGCTTATGAGCGACCGCGGGTCTAGCGATGTTCCCGGCGTCGCTTACCGGTCAGATCGCTGGCAGTAGCGTGAAGCCCTCGGCGCTCGCGGCGGCCCGAAGGCGTTGGTCGAAGACCGCCATCGCGCCGACGTCCGGGTCTGCCTCGCGAGCGAGCAGCGCACTGGCCAGTTGCACCGCGTCGGCGCCGCGCAGGCGGTGTCGCCGCACGCACTCCAGCGAGCGAGTGATGACCTCCTCCGCCACCGGCAGGACCGCGAAGCGACCACGCCGCAGGTCGGCCACGAATGCCCGGTCGAGCACCGATGCCTGCGGTTCTGAGAGTTCGCCGCGCAGCGCCTTACCCCACATGGCGGCCAGCACCTCGGTCATCGACAGCGCGCTCATCACCATCGCGCCCCGCCACAATCTGACCTCCTGCGCGCCGACCTCGTCCGCGTAGAGCTTGACTAGGGCGGAGGAGTCCCACAGGGCGCTCAGCGTCGCCCCTCACTGACCAATTGCGCCAGCGGCGTCCCGCGGCCCGCAGCCGCCCTAGCGCGCGTGAGCTCCTCCTCGGTCGGCGCTTGTACGTCGGGCAAGGCAGCGAGGTCGAAGAGCAGCCCCGCACGAGCGAGTCGCTCGCGCAGCGCCTGAGACTCATCATCGGCCAGCGCCGGGTCGGTCGCCGCCGCGACCAGGTCCTCGAAGGTCTGGTTGATGCTGGCGCGCCGTGCCGCCGCCAGGCGTCGCACCGCTTGCCCGCGCTCGTCGCTCAGTCGAACAGAGAACTGCTCCATGCGAAAGCATGATAGCAGGCATGAGAGCAAGAGGAGGCCAAGGGACTACGCGTTTCACACCGGAAGCGACGCCCGGGCGGCGTTTCAGCCCGCCGTCCGGAACTGCTCCATGACCGCGGTAAAACGGTCGAAGCCCTGCTCCACGGCGCTGGGGCTCTCCTGCGGGAGCCAGAACAGAACCCGGTGAACCCCGGCCTGCTCGAGCTGGTCGATGCGAGCCGGCTCGGGCGCCATCCCCATGACGCTGACCGGGATCGGGTCGCGTCCGGCCTCGGCTGCCCGCCTGTTCAGCTCGCCGATCCGGGGTACCAGCTCCTCCTCGGTGCTGCGGTTGGGCATCCACTCGTCGCCATAGGAGAGCACGCGATCGAGCACCTTGGCGCCGTTGCCGCCGACGATCACCGGCGGGTGCGGCTTCTGCATGGGCTTCGGCCAGCACCAGATCCGCTCGAAGTTGACGTAGCGGCCGGAGTAGCTGGCCTCGTCCTGCGCCCAGATCGCCTTCATCGCCTCGATTCGCTCACGCATCAGCCCGAACCGGTGCGAAGCGTCGGTGCCGTGGTTGGCCATCTCCTCGACGTTCCATCCGGCGCCGACCCCGAACAGGAAGCGTCCGCCGGACAGGACGTCGACCGAGGCCACCTCCTTGGCAGTGACGATCGGGTCGCGCTCGATGACCAGGCAGATGCCCGTCCCGATCAGCAGCCGCTCGGTCGCCGCCGCGGCCGCGCTCAACCCGACGAACGGATCAAACGTCTGGCTGTAGTACCGAGGGAGCTCGCCGCCGCCGGGATAGCGGGACTCTCGACTTGCCGGGATGTGGGTGTGCTCGGGGAACACGAGGGACTCGAACCCGCGGTCCTCGGCCATCCGCGCGACCTCGGCGGGCGGCGGAACGGACTCGGTCGGGAAGATGCCCACGCCGAATTTCATCAGTCGTTCACCCTAGCGGAGGCGGGCCGCACGCTAGGGTTATCTCCATGGCTACCGAACGCGAAACCGACACCCGCGAGGTGGCGCTCTCCGACGAGCAGTGGCGCGAGCGCCTCTCCCCCGAGCAGTACAACATCCTGCGCCAGCACGGCACCGAGCGGCCGTTCACCGGCGAGTACGTCAACGTCAAGGACGACGGGACCTATCACTGCGCCGGCTGCGGCGCCGAGCTGTTCAGCTCCGACACGAAGTTCGACTCGGGCACCGGGTGGCCGAGCTTCTACGAGCCGGCCGTGGCCGAGAACGTCGAGACGCGCGAGGACCGCAGCCTGATGATGCGGCGCACCGAGGTCGTGTGCAAGCGCTGCGGCGGGCACCTGGGTCACGTGTTCGACGACGGTCCGGCGCCAACCGGGCTGCGCTACTGCATCAACTCCTGCGCACTCGACCTCGAGCCGGACGCGTCTTAGCCGGGCCGCCGGCTCCCTACGCCAGGTCGTCGAGCGAGATGGTCTCGCTCGACTCGGCTTGTCGGCGTCCGAGTTGGGCGCGATTGTGCGCGTCTGGGAGCCCGTCGAGGAGCCGGATGACGTTCTCGGCGTCAAGCGCGGCCTCGTCGAGGGCCGAGAGCAGGAGCGATCGAGCGAGTATTCCCGGCTGGAGGTGCATGCGGTCGGCCATCCGTGCCAGACGTTCGTACGGCTCGTCATCCATCGTGATGTTGAGTCGCTCCATCGAGCGAAACGTAACAGCCCGTGTGGTCACCTCTCCAGCGCGCGGCGCTCGCGGCGCTTCACGAAGAGGTAGATGACGAGCGGTAGCACCAGGAGCAAGGCAAAGCCCGCGATGCCGGCCTCGGCCAGCACATGCGCGGCGGCTTGTCCGCCGTAGTAGCCGACCAGGCCGTAGGTCACGCCCCAGGTGATCCCGCCCAGGGCGTTCCAGAAGAAGAACTGCTTGAACGGCATCCGGTTGATCCCGGCCAGCCAGGCGGTGGCGAACCGGACGAGCGCGATCCACCGTCCCACGAACACCGCCTTCGCTCCGTGGCGCCGGAAGAACTTGTCTCCCGAGCGGATGGCGTTGACGCGATGGTGCATGAACGGCCCGGGCGCCGTGAACACGCTTCGCCCATACCGCCGGCCGAGCAGGTACCCGATGTTGTCGCCGAGAATTGCCGAGCACACCCCGATCAGGATCACCAGCCAGATTTGCAGCTTGCCCTGACTGGCCAGCACTGCCGCCGCGACCAGCGCTGTCTCCCCGGGCGAAGGTATCCCCATCGACTCGAGCCCGATGATCGCCGGGAGCAGATAGCCGAGGCTGTTGGAGACGCCGAGGATCGCGGCAAACGAGCCGACGATCGCCCCGAGACCCCACATCACGCCGGCACCGACGTCAGGCGACCGGGCCTGGGTTCTCGAGCACGGCCAACAGCGACAGGCCGGCGGGCATGCTGCGGCCGCTGGCCAGCCACCGGGCCTCGAGCCGCAAGGGCTGCTCGAGCACGGCGTTCAACCACTCCGGGCCGAGCGTCACGTTTGGCTTGTGATCGGCGACGGGCTGGTTCAGCCGTCGGCGCTCGGCCAGGCGCACCGCCGCGGCTGGACCGAGCAGCAGACCGTTGAACGACGTCATCCGCTGCACCCGCCAGCCGGCCTCGCCGGCCGCAGCGCGCATGCGCGCACGCGAATAACGCCGATAGTGGTGATTGGCTACGTCGTGCGTCGACCACAGACCCTGGTAGGCCGGCACGGTCACGAGCAGGAACGCTCCGGGCTTGGACACGCGCCGCAGCTCGCTGAGGGTGACCCGGTCATCCGGCGTGTGCTCGATCACGTCGAGGCAGGTGATCAGGTCGAACTGCCCGTCGTCCCAGGGCAGCTCTTCCAGCCGGCCGATCTGAACCTCCCCCACTCCGCGGGAAATCGCCAGCCCGGCCGCGCCCGGGTCGAGCTCGATTCCCTGCACCTCCCCGTAGGCGACGAGCTCCTCAAGCGTGCGGCCCGATCCGCAACCAGCGTCGAGAATGCGAGCGCCAGGGGCCAGCGCGAGCCGGTCCAGCTCGGCGCGGATGATCCGCCGGCGCCCTCGGTACCACCAGTGGCGGTCGTCGAGCTCCAGCGTCGCCTTCATCAAGCGTGCGTCCATGGTTCTAATCCTCGCAGCCGGCCGAGCCGGGCCCTACACCAGCGCGAGCGGCTCCTCCTCCTGGGCTCGAGCCACCGGCAAGCGCAGCGTGAACGTCGCCCCGGGCAGATCGATGCGCTCGAGCACGAGCTCGCCCCCCATCCGGTCGGCCAGCTGCCGGCCGATGGCCAGCCCGAGGCCGAACCCAGCGGTGCCGCTGGCCAGACTCCCGCGTTGGAAGCGCTCGAAGATCAGCTCGCGCTCATCGGGGGGCACCCCGGGGCCTTCGTCGTGGACCGTGAGCGAGACGTTCTCGCCGTTGCGGAGCTCGACCGTGACCTCGCCCCCCTGCGGGCTGACGCGGACCGCGTTGTCGAGCAGAATCCGGACGATCCGGGCGATCGAGCCGGGGTCGCCGCGCGCCCACACCTGGCCGACCGAGTCGTCGAGCGTTGAGACGATCCCGCGTTCCTCGGTTCCGAGCTCGAACTCGGCCAGCACGGCACGGCTAAGCTCGCCGAGCTCGACCGGCTCGGAGCGCAGCTGGACCTGCGCGTCGAGCCGGCTCAGGTCGAGCAGGTCGGCCGCGAGCCGAGCCAGCCGGCGCGACTGGGTGCGCGCCCGCTCGAGCAGGGAGTGAGCGTCGGCGAGGTCCGGATCGCCGCTACGCAGATCGTCGTCGAGCAGCTCGAGCATCCCGTCGAGCGAGGCGAGCGGCGTGCGCAGCTCGTGCGATGCGGTCGAGACGAAGGCCCGGCGCGCCTCCTCCTGGTGCAGGAGCTGCTGTTGCATCTGGTCAAACGCCCGGGCCAGGTCCCCGACCTCGTCACGGCCACGCTCGGCGGGAACCTCCACGGGCGGTCCCTCGGCGGCGAGCTGAAGCGCCGCCTGACGGAGTCGGCGCAAGCGCCGGACGATCGTGCCCGACAGCGGGATGCCGAGGATCAGTGTCAGTCCGAGCCCGGCTAGGGCGGCGTACAGGAACGCCCGGCGCACCGTGGCCACGGCGGCATTGACGGTGTCGAGCGGCTTGCGCACAACCAGGACCCAAGTCTCGGTTCCTCCGCCGGGGACCCGCGTGGTGAAGGGCAGAGCAGCCCGCGCGAACTGTGTGCCGCCCATCGTGCCGATGGAGTAGAGGGCGCCCTTGCTGTGGAACGCCTTGATCACATCGTCCGCGTCTGGATCGAGCTGGGCGATATCGGAGGGCGTGGTCGTTTGAATCACCTTGGAATGTTGACCGGACGGTTCGGCGTAGCCGAGGAGTGCGACCTCGGTTGCCCCGGTAGCCGTCCGGAGGGTGCCCTCCGCGTCACTGATCTTGTTCTTGGCCTGCACACCGAGGTTGTGCAGGCACTCGTCCTGGTCGTAGTCCGTGCCATAGCCGCACGGCGTCTCGCGCGCCCGGACGTCCGGCTGAATGGCCGCTCCGCCGCTGGCCGCCTGCTTGACGGGCTGGAAGTCGGCCTCGGCAATCAGGCCCAGATATCTCAGCTGGAACGGTTGGACCGTGTCCGCGAAGCTGTTCGGGCCTGTGCGCTTCGTGCTGCCGACCTCGCCTCGCAGCGTGTTCAGCTCGGCGTTCTTCAGCGACTGCTCTAGCGGCCCCAGCAGCGCGAGCGCAGCCACGGCGAGGGTCGCCACGGCGGTGAACAGGACGACGCCGATGATCCTGCCGCGCAGTCCGAGGGCGCGGCGTGTCGGCCGCACGGGCACGTCTACACCGCCCTGAGCCGGTACCCCGCGCCGCGTACGGTGAGGATGAACCGCGGCTTGTCGGGCTCGGGTTCGAGCTTCTCGCGCAGATGCCGGATGTGAACGTCGATCGCGCGCGGGTCGCGGTAGGCGCTGTCCCCCCAGATCGCCCGCAGGAGCTCCTGGCGGTTCAGCAGCCGGCCCGGATCTCCCATCAGCGCGTCCAGCAGCTCGAACTCGGAGAAGGTCAGACGCACCGGCCGGCCGTCCATGGTGACCTCGCGCTGGGCGCGGTCGAGCGCGATCGGGCCGACCACCAGCACCTCGTCGCCCATCGCGCGCGTCCCGGCGCGCCGCAGCACGGCCCGGATCCGGCTGCGCAGCTCGGCCAGTCCGAACGGCTTGGTGACGTAGTCGTCGGCCCCGGCCTCCAGGCCGAGCACCGCGTCCGCCTCGGAGTCGAGCGCGGTGAGCATGATGATCGGCACCACGTTGCGCCGCGCCCGCAGCGTGCGGCACACCTCGTATCCGTCCGGCCCTGGGCCGAGCGCGACGTCGAGCAGGATGATGTCGAAGTGGTCGGTGCTGGCGCGGTCGATCGCCGAGCGGCCGTCGCCCACTGCCATCACCCGGTGGCCCTCGCGCGAGAACGATCGCGTCAGCATCTCGCGCAGATCCGACTCGTCGTCGACGACGAGGATGATCAGCGAGGCATCGTTGTTACGCGCCGCCGGGGATTGGGGCTGTGTGATCCGTCCAGCCGACATCGACAAAAAACCCGCGACGATCGTAGCGCTGAGCGAACTCGATCCGGGACCTTGGTGGCCTACGGGGCCGTCACGAACCCGCTCCGGGGGCGCGAAGTCGCTCGAGCACCGCGATGTCGTCGAGGTCCTGGCGGCGCTTGGGCTCGGGACGGTCACGAAACTGCGACGCCGCGCTTTTCATCCGGATCAGATCCTCTGGATGGGCGACGAGCATGGTCACACCAAGCGCCTCGATCGGAACAGCGTGGGCCCGGAGCTGCTCGTAGGAGGGGGGAGCGCCGGCTGTCTGGTCAACGGCAAACACGTCGAGGTCGCCATACGGGGTGCGCATAAGGAAGTTACCGCCCTCGAGCAGCTGCTGCGGGTCGGTGAGGTCGATTCCCAGAAGGTCAGCGTCGACCCCCCGCAACCGCGCTTCGAGCTTCTCGAGCGCGAGAGCCAGCCGGCGCATGTTCTCTGGCGTCCACGCCGCGATCACGTCGAGGTCGACCGTCGTCCGTACGTGGCCGTAGGCCTGGATGGCGACACCTCCGATAAGCACATAGTCGACCTGGTGCTTCGACGAGCACGCGAAGCAGCTGCTCGACCTCAAGCGGCGGCTCGTCAACCACGCTCGAGTGCCTTCAATGCCTTGCCCCTGATCTCGCCGGCAAACCGGTTCCAGCTGGAGGCCAGCTGCAGCCGCTTGTCCATCGCCAGCCGTGCTTGCTCAGCAAGCTGCGCGTCCTCGAACGGAACGCCGCGGGGACGCGCATCGAGCACCAACTCCTCCCCACAAGCGGCGGCGAGGTGCGTCAGCATGTCCACCGTCGGCGACACCTTGCCCTGCTCGATCCGAGAGATCGCCTGCTGCGTGGTTCCGGCCCGGTAGGCGAGCGCAGCCTGACTCAGGCCGTGCCGCTCCCGTAGGCCACGAACCAACTCACCCGCGCGCATCGCTTCACATCATATCTGACGTGACGGCCGCGCTCTGAGCGAGGGCCTCGGGCCCTGGAGTTAGTCCAAGCGGCCGACCAGCTCGAGCCCGCGGGGCTCGGTCCCGCCGGCGCGGCTGTCCGCCGGCACCTCGACCGCCCGGGGGGCCAGGCGTCCCGCCACCGCCACCGACCACAGCACGGTGAGCCACGTGAACGTGGCAAGCGTCACATGGATCCAGACCATGTCGGACGGGAGGTGGAGCTCGTACTGAACGCTGCCGACGAGGCCCTGGGCCGCGAGCAGCACCCCCAGGACGGTCAGCGGCTCCATCATCCGCTCGCTCGCCCCTCGGTGGCGCTGGAGCAGCCAAACGGCGATGGTGACGACCCCGAACAGAGCCGCGATCGCGGCGTGCTGGTGGATGGTCCACGTGAGCGTGTCGGCGCCCTTGAAGTGCAGCCGGTGGACGTGCTGGCCGGTGACCCCGCCGGAATGCGGTCCGGCCGCCGTGGCGGCCGTGCCGGCGAAGATGGTCAGGGCGCCGAGCGGAAGCAGCGCGCGGACGGACCAGACGCCGAGGCGATCGTTCGACAGCGGGCGCGACCCGGGCTCAAACGTGGCTCGCCAGGCCAGCGCGACCGCGGCCACCAGGATGATCAAAGAGAGGCTGAAATGGGCCATCACGAACCCCGGTGCGAGGTGCTCGAGCACGGTGAAGCCCCCTAGCACCGCCTGGGCCAGCACTCCGAGCGGGAGCAGCACGGCGAGGATCGCCAGGTCCCTCCGAAACGGGCGCCGGGTGAACGCCAATACGGCGGCCACGATTGTGATGATCCCCACGATCCCGGAGACTGCTCGGTTGCCGAACTCGATCAGAGCGTGCGAGCTGAGCGGCGGCAGCGGAGTCCCCCCGCACTTGGGCCAGTTGGCGCAGCCCAGCCCGGAGTCCGTCAGCCGCACGGCCGCCCCGGTCATCACGATCAGCGTGAGCGCGGCCAGCGTGACGTAGGCGACGCGGCGGTACTGAGTCGGCGTTACGGCCAGGCGGTCCAGCACTCGCTGCAATGATGTCAAAGCAACGGCGACCGCCGCGCGGAAGCGAGATCCTCATGGTGCGCTAGCCGCGCCGAAGGACCACGTTTACAGTACTGACCCGCCCAACCGGCGGCGGCCGCGATGATGTCGGGTGCCGAGGCGACACGCACCGAACCGTCCTCTTCGAGCAGACCGAGGTCGAAGCCAAGCCGCTGATATCCGCGGAGCACCTCATCGGGATCGATGTCCCGCTCCGCCATCCCCTCGAGCCAGAACTCGCACATGATCGTGGCCGGCGATCCGGGGGGAACAGCCCTGAGAGCCCGTCGATCACGTCGTGGTCGACGCCCTGCGTGTCTACCTTGGCGACGTCCACCGACACGCCGGCGAGCAGGTCGTCCAGGCGCGCGCTCGGGACCAGCGCGCTCGCTTCGTCGCTCCAGCCGACCTGGTGATCGCCGCGGTTCTCGTCGTTGAGGCGCAGCGGTAAGAATCCTCGCTGCCGGTGCGCGGCGATCGGCAGAATGACCGCGTTGTCGCAGCCATGGCGCCACAGGTTGGCCTTGAGGACCGCGATATTGCGCCGCTCCGGCTCCACGGCGAACACCCGGCCGGTCGCCCCGACCAGCCTCGACCCGAGCACCGAGAAATACCCGGTGTTGGCCCCCACGTCGATGAACGTCATCCCTTCGTGCAGGGCGTCGCGAAGGAACCTGGTCTCACTGGCCTCCCAGAAGCCGTGCGCCTGCACGAACGGAGTCATGACGCGGTCGCCTGCGTGCATGAAGAGGGGCCCGAAGCTCTGTCGGCACGTCGACGACCAGCTCGGGTGTCAGGGGCTCGGGAAACGAACTGGCGGCCCGATGCGAGACCGCCGTGTCCACTGCCAGGGCCTCGAGCCCAACCAGAAGATGCTCGTCGACCAGCGACTCGCGGACAGCCAGCGGCTTCGTGAGCCGGAGCACGGCGCTGCGCGCGAGGAGCCCGGCTCGTCCGAATCGGGAGGGTCCGGACCGCAGCTGCTGCGGCCCCTCGACCACCTGAGTGCGCGCTCTCGCCGACTCGATCTGAGCACGTGTCGCCATCGGCAAGCTAGCGTAAGGCACGCAGGTCGGCGTCGACCATCCGCTCGACGAGCTGCTCGAACGACAGCGTGGGACGCCAGCCCAGGCGCTCCCGGGCTCGCCTCGGGTCACCGACGCGTGGCGTCGGCTCGGGCGGCCGGCGCAGCGTCGTGTCCACGCTTACGTGATCCTCCGCGCGCAGGCCGACGCAGGCGAAGGCGGCCTCGGCGAACTCGGCCACCGTGTGCCCGATGCCGCTGGCCAGGATGTAGTCATCCGGCTCGTCCTGCTGGAGCATCAGCCACGCCCCGTCCATCACGTCGCCGGCGAACGACCAGTCGCGCACCGCGCTCAGGTCGCCGAGCTCGACGCGCTCGGCCAGGCCCAGCTTGATCGCCGCGGCCGCACGGGTGATCTTGCGCGTGACGAACGACTCGGGCCGGCGCTCCGACTCGTGGTTGTAGAGGATGCCGGAGCAGGCAAACAGCCCGTCGTTTCCCCGCAGCTCGCCAACGAGCTGGTGCGCGGCCAGCTTGGCGGTCGCATACGGCGTCTCCGGCCAGCACGGCGTGTCCTCGCGCTGGGGGCTCTCGGGGGCGGCTCCGAACATCGCACCGGAGCCGGCGACGAACACCCGGTGTCTGCGCGCTGTGCTCCCGAACCGCTTCGATCAGCGTCGCGGTGGCGCCGCCGATCGCGGCCAGCGTCTCGCGCCGGTCGCTTCCAGGACTCGGGGACGAACGACGGCGCGGCGAGGTGGTAGAGCTCGTCCGGAAGCGTGCGTGCGACCGCCTCTCGGAGGCTCTCGGGATCGAGCAGGTCGCCTTCCACAAGCTCGACCTGGCCCCGCAGATGCTCGGCTAGACCCAGTCCCTCGGGCGCGCAAGGCCGAATCATCCCGGTGACCCGATAGCCACGTCCGAGCAGCAGGTCGGCCAGGAACGACCCGTCCTGGCCGGTGAGGCCGGTCACGAGCGCGTGCCGGTCGTCGGTCGCGCGCCACGCTACGGGTGGTCGGCGACGGGCTTCGCTTCCGATCGGGCCTGGGCCGCCTGCGCCCGCGCCAGCTGGCCGCCTCCGCTGAGCAGCTGATAGTCGGCATCGACCATCAGCCGGATCAGCTCCTCGAAGCTGGTTCTCGGCACCCAGCCGAGCTCTCGCTTCGCCTTGGAGGCGTCGCCGATCAGATGGTCGACCTCGGCCGGCCGCTTGAGCGACTCATCGATCACGACGTGATCGTCGATCGTCAACGCCAGCCTGGTCGAACGCGATCTCCAGACACTCCCGCACCGAGTGCGCCTCTCCGGTGGCTATGACGTAGTCGCCCGGGAGATCCTGCTGGAGCATCAGCCACATCGCCTCGACGTAGTCCTTGGCGTAGCCCCAGTCCCGCTCGGCGTCGAGGTTTCCGAGGTGGAGCTTCTCGGCCAACCCGAGCTTGATCGCGGCGGCGTGCCAGGTGATCTTGCGCGTCACGAACTCCAGCCCCCGGCGCTCTGACTCGTGATTGAACAGAATCCCGCTGCTCGCGTGCAGATCGTAGGACTCGCGGTAGTTGACCGTGATGAAGTGGCCGTAGACCTTGGCCACCCCGTAGGGCGAGCGCGGGTAGAACGGTGTCAGTTCGTTCTGCGGGACCTGGCGAACCTTGCCGAACATCTCGCTGGAGGAGGCCTGATAGAAGCGAGCCTCGCGGGCAGACCTCTCGCATGGCCTCGAGCATCCGTGTCACGCCCACCCCGGTGAACTCCGCAGTCAGCGTGGGCTGGATCCACGACACCGCCACGAACGACATCGCCGCCAGGTTGTAGATCTCGTCCGGCTGCGCCGCCCGCAGTGCATCCACGAGTGAACGCTCGTCCAGGAGGTCGGCCTGGTGAAGGGTGACCCGATCCCGCAGGTGCTCGATCCGGTCGAACCTCTCGGTCGAGGAGCGACGCACCATCCCGTGGACCTCGTAGCCCTTGTCCAGCAGCAACTCCGCCAGGTACGAGCCATCCTGGCCGGTGATGCCGGTGATCAGCGCGCTTCGGCGTGGGGACATGCGCGGGCAGGCTACAGATAGATTCCGGCGAACGACGGCTGTGGAGACCGACCGCGACATCTTCCTGTCGATCGCCGAGCTACGCCGCCGCTATGAGACCCGTACAGACGTACGCCGACGTGACCCGCGACAGCGTCTCGATCGAGCTGGCGGTCTCGGATCACCTGATGGATGTGCGAAGATCGGAACATGCCCGTGGCCCGCCTCTTCCGGGGCGCTGAGCATGCGGGTGACAGCTCCAATTGGTTCGCGCCGAACGTAGCCGCATTGACGAACTGGCGTGACTCCTGCGGCCTCGAGCTCGACCCATGTGCGCGACTGGCCGGACCCGCCGGCTCGGGCTATCGACTTTGCCTCCGCTACAGAGCCGGAGTGGGCAAGCCCGTCCTGAGCAAGCCGTCCACTGAGCTGCTCGGTGCGACCGCGAACGGCCCGAAGATCAGGGCGCCCGGCGAGTTCCCTCTGGGCCTCCGAGGCCGGCCAGGAACTCGCCGGTCTCGGCCAGCGAGGCGGGGTCCCGATCTCGAAGAAGCGCTCGGTGGCGACGAATCCGAACAGCTCGCCGCGCTCGGCCAGCTCGTGGTAGAGGTCGGCGAGGTCGTCGACGGTGTCGGCGACGCAGCGTCCAGCGTCTCCGCCCGGAGCCCACCGAGCCCATAAGTCGATCCAGCTCATCTCCGGCAGCGGGGCGCGCTTGTCGTAGTCGGTGACGCGCGTCCCGTCGAAGCACGACGTTGGAGACGTCCCACTGGCCCTCGTTGCGCAGCACGGTCATCAGCGCGGGAAGCCCGCTGGCCTCCCACGCGGCCACCACGGCCCGGTAGTCGAGGCGCAGGTAGGTGTCGCCGTAGAGCACCAGAAACCGCTCACCCAGCGCCGGCGCCGCCTTCCGGACGGCACCGAGAGTCCCGATCGGGCGTCGGCCCGTCGTAGCTGTAGCTGATCTCGATGCCGAACTGCGACGGCCCGATCCGCTCCTCGATGAGCTCGCCGAGATAGCCGACGCAGAGCACGACCCGAGCCGCTCCGTGACGCGGCGAGCAGCCGTAGCTGATGGATCAGGAACGGCTCGCCGGCGACGTCCAGGAGCGGCTTGGGGGTGTCGCGCACGGTCTCGCCCAGGCGCGTCCCGAGACCGCCGGCGAGCAGGCAGATCGGTGGAAGCTCGTCCGCCATCAAGCGGCTGCCGCGGGCGCCTCCGGCCATCAGGCGCCCACTCCAGCTCTCACCTCGGCGTAGTCGGGAGACGACGCGTAGGCGGCCTCGATCTGCGTCCAGGCGTAGTGGGCGTCGTCGAGGTCGCCGAGCAGCCGGCGCGCCGCGATCCGAGCGCGGCCGCGAAGTGCTCCCACTCCGCCGCCCAGGAGAGGTCCTCGGTCGCCGTAGGTCCGCTCCTCGAGCTCCGGCGGTCCGAGCTCCGGGCTCATGCGATAGATGCGAAGGGTCTGCGGACCGTAGGAGCGAACGAGGCCGTCGACCTGGAGCTTGGCGGTGCGGCAGTAGACCTCGATCGAGAACAGGTTCTTCCACTCGGTCCAGGTCACGTGCAGCATCGCCCACGGCGCCGTGCGGCCGTCGCGCTTCCCCGAGGATCAGCGCCGCGTTGTCCTCCACCGGCATGTCCCAGAAGTGGGTGCGAAGCAGCGCCGAGTGCAGCGGGAGCGGCCCGGCGAGCCAGTGGGTGAGGTCGAGCAGGTGCATGCCCTGGTCGATCAGCTCGCCGCCGCCCGACCGCCGCGGCTGCGCGCGCCACTCGCGGTCGTAGCCGAGCCGGCCGCCGTGGCCGTAGCGCGCCGCGCAGATGCATGAGCGCTCCGTGGCGCGCCGGAGTGGACCTCGGCGGCAAGGTCGCGCAGCGCGGGGTGAAAGCGATGGTTGAAGCCGACCTTGACGCGCCGCCCGGCCGCGCTCGGCGGCCTCGACGCAGCGACTCGACCTGGCCGGTCCCGAGGCCGCCGGCTTCTCCACCAGGACGTGGCTGCCGGCCTCGAGCGCCCGCTGCGGCCAGCGGCGTGAGCTGATCGTGCGTGGTCGCCACGACCACCACGTCCGGCACCGAGGCTCAGCAGCTCGTCGATGTCGGCGCATGCCCGCCCGCCGTGCTCGCCGACCAGAGCTGCTCGGCCCGGGCCGAGACGGGATCGGTGGCGCCGAGCACGCGGTCGCGCGGCCGCAGCGCCTCGCGCGCGCTTGCGGCCGATCAGCCCGCATCCGGCGATCGCGACGGTCAGCCCGGCCGATCAGGCACGCTGCCGGCGGCGACGCTCACGCGTACTCGCTCGACTGAGCTCCCACGAACTCGAAGTCGAACGGGAGCTCGGTGGCGCCCGCGGCGGCCATCGCCTGACGCGTGTCGGCGGGGTTGCGGGCGTAGACGAGCAGGAACCCGCCACCACCGGCGCCGACCAGCTTGCCGCCGATCACGCCGCTGCGGCGCGCCAGCGTGTAGAGCTCGTCGATCCGGCTCGTCGCCATCCCCGGGGAGCGCTTGCGCTTGTTGAGCCAGTGCTCGTGCATCAGCTCGGCGTAGGCGAACAGGTCACCGGCGACCAGCAGATCACGGCTCTGGAGCCCGATCTCCTTGGTCCGGTGCATGTTCTGGAGCATCTCGTCGTCGCCGGTCTTGGTCCGGGTGTCCTGGTCGGCCAGGACGGCCGAGGCGTCACGGGCCTCGCCGGTGTAGAACAGCAGCATCTGCTCGCGCAGCGCGCGCAGCGTCTGCGGGCGAGAGCTCGAGCGGCTCGACGGTCACCGTCCCGTCCTGGTTGAACGTGTAGGCGCAGATCCCGCCGTGCGCGGCGACGTACGGGTCCTGCTTGCCGCACGGCTCGTGGAGGATGTCGATCTCGATCTCGGCCGCCGATTCGGCCAGCGCGGACTGGGTGATCGAGGTGCGCCGGGCGTGGGCCAGCCCCTTGATCAGCGCGACCGTGAACGCGCCGGAGGAGCCCATCCCGGTCCCGGACGGCACGTCGGCCACCGATGCGATCTCGACCGGGTTCCCGCGCCAGTGGCGCGCGAGCGTCTCGCGCAGGATCGGATGCTGGATATCGGCGATCTCCTGCGACGTCCTCGGTCTCGGAGTACTTCATCCGGTAGCGGCGCTGGAAGACCGTGTGCATCAGCATGTAGATGTACTTGTCGATCGCGCCGGCGACGAGGAAGCCGCCGTGCTCGCGGTAGTAGGAGGGCAGGTCGGTCCCCCCGCCGCCGAGCGAGATGCGCAGCGGAGCGCGGCTGAAGATGACGCTCATGCCGCTCCGGCCCCGGACGCGATCGCGCTCTCCCAGGCATACGGGTTGGCGTCGAACCAATCGAGCGTGCGCACGATCGATTCGCGGATCGTGAGCGTCGGGGCCCAGCCCAGAGAGCGGATGCGCGAGCAGTCGAGGTGGATCAGCGGGCTGTCGCCGGCCCATCCGCGCCGGCCTCCGGTGTACTCGATCTCCGGGCGAGACGCCCATGTGCTCGCGTGATCAGCGCCACCGAGTCGTCGACGACGACCGTCTCGTCGCGGCCCAGGTTGTAGACGCCGAGCTCTCCCGGCCGCGACTCGTGGGCCTCGGCCGCGGTGAGGATCCCGGCGATGCAGTCCTCGACGTACAGGTAGGACTTCTCCTGACGTCCGTCGCCCAGCACGCGCAGCCGGTGGGGGTCGCGCTTGAGCGCGCAGTAGAAGTCGTACACGTGGCCGTGGGTGTAGCGCTCACCGAGGATCGAGACGAACCTGCAGCACCACGCCGGTGAAGCCGAAGCCGTGAGCGTAGGCGCCGATCATGCCCTCGCCGGCGAGCTTCGAGGCGGCGTACAGCGAGGTCTGCAGCGGGAACGGAGCGTCCTCCGGGGTCGGGAACACCTCGGGCTCGCCGTACACCGAGCCGGTCGAGGAGAACGCGATCCGTGTCACGTCCTGCGGCCCGCATCGCCTCGAGCACGGTCGCGGTGGCGATCGTGTTCTGCTCGAGATCCTGGCGCGGGTGCTCGAGGCCGTGACGAACGTCGGCGTTGGCCTGAAGGTGGAACACCCAGTCACAGCCCTCGAACGCGCGCCGCAGCAGCCTGTTCATCGAGCACGTCGCCTTCGTGCAGGGTGACCCCTGGATCCTCCAGCAGGTCGGCGACGAACTCGCGGCGACCGGTGCGGAAGTCGTCGACGATCACCACCTCGGCGCCGGTCGGACCGCAGGCGGTCAGCGAGCGTGGAGCCGATGAACCCGGCCCCGCCGGTAACGCAGACACGATTCATTCGGTTACAGAGAGAAGCCGGCGGCGAGCGCGTCGCGGCGGAACATCTGCACGGTCTCCAGCGAGTACTGGTCGAGATCCTTGCCGAGCAGGTCGAGCTTCTTGAGCAGGTCGTGGGTGACGGTGATGATGTGACACCCGACCTGATCAGCCTGGACGACGTTGAGTATCTCCCGAGGAGAGGCCCAGATCAGCTCGGAGCGCGGCGCCGCCACCATGATGTCGACGGCGCGCGCCATCAGCGGGACCGGATCGATGCCCGCGTCGGCGATCCGTCCGGCGAACACCGAGATGTAGGACGGGGCGCCGTCCTTGACCGCCTCGGTGAGCAGCTCGACCTGCGCGGTCGTGAACACGGCCGTCACGTTGACCTTCACGCCGCTCTCCGACAGCTCGCGCACCAGCGGCGCCATCGACTCGCCGCTCGGTCGTCGAGACCGGGATCTTGACGTACACGTTGTCGCCCCACTCGGCGATCATCAGCGCCTGGCGGCGCATCTCATCCGCGTCGTCGGCGAACACCTCGAACGAGATCGGGTGCGTGGTGATCCGCTCGAGCAGGCGCTTGGCGAACTCCTCGTAGTCCGTCAGGCCCGCCTTCCACATCAGCGTCGGATTGGTCGTGAACCCGGCGATCCGCTTGTCGGCGGCCAGGGCGAGGATCGCGTCCAGATCCGCGCCGTCGGCGAAGATCTTGACGTTGAGGTCGTCTATCACCGGGCTCAATGTACTCCCTTCGCGGCCAGGATAATGCCTGCGGCGGCCGTCAGATCGCTGACGACCGCGTCCGGGTGAAGTTCCGCTGTCCGCTTGTGCGCGCTGCCGGGATGCTCGACGAGAATCGTCCGGCACCCCGCCGCGCGCCCGGCCTGCACGTCCCCGTCGGTGTCGCCGACCATCCACGAGCGCCCGAGGTCGATGTCCAGCTCGTCTGCCGCGGCGAGCAGCATGCCCGGGGCGGGCTTGCGGCAGTCGCACTCCCCGGCGAGCTCCGGAACCACGCCCTCGGGATGGTGCAGGCAGAGGCGGAAATCGTCGAAACGCGCACCTTCCGCGGCCAGCAGCTCGAGGACTCGTGCCTGGATCGCGTGCAGCTCGGCGAGCGCGCACAAGACCCTTGGCGGCGCTCGGGCTGATTGGAGACGCCCACCAGGCGCCAGCCGGCGTCGGTCAGGCCCCGCAAGGCGGCCGCAGCGCCCGGGATCAGGCGGACGTCATCGACGCGCAGCGGCGATTCCGGCCGGCCGCTGACGGGGTCGGGAACGAGCTCGTTGATGACGCCGTCGCGGTCGACGAAGACGCCGGCGCGGTCGTCGCTCATGGCCGGCGCTCGGCGTCGATCCGGCGAGCGATCCCGTCCTACCGGGGAGCCGCGTGAAGAACTGCTCATCGATTCGTCGCAGCTTCGCCAGGTCTGAGTCGTTTCGCAGGCGTTCCCGGAACTCCTCGTCTCTCCACGGGTCCCATTGGGCGCTGATGAGCCGGCCGGTGATGCCGGCCGCGTCCGGACCGAGCAGGAACGCCACCAGCTCGGCGGCCTCGGACGCCGGGAAGCCGCCTGCGCGCAGTTGCTCGCTGCGTGCGCTCGTAATAGCTCTGACCGGCGGCCTCGGGACCAGCTCGGAGCGTCTCGTCGTGCATCCGCGTCGCGACGAACCCCGGGCGCGACCGCGTTGATCTCGATCTCGCCGCTCAGCCGCGACGTTCTCGGTCAGCCGGACGACCGCCGCCTTGGACGCCGCGTAGGCGTCGTAGCGCGGCAGCGGCGACGTTCCACCCCCGCCCGAGAACGTCACCGCGCGTCCACCGCTCGCGCGCAGGCGGGGCAGCGCGAACTGGAGCGCGAGCATCGTCCCGACGAGGTTGATGGCGATCGTCTCGATCAGGTCCGCCGCCGGCAGCTCTTCGAGCGCGCCGATCGGGCCGAGGACCCCCGCGGCGGTCACGAGGCCGTGGAGCTCGCCGCCGGCGTCGATCCCGACCGCCGCCTCCTCCCAGGCCCGAGGATCGGAGACGTCGAGCGAGATTCCCTCGTGGCCGCGTGCCGTCGAGGGCGTCGATCGCGGCTTCGATCGCCTCGATTCCTCTCGCCGCCACGATCACACGAGCTCCTCGCCTCGCGAGCTCGCGGCTCACCTCGAGACCGATCCCGAGCGAACCGCCTGTCACCAGGATTCGGCGCGCCTCGAAATCCATCGCCAGTGCGCTCAGGCGAGCCGGCGGCCGACGCCGAGGACGTTCAACCCGATCGGCGTTCGCACGTGCGCCTCGACGAAGCGCGCGGCCGGCACCGCGGTACGATCCCACAGCGACAGGAGCTTGCTGCTCCGCTGGGGGTCGTTGACGTCGCCACGTCCGAACGCGGCCCAGGCCGGGATCGCGACGAAGTTGACCCAGCGCAGCTCGACCGGCTCCAGTCCCGCCTCTCGGAAGACCTCGCGCAGCCGCCAGACCGAGTAGCGGCGATAGTGGCCGATCTTCTGGTCGAGCGCCCCGTACAACCCGTTGAGGGCGGGCACGTACACGACGACATTCCCGCCGGGGACGAGCAGCCGGCTGAGCCCCCGCAGCGCCTCGACGTCGTCGGCGATGTGCTCGAGCACGTTGACCATGAGCACCGAGTCGAAGCGCTCATCCAGCTCCAGCGTGCGCAGGTCGCGATCCTCGACGCGCACGTTCGGATGGTCGGCGAAGCGCTCGCGCAGCGCTCGCACGCAGGCCGCGGACACGTCGTTGGCGACCACCTCGCGCCCCTGCTCGTAGCGCGCCGGTGATGGCGCCGAGCCCGGCGCCCACCTCGAGGACGCGGTGGCCGAGACGGCCGACTGCAGAGCTCCGCAACCCAGGACAGATAGTTCGGCGCGCTCTCGCCGGAGACGCTCGAGGTCGGCGTCGTGGTCGCCCTCCTGCTCCACGCAGGGCGGCGGCCTTCGGATGGATGTAGCGGGCGGCCGGCGTGGGTCTGAGTCGGCTCATCGCCGCCAGACTAGCGAGCCGGCTTGCGCGCGAGCGGCTGCTCGCTGAGCTTGTAGCGCTGGTCGACCACACGGCTGGCGACCCGCCACGGGACGAGACGTTCGAGGCGGTTGCGCGACGTGCCGCCGAGCGTCCTGCAGGACCTTGTAGCGGATGATGTCCTCGTGGCCGGGCAGAAAGCCGGCGGCCAAGGGCTCCAGGCCGACGCGGCGATAGGCCTCGCTGAGCGTGCGCGGCTCGAAGTACGCGACGTGGATGTCGGGGTGCACGTACGTCCACCTGGTGAACGAGTCGCGGTGGACGCGCGGCGTTCCCGGTCGTCAGGAAGAAGACGCCTCCGGGCTTCAGCAGCGAGGCGATCTGCCGCATCGGCTCGAGTGGGCCCGGGATGTGCTCGACGACCTCGATGGCCGTCACCACGTCGAAGCTCCCCGCCTGGTCGCGGAGCTGGTCCTCGTCGAGCAGCGGGGTCCCGTGCTCGCGGGCCCAGTCGGCGCCCCATCCCTGGTCGTAGCCGTAGACGTTCGGGAAGCCGTGAGCGCGCGCGATAGCCGGACGAGGCCCCCGAGCCCGCAGCCGAAGTCGAGCCACCTGACGGCCTTGGTGTCGCACAGGCTCTGCGACGCCCGCGTGATCCCGCGCCATTCGTACGCGCGGATCGTGTCCGGGTTGCCCATCTCCTCGAGGTATTTGACGAACGAGTCCGCTCCCTCGCCGCGGTAGTACGCGGCGTCGTAGAGCGCGCGCGAAGTCCACGCGAGGGTTGGCGACGAACACCAGGCCGCATGCGTCGCAGCGCCGGAACGAGAACTCGACGCGGCTGAAGTCGACCGGATCGTGGCCAAGTCAGCGGTGTCGCTGCCGCAGATCGGGCAGGCCTGCTTGGCCGCGAGCATGGGCGGTGAAGCTAGCAGCCCCGTGTGCCCGGCGCCGACGCTATCCTCGCCCGATGCCGGCAACCGCTCCTGCCGGCCGTTGACGGGGTCCTGCTCGCGGCCGCCGCGAATCGCTGATGTCCGCTCAGCCCACTGATCAGATCGGTCGCCGGTTCGAGTTCGTCCCCACCGAGGCGGTCGCGCGCTCGCGCGCCAACGCCCGCTTCACGAGCTGCCCGGCGTGCGGCGCCGACGCCGAGCGTTACCTCTTCCACGAGCGCGGCGCCCGCTTCGTGCAGTGCCGCAGCTGCGACGTCGTCTACGTCAACCCGCCCGCGCGCGAGGTGCGCGACTACTTCGACGTTCGCGTCGGCCGGCGGCGACGCAACGATCGAGGATCGCGAGCACGTCCGCAAGGAGCTCGACGACGTGCTCCGATACGCGACCGAAGTGCATCGCGCCCACCGCGGTCGGGCGCCTGCGCGCGTGCTCGTCGCCGGTCGCATGGCCGACGACGTGAGCGTCAGGCCCGTCGGCGCACGTCGACGCGGTCCGGCTCACGCGCGAGCAGACGCTCCGGCTCGTACACGAGGCCGACGTCTCTCCGATCGTCGCGCGCATCGGCGCAGGACGTCGACATGGTCGTGCTCAACCAGCTGCTCGAGGCGTGCCCGCGCGCCTCGGACGTCGCCGCCGAACTGGCGGCGCGCCTTCCGAGCCGGAGCCCTGCTCGTCGTCGTCTACAGCAATGCCGCCTCGCTCCCGGACGCATCCTGCGCCGCAACTGGCGGCGCTTCTTTCACTGGAAGGCCGTCTACTTCAACTCCGAGAACCTGCGCAGCATGCTCGAACGCGGCGGCCTGCGCCTCGTCGCGCCAATCGGGCCTGAACACGTCGTACACGGTGACCCGCGCGCTCGACCTCGCCCTTCCGGGCACCACCGGTAGCCGGGCATCGCGCACGCGCGTCGGCCTCGGCGCGACGAGCCGTGCGGGTGCCGACCGGGACGTACGTGTCGATCTTCGAGCGCGCCGACGAGTCCGAGGCGGCCGAGCGGTTGTCGGTGATCGTGCCCGTGTTCAACGAGGCCGCGTACCTGCGCGCCGTGCTCGACGAGCTCCTGGGCAAGCAGTTCGTCATCCCGCACGAGGTCATCGTCGTCGAGAGCAACAGCACCGACGGGACCCGCGAGATCGCGCAGACGTTCGAGGGACGCCCCGGGCTCCAGATCATCTACGAGGACCGGCCGCGCGGCAAAGGCGCCGCCGTCCGCCGCGGGTTGGCCGCAGCGACCGGCACGATCGTGCTGATCCAGGACGCCGACTTCGAGTACGACCTCGACGACTACGACGCGCTGCTGGAGCCGATCGTCCAGCGCCGCACCAGCTTCGTGCTCGGCTCGCGATCGCTCGGGCTCGACGACTGGAAGGTCCGCCGCTTCGCGCGCTCGCGCGTCAAGGCGTTCCTCATGAACGTCGCCCAGCTGCTGTTCGCGCGGACGTTCAACGTCCTCTACCAGCAGCGGGTGACCGACGTGAACACGATGTTCAAGGTCTTCCGCCGCGAGTGCATCGAGGGCGTCGAGTTCGCCGCCACGGGCTTCAGCTTCGACATCGAGCTGGCGTGCATGCTCGTCAAGAACGGCTACAGCCCGATGGAAGTCCCCGTCAACTATGTCGCCCGCGGCTTCGACGAGGGCAAGAAGATCAACTTCGTGAGCGAGTTCTTCCCATCGTTCCTGATGTTCTTCAAGTGTCGTTTCCGGCGCCGAGGTCGGACGTGAGCGACGACTTCCAC
This sequence comes from uncultured Solirubrobacterales bacterium, assembly GCA_963757235.1. Taxonomy (GTDB): domain Bacteria; phylum Actinomycetota; class Thermoleophilia; order Solirubrobacterales; family Solirubrobacteraceae; genus Palsa-465. The sequence continues at coordinate 187,288 of CAVWRC010000016.1, read as the reverse complement.
TTCGCCAGCGAGGTCGTCGACGTCACCGCGCACGACCTTCCCGGCCGCAAGGCCGCGTTCGTCGTGGGACGCGTGCCCGACGGCTCGGTCGTCCTCGACGTCGGGTGCGGCGGCGGCAAGATGCTGCAGCACCATTCACGAGCATCGTCGCGGCGTGACGCTCCTCGGCTGCGACGTGAAGGAGCCCATCGACGTCAACGGGGACTTCGCCTTCACGGCGCTCGACGGCGCGAGCGGGACTGCTCCCCTACGACGACTCGTCGGTCGACATCGCGCTCCTGGTCGACGTCCTCGAGCACGTCGACCACCCCGAGACGACGCTCAGCGAGATCGCACGGATCCTTCGGCCGAACGGCAGGATGCTGGCGTTCGTCCCGATCGAAGGCGAGCCGATCAGCTGGTTCAGCGTGTTCCGGGCCATTCCTGGGCAAGGACCTGTACGTGCGCACCAAGGACCACGTCAACTCATTCACACACGATGAGGTCGAGCGGATCCTCGCGGCTCGGTTCATCGTCGACGAGCGCCGCTACCTCTACCATTTCCTCGGGCAACTCATGGACGCGGCGTTGTGCGCCGCACTGACGATCGGCCCCGTGCGACGCGCGTTCTGGACGCACAGCCCGTATCACGGCGAGAGCAACGCGACGCGCCCGCCGTCGATCGTCGGTCGGCTGGTCGCGGTGGCCTTCAGAGCGGCGAACGTAGCCGCGTGGGCGGAGTCCCGTCTGCTCCGAAGTGTGCGGGCGACGTCGGCGGGGGTGCTCGTCGCGGCACATGCCCGCGGCATCAGCCAGGCCCCGGCGACGACCGGCGACTAAGGTCAGAGCCGAACGCGATATCGCTCAAGAGGACCTCCTGGGCGGAGGTCGGCCGGCCGGCGATCGCGAAACGACTCGATTAAGGCCCCAGTGAAGTGAGACGGGCAGCCGAACTCTCTTCTGGGTCAGCGGGACGATCGCCAGCCTCCCACGGGACGACACCGCGATCGCGATGTGCGACAACGGCGGCGCACCAGGCCCCGGCGTCACGGTGACGAAGATCGCAGTGCGGCGGTTATCAGGCGAGAGCACAGTCAAGGACATAGGGACACTACCCAGCCAGGCACTGGCATGGTCCTCGCTGAACCCGAAGTTCCCGCTCGCCGGGGTCGACTGGCAACGGGCCATCGTCGATGCGTGCGATCTGAGGCTTGCCGCCGACCATCGTCGCCACCGTGGCGAACGGGGCGGTCACATCCTCCAGCGTGTTGAACATCGCCGGGTGCTCGATTTTCAACAAGTCGTAGTACCCGGTGAAGCTGATCGCGGTACCGATCGCGGCGCCGATGAGAGTGAGCACGACGCCGACGACGGCCCAGACCCGCCGGGCTGCCGTCCGGGGACGCGCACGCGCCAGGAGCATGGCCCAAACGAGGAACGCCGGGATCAACAGGAGCGACACAAAGTCGACCTCGTACCGCTCGGTGGTACCGAACAGAGCCCACGACACGAGTGTCACGACGGCGAGACCCAGGATCGCTAGCCCGGTCGCGGCAACTAACGGGCGACGCTCGCCGCTGCGACGCTGCCACCACATGAGCGGAATCCCGAAGAGCAACAGGGTGATCGGCATCGTCGTGAAGACACCGCCTGTCGGCTCTGCATAAGGCAGTTGGGGAGTTCCTGAGTACCCGCGCGGAAGCGAGAACGGATCGTTTGCTGCGGTCTGGAGGAACGCGTGAGGAAACGTCAGCGCGAAGTGCGCTGGGAGCAGCAGATACGTGAATAGGCCCGGCGGAACCCAGGAGAGCTTGTAGAAGGGCGCGTTCATTTGATCGATGCCCGCAAGCTCATACCGCTCGCCGAAGTTCGTGAATCCCCCGAAGCGCACGTGGTTGTACCACGCGAGTAGCAGTCCACACAGGACGAATGGGCCCAGCGCGTACGTCAGGAGCTTGAGCGTCTCGCGGGTGGCGCGAACCCGATAGGTGCCGGTCCGCCGCTTGAGCTCCCACAGCACCGCCGCCACGGCGACCACGCCGCCGACGGCCAACGTCGGCCGCCCGCCTACGGCCAAACCGAGGCATAGGCTGCCGACGATCATGCGCCACCGCCGCAACTCGGGACCGAGCACGGCGGTTACCATCAGCCACAGCCCGGCCATCTCGAAGCAGTACCCGGAGGCGATCGCTACCTCGTACTGAACTGGCCGACGCAGGAGGAACGGCAGCGTGTTGGTCAGCGCCAAGCCCACGGCGGACACCGGCAGCACCCACTGGGGAGCGCTGGGCACAAGGCGCGTGAGGAGCGCGCGCAGGAGCAGAACCGAGCAGACCAGGCCGACCCAGGCGTACAGCGCCACGGCGAAGCTCTCCGACATCACCCGCCCGGTGATCCGGAAGGGCGCGAACAGTGTCAGGACCGGCGTCGGGCCCCACTGGGAGTAGAAGTGCCTGTGGTACAGCACCAAGTCGTGGTAGGCAGCAGCGTAAGGCGCGTTCAGCGCCGGGCTGTACGGGTCGACGAGATGCAGCAGTCCCGGGGGCACCGGGATCGGTAGGTACGTATGCCCGTGCAGGAACGCGGTCGTGAGGTCGTTGTAGACGTCCGTGGAGGACGACGGGAAGCCGAACGGGACTGTGCTGGCCGCCGTCCACATGTAGAACGCCAGAGCGAGGAGGAGCACGCCCACGAGCGCCACGTCGTAGCCACTTACGCGCACGTACCAGCGCCGCCGCGACTGGGCCTCGCGCGGGTCAGAGGTCGTCGCCGTGGCCGACGCGGCACCTGAGACGAACACTGCTCGGCGCGCGAACCTCATTCAGTCGATCACCACCAACACGACGGCGAAGGCTAGCTCGGGGCCCGTCGGACGGTGCTAAGCGCCCAACGGCCGGCGGCCGTTCTGACCGGTCACCTAGTCGATCGCGGGGTGAAAGATCCGCGAGCGGAAGACGACGAAGTTCGCCAGCGTCAGAATCCCGACCACGGCGAGGTAGACGAGCTCGGGGTCGACGCCGAGTGCGCGGGGCAAGGTCGCGGTCACGGCGGCGGTGACTCCGTACTGAATGCCGGCCATCGCCAGGTAGCGGACGAGCTGATGGTGTAGCGGCAGCGCGAACGCCGACGCGTGCTTCCAGACGAACAGTCGCTGGAGGGTGAAGTGTGTCGCGATCGCCACCGCGAACCCGATCGCCAGCGACGCCTCGAAGCCGAGCCCGACCACCTCGTGGAGCAGCGTCGTGGTTCCCACGTACACGAGCGCGACGAACCCGCCGGTCAGCGCGAACCGGAATCCCTGCCGCCCGAGCTCCGCCCGCGAGCGACGAATGTCAGCCTGAGTCGTCAAAGCCATAGCGCGACTCGCACGATCTCCCCGGGCCGCTCCACCCATCGTCGATCCCGGTCCTCGAACCCGTAGCGCGACTCCACGATGTACTTCGGGCGCTGGCGCGTCTCGTCGTAGATCCGGCCCACGTATTCCCCCATCACCCCAAGCGAAAGCAGCTGGATACCGCTGAAGAACGTGACGACGATCACGATCGTCGGGTTGCCGATCGGGAATGCCACTCCGCCGATCTTCAGGATCAGGTAGGCGACCGCGACGAGGAACGCGAGACCCGAGAAGGCGATTCCGAACAGCGAGATCAGCTGCAGCGGATACCGCGAGAAACCAATTACGCCGTTGAGACCGATCAACAGCGATCCCATCATCTGGTTGTACTTGCTCGAGCCGGCGGCGCGGGGAGAGCGGTCGTACGGGACGCTCGTCTGACGGAAACCCACGAACCCGACGAGACCGCGCAGGAAGCCGTGTCCCTCCTTCAGCGCGACGACGTTGTCGATGACCCGGCGGCTCATTAGCCTGAAATCGCCGGTGTTCGGTGGGATGTCGACCTCGGCGATCCGGTTTATGACCTTATATCCCGCCCACGCCACAATCCGCTTGGGGAGAGTCTCGCCGGCGCGCGTGCGACGCTGGGCGTACACAACGTCGAACCCCTCCTCCCAGCGCTGGATCATCACCGGGATGAGCTCGGGCGGATCTTGGAGGTCGCAGTCGATCACAACCGCAGCGTCGCCGCGGGCGGCCTCGAGCCCGGCTAGCGTCGCCATCGGCTGACCAAACCGCCGCGAGAACCGCAACATCTTCACCCTGGGATCGCGCCTGCGGAGGTCGAGGATCAGCTCCTCGGTTCGATCGGGACTGGGGTCGACGCAGAAGATCAGCTCCCAATCCACCGGCGAGCGGCTCGAACACGTGTGCCAGCCGCTCGTACACGAACTCGATGTTCGCCTCCTCACGATATGCGGGGATGATCACGCTGACCGTCTCGCATCACGGCACCCGCCAGGCCACGACGAACGAACGGATCCCGAACGGGAGCCGCACGCCGGCGCCCGCCAGCCGATCCTCCAGCCGCCAGGTGAGCTCGCCCAGACGCGAGCTCATGCGTCCTGGCGATGTCTTGCGTGACCCGGGCCTCGAGGGCATCGCCGCGCAGATCGTCGTAGCGCCGGCGGTTGCGCTGCTTGACCAGCCAGAACGCCGGATACAGAAACGAGCCAAGATGACGATCCTCGCGAGGCTGCCAGACCGGCGGCTCGGCACTTGTCGGCCAGCTCGCCGCGAGCGTAGCGGCGCTCGTGGCCGAGAAAGCGATCGTAGTAGTCGAACGTCTCGCGGGCCGGCGGGGACCACCAGCGCGGCCGGCGCGACCGGGCTTGAGCACGCGGGCGATCTCACGCAGCGCGCGTCCGTCGTCCCGCACGTGCTCGAGCAGGTTCGCGCTCACGACGGCATCGACGCTCTGATCCTCGAGCGGCAGCTCGCACACGTCGGCCTGGAGGAGCCTGGCCTCCGGCACCGCGCCGTGCGCCTTGCGCAGACCCGCCGCGATCATGTCGACTCCGATCAAGGCGGCATCAGGATGGGCCGCGTGCAGATCCTCGAGCAGGAAGCCGGTGGAGCAGCCGAGATCCGCGATAGTAGCCCCCGGCGGCGACCGGACCGATGCCATCGATGATCACTCGCCGGGTCCAGCGATCCAGGAAATGGGTGCGGGACGCTTCCGCGTGGACCGCCTCGAGCTCCTCGGACCAGTTGACCGCTGAGTCCGCGCGGCGTAGGAGACGAACGGCTGCTCCCCGCGGTCGGCGACCCCGTTCAGTTCCTCGCTGCGACGCCACGCCGAACAGGGTAGATAACTGAGTAGCATCGCGCGCTTGACGGACGCCGCGGACTCGCCAGGGCCTGGCTTCGTGCCGTATTTGCGGTGCCGCGACGCGGCGGTCGGTCCGGTGCACGGCGACTACAGCGGCCGCGACTACGAGCTGCGCCGGTGTGATGTCTGCCGCTTCGCGTTCATCGCCGACCCGTGGACGGAATTCGAGCGCATCTACGACGACCGCTACTACGACGGCCACGGCGCGGACCCGCTGGTCGACTACCGGTTCGAGCTTCCGAACCCGAACGGACGATCCGCCGGTACGAGTGGCACGGGGTCACGCAACTGGTCGAGCGCCTGCTGGGCGGGCTCGACGGCGTGCGCTGGCTCGATTTCGGCTGCGGCAACGGCGGCCTCGTCCGCTACGTGCAAGAGCACACCGAGGCTCGGGCCTCCGGGTTCGAGGAGGGGTCGATCGCGACTGAGGCCCGCGGGCTCGGCATTCCGATCCTCGCCGCGGACGCGCTGGGCGGCCCACGCGCGGACTTCGACGTCGTGACCGCGATCGAGGTAATCGAGCACACGATCGACCCGCTCGCCGGAGCTTCGCACGATCCGAGAGCTTCTTCGCGACCCGGTGGGTTGCTCTTCCTGACCACCGGCAACGCGGCGCCGTTCGCGTCCGCACCTGCGGCGCTGGTCGTACGTCGTGCCGGAGATCCACGTGTCGTTCTTCGAGCCGGCCACGCTCGAGTGCGCGCTCGTCGAGCTCGGTTTCAGCCCGGGGACCTCTCCCGCCCGGCGCCGGGTTCGACGAGATCCTCAAGTTCAAGGTGCTGAAGAACCTGCGCCTCCGCCGGCGAACGCGCGTTGACCGACCTCATCCCGGCGCGGCCGCTGGCGGCGATCGCCGACCGGAGGGTTCGGCTCAGCCGGCACCCGATCGGCTGGGCGGTGTAAGCCGTTTCAGGATCGATCACCGCGCAGTGATGGTCTCCCAGTGCCCGGCGCGTGCGGCCAGGCTCGGGTGGGAGACGAGCGCGTGCCATACCACCGCCTGGAAAGACTCGACGAGCGGCGTGCGCAGGTTGGGCGGTGGATCGATCAGGATGGCGACGTCGGCCACCTCGGCCAGGGTCCCCCCGGGGGCCCGACGACGCCGTAGATCGAGCATCCGAGCTCGCGGGCGCGCTCGAGTGCGTTGACGAGATTGACCGACACGCCGTGCTCGCGCGACCCGCCGCCGACCGAGAAGACCAGCAGCGCATCGCGGTCCGACAAGCGCGAGACCTCGAACCAGCCGTTGAACGAGGTGTCCCAGCCGTCGTCGTTGATGCGTGCCGTGAGCTCGGAGACGTTGTCGGTTGGGGCGTAGCTTTCGATCCCGCAGAGCTTTCGGAAGTCGTTGACCGCGTGCGACGCGTGTCCTGCTCCACCTCCGACTCCGAGGATGAACAACCGGCCACCGCGATCGCGCAGTTCCGCCAACCCGCGAGCCATAGCATCGACCCGGTCGGGACTAACGGCGACCGCGAGCGACGCGACAGCCGCGAAATACGTTTCGGCGTGTCCAGAACCCGACACGGGTCCGCAGGTTATCCATTTCCGGCGGAGCTTTTCTCGTCGGACATCCTCAGCGAACCTCGGCGGCGAATGGACACCGTCCTGCGGCGACGCGCATCTCCGCAAGTTGAACGCCGATCCCGACCGGCGGCAGGGCGTAGGGCCCACTGGCGGTGGTCGACAGCACCGGGTTGAATGTGAGGCCGAACTGAGCGATGCGAGCCGGCGCGGTCCCGGTTGCGCGGACGCAAACGAACAGCTGGTTCCCCCGCAGCCGCCAGCGTACGCCGGGCTGGTTCGGCGTCACCCGAGTTGGAACCGATTCGACGATCCGGAGTCCCACATACGCGGGTACCGATCCTGGTCCGGCGACGATGAGTCGGAGAGGCACCGTGTTCGACAACCAAGCTTCCCCAGCGGGGTCTGCCCGCTGCTCAGGGGCCACTAGACCAGCGTCGGGCGTTACGTCGAGCGGCTGCACCCGTTTCTCGAGGGCGACACCGTAGAGACGGCCGACAACCTGTCGATCCGTCTCGATCCCGGGGAGCCGGGTGAGGACGTACCGGTAGAAAGGATTGAAATATCCCGCGTTCAAGGGGGCGACGCCGAAGTACGCGATCGCGTTGTAGTTACTCACGTCGCCAGGGATGCTCGCGTGCCCGTTCGAGCGCTCCGCGGCCAGCTCGTATGCGAACGGGTCGGCGGGAGAGGCTGTCGACGGATTAGTGTCAAACCCTTCGACCTCGACGGTGGCGTCGGCGGGGAGGAGGCCGAGGACTGCACGATCGCGGGACTCGAGGAACACTCCAGCCACCTGAGACCCGGTTTCGCATATCACGCTCGTTTGTGAATGCCGGCACGAGCCACAGGAGCACGACGATGACACCCAATACTCGCATGAGTGGTCGCTTCGACATCCACATCACGCCGAGGCCGACGGCTACGAGACCGAGGAGCATTGGCGCGATTGGCAGCAGGCTGCGATCGGTGCAGTACGAGCACGCATACTTTGCGGCTTCGTATTCGCCGAGCAGCGCCGCCACGACGATCACCACCACCAGCCACCACAGGACCGGAAAGCGTCGCAACGCGACGATCGCAACCCCAACCAACAGGAGTGGGACCAGGACCTCTTCCAACGTGATGGTGAGGCTGGCCTGGGCGAAGGACAGTAGTCGTAAACAGGTTGCGGGTCTGAAACAGCCAGGCAGGCAGGTCTCCGCTTTCATGTCAAACACCGGGAACCCGAACTGCGCCGGATTCAGCCCGCCAGTCACCAGCGCCTTCCAGTAGCGCAGGTCGCGGGTGAAGCTGACGAGGTTCAGCAGAGCAGCCAACGCGACGACGAACCCGACTCGAAGCGCCCCTTGACCCAGCTCCAACCGCCCGCCGGGGCGTGTGACTCGCCACCGGCGCGGCTGCGAGGAACACGAGCGCCAGCCCACCCGCGGCCGCCACCGGCGCGACGAACAGTGGGATACACGGCCATGAGACCGGCGAGGAGCAACGCCACTAATGCGAGCGCCGACCACCCGGCTCGATCGTTGCGTCAGCCGCGACCGCTGCCAGCGGGAGCAGAACCGCGAGGCCGCACAGAGCCGCCTCGCTGTCGGCGGCATAGAGCTGGAGGAAGAATGCGCCTGCGAACATCCCGCCCGCAGTTGCGCCGCCGACGGTCCGCACGAGCTCCTCGCTCTCGCGCAGCGTCCACCGCACAGCCGCCAGCGCCCCCAGACCGCCGGCAACAACGACTGCGATCAGGAATGCGTCCCAAGTGTCGGTCGACCCGAGGCCGAGCAACGAGTCGACGTTCGCCGCGAGCGGGGCGACATCGAGGTTCTGGTAACTCTGCGCGTAGGCGCTCCCGTAGTTCGCGGCTTCGTTACGCACCGGTGGCCGAGCGTTGATCTGCCTCGTGCAGCGACATCCGGACATCGGTGTCAGTCTCAGCGACGTATCCGATGGCGTCTCCAACCGCGTACGAGACCGGCCCGACGGAGTCGCGAGCGCGCATGACGGAAAGGATCGGCACCGTCACGAGGGCAAGGACCGCGACGAGAGACACCCATCCGGCGAGGTTGGCCCGGAGCATCCGCCAGCCGACCGCGCCGCGGCAGCGGATCGCGGCCACGAGCACGGAGATCCCGACCGCCACTGGAATCAACCAACTCGTGTCGTCCGCAGGGAAGAAGTAGAGGAGGGTGGTGAAGAGCGAGGTCCCGAGGCACAGGCCCAAGATCGGTGCCAGCGCCACACGTTCAACCGCGCCGAAGCGCGTGCTGAGCCAGGACGCCGGACCCGCGCCGAGGCCCGTGAGCACTCCCAACATCACCAGCTCGCGAGCGAGCAGTTCGCGCAGGACCGGCACCTGGTCAGCTACGCCTACGGGTTAGCCGACGTCTCAGCGACCACGGCATAGTCCGGCTGCTGAATGCGGTCGCGGTCGGGATCCCCCGATGCCCTGCGGGTGCCAGACGTAGGCGCCGGCAAAGCCGGTGAGCCCGCACAACGCGATCACCGTCTCGGGGAACAGCGGGTGGCGGTGCGTCGGATCGATCCAGAAGTTCTTCAGCGCCTGGGCGGCGTGCGGATTGACCGTCTCCACGACGAGCAGGCCACCGGGCACGAGCTTGTCCCTAGCGGCCCGAACGAACCGCAGCAGCTCCGAGTAGGGCAGGTGCTCGATCAGCTGCGCGGCGAACACCGCTCCGAGCGAGTGGTCTGCGAAGGCCCTCCAGGTAGCCGACGGCGTCACCGACCTGGACGTTGTCGAGGCCCTTTGCCGCGGCAGTGCTGAACCATCGCCGGGTCGATGTCGACGCCCGTCGGCCTCGATGCCCGCCTCGCGCAGCAAGCTCGAGGAACTCGCCGCGTCCGCAGCCGACGTCGAGGACCCGGCCGCGACCGTTGAGCAAGCGGCAGGTACGCGCGCTGCCGGTCCCGGATCTCGTCCTCGGAACCGCGGAAATAGTCCTCGAAGGAGAGGTAGAGCCGCTCCGGCGGTATCCGCGTGATTCGCCGTCGCGAAAGCCGACCACCGTGCCGCCGAGCCCGGCATCGAAGCGCTCCAGCTGGAAAGCGCCGTCGCCGTACAGCGGCCCATCGCCGGGCACCAGCTCAGCCGTCCGGGCCAGGCGACGCTCGAGCTCGGAGCTTCGCTCCGCCGATCTCGCTCGAGCGCTTGCTCGAGCCCGATCGCCCGTCCAGCGGTCTCATCGCCGCGGTTGCTGGTAATCAGCAGCCACTCGCTGAGCTCTCGCTGTCGGTGCTCGACCTCCTCGAGCCTATGGAGCAGCTCCAGGTCGACACGCTGCTGATGCACGGCGTTCGGACGGCCCATCTGGAGAAGGACGTGACGCGTTGTGCGTTTCACCGTGCCCGCCTCCGACTGGAGCGGAGGGTTCACCCCGGCCTGGATCAGCTCGCGCAGCGGCAGCGAAGCTAAGTCCGCGCTCCTCCAACGCCGGCGCGAGAACGCGCGATCGGCTTCGGGCGGTGTCTGCGCCGAGGCGTCGACCGAGCGCACCTTCTCGGCCGTCGACCTCGAATAGCCACTGGTCGCGCAGCCCCCACGTTGACGACGGCGAATCCGGCCTCGTCAAGGTAGTGGCGCAGCAGCGGCTCGGTAAAGGTCGTCAGATGCGTGTCTTCGCTGTATGCCTGGGTGCCGAACAGGCACTGGATGAGCTTCTCCTGCATCTCGACCGACTGGTTCTCCGGGGCTCGCAGCAGCAGCGACAGATCGAGGACACTCGGCACGCGGAGGTGCACCGTTCCGCCGACGGTGAGCAGCCGGTTCCATTCGCGCAAGACGTCGACGGTCGCCGTCCGCGGAAGGTGCTCGAGCACGTCCTGGGCCGAGGATCTCGCGATACCGACCCGCCGGCAGCATGTGCAGGTTGGTGACGTCCGCGACCAGATCGGGGCTGTGGAAGTCGTTGACGTCGACGTTCAGATAGCCCTCGCGGATGTCATACCCGCAGCCCAAGTTGAGGCGATCCGGGAAGAGCGCCGGGTCAAAGGCATCCGTCATGGTCGAGCCGGATCGTAGCGGCGCCCCCACGGGATCGCCTCAGAGGCGCGGGCTCACCCGGTTGGCGTCGGCGCGCTCGCCGGGAGCGTCGTCGGCACCCTGTTCCAGCTCCACGAACCCGAGCCTCTAGCTGCTGGAGCCGGGCCCGCTCGCGTTCGCGTGCCTGGCGCTCCCGCACTCCCTCGGCGTCGAGCCGCTTCAACTGCGCCACGATCGCTCGGTCGAGCTCTCGCTCGTGATGGGTGAACGGGCGGATCATCCGCAACACCAGACGGCGACCAACGAGCGCGAGACCTCCACGCCGACTTTGGGCCGACTCCTCAGGGTCCAGGGCGAGGGCGCGGTCGACGGTCTCGAAGGCGGGCGAGGCGGGCGCCTTTCGTGCGCTGCGCGGCTCTGCCGCCAGGCGCTCGAGCCTCCCCCTCGCGACGGCACCGACCGCCTTGGGGGAGAGCCGCTCCGTCACATCACTTCTGGCTCGCTCGCCGACTGCGCGGGCGTCGTCGGGGCGCTCCCACACCTGGCGCATCAGCGCCGCGGCGTGATCCAAATCGGGCTCGGCCCAGGTTCCGTCCGCCGGGTACATCTCGGCGTTCGGACCCACATGAGTCAGCTTGTAGTCGACCAGGTAGCTGTTCGTCGGGGTCATGAACTCAAGATTCCCTGAGTACCCGGTCGCGATCGCCGGCTTTCCCAGCGCCATCGCCTCGGCGAGCGTGAGGCCGAAGCCTTCCGCGCGGTGCAGTGAGACATAGCAGTCGCACCGCGCGATCAGGGCTGCGTAGGTCTGCTTGTCGACATGCTGGTCAATCAGCTGGATGTCGGGGCGATTACCGATTCTCCAGCGGAGCTCGTCGACCGCCTGCGGCCTGAACGACCCGTTCATGGCCTTCAGCACGAGCCGCGGGCCCTCTCCGGGCGCGAACGCCCGCGTGAACGCGTCAATCAACCCGACTGGATTCTTCCGCTGCAACGTGCTGAAGAAATCGAAAACGAACAGGAACGTGAACCCGTCGCCGAGATCGAGGTCGAGGTCGCCGCCGGCCGGATCGGGAGCGATCACCGGGAGCGGAACGGTTATGACCGGCACCGGGGAGACGCGACTGAGATTCTCCGCCACGAAGCTGGAATACACCCACACCTCGTCAAGGCGCTCGAACGCGGGAAGCCAGTGCGCCGGCAGCACATCCGTCTCCCACCCCCACTGACCGATTGTCCAGCGCGCGTCCGCAAGCGCGTCGCCCGCGCTGTCGAGAAGGTTGTCGAGGCCGTCGGGGTTCACGCACAGGAGGTTGACCGGCGCCGGGTAAGGGAGCTCGAGCTGCTCGAACCCCTGACTTCCATAGCGGGCCAGGGCCTGCTGCTGGGATCCGGTCACCGGCAGGTGAAGCGGCGCCATGACCGTGCCGACCGGCACCCCGGCCGCCTGCAGCGCGGTGATATAGAGCCTCGCCGCCTGGCCGAGGCCCAGGCTTCGATTCAGGTACCCGGCCACGTTCACCGCGATCTCGCGATCGAAGGTCCCACTCACCGGACCCACCGGCCGCGGCGGGAGCAGCTCACCGGCGAGCCCGAGCTCGGCGCGCCCGTAGTCCCAGGCCCACTCGATCAGCTTGCCCGCGTCCTCGCCATCCAGGTCTGGGAACGCCTGCTGGAGGTCGCCGCGCTCGAGGTACACGTCGTACAGGTACCTCCCCACCCCGGCCTGGCCGCCGCGCTCGGCTGGTCCGGTGAGCCAGGCGACGAACGTCGCCGTGCCTTCCTCGCCGAACACGTCACCGAACGTTTCGCCGCCGGCGGCGGCGCGATTGTGCAATCGCTGTAGCCGATCGTCATAGAGCACGCCGTTGGTCAGGCGACGTGACTCTCCGGGCCGGCTGGCCGGGTAGACCCAGCCGGCGTCGAGCAGGCGCCCAGCGTACGACGCGCACAGCTCGGTCAGCACCGGATCCTCGAGCACGCGGGGCCGCGTCGCGAATTCGCTCAGCCAGTAGGGCCGATCGGGCCGAAAGCCCGCGAACTGCACGCAGCGCAGCTCACTCCCACCGGCCAGAAGCACCCCGTCACGCCGTTCCAGCGCGCGCCGGTTCAGATTCCAGTAGCTCACGCCAAAACCGGGATCGTCGAGCCGATTCAGCTGGTGCGGGGAATACCGTAGTGGCAACGTCCAGCCAGCGAGACAGCGCCCCCCGGCAGGGGACGAGGTTGGTCGGCTGGGGCGGCGCCGGCTCGAGCGAGCGCGCGGTCTCGATTACGTTGTCCGACCACCAGGCGAGGAAGGCTCGCCCGTCCGCGCCCGCGCTGGCGCCGACCAGCGCAGAGCTGACCTGCCCCAACTCCAGCAACTCGCCGGCGCTCGGCTCGAGCCCGTCGTCGGGTATGGCCTCGATGACCCTGGGCATCAAAACCGCTGCTCCGGCCTCGGCCGGCGCGATCGCGGGGTCGAGGCTGCCGACGACGTCGACGTCAGCCTCTAAGAAGATCACGGAGCTCGCCTGGCGATCGAGCATCAGCTGCATCAGGAGAGGCTTGGCCACGGCCGCCACGTCCGCCCACGCCTCCTCGCCGAGTTCCAGATCGGCCGGAAACGCGTCTAGATCGCGCAGCTTCACTACCTCGAAGCCGTGGCCGGTGCTGGGCCGTCGGCGTCGTCAAGGACGAGCAGCGTCAGTCCCGCGTCGGGGTGTCGGCGACTGAGTGCGCTGGCGAGGACCCGAGCGTTGGGCAACGCGTAGCGGGTCGCGATCGAGCAGAACCTAACCACGGTGGGGCAGCGTAGCGAGCAGACCCTCGGCGATCGCCGACCACGACAAGTGCAGCTCGACGTGCGTGCGCGCACACTGCACCATCGCGTCGAGTTCACCCTCCGGCGCATTGCGGATCTGCCGCAAGACGTCACCGAAGTCATCCGGCTCTGCCGCCAGATAGTGCTCGCCCGATCGGATCCCGAGCCCGCGCGCGCCGAACCGGGTCGAAACCACCGGCACGCCGGCAGCAAAGTAGTCGAGCATCTTGATGTTCGTCCCGGAACCGGTGGTGACAGGATTCAGGGCGACGTCGGCTACACCGAGGACGGCTTGCTTGAACTCGGGGCTGACCGTGCCCATCAGCTCCACGTTGTCCGGCAGCCGCCGCGGTTGGAGTGCCATTCCGACGCTCCCGACAATCAGAAACTGCACCGAGCTCACGTCGAGAGCCAGTTCCACCAGCGCCTCGGCGGCGATCACGTTCGGTTCGTGCCAGCTCGCGATGAACAAGGCGAGATGGCGGTCGGACATCCCCAGCCTCCGCTTGTACTCGCGTCGAAGCGTTGGGGACACGTAGCCGACCTCCTGAAGCGAAACGCCGTTGGGCACGACCAGCACGCGCTCTGGGTTGGCCCGGTATCGCCGGATCAGCTCGTCGCGGTCCTCGCCGCTGCATGCCCATACCTGCTCCGCCTCCTTGCAGCATGCCTTCTCGACCCGTTTGACGTCCGAGAGCAGCGAGCGCCCACGCAATCCGCGTCGCAGCATCTTTGCCTTCAACTCGGCCTCGACGTCCTGGGCCTCGTACCATACGGGAAGATCTGTGACCTCGCGGATCGCCGGAAACGTATACGGGTGACACGCCACAACGGCACAGGCACCGCGAACTGACTCGCGCAACGCCTCGAGGTACTCGGGGGTGTGGCGATATAGCTTGGTCATCGCCACATCGGTGATCACCGCGCCCGCTTCACGTTCGAGCCCTGCTTCCTGCGCCGAGTGCTGGGCAGACTTAGGTACACGGCGCTCCCACATCCCAGGCGCCAACTGTTTATAGGCGGGACGTGTGCCGTGACTGCCAAGCGTCACCAGCTCGACGTCGAACTCTCGGGCGAGCTCGCGATAGAGATTGAACGCCCGGACCTGCCCGCCGCCGCGCGGCGGGTCGATCGGAAAGGTGACCGCGACCGCCAAGCGCGGACGGCCGCTGGACGGGACGGCATTCACTGGCGGCTATTCTGCCTCACCGCTGCCGCTCGAGCGCGCTGACAGAATTGCCGCGCATGGACATCGCGTTGCTCGCCCCGAGCCCGGTCCCATTGGCTATCGGCGGGGCGGAGAATCTCTGGTGGGGGTTGCTCGACCACCTCAATCGCCACACTCCGCACGCGGCCGACCTGATCAAGCTGCCGACCCCGGAACGCAACTTCTGGGAGATCGTCGACAGCTATCAGCGGTGGGCGGCGGTCGATGCTTCCGGCTACGACCTCGTGATCAGCGGCAAGTACCCGAGCTGGATGGTGGCCCACGAGCGGCACGTGTGCTACCTGCTGCATCCGCTCCGCGGCCTGTACGACACGTATCCGGAGAACTGGCCGACCCGCTGCGACAGCGGTCATCCCGAAGTCCGGCCGCTGGTCGAGCTGCTCGATCACCCGACCCCGACGCGGGAGCATCTCGAGGAATGCTTCGGGCGCCTGCAGGCTGTGCGGGAACGCGCCGACGTACCCCCCGAGGTGTTCGCCCTGCCCGGTCCGCTTATCCGCCAGGTCGTCCACTTCCTCGACACGATCGGCCGCGGCCCGGGAACGATGTGCAGGTCGGGGGCGATTTCTGCCACCGTCGCCAATCGACCGGGCTATTTCCCGCCCGGCACCGATGTCGTGGTCGCCCATCCACCTACCCGGCTGGAGGGCCTTCACCGGCGACGCGGCCGGTACCTGTTCACCGTCAGCCGCCTCGATCACCCGAAGCGAATCGACCTGCTGATCCGTGCGATGGCCCACGTCAAGGCAAACATCGAGCTTCGGATCGCCGGCACTGGACCGCAGGAGCAGGCGTTACGCGACCTGGCCGCCGGGGATCCCCGGGTCAGGCTGATGGGCTTCCTGAACGACGCCGAGCTCGCCCGTGCCTACGCCGGTGCGCGTGCCGTCCTGTTCGTGCCCTATCAGGAGGACTACGGGTTCATCACGCTCGAGGCGATGTTGAGCGGCAAGCCCGTCATCACCACGAGCGATGCGGGCGGACCCACGGAGCTCGTCTCCAACTTGGTCCATGGGCTGGTGACGGCGCCAAAGCCGGCTTCGCTCGCACGCGCGATCACGCTGTTAGCCCGCCAGCCGTGGCTCGCGTGGTGGCTGGGTCGCAACGGCCGCACCCGCGCCCGCGGGATCACCTGGGACCGGGTCGTATCCGGCCTGCTCGACGGGCTTTAGGCTCGATCCTGGCGATGCGCTCGAGCTCCTCGCGCAGCGTGGTGCCCGTGCGCTCGGGGGAATGGTTCTCGGTCAACCACGCGGCCCCCTGGCGCGCGCGGGCACGGGCTTCGTCCGGGTGCTCAAACACCCGTCTCATCTGGCTGGCCGCGTCCTTCACGTCGGGCTCGGCCCATTGCGCCCCCGCCGGATACAGCGTGCCCCCCGGGATCCCGACCAGCGTGTGCGCGACCAGGTAGCTGTTCTCGTCGCTCATGTAGTCGAGATTCCCGCCGTAGCCGGTGGCGAGCACCGGGATGCCGGAGCGCAGGGCTCTCGCGAGGGGGATGCCGAAGCCCTCCGCGCGATGCAGCGAGACGACGCAGTCGGCGCCGGCGAGCAGCGCGCCCACGTCGTGCGCACTCATGTAGTGCTCGATCAGGCGGATGTCCGGACGTCCTGCGGTCAGCTCTAGAAGCTGGGCCCGGTCGCCCGGTGCCCGGTCGCCATTGATCGACTTGATGACCAACGAGGTGCCCGCTCCCGGGTCGAACGCATCGCGGTAGGCGCGCACCACCGCCTGAGGATTCTTCCGCGCGGACGTGCTGTTGTAGTCGAACACGGTCAGGAACTGAAAACCGTCTGGTTGGCCGAACCGATCCCGGGCGACCCGGGGCGGGAGCGGCGCCACCGGGATCGGTACGAGCCGCACCGGGACCGGGGAGGCCGGCTGGATCGCTTCCCGCACATACCGGGACCCCACGAACACCTCGTCGACGAGCCGGAAGGCCGGCCGCCACGAGGCTGGAAACGCGCCCACGACCTCCCACCACCAGTAGCCGACGTTTGCCCGTCCGGTGAAGAATCCCCGCCCTGCCTCCTTGCGTAGGGCCAGTACGCCCTCCGGGTTGAATGCGAGGAGATTGATCGCGTACGCCGCATCCTCCGGCCAGCCTGCGCTGAGTGGATCGCCCTGCTGGCGGGACGGAGGTGTGAAGCTCCGCAACGAGATCGACCGAACCGGCACGTCGGCGGCTGCAAGCGCCGCCACCAGCGCCCTTGCGCCGTCGGCGATCCCCAACTCCGAGCGCCAGTAGCTCACGGCGTTGACGCCGAATGGCTCGGCGGGACGGGCGCGAATCCGGAGCATCACGCCCGACCGATCGTCGCGATGCCGCATATTTGCACGCCATAATCAAGACGATGAGTGGTCATCAGCGCGTACGTATCACACAAACCGCGGCTAGGCGCCGCCGGCCGAACCTGACGATCGCCTGACCGTGTCGGCCGTGGGCGGGGTCCTTGACGATTCTTCGTTTGCCCGCCCGAGGTGGACTGCGGGCACGCCCGTGGCGATCTCACTATCGGGCGTGAGCAAGAGCTTCCGCCTGCCAAGCGAGCGGGCCGACACGCTCAAGGAGCGCGTGCTGCACCCGTTCCGGACGGGCCGGTCGAGCGTGCTGCACGCGGTTGAGGATGTCAGCATCGAGATCGCCACCGGTGAGTTCTTCGGGATCGTCGGACGAAACGGGAGCGGCAAGAGCACCCTGCTGAAGTGCCTCGCCGGCATCTATCAAACCGATGGCGGACAGATCGCGGTCAACGGCCGACTGTCTCCGTTCATCGAGCTCGGCGTGGGGTTCAACCCTGAGCTCACCGCGCGCGACAACGTGATCATCAACGCGATCATGCTCGGCCTGTCGCGAAAGGAGGCCGAGGGGCGCTTCGACCAGCATCGTGGCCTTCGCCGAGCTCGAGGAGTTCATGGACCTGAAGCTGAAGAACTACTCCTCGGGCATGCAGGTACGGCTCGCCTTCTCGGTCGCGATCCAGGTCGAGGCCGACATCATCCTGATCGACGAGGTGCTCGCGGTCGGGGACGCCGCCTTCCAGCAGAAGTGCTTCGACGAGTTCACCCGCCTGAAGGAGGAGGGCCGGACGATCGTGTTCGTCACTCACGACATGGGTGCGGTCGAGCGCTTCTGCGACCGCGCGATGCTGATGGAACGCGGGCGACGTGGTCGACATCGGCGAACCCGGCGACGATCGCGCGCCAATACAACCAGCTCAACTTCCGACGCGACCGCGAGGCAGCCGAGTCCGCGCCTGGCCCGGAGCTCGAGCGGATCCTCACGCGCGCAGCCGGTCGCCGAGATCCTCAGCGCTCGTTCGAGTCGCGACGACGGCGAGACGATCGTCGCCGCACACCAGGGGGAGCCGTGCACCGTCCGGATTGGACGTCTCGCTTCCACGCCGACGATCGACGATCCGATCTTCGCGATCGTCTTGCGCAACGATGCGGGACACGGCGTGTTCGCCGCCAGCACGGCGCTCGCAGCACGGCATCGACCGGCCACTTCGCCGCCGGGCGAGGAGGCCCTCGTCCGGCTCCGGTTCGAGAACTGGCTCGCGCCCGGGCGCTACCGGCTGACGGCCTCGGTCGCGCGCGCGGGCTCGGGCGACGATGTCTATCGATCGCGCACGAGCAGAGCTCGATCATCGTGCATCGCGGAGCGTCCGGTCGGCGGCGACGACGGATCTGCCGCACACGACTTCGAGATCGAGCGTCGCGACGCAGCCAAGCCGGGCAGTGACCCGGCTGCGGCGCGTTCGGTGGCAGATGAGCGTCGAGGCTTCACGCGCGTACGGGCCCTCGGCGCTCGGCGGGGACCGTCGCCGGTTCGTCGAGCTGACGCTGACGCTGGCCCGCACCGAGTTCAAGCTCCGCTACTTCGGGTCGGTGCTCGGCTACGCTGTGGTCGCTGATGCGGCCGCTGCTGTTCTTCGGCGTGATCTACGTGTTCTTCACGAAGATCGTCAACATCAGCAAGGGGATCCCGCACTACGGCGTCTACCTGCTGACCGGGATCGTGCTCTGGAACTACCTCGCCGAGGCGACCGGCGGCTGCGTCAGCCTGCCTGGTGCAGCGCGAGAGCGATGCTGCGGAAGATCCGCTTCCCGCGGATGGTCGTGCCGCTGTCGGTGTCGCTGACCGCGACGTTCAACCTGGCCATGAACTTCATCGCGGTGATCGTGTTCGCGCTTGCCAGCGGCGTCACGCCGACGGTCGCTGGCTCGAGATGATCCCGATCGCGCTCGGGTTCATCGTGCTGGCCACCGGCATCGGGATGCTGCTGTCGCGCTGCTACGTTCGCTTTCGAGACGTGCAGCCGATCTGGGATGTGTCCCTCCAGGCCTGGTTCTACGCTCTCGCCGATCATGTACTCGGCTACCGCGCTACTGACGCACTCTCGCCGCCGGGTTCGAGCGACTCGCGATGATCAATCCCGTGGCGACGATGCTCACCCAGATGGGTCACGCCTTCATCGATCCGGCGGCCTGCCGAGCTCCGCCACCGCGGTCGCCGGCGCGGGCTCGCCCGGTGCTCGCGTCGCGATCGCGCTGATCTTCGTCGTCGTTCGCGCTCGGCTGGTGGGTCTTCACGCGCGAGGCGCCGCGGGTGGCGGAGAACCTGTAGCGCCGGGCCTGAATCAGGCTCTAGAGGCCGGCAAGGATCCGCCGGAGCCCGTCGCGCAGCTCGACCTCGGCCCGCCAATCGAGCTCTGCTTTCGCGCGCGTCACGTCGAGACAGCTGCGGCTGACCTCGCCGGGCCGTTCGGGTGCGAACTCGGGATCGGCGGGCGAGGCCCGCGTTGCCGACGTCGGCGAGCGCGTCGATCAGGTCGAGCACCGAGGTCTCCCGCCCCGCCCGATGTTGAACGGCCCGGTCATCGTCGGCCTCCGCGGCCATCAGGTTCGCCCGGGCGACGTCGCTCACGTCGACCCAGTCGCGCGTCTGCCGTCCGTCTCCGAACACGGTCGGCCGGCGCCCGTCGACCAGCGCAGCCGCAGAAGATCGCGACGACGCCGGCCTCGCCGTGCACGTCCTGGCGTGGTCCGTAGACGTTGCCGTAGCGGAGCGAGACCGTCGACAGCCCGTGCAGCCGCGTGTACAGCTCGCAGTAGCCCTCGGCCGCGTACTTGCCCTGCCCGTAGGGGGCCAGCGGCCTGATCGGATGGTCCTCGGGGGTCGGCGATGACGTCGGCGTCGCCGTACAGTCCGCCGCCGGTCGAGGTGTTGACGACCCGTCGCGCGCCGACCGTGCGGGCCGCCTCGAGCACCGCGATCGTTCCGAGCACGTTCGCCGTGGCATCGTCCGCCGGCTCCTCGACCGAGTGGCGCACGTCGATCTGCGCGGCCAGATGGAAGACGAGCTCGGGCCGTGACCGCGGCGAAGATCTCCGCCATCGCGCCGGCATCCGTGACATCGGCGACGTGTAGATCGGCGCCGCCCCGAACCGCGCGCTCGAGATTCGACCGCTTTCCGGTCGAAAGGTTGTCGATCACGGTCACGCGGTCGCCGCGGGCGACCAGCGCGTCGACCACGTGCGAGCCGATGAATCCGGCGCCGCCGGTGACGACGCAGTTCATACGGCACGGCAGCTTAGACCGCATGCGCGGCCGCAGACGCTCGCCGAAGGGTGGCGGGCCCGCACCGCGAAGGCGGTACGGGCCCGACCGAAGGACGACCCTGGTAGGGCTGGGGGCCGTCCGAAGACCCGCGAGAAAGGGGGCGATGCTCGCGGGCCCGTGTGACCTCCGTGTCGATGCCTAGCATAGCGCTGCCGGACGGCCCGCCGTCAAGCATCTTGGACATAAGTTGGACGCGTTTTCGTGCCTGCGTGGACGCGTCCGACCGTGTTGCTGCGTTGAAAATGCAACCGCGCAACCTTCGCGCCTCGATCTCGTTTCCCTTCTGGGGATTGGTGCCCCAGCCGTTTCCGCTCTCGCCTACAGCGGCTAGAGCAGGTACCGATGCGCCAGGACACGCCCGTTCAACCCCATCCCGATCCGATCCCGAGCTCCGCCACCGGCCGAGATCCTGGGCGTTCCGCTCGCGGTCATCGACTACGAGCGGACGCTCGAGTGGATCGACGCGATGGTGGCCGAGCGCGAGCACGGATACGTCTGCGTATGCAACGTCCACACCGTGATGGCCTCGCAGGAGGACCCCGAGCTGCGATCCGCGCTGCTGGCCGCCTCGCTCAACGTGCCCGACGGCAGCCGCTCGTGTGGGCGCTGAACGCGCTCGGCCACTCGCTCTCGACCGGGTTTACGGCCCCGAGCTGATGGCTCGCGCGTGCGCGCGGGCCGTGTCGAACGGCCAGCGTTTCTACCTGTACGGCGGCCGCAACCAGGGAGCGCTCGTCCAGCTCGCGCTGAATCTCCGCCAGCGCTTCCCGGGAACCATCGTCGGCGGCTACTCGCCGCCGCACCGCCCGCTGACCCGGAGGAGCGCTACGCGATCGTCGCCGAGATCAACGATCCGAGGCCGACGTCGTGTGGGTCGGCATCGGCGTCCCCAAGCAGGAGAAATGGATGGCGGCGATGCGTCCGCACCTCGAGGCGCCGGTGCTGATCGGCGTCGGCGCTGCGTTCGACTTTCATGCCGGCCTCGTGCCGCAGGCTCCACCGTGGCTGCAGCGCGCCGGGCTCGAATGGGCCTACCGGCTCGCGCACGAGCCGCGCCGGCTGTGGCGCCGGTACCTGCGGTACAACCCCCGGTTCGTGGGCGCGTTCGCGCGCCAGCTCGCCGAGCACCGCAGAGACTCTGAACGGCGAGAAGTCGCTGAACAACCACCACCCGCGGTGAGGCTGCCCGGCCGCGACCTCAAAGAGCTGCTCGGCGATGCCGTGCCGCCCGATCATGCTCGCCAAACGCTCGCCGATCGTTACATCGATACGGGAGATCGGACGGCGCGACGGACAGCCCGTGGCGGGTGCTCGACCTGGGCTGCGGCACCGGCAGCTCGGTCGACGTCTTTCGCGCTCGCGATCCGGACGTCGAGTGGGTGGGCATCGACGTCCCAGGCTCGCCGGAGGCGCAATTCCGGACGCGAACCGACGCGCGATTCGAGACCTTCGACGGGGTGTCGATGCCGTTCGCCGACGGCGCCTTCGAGCTCGTTTACTGCAAGCAGGTGCTCGAGCACGTCCGCCATCCGGAGCCGCTGCTCGCCGAGGTCCGCCGGGTGCTCGTCCCCGGCGGGTGGTTCGCCGGCTCGACCTCCCAGCTCGAGACCTATCACTCGCTGAGCATGTGGAACTACACGCCCGTGGGGATGGTCGCGCTCCTCGAGCAAGCCGGGTTGCGCGCGGTCGAGCTGCGGCCCGGGATCGACGGATTCACGCTGATCGCGTGGCGCGTGGCGGGCGGACATCGCTGCTTTCACCGGTGGTGGGGGCGAGAATCGCCGTTCAATCGCGCGCTGAACGGGTGCGGCACGGGTCGCTGCGGGCCGACATCCGCACGCTCAACGCGACGAAGCTGCTGTTCTGCGGACAGTTCGCATTCCTGGCCCAGCGCGACGGGCTCGACGTGATCGCCTCCGACCAACCCCGAGCCGCGCCGCACGACCCCGACAACCTGCTCGACCGGCTGAGCCGGCCGTCGACGATGGAGGCCTACTACCGCCAGATCATGCGCCGGGAACAGCAGCTGCTCGCCGGCCGACTCGGAATCGCCGGCGGCGACGTGCTGTCGGTCGGAGCCGGCTGGCATCCCGGCCGCCACCTGTTCCCTGCGCCGGCATTCCGGCTCGTCGCCGTCGACTCCGAACCCCGAGCGAGTCGCGGGCGTCGTGAAGACCGGCCGAGCCGACGAGGCCCAGGTCGGATACGCCGGCAGGCTCGGGCTGCCGCCGGCGTCGTTCGACGTGGTCCTGTACCGGCTGGTGCTCCACCACATCGCCTACCAGGGCCCGCTCGCGCCGTGCTTCGCCGAGGCGGCGCGATCTCCTGCGGCCCGGCGGCGCGATGGTCGCGGTCGAGCCGGGACTCTGGCATCCGGTCGGACTCGGCCTCGCGATCGCCAACCGCACCGGCGCCGCCACCGCGATCCACGGCACTCCGGACGACATTCCGCTGTCGCCTCGGCGGCTGATGGCCGAGGCGCGGGCGGTCGGTCTTGTTCCGGAGCTGCACGCGGTCACGTTCAGCTGGCGGCGGATGCCTCCGTCGCTGCAGCGCGGGCTGGCGCCCACTCGACGCGCTCGGCTCGAGGCCGCGGGCGGCGCCGTTCGGCCACACGCTGATGCTGATCGCCCGGGCATCCAGGTGACTGAACGCAGCGGCTGCGATCGGGGGGACGTCGTCGTCTGCATGCTCGCGCAGGGCCCCCCTGAGCGTCTCGCCGTCACGCTCCGCAGCGTGCTCGCCCACACCGAGCCGGACGTAGCGACGATTGTCTACGACGACTCGCCGCCGCCGTCGCCAACGCGTGGGCTCGTCGAAGCACTGGCAACGGAACTCGGCCGTCAGATCCAATTCGTCGGACCTGGTGAAGAAGGTGGCGGCGACGGAACGCTGCGCGCCGTGCTCAACGCAATCGCACCGGCAGACGTGGCACTTGTGGACTCCGGATGCACCGTCAGCTCGGGCTGGCTGGAGGAACTCCGGGACGCGGCGTATTCGGACAGCACGGTGGCGACCGTCAGCGCACTGATTCCCGCCGACATCAGGCGCTTGGGCTCATCGCCAGCCGCGGGAGGATCCGTGGAGTTCAACCTGGATCAGGCGGCGAGCACGCTGTGGTCTAAGGGCGTATCGCTGCGGCCGCGCCTGCCGGCCGCCCGCCGGCCGTGCGTTTACGTGCGCCGCAGCGCGCTTGAACTCAATCCGGACCGCGACATCGAGCCGCGGCCCCCTAACGCGATCGACGCGGGCTTCTCGCGATCGTGCTTAGAGAGCGGTCTCTCACACCTGCTGTCCGACAACGTCCTCGTCGACCCCGGGGAGCCGGACCGGTATCGCTCTCTCGACATGCCCGAACGCGGCGATGGGCCGCTCGCCCGAGCTGTTGGAGGTGCCCGCCGCGCGGTGCTGGGACTCTCGGCGCTCGTCGATGCTCGGATCCTGTCCGGGCCACAAACCGGAACCCACCTGCACGTGCTCGAGTTGCTCGCCGGCCTGGCGCGGACCGAAAAGGTGCATCTGACGGCCGTCATCCCCAATGAGCCGAACGACTACGCCGTGGCAGGCCTCAACAACCTGGGAGGCGTGACGCTCATCACCTACGAGGAGGCGTCGAAGCTGCCTCCGGGCCAGGCCGATCTGGTCCATCGGCCGTTCCAGCTGACCAACGCCGGCGATCTGCCCTTCCTGGAGAGATTGGGCGACCGGCTGGTCCTGACCCAGCAGGACCTGATCGCGTTTCACAACCCGTCCTACTTCCCAAGTGACGAGGCGTGGGCGGCGTACCGGCATCTGAACCGGCTCGCCATGGCGCGTGCGGACCAGGTCGTGTTCTTCTCCAACCACACCTGCGAGGACGCGATCGCCGAGGAGCTGGTCGAGCCGACGCGCGGCTCCGTCGTCAGGTTGGGCGTCGATCACACCCTCGCCGAAGGCGATCGTGCCCTGGCCCAGCCGGCCGGCGCCAGCGGCTGGCCGAGGACCGCCCAGCGATCCTATGTCTCGGCACCGACTATCAGCACAAGAACCGTGTGTTCGCGCTGCGGGTGCTCGAGCGGTTGCTCAGCGCGCACGACTGGGACGGACTGCTGGTGTTCGCCGGAGCCGCGGTACAGCACGGCTCCTCGCGCGCACGCGAGCACCGGCTGATCGCCAGCCACCCGGGGCTGGCCCAACATGTCCTCGACCTGGGACCGGTCAGCGAAGGCGAAAAGCGGTGGCTGTTCGCGCGATCGACGCTTGTGCTCTACCCGACGGTGCTGGAGGGATTCGGGCTGGTCCCATTCGAAGCCGCCGAGCACGGCGTCCCATGCATGTGGGCGCCTGGTAGCTCACTGAGCGAGCTGCTCGGAGACGACGCCGCAGAGATCGTCGCGTGGGATGCGGACCGCACCGCCGAGCGAGCGCTCGCCCTGATGCGCCGTCCTGAGGAGCGCGGGCGGAATCTTGCCGCGATCCGTGCGGGTGCGCGCTCCCTTACCTGGGACGCCACCGCAGAAGCTCTCGTTGATCTATATCGCGTGACGTGCGACGCGCCCGCCTCGACGGCGCGGGTAGCCGACCCTTCACCCGCGCTCGCTCACGGCACGATCAGCGAGGACGCGATGCGCTTGGTCGGACCCGGCGGAGAGCTCCCGCCAGACGTGCATCGCCCGCTACTCGCGCTGGCCACGCATCCCCGGTTGGCCGCGCCCGTGTTCGCGGCGCTCAAGGCGGGCTATCGCGCGGGCAACGAGCTCGAGCGCCGGCGACGGCGCCGGTAGCGCACCTCAGGTCCGCAGCGACGGAGCGTCTTTCCGCGTCGCCAGCCGACGCCACACGCGGGCCGCGACGCGCGCCTGGTCACGTTCCGCGCGTGACTTTCCCGGCACTCGGGCATCGAGCGCGTACGCGAGCGCCGTCACCGTCGCTAGCGCGCGGGCGTGTCTGGGTCCGTACATCAGCCGGCAGGCTCCATCCAGCCCCTCGGCGATCCGAAGCTGCACTTCATCCTCGCTGAACGTGCGGCGGGCGCTCGAGCTCGTGCCGTGGACGAAGGTGGTGCTCGAGCAGACTCCGACCCGCCAACCCGCCTTCCGCATCCGCCAACACCACTCCAAGTCCTCGCCGTACATGAACAGCTCCTCGCGCAGTGGACCGACCCCGCGCGCAGCGACCGGTCTGACGATCATCGCCGTCCCCGGCACCCACCCCGCGTTCAGCTGATCACCGCTCGTCCAGTAGCGGCCGCGGAAGACGCGCCGCCGCACGTCGGCGGGCAGGAGCCGGTGCAGGCGCGAGAGCCTGAGTAGCACCCGGGTTATGGAGGGCAGCGCGCGACCTGGCTGCTCCCAGCGCCCGCTCGCGTCGACGATCTCCGGACTGGCCACGCCCACCCCTGGATGGGCGTCCATCCACGCCACCAGCCCTCGCAACCCACCCTCCGGCACGCGCACATCCGGGTTGAGCAGCAGCCAGTAGCGCCCGCGAGCGCGCTCGAGAGCGGCGTTGGCACCCGCCGCGAACCCAAGGTTCGCCTCCATCTCGACGACCTCCCCGGCGGGGACCTCGGCACGCACTACGGCGACGCCGTCATCAGGCGAAGCGTTGTTGACGGCGATCAACTCGGCGAAGCCGCTGTCGAGCTCTTCCCGGATCGACCGCAGGCAGTCAGCGAGGGTGCCGGCCGAGTTGTAGAGCACGATCGCGATGGACAGCTCCGGCTGCATCGGTCCCATTCTTGCGGCATGCCGGGCGCCGGCGTTGCTACGCTCGCGCGGTGTCGTCTATCGCCACGGCGTCTCGGCGTGCCACGTCCGAGCCGGCCGGGGCGACGCCGATGAGTCGCCTCCGTCGGGCGGGCGTAAGCACCGACGTGGCAGTCGGGGCGCTGCTCGCCGCCGGCTTCGCGCTGGTCGTGTTCGTCGCCACCGGGGGCACCGATCTCGGCCCGAACACGTGGGTGCAGATCGCGCTGCTGGTGGTGGCGGCGGGGTGTGCGGTGACGCTCCTGATCGTGCGTCCGCGGGGTCGCATACAGGGCGCCGCGGCCCTAGGCCTGTTTGCGGCGCTGGCCGCGCTCACATACGCCTCGATCGCCTGGTCGGTGCAGCCCGCGACCTCGTGGACCGAGGCGAACCGCACGCTGTCCTACCTGGCGGCGTTCGGCGGCGCCGTGGCGCTGGCTCGGCTGGTCCCGGCCCGCTGGCCCGCGCTCGTCGGGGCAATCGGCACGGTGGCAGTCGTGGCGTGCGGCTACGCGCTGCTGACCAAAGTGTTCCCCGGCTCGCTCGATGCTGCTGACACCTTCGGCCGGCTGCGCCTCGCCGTTCGACTACTGGAACGCCACCGGCCTGATGGCGGCGATGGGCTTGCCCGTGTGCCTGTGGGCCGGCGCACGACCCGCATCCGGCCGCGTGCTGAGGGCACTCGCCGTCCCGTCTATCGCGATCCTCACCACCGCGCTGATCCTGTCCTACTCGCGAGGTGCGCTGCTCGCCGCCCTCGTCGGCCTGGCGTGCTGGTTCGCGCTCGTGCCGCTGCGCCTGCGGGCGACGCTGGTGCTGGTGCTCGGCGCGGCCGGCGGAGCGATCGCGTCCGTCGTGGGCCCTCGCCCATCACGCGATCACCCACGACTACCAAGCGCTGAGCGCCCGGACCGCGGCGGGACACGACTTCGGACTGGTGCTGCTGATCGTGGTGATCGTGACCGCGATGGTCGGCTGGGCGATGACAATCGGCATGGACCGGGTCGGCGCTGAGCGCGCAGCTGCGCCACCGCATCGGAACGGCGCTCGTCGTGCTGGTGGCCCTGGTCCCGGTCGCCGTCGTCCTCGGCGCGGCCGCATCCTCGCGCGGGCTGACCGGCGAGGCGTCGCACGCATGGCACACGCTCACCACCAGCTCCTTGAGCGCACAGCCCGGCAACACCGCTGCGCGACTCGGGTCGCTCGGCAACAGCCGGTCCATCTACTGGCACGAGGGCCTGCAGGTCGGAGAGCACGCGCCGATCGCCGGCGTCGGCGCGGGCGGCTTCGACACCGCACGCACCCGCTACACGACCACCGCGACGGTGTTCGCGCACGCCCACAGCTACCTGATCGAGACGTTCGCCGACTTCGGCCTGATCGGACTCATGGTCAGCCTCGCGCTGCTGCTCGTGTGGGCGCGGGCGTGCCGGCGCACGCTCGCCGTGGCGCCTGGGGTCGAGCGATCGTCGCCTGAACGCATCGGGCTGATCACGCTGCTGTCGGTTGTCGTGATCTTCGGCGTCTCCTCGCTGATCGACTGGACGTGGTTCGTGCCCGGCGTCGCCGTCCCCGCGCTCGTGGCTGCCGGCTGGCTCGCCGGCCGCGGGCCGATCGCTGCCCGCGGGACGACTGTCGACCACAGCCCGCAGGCGCACGATGGGTCCGATCCCGGTCGCGCCGGGAGTCGAGCGCTCACGCCAGGGCGCCTGGCCGGCGCGACCGGCATCGGGGTCGCCCTCCTGGTCGCGGCCTTCTTCGTCTGGCAGCCGCTTCACTCCGCCGACTCGTTCGGCTCCGCCATCACCGCGATGGGTCGCGGCGACGCGGCGGCGGCGCTCGCCGATGCCCGGAGCGCCGCCGACAGCGATCCGGTCTCGGTCGATCCGCTGTGGGAGCAGTCGGCCATCTACAGCGCGCTGGGAAACACGAACGCGGCGCGCAACGCGCTCGTCCGAGCCACTTCGCTCCAGCCCGAGAACCCGCAGACCTGGGTGCAGCTCGGCTTGTTCGATCTCCAGCGCCACCAGCCCCGTCTGGCGGTCAGTGAGCTCGAGACCGCCCACCGCCTCGACCTCGCCTCGGGACCGATCAGCCAGCAGCTCGGCCAGGCGCGAACCGCCCTCGTCAGCGCGACGCCCGCGCAAACAGGCTCCGCTTGAGGATTGGGAGCCCGCCCACCCCGTCGACGGCTCGCACCTCGATCTCGGCGAAGCCAAACTCGTCCAGCAGGGAACGCAGCGAGCGCTTCGAATACAGATGCAGGTGATCCCCGAGCGGCTCCGAGTATCGCTCGATGCCGCCGATAGCCAGGAGCAGCCGTCCGTGCGAGGGCGTGGTGACCAGCAGGCGACCCCGAGGCGCAAGCACGCGCCGGACCTCGGACAGCCAGCGCGCAGTGTCGGCCACGTGCTCGATCACCTCGCTCGCCCACACCACGTCGAACGCATTGTCCGAGAACGGCAGGGGGCCGTCGATCGGCACGAGCCGGAAGTCGAGCTTGGGGTGGCGGCGCCGCGCCCGCGCGAGCGCCGCCTCCGCGACGTCGGCCCCCACCGCCTGCGCCCCCGCCTCCGCCAGCGCCGCGGTGAATTCTCCGGTCCCGCAGCCGAGGTCGAGCGCGCGATCGCCGGAGCGCACTTCGGCCCGCAAAAAGGCCAGCCGGGGTCCGAGCAATGGCGGCTCGAGCTCGCCCGCGAGACCCTCCCACAAATCCTCATAAAAGTCCTTGATTGGCCGACCGTACCTGGGCGCGGGTTTGCATCCCCCACTCAAGCGACATTTCCGGTGGCGCGTTGGCTAGAGTGCGCGGACCGGACTCTCGTTCGTAATCCGGACGCTCCGTGAAAGTCGCATTCGACAGCCGCCCCGCGAAGTCCACCCATGGTGTGGGTCGCTACACCCGGTGTCTACTCGACGCGCTCTGCGACCTCGAGGAGTGCGAGATTCTGGAGACGCACCAGCCCCGCCGCTGCGACATCTTCCATTCGCCCTGGCTGGACGGGGCCATGCCACGCTGCCCGGTGCCGATGGTCGTCACGTTGCACGACCTCGCGCCGCTCAAGCACCGAGGCCAGTACCTGCGCTCGATGCTGCGCTTCAAGCTCCGCTACCTGGCGGTTCAACGTGCCACCCGGGTGATCGTCCCCACCTACGCGGTCGCCGAGCAGGTCGAGACCGTGCTCGAAATCCCGTTTGAGCGCATCGCCGTGATCCCCGAGGCGCCGGCCGCCTCGCTATATGCGCGCTCGGCCGACGAGGTGCGCGGCGTCCGGGACCGCTTCGCGCTCCCCGAGCGCTATCTGCTCTGGGTGGGCGCGATGCAGACTCCAGAGCCGCGCAAGCGGGTCGCGGCGCTGGCGCGGACGGCGCGCTCGATGCCGCTTGTTCTGGTCGGTCCCACCACGCCGTGGGCGCACGAGCTACCGGACGTCATTCTGACCGGCGCGGTCTCCGATGATGACCTCGCCGCCATCTACACCGGCGCGCACGCGCTCGTGTTCCCCAGCGACGACGAGGGCTTCGGCCTGCCCCCGGTCGAGGCGCTCGCGTGCGGGACCCCGGTGATCGCGTCCGACGTGCCCGCCCTGCGCGAGGTACTCGAGGGTCGGGCCACGTTCGGCGCCGTCGACGACCTCGACGGGCTGATCGCCGCCGCGGAGGCGGCCGAGCGTCCCGCGCCGGCGCCACCGGCGTGGACGTGGGGGGACGCGGCGCGGGCAACCTCGCTGGTCTACAGCGAGGCGGCGCAGGAGACCGGGCTGTGCCAGATCGCGCGGCCGAAACATCGGGCGCCCGCGCTGGTTAAAGACGCTTAGTGACGTCTGTCCACCGTCGCACGGTGCGCGCTTGGCTCGCACCGGCTGTCGTCGTGCTCGTGCTCGCCCTCTTGAGTGGCGTGGCGCACGCCGCGACCGTGCTGGTGATGGGGCCCGGTGGCCACGTCAGCACCCGGCAGGACCCGTTCGTCCCGGCGGCTGCGCCGACGCCGGCACCGAGCGCGGTCCAGGCCACCGACGCGGCGGCCCCTGCTCGCCCGGCTAAGGCACCCGGGCAGCTTCAGAAGACCTTCGCCGGCCAGCTCGTGCGGCTGCGCAATTCCGGGGCGATCACCGCGGCTGCCTACGCCACCTACGACTCGAGCTTCAACGCTGCCCTCGCCGCGGAACGCCGGCTAGGGGGAACGCGCGCCTCAGAGCTCGAGGCGGTGATCGAGAACCTCCACGACATCGCGGTGGACGGCAAGCTCACCTCAGGCCGGCTGCCCGTGCTGTTCGAGATCCTCAACGACAACCGTCAGTGGTGGACGTCGGGCCCGATCCCGAGCGCCAGCCAGTACGTCGAGTTCGCCGGCTCGCAGCTGGTGTGGGAGTACTACCCGGGCCAGGGGATCGAGCTCCAGGTGCTGGCGACCTTCGGCAAGGCCGACGGCCTGTACACCGCCGGGGCAGCGGACTACTCGCAGATGGAACAGGTGCTCGCGCAGATGATCCCGCTCGCGGTCAACCGCGGAGGCGGCCCGACCTGGGAGTACTACTTCCACTTCGACGGCGGGACCCCGCCGTGGACGAGCGCGATGTCGCAGGGGACCGCAATCGAGGCCCTGACCCGGGCGTACGAGGCCACGCAGAACTCCTCCTACCTCCAACTGGCCCACCAGGCGCTGGCCCTGTTCACCGTCCCGCCGCCGGTCGGCGTGCGCGTGCCGACGGCGCTCGGGGCGCGGTACGTGCAGTACTCGTTCACCCCGGGCACCTCGATCATCAATGCGTTCCTCCAGTCGCTGATCGGGCTCTACGACTACGCCCAGGCCAGCCACGACCCGCTGGCCCAGCAGCTGTTCAACGCCGGGAATGCGGAGGCGCAGGCCGAGGTCCCCCACTTCGACACCGGCGCCTGGTCGCTGTATCAGCCGGGCGTGGAGGACCCGCTCAGCTACCACGAGCTCGTCACCGGCTTCTTGGAGCAGCTGTGCCAGCGCACCCAGGCGCCCGTCTACTGCATCACGGCCCAGCACTTCACGGCCTACCTGACCACGCCTCCGTCGCTGCAACTTTTGACCCAGCAGCTGCGCAAGGGCAAGGCCGCGTCGATCTCGTTCCAGCTGTCGAAGATCTCCCGCGTCGGAATAGTCGTGATCGGCCCGGGGGGCAGCACGCTGTTTGCC
Organism: uncultured Solirubrobacterales bacterium; assembly: GCA_963757235.1. GTDB lineage: Bacteria > Actinomycetota > Thermoleophilia > Solirubrobacterales > Solirubrobacteraceae > Palsa-465. Next base: position 156,013 of record CAVWRC010000016.1, on the reverse strand, counting down.
ACGAGCGCGACCTTCGGCTACGGAACGCGTTCGTTCTCAGTCCCGGCGCTGAAGCACAGGGGGACCTACACGATCCACATGTCGGCGACCGACCTCGCCGGCAACTTCAACCGGATCGTGGGGACGATCCAGGTGTCTTGACCCGCCGGCACCCGATGTGATGCTAGTATGCATGTATGCGTCGCACCACAATCTCCCTTCCGGACGAGCTCGCCGACGCACTGGAGCGTGAGGCGCGTCGGCGCTCGCTGCCGGCGTCGGCGATCGCGCGGGACGCGCTAAGCGACTACCTCGGCTTCGGTCGCGAAGGCGAGCGACGCGACCTCCCATTCGCGGCTCTCGGACGCAGCGGACACCAGACCACCGCGCGCGACATGGAGGACCTGCTCAAGGGCGAGTGGGCGCCGGATGCTCGCGGTCGTTGACGCCGGCCCGCTCTACGCGACGGCCGACTCCGACGACGCAGACCACGAGCCGTGCCGCGCGACCCTGTCGCGCGGCGACCTCCGCCTGGTCATCCCAGCGCTGGTGATAGCCGAGGCGACCTATTTCGTAGGTCGCCGGCTCGGAGCGCAGGCCGAGGCGACCTTCCTTCGCGGCCTCGTTGGCTTTGACATCGAAGGTCCCACCGCGGAGGACTTGGACCGGATAGCGGAGCTTGTCGAGATCTACGCCGACTTCCCGCTCGGGGGCACGGACGCCAGCGTGATCGCACTCGCCGAGCGGATCGGAGCCGGCATCGTGATCACGCTCGACCGCCGGCACTTCGCCGCGATCAAGCCACGCCATCGCGAGGCGCTCGAGCTCCTCCCTTAGCGACTGGGCTCTCGACCATCAGCGTGACCGGGCCGTCGTTTACCAGCTCGACCGCCATCAGCGCGCCGAACACACCCCTCTTCGCGCCCACCCGCTCGCAGAAGCGTTCGTACAGCGGCTCGGCGTAGTCGGGCGGCGCGGCGGCGACGTAGCTCGGCCGATTGCCGCGCCGCGCGTCGCCGTAGAGGGTGAACTGGCTGACGCACAGCACTTCCCGGTCCCCGAGCGGCTCGTTCATCTTGCCGTCGGCGTCGGGGAAGATCCGCAGCATTTTGACCTTGTCCGCGAGCCAGTCCGCCGCGCGGTCCGTGTCGTCATGCGTGATCCCGAGGAGCACGAGCAAGCCGGGCCCAACACCGCAGATCAGCTCGCCGTCCACGGACACGGAGGCGCGGGTCACACGCTGGACGAGTGCCCTCACCTACGGCCGTCAGTCGCGCAGCTCGGCCGCGACCTGCTCGGGCGAGACGATGTTCAGGTTCACGCCCGCGCCGAGCTCGAGCCCGGCCATGTGGGTCAGCCGGGGCAGGATGTCGATCCGCCAGCAGAAGTACTCCGATCCGCGCGGTGCGGTGCGCACCCACAGGTTGAGCGCCGGGCTCGACCCGAGCCGGCGGGCCAGGCGAGACAGCGCGTCGTGGAGCATTCGCGCGCCCAACGGCCCGTCGTCCTCGAAGCGCTGACGGGGCGTGCGGGGCGCGATCATCAGCTGGAACGGGACCGCGGGCGCCGTAGGGCGCCATCAGCACGGTCTCATCGTCGATGGCGACGATCCGCTCACGCCGGCGGACCTCCTCCTGGACCAGATCGGCCAGCAGGTTGCCGCCCATGGTGCGGGTCGCATATGCGCCGAACCGCTCGCGCTCGCGCGCGATCGCCGCGGGCACGAAGTCGAGCGCATACAGCTGGGCGTGGGTGTGGGGCAGCGACGCGCCCGCCTCGCGCCGCTCATTGACGATCAGGTGCACATAGGACGCCTCCCGGTGGGTCCGCATGCGCTCGCGCCACACCTCCATCGCTTGTTGCACCTGCTCGGGCTCGAGCTCGGACAGCGAAATCACGGACTCGGGCGCGTTGACGATCACCTCGTGGGCCCCGTGCGCCGGCCCCGCCCAGAACAGGTCGGGGTTGGCCTCGGGCTCGGGATGCGGTGAGTTGCTCGCTGAGCGCCGGATACAGGTTGGGCACAACCCGCACCGTCCAACCAGGCGTGTTGGGCTCGCCGCCGTTCGGCCGCACCGCGTAGACCTCGGGCGGGGTGCGGTCCTCGTGACCCTCGGCGAACGGATCGGTCTCGCGGTCGAGCGGCTGCGCCGGCGGTGAGCTCAGCCCGCCGCCCGGGCGGTTAGCCCGGTCGCCGGCGACGATCGCCCGCAGCCCGGTGAGTGGATCGATGCGAATCTCAGGCAAGCGACGGGGCGCTCAGTCGAGCGGCTTCTCCATCGCGATGTGCTCGATACCGGCTTCCCAGAAGACCCGGCCGCGCGGGCGATAGCCGGCCTGCTCGTACAAATCGCGAGCGTAGGTCTGGGCATGGAGCACAATCCGCCGGGCCCCGCCCCGGCGCGACTCCTCGTCGGCGAGCGCCAACAACGCGGTGGCGATGCCCTGCCGGCGGGCCGACCGCCTGACCGCCAGGCGGCTGAACTGTGCTGTGGATCCGACCAACACGATCCGGCACGTGGCGAGCAGCTCGCCGTCGCGCACGGCGACCAGGTGGATGCCCTCGTGGTCGCGACCGTCGAGCTCGTCGCGCTCGGGGACGCCCTGCTCCACGCAGAAGACGTCGTGGCGGAGGGCGAGCGCGGCAGCCAGCTCCTCCCGGGTGCGCGCCCGACGAATCTCGTAGACGGCGGTCCCTGTCATCTGACCGCAAAGGTTAGTGCGACCGCCCCGCGGCACTCGCGATCCGACCACCTGCCTCCCCACGACACCCCTCCCGAAGAGCGCTGCCGCGGACGGGTGTGCAGCCGAAGCGTCCGCCACAACGCGGGAACCGGCGAGCATGTGAAGCGACCTGCTTTAATGAAGGCGCCACTCCTCCAGCCGGGTGCGGCGAGGGTGCATCCGCTTTTGAGGGTATTCCTCCCGCGCACGGTTTCAAGCGAGCACGCCTGAGTCGTCACGCAGTACCTCCGCGGCTCGCTGTATCGAAACGCAACCTTCGTATTTGTATGGGTGATTCCACCCCCTTTCCTGAACCTGCCGCGATCGCGCGGGCGGAGCTGTTCACCCGTGAACAGTTCGTTTACGACGGCGAGACGCTCGAGGACGGCCTCTCGCCCGGCTCGGCCCGCCGGCGGGCCCTCGACGCCGCCCTGACCGAGATGGATGCGGGGGCGACCACGCCCTCGATCGAGTGGCGCCGCCAGTTCTCCCTGCTCCTCGGGCTGGAGCGCCTGCTCTCCGAGGAGGAGCCCCATCTGGCCGACGGCACCGTGCTCTCGGCCCACCAGGTCGACGCGCTGTCGGGCACGCTCACCGCGCTGCTGGCCGAGGTCCAGCGCAACGGGAACGGCAGCAACGGCGCCTCGCCGGCGTCCGCCCCGCCAGAGCCCGTCCCGCTCGCGTCCGCGACCCTCCCCGAGGACGAGGATTCCGAGAACGGCTCCGACGAGGACCTCGACGACGGCGACGCCGAGGACGAGGAGCCCCAGGACTGGCAGGACGAGGGCGAGCTAGACGAGGACGTCCAGCTCGAGGAAGCGCCCGAGGACCCGAACGCCGACCGGCGGTTCTGGTTCGAGCACGCCACCGGCGCCGGCAAGACGGTCGCCGCGCTCGGCTTCGTCGAGGCCTCGCGGACCGGCGGCGTACTGATCCTCACCCACCGCCGCAACCTGGTCGATCAGTTCAACGGCGAACTCCGCGACCGCGGCTATCGCAACCGCATCACCGCTCCGCTGCTGGGCGCCAAGGACAACCCGAACGGGGCGGTCACCGTCGAGACCTACCAGTGGTTCGTGCGCAACGCGGGCAAGATCTCGGACACCTACACGATCGTCATCTGCGACGAGGCCCACACCGCGCTGGGCGAGAAGACCTCGGGCGCGATCCGCGCCTGGTCGGGACCGGTGTTCATCGGCATGACCGCGACGGGCGCGCTGATCGCCCGCCACGTCACCGACCTGTTCCCGACGCAGACCTCGCGCTTCGACCTGGCGCAGGCCGCTCGCCGCGGGGTGATCTCGCCGCTGCGGTGCATCCGCATCCCGCCCGGGCCGGGCGTGCGCACGATCGCCAAGGTGCCGCTCCGGCGCGGCGAGGTGGACACCGAGTTCGATCAGGAGATGCTGGCCGAGCTGCTCGACCAGACCCCGTTCAACATGGCGATCGCCGACCTCTACAAGACCCGGTTCAACGGCGTGCCCGGCGTCGTCTATGCCGCCGGCGTCCGCCACGCCTACAACGTCGCCAAGGCGTTCCAGGACTTGGGGATGAAGGCCAGGGGGGTCTCGGGCGAGACGCCCAAGCGCCAGCTGGCCCGGATCCTGGCCGACTACGAGTCGGGCAAGATCGACGTGCTCGTCAACGCCCAGCTGCTCGCCGAGGGGTGGAACAGCCCGCGGGCGACGATCTGCATGCACCTGGCGCCGACCGCGTCCAAGCGGATCTACCAGCAGCGAGTTGGTCGCGTGACCCGCCGCCACCCGGGCAAGGAGGCGGGGATCGTCATCGATTTCGTCCATCCGGCGACCAAGCACGACGACCCTGTGGTCACGCTTCATTCTTTGCTTGATCGAGATGTTTATAGAGGCGGCGCGATCGTAGTCGGCCCCGTGCGGCGCGGCCGGGGCCGGCGGGTCCGGGTCGAGCGCCGGGTGCTCCCGGTCACCCCGGATCCCGAGCGGCGCGCGCAGGTATTCGAGCGCGAGCTGTGGCGGATCGCGGTCGAACACCTCGACTACGGCGAGCAGCACGTGTGGGCCGCCCTGGCCGGCGCCCGCGTCGCCCCCAACGGCTGGCGGCGGGCCAAGGCGATGCTCCACTTCGACCGCGGCGGGGAGCTAAAGCGACGGTTCTTGCTGACCGCGGTGCAGCGCAACCGCAATTCGCAGCTGCGGTTGCGGGCGCTCCAGGAGATCGCCACGTCGCGGGATGCCGAGGCGTTCGACACCGCGATCGACATCATGGCCGGCTGGCCCCGCGACGAGCGCCGCGAGGGCGTGAAGATCATGCTCCAGGCCCTGGCCGAGCGCCGGATCGGCCGCCGCGACCAGGCCAACGCCTGGATCTGGCGGATGGCCGAGTACACGCGCGAGGTGCACGAGGAGTACGCGGTTCAGCGCTGGCCGGAGACCAAGCGGCTGCTCGGACTCTTGGTCAACTCTTCTGGCGCCGCCCACGCGCGGAACGCCCGCCGGCTGGTCCACGCCGCGCGCAAGGAGGACCGGCGTCTGAGCGCTGCATTGCTCGCCGCGGCGTTGGCGCACACGCCCGAGGCGGAAGAGGCCCTGCGCGGCGCGCGCACCCGGATGGCCCGCAAGCCGGCAGCCCTCGCCCGCGAGTTGCTGCGCAACTTCCCCAAGGGCCGGCGCGGCAAGAGCCGGCGCAAGCGCAGGACGGCGACCGCCGGCGCCGGTGCCGCCGCCGCGGGGGCGCGGGAGGCGGTGGCGAGGACCGCGGCGGAGACCACCAACGACGAGCAGGTCGAGCGCGAAGAGGATCTCCAGACCCCGGTCGCGGAGGACGAGGAGGAGCTCGAGGGCGTCGGCGCGTACGACGAGGATGCCGATGACGACTCCGACGACGATGACGTCGACGGTCCGGACGACGACGACTCTGATGATGAAGACGACCCGGACGACGACGACGACGACGACGACGATGACTCCGACGACGACGATGACTCCGACGACGACGATGATGACGACGACTCGGACGACGACGGCTTCGACGACCCGGAGGAACTGAGTCACGACGAGCGTGGCGACGCCGAAGCCGCGGCGTAGCAGGCCTGTATCTCGCGCCAGCCGCGGTCTCGCCCATCAAGCCGGGATCAGGTGCACCTCCCCGGCATCGAGCGCGACCGTCCCGCCGTCGGTCGCCACAAGCAGCCGCCCGCCGGCGTCGATGCCGGCACCGACGCCGCGGCCGTCGGCCCACCGAACCGGACGACCAAGTAGGGCGTCCCGATCGCGGACGGCCTCCACCAACGACACGGCGTCGACCGACATCCACTCCTGCAGCCGCAGAAGAACCGCCTCCAAAACCGGCTCGACGTCCGCCGGCGACAGCCCAAGCGTGCCGGCCGTCTCGCGCAGCTCAGCCGGGAACTCGTCCAACCGCAGCGCCACGTTCAAACCGATCCCGACCACCGCCCAAGCCTCCTGGGGCCGGCCCTCGACCAGGATCCCCGCGACCTTCCGCCCCGCAACCAGCACGTCGTTCGGCCACTTCAGACGAGCGCACAAACCCACCACCTCCGCCACCGCCACCCCGGCGGCCAGCGGCAGCAGCGTCACCGGATCGCGGATCAGGATCGAGCAGAGCAGCGCCCGGCCCGGCGCCGCGCTCCACACCCGCCCCTGACGGCCGCGTCCAGCCGACTGCTCGCCGGCGGTGACGACCGTACCGTGCGGCGCTCCGGCGATCGCAAGCGAGCGCGCGCGAGCGTTGGTCGAGTCGGTCACCCGGTAATGGACCCGGGGAGCCCCGAGCATCGCGCCCGCCGACACGTCACGCGACCCAAGACATCACACGGGCCGGATCCGCAGCTGGTCGTCCACGGCCAGGCCGAGCCGTGAAGCCGCGCTGCCTCGATTGACCGCGACCGCGAGGCGCGAATAGGAGTCCTCGTACAGGAGCAGCTCGCCGGCCCCGGCATCGGCGAACGTGCGGACGAAGCGCGCCCGGGCGGGACCCCGACCGGCCACCGTCAGGTCCAGCACCTTCCCGACCGAGAGGCCGAACGTCCCGATCTCATCCTCCTCGACGTCGAGCTGCACGTTTCCAAAGCCGTCGACGTACACGGCGTGCGCTACCAGCACACCGTCGGACACCCGTGCGTGCGGGAGCTCGAGCCCCACCAACCCCAACGGGTCGATCGAGTCACCGACATCCGACAGCGCCGCGCCTGCTGCCAGCCCGGCCGCCACCGGGGCGAAGATGTCGCGCCCATGGAACGTCGCCGAGACCGGCTGCAAAATAAACCCCGACTGACCGACGTCGACCGCCTCGACCACTGCCCCGCAAGACGCCGAAACCAGCGACAGCAGCCCGTTGTCTGGACCCACGAACAGGCGGCCATCGGCCACCCGCAGCGCCACCGCGCGGCGGTCGGATCCAACCCCGGGATCCACCACCGCGAGCACGATCCCGGCCGCCAGGTAGGGCAGCGTCGAGCGCAGGATCAGGGCGCCGGCACGGACGTCACCCCGTGGCACGCCGTGGGTGAGGTCGATCACACGAGCCTCCGGGCAGCGCGCCAGGATCACCGCGTGGCAGACGCCGACGAAATCGTCGGACAGACCGTAATCGGAGAGAAACGTGACTACCGGCTGCGGCATGCCATCATCTGTGTATGTTTGCGAATGATCCCGGCGGCGAGAACTTCGAGGACGCACTGCGTTCGATCGCCGCCGAACTCGGCCAGTACCTCGAGCGCTCGCTCGAAAACGTCGACCTCGACGACATCTCAGATCGCTTTGGCGTCGATTCCAGCACCGCGGCCGAATGGGCCGAAAACGCCGGTGGCTGGCTCCGCTCCCTTACGTCCGGCCTCGGAGAGGAGATGGCACGGCGCGCCTCCGGGTCGGGGTGGCCGGGGTCGGGGTGGCCCACGCCGACGCCGGCGCCGGCGCGAAATCCCGCTCCCACCGACCCACTGGGCACTGCCGGTCCGCATCCGCTGGACCAACCCACCGATGAGCAGGGCCTTGCGCTGGCGGCGCTCGATTCCGGACGGTGGATCATCGAACCCGGCACCGACGCGCTGGCGGCCAAGGGCGAGGGCCCAGGCCCGAGCGATGCGCTCGGGATCGTCCGCGAGCTGCGCGTCCGGGACTGGATCGCCGCCGACGGGGAGCTCACGCTGACCGGTCAGCGGGCACTCAGTCGCTGGCTGGAAGCCGCCGCCCGCTAGCGTCAGCCACCAGCGCCTCGATCAGCCCGTCGATGTCGTGCCGGGCGGCCTCGACCTGCGGCTCGAGCCCGTGCTCGCGCAGCGTCGTGCTGGTCACCGGTCCGATACTGACCAGCCGGCCGTGTAGAGCCGATCCGTCCCCGCCCAACGTCGAAACCAGGAACCGCACGGTCGAGGACGAGGTGAACGTGACGTAATCCGCGGCCGACAGCGCGGCCACCTGCGCCTCGGACAGCGGCGAAGCCACCGTCTCGTACAGCGGCACCACATCGACCTCCGCACCCCGCTCCCGCAACGCGTCGACCAAGACGTCACGCGCCGAAGCCGCGCGCGCCACCAGCGCCCGCGTGACGGGAACATCGGCGAGCGCCTCGACCAGCCCCTCGGCCACGAACCGCTCGGGCGGCACCACGTCCGCCACCACGCCATACGAACGCAGCGCCGCCGCCGTTCCGGGACCGATTGCGGCGACCCGCACGCCGGCCAACGCCCGCGCATCGAGCCCGGCGCCAACCAGACGATCAAACAACAATCGCACCCCGTTCGGGCTCGTGAGGCAGATCAGGTCGTAGCCGGCCACCGACAACGGAGGCCCGTCGAGCGCGACGATCCTGATCGCCGGCGCCTCGACCACGGCCGCTCCCAGGGACCGCAGCCGTGCCGCCAACCCACTCGCCTGAGCACGCGCGCGGGTCACCGCGACCGTCAAGCCGGCCAGCGGCCACTTCTCGCCCGAAGACGAGAACCAGGCGAGCTGCTCCTGCAATTCCACGACCGGGCCGACCACGACCAGTGCCGGCGCGCGGACCTCGGCCGAAGCCGCATCCGAGGCGATGGTGCCCAGCGTTCCAGAAACCACTCGCTGGCCCGGCAGGGTCCCGCGCTCGATCACCGCGGCCGCCTCGGACAAATCTCGCCCATGAGAAATCAGCCGCTCCGCGATCGCGCCCAGTTGCCGCACCCCCATGTAGAACACGAGCGTTCCCGGGAACGCCGCCAGCGCCGCCCAGTCCAATGCCGCCCCAGACGACTTGTCCGGATCCTCGTGCCCGGTGACGAATGCCACCGCGCTCGCCGCCCCGCGCTGCGTGACCGGGATGCCCGCATACGCCGGGGCCGCAACCCCCGCGGTGACCCCGGGCACGACGGAGAACGGCACCCCGGCGGAGCGCAGCGCGAGCGCCTCCTCACCGCCCCGGCCGAACACGAACGGATCCCCTCCCTTCAAACGCACGACCGTCCCTCCAGCAGAACCTCGCGCCACCAGCAGCTCCGTGATGTCGGCCTGGGGCATCGACTCGCCGCCGCCCTCCTTGCCGGCATAGATCAGCTCGGCATCCCCACGAGCTCCGGACAGCGCGCCGGCGGGGATCAGCCTGTCATAGACGATCACGTCGGCCGCGGCGATCAACTCGAGCGCCCGCGCGGTTATCAGTCCCGGGTCGCCCGGGCCGGCCCCGACCAGGTACACGGTCACGACAGCAGCTCCCGGGCACCGGCTGAGAACAGGCGCTCCGCGACCATCACGCCGAGGCCGGCCGCGCCGCCCCGCATCTGATCGCGAATCCACACCGAGCCGTCCGGGCGCCCGACCCACGCCGTCAACTCGAACTCGCCGCTAGCAAGCACTCGGGCGTGCGCGCCGACCGGCGTGTTGCACGAGGCGCCCAGCGCCCGCGTCAGCTCTCGCTCGGCCATGACGCAAGCGAAATCGTCGGCGTCGACGAGCCCGGAGACCGACGTTGCGCCGGGCCGCGCCTCGACCGCCAGCGCGCCCTGCCCGGCCGCCGGGACGAACTCGTCGAGAGTTCCGCCGACAGCATCAAGTCGCCCGAGCCGGACCAACCCCGCCACTGCCAGCACGAGTGCATCGCACTGACCCTCGGAGAGCTTGCGCAGCCGGGTGTCGACGTTGCCTCTCACCTCCACCACCTCGAGATCGGGTCGCACTGCACGGACCTGCGCCGCCCGGCGCAAAGAGCTCGTCCCGACTCGGGCCTCCGGCGGAAGCTCGGACAGCGACGATGCGCCGCAGATCGCGTCGCGAGGATCCTCGCGCGCCGGTACGGCTACGAGAGAGAGGCCGTCGGCGAGCTCCGCCGGGACGTCCTTGGCCGAGTGCACGGCAATGTCGACCTTGCCCTCGAGAAGCGCGAGCTCGAGCCCCGAGACCCACCGCGATTTGTCGTCCACCGGCCCGACGGCCTCGATCGTGACGATTTCGTAGGACTCGGGGAGCCGCTCGCCCACCCACGACGCCTGTGCCAGCGCGAGCGCGCTGCCTCGCGTCCCGACCCGGATCAACGCCGCCCGGGGCGGAGCTCGCGCACGTCGGCCAGCTCCTCAGCGACCGCGTCCCCGTCCACCGCGCCGCTCCCCGCGACTGCGCCGCGACCCACGCCGGCGGCGCGATCGGCACCAGCCTCGCTCTCGACCTCGAGCCCGAACAGATCGCGAATCAGAGCCATCCGGGCATGCACCCGGTCGTCGTCGAGTTCCTTGAGCCGGGCGGTCGGCGCGTGCAGCAGCCGGTTGACGATCGTACGCGCGATCGCATCGACCCGTTCGAGGTCCCGCTCAGACGCCCCCTCCCATTTCCCGGAGTTCTCGGCCAGGACGTGGCCCGCGATCTCATTAGCGTGAACCCGAAGCGCGGTCACCGTCGGGAGGACCTCGAGTGAGCCGAGCCACACCGCGAACTGCTGGATCTCCTCCTCGATGATCCCCTCGGCCTTGCGCGCCTCGGCCTGGCGCACCTTCCGGTTGCGCACGACCACGGCCTGGAGGTCGTCGATGTCGTACAGCGACACGCCATCGAGCTCCGCACACACCGAGTCGATGTCGCGCGGAACCGCGAGATCGATCAGCAGCAGCGCCCGCCCGTTGCGTCCGGCCATCACTTCGGCCAGCTCCTCCGCCTCGAGCAATAGGTGCGGCGAGGCGGTGGCGGCCACAAGGATGTCGGCTTGCTCGAGCGCGCGCGGCAGCTCGTCGAACATCAGGCTCTCCCCGCCGTAGCGACGAGCCAGCGAGATCGCCCGGTCGCGCCGGCGACTGGCCACGAACACCAGCTTCCCGCCGCCGTCGGCGAGTGCGCGCGCCGCCAGTTCCCCGGTCTCGCCGGTACCGACGATCACAACCTCGCGGCCTTGGACATCCCCCAGCACTTCGCGCGCCAGCGCCACTGACACCGCGGGGAGGCTCAGCTGACGCTCGCTGATCGCGGTCTCCGTCCGCACCCGCTTGCCGGTGGCCAGCGCCGCCTTGAACAGGTGGTTGCTCAGCGGCCCGACCGACTCGCGGGCGATCGCCGCCTCGTAGGCGCGCTTGATCTGCCCCTGGATCTCGGCCTCGCCCACCACCATCGAGTCCAGCCCGCCCGTGACCCGGTACAGGTGGCGCGCGGCATCGCAGTTCCGCAACGAGTACATCGACCGAGTCAGCTCGCTCAACCGGGTGCCGGCCTGGCTGGCCAGCATGGCCAGCGCGCGACTCTCCGCCTCGACCGGGTTGCCGACCACCAGGTACAGCTCGGTCCGGTTGCACGTGGAGATCGTCACCGCCTCGTGGACCTCGCCCGTCCCGCGCAGGTCGCGCACGAACTCGGTGGCGCGGGTGTCGGGGAGGGCCAGGCGCTCGCGCACCTCGACCGGCGCAGTCTTGTGCGAGATCCCGATTGCCAGGAGTTCGCTCACGCGACCGCCTCTTCCAGCAGTTCGCTCATGCCACCGTCTCTTCCAGCAGTTCCCTCACGCCACCGTCTCGTGCTCGCGGTCGGACTCGCCCGCGGAGTCGTCGTCCGCATCGCCCCGGCGCGCGAGCACGTCCCGGCGCAGCTCATCGAGCTCGCGCTCGGTGCGTCCCAGTCGGGTGGCCATGATCCCGACGTAGATCAGCAGGATCGCCACGAACACGATGTAGGCGCCGGCCACGTACTTACCGGCGGCATGCAGAGGCAGCGCCGGGGCGACCGCAACATGCAAAAGGAGACCGTTCACGACGGCGCCGCGCTCCGCTTCAGGGGCGCCACCGCGTCCCCGCCGAGGAGCGCGCGACGCAGCGCGCGCACCTGCATCCGTGTGCTCTTAGCCGCCATCTCGTACTTCCAGAGCGTCACATACAGGAGCGTGATACCTAGCCATGCAACCACGAAGGTGAGCCGCATCGGACCGGGCAGGTTGCCGCCGGTCAGGGTCAGCACGCGCGGGTGGACGTAGGGCTGAGCGAGTCGCACCGCGAGGAAATTCAAGGGCACGAACGCACCCGCCACCACCGCGAACACGCTGGCGTAGCGCGACTGGCGCTCCGGGTCCTCGATCGAGAAGCGCAGCGGCTGGTAGGTCGCGAACAGGAGCATCACAATCAGGAAGGAGGTCAGCGTCGGATCGCTCCACACCCACCAGTGGCCCCACGATGCCTTGGCCCAGATGGTCCCCGTGAGCAGCGTCGCCACGCCGAAGATGAGCGCCATGTGAATTGCCACGTAGGAGCGGATGTCCCATTTGCGCTCCCCGGTGCGCAGGTACATGACGCCGAGGAGCCCGCCGAACACGAACCCGCATAGCGCGGTGATGGCCAGCGGCACGTGGAGGTAGAAGATCTTCTGAATGAACCCCTGGTTGGCGTCGAGCGGGGCGTAGAAGAACACCAGCGAGAACGCGACCGTGATGGTCAAAACGGTCAAAAGGGACAGGCCGCGCAGACCGCGACCGTAAGTCGTCAAAGCCTTAGTCCTCCAGGAGAAAGTCGAATACGGCGTAGGAGAGGAGGGCGAAGACCACATCATAAAGAGCGAGGATCGCCACCCACTTCCCGGGCGGCGCACCCGACCCGTGGGCGGCCAGCAGCGGGCCGATCCCGCGTGCCAGGGCGATCAGTGCCGGCAAAAGGAGCGGCAAGCCAACGATCGGGCCAATCAGGTCGCGGGCGCGGGTCTGGACCGCAATCGCCGACACCAGCGTCCCGATCACCGCAAATGCGACATCGCCCAACGCCAGCATGGCGAGCAGACCCGGCAACGGCGGCCCCAGCGAAGGTCCCAGGAGGAGCAGCCCGAACGCCGGCACGGCGATCACCTCGAGCACGGCCAGGAACAGGAACAGCGCCGTCGCCTTGGCGATCAGCAGTGCCGAGCGGTCGACCGGAGCCAGCAGGAAGGCGTCGAAGCCCCCCTGCTCGCGCTCGGCCACGAACAGCCGGTTGATCCCCAACATCGCCGCGAACAGCAGCGTGACGGTGAGCACGCCGGCGGCCTCCTGCCCCTCGATCGTCGTCTGGTTCAGGCCGAAGTGGAAGATCACGAACGTGACGATCGAGAACAGGATCATCGCCGGCAGCGTGTCGAGCCCGCGCAGTTCGAGCAGCAGGTCCTTGCGCAGGACCGTGATCACCGTGCGCCAAGAACTAGGTCCCCGCCCACCCGCCCGCCCACGCGCTCGCCTACCACCCCCACCACCGCTGCGTTCGTCACGCATACAGCTGCTCGACCGCCGCCGACTCCACCTTGTCGGGCTCGGTCACGAACGCCGCCCGTCCGTCGAGCAAGCCCCAGCACCAGGTCGGCCTCGGCGAGCGCCGCGCGCGGGTCGTGGCTGGTGAGCACCCGGGTGGCCCCGCAGGAGCGTCCGATCAACGGTTCGACCAATCCTGATGCGGCCGGGTCCAGGTTGGCCAGCGGCTCGTCCAGCAGCAGCACACTGGGCGCGTGCAGCACCGCCCGGCAGACCGCCAGCCGCTGGACCATTCCGCGTGAGAGCAGCCGCACCGGTTCCCCGGCACGCTCGGTCATCGCGACCGCCTCGAGCAGCTCATCGACCCGGGCCCGCGGCACGCCGTGCAGCCGGGCGTGGTAGTCCAGGTTCTCGCGGCCGCTCAGGTCGCGGTACAGAAGCGGCTCATGGGGCAGCAGGCCGATCCGACCCCGGACTGCCCATGCCCGGCGCGGCAGCGGCTCCCCGAGCACCGAGACCTCGCCGCCTTGCGGACGCAGCAGCGTGGCCAGGATTCGCAGGAGCGTCGACTTGCCCGCGCCGTTGCGCCCCAGCACCGCAAGCGTGGCCCCGGCGGGAACGGAAACCGAGACCTTCCGCAGCACCGTCCGCTCACCGAAGTGGCGGACGAGCCCGCGCAGCTCAATGCCCGGGTGTGGGTCCACCCTCGTGCTGAAGCGTCGCCACGACGTGGCCGAGCGTCGGGCCGATGACCGGGAACAGCTCGCCGATCGCCTTGGGGTTGCCCGGGAAGTTGACGATCAGGGTGCGCCCCGCGATCCCGGACACGCCGCGCGAGAGGATGCCCATTGGGGTGTGCTTGAGCGCCTCGGCCCGCATGGCCTCGGCAAACCCCGGCGCTTCGCGGTCGATCACCGCCTTGGTCGCCTCCGGCGTCACGTCGTCGTGGGTGAATCCCGTGCCGCCGGTCGTGAAGACAAGGGCCACCCCGTCGCGCGCGTGGCGCCGGAGCAACTTCTCGATCGCCTTGCGGTCATCGGCCACCACCTCGCGAGCGATGATCTCCGCGCCGGCGCCCTCGGCCAGCTTGGCCAGCGCCTCCCCGGAGCGATCCGCGGACGTGCCGGCGGCCACCGAGGTCGAAATGGTGATGATCGCGGTCTTCACGAGTGGTCAAGGGTAGGCGTTCCCCCGCCGGCGCAGGCGCTTGATCGCTTCGAGCTCCTCGATGTCGAGCAGATCCTTCGGCCGTCCCGCCGCCTCCTTCATCGCGATGAGATCGTCGATGGAAGCGACGGACACGTTGAAGCCGCCGAGGTCGTAGCGATCCGCGTTTCGCCGGAGTTCCCGGTACGTCGGCGCGCCGGCGGGCCGAGCCAGCACGTCAAGCTCGCCGAGTCTGGTGACCAGCGTCAGAAGCTCCACCTGCCTGAGCGTGCGCGCGTCAGGCGCGAACGGGACGTCATCGTCGACTCCCTTCGGCCGGGCTCCGAGCGCCAGCAGGACATCACCGAGGGCGTCCAGGTTCGCATTGTCGGTCGCGAAGCAGACGTCGAGATCGAACGTGTTGCGCGCCGAGCCGTGGAGCACCGCGGCGATGCCGCCAATCACCACGAAGTCGACGCCGCGCTCGACGAGCAGGCGAAGAATCTCGTCGGCGCTGAGGGATGGCCGATCAGTCGCTGACACGCCGCGCGCGAGCCACCAGTCGGCTCAGATTGCGGCTCGAGGCGGTGAAGGTGGCCAGGCGCTCCGCCGGCGTCATCGCGAGCCGCTCCAAAAGCTGTCCTTCGTCAAACGATGCGCGATGGGGCTCGGCAGCCAGTACCAAGCGACGACCCGTGGCGGCAATCACGTTGTCGAGCGTCCCAATCGTGGGGTTGGCGTCGCCTCGCTCCAGCCTCGCGACGGCCGACTGCGTCAGTCCGGCACGCGCCGCGAGCTCAGCCTGGGTCATGGCCGCGTTCACACGGGCCTCGCGAATAAGAGATGCAGCTGATGACACACAATGAATATAGCATCTATGTTATTCAAGGTGTGATGGAGCTCGAACACCCCGGACCCCCCATTCGGCGGGACTAATCCTGAGCCGGGGCTTGCCGTGTTAAGCCGCCGTTATCCTGCCGCCGGTGCGGCTGCTGGTAGCGAAGGCTCAGGCCCCCCTCGAGGGCGATATCCAGATCCCACCCTCGAAGTACCACGCCCACCGGGCGCTGATGCTGGCCGCACTGGCCCCCGGACAGAGCCTGATCAAGGACCGGACGACCGCCCGGCACGTGACCTTCACGGTCCAGGCCCTCCGCGCACTGGGAGCGAAGATCGAGTCCGCCGGCCCCGGCTGGAAAGTCACTGGCGGCGGCGGGTTCTCACCCACGGTCGACGAGGTCTCGGTCGGAAGCTCGGGGACCACGCTGTACTTCCTGATCGGCCTGGCCGCGCTGGGCGACCGCCCGGTCACGATCGTCGGCCAGCGCTATTTCCGCCGGCGCCCGATCGGCCCGCTCCTGCGCGCGCTCAAGCGGATGGGGGTGCGCCTGGAATACGAAGGCCAGCACCTGCCGGTCACGGTGTATCCCGGCCGGCCCCGCGGCGGGCGGGTCCGGATCGACGGCACGCTGTCGCAGTGGATCTCGGGCCTGCTCATGCTCGCGCCCTTCGCCGAAGAGCCCACGATCATCGAGGTCCGGGGCGAGCTCAACGAGCGGCCCTATTTGGAGCTGACGCTCGAGATGATGCGCGAATTCGGCCTCGAGGTCACCGCCCGCGAGGACTGGCGCGAGTTCTACGTGACGCCGAACCAGACTCCGAAGCCCACCGATGTCACGCTGCCGCCCGACATCGGCTCAGCCATGTTCGGCCTTGCCGCGTGCACGCTGCATCCGTCCAAGGTCACCTTTCACAGCCCCACCGTGATCGCCGGGCACCCCGAGGCCTCGGTGCTCGACAGCCTGATGGCGGCCGGAGTCCCGTTCCGGATCGCCCCCGATCTGCGCTCGATCTCGATGGACCACGACGGCACCCCGCCCGAGGGCGGCCCGCTCGACTGCCGCGACATCCCGGACATGGTTCCGATCCTGTCCGTCCTGGCCAGCCGGGCCAGCGGGCGCAGCGCGCTCGGGCACGTCGCCCACGTGCGCCTCAAGGAGTCCGACCGGGTCGCCTCGATGCTCCAGCTGCGAAAGATGGGCGCGCGGATCGAGTTCGACGGCAATGACATGACTTTCGAGGGCGTCAAGCAGCTGGAAGGCGCGAGCCTTTCGTCGTTCAACGACCATCGCGTGCTGATGTCGCTGGCGGTGGCCGGCTCGACCGCCACCGGCGTCACCGAGCTCTCCTATCCCCACGCCTACCGGATCTCCTACCCAGAGTTCCTCGAGCACATGAACGCGCTGGGCATCCCCGCGGCGGTGTCGCACGAGGTCCCCGCGCTGGACGAGGCTCGATGATCCTCGACGATCTCGACAGGCACGCCCGGGAGCGCCCGGGCGAACGAGCGGTGGTCGAGGTCAGGGCCGACGGATCGGTTCACGAACTGACCTGGGGTGCTTTGGAGAACGAGTCGGCCCGGGTCGCGTCGACGTTGCTTCGGCTCGCCGTACTCGAGGGCGAGCCAGTGGCATTCCAGCTCCCCAACCGCCTGGAGTTCGTAACCATCGCGCTGGGCACGCTGCGCGCCGGCGCGGTCTGCGAGCCGCTGATGCCGATCTTCCGCGAGCGCGAGCTCGAGTTCATGCTGCGCGAGAGCGGAGCTCGCGTGCTGTTCGTCCCTGACACGTTCCGCGGCCGCGATCACGCCACGATGGCGACGGCGCTCCGGGAGACCTTGCCGAACCTCGAGCACGTGGTCGTGCTGCCGGACGGATATCAGAGCGTCCTCGGCCAAACCCCGGATGGGGTGTTCCCGGCCCAAAGCCCGGACCAGATCGCGCAACTGCTGTTCACCTCGGGGACCTCGGGCGAACCCAAGGGCGCGCTGCACCGACAGGACGTACTTACACGCGCGGCCGATCATCACATCGAGCACTTCGGACTCGGTGCCGACGACGTGATCTACATCCCTTCCCCGCTGGCCCATCAGACCGGGTTTCTGTACGGGATGTGGATTGCCATCCGTCTCGGTGTGCCCCAGTTGGTTCAGGAGGTGTGGGACGCTGAGGTCGGCCTCGACGCGATGCGCCGTTTCGGCGCGACCTTCGTACAGGCCGCCACCCCGTTCCTGGCCGACCTCACCCGGGTGGCCGAGGAGCGCGGCGAGGGGTGGGTGGGGACCCAATCATTGAAGACGTTCGTGGCCACCGGCGCGGCCATCCCGCGCGAGCTCGCCCGCCGCTCCCGCGAGATCCTCGGAGCCGAGGTGGGCGGCGCCTGGGGCACGACCGAGAGCTGCCTGGGCTGCGCGTTCGCGCCCGGCGACCCGCCCGAGCTCGCCTGGGGGACCGACGGCCGCGCGCTGACCGGCGTGCAGTTGCGCGTCGTCGACGACGACGGTCAGACGCTCGGGACGGGCGACGAGGGCAACTTCGAGGTCCACACCGACTGCCTGTTCGACGGGTACCTGAACCGGCCGGAGCTGACCGCCGAGGCGGTCACCGCCGACGGCTGGTACCGGACCGGCGACCTGGCCCGGATCGACGCTCACGGCTACGTCCGGATCACCGGGCGGGTCAAGGACGTGATCAACCGGGGCGGCGAGAAGGTTCCGGTGGCCGAGATCGAGCAGCTCCTGCACGCCCACCCCGCGGTGCTCGACGTCGCGATCGTGGCCATGCCCGACGAGCGCCTCGGCGAGCGGGCCTGCGCGTTCGTCGTCGGCGACCTCGACTTCGAGACGATGCTCGATTATCTAGACTCAGCTCGCGTCGCCAAGACCTATTGGCCCGAGCGTCTGGAGCTGGTCGAGTCTCTCCCCCGGACGCCGTCGGGCAAGATCCAGAAGTTCGTCCTGCGAGCTCACGCCCGCGAACTAGTCACCACATGACCACAGCACCGACAACCGATTTCGAAGCGCTACGCGTTGACGTGCGCAGATATGTCGAGGACGAGGGCGAGCGCTGGGCCGAGCTGATCGAGCGCGAGCACCAGGTGCCGCTGGAGCTTTGGGAGGAGCTTCGCGAGCGCGGCTATCTGCGTCTCGCCGCGCCGCCGGAGTACGGCGGCGCCGGAATCCCGTTCACGCGCTATCTCGAGCTGCTCGAGCTGTTCTCGATGTCGCACGCCTCGCTCCGGATGATCGTCCACGTCGCCAACGGCATCTGGCGCCCGATGGACTCGCACGCCAACGACGATCAGCGCGAGCGCTTCATCAAGCCGACCGTCGCCGGCGAGATCAAGGTCGCGTTCACGCTGACCGAGCCCGGCGCCGGCAGCGGCGCCGACATCCGCTGCAGCGTCGTGCGCGAGGACGACACCTACTACCTCAGCGGCGAGAAGCACCTGATCACGTTCGGGACGATCGCCGACTACCTGATGACCTTCGCCCGGGTGGAGGGAACGCGCGGCACCGAAGGGACCGTGGCACTGATGGTGCCGACCCGCGGCGAGGGCGTGGACGCGCGCGAGATGCCCGAGACGATGGGTGTGCGCGGGACGGACCACGGACACATCGTGTTCGATCGCGCTCCCGTGCCGGTGGCCGACCGGTTCGGCGAGGAGGGCCAGGGCGTGGAGATCGCGCTCAGCGGCTTCCTCGGCCCGAGCCGCATCTCGCTCGCCACGACTTGTGTGGGCCTGGCCCAGCGCGCGCTGGATCTCGCGCTCGACTACGCCCGGCAGCGCGAGACGTTCGGCAAGAAGATCGCCGAGCGCCAGGCCATCGCCTTCCGGCTGGCCGAGATGGCCACTGACCTCGAGGCCGCCCGTCGCCTCGTGCGGCACGCGGCCACCACCTGGGAGGAGACCGGCAGCGCGCCCATGGAGGCGGCGATGGCCAAGCTGTTCGCGTCGGAGATGCTTCAGCGCGTGACCGATGGCGCGCTCCAGGTGCACGGCGGCATTGGGTACTGGTCCTCGAGCCCGATCGAGCGCGTCTACCGCGACGCTCGCGCCCAGCGGTTCGAGGAGGGAACGGCCGAGATCCAGAAGACCACAATCGCCCGGGACCTGCTGAGACGATGAGCCACGCCGAATCTGAATCCGACGACGCCCTGCTCCCCGACCCGCGCCGCGGGTTCGAGGGGAAGGTCGCGCTGATCACCGGGGCCTCGCGCGGGATCGGCCGTGCCTTGGCCCTCCGGCTGGCCGCGCGCGGCACCAAGGTGATCGTCAACTATAAGCAGAACGACGAGCTCGCCCGCGAGGCGGTTTCCGAGATCGAGCGCCTTGGGGGCGGGGGGATGGCGATCCGAGCCGACCTCGAGAGCCTCGAGGAGATCGAGGCGATGTTCGACCAGGTCCAGGAGCACTTCGGGCGCCTCGACTTCTTCGTCTCGAACGCCTCGGCGAGCAACTTCCACCACTTCATGGACCTGAAGCCGCACCATCTGGAGCGCACCTTCAACCTCAACGTGCGGGCGTTCGTGGTCGGTACGCAGCGGGCGGTGCGGCTCATGCCAGAAAGCGGTGGCCGGATCGTGGTCCTGTCCAGCTACGGGAGCATCCGCTCCTTCCCCACCTACGCCAACCTCGGGTCGGCCAAGGCGGCGATCGAGACCTGGGCGCGCTACATGGCGGTCGAGCTGGCCCCGCGCGGGGTCAACGTCAACGCGGTCAATGGCGGGATCATCGAGACGGACTCCTCGGGCTACTTCTACGCCACGGGCCGGGTGCCGTCGCTCGACACGGTGCTGCCCAAGATCCCCAAGCGGCGGATGGGGAGCGCGGCCGAGGTCGCCGAGTGCGCGCTGTTCCTGCTCTCGCCGGGCGCGGAGTACGTGACCGGGACGACGCTCGTCGTCGACGGTGGGTTGACCTCGATCGCCCCGCCATTCCACGCCGACATGAGCGCCGGCGCGGATGCGGACGCGCTCGGCGCTCTGTCAGAGCTGTTCGACTAGGCCTGGCGTATCAACCCACGACTGGCTCGAACGCCACTCGGGTCAAGAAGTCCCGGAGCAGGATCCGCCAGACGTACCACTCGTGTCCGCCGTTGATGAAGTCCGGGAAGACCTCGCCGCCGACCGACTGGACGGCCGATAGGTCGGTCAGGGCGAAGGGATGCAGCGGGTCGTCCCAACCGCCGCCGACCATCACTGCCACCTGCTTGATCGCGGCCTGCTGAGCCGCGCTCAGCGTTCCGACCGTGTTCGGCGCCGGGCTCATCAGCCCGAAGTAGTCGAACTCGCTGGTGTAGTTCGTCAACAGCGTCCCCGCGAGGTCACCGCCGCACGACAGGCCGGCGAACGCCCGCTGTGACGGGGCACTCGAAACGTCGTAATTCGACTGGACGTAAGGGATGACCGCGTTCACGAGGTTCTGGTCGTAGTCGGTCTCCCAACTGCTCGTTCCACAGCCACCGCCGAAGCCGTTGAAGTTCGTCATCACGACGACCATCGGCTGGATCTCGCCCGTGGCGATCAGGTTGTCCAGGATGTTCCCGGCTGCTCCCTGCGTGCTCCAATCGACCTCGTTGCCGCCGCCGCCGTGGCTGAGGTACAGCGTCGGATACGGCGTCGAACGGCTCGGGTCGTAGCCGGGCGGCGTGTATATCGCCAGGTAGTTCTTTCCCACTGGGCTCTGCGACAGCGGCGAGTTGTAGGTCACGTCGACCAGGGCGCCGTGCGCGCGGCTCGGCGCCTGCCACCAGTAGTTCACCGTGTGGAACCTGGGATCGGATGGGACGTACACCTGGCTGCTCGGCTCGGTTGACCCCGCGGTGACACCGTGGCGAACGTTCCACGGCGGGTTGCTCGGGTCGGAGATCTCCGTGCAGCCCGTCTGCGTTGAGCTCGAGCAGTTGACGAAGAAGCCATAGGTGAACACTCCGGACGGCAGCGGCGTGGTGAAGGACCAGACACCGGTTCGGGGATCCTTGGTCATGTCCGACACGGGCCAGTTTGGCTCGTACGAGTTCGGATAGGCGATCGGAAAATCGCCCGGCGACCACTGGAACGGCAGCAGCCCTTGACTGCTCGCAGTCGTCGTCTGCCCCGCACTCGAGAAGTACCACTCCCCCTTGATCTGGACGCTGGTCGCCGATGGATCCCAGAAGCGGAACCTCACGACGTAGCCCGTGGGCGGTCGGTCGGTCCGGATCACCTCGGGCGAGAAGCGATTCGACTGGCCGACGCTCGAGGAGGCCTGGCCTCCGTTGCCAGCGTTGTGGCGGTGGGAACGGCTGTGGCGGCCGTGTTTATGGCCGGTGGCGGCTCCCGCCGCCGGTGTAAGCGCCAGCATTGCAGCTGCGCAAGCCAGAGCGGTGAGCGCGGCACGCCGAATGGTGCTCATGGTCTTCTCCTTCCTCCAGGG
The DNA here is from genome assembly GCA_963757235.1 of uncultured Solirubrobacterales bacterium. Classification (GTDB taxonomy): domain Bacteria; phylum Actinomycetota; class Thermoleophilia; order Solirubrobacterales; family Solirubrobacteraceae; genus Palsa-465. The sequence continues at coordinate 134,260 of CAVWRC010000016.1, read as the reverse complement.
ACAAGACGTCTATACCCCCGCTCGCGGGGGGCGGAATCAGCTTTGCGCCGACCGGGTCCAGCGCCCCGAGCGCCCGCCCGATTTCTCGAGCAGCACGACCTCAGCGATCTCCGCCCCCCGCTCGATCCCCTTGACCATGTCGTAGACGGTCAGCGCGGCGACGCTGGCGGCGGTCATCGCTTCCATCTCGACCCCGGTCGGGCCGGTCGTCCGCGCCTCGGCGATGAGGGTGATGGCGCCCGCGGCCGCATCGATCGAGGCTTCGACACCGACGAAGCTCAGCGGGAGCGGATGGCACAGCGGAATCAGCTCGGCGGTTCGCTTGGCCGCCTGGATGCCGGCGATCCGCGCCACGCCGAGCACGTCGCCCTTGGGAGCGTCGCCGGCCAGCACCTTGCGCGCGGTCTCCGGAGACACCCGCACCACGGCTTGTGCCACGGCGCGGCGCCCGGTTGCGGGCTTCTCGCCCACGTCGACCATCCGGGCGCGCCCAGCGGCGTCGAGATGCGTGAGCTCGCTCACCCCGCCGCGTGCGCGTACGCGCTCTGCGCGTCCGCGATCAGCTCGCGGACCGCCTCCACGTCACCGTCTCGCAGCAGCTCGACCGGATCGGGATCGCCGTTGACGATCGACTCGAAGAACTCCTTGCGGTCCTGGTAGGTGGGCAGCGTCGCCTTGGCCCAGCCGCGTGCCTCGTTGAGCAGGATGGCCAGGACCGCGTACGGCTCGCCGAACTGCTCGGCGATCTCGCGCTTCATTCGCTTGGCCAGCGCGGGAGAGGCGCCGGCCGTGGAGATCGCCACCGCCAGCGGTCCGATGCGGACGATCGCCGGCAGGATGAAGTTGCACAGCGGCGGGACGTCCACCACGTTGACGAGCATCGAACGCGCCTCGGCGTCCTGGTAGACGCGGATGTTGAGGTCGGTGTCGTCGGTGGCGGCGATCGCGATCAGCGCGCCGTCGAGGTCGCTGTCCGCGTACTCGCGCTGCTCCCACCGGATCGAGCCCTCGAGCGCGAGCTGGACGAGCTCGGGATGGGCCTCAGGGGCGACGAGCGTCACGTCGGCGTCGCAGACCAGCAGCCCTTCGACCTTCTCGAGCCCCACCTCGCCCCCGCCGATCACCACGCACCGCCGGCCGCTCAGGCGCAGGCAGGCGATGTAGAACGGGGTCTCGAGCATGCCCTGCACGCAGGACTGGTCGCAGATCCCGAGTCGGAGCTGGCAGACGCACTCCTTACCGCGATACGCGTTGGCCGGCATGCTCTATCGAGGGTACCGCGGGCCTATCGCCGGAACGCATCGCGCGCCAGACGGCTCCCCAGTCGCGTCAGCGGCACGGCGCCCTCACGAAGGGCGCGTCCCCGCTCCGCCGCCGATCCGTAGAGGAGCTCCGCGGTCGCCTGGAACGCCTTGCCGAGCGTTTCGTCGTAGGGATGCCACCACGGATCGCGCACCGTCGAGCCCTCCCAGGTGCGCAGCTTGACGTTCACGCACTCGTACAGGCCGAACTTCGAGTGGGTCCGACCCAGCCCGGAGTCCTTGACCCCGCCCCAGGCGCACTGGCAGGCGCCGTGGCTGAACATGTGGTCGTTGATCCACACCATCCCGGATTGCAGCTCCGCGGCGATCCGCTCGCCGCGGGTTCGGTCCGACGTCCACACCGAGGCGCCCAGCCCGAAGTCCGAGTCGTTGGCCAGCGCGACCGCCTCGGCCTCGGAGTCGACGACGGTGATCGGGAGCACCGGCCCGAAGATCTCCTCGCGCATGATCCGCATGTCGGGGTTGACGCCGGTCAGCACCGTCGGCGAATAGAACGCGCCGTCGAGCCCCGGCGGCGCATCGACCGGCCCACCGCAGCGCAGGGTTGCGCCGGCGGCGACCGCGTCGTCGACCAGCTCCCGCACCAGCTCGCGCTGCTCAGCTGACACCATCGGGCCGATCTCGGTGTCCCAGCTCATCGGATCGCCCACCCGCAGCCGGTCCGCACCCGCCACGACGCCGGCGATGAACCGGTCCGCGACCGAGCGCTCCACGTACACGCGCTCGATCCCCGAGCAGGTCTGCCCCGCGTTGGCGAATCCGCCCCACACGGCGCCCGCGATCGCGTGCTCCAGGTGAGCGTCGCCGAGCACGATCATCGGATCCTTCCCGCCGAGCTCGAGCACGCAGCCCTTCAGGCGCCGGGCGCAGGCCTCCGCCACGCTGCGCCCGGTCTCGACCGAGCCGGTGAAGAACACCTTGCCGACACTCGACTCGGCCAGCGCCGCTCCCGTGCCCGGTCCGTGCACCACCCGCAGCAGCCCCTCCGGCACCCCGGCGCGCGAGAACACCGAGACGATCCGCTCGCCGATCAGCGGCGTCAGCGAGGCCGGCTTCAGCACCACGCCGTTGCCCGCCATCAGCGCCAGCGCGACCTCGCCGAACGGAATGCTCCACGGGTAGTTCCAGGGCGAGATGACCCCGATCACCCCGAGCGGCTCGTACACGAACGCCGAGCGCTTGGTCTTCAGGAACAGCTGCGGCATCGGGACCTTCTCCTCGGAGAGGATCTCGACGCCTGCCTTGGCGATCCATTTCAGCGCGTCGACCGTCGGCAGCAGCTCCATCGAAAACGCCTCGTTGCGGGGCTTTCCCTGCTCGCGGACGATCAGGTCGCGGATCTCGTCGGCCTCGTCGAGGAGCACCTCGGCCGCGCGTTCGAGGTAGCGCCCGCGGGCCTCGAGCGTCAGCTGGCCCCACGCCGCCTGCACCCGGGCGACGGAGTCGACGACGGCTTGGACCTGCTCGGGCGGGGTGGCCGCGACCGACCCGATGGGCTCGCCGGTGGCGGGGTTGAACGATTCGACGTGGGCGACGGCTGTAGCGGATTCCATCTGACCGAGACTACCCGCCCGTCGTCATGACCGACCGCGCGCGCGCCGGATCTCCTCCAGGCGCACCCGCAGCGCGGCCTCGGCGTCGTCGGGCTCGTAGAAGCGTTCGCCGATCGCGTGATCGGGCATCAGCTCCTGGGGCGAGATATGCCCGGGGCGTGCGTGCGGATAGTCGTAGTCCCCGCCGCTGCGCGTGGAGGAGCGCAGGTACGCCGGAGGCGCCTGCGCGCCGTGCTCGCGGATGAACCCGCGCGAGGCGCCGAGTGCCCGCTTGGTCGCATCGGATTTCGGCGCGAGCGACAGGTAGATGGCCGTCTGCGCCAGGGCGAATGCGGCCTCGGGCATCCCGACGTGCTCGACCGCCGCGGCCGCTGCCGTCGCCACCACCAGCGCCTGCGGATCGGCATTGCCGATGTCCTCGGAGGCCAGGACGACCATCCGCCGGACGATGAACCGCGGGTCCTCGCCGCCCTCGAGCATCACCGCGAGGTAGTAGAGAGAGGCGTCGGGATCCGAGCCGCGGGTGGCCTTGATCCAGGCCGAGATCGTGTCGTAGTGGCGGTCGGCCTGCCGGTCGTAGAGAAGCGCCCGGCGCTGCAGCGCGTCCTGCGCCTGCTCGAGCCCGACCTGTCCCTCGTCGCCGGCCGTCTGGCAGGCCAGCTCGAGTGCGTTCAGCGCCGTCCGGGCATCGCCACCCGATCGCTCAGCGAGGAACGCGAGCGCGTCGTCGGAGACCCGCTCGGCCGGCCCGCACTCGCCACGGGCGACCGCTCGATCGAGCAAGACCCGCACCTGGTCCGCGGTGAGCGGCTCGAGCTCGTAGACCCGGGCGCGGGACAGCAGCGCCGAGTTGACCTCGAAGTAGGGGTTCTCGGTGGTGGCGCCAATCAGCGTGATCAGGCCCTCTTCGACCGCCGGCAGCAGCGCGTCCTGCTGGGCCTTGTTGAAGCGGTGGATCTCGTCCAGGAAGAAGATCGTGCGCCGTCCTGGAGCCGCTAGCCGCTGGCGCGCCCGCTCGATCACCCCCCGCACCTCGGCCCGGCCGGCCTGGACCGCGCTCTCCTCCTCGAACGCGGCGCCGGACGCCTCGGCGATCAGCCGTGCCAGCGTCGTCTTGCCGCTCCCAGGAGGACCGTGCAGGATCATCGAGTGCGCATGGCCATCCTGGATCGCCTGGCGCAGCGCGGATCCCGCCGCCAGCAGCCGATCCTGCCCTACGAACTCCTCGAGCGTGCGCGGCCGCATGCGCGTGGCGAGCGGCGCATCGGGTAGCGTCGCCGCACCGGCGGCGGCCGGCGACTCCTCCTCGCCGAACAAGCGATCCATGTCACAAGTATGAGACCCCGTATGGCGCTCGCCCGCCCGCGAGGCATGGTCGAATCTCAGTCCGGCTTTTCTTCGCGGACGGGCACGGATTCGAGCCAGGCAAGCTCCATGGCTGCCCGCGCGCGCGCCATGTCCTCGTCGAACAGAACTTGCTCCTCGCCGTCGAGGACCCCGCGCGGGGCGTTGAGGTAAGCGGCGTAAGCCTCCGTGGCCATGCCGACGTCGCGAGAGAACCGCTTCATCGTGGCGACTCCCTCTGGATCGACTCGGGATTGATAGCGATGAGCATTTATGTGGTCCTTGATCGGGGAAAACCTGGATTGCGAGCAAATACCCGCAGATGCGGGGCGATTCACTCACCGTTTTGGCCAATCAAATACGCTGCTCACATGAGCGACGACTGGCGATTGCAGGCGGGGATGCTCGACGAGGGCGCTGCGCGCGCGCTGACCGACCGTCTCGAGGCCGAACGGCTCAGCGACGAGTTCGAGTCGACGTCGGGGGATCGGCTGGCTGTGTCCGGTGACGGGCCGAACGTCTTCGTTTATGCGGGCGACCGCAAACAGGCCGAGGCCGCGGCAGACGTAATCCGGGGCCTGGCCGCCAAACACGGCTGGGAGGTCGGGCTCGAGCTCAAGCGGTGGCATCCGACCGAGGAGGAGTGGGAGGACCCGGACGTCCCGCTCCCGCACACCGACGCCGAGCGCGCCGCCGAGCACGCCAGGCTGATCACCAAGGAGCGCGAGGAGACGGCGGAGCGCGGCTACGCCGAGTACGAGGTGCGTGTGGAACTCCATTCTCACCGCGAAACGGTCGCGCTGGCCGAGCGCCTGCGCGGCGAAGGCCTGCCGGTCGTGCGCCGGTGGCGCTACCTGCTCGTAGGCTCGCGCGACGAGGACAGCGCCAACGCGCTCGCTGAGCGCATCCGCGGGGAGGTGCCGCCCGGCAGCACCGTCACCGCCGAGGTGAGCCAGCGCGCCGCGTACGACGACGACCCGGGCCGCGGTTCGTTCGCCATCTTCGGCGGCCTAGGCGGTTAGCCCCCGGGCGGTCCGGTCCCCGTGGGCGGTTCGCTCGCGGTGGGCGGTCCGGTCCCCGCGGGCGGTTCGCTCCCGGTCGGCGGTCCGCTTCCGGAACGACCCTCGAAACCCGACCACTCCACCTCCTCGCCGGTCGCGCCGCCCCGTCTCATCTGCTCGTCGGACGCGGCCGCGCTGGCGACATCTGACGGAAACGTCTCCCGGGCGCGGAATAGGAAGTAGCCGGCGGCGGCGAGCGTTGTCAGCATCACGAGGAAGGTGACCTGGAGCCCGGTGGTGGTGTTCGAGGAGGGCGCGTGGAGGTGCGTTTTCACGTCTCCGATCGGCGCCTGAGAGGGGACGATCCCCGAGATCAGCTGTGATATCCCGCCGAATACCAACGGGGCGAATGCCTGGGCGAGCGAGCGCACGACGGTCTGCGCGCTCTGCGCCCTTCCCCAGAGCCCCGCCGGCACCACGTCGAGCCGCGCCGCCTGGAGCGGCGGATTGGCGGCCGAGATCAGACCGGCCCCGAGTACGGCGAACCAGATCGCCGGGGTGATGCTCTTACCGAGGAAACCGGGGATCAACAGCACCGCGGCGCCGGCATAACAGACGCCCGGGAACCACACGCGCGCCGACAGGTAGCCGCGCTTTAGCAGCAGGTCCGGCACGCGGCCTCCGACGAGCGTCCCGATCACCGCGCCGACTACAAGCAGTGCGAGGAACAGCTCTCCCTCCGCTTGGCCGGCCTTGAAGTGGCCCAGGACGAACAGCAGCGCAAATGTCTGTAGCCCCGCGAAGTAGAAGTAGCCGAGTGAGGAGCCGACGATCATCAGGACGTTCGACGGGATCGCGAATAGGTAGCGGACCGACCGCCCGAGGCTCATCTTGCTGGGGTCCTCGTGGAGCACGAGCCGGGGGTTGGCCTCGACGCCCGCTTGGCGTGTCGCTTCGCGCGCGGCTTGCTGCGCGGCGTCGACCGCCGGGGCTTCCTCCTCGGCCATCCCGTCACCGGGCTGCTCGGGCGCCGTGCCCCGGTGTACCGCCGCGTCCAGGTCGACGTCCCCGACCTGAAGGTGGCTCTGTCCGCCGCGCAGGGGCTCCGGGACCGTCCGCCACAACTCGCGGGCCAGGAAGAAGCCGGGCAGTCCGAGCACCACGAACGCCGCGCGCCAGTCGATCAGATCCGCGACGAACCCGCCGACGATGAACCCGAACGCCGTACCGGCCGCCTCGCCGACGAGGATGTAGGACCAGATGCGGGCGCGTTCGTCGGCGGCGAAGTAGTCGCCGGTGAGTGAGGCGATCGCGGGACCCGCGGTGGCGGCAACGGCACCCAGTGCCAGCCGGGTCAGCAGGAGACTCGAGAAGCTCCCCGCGAACGCGCTGAGCAGCGACGCGACGCTCCACAGGACGACGCTGAACGCCAGCAACGGCATCCGCCGCGTCCGGTCGACCAGCAGCCCCACTGGGATGGTGAACACCGCTCCCACCACCAGCGAGACCGAGACGAGCAACCCGATGTCGGTGTTGTTTATGTGCAGCCCGAACTCGAGCTGTCGTGCGATCGCGCCCACGGTCGAGGAGTCAGCGCCGTTCAGCGCGAGCACGAACGCGAACAGCACGATCACCCGGGCCCGCGCCGGGCCGCCCACCCGCTTGACCACCTCGCCGCGCCCGAGCCGACCCAGCCAGCGCACGAACCGCCAGAAGTCGTGCGCGGCGCGAGCCGCGATCCCGCGGTCGTCCCGGTCGCGCCGGCCGCCCCGGTCGGCCCGGTCGGCCCGGTCGCCCCGGTCGCCGCGCCTCGCCGCCATCGGTCCTCAGCCTCCGCCGGCTGTCTGGTGCTGGGCCTCGTCTTCCTCGCGCCACCTCCGCACCGTGGAGCGCAAGCCGATGTAGCCAGCGATGCCGGGCAAGGTGGGGAGCCAGAACGAGATCGCGCGGTAAGCAAGCACGGCGACCACCGCCCGGCCGGCGGGGACGCCGAACGCCGCAAACGCCCCGATCATCCCTCCCTCGACGCCGCCGATGCCGCCGGGAAGGGGCAGCAGACTCCCGAGCGTCCCGAGGAAATAGCCCATCACGAGCACAGCGACCGGCACCGCGCTCCCGAACGCGCGAAACGACACACCGAGCACCGCGATGTCAAACGCCCAGTAGGCGATCGCGCCGAGCAAGCCGAGCCGCCGCTCCCGTATCAGCCCGAGTGCCGTGCGAACCCCGGCACCCAGGGTGGCGGGAAGGGTCGCAAACCGGGCGGCCATCCGTCCGGCCGGGCCGGAGCGCCGCGCGACACTCGCCAAGCGGCGCTCGAAGTCGCCCGGAACCCGCGCCATGGCGGCTCCCAGCGCCAGCGCGGCCGCGCTGACCAGCGCCGGCAGCAGCGTCAGCGTCTCCGGGCCCCCACCGGGGAACGCTCCGGTCCACAGGCCGATCCCGCCGACTACCAGCGCGCCGAGGTAGACCGAGTACTGGAGCGCGTAGTTCGCCGCCACCCGGCAGGCGATCACCCGAGGCTCCATCCCGGCTCGCCGCAGCGCCCAGACCATGAGCGCGACGCCCCCGGCGCCCGCCGCCGCGAACAGCCGGATCGCCGCGATCCCGGCCAGCGGGATCTCGATCGTCGCGCGCCAATCCAGCCGGGGCACGCCGCGCGCGAACACGGTTCGGAACAGGACCGTGTAACCGGCGATCGACAGGAACTCGAGCACTGCCCCGACCGCCAGCAGAAGCGGATCTCCATGTTTGAGCCGACCCCAGGTCTGATGGAGCCCGGCGAGCTTCGGGATCAGGAAGTACAGACCGACGAGGGCGGCGATGACGAACAGCACGCCAAACACCAGCTTGCGGCGAGTGATTGGCCCAATCGGCGTGAGCGACCCCGTGTCCTGGGAGACCGTGTCCTGGGGGTGCCCATCCTCCGAGCCGGCCGGCGGCTCGTGGCTGTGGCGGTACTCGTCCGCCGCGGACGATTCGCCGCGTTCCGGGCTGGGGTGAAGTTCGCCGCGCATGGCCCGCTCTCTGTCGTTGACCTTACCCGTCGCGGATGCGGACCAGTCGTCCCGCTTCCCGTACCACCGGCGTCATACCCTCTAAGGCGCCGGCGCCAGCCGCCGCCGACAATTCTCAATGAACATGCTGCAAATCGAGGTGCGAGAGATTTCGCTGGCCGAGACCCGGAACCTGCGCCGCGACGTCCTACGCCCGCATTCCTCGCTCGAGGAGCTCGCCTCGCACGAGCCTGCCGAGTCGATCGCGTTCGGCGCGTTCGACGGCTACGAGCTGGTCGCGGTTGGGCTGGTGGGGCGCGACGGCGAGGCACCGGGCGACTGGCGCGTCCGTGGAATGGCGACCAAGCCCGACGCCCGCGGACGCGGAGCCGGCTCCGGCGTACTCCAGGCGCTCGTGCAGCACGCCGTGGACCACGGGGCGACGCGAGTGTGGTGCAACGCCCGCACCCGCGCGCGCACGCTCTACGAGCGGGTCGGATTCGTTGTCGCCTCGGAGGAGTTCGAGCCGCCCGACATCGGGCCGCACTACCGCATGGAGCTCGCGGTCGGGGCGGGGGGATAACCTTCCGCGGCGTGCCAAGGACTGTCCGAGTCGAGCGGATCTCCACCCCTGATGGGGAGTTCGACGGGCACGTAGTGCTGCCGGAGTCGGGATCGGGCCCCGGAATGATCGTGCTCCAGGAGATCTTCGGAGTCGGCGGCTATATCAAGGAGGCGGCCGATCGGTTGGCCGGCCTTGGCTATGTGGCGATGGCGCCGGATCTGTACTGGCGGATCGAGCCGGGCATCGCGCTCGAGCACGACGAGGCCGGGCTGGGCCGGGCATTCGAGACGGCCCAGCAGATGGACCACGAGCTCGCTGTCCGCGACTCGATCGACGCCCTGCGGGCGCTGCGAGAGCTCCCGGAGGTGACGGGCGGCCAGGCTGGCGTGCTGGGCTTCTGCCTCGGCGGGACGCTCGCATTCCAGGTCGCGATCGACGGCGATCCGGATGTCGCCGTCTGCTACTACGGCTCGGGGATCGCCGGGATGCTCGACCAAGCCGACCGCATCAGCTGCCCGGTGCTGTTCCACTACGGCGGCTCCGATCCGTACATTCCTCGCGAGCAGAGCGATGCCGTGTGTGCGTTCGCCACCTCGCGGCCGGACATGGAGTGCCACATCCACGAGGACGCCGGACACGCCTTCGACAACCACGAGGCGCCGATGTTCCACCAGCCCGAGCCGGCCGCTCGGGCCTGGGAGATCACCCGCGACTTCCTGGCCCGGACCCTTCCCGCCTAACGAATCCGCGGCCGTGACGGATGCCGGCGCTCAGCGCCGCAGAAGGGCCAGCGCCTCCTCGTGCACGAGTCCGTTACTCGCGAGCGCGTCTCCGCCCGCCGCGGTGGGGACGCCGGCCAGGTCGGTGAACGTGCCGCCGGCCTCCTCGACGATCACCTGTGGCGCGGCAAGATCCCACACCGACACCACGGGCTCGCCGCCGACGTCGACCGCGCCCTCGGCGATCAGCATGTAGATCCAGAAGTCGCCGTATCCGCGCATCCGCCAGCAGTGCCGCGACAGCGCCAGCAGCCGGTCAAGCGCCCCGTTCTCGTCCCACCCGTCCAGGTCCGAGATGCACAGCACCGCGTCCTGCAGCGCCTGCACCGCCGAGACCCGCAGCCGCCGCGGCTCGTCAGACAGTTGGTCGCTCGCGAACGCGCCACCCCCACGGACCGCCCACCAGCGGCGCTGGAGGGCCGGCGCCGACACGACTCCAACCGTCACCTCGTCGCCTTCCTGGAGCGCCAGTAGCGTCGCCCACGACGGAATCCCGCGAACGTAGTTGGCCGTCCCGTCGATCGGGTCGACGATCCAGCGGCGGCCGTTGCCGGGTGCGTCCTCGCTCGCGCCGTACTCCTCGCCGACGATCGCGTCCCCGGGCCGAGCTGCGGCCAGCCGCTCGCGGAAGGTCTGCTCCACCGCCTTGTCCGCCTCGGTCACCGGCGTCAGGTCCGGCTTGGTCTCGATCCCCAGATCGGCGGCGCGAAAGCGCTCGAGCGTGATCGCGTCGGCCACGTCGGCGAGCTGGAGGGCGAGCGTGAGGTCGTCTGGGGTGCTCGGCACGGACGCCATCCTACGTGTCCTGGTTGCACTAGGCTGACCGCTCCATGGCCGCCGACGACCTCCAGCGTGAGACGACCGACGTCCTGCGCGAGCTGGTGCGCTTCAACACCGTCAACCCGCCGGGCAACGAGCGCCCGGCGATCGAGTTCCTCGCCTCCTATCTGCGCGATGCAGGCCTGAAGACCGAGCTGCTCGCCGACGACGAGGACCGGCCGAACCTGGTGGCCGACCTGACCGGCAACGGCTCAGGCGACGACGCTGGTCCGACGCTCTGCTACCTCGGCCACGTCGATACCGTGCTCGCTGACCCATCCGACTGGGCGCACGACCCGTGGTCGGGCGACGTCGTCGACGGGTTCCTGTGGGGGCGCGGGGCGCTCGACATGAAGTCCCAGGTCGCCGCCGAGGCCGTCGCGGCCGCGACCCTGGCCCGCGGCGGGTGGCGGCCGCACGCTGGGACCCTGAAGCTCGTGTTCGTCTCCGACGAGGAGACCGGCGGCGACGTGGGTGCGCACTGGCTGACCGACACCCACCCCGACCGGGTCCGCTGCGACATGCTGCTCAACGAGGGCGCCGGCGAGGTGTTCGAGTTCGACGGCCGCCGCCGCTACGGCGTGTGCTGCGCCGAGAAGGGGATCTTCCGCTTCAAGCTGACCGCGCGCGGGGCGGCCGGTCACGCTTCGCTGCCCAAGACGGGCGACAACGCACTGCTCAAGCTGGGGCCGGTGCTCGACCTGATCGCCGCGGCACAGCCGTCGTTCGAGCTGACCGAGGCGCCGGCGGCGCTGCTGCGCGGGCTCGACCTCGACCCCGACAACCCGGCCGGCGCGCTCGAGCGCATCGCGGCGGTCGAGCCTCACCTGCTCGTCATCGTCGAGCCGATGCTCGGCGTCACCCTGACCCCGACGATGGCCCACGCGTCGGACAAGATCAACGTGATTCCCGCCCGCGCCTCCCTGAAGATCGACTGCCGGGTTCCGCCCGGCCTGGGCGAGGACGCGGTCCACCGGCGGATTACGCACGTCCTGGGCGACGCCGCGGACCGGCTCGAGATCGAGTTCACCGAGCAGACCACCGGCAACTCCTCACCGCTCGAGAGTCCGTTGATGGACGCGATCGATCGCTGGGTGCGCGCCAGTGATCCTGGCGCCGAGACCGTGCCGGTGATCCTGCCCGGCTTCTCGGACTCGCGCTGGTTCCGCGACCAGTTCCCCGAGTGCGTCGCCTACGGCTTCTTTCCCCAGCGTTACCAGACCATGCTCGAGTCCGCCCCGCTCGTCCACAACGCCGACGAGCGGATCGACGTACGCGACCTCGGGTTCGCCGCCGCCTGCTACAGCGACCTGGCGCGCGAACTGCTGGATCGCTAACCCGGTAAGCGCTCATCCGAAACGGGCGACGACGTTTGCGCTGAGTTGCGTAGCTTCGGCCCATGGACAGACCTCCGAAGGTCCCGATCACCGCGCGCCTGCTGCTGCGCGAGTCGCTGACTGCCCGGCGAGCGGCAGCGATCATTGCCGGCTTCACGGTCGTGATCACCGTGGCCGGCGGGGTGTTCGAGCGAGTGCTCGACCATCGGGAGTTCCACACGATCGGCAAGGGGCTGTGGTTCGCACTTCAGACGGTCACCACCGTGGGGTACGGCGACGTGACGCCCAGGCTCCGGCAGGGCCGGATCATCGCCGCCGTGGTCATGCTTGCCGGGATCGGGTTTCTGGCCGTGATCACCGCGTCGGTGACGGCGACCTTGGTCGAGAGCAGCCGGCGCCGGTTCGCCGCAGGCGCCGAAGCGGATGAGGCGCAGCGGCTCGCCGAGATCAACGAGCGGCTCTCGAGAATCGAAACGGCGATCCGAGACGCCGGATTGGGGGACTCCTCTCATGGCGTCCATTGACCGAAGGCCCGCCCGCTCGAGTTGATCTCACGCGCGGGCGCCACGGAGCGTTATACGCGCAATGACAACCGCAATCTCCAAGCGCGTGGGCGCCGACATCAGGGAGCGCGTGGACGCGCTCGCATGGGACGAGCTCGCCGGCCAGCTCGATGCCCAGGGCCACGCGATCACACGCACGCTGCTCACCCCAGACGAATGTGACGAGCTCGCCGGCTTGTTCGACGGCGGGCGCTTCCGCTCGACCATCGAGATGGCGCGCCACCGTTTCGGCGACGGGCGCTACCGCTACTTCGAGCATCCCCTCCCCGACACGATCGCGGCGCTGCGCGCGTCGTTCTACCCTCACCTGGCGGCGATCGCCAACCGCTGGAGCGAGTTGCTGCGGGGCGAGCGCTCCACCTTCCCGCTCGAGCACGAACAGCTGCTCGAGCGCTGCCGCGTGGCCGGTCAGACGCGGCCCACGCCGCTGATCCTCCGCTACGGCGAGGGCGACTGGAACGCCCTCCATCAGGATCTGTACGGCGAGGTCTACTTTCCATTCCAGATCCTGACCGTGCTCTCGCGTAGCGGAAAGGACTTCGACGGCGGCGAGTTCGTGCTGGTCGAGCAGCGGCCTCGCGCGCAGAGCCGCGCGCACGTGCTCACCCCGGCCCAGGGCGCATTTGTGATTTTCCCAACACGCGAGCGCCCGAACCGTGGCAAGGACGGTTACCACCGGGTCGGCCTGCGCCACGGTGTCTCGACGGTCACCCGAGGTCAGCGCACCGCGCTGGGGATCATCTTCCACGACGCGAAGTGAACTGGCGGTGAACGGGGAAAGGAACCGCGGTGTCACAGCGTCTCCCTCAGCATGCCCTCATTACCAATTCGCTCACCGGCCCGGATCGGGCAGATCGCCTTGGGTCTGATCTGGATCTTCGATGGCCTGCTCAAGCTTCAGCCGTTCTTCTTCACTCACTTCGTAAGCGGCGTAATCGATCCAAGCGCGGCCGGACAGCCCGCCGTGATCGGCCATCCGATCACCTGGATCGGCAGTCTGATCCGACCGCATCAGGCCGTCTTCGTCGTGCTGGCCGCGCTCGGAGAGCTCTCGATCGGCGTCGGGCTCCTGGTCCGCGCCACCGTCAAGCCCGCCCTGCTGTTCTCGTTCGTGTGGGCCCTGAACGTCTGGCTGACCGGCGAAGGGCTCGGCGCCTTGTTCACCGGCACGACGCCCGATCCGCTGACCGGGATCCTCGGCACCGCACCGCTTTACATCATCGCCGGGCTACTCGTGTGGCCGCGAGACACGCCCGCCCGAGGCGCTGAGCGCGGCTTCGGCCTGTTGGGGGAAGGTGGGGCGCGACTCGTTTGGGCGGGGCTGTGGCTCGCAACGGCCGCGCTGTGGTTGTTCCCGGCCAACGCGGCCCGGGACGCGACGAGCTCGATCGTCGCCAACGCACCGTCGGGCGCCGGCTGGCTCTCCAGCCTGCACTCGAGCGCAGCCGGCCTGATCCGCGGATCCGGCATGACGGTCGCCGTACTGCTCGCGGTCATCTCGGCCGAGGTCGGGCTGTGCGTGCTCTGGGGCCGCGGTACGCGCCTCGCGCTGATCGGCTCCATGGCCGTCTCGCTCGTCTTCTGGTTCCTGGCCGACGGTCTCGGTGGCCTGTTCACCGGCCAAGCGACCGACCTTGGGACCGCCCCGCTGATGATCCTGATCGCGGCGCTGTTGCTGCCGCTGGCCGCCCGGCCCTCAGAGCATCTCAATCGGTCGCTGTTCCCCAGGCGGCAAGAGGTAACAGGCGACGAACGTGGCCGGTTGCTCGCCTGAGCGCTTTGGGAGATAACTGGCGTATAGCGCCAGTTATCTCCCAAGTGCCACCGTTCCACCGCCGACCCCGCTGGTGACCGCCACCGATCGGCTGGTAGAGCAGGTAGTTGCCGATCCAGTTGGTGTAGTCGGCGTGGTTGGCGTACGCGGGTGCGACCGCGGCGTGGAAGCTCGCCGCGACGGACGTCGATCCACTTCCGTTGTACTGCGGGATCTCCGGATACGGATACAGCGGCCGCGAAAGCGAGTTGCTCCCCGGGCGAAGTGCCGCTCTCGACCCACTCCACACTGACGCGCAAGACCTCGCACATCCGTTGGCGAGCACCCGAGCGCAACTAGACTTCGCGCATGGCGACGCAAACCTCGACGCGTCTCGACCCCGCGATCTTCCGGTTGCCGGTGGACCGCATCAGGCAGGGCTACTACTCCGACGCGTACTTCGTCTACACGAAGGAACTGCTCGAGGCCGAGGGACATCACCCCCGCGTGACGATGCAGGTCTTCCAGAAGCAGGAATCGGTGCTCGGCGGGATCGACGAGGCCATCGCAGTCCTCAGGCTGTGCTCCGGACGCGAGGAGGATGGCGTCTGGGTCCCCGCGTGGAACGAGCTCGAGGTCTACGCGCTCCGGGAAGGCGACCAGATCGTCCCGCGGGAGACCGTGATGACGATCGAGGGGGACTACAGCGTGTTCGCGCATCTTGAGACCGTGTACCTCGGCACCCTCGCCCGGCGCTCGCTGGTCATGCGAAACGTGCTCGAGGTCGTCGAGGCCGCCCGCGGCAAGCAGATCTTCTACTTTCCGGCGCGTCACGACCACTGGCTCGTCCAGACGGGCGACGGCTGGAGCGCGCACGTGGCCGGCGCGATCGGTGTCTCGACCGACGCCCAGGCCTCTTGGTGGGGCGGGCGCGGGATCGGCACCGTCCCGCACGGGCTGATCGCCGCCTACGACGGCGACACCGTCAAGGCGGCGACCGTGTTCGCCGACCGCTACCACGACGAGATGAACATCACGGTGCTGGTCGACTTCGAGAACGACTCGGTCAGGACCGCCCTCGAGGTCGCCCGGGCACTCGGACCGAAGTTGTGGGGGGTGCGGCTCGACACCAGCGAGGACCTGGTCGACCGGGCCTTGTTCGAGGAGATGGGCGGCTTCAAGCCCACCGGGGTCAACCCGCGCCTGGTCGAGAAGGTGCGCGGCGCCTTGGACGGCGTCGGCTATCCCCACGTCCGCATCGTGGCCAGCGGCGGCTTCACCGCCCAGCGCATCCGCGAGTTCGAGTCCGCCGGCATCCCCGTCGACGCCTACGGGGTGGGCTCGTCGCTGATCCGTGGCGACAACGACTTCACCGCCGACATCGTCCTCGTCAACGGCCGGCCGCGCGCCAAGTTCGGACGGCGATATTCGCCTAACCCTCGCCTAGAGAGGGTTGAGTGACGGCCGCCGAGTGCCGATGATCCCCACTGGCCCATGATCCAGGCGGCGACCATCATCCATGCGGCGGGGACAAACGCCGGCAAGGCGACTCCGCATGCTCCATTGATCCTGCCCGTCTTCCACGCCCCGGCCACGTTCATGGGCTACCCCGACGTGACCTCGTTCCTCCAAGCCTGGCTGCCGATCGTGTTCATGGGCGCGCTGGTCATCGGCGTGTTCGCGCTGATGCGGTTCATGCCGCGCACGCGCCCAGAGCAGATCAAGCCGGACTCCGCCCCGTCGATCGGCTGGGCCGACATCGCCGGCGCCGACGAGGCCAAGGAGGAACTGCGCGAGGTCGTCGACTACCTGCGCGATCCCGAGCGCTTCCGCGCCATCGGCGCCAAGGTGCCCAAGGGCATCCTGCTGCACGGGCCGCCGGGCACGGGCAAGACCCTGCTGGCCAAGGCGGTCGCCCACGAGTCGGGCGCCAGCTTCTTCAGCCAGTCCGCGGCCTCGTTCGTCGAAATGTTTGTGGGCGTGGGCGCCGCGCGCATCCGCCACCTGTTCAAAGCGGCGCGCAAGAAGGCGCCGGCGATCGTGTTCATCGATGAGCTCGACGCGGTGGGAGGCCACCGCGGCATGGACGTCTCGGGCGAGCGCGATCAGACCCTCAACCAACTCCTGGTCGAGATGGACGGGTTCACGTCGCGCAAGGACGTGGTGGTGATCGCGGCCTCGAACCTGCTCGAGAAGCTCGATCCGGCGCTCCTGCGCCCGGGCCGGTTCGACCGCCAGATCTTCGTCTCGCCGCCCGACGTCACCGGCCGCGAGAAGATCTTCCACGTCCACTCGCGCAATAAGCCGCTGGCCGACGGCGTCAATCTGAACCTGCTGGCGCGCCAGACCTCGGGCCTGACCGGCGCCGACATCGCCAACATCTGCAATGAGGCGGCGATCTTCGCCGCTCGCCGGGGCGCCGACCGCGTCGGCATGAAGGACTTCGACTCCGCGCTCGAGCGCGTGATCGCCGGCATGCAGTCCTTGCGCACCCTGACCGAGCATGAGAAGCGCGTCGTCGCCTACCACGAGGCCGGCCACGCCCTGTGCGGCGAGCTCCTACCCAGCGTCGATCGCGTGCACCGCATCTCGATCGTCCCGCGCGGCAAGGCGCTCGGCTACACGCTGAACCTTCCCGAGGAGGACCGCTACCTGAAGACGCGCGAGGAGCTGATCGACTTCATGACGATGCTGCTGGGCGGCCGGGCGGCCGAGCAGCTCGTGTTCGGCTCGATCACCACCGGCGCCTCCGACGACCTCAAGCGCGTGGCCGAGATCGCCCGCGCGATGGTGTTCGAGTACGCGATGGGGACCGGTTCAAGCTCGCTGCGCGCGATCGACGAGGGCGCCGCCGAGGCGACCCGCCGCGTGCGCGACGCCGAGGTGCGCGAGCTCGCCGACGAGGCGTTCCGGGCCGCGACGTCGATCATCGACTCGCACCGCACTGAGCTCGACGCACTCGCCACGACGCTGCTGACCCACGAGGTGCTCGAGCGCAAGGACATCGACCGGATCATGCGCGACGTCCCGCGCGCCGCCCCGTCGCGCATCGGCGAGCTGTCGGTGGCGGCTGCCACGGCGCTGAACCCGGCCAGCCCCCACCGCCCCCTCGGGAAATAACTAAGCTGCCGCGGGTGCAGCTGTCGGCTCTCGATCACGTCGGCGTCGCCGTCGAGGACATCGAGGCCGCGCTCGCGATCTACCGCGACGCGCTCGGGATGCCCCTGGTGCACCGCGAGACCGTCTCCGAGCAAGGGGTCGACGCCGCCCTGCTCGACGTCGGCGACTCTCACATCGAGCTGCTCCAGCCGCTCGGTCCCGACACCACGGTGGGCAAGTTCCTGTCCCGGCGGGGGCCGGGCCTTCACCACGTCGCGTATCGCGTCGCCTCCGTCCAGGACACGCTCGACGCCCTCACCGCCGCCGGCGTGCGCCTGATCGACGAACGACCGCGCACCGGCATCCGCGGCTCCCAGGTAGCCTTCATCCACCCCTCCTGCACCGGCGGGGTACTCACCGAAATCGTTCAACCCTGAGATGGCAGACGACAAACCCCAGAAGATCAGCATCGGATTCGACGGCGGCCAGGTCCTGGGCGCGCGCGTGCAGCCGGACGAGCTCGCCGACCTCCGCAAGGCGCTCGGATCGATGGGCTGGCACGAGCTCACCGCCGAGGACGGCACCGTGGCGCTCGATCTGAGCCGTGTCCTGTACGTCCTCGTCGACCACGAGGACCACCGGGTCGGGTTCGGCCAGCGGTAGCGCCTTCACTGGGCCGCCTTCGGCGGCGTCCCTGGGAAATCCGGCGCGCCGGCCCGTTCCGGCCCGCCACGCGCCGCTCGCGCCCCATCGGGTGCCAACGGGGGGCGCGATGCGACCACTGACCGGACGGGGCCTCCAGGTCCCACGGACGCCGCCGCAGGCGGCCCCAAAATGGCCGAGACCTACGACGAGGAGTCTGCCTTGAGCTACGAGACGCTGCTGTACAAGACGGACGGCCCGATCGCCACTATCACGCTGAACCGACCAGATCGGCTGAACACGATCGTGCCGCCGATGCCGGAGGAGTTCGAGACGGCGGTCGGCCGCGCCACGCGCGATCCGGAGGTCAAGGTGATCGTGGTTCGTGGCGCCGGCCGCTCGTTCTGCGCCGGCTACGACTTCGCCGGCGGCTTTCACCACTGGGACGAGATGCTGACCACCGACGGACGCTGGGATCCCGGCAAGGACTTCGCGCTGGCCGCCTCGCCGTACGCGCCGACCCAGCGCTTCATGAGCATGTGGCGCACGCCCAAGCCCGTGATCACCCAGGTCCACGGCTGGTGCGTCGGCGGCGGCAGCGACCTGGCCCTGTGCGCCGACCTGATCATCGCGGCTGAGGACGCGCAGATCGGGACGCCCTACCGGCCACGTCGTCATCCCCTGAGCAGCGCGTCGACCTCGGCGGCGGTCGGCAGCGAGGGCTGAGCGCCCGCACGGGAAGCGGCCAGGGCGCCCGCGGCGCACGCTCGGGCCAGCGCCGCCCCCCGCTCATAACCCTCGAGCAGCGACACCACCAGTGCGGCGCAGAACGCATCGCCGGCCGCCGTGCCGTCCACCGGGGTGACCGGCGGCGGCGTAGCTCGAGCCAGCTCCTCGCCCCGCTCGAGCAGCACCGCCCCTTCGGCCCCCAGCGTGAGCGCGACCAGCGAGCCACCCGGCTCGATTCGCTCGTATTCGTAGCGGTTGACGATGACCAGGTCGGGCTCTGGCTCCAGGGGGTGGGCGGGACCCAAATTACGCGCCGGCGCGGCGTTCAGGCAGAAGAACCGCGCCTGGGCCCGCGCCGCCCGGACCGCCTCGAAGGGGATCTCGAGCTGGGACATCACCGCATCGGCGTCACCGACGTCGACGTCCTCGGGTCTCAGCCGCCGGTTGGCCCCGGGCGCCACCACGATCACGTTCTCGCCGCTCGCGTCGACCAGGATCAGCGCCACCCCGGTCTCGCCGTCGTCACGGCTCACGCCGCTCACGTCGACCCCGGCACGCTCGAGCGCGAGAACCGGCAGATCGTCCCGGCCGATCTGCGCCACGAACCTGACCTGGGCGTCCAGCCGGGCCGCCGCCAGCGCCTGGTTGGCGCCCTTGCCGCCCGGCACGCGCTCGAACTCTGCGTCGCTGATCGTCTCGCCCGGCCGCGGCAGCCGCTCAACGCGGGCCACGTGGTCGACGTTGGCTGAGCCAACCACCGTGATTCGGGGAGCTTGCGAGTTCACTCAGGGACACTTACCACGGTGAGCGCTTCAGCACAGCCTCCCTATGCCGGCGCCGGCGATTCTACGGCCGGTGACGCGTCGCTGGCCGACCGCTTTCGCCGGCATGCCGAGATGCTCGTGCGCTCGGACCGCTCGCCGCTCTACATCCGCCTGATGCGTGCCGCGGCCGACGACATCGACGCGGACGGCGAGGTGGCCCGCCTGTTCGAGGGCATTCACACGCCGCCCGGGGCGGTGCCGCAGCTGCGGTTCGTCGCCGCGTTGCACTACCTGGTCCTCTCCGGGCAGACGCCGTCGCTGGCCGCCTTCTACCCGAGCGCCGGCGGCGAGCGGCCGCCCGATGACGTGTGGCCAACCGTCCTGGCCGCCATCGATGAGCACTTCGAGCAGATCCGGGCACGCGTGCAGCGCACGGTTCAGACCAACGAGCCGGGGCGCTCGGCGGTGCTGTTCGCCGGCCTCCTATGGCTGGCCGAGCGCCACCGCCGGCCGATCCGCCTGCTCGAGGTGGGAGCGAGCGCGGGCCTCAATCTGATCGCCGACCGATACTCCTACGCCGTCGACGGTCGCGAGCTCGGTAATCCGGACTCGCCCCTGCGCTTCGTCGACCCGTGGATGCCCGCGCCTCCGATCGACCTCGCCGCCGCGGCGGCACGCCTTGAGATCGTGGCCCGGGCCGGATGTGACGTGGCCCCCCTCGACCCTCGCCTTCCCGACGATCAGCTCACGCTGCTCTCCTACATCTGGCCCGACGAGCTACACCGGATCGAGCGCCTGCGAGCCGCGCTGTCGGTTGCGGCCCGCGATCCGGTCCCGGTGGCCGCACGCAATGGCTCGGAGTGGCTGCGTGACGTGCTCGCCGGCGGTGCCGACGGCGAGCTCGTCGTGGTCTGGCACTCGGTCATGCGCCAGTACGTCGAGCCCGAGGAATGGGCGGCAATCGAGCGCGCGCTGGGTGAACATCCCGGGGTGGTGCGCCTCAGCATGGAGCCTGCCTACGACGGGCAATTGCGGATGCGGCTGACCGTCCACGATCCGGTCGGCGCCCCCGAGACCAGGCTGGCGACCTGTGACGACCACGGACTCCCGATCCGCTGGGAGGCGGCCGGGTAGGCGCCTGCGTACCCTCCTGGACGTGGCGATCCAGGACATCGACCGGGCCACGCTGCTATTCGCGCGCACTCGCGGCCACCAACCGGTGGTTGAGCGGGCGGTGGCGGCGTACTCACGCAGCGGCGAGCACGCCGCGGGGTGGCTCGCACTCGGACTCGTCGGCGCGGCGCTTTCCCGTGAGCCGGAACGGCGTCGGGCCTGGCTGCGTGGCGCGGGTGTTGTCGCGGCTTCCTACGGCCTGAACCAGGCGATCAAGTTCGCGGTCCGGCGACCGCGCCCGGAGCTCGACGGGCTGCCCCCACTGAGTCCGGTCGTCACGCGCCTGTCGTTCCCGAGCGCCCACGCCACGACCTCGTTCGCGGCCGCGCGCGCGTACCGCGGCCTCGCCCCACGGTGGGCTGTATACGCGGCGGCAGTCACGATCGCCCTCAGCCGCCCCTACCTGGGTGTTCACTACCCAAGCGATGTCGCGGTCGGAGCGCTGCTCGGAACCGCGTTTGCGGAGGCCCTCACGTGAAAGTCGGGATCGTCGGCATGCCGAACGCCGGCAAGTCCTCGCTGTTCAGCGCGCTGACCGGCGTGGCCGCCGAGGCGGCCAACTACCCGTTCACGACGATCGAGCCGAATGTCGCGGTCGTCCCGGTGACCGACCCGCGGCTCGACGCGGTGGCGAACACGGTCAAGGCTTCCAAGATCGTGCCGGACACGATCGCCTTCCACGACATCGCCGGCCTCGTCGCCGGCGCCCATCGCGGCGAGGGGCTGGGCAATCAGTTCCTGGCCAACATCCGCGAGACCGACGCGATCGTCCACGTCGTCCGCGTCCACGAGGACCCGAACGTGGTCCATCCCGAGGGGCGGGTCGATCCGATGGCCGACGTCGACACGATCGAGACCGAGCTGATCTACGCCGACCTCGAGCAGGCCGAGCGCCGCCTCGATCGGGTGGCTCGGACGGCCAAGAGCGGCGACCGGCATGCGATCGCGGAGGCCGATTGGCTGCGCCGGTTGATCGAGGCGCTCCAGGCCGGGCAGGCGGCACGCACCGTGCCGCCGCCTCCCGACGCCCCCGACGCCGTCCAGCTGCTCCAGCCGCTGACCGCCAAGCCGGTGCTGTTCGTGGCCAACGTCGACGAGGGCTCATACGAGGTGCCGCCCGCGATCCTCGAGCACGCGCATGCTCAGGGCGCCGAGGCGGTGGCCGTCTCGGCGCGCCTCGAGGCCGAGCTGGCCGAGCTCGACCCTGAAGACGCCGCGGCGATGCGCGCCGACCTCGGTCTGACGACGTCCGGCCTCGAGCGGGTGATCCGCGGCGCGTTCGCCCTGCTCGAGCTGATCGCCTTCTTCACCGCCGGCGAGGACAAGCCGGCCCAGTCCTGGCACCTGCGCCGGGGGCTGTCGGTTTGGCACGCCGCCGGCCTCATCCACTCCGACATCCAGCGCGGCTTCGTCCGGGCCGAGGTGGTCGGCTGGGAGGAGCTGGTGAGCGCCGGCGGGTACGCCGGGGCCCGCGAGCGAGGCACCCTGCGTCTGGAGGGGCGCGACTACCTGATGGCCGACGGTGACGTCATCACTGTTAAGTTCACGCCATAGTTCGACCATGGCCGGTGCGTCGGAGTCCGAGGCCCGAGAGTTCGCGGCGGCATTTCGCTCGTTCCTCGAGTGGGTGCACTCGGAGGAGGGATACGGGCGCAACGAGGTCGTCGCGCTGGTCGCCGACCACCTCGGCGAGGACGCGAGCAGCCAATCGGTCGTCACGCGCGCCCTCGCGCCGTTCGAGCACGTGAACCTGCAGACCGCGCTCGACGCGTGGTCTCACGAGCCGGGGCGCGAGGTGGCCGTCCATGGCTTCTCGATCCCGCCTCATCACTCGCCGGTGACGTTGCAGCAGATCCTCACCGGCGAAGCGATATCGCGCCTGCGGCTCTCGGCACCCGCGCTGGCCGACCTCCCCAACGGGCCCGGCTCCACCCTGGCCTGCCTGGAGCTCGCCCTGCTCCTCGTCGACGACGCTGATGGCCGGTACGTGATCATGGTGAGCGCGCCGTCCGACCACAGGCAGTCTCTCGACGTCGAGGTCGGTGGACTCCCCGTCGTCGCGGCTCAAGC
Organism: uncultured Solirubrobacterales bacterium; assembly: GCA_963757235.1. GTDB lineage: Bacteria > Actinomycetota > Thermoleophilia > Solirubrobacterales > Solirubrobacteraceae > Palsa-465. The sequence goes on along the minus strand of CAVWRC010000016.1, from coordinate 111,751 downwards.
CGTTCACGCTCGCCTGGGCGATCTCCGCCACCGCCTGAATGTGTACCGGGGGCACGTGATCGATGTCGGCTTCAACCAGATGGGCGGGATCACTCTGGCGTTCGGGGAAGTTCCGCGGCTGGCCCGCGACGACGTGGTCCTGCCCGAGGCGGTGCTCGTACGCGTGGAGCGCCACGCGCTCGGCATCGCCGCCCATCGCGAGGCGCTCCTCGCCGCCGGCCAGCATCTGAAGCGCGGGCTCCTCCTGTACGGACCGCCCGGCACCGGCAAGACCCACACCATGCGGTACCTGGTCGGCGAGATGGACGCATACACACGGTTCGTGCTCACCGGGCGCTCACTGCACGTGATCGGCTCTGTGGCCGAGCTCGCTCGCGACCTCGAACCCGCGGTCATCGTGCTCGAGGACGTCGACCTCGTCGCCGAGCACCGGGGCTTCGGGCCGGGTTCGAGCTCGGTCCTATTCGACCTGCTCGACGCGATGGACGGGGCCGCCCCGGACGCCGACCTGTTGTTCGTGCTCACGACCAACCGCGCCGACCTACTCGAGCCCGCGCTGGCGGCGCGTCCCGGCCGCGTCGACGTGGCCATCGAGATCGACCTGCCAGATGAGTCTGGCCGGCGCCGGCTCCTAGCCCTCTACGGTCGCTCGGTTCCGCTTCGCCTGTCCGGCCCGGAGACGGACGAGATCATCGAGCGGACCGACGGCGTGACCGCGTCGTTCATGAAGGAGCTGCTGCGCCGCGCGATGCTCGAGTCGCTCCAGGAGAGTGCGCCTGAACGGGCCGTGACCGCCACCCACACCGGACGCGCCCTCGACGACCTGCTCGAAGCGGGCCAGAAGCTGACTCGCAGCCTCCTCGGCGTCGGCACCGATCCCGAGACGCTGGCGGCCGGCGGCGGTGCCGCGCCGCCGCCTCCACGGATGCGGGGTGGGTGGGTTTCCTACGGACCCGGCCGGCCCCTGAGGTAGCTGCGGCCGGCTACAGGTCCGCGACGCTGCCGGCGTTCTCGAGCCGCTCGGCCAGCCGGTTCAGGCCGAGCTCGCGCGCCGCTCGCGCGCCAGCGGCCAGATCTGTAGTCGCGTCCGGCGGCCGCTTGACCGGCGCCGGCTGCAGCGTGGCGATGTCTCGGTACGCGCGCAGCTCGTCCGCCGAGTCTTTGAGTGCGGCCGCCACCTTCGGGCGCTCGGCGTCGGCGCCGGCGATCGCGCCCTCGAGTGAGCCGTACTTTTCGAGTAGCGTCGCCGCCGTCTTCGGCCCGATCCCCGGGGCGCCCGGCAGCCCGTCGGACGGGTCGCCCCGCAGCGCGATGAAGTCGGGGACCAGCTCCGGACCGACGCCGTAGCGCGCCTTCACCGCCGCCGGGTCCATCACCTCAAAGCCGCTGATCCCGGACTTGAGCAGCAGGACCGAGACCCGGTCATCGACACACTGGAACATGTCCCGATCGCCGGTCACGATCAGCGTCTGCCCGCCGGCCTGCTCCTCCACGGTGGCGAACGCGCCGAGCAGGTCGTCGGCCTCCAGATCGGGCGAGGACTCGATCTGCCAGCCGAAGGCGGAGAACAGCTCCGGCGCGCGCTCGAACTGCCACGCCAGCGCGTCCGGGACGGCCGGCCGGTCCGCGTGGTAGGACGGAAACAGCTCGGTCCGGTACGGCGCCGCCTCGGCGCCGAAGCACAGCACGATCGCCCGCGGCCCGCGGTCGGCGGTGATCCGCAACAGCAGGTTGACCGCCCCGAGCAGCGCGTTGACCGGCCGATCCTCGGGCCCGTGGATCGAATCGGGCAGCGCGTAGAACGAGCGGTAGAGCACGAACGGTGCGTCGACGACGAGCAGCGGACCGGACATCGGCGCCCGAGCCTATCGGCCGGCTACGACACGTTGACGGACGGCCCGTCGAGACCCTGGTACACGGTGCGGTACACGCCCGGCCCAGGGACGGCCAAGGAAAACCGGCCACCCTTGCCGAGCCGGACGCTCGCGGTCCTGTGCCAGGTGCCGCGCGGGCGGCGCACCTCGATCGTCACGTGCGCGCCCGGAGCTGCGGGCCGCACGCTGCCGGCGAATACCGGGACGGTATGGCCAGCGATCGCGAGCGCGTGCTGGAGTTGGGAGATGACCTTCAGGTCGCTGATGTTGTGGGCAACCTCGACCGGCACCGGTGCGGCGCCGGCGACACCTGACATCGTGGTGAAGCTCGCCCACGTGCTGAGGAGCCCGAACGCGCTCTCGAGCTGGGCGCCGGTGACGGTGGTGCTGCCGCCCGTTCCGGTCACCTTCGCCTCCATGATGCGGGGCGAGGCACCGGTCTCGGTGACCTTGATCGCCACCAGCTTGCCCTTGACCAGCCGGCCGAGATCCTTGGTCGCGGCCGACAGGCTCAGCTGACGCGTCCAGCTGTGGTACGGGTCACCGCCGGCGCCGTCGTAGGGGTCCGGCACCCCGCGCAGCCACGGCTCGGCGGTCGCGCCCGGCCACGCGTCCTCGATGTTCTCGGTGTACCCGCCCGAGCTGGCGAAGAAGTAGGTGACGGCCGGCGCGCCGTTGTAGGTGACGATCTGACCGGCGGTCGCGGCGACGGCGGCGATGGTCGAGGGTGTCTCGGCCGCGACACCGCGATACATCTGCGAACGGGTGTCCGGATACAGGTTGAAGAACCCGCCGTCGACGTCGGTGGTGATCGCGTACGTGCGCGCCGCGACGGCCTGGGTCTCGAGTGCCTGCGTTGCCCAGCTCGCGGGCATCTCGGCGCCGATCACGCCCTGGACGTAGTCGTCGAGACCGACCACGTTGACCGTGTAGACGCCGCCCGAACCGTTGGGCCGAAACTCGAGCGACCCGCGATAGGTCCCGACGCCGGCCAGACTCAACGGTTCCGTGCCGGTCGCGGTCAGCGGCGCGTTGAACTTGCCGAGGAGCTTATGGGTGGTCTGGTTGACGATGGCGAGTTGCCCGTTAGCCAGCGAGGTCACGTCGTAGGTCAGGCTCGGGTTGAGCGTCTTGTTGCCGACCTGAGTGGCGCCGGCGAACGCCGCCGAGCCGCTCGAGAGCAGCACGCGAACCGTCTGGTTCTGGTTGGTGGTGCCGATCTGGGTGCCCGTGTAGTAGTGGGCGAGGATCTGCTGGTAGGTCCAGCCGTGGAGGGCGTAACCGTAGGCCCCGTATTGGCTCATCCCGATTCCGTGGCCGAAGCCCCCACCCCGGATGTACAGCGTGCTGGCCGACGAGGCGGGCTTGGCGGCAGGCGCGCGGTGGGCGACGTTTGCCGGAGCGTGCCCTGGTGCGGCCACCGCTGGCCCGGCCAGGGCCAGGGCAGCCACCATCGTCACACCCGCTGTCGCCGCGCGCATCCACCGCCCAAGACACCTGCCGGCCGGCGGGGTTGCGATTTGGCGATGAGATGATCCGGTTATATAGGGGGAAGAGATGAGCGAACGCAAGGCTTCAGAGGTGTTTGTCGAGTGCCTGGAGGCGGAGGGGGTCTCCTACGTGTTCGGGATCCCGGGCGAGGAGACCCTCGACCTGAACGAGTCCCTGGCCGACTCATCGATCCAGTTCGTCCCCGTCCGCCACGAGCAGGGCGGGGCTTACATGGCCGATGCCTTCGGCCGTCTGACCGGCAGAGCCGGTGTTTGCCTGGGGACCCTCGGCCCAGGCGCGACGAACCTGGTCACCGCGGTGGCCGACGCGTTCCTGGATCGCGCTCCGTTAGTCGCCCTTACGGGGCAGTCAGACATCGAGCGCATGCACAAGGAGTCCCACCAGTACATAGATCTAATCGGCATCCTGCGCCCGATCGTTAAGTGGAATGCGCGCGTATCAGCTCCCGAGATCGTCCCCGAGGTGGTGCGCAAGGCGTTCGCGGTGGCCGAGTCCGAGAAGCCGGGCCCGACCCACCTCGAGCTCCCAGAGGACGTGATGGCCCGGCCGCTCGACGCCCGACCACTCCCCCGCCACGCGCCGGTCCGGCCCGAGCCAGGCAGCCGCGAGCTCCAGCGCGCGGCCGACCTGATCGACGCCGCCGAGAACCCGCTGGTGCTCGCCGGCAACGGCGCGATCCGCGGTCACGCCAGCCGCGCGCTGCGCTCGTTCGTGCACAACACCGGGATCCCGGTGGCCGAGTCGTTCATGGCCAAAGGGCTGATCGACTATGAGGATCCCAAGGCGCTCGGAACGGTCGGGCTCCAGGCCCGCGACTACGAGATGGCCGGCTTCGACGACGCCGATCTGGTGATCGCCGTCGGTTACGACCTGGTCGAGCACTCGCCCAAGAACTGGAACCCGAATCGCGACAAGCAGATCGTCGTGATCGACTCCGTCGCCGCCGAGGTCGACCAGTACTTCACCCCGGACGTCGAGCTGATCGGCGACGTCGCGCACGTACTGGCGCGGCTGGCCGCGGCCTGCACGCGTAACCAGACCACCGCCGGTACGAGCCGGCTCCACGAGGTGGTGATGGGGGCGCTGAACGGCGCGCGCGATGACGACCACTTCCCGATCCGCCCACCCCGCGCGCTGTGGGACCTCCGTCGGGCGCTCGGCCCCAAAGACATCCTCGTCTCCGACGTGGGGCTGCACAAGCTGTGGATCGCGCGGATGTTCCCCGCCCACGAGCCCGGCACGGTCCTGATCGCCAACGGCCTGGCCGGGATGGGCTTCGCGCTGCCCACGGCGATCGGCGCCAAGCTCGTGCACCCCGATTGCAAGGTCGTTTCGGTCAGCGGGGACGGCGGCTTTCTGATGAACGTCCAGGAGCTCGAGACCGCGGCTCGTCTGAAAACTGCCGTCGTCAACGTGATCTGGGAGAACGCCCAGTTCGGCTCGATCCTCTGGAAGCAGGACAAGAAGTTCGGGCGCCACTTCGGCGTGGATTTCGGCAACCCGGACTTCGTCAAGCTGGCCGAGTCGTTCGGAATCCCGGCGTGGCGGTGCTCAAGCGCCGATGATTTCCACCGGCTGCTGGGGGACGCCCTGGCCAAGGACGTCCCCTCCGTCATCGTCGTGCCGATCGACTACTCGATCGACGTCGCGATCTCCGAGACGCTCGGCGCCGAGACCGTCGCCACCTGACGGCGGACGGCCGGCAGCCCGAGGCTCGCCACCGCGCCGAGCAACGACAGCGCCGAGGCGACGCCGATCGCCGCCGTGAACCCGTCGCTGAACGCTTGCGCCGAGGCGTAGCTGCCCGCGCCGGTGAACACCGCCACGAGCGTCGCGATCCCGAAGACGCCGCCGAGCTGTCGCAACATGTTGAACGTCCCCGAGGCCTTGCCGATGCTCTCCGGTGCGACCGAGCTCACCACCGCGTTCTGGAGTGCCGGCATCGCCATCGAGACCCCGCAACCGGCGATCGCGAGCGGCGCCACGAGCCGCCAGTAGTCGACGTGTGGTCCCGCGATCAGCGCGATCCACCCCATGCCGGCCGCCTGCAGCAGCAGCCCGGCGACCGCGAACGGGCGCTCCCCGACGCGCCGGATTCGAGCGCCGACGAGCGGCGCGACGATGAACAGCGTCGCCGTCCATGGCAGCAGGCGGATGCCGGCGTCGAGCGGGCCATTGTGCTGGGCGATCTGGAGGAACTGCGCCATGAAGAACACCGCGCCGTAGAGCGCCGTGCACATGAAGAAGATCCCTGCGTTGCCCGACGAGAACGGTCGCGAGGCGAACAGTCGCATCGGCAGCATCGGCTCCGCCGTCCGCCGCTCCCAAATCACGAACGCCACCGTCAGCACGACCCCCACCGCGAGCGTCGCGATCACTTCGGCGCTGCCCCAGCCGGCCGAGTTGCCACGCACCAGCCCCCACACGAGCCCCAGCACGGCGCCCGTCACGAGCGCTAGACCGGCGATGTCCGGGCTCTGGGATCGGCGCGGGCCGTAGCTCTCGTCGACCCGGCGGAACACAAACGGGATCGTCGCCAGGCCAATCGGGACGTTGAGCCAGAAGATCCACTGCCACGCGATCCCCTGCGTGATCGCACCGCCGATGACCGGGCCGCCCAGCACGGCGAGTCCGGTGATGCCGCTGAAGATGCCGAGCGCCCGCGCGCGGTGCTCGGGCGCGTACGCCGCGCTCAGCAGCGTCAACCCGAGCGGCATCACGAGTGCCGCGCCGGTTCCCTGGACGGCGCGGGCAGCGATCAGCACGCCGACGTTCGGCGCAAGCGCGCAAGCTGCCGACGCGACGGAGAAGATCGCCAGCCCAGCGGTGAACATCCGCCGGCGCCCGAATCGGTCCCCGAGCGCCGCGCCGCTCATCAGCAGGACCGCGAACGTCAGCGTGTACGCGTTGACGGTCCACTCCAGCTGCTCGATCGACGCGCCCAGGTGCACCCTGATCGTCGGGAGCGCGGTCGTCACCACGAGTGCATCGAGCGCCACCATCAGCGACGCGATCGACGCGACCGCCAATACCCAGCCGGGCCTTTTTCGCATGTTGTCCTCCTACGGGTCGATTCCGGTCTCGCAGGTTCAGACCCGACTCTCCGTGGAAATCCACCGATGAATTTCGCCCGCCGGCGGTGTCCCCTTACGTGGATGCCCCTTGACAGGATTCGGCCATGACCACGAGCGAGCTGACCCGGGCCCGCGCGGGCGACGAGCAGGCTTTCCGGGACCTGACCGACCCCTACCGCCGCGAGCTTCAGCTCCACTGCTACCGGATCCTCGGGTCCGTGCAGGATGCCGAGGACGCGCTTCAGGAGACGCTGTTGGCGGCCTGGCGCGGTCTTGATGGGTTCGAGGGACGATCCTCGCTGCGCTCGTGGCTCTACACGATCGCGACCAACCGCAGCCTCAACGCGCTCCGTGACGGCGCGCGCCGACCGCAGGAGCGGCGAGCGCTGTCGTTCGAACCACCGACGCCGACCCGCCACAACGACCTGCTGTGGCTGGAGCCATACCCGGACGCGCTGCTCGAGGGCGTGCCCGACGCCGCCCCCGGCCCGGACGCCCGCTACGAGGCGCACGAGACGGTGGCGCTCGCGTTCGTGACCGCGCTCCAGCGCCTCCCGCCCCGTCAGCGGGCCGCGCTCGTCCTGCGAGACGTCCTCGGCTACCGGGCGGCAGAGGTCGCATCGATGCTCGACACGACCGAGGTGTCGGTGAACAGCGCGCTCCAACGCGCGCGGGCGACCCTCGATGCAGCCGCGCCGGTCAGTCGGGATCGCGCGCCGCTACCGCAGTCGGCACTCGAGCGCGAGCTCGTGGGGCGGTTCGCGGACGCGTTTGTCGAGGGCAGTGTCGATCAGATGTTGGCGCTCTTGACCGACGACGCCTGGGTGACGATGCCGCCCGAGCCGTTCGAGTACCAGGGCGCGCTCGCGATCAGCGAGTTCTTCACGGGCGCCTTCCGGGCGCGCGGCGAGCGCAACGACCGGCTGGTCCCCACGCGCGCCAACGGCCAGCCCGCGTTCGGGCACTACCTCGGCGACCCACAGGCGCCGATCGTCCGCGGCGTCGGCGTGATCGTGCTGACGCTCGAGGGCGACCGGATCTCGTGTCTCACCCGCTTCGGTGGCAGCGCCCACCTGGCGCGCTTCGGCCTCCCCCGCACGCTGCCTCTGTGACCGCTGCGGCTACAGGTTGCCCTGCGCCATCTTGCGCAGGTCCATGGCCTTGTCGTAGGTCTCCTCGTCGACGCCCAGCTCGAGCGCCACCTCGCGCAGCGGCCGCCCCGACTCCGAGGCCACCTTCACGATCTCGGCCCCCTTGTCGTACCCGATATAGGGGTTGAGGGCGGTGGCGGCGGACAGCGTCATCTCGGCCGAGCGGCGCAGCCCGTCCTCGTTGGCCTGGATGCCGTCGACGCACTTTTCGGCGAAGATCCGGCAGCTGTTGGTGAGCAGCTTGATCGACTCGAGCAGGTTGCGGGCCATCAGCGGTACTCGGACGTTGAGCTCGAAGTTGCCCTGGGTGCCGGCGATCGTGATCGCGCCGTCGTTGCCGATCACCTGCGCGGAGACCTGGAGGATGACCTCGGGGATGACCGGGTTGACCTTGCCGGGCATGATCGAGGAACCCTTCTGGAGCTCGGGCAGGAAGATCTCACCGATTCCCGCCCGTGGACCGGAGCCGAGCCAGGCGAGGTCGTTGGCGATCTTGGTCAGCGAGACCGCGAGCACCTTCAACGCTCCGGACAGCTCGACCAGGGCGTCGCGGTTGCCCTGCGCTTCGAACGGATCCTCGGGCGCGCGGATCTGGAGGCCCGACGCCTCGGTCAGGCGCGCCCGGACCCGGGCGGCGAATTCCTTGTGCGTGTTCATCCCGGTGCCGGTCGCCGTCCCACCGAGCGGGATCTGAGCCACCTGGGGCAGCGCGTTCTCGATTCGCCTGCGTCCGAGTCGGATCTGCGCCGCGTAGCCCGAGAACTCCTGCCCGAGCGTGACCGGCACCGCGTCCATCAGGTGCGTACGGCCCGACTTGACCAGGTCCTTGAACTCCTCCGCTTTGCGTGCGAAAGAGGCTTCGAGCTGCTCGAGCACCGGGATCAGCTCGTGGGTGACGGTGTCCAGCGCGGCCAGGTGGACCGCCGACGGGAACACGTCGTTGGACGACTGGCCCATGTTGACGTCGTCGTTGCGGTGCACGTCCTCGCCGGCCACGGCGGCGATGACCTCGTTGGCGTTCATGTTCGACGAGGTCCCCGAGCCGGTCTGAAACACGTCGATCGGGAACTGATTGTCGAACTCGCCCTCGGCCACGCGGTCGGCGGCGGCCGCGATCCGCACCGCCTTGTCCTCGTCGAGCAGGCCGAGCTCGGCGTTGACGTGGGCCGCCGCACCCTTGATCCGGCCCAGCCAACGAATCACGGGCACCGGCACGCGCTCGCCCGAGACCGGGAAGTTGTCAACCGCCTTCGCGGTTTCCCCGCCCCACAGCTGCTCCTGCTCCTGTACGCCCATGTCCGTCCTTTCGAAGTCTTCGCCGTTGTTTCCAGGCTACCGCGCGACGGGCGGTTGGCTGGCGGCGGCGCCCGTCAGCGCTCGAACCCGCTCCAGAGCACTTCGATTGCGATCTCGACGTCCCGGCCGAAGGCACGGTCCTCCCCACCGGCCGGGATGGCCTGCGCGGCCGCCTCGAACAGCGCCTGCACCCCCGCTCCAGAGGGCCGGCGTTCGGCGAAAGAGAGCGCGCGCATCGCAACCACCAGCTCGGTGGCGACGAGCACCCGCATCGCCCGGAGCAGCTCGGCGGTCCGGACCGCGGCGGTCGCCGCCAGGCTGGCGTGCGACTCGACCCCGAGCGAGGCCCACACGCTCTGAACCGCCATCGGCGAGGCCACCGACCGCGCCTCGGACGCCGCCGCGTGGGCGGTGTATTCGAGCATCATCACCCCGGAGTCGGGGCCCGGGTCGCCGGCCAGGAACGGCGGCAGGCCGCTCATCCGCGGGTCGAGCAGCGCGCTCACCCGCCCGGCGATCAACGACGCCGAGTGCGCGAACGCGGCCCGCAGCCCATCGAGCGCCGCGCCGAGCTCGGCGGCGTGGAAATTGCCGGTGGGGAACGCCCGGCCCTCGTGGATGAGGGCGTTCTCGGGCCGCGCGTTCAGCTCGCGGCCGAGCACCGCGTCGAGACCGTCAAGCGCGTCCTGGGCCACGCCGTCGACCTGCGGGAGCACCCGGAACGGGTAGGGATCCTGGACGAGACGGTCAGCCGCATGCGGGTCGAACGGCGCACCCGCCAGGAGCCCGCGCATCCGCTTTGCCACCGCCGCCTGGCCGGCCGCTCCACGCGCCTCCTGGACGCGCGGGTCGAGCACCACCGGGTCGGCGTCGAGCGCCTCGAACGAGAGCGCCGCGACGGTGAGCCAGCCCGCCAGGAGCGCGCGCGCGTCCACCGCCAGCAGTGCGGCGTGACCCGTCGTCATCGCGTTCGAGCTCATGAAGCCGAGCGCGTCGCGCAGGTCGAGGCGAATGGGTTTCTCGGGCGCACGCGCCGCCGTGAGTTGACCGTCGCGCCACACCTCGCCCTCGCCCAGCAGGGCCAGTGCGATATCGGCCAGCGATGGCAGGTCCCCCGTCCCGAGCGAGCCGAGCTCGCGGGTGAGCGGGGTGACGCCCGCGTTCAGGGCGTCGATCAGCCCGTCCAACAGCCCTGGAGCGGTCCCGGCGCCGCCGCCGCCCAGCTGGTTGGCGCGCGTGACCATGCCGGCGCGAACCAGCTCTGGGGCTAGCGGGCGCCCGGCGCTGACCGCGTGGCTGCGCAGCAGGTTCCACTGGAAGCGTTCGCGGTCGGCGGGCTCGATCGCGCGGTCGCGCAGGGCGCCGACGCCGGTGGTGGCGCCGTACAAAGCCTCTCCACGCTCGAGTAGCGCCGCGATCGTCTCGCGCGCGGCCTGATTGCGCGAGCGCGCCGCCGGCGCGAGTGCAACCGGCACGCCGCGCCGGGCTACCGCGTCGACCTCGTCGGGGGTCAGCGCGGCGCCATCGAGGACGATTGGGTCGGCCATTAGCATCGGCTCCCGTGGCTGCCAGTGAGCCAGCGACCGCCTCGCCGCGCACAGGACTGCTGACCCCGGCGCCGTCCTCGGTGCTCGTGCTCGGCGCGATCGCCTCGGTGCAGTTCGGCTCGGCGATCGCCACCACGTTGTTTCACCGCATCGGGCCCGGCGGCGCCGTCTGGCTGCGCCTCCTGTTCGGGACCTTGATCCTCATCCCACTGTGGCGCCCCCGGCTGGCCGGCCGCACTCGGCGTGAGCTGCTCCTCCCGTGCGTGTTCGGGCTCGTGCTGGCCGCGATGAACTTCAGCTTCTACTCGGCCATCCACCGGATCCCGCTGGGGATCGCAGTCACCCTCGAGTTCGCCGGGCCGCTGTGCGTCGCGGTCGCCGGGTCGCGCCGACCAGTCGACCTGGCGTGGGTTGCGCTCGCCCTCGCCGGCATCCTCGCCCTGACGCGCGGCGGCGTGCACCACCTCGACGGCGTCGGCGTCGCCCTGGCTCTGTTCGCGGGCGTGCTGTGGGCGTCCTACATCCTGCTCAACGCCCGGGTGGGGCGCGCATTCGAGGGCGGGACCGGGCTGACGCTCGCGATGTGCGTGGCCAGCCTGGTGATGGCGCCCATCGGCATCGCCCAGGGCGGGTCGCATCTGCTCGAGCCGCACGTGTTGCTGCTCGGGGCCGTCGTGGGGCTGCTCTCCTCGGCCATTCCGTACTCGTTCGAGAACGAGGCGCTTCGCCGGATCGACCCGGCGCTGTTCGGGGTGCTGATGAGCATCGAGCCGGCGATGGCCGCGCTCGCTGGATTCCTCGTGCTGGGCCAGGGGCTCACCTCGCGCGCGGTCGTCGGAATTGGCTTGGTGGTGGTGGCGTCGGTGGGCGCGGCCCGTGAGAGTCGCAAAGCGCCTGTTCCCGTCTAGTGACAAGGCGTTCCATTCTACGGTAAACTCCGAGTCGATGCCGGATAGTGGGACCGGAACCCGGACGGTGGAGCGAGCACTGACCCTGCTGGCCTCGGTCGCCGAGCACGGCGGCACGCTCAGTCAGCTCGCCCGCGAGGCGGAGCTGTCGCCGAGCACCGCATCGCGGCTGCTGGCGACTTTGGCCGCGGCCGAGATGGTGCGCCGTGACGACCACGGCCACTACCAAGCCGGGACGCGCTTGCGCCGGCTCGCCGCCGCCACGCTGCGCGAGGACCCGCTCTACGAGCTCGCCGGACCGCACCTGGAGGCGCTGGCCGGCGAGACCGGCGAGACGGCCAACCTGGCGGTGGGCGCGGACAGGCAGCGAGTCGTCTACCTGCGCCAGTTCGCCGGGCCCAAGCTCGTGCAGACCGCCGGCTGGGCCGGGCGGACGATCCCCCGGCGCGGGACTGCGCTGGGAGACGCCATGGGCGGCGCGGTGAACGGCCACGGCTACGTTGCTCGCGCGGGCGCGGTGGAGCCCGATGTGACCTCGATCGCCGCCCCCGTCTTCGGACCCACGGGGGAGATCGCTGCCGCGCTGAGCGTGCTCGCGCCGAGCTACCGCGTCTCGCGCCGGCGCATCGAACTTTGCGGCCGGGCGGTGGCGCGGCACGCATCCGAACTGTCGCGGAGCCTCGGCGCGCCCGAGCCGCGAGAAGAGCCTCGAAAGGCGGTGGCGGGATGAGCAGCACTCAGCTCCGGTGCAAAGGCTGGCAGCAGGAGGCGGCGCTTCGCATGCTGGAGAACAACCTCCACCCCGACGTCGCCGAGAAGCCCTCCGAGCTGGTCGTCTACGGCGGGATCGGCAAGGCCGCACGCAACTGGCCGAGCTACCACGCGATCGTGCGGGAGCTGCAGCGGTTAGGCGATGAGGAGACCCTGCTGGTCCAGTCGGGCAAGCCGGTGGCCGTGTTCGAGACCCACGAGGCCGCGCCGCGAGTCCTGCTTGCCAACTCCAACCTGGTTCCGGACTGGGCGAACTGGGACGAGTTCCGAAAGCTCGACGCCGCCGGGCTGATCATGTACGGGCAGATGACCGCCGGGTCGTGGATCTACATTGGCTCGCAGGGCATCCTCCAGGGGACCTACGAGACATTCGCCGCCGCGGCGCGCAAGCGCTTCGACGGTTCTTTGGCAGGCCGGCTAGTGGTGACGGCCGGCCTTGGCGGCATGGGAGGCGCGCAGCCGCTGTCGATCACGATGCTCGGCGGCACTGCGCTGTGCGTCGAGGTCGACATCTCGCGGATCGAGCGCCGCATCCAGACCGGATATCTCGACGAGCGAGCCGCGGATCTCGATGACGCCTTGAAGCGGCTCGATGCCGCCCGCCGCGAGCGGCGCGCGCTGTCGATCGGTCTCGCCGGCAATGCCGCGGAGGTCCTGCCCGAGCTGGCGCGGCGCGGAGTCGATGTCGACGTGGTCACCGACCAGACGTCGGCCCACGACCCTTTGAACGGCTACATCCCCGCCGGCCTCACCCTCGAACAAGCCGACGTGCTGCGTCAGACCGATCCTGACGACTATCTCAGACGCGTCGGCGAATCCGCCGTGGCGCACGTCGGGGCGATCCGCGAGCTCGCCGCCGCCGGAGCCGAGGCGTTCGACTACGGCAATGCGCTGCGGGGGCTGGCCTTCGAGCACGGGGATAAGGACGCCTTCAGCTATCCCGGGTTCGTGCCCGCCTACGTCCGGCCGCTGTTCTGCGAGGGCAAGGGTCCGTTCCGCTGGGTGGCGCTGTCAGGCGACCCGGCCGACATCCACGCCACCGACCTGGCCATCCTCGACCTGTTTGGCGACCAGGAGCACATCGCGCGCTGGATCAAGCTCGCCTCCGAGCGGGTTCACTTCCAGGGCCTGCCGGCGCGGATCTGCTGGCTCGGGTACGGCGAGCGGCATCTGGCCGGGCTGCGCTTCAACGAGATGGTGGCCTCCGGAGAGGTGAAGGCCCCGATCGTGATCGGGCGCGACCACCTCGACACCGGTTCGGTCGCCTCTCCTCAGCGCGAAACCGAGTCGATGGCCGACGGGTCGGACGCGATCGCCGACTGGCCCCTGCTGAACGCGATGGTCAACACCGCCTGCGGGGCAAGCTGGGTCTCGATCCACCACGGTGGCGGGGTCGGAATGGGCAAGTCGATCCACGCCGGCCAGGTGTGCGTGGCCGACGGCACCGAGCTCGCCGGACGGCGGATCGAGCGGGTCCTGAAAGCCGACCCGGGCCTCGGCATCGTCCGCCACGCCGACGCTGGCTACGACCAGGCGGTGGAAGCGGCCGAGCGCCACGGAATCCGGATCCCGATGCTGGCCGAGTGACGGTCGCGCAGGCGGGCATGACGACCTCGTTCGACAACGCCGCCCAGGTGCTCACGCCCCCCGAGCCCGGCCTCCCGTACCTCAGAACCAACCGCGCCGGTGAGCTCAACCTCGACCCCGGCGGCATCACCGTCAACAACGACGACGGAACCATCGCGGCAACGACACCGTCCAAGGACGCCCAAATCCACGTCGACGCCACCGGCTGCACACTCCTCCCGGGCTTCGTCGACTGCCACACCCACCTGCCGTTCGCGGGCTGGCGCGCACAGGAGTACGAGCAGAAGGTCACGGGCGTCCCGTACGAGGAGATCGCCAAGGCCGGCGGCGGGATCGCCTCCTCGGCCAGGGCCCTCCGCGAGACCCCGGACGAAGCAGTGCTCCAGCAGGCACGCGAGCTGGCCGGAGAGATGCTCGTGACGGGCACGACCACGTTCGAGTGCAAATCCGGCTATGGACTCTCGCGCGAGGGCGAGTTGCGCTCGCTCAAGCTGGCCACCGAGCTCGGCCGGTCGGTCGACCAGGAGACGACCCGGACCGCCCTACTCGCACATGCCATTCCCAAGGGCTACACGGCCGACACGTGGATGGACGAGGTGGCAGCGATGGTTCCGGAGGCCGTGCAAGCCGGCGCCACCGCGCTCGACATCTTCGTCGAGTCGATCGCCTTCGGCCTCGAGCAGCTCGACCGGATGGGCACCCTCGCCAGCGGCCACAACCTCCTGCTGCGCGCGCACGTCGAGCAGTTCACGACCATGCGATCCGTGCCGGTCGCCCTCAAGCACAACGCCCGCTCGCTCGACCACCTCTCGGTCATCCACCCCGACGACATACAACCCCTGGCAAGCTCGAACACGGCCGCCGTCCTCCTCCCCGGAGCGGAGTTCATGAACAGGGAAGCGACCGCGCCGGCGAGGGAGCTCATCGACGCCGGGGCGATCGTCGTGCTGGCCACAGACGCCAACCCCGGCACCTCCCCGATCTTCTCGCTCCCGACGATCATCGGCCTGGGCGTCCGCCGGTACGGGCTGAACACGAAGGAGGCGCTGCTGGCGGCCACCCTCAACGCCGCGTACGTCATCGACCGAGCACACGAAACCGGATCGATTGAAACGGGCAAGCGCGCCGACCTGGTCCTGCTCGACGGTCCGCCCGAGCACATCGCCTATCGCCTGGGACGAAACCCGGTGGCGGCCGCGTTCGTGGCCGGCGAGCCGGTGTACGTGCGCCCAGATGCGGCGTGGCGCATCATGATGGGGTGAGTTTCGGATCGGTCGACGCTGAGCAGGCCTTCCCGCTGGGCGCCGCCGTCACCCTCCAGCAACTGGACCAAAACCCCCATCCGGTACTCGCCGAACTGCGAAAAAGCGAGCCGGTGTCATGGCTGCCCGCCCTGAACGGGTGGCTCGTGACGCGGTACGACCTGGCCGTCCAAGCGATGCGAGACGCGACCACGTTCACGGTCGAGGACCCGCGCTTCTCGACCGCGCAGGTGGTCGGCCCCAGCATGCTGAGCCTCGACGGCGAGGCCCATGCGCGCCACCGCGAGCCGTTCGCGCCGCCCTTCCGTCCCCGCGCCGTCCGGGAGCGCTTCGCGGAGGCAACCGCAGCCGAAGCCGACCGCCTGATCGACCGCTTCGAGCCAGACGGAACCGCCGAGCTCAGACGCTCCTTCGCCGGACCGCTGGCCGCCTCGATCATGGCCCGCGCCCTCGGGCTCGAGCAGGACGAGGTCGCCACGATGCTCACCTGGTACGACGCGATCGTCGCGGCGGTCACCGACGTCACGGCTGGACACGACGTCCCGGCCAGTGGGCAGGAGGCGTTCGATGCCCTCCGCGACCGTCTAGAGGGTGTGATCGCGCAAGGACCCGAGAGCTCGCTCCTCGGCGCGGCCGCCGCGCACCGAGACCTCACTACCGAGCAGGTCGTCTCGAACGCCGCGGTGCTGCTGTTCGGCGGGATCGAGACGACCGAGGGGATGATCGCCAACGCCCTGCTCGACCTGCTCGAGCACCCTGAGCTCCTCGCCTGGATCGGCCGCGACCGAAGCCGCCTGGATGCGGCGCTGGAGGAGTCATTCCGGCTCGAGCCGGCCGCCGCGGTGGTCGATCGCTACGCGACCACAGACACCGAACTCCGGGATGTGCAAATACGGCGGGGCGAACTCGTCCGCGTCTCGATCAGCGCCGCTAACCGGGACCCGGCCGTGTTCTCCGACCCCAACCGGTTCGATCCCGGGAGAGTCGACCGCGCCGCCACACCGCGCCGCCACCTGACCTTCGCCCACGGTCCCCACGTCTGCCTCGGGGTTCACCTGGCTCGGCTCGAGGCCCGGACCGCGCTCGAGACCATCCTCGGGAGACTGCCCGGCCTGCGGACCGACCCGAGGCGCCCGTCGCACGTCCGGGGCCTGGTGTTTCGCAAGCCGCCGACCCTGCATGTCCTGTGGCAGGACACCTAGGTTTGCCGTCTTCTGAAATAGTGCCCGCTCGGGTGCGGCGGATCACGACAGTCCTAGTGGTGGTGGCGCTGGCGGCTGCCGCGATCGCGATCGGGCGCGCAGGAGCGGTGCGCGCCGACACCAATCCGCCGGTGACCGCCCCCACGGTTGCCGCTCCGCCGATGACCCTCCAGGTCAGCGGCACCGCGGTTGGACGCCCCATCGCGCCGGGCTTCGTCGGCATGTCGGTCGAGTTCCCCGCCGTGCTCGCCTACTCCGGCCACGACCCGAACGCGGTCAATCCTGTGTTCGTCCAGCTGGTTCGTGACCTCGCGCCGGGCGAGGCACCAGTGGTGCGGATCGGCGGCAACAGCACGGACGCGACATGGCGGCCGGCGGCGGGCGTCAGTCCCACCCCGGGGATCCACAACACGATCACCAAGCGATGGCTGGCCACGATCCGGACCTTTGCCCAGGACACCGGCGCGCGACTGATCCTGGGACTGAACCTGAAGATGAACAGCGCGGCGGAGATCGCCGCCGAAGAGCACGCGTACCTCACGGGCATTGGTGCGCAGCACGTCGAGGCGTTCGAGATTGGCAACGAGCCCGAGCTCTACACGGTCAACCCTTGGTACACGACGCCGGCCGGCAAGAAGGTCTACTCGCGCCGGCCCGGCTTCAACTTCAACATCTACGCGCGCGAGATCGCCCAGTTCGCCGGCGAGCTGAAGGGCGAGCCGATGGCCGGGCCGGCCACCGGTACGCTGCCCTGGCTGACCGATCTGTCGAAGCTGTTCTCGGTCGAGCCCAGCCTGAAGGTCATCACCTACCACCGCTATCCGCTGATCCGCTGCTATACGTCGCCGGGCAACCCGCGGTACCCGTCGATCCCTGACCTGCTCGCGCCCGCCTCTTCCCGCGGGCTGTTAAACGGCGCCGGCGGCGAGATCGCCTACGCGCACCGCCGCGGCGCGAGCTTCCGCGTCGACGAGCTCAACTCGGTCGCCTGCAAGGGCATGCCGGGGGTCAGCGACACGTTTGCCTCGGCCCTGTGGGTGATGGACACACTGTTCTCGATGGCCCGCTCCGGCGTCGACGGCGTCAACATCCACACCCTGCCGGAGGCGTCCTACCGGCTGTTCACGTTCACCGACACCAATGGTCACTGGACGGCCAACGTGAAGCCCGAGTACTACGGGCTGGTGATGTTCAACCAGGCCGCTCCCCCGGGGTCGCGGCTGCTTCCCGTCTCGACGCCGAGCACCCCCGACGTACGCGCCTGGGCGACGAGAGCACGCAACGGCGAGATCCGCGTGCTGCTGATCAATGACAGCCTCACCACCTCGCACGAGGTGCTCGTGCAGCCGCCCGCCGGGACCGGTAGCGGGCTGGTGGAGAACCTCACTGCCCCAGGCGTGGCCTCGACAAGCGGCGTGACGCTAGGCGGTCAGAGCTTCGGGACCGAGACGAGCACCGGCACGCTCGCGGGCCAGGCGCAACTCACCCCGGTCACGCCGACGAACGGCCAGTACGACGTCACACTGGCTCCAGGCAGCGCGACGATGCTCGCGCTCGCGCCCGGCTCGGCCAGCTGAGCGGCAGGACCGCGCGCTCAGGCCCACTGGACGCGCATCGGCAGGCTGGTGATCGTTCGCTCGGGATAGCCATCAACTCACCCGGCGATCGCGACGGCCACCGGAAAGCTCCCGACCCTGACCCGCTTCACGGCGCGCCGGGCCTGTGTGTTGACCAGCGTGACCTGGCCCGAGTACGTGTCGAGAACGACCGCTTCGGCCCGGCCGGGAACGAACGCCATCCCCAGCGGATAGGTGTAGCTCCCCACCGGGATCGGACGGCTCGCGCGGCCGCTCGCCACCGCGATCGGCGTGAGCGTGCCGGAGATCGTGTTAACCACGTAGGCGGTCGAGCCGCGGATCGCCACAGCGGCCGGCGAGTAGCCGACGGAAATTGGAAGGCCGGGCGCACCGCTCGCCAAGTCGATTGGCGTGACCGCGTCGTCATCGCCGTCGACCACGTCCACGGTCTTGCCATCGCCGCTGACCGCCAACGCATCGGGTGCCGCGCCCACCGGGATCGGCGGTGCGGCCTGCTCGGTCGCCGTATCGACCGGGGTGACCGAGTCAGAGCCGTAGTTCGCGACGTAGGCGGTGGCGCCGCCCGGCGCGAACGCGATCGCGAACGGATAGGACCCAACCGGGATCGGTGGCCCCGCGCGGTCGGTCGCGGTATCGATCGGCGTCACCGCGGCGCCGCCCCAGTCGAGCACGTACGCGGTCCCGCCGCCGGGCGCGAGCGCGATCGCCCCCGGCTCGGAGCCGACCCTGATGGGACTGAGAGCGACTCTGCGCGCGACGTCGATCGGCGTCACGCTGTCGGACCCGCGGTTGACCACGAACGCCGTGCGCCCGTCCGGCGTCAGCGCGATCGCATCCGGCTCGGAGCCAACGGGGATGGGACTCAGAGCGGTACGGCGAGCGACGTCGATCGGCGTCACGCTGTCAGACCCGCTGTTGACCACGAACGCCGTGCGGCCGTCCGGCGCCAGTGCGATCGCGACCGGGTCAGAGCCGACGGCGATCGGTGCCTCGTGCCTGCGCGTGACGAGACCAACCGGGGTCACGCTGCCCGAGCCGGAGTTCACGACAAAGGCCACCGGGTGCCGCGCCCGGGCCGGGCCGGCGTGACGCGCGCCCGGGCCGCGCGACAAGCCGTTGACCGGGTGAGCAAACACGTGGTTGACCGGCTGGGCAAACACGTCGTTGACCGGCTGGGCGTAGGAGTCGTTGAGCGTCAGCGTCCCCAGGCCCAGCGCGGCCTCGATCGTCCGGAGCAGGCTGTAGTGCGTGTAGCGGACGTGGGACACGTACCCCTCGCGCACGCCGGCCGATCCGAGCACCAGCGTCGCCACGCGCTGGGCGGGCCGCTCGTGGTCGTACGCATCCTCGTCGAAGGTGATGATCGCCAGCGAGCGCTGCGTGCGCCACGCCGGGGAGGCCAGGACGCTTCCGAGCTGCGCTGCCAGGAACTGATCGCCGGCGCGGATCCCGCACCCCTCCATGTCGCTGCAGTCGTCGGGCGAGACCCACGCGAAGCTGGGCGTCGTGGCGGCGCTCGCGAGGTCGCTCTGCAGCGATTGCAGCGGCACCAGATGCTCTGCGCAATAGGCGGGCCGCTCGCGCACGTCGGCGAAGTAAAGGAACGGAAGGTCGTCGTTCCAGTAGTTCCCGTGCACGGTGTCGTCGCACGGCCCGTCGGCGCTCTGAAGGTATCCCTTCCACGTCTCCCCGGCGGCGTCCACGAGATCGCCGATATTGGGTGCGACGATGGTGTATCGCGGGTTCGCCTCGAGCGGATCGTCCGGCGGGATCCCGAATGCGCTGCCGCCCGCGAGCGCCAGATAGTTGGCGTCGCTCGGGTGCTCCTCGGCGAAGAAGTTGGCGAGCAGGCTGCCCTCCGGCAGCAGGCTATTCAGGTACGGCGCCTGCTTGTGATTGCCGATCACCGCGCGGTAGTCCTCGTTCTCGAAATAGAACAGGAACACGTGGTCGAACCGGGGGACGTGGGCGGCCGGCGGGACGATCGCCGGCGGCCGGCGCGCCGGCCGCGAAAGGCGGAAGCTCAGGTTGTCCGCCACGGCGCGGTCGTAGCCGACCTGCGGCGCGTCGGGGCCGTCGACGTCCGACAGCGAGGTCGCGAGCACCAGCGTGATCTCGGCGCGTGCCGCGCCCGGCGGCAGCACGCCGGCGGTTGATCGCGCCGCGAGCACGGCCCTTCGCCGATAACCCACCGGGCCGAT
This sequence comes from uncultured Solirubrobacterales bacterium, assembly GCA_963757235.1. Taxonomy (GTDB): domain Bacteria; phylum Actinomycetota; class Thermoleophilia; order Solirubrobacterales; family Solirubrobacteraceae; genus Palsa-465. The sequence goes on along the minus strand of CAVWRC010000016.1, from coordinate 91,768 downwards.
CGTCCGCACGGCCACGACCCGGCCATTCGACGTGAGCAGCCTCACGCTCACCGACGCCGCGCTGCTCGCGGTGCCGCCCAGCAGTGCCGAGAGGGTGTAGCGGGTTCCGGCGGGCTCGAGGCGCCCGCTCGGCGTCCGCAGCGAGACAGTCTGCGCCAGCCGGGCCGTCCGACCGGCGCCGCCCGCGAACAGCTGGCGGCCGAAACCCCGGGCCGGCATGCCGGCGAAGCCGCGGGTCCCGTAGCGCACCACGGTGGGGAGGCCGGTCGTGATCGTCCAGCCCGGGATTGTGACCGCGTCCCAGCCCTGGACCGAGAATGCGCCGACCTCGGCACCGGGGTTGACCAGCAGGTTGGCGCCCATGCCGCTGGTCGCCGCGTGCGCCGGAGCAGCGGTGATCAGCACCGCAGCGAGACCGAGGACACCCAATGCGCGTCGCATAAGCTGACTCACGGTTCAGCTTATTCCGGCACCGGTGCCGGCGGCAAGCTCGACTCAGCTTTTGGGAAGCCGCAGTGACACCCCGGCCACATCTTCGTACAGCCGCACAGCGCTGATCTCACCCGCGTCGTCGCCATACAAGTTCCGCACCCGGCGGTGGATCTGCTCGACAAGCGCGGTCAGCTCGGCCGGCACACCCGTCTCGCGCGCCAGGTCCACGGCCAGCCCGAGGTCCTTGGTGACGAGGCGCATCGGGAAAGCGTCGTCGTAATCGCCGTCGTCGAGCACCATCCGGACGTCTCGCTCCAGGAAAACCGAATTGGCGGGCGATCCAACCAGGGCCGCGTGAAGACGATCGAGCGAGACGCCCGCGCGAACGCCCACCGTCAGCACCTCGCCCACCGCCACCGCCTCGATGAACCACATCAGGTTGAGCAGCAGCTTGACGGTGTAGCCGGCGCCGTTCGGCCCCAGGTGGAACACGCGCGCCGGGTCCCCGATCACGTCGAGCAGCGGCCGCACGCGCTCGAAGACGTCCGCCGGACCCCCGACGTAGATCGCGAGCGTCCCGGCCTGGGCACCGATCGACTGCCCCGCCACGGGCGCGTCGAGCACGTCCACACCCCGAGCAGCAGCGGCCGCCACGACCCGGGCCCCGACCGCAACCGAGCTCGTGCTCATGTCGATCGCGACCGAGCCAGGCTCCAGGGCGCCGATCACCCCGCCGGAACCGAAAGAGCCGAGCAGCACGGATTCGACGTGGGGCGGCGCAGGCAGCATCGTGATCAGGACCTCGACCCCGGCCGCGCACTCGACCGCTGATTCGGCCGCCCGCGCGCCGACCGAGACGACCCGCGCCAAGGCGCCGGCATCCAAATCGAACGCGGTCACGTCGAAGCCGGCCCGAGCCAGGTGCGAGCACATCGGGCCCCCCATGTTGCCCAGCCCGATAAAGCCCACCCGGCCGATCGCTCCGCCCGCCGCGCTCACAGCCCGACCCAGGTTGTCTTCAGGTGCGTGTAGTTATCGAGCGCGTGCAGCGAGCTGTCGATCGCCTCGGCGTACCAGACGAAGCAGTTGCGCGCCCCAGGGACGTCGACGCCGCGGGCGTCGCTGATCGGGTGGCCGACGTCGGCGGACTCGAGCTGGGCGAGTTCCTCGGCGTGCTCGTCGATCAGCGAGACATCCGAGAACACGCGCCCGTCAGCCGCCGCGACGAACCGCCCGTCGATGAACGCCTCGGTCTTCAGACTTCCACCGCCTGCCCCGTCACGGCGTAGAAATCGACGGCCGCTTCGTCGAGGACGACACCCAGTCCCGGCGCGTCCGGGACGCGCACAAAGCCGTCAGAAGAGACCGCGACAGGCGAGGCCAACATGAAGTCGCGCCGCTCGGGGGTCCAGCCCGGCGGATCGTACGGAAACTCCAAAAACGGCCCGCCGCCCACCCCCGCGCACACGTGCAGATTGGCCAGCAGCCCAATCCCGTTGGTCCAGGTGTGGGGGGTGAACCACCGGTTGCGCCGCAGGGCCAGCTCGCCCAGCGTCCGAGCGCCCGAGATGCCCAACGCCAAAACCACGTCGGGCTGGAACACGTCGAGCGCGTCGGCATCCATTGCCAAACGCAGCTCGTCAAACACCCGCGCCATTTCCCCGCCGCCGATCCGGACGCCGGTCTCGGAGCGCAGCGCCCGCATGCCCCGAAGATCATCGCCCGGCAGCGGCTCCTCGACCCACAGCACCCCGTATGAGCGCAAACGCTCGACGACGCGACGCGCGTCCGCGGGTCCGAGTCCCCGCGCGACGTCGCCGGGCATCCGCCACCACTGGTTGAGGTCGACCATGATCTCGAGCGCGTCGCCGACCGCCGAGCGCACCGCCGCGACTACGGCCACGCCCTCCTCGATCCGCTCGGGCGCGATCCGGATCTTGACCGCGCGAAAACCCTCTTCCATGAGCGCATGCGCGTCTTCGGCCCGCCGGCCCGGATCCCGCAACGAGCCCCAGGACGCGTACGCCGGCAACGCATCAACCGAGCCCCCGAGCACCGTCGCCACCGGCGCGCCGCACGCCTTGCCGAACAGATCCCACAGCGCCGCCTCGAACGGCCAGTAGCGCCCGGCGTGGAAGGAGATCGTCTCGAGCGCCCGAGCATGCCGGGCAATGGCGAGCGGGTCCCGGCCCACGAACCCCGAAACAAAATCATCAAAGCCGTTCATCGTGTCGCCGCTGCCGATCCCAACCAGGCCATCGTCGGTCTCCACCCGCACGATCGTCGCCTCGAACGACCGGCGCGGGGTCGGGTCCCAGGCCGCGTAGAACGGGGGATCCAGCGGCAGCACGAGACGCTGGCAGCGAATCGCGGTGATGCGCACCTACGCCGAACCCCCGTAAAAGGGACTCGTCACGGAATCGCGACGGGACACCAAATCCAACGCCGTCGAAGCGTCCCGCCCACGAACTGCCTGACGCAAGCCGTTCAGGGTCGCCGCCCGCGCGGCGTCCCGCACCGCGGTCTCATCCGACGCCCCCGGGTCGATCCACACGCACGCCAGCACGACGAGGTCTCCGCTCGGCGGGACAAGCCTTTCCTGCACCGCGTCGAGCACCCCTCGCGCGATCCCGAGCTGGCCAGCGCCCCAGGTGATCGTCTGGTGGCGATCCTCCAGGGCGGTCGCCTTGTTGATCATGATCGTGGGCGGCCACACCGGCTCGTAGGTGTCCTGCGACTCGCCGACCACGACGACGATTGGGGTGTGTCCCGGCGTAGGCGTGGTCAGGGTTGCGAGGATCGCCGCATGTACCGCCGAACCCCGCTGGCCCAGCACCACGTTCATGTGGCAGCCATTGGGCCCCGGATCGCCGCCCCATCCCTCTCCGACCCGGCCGTCCAGGTCCTGCAAAGACAGGTAGCTCACGGCTCCACCCCCGCCAGGTCTTCGTCGATCACGATGACCGACCGCGCGCCCTCGCCGCGCCGGAGCCGATCGAGCGCCGCCTGAACGTCGTCGAGCGCGATCACGTCCGACACGACCTCGCCCAGATCCAGGCGCCCGTCGACCACGAGCTGGACGAGCCGGCCGAGCGAGGCGTGGACGTCGCTCGAGCCGTAGTAGCTCCCGGTAATCGTCTTCTCGGACAGGAACTCGATCGCCGGCAGCGCCACCTCGACGCCGACCGGCGCCAGCCCCACGACCGTGGCCGTGCCTCCGGGCCGCAGGACGTCCCAGGCCTGGCGAATCGTCTCCGGGCGTCCAACCACCTCGAAGGCGTGCTCGACCCCGCCGCCCGTGAGAGCCATCACCTCCTCGACGACGTGCGCGCCGTCGGCCGCGCGCAACGCGTGCGTGGCGCCTCGGCGCAACGCCAGCTCGAGCTTGGCCTCGTCCACGTCGACGGCCACGATCCTGCCCGCGCCCGCCAGCCTGGCGCCCGCGATCACCTGGAGCCCGACGCCGCCGCAGCCGATCACGCACACGCTCGCGCCGACCCGCAGCCCGGCCCGGTTGACCGCGCCGATCCCCGTCACGACCCCGCAGCCGAGCAGCGCCGCCTGCCAGAAGGGAATCGATGCCGGGAGCGGGACCGCCCCGGCCGCGGGCACCACCGCAAACTGGGCGAAGCACGCCACCATCAGGCCGTGTTGGAGAACCGTCCCGTCACTCGCCCGCAACCTCGAGGTCCCATCCATCAGCATTCCGGTGACGCCGAACCGTCCCGCGGTCTCGCACAGCGTCCGCCGCCCCGCCCGGCAGGCCTGGCAAAAGCCGCACGCGGGCACGAAGCAGAACGCCACGTGGTCACCGATCGCCAGGGCATCGACGCCCTCGCCCACCGCCTCGATCACGCCCGCGCCCTCGTGGCCGAGCACCATCGGCCAACGGCCGGCGCCGAGCCGCCCGTCCGCCAGGTGGACGTCGGAGTGACACACCCCGGCGGCCGCGACCCGCACCAGCACCTCGTCCCGGCGGGGCGCGGCGAGCGTGACCGTCTCGAGCCCGACGGGGCGACCCGGCTCGCGCAGCACCACGGCGTGCATCTCGAGGACTGAACCACCGACCTCCTCGATTGCTCCAACCGCGGCCGGAGCGCTACTCGCCTGCGCCGGCAACCGTGACCTCTGTGGATTGCAGGCGCCTCAGCTCCTCGAGTGGGATGTGGCAGCGGATCGCGTGACCGGGCTCGGACTCCGCGAGCGGCGGCTCGGTGTTGACGCAGATGTCGCCCAAGAAGCGCGGACAGCGCGTGTGGAACACGCACCCGGTGGGCGGGTTGGCCGCGCTCGGGATCTCCCCCTCCAACCTGATCCGCTCCTGCTGACCGCCGTTCTCGAGCGTCGGAACGGCCGACAGCAGCGCCTCGGTATACGGATGGTGCGGGGCCTCGAACACCTGGTCGGCGGACCCGGTCTCCATCAGCCGCCCGAGGTACAGGACCGCGATCCGGTCAGACAGATAGCGCACGACCCCGAGGTCGTGGCTGATGAACAGATAGCTGACGCCCTCGCGCCGCTGGAGGTCGTTCAGAAGGTTGAGGATCGCCGCCTGGACCGAGACGTCGAGCGCCGAGGTCGGCTCGTCGCACACGACGATCTTCGGGTCCCCGGCGAACGCCCGGGCAATCGCCACGCGCTGCTTGAGGCCGCCCGAGAGCTGGCCGGGCCGCATCGGCAGGTAGCGCTCGGCTAGGCGCACCTGTGAGAGCAGGTCGCGGAGCCTGGTCGCGAGCGCGTCGCCGCGGTAACCCCCCAGCTTCGTGAGCGCACGCGAGAGTAGTCGCCGGATCGAGTGGCGGCGATTCAGAGCCGAGTCGGGGTTCTGGAACACGATCTGGAGCGCCTTCTGCTGCTGGTGCGTCCGCCGGCTCGTGGTGTCCGCCAGCTGGGTGCCTTCGATCGCGAGCGTTGCTCCCTGGTCGGGTGCCGTCAGCCCGAGCAGCACCCGCGCAAGCGTCGTCTTCCCGCTACCCGACTCGCCGACTAGACCGAGGGTTTCGCCCACGCGCACCTCGATGCTGACGTCGACCAGACCATGGATCGTCTCGCCCTCCATATGGAAGGTCTTGGATACGTTCTCGGCGCTCACCAGCACCTCGCGAGAACCAGCGCCATTGGCGGACGCCTCGGGCTCGGCCTTGAAGATGCGCGGAAGGGTTTGCGCGCGGTCGTGGAAGTGGCACCGCGAGCGGCGGGTCGGTCCGGTCTCGTACAAAGGCACCTCACCAGACCGGCACCGGTCCTCAACGAGTCCGCAGCGGTCGGCGAACACGCATCCCGTCACCGTGTCGCCCGGGCTAGGCGGGAAGCCGGGGATCGTGTCCAGCGCCTCCCGGTTCTTGGCCGTGCCGCGGCGGGGGATGCAGCGCAGCAGACCGACCGTGTACGGGTTGCGCGGATCCTCGAACACCTCCCGCGCCGGTCCCTGCTCCATCAGTTCGCCCGCGTACAGGACCCCGACGCGGTCGCACATCTTCGCGATCACCGCGAGGTTGTGGCTGATGAACAGCAGCGAGGTCTTGAACTCGTCGCGCAGCGCCGAGACCAGGTCGAGCACCTCGGCCTCAACCGTGGCATCCAGGGCAGTGGTCGGCTCGTCGAGGATCAGCAGCGAGGGCTCGGAGGCGAGCGCCATCGCGATCACCGCACGCTGGAGCATGCCGCCCGAGAGCTGATGGGGATAGCGGTTCATCACCCCGGCGGGATCCGAGATCCGCACCTTTTCGAGCATCTCCTGGGCGCGCTCGAGCGCCTGTGCCTTGGAGACGCCGTCGATCTCGAAGACCTCCGCCACCTGGCGCCCGACCTTGATGGTCGGATTCAAAGCCCGACCTGGCTCCTGATAGACCATCGAGACGGTGTTCGCGCGGAGCTTGCGTAGTTCGTCGCCGCGCATCGCGAGCACGTCGCGGCCGTCGATCGCGATCTTGCCCTGGCTGACCCGGCCGTTGCGGGCGAGATAGCGGACGACGGCCAACGCGATCGTCGACTTGCCCGACCCGGACTCGCCGACGAGCCCGTAGGACTCCCCGCGCCCGATCCGGAACGACACATCGCGCACGGTCGTCAGGTCACGCCCGTGCACCTTGTAGGTGATGTCGATGTTCTGGACGCTCAGGGCATCGATCGCCCCGGCCCCGGCGCCTGCGTCACCGCCGGGCGATTCCGAAGACAGCGCGCTCATCCCTCGAGCACCCCCTCGACCGCGTCGGAGATCAGGTTGACTGCGACGACGAGCGAGATGATCGCCAGCGCGTCGAACGTCACCTCCCACCAGAAGCCCGCCGCGACCTGGCCGAAGTTCGTGGCCACCTCGAGCCCCCAGTCCGACGACGGGGGCTGGATGCCCAGGCCGAGGAAGGACAGGGTGGCCACGGCGAACACCGCGTAGCCGAGGCGGACCGTGAACTCGACCGTGATCGGAGCGAACACGTTGGGCAGGATCTCGACGAACATGATGTAGAAGGACCCCTCGCCACGCAGCCGCGCCGCCGCGACGTAGTCAAGCTCGCGCTCGAGCAGCACGGCGGCGCGCACCGTCCGCGCGATCAGCGGCGTGAACAGCACGCCGATCACGATGATCAGCTCGAGGTTCGAGCGCCCGAATGCGTAGCTGGCGATGATCGCCGTGACAACTACCGGCAGGGCCAGGAACGCCTCGACGAACCGCCCGAGGACGTCATCCACGAGGCCCCGGAAGTACCCCATTGTCAAACCGATGGCGGTGCCCAGGACCGTGCCGAGCAACGTGGCCAGCGGAGCGACGATCAAAATGTCGCGCGACCCGGTCAGGACCCGCGAGAAGACGTCGCGCCCGAGCTGATCGGTGCCGAAGATATGCGCGCTCGACGGTGGCTTGTTGATCGCGAACAGGTTCTGCGCGTTCGGGTCCTGCGGCGCGATCGAACTGCCGAAGATCGCGCACACGATCCACCACAGCACGACCAGCGCGCCAACGATGAAGAGCGGCGAGCGGACCAGCTCACGCACAAGCTCCCGCCGGGCCTCGCTACGCCCCGCCGACAGGGCCGCAGCCGACTCGACCGGAACCGTCCCGATGCTCATTCCGTCGCCTTCAACCGGATCCGCGGGTTGAGCAGCGAGAACATGACGTCCGCCGCGATCGTCACCGCCATGTACACGACGCCGATCGTCAGCACGCACGCCTCGAGCATCGGGAAGTCCTTCTGCTGCGCCGCCTGGTAGGTGAGCGAGCCGATGCCCGGGTAGTGGAAGATCGTCTCGACCACGATCAGGCCGCCGATCAGGTACCCGGTCTGGGTCGCCACCACGGTGATCGTCGGGAGCAATGAGTTGCGTAGCACGTGGCGGCGGATCATCACCCCGCGCGGCAGCCCCTTCAGTATCGCCGTGCGCGCGTAATCGGAATCGAGCGCCTCGACCGTCCCCACCCGAGCCATCCGCGCGATGTACCCGAACAGGACGATCACCAACGGGATCGCCGGCATGATCAGGTACTTGATCTGAGTGAGGAACGACGAGCCCGGCGGCGCGGTGGCCGTCACCGGCAGCCACTTGAGCGCCACCCCGAACACCACGAGCAGGATGATCCCGGAGACGAACTCGGGGATCACCGTGCTCGAGCCGCCGCCAACGCTGATGATCTTGTCGATCGGATTCCCGACGTTGAGCGCCGCGACAATCCCAGCCAAGATCCCCAGCGGGACGACGATGATGAACGCGAGGATCGCGAGCTTGAGCGAGCGCCCGAGCGCGCTCGTCAGGATGCGGCCCGATCGCGGTCTGGTAGCTGTACGACTTGCCCGGGAAATTCGTGATCCAATCCCAGTATTGGGTGATGAGCGGCTTGTCGACGCCGAGCTGATGGTCGAGCGCGGTGACCGCGCTCTGCGCCGAGAGCGGCCCCAGGATCGCCCGGCCCGGATCGCCGGGCAGGATCTGGCCAAGCAGGAATACGATCACACTCAGGAGCCACAGCGTGATCAGCGCCAAGCCGATCCGCTTGAGGATGAACGCGAGCATGATCTAGGGTCAGGGTGGGCGGACTTAATCCTCAGTCCGTCCTCACGCCGACTTGTACGCGGTATTCAGGTAGAGCTGGGCGATCGAGGTCGGGTTCAGGCCGCCGACGTTTGGGGTTGACGCGGTCAGCCCGTCGATCCAGTAAGGGATGACGATCGGCGTCTCGGCCAGCAGCAGGGTTTCGATCTTGCCGGCGATCTGCTGCTGGGTCGAGAGGTCGACCGCGGCCACGAACTGCTTGACGAGCGCGTCGTAGGTCGGGTTGTGGAACCGGGCCGCGTTCCAGGGCCCGGTGGAGGTGAGCGGGGCCTCGAGGAACACGTTCGGTACCCCGCGATCGCCGTAGTCGACGAGGCTCATGGTGCCGTCGAGCCAGTCGGAGTTGCCGTACGTGCTCTTGCCGTAGTAGAGCGTCTGGGACTCGACGTTCAGAGCGATGTCGATGCCGGCCGCCTTGGCATCCTGCGCGATCACGGTCGCGAGCTGGGGGACCTCCTCGTACTGCTCGGTGTCGAGCTTGACGCTGAACCCGTTGGGATGGCCGGCCGCGGCCAGCAGCTGCTTGGCCTTCGCGATGTTCTGGACGCGCTGGGGCACGCTCGTGTTGGTGGACGGGAAGCGCGGGGCGAACGGGTTGTCGTTGCCCACGCTGCCGAGTCCGCTCAACAGGCCCGCGACCATCGCCGGCCGGTTCAGCGTGTAGGCCACGGCCTGACGCACGCGCGCGTCGGTGAACGGCGCGATGTCGTTGCGCATCGACAGCTCGCGGTGGTTGGACGACCTGAGCCTGATGAGCTTGTACGAGGAGCTGTTGAGGATCCCCGACGCGCCGGCCGGCACGAACTGCGCCACCACGTCGACGCTGCCGCCCTGGAGCGCCGTGATCATCGGCGTCTGGCTGGTGAAGAACTGGAAGCTGGTCTGCGACAGCAGTGCCTTCGTGCCCCAGTAGGTGGGGTTGGGCACGAACGTCGCGCCGACGTTCTGCGTGTAGCTGGCCAGCTTGAACGCCCCCGTGCCGAGGAACGTCTTCTGCCACGAACCGAAGTCGGTGCCCTTGGGGACGATGATCGCGTTGTAGTTGTCCGAGGAGACCAGGTAGGGAAAGTTCCCGTTCGGCGCCTGGAGCGTGAACTGCACCGTCGTCGGGTCGACCGCCTTCACCCCGGAGGGCACGAGCACGCCGGTGAACGTCGAGAGCGCGTTGGATGCGTTCGTGGGGTCCGACAGCTGCTGGAAGGTGTAGACCACGTCGGCGGACGTCATCGCCTGGCCGTTACTGAAGGTGACTCCGGGACGCAGCTTGAACGTCCATACGCTGGCGTCGGCGTTCGGCGACCAGCTGAGCGCCAGCATCGGCTCGAGGGCCAGCTTCAGGTTCGAGTCGAAGATCAGGAATTCGCCCGTCTGGTTGAGCATGCAGAGGCCGCCGGCATCCGACACGGTGAGAGGGTTGACCGCCGCGGCCGGCGTGGTTGACGCGATTCGCAGCGTGCCGCCCTTCGTCGCCGGGGCCGCCGCCGTGGTCTTGCTCGCGCTCGAGCTCGTCGCGGGCGACGAGCTACCGCAGGCGGCCAGGATCGCGCCCAGCAGCGGCACCGACATGCCGATCGTGCTGCCCTTCCGCAGGAAGTCTCGGCGGCTCACATTGCCGTTGACGAGCTCGTCGATGTAGTGGTTCTCGAGCTCGGTGCGCCCGCTGCGGAGCCGATCCAGCTCGCTGTTGCTGCGCGTCATTGAGCCACCTTTCTGTGGTTGTTCAACAGCTGTCGAGACGCCGGCCCCTCCAGCTTTCTCAACTTATTTGATTGAGTTTGTTCAGGGGTCGGGGAAGCGTACCTGGTCTCCATCGAGCCACTCGTTCGGCCAAACGGGATGACCTCCTTCGCGGCGCGCAGGAGGTCGGGGATCATCTCCCGCTTGCGCGCGGCGCTCATGCGACCGGTGGGTACGCAGAAGGTGATCGCGGCGATCACGCGCCCGGGCGGCCCGACCGGGACGGCCAGGCAGTGCAGGCCCAGGGCGGTCTCGTCGATGTTCTCGGCGTAGCCGCGCCGGCGCGTCTGGCGCAGGATCTCGAGCAGCTCGTTTATCCCGTCCAGGCGCCGGCCCGTCGGCGTCACGAGCTCGGAAGCTTCGTACAGCGCCCTGATCTCCTGCTCCGAGCGGTCGGCGAGCATCGAGCGGCCCGAGGCGGCCGCGAACGCAGGCAGCCGGCTGCCCACCGCCGTGACCAAGCGAACCGCGTGGGTGGTCTCCTCCTTGGCGATGAACACACTGTCGCGCCCGTCGAGGACGGTTAGGCACGTGGTCTCGTTGTGGCGGTCGATCAGACGGCGCGCGACGCCGTGGAAGCCGGCCGTCAGCGGCGTGATCGGGGCCGCGCGCGCCAGCGAAGCGACCCTCGGACCGAGCTCGAGGCAGCCGCTCACCGCATCTCGGGCGATCCAGCCACGCTCGCCCATCATCGAGCAGACGCGGTGCAGGGTGCTCTTGGCCGCGCCGGTCTCGCGCGCGAGTTGCGCGAGCGTGGTCGGACCCTGGCGGTCGAGCACGTCGAGCACGTCGAGTACCGCCGAGATGCCCGGCGATCCGCCGTGGTCGCGTGCCTCCGCGATGCCCGCCGGTCCGGCGCTCTGTCCGAGGGCCGGTTGATAACCCATAGCCGCTTCCATCCTCTCCGGATGGTCCGCAGGTAGAACGACGTTCAACCGATGGACCAGGCGGGTTTCTCTCACACCCGGAGCGATGGGTCAAGTTAACGTGGCTTTAGGGTGCGTGAGGGTGGGCACCATTTTCCTAGAGCGCCACGACCAACTGGACTTGCCGCAGTACCGGCGGATCGCGTGCGATGGCGAGTCGGTGTCGGTGGCGCCGGAGTTGCTGTCAGGGGTCGCGGCGAGTCGCGCGGCGCTGCTGGCCTACCTCGAATCCGGGGCCTCCGCGTACGGGGTCAACACAGGACTCGGCTACCTCGCCGCCCGCCCGGTGCAGGCGGTCGACCAGGCCGCCTTTCAGCGTTCGATTCTGGCCGGCCGCGCCACGGCAGTCGGGCGCCCGCTGTCCGAGCCCGTCGTCCGCGGGGCGATGCTGCTGCGGCTGACGGGCTTTCTCAGCGGATACGCCGGCGTCAGCCCCGAGCTGTGCCTGTTTTTGGTGGATCGCCTGAACGAGCGGTGGTTCCCGCTCGTGCCGGGCGGTGTGAGCGGCGCCGCGGGCGAGATCGTGCCGCTGGCCCATCTGTTCTCGACGTTCGTGGGCGATGGCTTGGTCCGGGTCGACGGACAAGACGTCCCCGCGGGCCGCGCCCTCGCCGCGGAGGGCGTCATCCCGTATTCGCTCGGCGCCAAGGAGGGCATCGCGCTGATCAACGGCGCGCCACTGGCGCCGGCGCTGAGCGTGCCGCTGCTGCTGCGCGCGCAGGCGTTGGTCGACCACGCGACGCTCTGCGGGGCGGTGGCGATCGCCGTGACCGGCGCGCCGCAGCGCCCCTACGTCCTGCGGGTCGGCGAGCTGAAGGGCGATCCGGGGCAGCTCGCGATCCATCGCCGGTTGGGTTCGTTGCTCGCCGGATCCTCTGGCCGTCTCGGCGACGCGGGCCAGGCCCCCGTCTCACTCCGGGTCATCCCCCAGGTCCACGGCGCCGCGCTGGACGTGCTCGGCGGGCTACGCGGTCAGCTCGATCGGGAGCTCCGTGCGGTAACCGACAGTCCGGTGTTCCTCGGCCCGTCTGGGTCTGGCGAGTCGGCTGAGCCCGAAGGGCTGTACCCGACCGGCAACTTCCACGCCCAGGCGCTGACCCTTCAGCTCGACTCGGCCGCAATCGCGCTGACCCAGGTACTGAACCTGCTGGAGAAACGACTGCACCGCCTGCTCGACTCTCGCTTCTCCGGCCTCCCGGACCAGCTCACGTCGGACCCCGGCCGCCAGTCGGGCGTCGTGACGGTGCACAAACAGGTGATCGGGTTGGTCGCGCAGGCCCGTGGATTGGCTGCGCCGGCCACGATCCATGCTCTCGACGCCTCGAGCGGCCAGGAGGACATCCAGGCCCACACCCTGCTTGCCGCCGGCCAGCTGGATGGGGTCCTCGACGCCCTCGAGCTCGCCCTCGCCTACGAGCTGGTGGCGCTGCGCCAGGCCCGCTTCCTGTCCGGGGTCCCGCTCCCAGGCGCACTCGAGCACGCCGTCGCGCTCGTCGCAGACCGCGTCCCGCCGGTCACCGAAGATCGCTCCGTCGCGGGCGACGTTTCGAGGGTGCTGGAGCTCGTGAGGTCCGGAGAGCTCGTCGGCGGTGTACGGTCCGTCGGCATATGGTCCTGACCAACGCTCGGGTGATCGACGGCACCTCTCGTGCGCCGCTGGAGGGCGCGACGGTCCGCATCGAGGGCGGACGGATCGTCGAAGTGTCTGGGGCCTCTCCCGACGGCAACCCGTTTCCCGAGGACGCGCTAGACCTCGAGGGCCGCACGCTCACGCCGGGGCTGATCGACGCCCACGCCCACCTGTCGAGCGACATCAGCCGGAGTCCGGGCTTCGGACCGCCGCCGGCTTTGAAAGGTGAGCTTCCGCGGCCCCGAGAGCTCGGCTACTTCGTGCTGGCCAAGACCGCTTCGGTCCTGCTCGAGGCCGGCGTGACGTCGATCCGCGACGTTGGCAGCTACGACGACGAGGCGATCGCGTTGCGCGAGGCGGTCCGGCTCGGGATCGTGCCCGGACCCCGGATCCTGTCCTGCGGGCGAATCATCTCCGCCACGGCCCCGGGCGGCGCGATCTTCACCACGATGTACCGCGAGGCCGACGGGGTCGACGACATGCGCCGCGCGGTCCGCGAGCAGCTCCGGCGCGGCGCGGACTTCGTGAAGCTGATGGCCACCGGTGCCCGGTCCGTCGTGGCCGAGGACCCCGAGCCGGCCCAGATGACCGCGGCCGAGCTCGACGCGATCGTCGACGAGGCCCATCGGATGGGCGTCCGGGTGGCCGCGCACGTCGAGGGCCTGGCCGGCGCGCGGCTCGCCGTCGAGGCGGGCGTCGACACGATCGAGCACGGCCTGTCGCTGCACCGCGAGCCTTCGTTGTTGGACGCGATGGCGCGGTCGGGAATGGTTTTGGTGCCGACGTTGAGCACCTTCCACGATCTCGCCGAACGCTTCACGGACGCGTTCGCGCCGGCGCTGGTCGAGCAGGCCAAGCGCCAGCTCGAGGAGGCCTACGCGACGCTTGTCGCGGCTCGGAGCGCCGGGGTGACCTTGGCGATGGGTCACGACAGCGGGCCGCCCGGCGACAACGCGATCGAGCTGGTGCGGATGGTCGACGGCGGGCTGACGCCACTCGAGGGCATCGCCGCCGCCACGCACGGGTCGGCGCAGGCGCTCGGCCTGCCCGACGTCGGCACGGTGTCGCCCGGCGGGGTCGCCGACCTGCTGGTGATCGACGGGGACCCACTCCAGGACGTTGGTCTGCTGCGCGGGCCGGAGCGGATCCGGATGGTGATCCAGGGCGGGCGAGTCGTCGGCGGCCGCACTCCCGCGACCGTGGCAACTCCGGCATGAGCCTCACGGCCGCGCCCGAGTTCTCATTGACCTCGGTCGGCGGCGGATCAGTGCGGCTATCCGAGTTGCACGCCGATGGTCCGGTCCTGTTGTTGTTCGTCTCCGAGGAGTGCCCGACGTGCACGTTGACGATGCGGCGCCTCGCCCCTGTCCTGCCCTCTCTGGAGACCGGCGGCGTGCGCGTGGCCGCGGTGTTCGAGGATCCGCTCGAGGTGGCCGCGCGGGTCGTGCGGCGGGTCGGCTTCGAGGGCGCGGTGCTGTCCGAGCCCGCGCCGTATGACGTTTCGGACGCTTACTCGCTTGTCAGCCTGCCAACCGCGGTACTGGTCGATCGAGATGGACGCGAGACCGGGCGAGTGGTCGGCTGGGACGCCGCCGGTCTCTCGGCCCTGCTGTCCGTTTCCGTAACTGAGGAGCCCCCGCTGCTGAAGCCAGGCTGCGCGGCTAAGAACACCTACGACCCGGAGACGCTAAGGGCCCTCGACGGGGCCGGGCTGGACGAGCTCGAGGAAATGTTCGAGCGGGGCTGGACCGACGGGCTGCCGGTCATCCCGCCGACGCTCGACCGCGTGAGCGCGATGCTCGGCGGCCACGATCCGGACGAGCTGCTGGGCGAGATGGCGCCGGCGCTCGCTCGCGTGACGCTCGAGCGGGTCGCCGCGTGCGCCGTGCTCGCCGGCTGCCGTCCCGAGTACTTCCCGGTGGTGGTGGCGGCGGTGCAGGCCGTGTTGGAGCCTTCGGTTTAACGTCGGTGGGCAGGCCGTGACCACGCAGCCGTGTGGGCAGGTCGTGGTGGTTAACGGCCCGGTCCGGGAGGCGATCGGGCTCAACGGTTCGGTCGGCGCGCTCGGGCCTGGCTGGCGGGCGAATATGACAATCGGCCGCGCCCTGCGGCTCGTGGTCAGCCTGACCGGCGGTGGCTTCCCGGGGCGGCTCGACCGATCGACGCTGGGGAATCCCGGCAAGATCGGGCTGTGCTTCGCCGAGGACGAGGAGGTCAGCCCGTGGGAGCCGCTTCACGTCTCGCTCGGCTTTCCCGTGGATCGCTCGGTCGTCACCGTTTTCGGCGCCGACGCCCCGATGTCGGTCTCTGACCACCGCAGCCTGGAGCCACTCGAGCTCACACGGGTGCTGGGGGAGGCCGCCGGCGCCACCTGGAGTCCGAACTGGTGGCCGCTCGGCGGGGTGTCGCTGTTCGCGATCTGCCCGGAGCATGCACGGTCGTTTCACGAGTGGGGATGGGACAAGGAACGCGTGCGTTCCGAGATGTTCTCCTCGGTGCGGCGTCCCGCCGGCTCGCTGCGCTGGGGCGAGACCACCCCGCTCGTTCAGGCCGCTACCGACGAGGAGCTCGTCGGCAAGTGGGATCGCCCGGAGGAAATCGTGCTCGTGGTGGCCGGCGGCGAGGCCGGCCGCTTCTCGTCCGTGTTCGGCCCCTGCCTGGGCATGGACACAGAACCGATCTCGAAGGAGGTGCCGTGGATTACGTGAGCCCATTCGACGAGCGCCGGCGGGTGGCCGAACCGCTCGCCCCGCGTCCGGTGAGCCTGGAGGGAGCGCGCGTGGCGCTGCTCGACATCAACAAGCGCCGCGGCGACGAGTTCTTGGACCGGATCGAGGAGCTGCTGCGTGCTCGGGGTGCTGTGACATTCCGGTTGGTGAAGGAGATCTTTTCCAAGCCCGCCGCGCCCGAGATCGTTCGCCGCATCGCCGACCGTGGCGACCTGGCCGTGGAGGGCCTGGCCGACTGAGGCTCGTGCACGTCGTGCAGTGTGCGCGACATGGTTGAGCTCGAGCGACGCGGGATCCCCACCGTCGGCGTTGCCACCGAGCCGTTCGTCGATGAAGCCCTCGAACAGGCCCGCGTGCTCGGCATGCCCGATTACCGGATGGTGTACATCCCGCACCCGGTCCAGCTGCTCAGTCTCGACGAGCTGCGGTCCTACGCCGATCGGGCGTTCGAGGAGATCGTCGCCCGGCTGATCGCACCTGCGCCCGGTTGACCGCGAGGCCTCCTCACACGGGGACGACGGCCTCGAGCGGACGTAGCTCGTCCGCGTAGCTGACCGACTCGCGGCTCATCACCCCGTCGGCATCGATCGAGTACTGACCGAGGCGCCACAGCGGCGGGGAGTAGGCATGGATCGAGACCGCGTGCTCGTCGTCGCCGGCGAGCCGGTGGATGTGCTCGGGGCCGAACGAGAACGACCCGCCGGCCGCCACGATCCGGACCGCCGGCTCGCCGCCCATCCGCGGGTTCGATTCCTTGACCGCCCCGCGCACGACCCGCACTGCCCCCGAGGAGATGTCGTGATCGTGCCAGCCGGTGTCGTCGCCGCGGTTCCAGCACAGCAGCCAGATGTCGACGAACTCGTCCCGATGCAGCGAGACGAAGTGCCGCTCGGCCCCGGCGAATGCGATGTGCTCAGCCCAATGCCTGGCGTCTTTGGCCAGCTCGTCCACAAGCGTTTGCAGCTCCGCGCGATCGAGGTTACGCGCCGGCAGCGACGGCCATTTCATCTGACACCTCCTGCTTGGGTTGGAGTAGACGCAGCGGGTTGGAGCTGCGCAAAGCGCGTGCGGCGGCCGCGCCAAGATCGAACTCGACGGGATCGGCGTACGGCCGGTCGGAGCCATTGACCAGCGCGTCGATGCCCAGCACCCGGATGGTCGCGTCGATCGCGCGGGTGCCGTAGGACGAGACGTCCAGGAAGATGTCCTTGTCGACCACGTTGCGGTCGCCGGTGCGGGCGGCAAAGCGCTCGCCGTGCAGCGGCGCCAGCCCGGCCAGCATCGCGAAGCACACCCGCAGCCGCGGGTGACGAGCGCGCCCATGCGCGCGGAAGGCAAACCAGGCGGCGTGCATCTGCTGCACGTAGGCCACGATCGCCGGCCACCAGGCGGGGTCGCTCGCGTGCGGTCGAAGCTCGCCGGCGGGACCAGGGTGGACGAGCAGCGGCAGGCTCCGCTCCTCGAGTACGTGAAGCAACGGTCCGACGTGGTCATAGCCTGCGGCGTCCTGCAGCGCAGTCGCCGGCAGCTGGAGCCCGACGAAGCCGCGGTCGAGCTCCGGGACCAGCGCTCTGGGGTCGATTTCGGTCAGGCACGCCGCCGCCCAGCCCCCGAACGGCGCCGGGAATGCGTGGACCCCGTCGTGGTAGGCGCTGAGCAGCTCCCCCGCCTCATCCGGCGCGAGCGACTCGATCCCCAACGGGCTCGACAGCGACACCAGCGCCAGATCGAGACCATCGTCGATCGCCTGTGTCTTCCGCAGGTCGATGTCGTACCAGGCCCGATCGACGTGGTAGTTCCCCTCGCCGGCCAGCTCGAGCGTCGAGCCGCGCAGACACGGAGCCGCGCGCCGCGCTCCCAGCGCCTCCATCAAGGGGTCCGACCACAGGTGCTGGTGGATATCGACCACCGACCCGTCAGCTATCACGGCCGGCCACCGATCGTGCTCCCGCCCGCCCCTCACCCCGCCCGCGACCGGCCAGCCATTTCCTTAACCGTTTCATTGAATCGGTTAAGTGAAGCGGTTCAAGGAACCCCTGTCAATGCTCGCGGTCAGAAAGCGACCAGATGTTGGCGCTCGCCCGCTGCTTGGCCGCCCCGTCCCGCGGATAGACCCTGCGATGATTACGACCAACGCCATCCCCTGCCGGGGGCCATGGCTCAACCCACTGCTTGCGCCGTGAGCCCCCCCGCCAAGCGCGTCACGATTCGGGAGGTCGCCGATGCTGCCGGAGTCTCTCCGGCTGCGGTCTCGTACGCGCTCCGCGGGATCCAGGTATCCGAGGAGACCCAAGAGCGGGTACGCAAGGTCGCGACCGATCTGGGCTATGAGGCCAATCCGATCGCCCGCGCGCTGGCCAGCGGGCGCACCGGCATGGTCGGCATCCTCGGCCCCTCGCTCGAGGACCTCTGGCAGCAGCGCCTGGTGGCTGAGGCGGGACGGGCCCTCCTGGCCCACGATCGCTACGCGCTGATCCTCGATGCCGGCGGCGATCGCGACCGCCAGCGGACGCTGGCCACCCAGCTTCGCGACCAGCACGTGGACGGGTTGATCCTCTCGCCGGTCGACCCGTCAGACGAGTTCTGGACGGAGCTCGCGGAGTCGGTGGCAGTCGTCTCGATCGGCGACGCCCTGCCCGGGCGCGGCGCCGTGGGCGAGGTGCTGTTCGACAACCGCACCGGGGTCAGGAGAGCGCTCGAGCACCTGCACGCGCTCGGGCACCGGCAAATCGCCGTGCTCCGCCCACCCGGCTCCCCCACCAACGACCGCCCGGCTGAGGTCTACGTCGGCACCGAGGCCGATCGGCTGGGCCTGGATGTTCGGGTCGTGAGCGCGCCCTACGAGCTGAATGAGGCAACCGTGCTGGCGCGCGACGTGCTGACGGCCTCGCCCCGGCCGAGCGCCCTGTTCTGCTTCTCGGACTCGATCGCGTACGGGGTCTACGCCGCCGCGCGCGAGCTCGGCCTGCGCATCCCGGCCGACCTCTCTGTGATCGGCTACGACGACCATCCCGTCTCGATCCTGCTCGCGCCGCCGTTGACCAGCTTCTCCTGGGACACGGAGCGCCTGGTGGAGATGGCGGTCGGGATGGTGCTGGCCGCGATCGACGGGCAGCCGCGCCGGCGGCGACGCGTCGTGATCGAGCCGGTTCTGCGCGAGCGCGCGTCGACGGCCCGCTGCCGCCGCTGACTCGACTAACTGGCGCGTCCCACCGTGGAGGTTTCGGGACCTTTGCACTAGCCGAAGAACGAAATGAGCTCGCGCGCCACGCCCACCGGGTCGTCGTAGGCCATCAGAAAGCCGGTGGCGGGCAGGGTTCGCAGCTGCGCGTTGGGCAGCAGGTCGAGGGCCTCGTAGGCCCCGATCAGCGGATGGGCCGGGTCCTCGTCGGCCCACAGCAGCAGGACCGGAAGATCGATCCGGGGGTAGGCGTCGAGCAGCTGGCGCTGGGGGTCGGTCGGCCAGCGACGGGCGAACTTGGCCCACGAGCGAGCGCGATTGCCATTGCCGGCCACGTCGGCGAAGGCGTGGCGGACCAGGTCCCTGGCGGCGGGATTGCGCTGGACCGACAACCGTTCGCCCATCGAGGGCCGGAACACCAGCTTGGCTCCGTGCGCCAGCGCGCGGTCGAAGCCGGGCAGAGCCGCGGCGCGGCAGGCCGTACGCCACGCCGCCCGCTTGCCGGCGAACTCGTCCCGACGGTGCAGCCGATTGGGCATCAGCGCAATCCGCGCCGGGTCCAGCCGGCCGCTCGTCACCGCCCTGAGGGCGAGCTCGGCGCCGAGGTCGTGCCCGGCGAGCAGCGGCTTGGTCCCCGCCACCTCCCGACAGAAGCCGGCGATCACCTCGGTGAGCCAGTCAGCCGTGTACGGATGGCGCGGCCGGTCCTCGGAATCTCCGTGGAGCGGCAGGTCGGGAAGGACGACCCGGAATCGCGTGGAGAGCTCGGCGACGATTGGCTCCCATTCGCGGTGCGACAGGCCCATGGAATGCAACATCGCAAGGGCTGGACCGGTGCCGGTTTCGCGGTACGCTATCCGGGCTCCGTCGTGGTGGTGGTAGAGCCTCAGTCGCATTGGGCGGGCAGGCCCCTATCCTCGCACCCCGCAAGTCGCGTGGCAGCGGAGCCACTTGTCCTCCGCTTCGGTCTCAAGGTTGTGCAAATGCTGCGCAATGCGTGGCAACCCTCGTTAATGCGTCTGAAATGCCAGGTATGGACCAAACAAGGAGCAGTCCCCTCGGTTTGTCGACTTCGCAAGCCGCCAATGCTCTAGGAGTCTCGCTCGGCACCATCCGTCGGTGGGCCGACATGGGATACCTCGAGTCATACCGCACCCCCGGCGGCCAGCGCCGCTTCAGCGTCGAACAGATCGAGCAGTTCCTGGAGACGCTCCAGCAGCGCAGGTCGGGGCAGCGTCAGCAGCACCAAGAGCGGCTGGTCAGCTAAAGCCAGCCCGGATCGGCTGCGCGTCGGCGTCCCGACGCGCAGCGTCAGCGTGGCCGTAAACCGGCCGCGTCCCCCAGCGCCAGCGTGGCCGTAGACCGGCCACGCCCGATCAGCGTCCGCAAGTTGCGCGCTCAGCCCGCGCGCGCCTGGTTGATGCGCCGCTCCATGTCGAGCTCGGTGTCGAAGTCGGCAGCGTCGGCGTGGCGGTACTCGACGCCCTCGCCACTCAGCAGACCGGCGAGCACCTCGACATAATCCGCGTCGAGCTGCGTACCCGCGACGCGCCGCAACTCGCGCAGCGCCTCGAACGAGCTCATCCGAGTCCGATAGGTGTCGGCGGCGGTCAGCGTGTCGTAAACCTCTGCCACCGCGATGATCTTCGCGATGTCGGGGATCTCCTCGGCGGGCAGGAAATTCGGATAGCCGCGCCCGTCGACCCGCTCGTGGTGAGCCAGGATGATCTCGGCGACAGGGCCATACATGCCGAGGTCGCGGAGCATGTCGGCACCCAGCTCGGGATGGAGCCGGATTGCCTCCCAATCCTCGTCGGTCAACGTAACCCCCCGCTGCGCGACGCGGTCCGACAGGGCAAAGTGGCCGATGTCGTGCAGCAGCCCGGCGGTGTGCGCAAGCTCCTGGTCCTGCTCGCTCATCCCGAGCGAATCCGCCATGTCACGCGCGAACCGGGCGACAGCGGCAGCGTGCCGGGCAGCTCGCTGATCCCGGACGTCGAGCGCGCGCAGCAGGCCGGCAAGCACGCCCCAGGACAGGGAGACGTACTGCTCGGCGCGGTCGCGTGATTCGGCGAGCAGGTGCGCCATGTAGGCGAACGCCAGCACCGCCGCCAGCGCGAAGGCGATCCCGGCTACCCCGACTTCGACGTAAATCGCCGCCCCCGCGACCGCCAGGGCCACGTTGATGACCGCGCTCGGGAGATGATCGATCAGCGTCCTGGGGTTCCACTTCTCGCTGTAGCCGTCGTACGCGATGTAGAACGGCGCAATGATCAACCACGTCAACTCGAGCATGGCCAGCGCGAGGGCCCCGAGCACGAAGTAGAAGCTCGCGCTGTGATCGTGTGGGGCAAGGGCGCGAATCAGCGTGCCGGCCAGCAGCGCCGCGACGCCATTGCCGACCAAATTGAACAGGAAGGCCTGGCGACGGGTGCGCAAGACCCGGGTGGCTGCGACTTCCGAGATCACCGCCGCCACGAACGCGGAGGTTGGTCCCAAGAAAGCGCCGGCCAGGATGTAGACGAGGAACGACGCCGAGATGTTGACGCCCTGCCTGACGACGGCGACGCCGGCTCCGGCCGCAACCGCCGCGACCGCGAGCACGATCGACAGCCCGTTGAAATGGTCTTGGGGCGCGACAATCGCAGCCCACGCCACGCATCCGGCCAAACAGGCGCACGCGACTCCGACCGCCCCCTTCTGGCGAAGAGCATGCGACCGCATGCGACGGTCATCGCTCACCGGCGCAAAGTAGCGCTAACTGGGCCGAAACGCCAGTTTTGCGGGCAGCTACCGGTTCCTACTGGCCGCGATAGCCCATTTTTTTCCTCCCGAATCACCGCAGGGTCAGGCCCCGCCGTCAGCCCCACCCGAACCGCCAAAAAGTGGAGGTTTAAGTGGTACTTCAGGCGGAAACTTGTGCAATTCTATGTCGGGGTATTCAGGACGGCAACGGCTAGGTCGAAATAGCAACGTCTACGTCTCTTTAACTGCGCATGCGCTATCTCAAGACGAGTGAAGCCGCAGCGCTCCTGAACGTAAGCCCGAACACGCTGCGGGCATGGGAGCGCCGTTTCGGCTTCCCCAAGCCTCAGCGCTCTCCGGGCAAGCATAGGCTTTTCACCCACGGCGAGGTCGCCGCGCTGCGCGATGCCCTCCAGGAGGGGCTGTCGATTTCCTCGGCCATCTCGCGCGCCCGCGAGGGCCTCGCGGCCGATGCCAACTCGCTCGTGGGCGCGCTCGCCTCCTACGAGCGCGAACGCGCGGACCAGGCGATCGAGGCGGCACTGGCGTTACGCTCGGTCGAGCGCTCGGTTGAGGAAGTGCTCCTCCCGACGCTGGACGAGATCTCCCGCCGCTACAGCGTCGACTCGGCCGCCTGGGCGTTCGCCGCCCAGTGGGCCGCCGACTGGCTCAGGCGCGCCACCCGGCTGACGCCGCCGCCGGTGCGACAGGTGTCGATCGTGGTCGGCGACGCCTCGCGCGACGAGCTCGACCGCGATTCGCCCTACATCCGCGCGCTGGAGCTGTTCCTGATGCGAGCCGGCGTCAGGGTGCTCAGCCTGTCCGCCCGAGGCGTGGCCGGGATCGGCGATGCCGCCGCCGTGCACAGGCCGAACCTGGTGGTGGTCGCCGGCGGCCATCTCGACGATGACACCGTCGCCCGCTGGGCCTACGCCATCCGGCTCGCCGTCGGGACGATGCCGCTCGCGATCTACCGGCGCGGCGCCGAGCGGCCGCGCACCCGCGGCACCGGCACGACGGTGCTGCCCTCCGGCGCCGGCGATGCCCAGCGGACTCTGCTCGAGTTGCTCGAGTCCGACCAGATCATCGCCGCGGCCGCCGCCGCCGGGGCGGCCGAGCTCCGCGCCCAGGCCCGAACGCTCCGAGGCGGCCGCTAGCCCTAGAAAGTACGCCTGGCCCTGATGTTCGATCGCACAGCCAAAGCCAGGAACGGCCGTCCGGCATTGCGACTCCTCGCCACTCCGGCCGAGCACGAGGCTCCGGCCCCGACCGTCTCTTTCTGCAGCCATTGCGGTGCCCGGCCGAGCCCGGCGGACGAACCCCCGGCCTCGCGCGTGTGCGGCGCGTGCGGATTAGGTCTGATCCTCGAATCGCGCCTCGACGCCGCGCCCGAGGCGGGCGCTGCGTTTCTCGTGCTGGACCGCTCGCTGTCGGTGTGCGCGGTCTCGGAAGCCGCCGAGCGCCTGCTGGCGACCCGCGAGCCGGACGCGGTCAACCGCCACGTCACCGATCTGCTCGTGCCGGCGGGCGCGGAGGACCAGGGGAGCGAGAGCCTCTCGCTGGCCGTCATGTGGGCCGCCCGCGGCGATCGAAACATGCGCAGCGCCGTCGTCCGGCCGGCGAACACGTTCGGCATTCGCCTCAATGCCCGAATCGCGAGTTGTGGTCCGCCTCGGGCAGCCTTGCTCGTTCTTGAATAGTTTGGGGTAGTAATTGCAGGAGTCGTTGCGGCGCTTGCGCCGGCTGATTTCCAACAGTTAAGTGCAGGGCGTGACAGGAATTCGAACCAACGCCGCGGCCGTGATGCTCGGCGTCAGCCCCAATACGCTCCGAAGCTGGGAGCGCCGTTACGGCTTCCCCCGGCCGCGGCGGTCTCCCGGCGGGCACCGCCAATATGCCCTGGCCGAGATCGAGTCGCTGCGCGCCACCCTGTCCGAGACCCACAACGTCTCGAGCGCCATCGCGCTGGCTCGCCAGCGCGGCGAGGGACCGTCGTCGAGCTCGCGACTCGCCGCCGCCTTCGCCGCCTTTGACGAGGAGAAGGCTAACGGCCTGCTCGAGGAGAGCCTCGCCCTGCGTTCGATCGAGCGTACGATCGAGGAGGTCCTGCTCGACGCCGTCGTGGCTCACGCTGACGAAGGCGCCCCCACGCCGGAGTACGAGTTCGCGTGGCGGTACGCGACCGGCTGGCTGTCCGCGCTGAAGCGGGTGTCCCCGCCGGCGATGCACCCCGCGGGCGTGCTCGTGCTCGACGCTTCGTCTCCCCCTTCGCTGGATGCCCTCCACGCGCAGGCGCTCGAGCTGATGCTGCGCCGCGCCGGCGTTCGCACCCTCTGCATGTCGGCCGCGATCAAACCCAACCGCCTGGCCCGCGCCCTGCCGGCGCTCGACCCCGGCGCGGTCGTACTGGCCGGCCATGGCCTCTCGCTCGACGCCCTGGGCCGGCTGGTTTACTCGGTTCGCGTCGTCGCCCGGCGGGCCGTCGTGTACGACTTTCGCAACGCCGTTCCCGATAGTGGGGCCAGCACGGTTCGCCGCCTCGGGCGCACACCCCTGGCCGCGCGCGACGTGCTCCTCGGCCGGCTTGATGAGGACCTCGCCGCACGCGCACGCACACCGGCCCAAGCCGTGCCGGCTGTGCCCGCTCGCTAGCACACGCCTGACGTGGCCTCGCGGGTCGAGCGCCCGCATCAGCCTCCTAGAATCACCCGCCCATGCCATTGACGGACCCCAGCACGGATCCGACGGACCCCAGCGCCCAACCATTTCCGCACCGTCCCGTCGACCCGCGCGCCTCGTTCCCCGAGTTGGAGGAAGGGGTGCTCGAGCGTTGGCGCGAGCGCGACGTGTTCGCCGAGTCGATCCGCCGCCGGCGGGATTCGCCCCGGTGGGGGTTCTACGAGGGGCCGCCGACTGCGAACGGGCCGCCCGGCATCCACCACGTCCTCTCGCGCGTGTTCAAGGACATCTTCCCCCGCTACCGCACGATGTGCGGCTACTTCGTAGAGCGCAAAGGCGGATGGGACTGCCACGGCCTGCCGGTAGAGCTGGCGCTCGAGGCGGAGCTCGGTTTCACCACCAAGGACGACATCGAGCGCTACGGGATCGCCGAGTTCAACGCCCGCTGTCGCGAGAAGGTGCTGAGCCACGTCCAGGACTGGAACCGGATGACCGAGCGGATCGGCTTCTGGATCGACCTCGACGACGCGTACCGCACGCTCGACCCCGCCTACATCGAGTCCGTGTGGTGGGCGCTCAAGACCATCCACGACCGCGGTCTCCTCTACGAGAAGCTCAAGGTCGTCCCCTACTGCCCACGTGATCAGGTGACGCTCTCGAGCCACGAGCTCGGGCAACCCGACGTCTACCGCGACGTCATCGATCCGTCGATCTACGTGCGCCTCCCGGTCGTCGAGCCGGAGTATCCGCTCCACACCGACGATGAGCTCGTCGTCTGGACCACCACCCCGTGGACGCTCGTGTCGAACGCTGCGGTGGCCGTCGACCCGGAGCTCACCTACGCCCGGGCGATGCCCGCCGACGACGACCATGTGTACGTGCTGGCCGAGGCGCGTGTCGAGGCCGTGCTCGGCGAGGGCGCCCGGATCCTCGACCGGTTCCCCGGAAAGGAGATCGAGGGCGCGTCCTACGCACCACCGTTCCCGTTCATCCCGGGGTCGGCCTACGGACCGCGGGGTCATACGGTGCTCGGAGCCGACTTCGTCACCGCGACCGACGGTACGGGGCTGGTCCACACCGCCATCGCCTTCGGCGAGGACGACTTCCGCCTCGGCGAGCAGTACGGCCTAAACGTGATCAACCCGGTCCGCCTGGACGGGACCTACGACGAGCGGATCGGGCCCTACGCTTCTCGTAACGTCAAGGCAGCCGACCCGGACCTGATCGCAGACCTCCAGGCGCGCGACCGGATCCTTCGGGCCGAGACGATCGAGCACTCCTACCCACACTGCTGGCGCTGCGGCACGCCGCTGCTCTATTACGCCAAGCCTTCGTGGTACATCGCGACCAGCCAGCGCAAGGACCGGCTGCTGGCCGCCAATGAGACAGTGAACTGGGCCCCCGAGCACGTCAAGCACGGACGCTTCGGCAACTGGCTCGAGAACAACGTCGACTGGGCGCTCTCGCGCGAGCGCTACTGGGGCACACCCCTCCCGGTCTGGCGATGCAAAAACGAGCACACCCACGCGATTGGGTCGCTCGGGGAGCTCAACGAGCGCGCCGGCACTGACATCACCGATCCGCACCGCCCATTCGTCGATGACCCGACGTTCGCATGCGAGGACTGCGGCGAGCCGATGCGCCGGGTCCCCGAGGTGATCGACGTTTGGTTCGACTCCGGATCGATGCCGTTCGCCCAGTACCACGCCCCGCACGAGCACGAGGACCATTTCCGCGAGCGGTTCCCCGCCGACTTCATCTGCGAGGCGCTGGATCAGACCCGCGGCTGGTTCTACTCGCTGATCGCCATCTCGACGCTGCTGTTCGATCAATCGCCGTACCGCAACGTCGTCTGCCTCGGTCTGATCCTCGACGAGGAAGGGCGCAAGATGTCGAAGTCGCTCGGCAACACGATCGCCCCCGAGCAGGTGATCGACCGGTTCGGGGCCGACGCGCTGCGCTGGTACTTCTTCACCTCCAAGCAGCCCTGGGACGGGTACCGCCTGTCGCTCGAGACGATCGGCGAGGCGCTCCGGCAGTTCTTGCTCCAGCTCTGGAACACGTACGGCTTCTACGTGCTCTACGCGAACGCCAACAAGATCGACCCGGGCACGCTCGTGAAACACGCAGCCGCCACCGATCAGCAGACCGACCTCGACCGTTGGGTGCGCTCGCGGCTACAGGCGACGATCGAAGTCGTGCGCGACCGCCTGGACCACTTCGACGCCACCGTGGCCGGCCGCGCGATCCAGTCGTTCATCGACGACGTCTCGAACTGGTACGTGCGTCGCTCGCGCCGGCGCTTCTGGGATGGCGACCCTGCCGCGTTCGCGACGCTCGCCGAATGCCTGACCACGACCGCGAAGCTGCTGGCGCCGTTCTGCCCGTTCATAGCCGACGAGATCTACGACAACCTCGACGGCAGCGAGCCGAGCGTCCACCTTTGCGACTTCCCGACCGCCGGCGCGCGTGACGAGGACCTCGAGCACGCGATGGCCACTGCGCGCGAGACGGTCCGCCTCGGGCTTGCCGCCCGCGCACAGGCGAAGCTGAAGGTGCGCCAGCCGCTCCGTGCCGCGGTCGTGGTGGCCACCGGCGAGGAGCGCGCGGCCATCGAGCGCATGTCCGAGATCGTGCGCGAGGAGCTGAACGTGAAAGAGCTGCGATTCGTCGCCGCGGCGGACGAGCTCGCCGAGGTCGAGCTCAAGCCCAACTACCGGTCGCTCGGTCCCCGCTTCGGCAAGAGCATGCCGCTCGTCGCCATTGCGGTCGCCGGGCTCGACGCCGCCAGAGCGGTCGCGGCGCTGCGCGCGGGCGGGCAGGTCGCGATCACGGTCAACGGCGATGACCACGAGCTGAGCGCCGACGACGTCCAGATCTCGATGAAGCCGCTCGAGGGCTACCAGGTCGAGCGCGAGGGCTCGCACGCGGTCGCGCTCGAGCTCGAGATCGACGACGACCTCCTCGCGGAGGGCTGGGCTCGCGAGATCGTCCGTGCGGTCCAGCTGGCCCGCCAGGATGCCGGACTCGAGATCACCGACCGGATCGTGCTCACGCTCGACGGCGATCAAGCGCTGCTCGCCGCCGCCCGAACCCACGAGAGCTACATCGCCGGCGAGACCCTGGCCGTACAGGTCAGCTACCAATCGATGGACGGCGACCGTCCCCTCCTCGTCATCGACGGCCGGGAGCTCCGCGTGGGAATAGCGCTGGCTTAAGCCGCACGTTCCGAGCGCGAGAACCGTTCGCGGTCTCGTGGCGTATCTCGGGGCATGCACGATTACGAGCTACTCAGGCGACGCCACATGGCGGACGCGATGGCGGTGGCGCCACAGATGATCGAGCGACTCGATTGGTCGGCCGATCGACTCGCCGCCCACCGCCAGCAGAAACTGCGCGCGATCGTCGCCCACGCCGTGGTCGGCTCGCCCTGGCATCGCGAACGCCTGGCCGGAGTCGACCTTCTACGCCTCGACGAGGACACTCTGCGAGGGCTTCCGACGATGACCAAGGGCGATCTGATGGGCAACTTCGATTGGATCGCCTCCGACCCGCGGCTGACCCTGGCCCGGGTGAACGCCCACTTCGAAACCGTCGAGGAGAACGGGTACCTGTTCGATCGCTACACCGCGATCACATCGGGCGGCTCGAGCGGCGAGCGCGGGGTCTTCCTCTACGACTGGGCGGGCTGGGCGACCGCTTGGCTCGGCTGCTTCCGCTACCTGCTCCGTGCCAGCCAGTCCGATCCCGAGCTCGCGGCCCGCCCGGTGAAGATCGCCTGGGTGATGGCGGGTCACTTCACCCACGCCACGGCGGCGCTCGGCCGCACGTTCGCCAACCCGAACGTGATCAGCCACTCGTTCCCGGTCACGCTCCCCGTCGATGAGATCGTGGCCGGCCTGAACGAGGTCCAGCCGGACTTCGTGAACGCCTATCCCTCCGCCCTGCACCTGCTGAGCTTCGAGGCGCAGGCGGGCCGACTGCGGATCAGCCCGCGACGGGTCCAGAGTGCGGCCGAGCCGCTGCTGCCGGAGATCCGCGCGGCCGCCGAAGCGGCCTGGGGCGTGCGGGTCGGGAACCTCTACGGGACGTCCGAGGGCGGCGGCGTGGCCACGCCCTGCGACGAGGGCCGCACGCACCTGAGCGAGGACCTGATGATCCTGGAGCCGGTCGACGCGGACGAGCGCCCGGTGGCGCCGGGCGAGCCCGCGGCCAAGGTCTACCTGACCAACCTCTACAACCGGGCGCTGCCCCTGATCCGCTACGAGCTCACCGACGAGGTCACGATCCTCCGCGAGCGCTGCCCGTGCGGCTCGGCGCATCGCTGCGTGGCCGACATCCAGGGGCGCCTGGACGACACGTTCTTCTACGACGGCCATCTCGTCCACCCGCACGTCTTCCGGACCGCGCTTGGACGCCGCGGACGCATCGTCGAATACCAGGTACGCCAGACGCCGGCGGGCGCCGACATCGCGGTTCGCTGCCAGGGTCCGGTCGACCTCGACGAGCTCGCGCGAGAAATCGAGGACGGACTGCTACGCCTCGACCTGGAAGCGCCCGAAGTCACCGTCGAGGCGGTCGCTCAGCTCGAGCGCACTACCGGCCCGGCCAAGCTCAGGCGCTTCGTCCCTCTGACAGCTGAGCCGGCTTACGCGAGCGCCGGCTCGAGCTCGGCGACCAGCTTGCCCTTGGGGTAGGCGCCGACGACCGTCTTGGCCGGCTGCCCGTTGCGGAAGAGGATGAGCGTCGGGATCGACATCACGTTGAACTGAATCGCCGTGTTCTGGTTCTCGTCGATGTTCAGCTTGACGACCTTCAGATCGTCCGCCCGCTCCTGCGCGATCTCCTCGACGACCGGAGCGACCATCCGACACGGCCCGCACCACGGAGCCCAGAAGTCCACAAGCACCGGCTTGTCGGACTCGATGACCTCAGCCTGGAAGTTGTTATCGGTTACGTCTGAGACGTTGGCCATGTCGGCTCCTTGGGGGTTTCTAGGATTACTTCAGAAAGTATAGCGGGACAGCGGGCGCTCGGGTGGGGGATGGGCCACGCGCACCACGTGGGCGCCCCGTACCGGGCAAATTCCAGCATTCGCGCCGCGCCGTGCCGGGCGTGCAGGATCTTGCCTCGTCAGAGGCGGTCACAGAAATGAAGACGATTGTGAGCTGGTCACAAGTGCCGGTCGCGGGAGCCTCGCCCACGCCGCCGAAGCACCGAGGCTGGCCGAGAAACGTCCCCTCTTCTGAGGACGTTTCTCGGCCAGGCTCCGGTTTCGCGGCGCGACGGGGCTGGAGGAGTGCCGACCCGGTCTGGACGGGCCCTGCGGTCCCACGGACGCCGAGCTCGGGGAATTCGGCTCCTGCCCCTCGGACGATCTGACGCGTTAGGCCGAATTCCCTTAACGGAATCCCGCCCTCCGGATATCGAGCGGCATCGGCCCTCGAGCCGGATTCAGCTCGGGGAATTCGGCTCCTGCCCCTCGGACGATCTGACGCGTTAGGCCGAATTCCCTTAACGGAATCCGGCCCTCCGGATATCGAGCGGCATCGGCCCACGAGCCGGATTCCGCAGCGAGGCCCCGCCCACCGTCACGGCCACGTACCGCCGACCCGGCGCTGGCGGGCGGGTGGGACCCACTACCTTTACGCACCATAGATGTCGGACCCGACGAACACCGAGATCGCGGCCGCGCTTGACGAGCTGGGTGACCTGACCGAGCTCGACGGCGCCGCGATCTACCGCATCGTCGCCTATCGGAACGCCGCCAAGGCGGTGCGCGACTCGCCCGTCTCGGTGCTGGCGCTCGCCCGCCAGGGCCGCGCCACCGAGCTGCCTGGCGTGGGCAAGATCATCGAGGAGAAGATCATCGCGCTGGCCGACGAGGGCGCGATCCCGGCCACCGTCAAGCTGCGGGCCAAGTTCCCGCCCGGCGTGATCGAGATGACGCACCTGCCAGGCCTGGGGCCCAAGCGCGTCCGCCGCCTGTACGAGGAGCTCGGGATCGACTCGCTCGAATCACTGCGCGCAGCCGCCGAGGAGCAAAAGATCCGCAAGCTGAAGGGGTTCGGGCCCAAGGCCGAAGAGGCGATCCTCGCCAGCCTCCGATTAGCCGGCGCCGGCGAGCGGCCCGCCCGGATCGTCCTCGACCGCGCGCTCGCGGTCGCCGATCCGCTCATCGCCGCGCTCCGCGAGCACCCCGCGTCGACGCACGTCGAGCTGGCCGGCTCGGCGCGGCGGATGACCGAGACGGTCAAGGACCTCGACGTGATCGCTACCGCCACCGACCCGGTCGCACTCGCACGCGCAGCTGCCGCACTGGACTTGATCGAGGACGCGGGCACGCCGGCCGAGGCGGGCGTGAAGCTCCGCACCCACACGGGCATCCGGGTCGATCTGCGGATCGTCGCGCCCGACCAATTCGGCAACCTGCTCCAGCACCTGACCGGCTCCAAGGAGCACAACATGGCGCTGCGCGAGGCGGCCGTGCGCAAGGGCCTGCACGTCTCCGAGTACGGGGTCCTCGACGACGCCACCGGCGAAACCCACCGCTGCGCCACCGAGCACGAGGTGTATGCGCTCCTGGGCCTCGAGTACATCGAGCCCGAGCTCCGCGAGAACCGCGGCGAGCTCGAGGCCGCCGCCGCCGGGACCCTGCCCGACCTGATCACCCAGGGCGACCTGAAAGGCGACCTGCACTCCCACACCACCGCCTCGGACGGCACCGCTTCGATCGAGGAGATGGCGGCGGCCGCGCGCGACGCGGGCTACGAGTACCTCGCCATCACCGACCACTCGGCCAGCTTCGGGTTCGGCGACGAGGTCTCGCCCGCGCGGCTGCTCGAGCAGATCGCTCGGATCCGGGCGACGCAGGTCGACGGGATCCAGCTGCTGGCGGGCTCGGAGGTCAACATCCTCACCGACGGCAGGCTCGACTACGCCGATGAGCTGCTGGCCGAGCTCGACTGGGTCGTCGCCTCCGTGCACTCCTCGTTCCGGATGTCAGCCGACCAGATGACCGAACGGATCATCCGCGCCGTCGAGCACCCGCTGGTGGACGTGATCGGCCACCTGACCGGGCGCAAGCTCGAGCGCCGGCCGCCCTACGCGCTCGACGTCGAACGCGTGATCGAGGCCGCGGCGCGGACCGGCACGATGCTCGAGATCAATTCGAACCCCGATCGCCGCGACCTAAACGAAACCAACGCGCGCCACGCCGCGGCGGCCGGTGTGCCCATCGTGATCGACACCGACTCGCATCGAGTCGGCGGGTTCCAGGTAGCTCGCTACGGGATCGCCACTGCCCGGCGCGCGTGGCTGCGCGCCGACCAAGTCCTCAACACGCAGCCGTGGGAGGCGGTGCAGGCGCTCCGCCCCCGCCAACGGCTGGACCTAGCGTCTTCGACCGCCCCCGCCCGACGGCGGGCGCGCGCCTGACGCGGACTTCTTCCCGTAAGTCGGCGCGGCCGGCTTGCGGTAGGGGCCGGACGGCTTCGACCGCGGCATCGCGGGCACCGGGACGTACGGCTTATCCAGCGGCAGCGGCTCGGTGGTGCCGTTGCGCTGGATCCACGTGAACCAGGCCAGCCCGGCGAGGCACAGCAGCGACGCGATCCAGAAGTTCAGCCGCATCCCCAGGATGTGAACCGAGTAGTCGATCCGGATCGTCTCCTCGAAGATCCGGTAGCCGGAGTAACCGGCCACGTACAGCGCCATCAGGCCCGGCGCCTTGATCTTCCGGTGGTTGCCGAGCCAGATCAGGAAGCTGGCCAGCAGCAGATTCCAGATGATCTCGTACAAGAACGAGGGCTGGAAGGTGGCGTACTGAGTGAAGTGGGCAGGTCGGTGCGCCGGGGAGATCTTCAGGGCCCACGGCAGCGTGGAGGGCTTGCCAAACAGCTCCTGGTTGAAGTAATTGCCGATCCGCCCGATCGCCTGCGCGACCAGCAATGCCGGCGCGGTGGCGTCCATGAAGCGCAGCACGTCGCCGCGCGTCAGCCGCTTGCGCACGATGTACAAGCCGCCCACGACCCCACCCAGGATCCCGCCCCAGATCCCGAGGCCGCCGTTCCAGATGGCGAAGATGCCCCAGAAGTTGTGAGGGCTGATCTGGCTCGGCGTGGTGATCAGGAAATAGATCCGCCCGCCGATCAGACCGCACGGGAAGCCCCACGCTGCGGCCTCGTAGGCGAGGTCCGGGTTGCCCCCCATCCGCCGCCAGCGCCACCGGGTGACGAAGATCGCCGCCGCCACCGCAAACACGTAGGCGAGGCCATAGGCGTGGATGAACAGCGGCCCGATGTAGAAGCCGTTGTGAGACGGGCTGGGGATGTAGGCAGGCGAAATCACGTGCGCGGGCGGGCGTGGGAATGCCCCGACGCCCCGTTGAGCTCGAACAGGTTAGACCGGAAGCCGGGAGTGCGGACCAGTCGGATCGGCTTGAGCGGTGAGGTCTTGTCGATGTAGAACCGCGCTCCGTCCCGCTGCTCGATGGCCCGCACCGCGGAAGCCTGCCGGCGCCAGGCCAGCGACCAGATGATCGCGAACCCGGTCGCCACCGCCGGGACCTGCGGAACCAGGAACGCCAGCGCGCCGGCGCCGAGGGTGAAGACCAGCAGCGGCCACAGCCGATTGAGCATCGTGCGAGCCGGGCTGAGCTCGGGCAGCGAGGACTGGGTCCGGGCGCCGGCCAGCAGCGAGGCGATCGGCCCCGATGTCTCATCGCGCCGCCCCAGCCAGATGCCGATCAGCGCGGCCGCGATCCACCACCCGGCCGCGAACGGCACCAGCGTGTCGTCGCTGTTGTTCACGCCGCCGGCCACGGTGACCGCGGCGAGCAGGGTGGCGCAGCCGGCGCTCATCAGGACCGTAGTGCGCAGGAAGTCCGCGAAGCGCACGCCGCCAGCTCCTAGCGACCGGTAAGCGTCGTGGCTCCGATGAGGCGCACGCGCATCAGTCTGCCGCCAGCGCCGCCAGCAGCTCGACCACGCCGTCGGTCCCGTCGACCACCAGGTCCGCCTCCTCGGTGATCTCCGAAGGTCCCTCGTCCGATCGCACGCCGACGCGGATGGCCCTGGAGATGCGGCCGGCGTCGGCCAAGCGCACCAGCGCGTGGAACGCGTCGAGGTCAGTCCTGTCGTCGCCGACGTACATCGCGACGTCGACGTCGGTGTCGGCCAGGAACGTCTCGATACCGGCGCCCTTGTCGATCCTCACCGGCGGACGCACCTCGAGCACCTTGCGGCCCCAGTGGGTGCGTAGTCCGGCCGCCTCGGCTCGGGTCGCGATCACGTCGATGGCAGCGCGCGCCGCCTCCTCGTCCGGAGCTCCGCGCCAGTGGAACGCGACGATCGGGCCTTTGTCCTCGAGGCGCACACGCAGCCGCCGCAGCTCCGCCGTGTCGGCCTCGCGCGCAAATTCGTGGATCCGCTCGGTCCAGTCCTCGATCTCCGGGTCGACCACCGGCTCGGTCCAGCCCGCGCGCAGGATTTCCGCGCCGTGCGAGCCGAGATAGGAGATGGTCCCGATCGCGACCATCGCGCGCGCTTCCGAGGCCCGGCGCCCGCTCACGCAGGCCACCACCCCGTAGCGGCGGGCGATCTCGGCCAGGAGCCGGCGCGTGCCCGGCGGTACGCGCGCATCGGCTGCGCGCTCGACGATCGGCGCCAGCGTGCCGTCGATGTCGAGCAGGATCGCCGCGCGCGCCGGATCGGCGCGCAGTGGCGCAAGCGCTTCGGAGAGGAGCGCTGATGTCACGGCTCTAGTATGCCCCCTCCGAGGTGTGCGCCGTGTCCAATGACTTCTTCCTGCTGCTTCACGGACAACCGGGTGCCGCGGCGGATTGGGAGCGGCTCCGCGCGATCCTCGGCGAGCGGGTCCCGGCCCTCGCGATCGACCGTCCCGGCTGGGACGGATCTTCTCGGGCAACCGATCTCGCCGGGAATGCGCGAGCCGCACTCGCCGCGCTCGATGGCGCCGGCGTGGCTCGCGCAACCGTGGTCGGACACAGCCTCGGCGCCGCGGTGGCGGCGTGGCTGGCGGTATCTCACCCCGAGCGAGTGAATCGGCTCGTGCTCGTGTCGCCGGCGGCCAACAGCGAGTCGCTCGGGCCCGTCGACTACCTGCTCGCCACCCCGGTCGTCGGCTGGCTGACCACGGTCGGCGCGATGGCCGGCGGCGGATTGATGCTCGGCGCTCGGTCGGTGCGTCGATGGGTGGCGGAGGCGACCGCACTCGACGAGCGGTACCTGCGCTCGGCCGGCCGGATGCTGCTGGCCCCGCGGGCCTGGCGCTCGTTCGTACGGGAGCAGCGGTTGCTGGTCCGGGATCTTCCCATGCTCGAGCGCCGGCTGGCGGAGATTGCAGCGCCGACCACGATTGTGTCCGGCACGGCCGATCGGGTGGTCCCGCTCGCCGCCGCCCGGCGGCTGTGCGGGCAGATCCCGTCGGTGGAGTTGGTGGAGATCCCGCACGCCGGCCATTTGCTGCACATCCAGCAAGCCGACCGGCTGGCCGAGATCATCGCTCCCCAGTGACCTATCGCTGGGTGGATCACACCGCCGAAGTCGAACTCGAAATCGAGTCAGAGAGCGAACTTGGCGTCCTCAAGGACGCGCTACTCGCGCTGGCTGAGCTACTGGGCGTCCGCGGCTCCGCCCGCCCCGAAGACGACGGACCCGATTTGCGCGCGGTCCTGGTCGAGGCCGGCGACCGGCCGGCGCTGCTGGCCGGCTGGCTCGAGGAGCTCGCTTTCCTGGCCGAGTCTGAGGGTTTCGTTGCCACACGTCTGATCGACGTGAGCCTCGGCGAGCGGAGCATCAGCGCGACCGTGGGCGGCGTGCTCGGCGAGCCGCCGCCGCTGGTCAAGGCGGTCACTTACCACCGGTTGTCGTTCGAGCGCCACGGCGAGCGCTACGTTGCTCGCGTGGTGCTCGATGTCTGAGCTCCGTCGCATCGACGACGAGCTGTGGGAGATCCCGATCGGGGCGGTCGCCGGTATGCGCGTACCGGCCCGCCTCTTCGCTGATGCCGAGCTGCTCGAGGCAATCGCGCACGACCGATCGCTCGAGCAGCTGGCCAATGTCGCCACACTCCCCGGGATCGTCGACGCGGCACTGGCCATGCCGGACATTCACCAGGGTTACGGCTTCCCCGTGGGAGGCGTGGCCGCCACGGATGCGAGCGACGGGGTCGTGTCGCCGGGCGGCGTCGGCTACGACATCAACTGCGGCGTGCGCCTGCTCGCGCTGCCGCTCGGCTACGACGAACTGGGGGGAAGTCGCGAGCAGCTCGTCCACGAGCTCTCGCGTCGGGTTCCGGTCGGGACGGGCGGGCGAGGCGCGCACGAGGGTCTCAAGGGCGCCAATCTCGAACGCGTGCTGTCGCTCGGCCCCCGCGCGCTGTTCGAGGACCTCGGGATCGGAAGCGAGGAAGAGCTGGCCTTCACGGAGTCAGGCGGCCGGCTCGACGGCGCCGACCCGGCGGCCGTGTCCGCGCGCGCCCGCCACCGCGGCGCAGGCCAGATCGGCACGCTGGGCTCCGGTAACCACTTTCTCGAGCTGCAGCGGGTCGAGGCCATTTACGAGGCGGACGCCGCCGAGGCGTTCGGGCTGCGAGTCGGCCAACTCACCGTGCTGATCCATTCGGGGTCGCGCGGGCTCGGTCATCAGGTGTGCACCGACTTCGTCAAGCGGATGGACGCCGGGCTGGCGCACTACGGGATCGAGCTGCCCGACCGCCAGCTCTCGTGCGCACCGCTCGACTCCGCCGAAGGGCGCGACTACCTGAGGGCGATGGCGGCGGCCGCAAACTTCGCCTGGGCCAACCGCGCCGCGCTCGCGCACCGGGTGCGCGAGGCGATCGGCTCGGTGCTCGGGCATGCGATCGCTGCCGGCACCCGCCAGGTCTATGACGTGGCTCATAACGTCGCCAAGCTCGAGCAGCACGGCGGCCGCACGGTGTGCGTGCATCGCAAGGGTGCGACACGCGCCTTTCCACCCGGTGACCCGGAGATCCCACCGGAGTACGCCGCGGCGGGCCAGCCGGTATTCATCCCGGGCAGCATGGGCACCTCCTCGTTCGTGCTCGCCGGCCGACCCGGTGCGATGGAGCGCTCGTTCGGGACCACGTGCCACGGGGCGGGGCGCCGGATGTCGCGCACGGCGGTGCGCAAGGCGGTGGACGGAGTCGCGCTGCGCTGGCAACTCGAGGCCCGGGGAATCGTCGTGCGGGCGCCGTCGGCGCGCGGCCTCGCCGAGGAGGCGCCTCAGGCGTACAAGGACGTCGATCGCGTGGTCGAGATCGTCGAGCGAGCGGGTCTGGCTGCACGCGTGGCGCGCCTGCGGCCGATCGGCGTGGTCAAGGGCTAACCATCTCCATCACCGGGTAGTCCATCGGTATGGCCCCCAAAGCCGCTATTCCCATCGCCTCGGAAGCGCCGCAGCCCTCCGTGCCGCCCACGCCGGCCGTACCCAGCGCGCCGGTCACGCCGGTGGTCCCCGATCCTGGCTCGCCCGCCGCGCCCGAGGAACCGGCAACCGTGCCGGGCCCCGATGAGCCGGCCGCCCCTATCGCTCCCAATCCGGGACCCGACGAGGCGCCGGAGCCCGAGTGGCCCGAGCGACAGCCAGGCGAACACTGAGCCTGGAAGCGACCTAGGCTTAGGCGCAATGGACACTTTTCTGTCCGTCGCGAGTAAGCGCGAGGTGCGCGATTACGCCGGCCGACCGATCCCGCCCGACGCGGAACGGCGCATCCTCGAAGCGGGCCGGGTCGCCGGCAGCTCCCAGAACAAGCAGCCGTGTCGATTCGTCGTCGTCGACAGCCCGTCCCTGCGCGAGCGGCTGGCCGAGACCGTGTACCGCCCCGGCAACGTTCGGAGCGCCGCGCTCGTGGTGGTGATCGCGATGCGCGGGGGCGGGCCGACCGGCTTCGACGCCGGCCGCGCCGCCCAGAACATGATCTTGACCGCCTGGAACGACCGCATCGGCTCCTGTCCCAACGGGATGCCGGACCCCGACGCCGTGGCGGCGCTGCTCGACCTCGAGGATGGCGAGCGACCCATCACGGTGCTCACGTTCGGCTATCCGATCCGGACGCGTGACCCCGAGCGCCGCAGCACGATCGAATGGCTCGAGCGAGCCGATCGCAAGCCGTTCGACGACGTCGTTCAGCGGCTCTGACAGACTCGCGCACCGGACGCTCGGCGGCGATCATATGCGTTGGTGCGCTACGTGCTGACCCGAGACGCCGAGGAGTTCGCGGCTCGCGCCGAGCCGCTGCTGTCCGAACGCATCGAGTGCAACTTGCTTGCGACTGTCCTGATGCGGGTGCTCGGCGGCGGCGTCAGTGACCCCGCGCCCCTCTTCGCCTACGGGATCGCGAGCAGCGACGAGGTGGCGTTCGCCGCGCTCCGCACGCCCCCTTGGCCGCTGCTCACGAGCCCGCTGCAAGGCGGTGCCGAGGAGTTCGTCGAGCTTTGGCTGAAGGACGACCCGGAGATCTCGCGCGTGAGCGGCGTGCCGGACACGGCGCGGGCGATCGCGACGGCATGGTCGCGACGCACGGGCGGCAGGACCCGCACGACGATGCACGAGGCGATGCACGTCCTCGAGGAGGTGCGCGATCCACCCCACCCCGCACCCGGCGCGCTTCGGCTCGCCGAGCCTGACGACCGCGACCTGCTCGTCGGCTGGATGGAGGAGTTCGTGCGCGAGGCGGGCCTCATCGGCGCCGGCCAGGCCGGCGTGATGGTGGACGGGTCTCTCGGCCAGCAGGGCCTGCTGGTGTGGGAGGACGGCCGGCCCGTGTCGATGCTCGGGGTCAATCCCGCGGTGGCCCGCGTCTCGCGCATCGGGCCGGTCTACACGCCCCCGCCGTATCGCCGCTGTGGATACGCCGGCAGCGCCGTCGCGGCGGCCAGCCGCCGGGTGCTGGCCACCGTCGCCGAGCGGTGCATGCTCTACACCGACCTCGCCAACCCGACCTCGAACAAGATCTACGCCGAGGTCGGCTACCGTCGCACCGGCGATTGGGAAGAGATCGCGCTCGATCGCGTCTGAGGACTCAAGCGTCCGCGGGCAGTGAGCCGTCGAGCGCGCGCAGCGCCGCGTCGAGCTCCTCGACAACCTCGCCGGGATGTCGGGCACCGGACAGCCGCAGCGCGTCGTGCACCGGCGAGTCCGCGGGGATCACCAGGAGCAGACTTTGCCCGCGCGCCTGGAGACTCGCGCGCATTCCGTGGATCACGTAGATCCCCGCGCTATCCAGGTACTCGACCGCGGAGAGATCGAGTACGACGCCGCGCGCGTCGCCAGGGGTGGCGCCGATCACGGTGACCCCGATCTCCTCGGCGTTGGACATGTCGACCTCGCCAGACAGTCGGGCCACCACGGCGCCGGGTGCCTGGCTGATTTGCACGTCGGCCAGGCTCATTGGTGCGTGAGCTGCCGTCGCATCACGACTTCGGTGCCGGTCTCCCGGCGGTCGACCTGCACGTGATCCATCGCGGCGGCGATGATTGCGAGCCCCCGTCCGCGATTCTCCTCCCCCCGCGGCTCGCGCCACTGGCCGTTGTCCCGCACCGCGATCGTGATGCCGCCGTCCTCCCCCCACGCGTCCAGCTGGAAGGTTGCCGGAGCGGGCGAGTAGGCGTGCTCGATCGCGTTCGCGCAGGCCTCGCTAACCGCGATGGTCACCTCCGCCACATCTGCCTCCCCGCCTCCTTGCTCGACCAGCCAGCGACGCAGGATGCGCCGCATCTGCGCCAACGTCGCCGGCTCGGCTGGGAGCCGCAGGTGAAGCTCGGCGGGGACCGGGCTGTTCTGAAGGGCGACGATCGCCACGTCGTCGCGCAGCCCCTCGAGAGGCACCAGATCTGCCACCGCGGCCAGACATGCCTCCTCGGGAGATACCGCGCCCGCCACCGAGCTGGCCAAAGCTTCGATTCCGTCGCTGAGCGGAATCCCACGCCGCTCCACCAGACCGTCGGTGTAGAAGAACAGGATGTCCCCTCGCTCGAGCGCAAACTCGTGCTCGGCACAGCGGCCGTAGGGAAACGCCCCCAGCGGGGGCGCCGGCATCACTTCGATCACCCGAGTGCCTGACGGAGTGATCACGACGGGCGGCAGGTGTCCGGCGGCCGCGTACTGGACGGTCGTGGTGTAGGGATCGAACACCGCGTACGCCGCGGTCGCCATCGCCGGCTGATTGAGCGCTTGCACGAAGCGGTCGACCAGCTCGAGCGTCCGGCCGGGACCATGGCCTTCAATCGCGTAGGAATGCAGCGCGGTTCGCAGGCGGCCCATCAACGTTGCCGCCGGGACCCCGTGCCCGACCACGTCGCCGATCACCAGCCCGACGCGTCCCCGAGAAAGTTCGATGACGTCGTACCAGTCGCCCCCCACCTCTTCGCGCGCGGGAAGGTAGCGCGCCGCGAGGGTGGCCCCGACGAAGCTGCCCAGTCGCTTCGGCAGCAGGCTGCGCTGGAGGGTTATCGAGACGTTGTGCTCGTGGTCGAGCCTCGCCGCCAGACTGGCCCGCTCGATCGCCGGGGCAGCTCGGGCCGCGGCGAGCTGAAGGACGGCGACGTCGTTCGGCCCGAACATCCGGGGCCGCAGCGAGCCGACGTGCATCACCCCGATCAGGTGGCCCTCGACGATCAGGGGCACCCCGAGGAGCGAGCGGATCCCTTTCTCGCGCAGGATCGGGTTGAGAATGTCGGCGTGATCGACGTCGGCGATGAAGATCGCCACGCGCTCGCCGGCGATCCGGCCCGCGAAGCCCCGCCCGATAGGGACCCGGACGCCACGGTCGACCTCCTCCTCGATCCCCTTCGCCGCCCGCGCCACGAGCTGCTGTGCCTCCTCGTCGACCAGCAGAATTGCGACCGTGTCGGCGCCGAGCGCCTCCCGGGTTCGGTTCAGGAGCTCGTCGAGCAGGTCGTCGAGACGCAGCTCGGACAGCGCGGGATCGCTGAAGCGGTAGGAGGCGCGGACCTGGTCGGGCGCATCGACGACCGGCTGTGCCGCCTCGAGCGCGATCTGCCCTGCCCCCAGCCTCGGACCATCGATTCGCGTCGCCGGTGACTCAGCCACGGGCTGAAGTGTGCCTCAACCCGGGGGGTGAGGCGGCATTAGGGTTCGATAGATGCCAAAAAACCGGTGCTACAGGCTCAAGGCGGCGCCCGCCGGCACCACGAGCACCGAACCACGCGACGCGCTGTTCAGCAACGTCCGGGTCGCGCCGCTCAGCGTGATTCTTGCTCGAGGGGCACCCGGCTGAGAACCGACCACGATCAGATCGACGGGCGCGCTGCCCAGCTCCACCTTGCTCGCTCCCAGGCTCGCCGCCAATGCCTCGGCGGTCTGTTCGGCTGCGCTGTCGCCGCCCGGCGCCACGGCAATTGAGGCGATCTCCGCGTGGCCGACGGTCCGCAGCCCGGCCGCCGCCACCGCGATGGCAACCGACCCACCGCCCAGAAGGCGATCGGCGCTCGTGCCGGGCTCGGCTCGACCTGGCGAGGTGCGGTAATCCGAGCCGAAGACGATGGCCGCAGCCTGTTCGGCCTCGGCGAGCTGCTCGAGGCCCGCTTCCGTCGAGCCACTGAACACGACGTACTTCGGGATGTCGGGCTCCTGGAGCCATGCCGCACCTTGTTCGAGGCGGCGCACCGCGTCGTGCTGGGCCAGTTCCTCGCGCGCCGGGTCGAACTCGTGGGAATGACGTATGTAGGCCAGCGAGAGCGAGGCCCCCGTACGCGCGAGCAGCCTGCCGAGGGCCAGCGCGTCGTCGTCGTTGGGCGTCCCGTCGTAGGACACGATCAGGTCCGAGCTCATGCGACGGGAATCCTCCGCGAGCGTGCCGTCTCCCGCATTGGCCATCCGGACAATGATCCGGCGGCGGCGATGTCCAAATGCCAGGGCGGGACACGCCTCGCGCGTCCCGCCCGCACATCGATCCTCGCCCTACGCCTACGGCTGGCGCCGGAACCGACCGACCAACCCGCCGGACCGTCGGCGGGTCTGCTGGGGGTAAACCGTCCCGGCCGGGGCGGTATCGCTCGCCGCCGGCGGCTCGTCGGCGACCGGAGCCCGGTCGGCCGTGCTCGCCGGCTCATCGGCCACCGGAGCCCGCTCCTCAGCCACCGCGAGCCCGCTCCTCAGCGACCGGCTCCCGGTCAGCCACCGGTTCCCGGTCGGCCACCACGGTGTGCTCGGCGACCGGAGCCTCGGCCACAGCGGCGCCCGCCACCGCGGCGTCTGCGACCTCCGTGACCACCCGTGGCCGGGAGACGTAGCGTCCCATGGCGAACGCCGCCAACCCGATGATCAGCGCGCCCAGGCCGTAGAAGTAGCCCACCCACTCGAGCATCTGCCGGGTGTGGCCGCCCATCGGGGCGCCGATGGCATAGATGGTGTGGTGCCAGAGGATGCTGACCGTCGGGCCGATCGCGAACCACACGCCGGCGGCCAGTGCGACCCAGCCGGCGGTGAGCCCGCCGACGCGGGTGCGGGCTCTGATCAGCATGAGGCCGCCGATGACGGCTACCGCCCCGGGCACGACGTTCAGCCACAGGCGCTGGGAGGTCCAGTGCCAGTGTTGATAGCCGCCGAAGGCGTAGTGGAAATACGGCCCGATGAACGGGATCAGGCCGCCCCACACCCCAAGCAG
Organism: uncultured Solirubrobacterales bacterium; assembly: GCA_963757235.1. Classification (GTDB taxonomy): domain Bacteria; phylum Actinomycetota; class Thermoleophilia; order Solirubrobacterales; family Solirubrobacteraceae; genus Palsa-465. Next base: position 49,993 of record CAVWRC010000016.1, on the reverse strand, counting down.
GAGGATCAGGAAACCGCTCATGGCGCCGGTGGTGCGCGGCAAGCGAAGGACCTCGGTGCGCCGGGCCGGCGCCCTACGTGTTGTGCCGCTTACAGTTGACATGCTTCCTGGCTACCCAATGGGCCAGGGGGCGAAGCCAACTGCTCAAGCCGTGCATGAACGCCGCTGCTGGGCCCGTAGGGCCGACGGTATGCGCCGGTTATGATCGAGCGCATGCCCGACCGCCTGCATTTCACCGAGTCAGACGAGGCCAACGCGCTGATCGCCTCGGATCCTATGGCCCTGCTGATCGGCTTCGCGCTGGACCAGCAGGTTTCCGTCCAAAAGGCTTTCGCCGGCCCGCTGGCGATTCGCGAACGGGTTGGCACGCTCGACCCGGCCGTCCTAGCCGAGACCGATCTCGATCCGGTGTTCCGCGAGCGGCCCGCTGTCCACCGGTTCCCCGGGTCGATGGCCCAGCGAGTCCAGGACCTGGCCGCCTACATTCGCGACAACTACGACGGCGACGCCGGACGGGTGTGGACCGACGCCGCCGACGCCGCCGAGCTGCGCGCCAACCTGTCGGCGCTGCCTGGCTTCGGCGAGATGAAGATCAAGGCGCTCGGCGCCGTGCTGGCCAAGCGCTTCGGGGTGGAGGCCGCACAGGAGCTCGTCCCCTGGCATCCGACGCTCGGGGATGTCGACTCCGACGAGGCGCTCGTCGAGTACCAGACGGCCAAGCGCGCTCACAAGGCGGAGTGGACGAAGGCGAGGGCCGGAACGCCTTCGAGCGGATAGCCCGCTCGCCCGAACATGGCGCGCCTCGTCGGCATCAATCATGTGGCGCTTGAGGTAGGCGACGTCGACGATGCGCTCGCCTGGTACGGGCGCTTCTTCGAGTTCGAGCTGCGAGGCCGCCACGGGAGCCGGATGGCATTCATCGACATGGGCGACCAGTTCATCGCGCTGTCGGCGGGACGCGTCCAGCCCGCCGACGAGAGCCGGCACTTCGGCCTCGTCGTCGATGACAAGGAGGCAGCGCGGACAGCGCTCTTGCAGGGTGGCGTCGCGGTCCAGCCGTCGGGCTCGCTCGACTTCTACGACCCGTGGGGCAACCACGCCCAGGTCGTCGACTACCGCGACATCCAGTTCTCCAAGACGCGCGCGGTGCTCGACGCGATGGGCCTCGACGATCTGGGCAAGACCGAGGCGGCGCAACGGGAGATCCGCGGGCGCGGGCTCGCCGGTCCCTAGCGGCGACGTGATCTCCGCCATCGGGGCGAGGCCCCGGTTGGCGGCCGCGAAAACACCAGGTTGACGGCGAGCGCCGCCGTCCCGCTCACCCCGATCACGACACCCATCGGCACCGCGTCGCGCGGTCCCGCGAGGCCCACGAGCGGGGCGACCACCGCGCCGGTCCCGAACTGACCCACCCCGAGCAGCGCCGAAGCACTGCCGAGAGCGCCCTCCTGCTCGGCGAGCGCGACGGCGGTGGCGTTCGGGAATACGAACCCGATCGAGCAGAGGATCACGAACAGCGAGATCAGGAGCGGCACCAGCCCGAAGTGGGCCAGGGTGACGATCAGAGTCCCGATCGCGCCGACGACGAGCGCGATCAGCCCGAACCTGAGCAGCACGGCCGAACCGACGCGCGTCACGAGCCGCCCGCCGAGTTGCGAGCTGGCGACCAGCCCGGCCGAATTCACCGCGAAGATCAGGCTGAAGCCCTGGGCGGAGACGCCGTAGACCTCCTCGAGCACGAACGAGGACCCGGCCAGGTAAGCGAACATGGCGCCAGCCGCGAGTGACATCGACGTGGCCGGCACGATGAAGCGACGGTCACGCAACAGACCGCCGAACGTACGCAGCGTGCTGCGCAGCCCGCCGCGATGACGACGCTCGGGGGGGAGCGTCTCGGGCAACCACAACAACGTGACCAGCAGCAGCGGCACGCCGATCCCGGCGAGCAGCACGAAGATCCCGCGCCAGGTGGTGAACGCCAGCACCTGGCCGCCCACCAGGGGCGCGAACACCGGCGCCACCCCCATCACAGCCATCAGTAGCGCGAACACTCGCGCCGCCACGTCGCCGGCGAACAGGTCGCGGACGATCGCGCGGGCGATGACCACGCCGGCGCCGCCGACCGCTCCCTGGACGAAGCGCAGCCCGATGAGGGCCCAGATCGACGGGGCGAGCGCGCAGGCGAGGGACGCCGCGATGTAGCCGACCAGCCCGGCCACAAGCGGCCGCCGCCGCCCCAGCGAGTCGCTGAGCGGACCCGTGAACAGCTGCCCGGCGGCCAGACCGAGCATGCAGCCGGTCAGCGTCAACTGCCCGGTCGATGCGGAGGCGCCGAGGTCGCGGGTGAGCGCCGGCAGGCCGGGCAGGTACATGTCCATCGACAGCGGCCCGAACGCCGACAGCGCCCCGAGGATCACGATCTGGCGCGGGTTGCTCCGCCAGCCGGCTCGAGAATCGGACGATATGTGTCGTTTTCCCGAGCCGCCCCCCGTGGTCAAGCCGGGGATGCTACGGCTGCTGGGTTACTTCGGCGGGAGCGAGCGGGCGTAGTCGACGCCCACGGCCACCCAGCGCTCGAGCTCCTCCGGACTCTCGATCGTGTCCGCATCCACCCGGAGCCAGCCGTCCATCGCCCGCCCACGCATCTCGAACCGGCCAACACCTGGTTCCCGGACGAGCGTTTTGGTCTCCTCCGGATCGCACCGGAGCAGCAAGCCACCCTGCCCGCTGGCGCTGACGGACATGTGGCCGCCGATCAGGAAAGCGAGGCCGCCGAACATCTTCTTCTCGGCCACGTCATGATCCGTCGCCAGCAGCGCACGGATCCGATCGGCGAGATCCTCGTCGTAGGCCACGAGCGGATTATTGCGACCTCGGGAGGTGAGCGATGGCGACGGGACGATGCTTGTGTGGCGCCGTCCGTTACCGGGTGGACGGCGGGCTGCGGGACGTGCTGATCTGCCACTGCGAGGAGTGCCGGCGCTGGCATGGCCACGTCTCCGCCTGCACCGCCGCCGGGCGTGAGGACCTCGTCCTCGTCGAGCAGCGCGGTCTGCGCTGGATCGACAGTCCGCGCAGCGACGCCGCCGCGCGACGCGGCTTCTGCGGTGAGTGCGGCTCGAGCCTGTTCTGGGACCCGCCCGGTCGGCCGACCATCAGCATCGCCGCCGGCACCCTGGATGACCCCACCGGGCTGCGAATCGCGGGTCACTGGTACGTCTCACAGGCCGCCGACTACTACGAGCTGCCGGCGGACGGGACGCCGCGGCACGAGCTGAGCGCCGAGGCGACCTAAAGGCCGCGACGTAGTTAGTGGGGGACCCTACCCCGGACGCGCCTGACCGCTGTACTCCTCGTTGGGCAGCATGTTCGTGGCCATCGCCATGCGGTTGGTCAGGTTGTACATCGCGGCCAGCTCGGCGACATCCCAGGCCTCCTCGAGCGTCAGCCCAGCGTCCAGCAGCGTCTGCAGGTCGGCCCGCGTCACCTCGCGCGGGCGCAACGTCAGCTTCTCGGCGTAGGCGCAGATCGCAGCGCGCCGTGGGTCGAGGTCCGCGCGGTGCCAATCGTAGGAGATCCGCTCGCCGAGGACCGGATCGCCCAGCTCCTGGCGCAGCGCCGCGCCGTGGGCGACCAGGCAGTAAAGGCAGCCGTTGGCTGAGCTGACCACAACCGCGACCATCTCGCGATCGGCGGCGCTCAAATTCTCGGTCGGCTCGTGCAGCTGCCGGTAATGAGCAAACCACGCGCTTAATCGCTCGGGTCGGAACGCCATAACGCGGAACACGTTGGGAACGAAGCCGAGCCGCTCGCGTGCCTTGGCGAACAGGCCCTGGAGGCCGGCTGGCAAATCGGCCTCGTCGGGAACGGGAAACCACGAGCCGGTCTCGGACTTGTGCGCTGTATCGGACATGGACGGCATTGTCCCGCCCACCCCCTACGTCCCGCTCGCCCGCTCGTAGATATCGAATTGCAACTGCACCGTCATCCCGACGCGCTCGTAGACGCGAAGGGCCTGCGGGTTGTCGGAGGCGACCATCAGCTGCGCCTCCCGGAGTCCCGCAGCGGCGAAGCTCGCGAACGCGCGCCGGAGCAGGACGGTCCCAATCCCGCGCCCTTGGTACTCCGGATCGACGGCAAGGATCGCCACGAAGCCGACCCCCTCCTCGTCTCGCCGGCGACCGAGCAGGAACGCCACGATCCGGTCTTCGCGCTCGGCGACCACGCTCAGCTCGGCGTCGAAGTCGTGTGCCTGCAAGTGCTCCTCGCGGAACTGCTCGAGGGACTCGGGCGAGTAATCGGGAGCGCCGGCGAAGCTCGCATCGTCGAGCGCGTGCAGACGGGACCCGTCACGCTCCACCTCGACGGAGCGCAGGTGCAAGCCCGCCGGCGGGGGCGCGGGCGCACCGACCCCCTCGAGCGGGCGGACCAGGCGCCAGTAGCTGCGGGCCTTCGAGTAGCCGGCGCGCGTGAGCAGCGCCCGCGCGGACGCGTTGGTCGCCGCCACCCACTGGCGGAGCAGCGGGTGTCCGAGCGCGCGCTCGCGCCCCTCCGCCCAGTCGAGCAAACGCGCGCCGATCCCGCGCCCTTCGTACACCGGCGCGACCACGGCCAGCGTCCCGTAGCGCCGCACGGCGGCGTAGGCGACGATCCGGCCAGCCTCGGCCTCGACCACCCGCGCGTCGTCCTCGAGCTCTAGCTCGGTTCCCTGCCACTCCTCGCGTAGATCTTGGAGCCGGTGGATCGGGGCGCCGAGATCGGCCAGCTCGCGTGCCGCGAACACCGCCAGCACGGCCGGCGCGTCGTCGAGCACGGGTGCGCGGAGCCGCATCGGCGCCATACCTACTCGATGGCGCCGGCGTCCGCAATCGTGTCAGAGCTGCTGAAGCAGGCTCAAACCGGCGTAGCAGCTTCTTACGGCCCTTCTTGTCGGTTGCCGCCGCGGCAGCTGACCTCCGATTCAGGCACGGCGCCGCCGTGCGCGGCGAGGACGTCGGCCCGCAGAGAGCTGTACGCGCGGTGATCAGCCCGAGCCCCTTGACGATGTCCTTCTTGCCCTTACTTCCCTTGGCCGAAGACGCGGACTCGGGCGCAGCGCCTTCCTGAGGGCGCTCAGGTCCGACACCTCGTGCTTCAGCGCACGCAGGAGTGGCTTGCTGCTATGGCGGTATTCATTCGCGCCCTTGGTGATGGCCTTCGTCGTCCTTGACGATCTTCGGCGCGTAGAAGCTCGCGGTCGCGCAGATGTCGTTGTCGCTCGCCTGGGCGACCGCGACGGGACCGGCGAAGACCGCGCACACCACTGCCCCTGACAGGACCCAACGACGAAGAACTGAGCGTGGCACTTGACTCCTCCTATGGCTGCATGCTGGTCCCACGCGAGGGTAATACGCCCACCCGCTTTCGTCCTAACCGGTCAGGACGGCCCAAGTTGCGCGTGCGGGAAGCGCGGCGGCGCGGAGCGATAGGTCGGCGGCGTAACTGACAGCCCGATCGGGTTGCGGACGAGGTTGACCGCCGTGCCGTCGTCGCGGTCGATCGAGACGGTCGGAGTCAATCCCAGCTCGCGCGCGAGCTCGAACGCCCCGCCGATGTCGTTGACGACGCCGGCGGGAACGCTCGCCGCCGTGAGCTCACGCGCCCAGGCCCCGGCATCGCGCGTGACCAGCCGCTCCACAAGCGTCTCGCGCAGCGCGAGCCGGTTCTGCACCCTGACCGCGTTGGTCTCGAAACGGGGATCGCGAGCCAGCTCGGGCACGCCGAGGACCTCGCACAGCGCGGCGAACTGCCGATCGTTGCCAACCGCCAGGACGAGCTCACGGTCGGCGCAGGGCAGTGGCTCGTACGGGGCGATGCTCGGATGCTGATTGCCCATCCGGGCGGGGACCACGCCCGCCACTGTGTAGGCGGAGGCCTGGTTGACCAGCCCGGCCAGGAGCGAGGAGAGGAGCTCGACCTCGACCCGCTGGCCCTCGCCACTGTCCCTGCGGTGCTCGAGCGCGGCCAGGATTCCCACCGTGGCGAACAGGCCGGCGAGCACGTCAACCATCGCCACGCCGACCTTCTGCGGCTCGCCGTCGGGCGCGCCGGTGACGCTCATCAATCCACCCAGCGCCTGGATCAGCAGGTCATAGCCGGGTAGCGCGGCGCCCTTGCCGCGGCCGAACCCGGTGATCGAGCAGTAGATGATTGCCGGATTGGTCTCCCGCACCGCTTCGTAGTGCAGGCCGAAGCGCTCGGTGACGCCCGGACGGAAGTTCTCGACCAGGACGTCGCTGTCGCGCGCCAGTTCCTGGGCCCGCGCAAGGTCGGCGGGATCGGTGAGATCCAGGACGATGCTGTGCTTGTTGCGGTTCACGGACTCGAAGTAGGTCGCGTCCCCCGACTCGTCGTACGGCGGCCCCCACTGGCGCGTCTCATCGCCACCCGGCGGCTCGATCTTGGTCACCACCGCGCCGAGGTCGGCGAGCATCATCGTCGCGAACGGGCCCGCGAGGACGCGTGAGAAGTCCAGGACCTTGAGGTTGGCGAGGGCGACCGGCATCCCACGAACTCTTTCACGCCGCGCCCCGGCGTCGCCCACGGGGCGCCCGTCTGGCGCCCCCGGTGGCTCGAGAAACCGGAATGTGTGGCCGGTTTCTCGAAGCCGGCTCTTGCTAGTGGTCGCAGTTACCGCCCGGCTGCGACTGGCTCGACTGGTCCTGGGCCTGCGCCGGCTGCTGGCTGCTGCTCGGCGCCTGCTGCTGGTTCTGCCAGTCCCAGAACCGGTGGTGATGGTGATGCCACCGGCGGGCATTGCCGCGGTCGGCGAACTTCGCGCTTACCTGCTGGGACTGCGTCCCCGCTTGGGCCTGCGGACTGCTGGCGCTCGCCGGGTTGGTGCACGCCACAGCGGGAGCGGCTGCGGTGAGCGCGAGCGCGGCCTGGTCGCGAACGCCTCGATTCACCACACTTTTTGCTTTAGGACCTGACGTGAGTCTTCTGGGCTACGCCGCGAGTTCGCCCTCGCCCTCGACGATCGCCCCGACGAGTTCGCCCAGAACGGCCTCGGCGCGCGCGTTGTCGATCTGGCAGGTACCGGCCGCCGCGTGGCCGCCGCCACCGTAGGCGAGCATGAGCGCGCCGATGTCGAACCGCGAGGACCGATCGAGGATCGAACGGCCGACCGCGAACACGGTGTTCTGCTGCTTCAGGCCCCACAGAACGTGGATCGAGACCGTGCAGTGCGGATAGAGCGCGTAGACCAGGAACCGGTTGGCCGGGTGGATGATCTCCTCGTCGCGGAGGTCGAGCACCACGACACGGCCGTGCGCCGTCGAGCAGCGCTCGATCTGCTCCGCCGCCGCCTCGGCGTGCTCGCGGTAAAGCGCGATCCGCTCGGCGACGTCGGGCGCAGCCAGGATCTCCTCGATCGACAGGTTCAGGCAGCTGTCGATCAGCTCCATCATCAGCTGGTAGTTGGAGATCCGGAACTCGCGGAACCGCCCCAGGCCCGTTCGCGGATCCATCAGGAAGCTCAGCAGGATCCAGCCCTGCGGGTCGAGGATGTCCTCGATCGAGAGCTGTGCGGCATCGGCGCGATCGACCGCCTCCATCATCTCGAGGCTGACCCGCGGGAAGCGCTCGGCGCCCCCGAAATACTCGTAAACGACCCGGGCCGCGGAGTCGGCCTGGGCAGCCATGACTCGATTGTTTCGGTCCCCGACGACACGGAGCCGCTCGGAGGCGTGGTGGTCGAACGACAGCGCCACCTCGGGGCGGTACGGGAGGTTCGTCGTGATGTCGTCGCCGGTCAGCTCGACCTTCCCGTCCTGCACGTCCTTGGGGTGGACGAAGAGGATGTCATGGAGCAGGCCCAGCTCTTTCAGGAGGGCGGCGCAGACGAGACCGTCGAAGTCGCTGCGGGTGACCAGGCGATAGGTGCGTTTTGGATCGATAGCGGAAGTCGGCATGAGTCGTTCGTCGTCGCCGCGGCGCTCGAGCTTGACAGGCGCGCCGCTCGGCGGACGAGTGGCCGGGACTAGCCGCTAGGGCTGCCGACGACGAGCTGGGCGTGGCGATCGCGCTCGGCGCAGGCCAGGCGATCGACGCGCTCGTTCAGTTCGACGCCGGAGTGCCCGGCGACCTTCACCCACTCGATCTGGTGACGCGACGCTTCTTCCAGCAGCTCGAGCCAGAGCTCCCGGTTCTTGACCGGCTGCTTGTCGCGCGTCGCCCAGCCATTGCTCTGCCAGCGGGCCAGCCACCCGTTCGTGAAGGCGTTTTTGACGTAGGAGGAGTCGATGTGCACGCGCACGAGGCACGGCCGCGACAGGGCTCTCAGGCCCCGGACCACGCCGGTCAGCTCCATCCGGTTGTTGGTGGTGAGCGCCTCACCGCCGGACAGCACGCGTTCGTGCGCACCGATCCGCAGTAGCGCCGCCCACCCGCCCGGACCGGGGTTGCCCGAGCACGCGCCGTCCGTCCACAGCTCGATCTCGCTCACTGCGCGCAGGCTATCGGCGCCGGAAGCGTCCTCGCCCCGTGCGCCTTGCGTCCGGCTCAGTACGAGTCGTTAGTCGTGCTCAGAGCGCCGGATTTGATGATCACAGCCCAGATCACCGCCGCGACGATGCTGACCAGGACGATCCACACCCAATGCTTCGACTTCGCCCGAGCGCCGAGGCCAACGCCCAGGAGAAAGCCGATCGGCGGGAACGCCACGGCCAGGATGTAGGCGAGGACGACGACTCGTTCGGTGGTGACCCGCGCGCGCGGATCGGAGCCGTTCCTTGAGGCGGAGTCTGTTGGCAAGGAGTCGCGGTCTGCGCCGCCAGTCGTCCGGGCGCGCTTGGAGGGACCTCGCCGCCGATCGTAGCGGGGCTCTGTCCGTCGTCATCTGGGCACGGCGTCGGACAGATCGACGTCCCACCATTCCCGGTGAGCCAGCGAGTGATCGGCACGGAACCCGAGCGAGAGGGCCGCCTCGGCCCAGCGCTGCTGCACGAGCTCACAGAGTGGCGCGTCAATGTCCGAGTCCTCGGCCAGGCCGGCGGCGATGGTCACGTCCTTCGCGAGCAGGCCCAGCGCGAAGCCGGTTGCATAGCGGCCGGTGATGACCTCCTCACGGAACACCACGTCGCTGACGAAGCTTCGTCCCGTCGACTCGTTGACGATCTCGACCATCGTCGACGGCGTGAGGCCGAAGCCGCGCCCGAGCACCAGCGCTTCGGCCATCGCCGCATAACCGGCGGCGGCGCAGAAGTTGTTGAGCGCCTTCATCGCGTGGCCCGACGCCAGCGGCCCGGTCCGGAAGACCTTGCGCCCCAGTACCTCCAGGATCGGAAGCACGCGATCGAGTGCCGCTTCGTCGTCGGCTCCGGCCATGATCGCGAGCGTTCCGTCGGCCGCGCGCACGACCCCGCCCGAAACCGGCGCATCCACCAGGGCGATCGATCGGTGCTCGAGTTCACGAGCCAGGCCGCGAGTGTCCTGTGGGCTCGAGGAGCTCATGTCGACGATCACCGCCCCGGGCGCAACCGCATCGGCGATCCCGCCCCTCAGCACCGCGTCCTGCACGGCGCGACCGTCCGGAAGCATCGTTATCACCACACCGGCGCGGGCGAACGCGCTCCCTGCGCCGGCCGGCACTGCGCCACGCTCGTCGGCGAACCGCTGTTCAACTTCGCCGTCGGCGTCGCGGACGATCAGCTCGTAGCCGGCTTGCCTCTCGATCCGGGTTGCCACCGCAGTCGGGATCATCCCCGACCGATTCGGCACGTTGTCCGCCTACGTGGCGAGCGGACTCGCGGAGGCAGCGGTGACGGCAGTCGCGCTCGCCTCGGTTGCGCCCACCTCGGGCTCCCGCGCCCGCGATGGAAGCGTGCTGATGAGGAGCAGCAGCACCGGGGTCGTGGCCAACTCGACGATCAGGCAGCGCTGGAGCGCGGTGACGAAGCCGAGATGCCCGAGCGCGGCGAAGAAGATCGTGCCCATCGCAGCGACGCCGATCGCCCCACCCAGCTGTTGGACGGCATTGAGCACGCCGGAGGCCGAACCCACCTCGGGCTCCGTCACCGAGGCCAGGATGAAGTCGAACAGCGGCGCGATCGTCATCCCGATCCCGAGTCCGACCACAAGCTGGGGCGCGATCAGCTCGAGCGAGCCCGTGTGCATGCCGTGCGCCCCGACCACCTCGTACAGCCACCAGACCCCACCGGCCAAAACCACCGTCGCCGCCTGGAGCGAGATCCGGCCGAGCCGCGGGACGAGCACGGCCCCGGCGAGCGTCGCACCGAGCGCGGTCCCGACCGCGAACGGGGCGAGCGTCAGACCAGCATGAATGGCGGTGAAGTGCTCGCCCAGCTGCAGGAACAGGGTCAGAACGAGCAGCGTGCCGATCATGCCGGCGAAGAAAACGACGATCGTGACGAGGCCCGCGGTGTAGGACCGGTGCGCGAAGATGCTCGCCTCGACCAGCGGGTCTTTGCCGACGCGACGCCGACGCCGACTCCAGAGCACCAGCAGGCCGAACGCGGCCGCGCTGCCGGCCCCCATCAGATACGTCCAGACCGGCCAGCCCGCCTCCTGACCCTGGATGAGCGGGTACACGAGCAGACCCATGCCGAGCGCGGCGAGCCCGCTGCCGACGAGGTCCAGCCGCGGCCGGCGCGCCGCACACGACTCCGGCATCAGTCGCGCGGCCCCGCAAGCGGCGATCAGCCCCAGCGGGAGATTGACGAAGAAGATCAGCCGCCAGCCGCTCCCAAACGCGTTGGCGGCGATCAGGGCGCCCCCAAGGATCGGACCGAGCACCGCGGACCCGCCGATCACCGGTCCGAATACCGTGAATGCCTTCCCCAGCTCGCTGGGGTCGAACACGTCCTGCATGATCCCCAGGCCCTGCGGGATCAGCAAAGCCGCCGAGGCTCCCTGGGCGAGTCGGCAGCTGATCAGCATCGCGGAGTCAACGGCGAATGCGCAGGCCAGCGACGAAGCGACGAACCCGAGCGAGCCGAAGATGAACAGCCGCTTGCGGCCGTAGATGTCGCCCAGGCGCCCGCCGGCGATCAAGCCGGCCGCGAACGCGAGCGCGTAGCCGCCGATGATCCACTCGAGCGTGGCGGCGCCGGCGTGCAGATCGGCGTGAATCGTCGGCGCGGCGACGTTGACGATCGTTCCATCGAGCAGATCCATGCACTCGGCCGCGAGCACGAGCGCAAGGATCTTCCACCTCAGCGGGTGGCCTGCGCGGTTGCCTGATGACATCTCCAGAGCCCTCTTTTTGTACGCTGTTCGTAATTTCGAACTCAATTCGCGAACACTGTTCGCAAACGGTGTTCTACAATATCGGCATGCCGCCGTCAAGTCCTGAGCCCAAGAAGGTCGCGAGGTCGTCGACCCAGGCCGCCGGCGCGGCCAGCGCGGCGCTGCCGCCACCACCCCGCCGGGTCTCACGCCGGCCCAAGGCGACCCCCCGCCGTACCGGTCTGTCGGTCGAGGCGATCGTGGAGGCGGCGATCGCGGTGCTCGACGAGGCGGGAGTCGCGGGCCTGTCGATGCGGCGCGTCGCCGACCATCTAGGAACCGGCGCCGCCTCCCTCTACGCCTACGTCTCCGGCCGGGAGGAGCTGCTCGAGCTCGTGTTTGACGCGCTGATCGGCCGGGTGCCGCTCCCCGAGCCCGATCCGAAGCGCTGGCGCGAGCAGGTCCATGAGGCGCTCGGGCAGCTGCTCGAAATCCTGACGTCGCATCGTGATGCTGCGCTCGCCGGACTCGGCCGCATCCCCACCTCACCGAAGTCGCTGGCCGGAGCTGAGACGCTCGCAGCCGTCCTCAGAGCCGGGGGCCTGTCGGACCGCACGGTGGCGCTAGGCCTCGATCAGCTGCTCCTCTACGTGTGTGCCTGCGCGTTCGAGCGCGGGCTGTACGAGCACAGCGGGATGACCCAGGCCGAGATCGAGGAGTACTTCGCCGACATCGACCGCTTCTACGCCGCCCTGCCGGCCGACCGCTTTCCGGTCCTGGCCTCAATCGGGGACGAGTTGGCGGCCTACGACGCAGAGGCACGCTTCACGTTCGGTCTCGACGTCCTGCTCGCCGGGCTCGAGGCGGTCGACCGCCGCTCCCGGCGAGCGCGCTAGCCCCGCTTGCCCAGTTCCTCGCCCCACCGCGGGCGGAATTGGATGCTGATCCGCGCGCCTAGACAGTTGGCCACCTTAGGGACGCCGTGCAGCCAGGTCCGCTGGCAGCTCCCGCCCATCACGAGCAGATCCCCGTGGCCGATCTGGAGCTTGAGAGCCGGACCGCCCGACTTCGGTCGCAGTCCGAACGGTCGTACGGCGCCGAGCGAGACGATCGCCACCATCGTGTCGCGCGGGCTCTCGCGGGCGATGCGATCCCCGTGGTACGCGACGCTGTCGTTCCCGTCGCGGTAGAGGCAGAGCCCGACGCTGACAAACGGCTCCCCGAGCTCCTCGGCGTAGTCGGCGACTCAGTGCCGAGCGCGCCTCGTCGAGCACCGGGTGGGGCAGCACCTCGCCCTCTGCGTAGCCGGCCAGGAGCCGCGGGACCTTCACGGTTTGGTCGTAGATGTGCGTCCGCTCCTCGCGCCACGGCACGGTGCCGGCCAGCACGTCGAACAGCTCATCCGCCGCGGTGACGAATCCCGGCCGCAGGTCGACCCAGGCGCCCTCGGACAGTGGCCGGCGCTCTACGGCTCTCCCCGAGCTCGGCAAGGCCCAGCTCGCCCGTGGACCCGAACAGCGAAGGTTGAACGACAAGCGACACACATCGATTCTAGCCCGGCAGCGAACACACGTTCGCGGCTTCACGGGAAAGGCTAGAAGCGGACGTGCTGGATCGAGGCGCTCTGGGTGCGCAGGGACATGCGGCGTCGCGGCGTCGGGAGCCGGCTGCTGGCTGCTGGCTCGGCCGAGAAACACGCATGAGGTCATGGTTGTACGCAGCTGGCTCTAGACACCCACAGCTTCCAAGCCCGTGTAAATCCGGGTGGTTGAGGAGCACACAACCACCCGCCGCGGGATGGCGACGGTGGGCACGATTCGGGCGAGGCTGGCTGAGAAACGTCCCCTCTGTGGCGTCGCTTTCTCGACCAGGCTCTACGCCGCCGGTCAATCCCCTGTGAGCCGGCAACGACCAAATCGACGTGTCGGGGTTTGTCCGACGGCCTCATTGTCCGACGGCCTCATCGAAAAGGAGGACTTGGGCCCAACGTCGCCGCGCCGCACAGCCGCGCAACCGGTCGGTTGCGTTCCCGCGGGAACGTTTTTCGTACTGCTCTCCGATCTACCGGGAAGCCCATCGAGTCTCCCAGGTCTCCGCGCCCATTCGCCAGCACCACTCGACGTCGGTGTCGGCGGGCGCGACCGGCTCGCGCGGCGCCTCACCCAGCCACTCAAACCCCAGTCCGCGGGGAATACCGGCGCTGGCTTCGTTGGCCTTGTCGTGGTGAATCTCGACCCGCGTGATTCCCGGCACCGCAAGCCCGGCGTCGGTCAGAGCATGCGCCACACGCGTCGCTACGCCGCGCCGGACAAACGCGGCGTGAGTCCAGTATCCGATCTCAAGCCCGTCTGCGCCAATCCGGCGGTGCAGACCACAGCCGCCGGCGATCCGCCCCTCCAGGAACGCGCCGAGGATCACATCACCTCCGCCAGCCCAGTCGCGCTCCCACTCCTCGATCATCGCTTTGCGGCGATCGAGCGGGAGTGGCTCCTCAGCTATCCACGCCATCCACGGCCGCAAGTGCTCCGCACTCTCACGGATCGCCTCGCCAAGCTCCCCGGCGTCCGCGGCCAGCCATCTCCGCAACACCAGCCCACCCGCCCCCGTCAGTCGCTCCGGAAGAACAACGCGGCTCGTACTCATCGATCCACGATACGTAGTCCCTTAACCACGACGCGGCGAAGGAATCGAACCTTCCAAGCCGGGGGCTGCCCGGCCCTGCCAGTTTTGAAGACTGGATGGGCCACCAGGCCCGTGCCGCGCCGCGGGTGATGCTACGTGGCGGACCTACGCGGCGGATCGGGGCGCGCCTTCGAGGCCGAGCCCGTGCTCGAACGCACCCTTGATGCTCGCGTCGAGTGCGTTCAAGCGATAAAGGGTCAGCGCCTCGACCGAGCCGAACCGTCCGCCCGGGGCCCCCGCGGCACCGTGATGGCACAGCAGGCAATGCAGCAACTCGAGCCGGCGGTGCTCGTCAAGCATGCCGGCGCGCGCCGACACGATCTGCTCCCCGAGCACCAGGTGGCCCAGCAGGCGGCCCTCGTCGGAAAGCCCGATCTCGGCTCCGTAGACGAACTCGCGCGTCCGGCCGAGGTCGTGGACGATCGCCGCGGTCAGCAGCAGGTCCTGATTCAGGCGCTGGTGGAGCTGGCAGACCTCGAGCGCGAGCGTGGCCACCGCGACCGTGTGCTCGAGCAGGCCGCCGAGGTAGGCGTGGTGACCGCCACGCGTGCACGGGGCGCGGCGCCACTCCGCCCGGAGCTCACGATCCGCAAGCAGTCGCGACAGCAGCTCGCGATAGCCGCGATCGAACACCTCGCCGGCCACATGCTCGAGGAAGCCGTCGAGCTCGTCGAGATCCCGGTAGGCCACCGGCAGAAACTGCGTGGGGTCCGCGCCCTCCGAGGAATCGGAGGTACCGGGATCCGCTGGATCCGCTGAAACCCGCGCGATGTCGACCACCTCGAGCACGGGCTGGTCGCGGAAGCGCTCGACCCGCCCGGACACCCGGACCACATCACCGCGCTCGAAGCGACCGGCCAGCGCGTCCGCGTCGTTGAACGCGCGGGCAGCGATCGTCCCGCTGCGATCGCGCAACTCCAAAACCAAATAGGGCGAGCCGTTTCGCGTGAACAGCCGGTCCTTTCGCGAGCATGCGAACACGCCGTCGACCTGCTGTCCGGGGCGTAGGCCGCTGATGGCCACGGCGGTGGATTCACCCGTGCTCATGCCCCCATGATCTACGCTGAGTCGGATGCAGCCGCTCCAATGGGAATATCGGCCCGACGGATTGAGGGCACCGGCGCTGATTTGTGCCTTCAAGGGATGGAACGACGCGGCGGATGCGGCCTCGAGCGCGATCACCTTCGTCGCCGGCGCGCTCGGCGCGCGGCGGTTCGCGACGATCGATCCCGAGGAGTTCTACGACTTCCAGAGCACCCGCCCCCAGGTGAAGCTGATCGATGGACACGCGCGCCGGATCGTGTGGCCAGAGGTTGAGCTGTTTGAGGCGCGGGTGCCGCGTGCCCCCCGCGACCTGGTGCTGATGGTGGGCCATGAGCCTTCGTTCCGGTGGCGCACGTTCAGCCGGGTGATCACCGAGCTGGCCGAGGCGCTCGGGACCCAGCTCATGGTCACGCTCGGTGCGCTCCTTGCCGACGTCCCGCACACGCGGCCGATCTCGGTCACCGGAATGGCGACCGACTCCGACCTGGTGGCCCGCCTGAACCTGAACCGTTCCTCATATGAGGGACCGACCGGGATCGTCGGCGTGCTGCACGCGGCCTGCCAGGAGAGCGGCATGCCGTCGGCCAGCCTGTGGGCGGCCGTCCCGCACTACATCGCGGCCGCCCCAAACCCGAAGGCGACGCTGGCGCTGGTGCGCAAGCTCGAGGGCCTCGTGCAGGTTGCCGTCGATGCGTCCGACCTCGAGTCGGCCACCGCCGACTACGACCGCCAGGTCAACCTCGCGGTGCAGAGCGACCCCGACGTGCAGGCGTTCGTCGAGCGCCTCGAGCAGGCCGCCGAGCCAGAGCTGAGCGAGGAGGAGGGCCCGCTGCCCTCCGGCGACACGATCGCGCGCGAGCTCCAGCGCTTCCTGCGCCAGCGCGGCGACGACGATCCGGACACGGCCCGGGGCTAACCCTCAGCTGCCGGACACACGAGCCGGTAGTCGCAGACCGAGCACGCCGCGAACGACGGGGTCGGCTCGAACCCCTGCGAAAGGATCCCGTCCGCGACCTCCATCGCCACCTCCTGGATCCACTCGAACCGGTCCACGCGATCCTCGGGTACGGCCACCTTCTGGTCGTCGAGCACGTAGTAGTAGGCCTGTTGAGACGCATCGAGGCTCCACGCTTCCCGGGCGCCGACCGCATAGAGGGACAGCTGAACGTCATCCACCAGCTGGGCGGCGCTCTTGGGTCGCCCGGTCTTGTAGTCGATCAGCTCGTAGTCGCCACCCGGCAGACGGTCGACCCGGTCGACCCGACCGCGCAGCAGATGCGGCCCGAGCTTGAACGAGAACGCGCGCTCGAACCAGAGCGGCTCCGACTCAGAGGATTGGAAGCGGTCGTGGTATCGGGTCAAAGCCAAAACGGCCTTTCCCCGCAGCTGGCGCTCCTCTTCAGACCCGCCGAAGCCGCCGCGGCGCCAGCTCGCGTCGAGCAGCCCGAGCAGCTCGGGCAGCGAGCCCGAGACGCCGTCACGAGCTGCGTGGAAGCGCTCGAGCACCTGGTGAACCACGATCCCGAACCGCTGGTGGATGGTCGGCTCCTGCGGGATCCGGAACACGCGGGCGAACTTGTACTTCAAGGGGCACGTCCGGTAGGTGTCGATGTCCGACGCGGACAGCACCACCCCGTCCCCGCGCGTGGGCAGGAACGTCTCGACCGACGGGTCGTCCCGTGCAGTCACGGCCGCGGCACGCCGGCGCGCGTCCCTCTCCGCGTCCAGCAGGTAGTCGTCCAGCGCCGAGGACGTGAAGATCTCACGCTGCTCGGCCGACACCGCCTGGAGGATCCGCGAGTTGACGTCGCGCACGGCCTCGGCCAGCGACTGGCCGTCGGGCCGCTCGATCAGCGCGGCCAATTTCAATAGCTCCAGGTAGCGGACGACGGCGTGAGACACGTCCAAGTCGGTATCCAACCGGAGCTCGGCGAGCCGGCCACCCGCCCGCATGGTCCCCTCGAGCACCTCGTCGCGCAGCAGCCGGTAAGTCGAGTGGAGCGTCTCGGCCGGGCCGAACATCTCCTCCTCGCGGTCCTCCCACGCGCCGCTCACCGCGGTCCGCATTGCCTCGATCGCCGGCGCGGGGCCGAGCGCGGAGCCACGCTCGCCGACCGCCGGATAGGTGAGCACGACCCGTCGGCGGGTGCGGGTGACCGCGATGTAAAGGCTCTGACGCACAGCCGGCGCGTGGCCCCCCTCGGGCTCCGCGACCGCCGGCTCCGGCACGGGCTCGGCCAGCCCGGCGTGCAGTCCCAGCACGTACACGTGCTCAGCCTCGAGCGCGCTGGCGCCATCGAGCGCGACGACCTGGACCGCCTGGGGCCCGAGCAGGTCCGGCTCCTCGTGCTCGCGCAGTCCGAAGTCAGCCACCGCGGCAATGTGGCGCGCGAACTCCCGCGGAGTCGCATGGGGCGATCGGCGCGCATACGCCGAAGCCAGCTCGCCGAACCGCGCCAGCGCGCGAAGCCGCTGCACCACGTCGGGCTGGGCGGCGAACAGCTGCTGGCGCCGCAACCCGAGCGAGTCGATCAGCCGGTGGACGTAGAGATCCGGCCGGGTGCTGTCGATGCCCGACATCGCCAGGCGATACAGCTTCATGAACACATGGATGCGCTCCCGCGCCTCCGGGGGCACCTGGGGCGACTCGATCGCCGCCTCGAGCGCCCCGACCATGTCGAGCTTGCGCCGGCGCGCGATCTGGGTGCAGCGCGCGATGTCGACTGAACGCAGCTCGACCGGCGGTCGCGCGAGCGCCCGCACGACGGCCGGAGCGTCGGTTGGATCGGCCAGCAGCCGCAGCCAGGCCAGCACGTCGCGGATCTCTGCCCGCCGGAAAAAGGCGGTCTCTCCGACCAGTCGGTGAGGCACCGCGCGCTCCTCGAGCGCGACCGCCAAGGCCTGCCCCTCGCGGGACACACTCGGAACGAGCACCGAGATCTGGCCAGGGGGCACCCGCTCGGTCGCGACCAGCCGCTCGATGTCGGCGGCCACCGCCTGCGCCTGCGCGCGCTCGTTGGCGCAGCGCCAGAACGCGATCTCCCCCTCGACCGAGGTCGACTCGCACTCCACCGGCACGACGGCACCGGCCGCCCGCAATACCCGTCGCGGCACGCGCAGACTGCAGCCCAGCGTCATGACCTCGGCAAAACCACTCGCGAGATCGAGTAATGGCGACCCTGCAGCCGGCCGCGCCGGGTCGGCGGCGACGGTTAGCCGCGCGCCGGCCAGCGCATGGGTCAGCGTCGCGGCGGCGAGGTCGAAGTCGTGTCCATCGTCCACGAGCACGTGCTCGAACCGGCGGGCCACAATCGGGCGGTCGCGAACCACCCGCAGGGCGTCGCGGATCAGATCCCCCGAGTCGCGGGCTCCGACCTCGGCCAGCATCTCCTCGTGGACGCGGTAGACCTCGGCGAACTCCTGCTCGACGCCGGGATCATCGGCGGCGGCGGAACCATTTGCGTCCGAGTCAACTACGAGCCGGGCGGCCCACCGTGCATATTCCTGCGCCCCGATCAGGTGGGCCTTGAGCCGGTCGATCCGACGGATGAACCCGGCCAGCAGCGCGTTTGCGCTGCCGCCGAAGTCGTGGCGCTCGATCGACAGCCGGTTGATGCGGTCGAGCAGCATCGCGAACCGCTCGGCCGGGCCGAGCACCGGCTCCAGCGGGTCCACCCCCGCGCCGGCCCATCCCAGGAGCCGGGCGGCGAGCTTCACGGGCGTGGAGACGAACAGCTCGTCATAGCCGACCTCGAGATTCTGTTCGAGGCGGACGCGCGAGGCGTCGGCCCGGGCGTCGGAAGCGGTCAGCAGGAGCAGCCGCTCGGGTCGGCAGCCCCCCTCGACCAACCGCAGGAAACGGGCCTCGATCGTGCGCGTCTTTCCCGTCCCGGCCGCTCCCAGGACGACCAGAGGCTCGCGATCACAGGTGACGGCTTCACGCTGAATGGGAAGCAAGGGATCTAGGGTGAGCCCCACGTCTGACAGCATAGGTTCACGATGACCTCCACCCGTTCGGCACTCGATGCGGATTGGCTCGGCGTTTGTCAGCGCTCCGTGGCCGGGCTTCAGCGCATGCTCGCGCAGGTTCCGACGACCGCGGAGCGCGCGCTCGAGACAGGCACCCGGGGCAGCGGCGGCGACCGCACGCTCGAGATCGACCAAGGCGCCGAACAGCTCGTTTTGGACCAGCTCGACGGGCTGGTCCAGGAGGGATACCGGTTCATGGCTGTGTCCGAAGAGCGCGGTGAGATCGACTTTGGCGACGACGGCGTTCGTGTGGTGATCGACCCAATCGACGGCTCGCTCAACGCCAAGCGCGGCGTCCCCAGCTACGCGCTTTCGATCGCCGTAGCCGACGGGGAGACGATGGCCGACGTCGCGTTCGGATTCGTGTACGACTTCGGGCCATCAGAACAGTGGTGGGCGTGGCGGGGCCAGGGCGCCTGGCTGAACGGCGCCCCGCTCGATCCGACGCTTGGCGAGCGCCGCGGACGCGACGGCCGGCTCGAGGTGCTGGGCATCGAGTCCGCCGATCCGCGCTGGATCCAGGCCTCGATCGACGGCCTCCTCGACGCTGCCTTCCGCCTGCGCGCGCTCGGCACGATCGCGGCATCGCTGTGTCAGGTGGCGGGCGCGCGGTTCGACGGGCTGGTGTCGCTGCGGCGCTCGCGCGGCGTTGATGCCGCCGCCGGCCAGCTGATCGTGCGTGAGGCGGGCGGCGTGGTCAGCTTCCCCTGGTGCGATGGGCCGCTATCGGCGCCGCTCACGGCGGAGCCGACCTCGCCGGTGATTGCCGCCCGGTCGAGCGAAACGCTCAGCCAACTCGAGAGGATCCCGGCGTGATCGATTGGGTCATCGCGCAGCGAATCGCCACCTTCGTTGGTGGTACCGGCGACGCGCCCACGCCCACTGCCGACCTGGCCGCGCTCGCCACCGAGTCCGAGAAACGCGTCGTCGCCTACACCAGGCTGCAGCCCGCGCGGCCGCTCCCGCCTCCCGAGGGCATCAGCCGCCGCGAGTGGGTGGCCAGCAACATCGACTCGATGCGGCTGCTGCTCGACCCGGTGCTCAAGCGCGCGAACGACAACCTGGGCACGCTGAAGCCGGCGATGGAGATCGGGATGGGCATTGTGCTGAGCACCGAGGTAGGGGTGGTGGTCGGGTACTTGGCCCAGCGCGTGCTCGGCCAGTACGAGCTGGTGCTACTCGACGAGGCGGTCGAGGACCGGCCCCCGCGGCTGTTGTTCGTGCTTCCGAACCTCGGCCAGGCGGTCCAGGCGTTCGGCGCCGAGGAGGACCAGTTCATGACTTGGGTGGCGCTGCACGAGGTCACCCACGCCGTTCAGTTCGCCGGCGTGCCGTGGCTACACGGCCACGTCGCGGGGCTCGTCCGGGAGCTGCTCAAGAGCGCCGAGGTGCGCCTCGACGCGCCTCGCAAGCTGAGCATCCCGAGCACCGAAGAGGTTAAGCGCGTGCTCGGGCACCTGCGCGACGGGGACCTCATATCGATCGTCACAACCACGCCCGAGCGCGAGACGCTCGATCGGGTGCAGGCGGTGATGGCGGTGATCGAGGGCCACGCCGAGCACGTGATGGACGCGGTGGCGCCCGACCTGCTCCCCTCGCTGCCCAAGCTGCGCGCCGCGCTGGATCGCCGTCGCCGGTCCCAGTCGGGTCTCTCGCGCCTGGTGGCGAAGCTGCTCGGCCTCGAGCTCAAGCTCCGCCAGTACGAGCAGGGCAAGTTCTTCTGCGACGCGATCGTGCGCGAGCGTGGACCAGAAGCGCTCCACCATCTGTGGTCCTCGCCAGATGTGCTGCCTACGCTGGCCGAACTGCGCGATCCCGACGCCTGGCTCAAGCGGACGATGCCGCGGGAGCTTCGCGAGACCCACTCCTCTTCTCCGGACGCTGCGGCCTAGCGCCGGAAGCGTTCACGACTTTTTCATATGAGAGTGCTGTAACGCCCGCTAACCTTTCGGTGTACAAACACATGTTCGATCATCCCGAGAGATCTAAGCGGAGTTAGCGAAAGACTATGTCTACAAGCAGCCCGGGCACGCCGAAGCCCACCACAACTCCCAGGCGAAGCACCACCACCCGACGCAAGCCGGCCAACGCCGGCACGGGGACCACGCGCAGCGGCGCTCGGAGCACGAGCCGCACCGCCGGTGGCACGCGGCGGACCAACGCCCGCGCAACGTCCTCGACCCAGCCCAAGACCCGGAGCGCCCAGGCGCAGGTCATCGCCGAGCGGGCGGTCCTCGTTCCGGTGGGCGCGAGCCTGCTGGCGAGCGACAACCTGGTCTCGACCGTCAAGGGGCTGGCGTCCAAGTACAGCACCCGCACTAACCTCGAGCGCGAGCTCAAGCGCTACGAGCGTCGCGGCGCAACTGCCCGCAATCGGTTCGAGCGGCAGGTGCGTCGGGCACGCACGCGTTTCGAGCGGGAGCTTCGTCAGCGGCGCAGCCTCGTCGAGAAGACCATGCGTCAGAATCGACGTCGGCTCGATCGTGAGATAAGCTCAGTGCGCAAGGACTTCGAGAAGCAGTCGGACGCGGTAGGCGCGCGGGTAGAGCGACTCGTTTCTAGCGCGCAGGGCATCATCGGCTCCTAGCCGAAAAGCTTCCCCCGCCGGGCGCCCAAGGAGAGCGCCGCCGGGCGGGACAGGTTCGCCGGCCTCATATCCTCGCCGGCGAATGCAGCACCCTCTCCTCCCTCAACCGCCGGGCCGTCACGCAAGTGGCGGCCCGTCGGTCTTTAAGCCAAGCCGTGTCTGCCCGCGCGTGACCGGTCTCACACAAGCCCAGCCGGCGCCCGCCCCTGCCTACAATCAACCCCATGCCTACTAGAGACCAAGTGATCGATTCCCTCCGTGCCGTAATTGACCCCGAGCTCCGGCGCGACATCGTCGAGCTCGAGATGGTCCGGTCCGTCGACGTGTACGAGAACGGCGTGGTCGACGTGATGGTCTCGCTGACGACACCGGGCTGCCCGATCCGCAGCCACTTCGAGACGGGGGTCAACGAAGCGATCCGCAAGATCGAGGGCGTGACCGGCGTCAACATCAGCTTTGACATCCTGTCCGACAACGAGAAGCAGGCGCTCGGGCGCAAGCTCGGCCGCGGCACGCTCCCGGAGGGCGCCCTGGCCCAGGTCAAGAACGTGATCTGCGTGGGCTCAGGCAAGGGCGGTGTCGGCAAGTCAAGCGTGACGGCGAACCTGGCCGCGGCCCTCGTGGCGGACGGCAAGCAGGTCGGCGTGCTCGACGCCGATGTGTGGGGTTACTCACAGCCGCGGATGCTCGGGCTGGGCAACCAGCGCCCGCACGTCAATGGCGAGCGCAAGATCATCCCGCTTAGAGCCGCCGATGGGATCAGCGTCATGTCGATCGGCTTCTTCGTCGAGGAGGACGCCGCCGTCGTATGGCGTGGGCCGATGCTTCACAAGGCGCTCCAACAGTTCCTCGAGGATGTCGAATGGGGCGAGCTCGACTACCTGCTGATCGACCTGCCGCCCGGCACTGGCGACGTGTCGATGACGCTGGCTCAGCTGCTGCCCCAGGCGAAGTTCGTGATCGTCACCACGCCGCAGCCCGTAGCCCAGAAGGTGGCCCGGCGCTCGGCCGAGATGGCGACCAAGCTCAAGCTCGAGATCGCCGGCGTGATCGAGAACATGTCCGGCTTTGTGGCGCCGAACGGCGAGCGCTACCAGCTCTTCGGCGAGGGCGGTGGGCAACTGCTGGCCGAGGAACTCGAGGTGCCGCTGCTCGGCAAGATTCCGTTGACGATGCCTTTGCGTGAGCAGTCGGACGCCGGCCTTCCCGTGGTCATCTCGGATCCCGACGATCCGGCCGCCCAGGCGCTGGCGCATGCGGCGCGCGGGCTGATCGCGCTTTCGCCGGTAGAGCTTCCGGTCATGCAGATGCCGGCCCCGGCGGCGGCGCCGAAGCCCGTCGGCATGTCGCTACCGATGGCCTAGCGCCGTCGGGCTCTAGCTTTTTGCGTAGTAGTCGGCGTTGAGCTTCGCGTAGTGCTGCCACTCGTCGGGCAGCTGGTCCTCGGCGAAGCAGGCGTCCACCGGGCAGGCCTCGACGCAGGCGTCGCAGTCGATGCACTCCTCCGGATCGATGTAGAGCATCGGCACATCGTCGTAGTCGGGCTCATCGGGGGTGGGGTGAATGCAGTCGACCGGGCAGACCTCGACGCACGAGTTGTCCTTCGTGCCGATGCAGGGCTCGGCGATTACATAGGCCATGTAGTACCGGTTTCCTCTTTGGTTTCGGGGACAGTCGAGGGCCGATTCTAAGCGGGCGCGACGGACGATCGTCGCTAGGCTCGGTCACAGACCCAGAATTACCGCCTCGTCCCGCTGCCTTGATGGACGGTGCAGCGGGTGCCCTGCCGATAGGTCCACGCGATCACACGGCGGACGCATTGGGCACCCGACTGCCCGCAACGAATAAACGGGCCGCAGCGCCCAATATTCGCGTGCCGGGGCTACCGCGGCGCGGTGCGGCCGGCCCACGGCAGCGCCGACTCGAGCTGACCGGCGAGACTGAGCAGCACCTCCTCGCGCGCCGGCGGGCCGATCAGCTGGACCGCGGTGGGGAGGCCGTCGTCGCCCTGATAGAGCGGAAGAGAGATCGCTGGCAGGCCGGTGATGTTGACGATCGCCGTGAACGGCGTGAAGTACCCCGACTTGCGGAAGTCGGCCATCGGATCGGCGCCGAAGCCCGTCATCTCGCCAACGCGCACCGGGCGCTCGGCGAGCGTCGGGGTCAGCACAATGTCGTACTCCGACAGCGAAGCGACGATCGACCGGGCCGCCGATTCGATTCGGCCCTGCGCGGCCAGATACTTGATCGTGCCCTGGCTGCGGGCGTGTTCGTAGAGCGCCCAGGTGAGCGGTTCCACGTCGTCGGGTGTGGGCTCGCGACCTGCGATCTGGCCACCGATCCAGGTGGTGAGCGAGACGACTGGTCCGAACAGGCGCATGAACTCGGGCAACAGGTCCAGCCCGACCCATGGAGGCTCGAACTCCCGAACGTGGTGGCCGAGCGACTCGAGCAGCCCGGCCGCGTCACGGACCGCCCGCTCGGACACGGGATCGACCGTGGCGCCCGCGAGCGGCGAGGTGAGCGTCACAGCGACCCGCAGGTGGCCGGGATCCACGCGGGCCAACGCGCCATAGCCGGCCGCCGGCGGGGGCGGCGCCCACGCGGCATCGCCGGGCTCAGGCCCGTTCAGCACGTCGAGCACCGCGGCGGTGTCCTCGATCGTCCGGGTGAGGGCGCCGTCCGAGACCAGGAAGCTCTGCCCGCTGTCGGGTCCGACCGACACCCGCCCCCGCGCAGGCTTGAGACCGACCAACCCGCAGCAGGCGGCCGGGATCCGGATCGAACCGCCGCCGTCATTGCCGTGTGCCACGGGAACCATCCCCGCGGCGACCGCCGCGGCCGAGCCACCACTCGAGCCGCCCGGGGTCCGCTCGGGATTCCACGGGTTGCGCGTCGGTCCGAAGCGGCGCGGCTCGGTGGTCGGGAGCGGGCCCATTTCGGGCATCGAGGTCTTGCCCACGATGATGAAGCCAGCCTCGCGCAGACGGCGGACCAGGAACGCGTCGTGGTCGGGGACGAAGTCGCCGAACAGCTCGCTGCCCATGGTCAGCGGCATGCCGGCCACCGGCCGGTTGTCCTTGACCGCGATCGGGACACCGGCGAATGGGCGGGGGTCGCCGGGACTGATCGCGTCCGCCGCCGCCAGCGCCGATTCATGGGCTACGTGGGTGAACGCGTTGATCGTCGGCTGGAGCTCGTCGATCCGTCTCAGGGAGGCCTCAACCAGCTCACGGGGCGACAGGTCGCCGGCCCGGACCAACCCGGCGAGCTCGGTGGCTGAGCGGAGGAGGAGCTCGGACACGGCGAGCAAGGCTATCCACGCGGGCCCCCCGGCGCATGGGTCGCATGACCCGCTGTCCTGGTGCCGCTCCCGGCACTGGCTACGCTGTCGAAGCATTAGCCGCCCGGCGCGGAGTCCAGCCGGGAGCGTTCGGTTGCCCGCCCCCTAGGAGACATCGCCCCATGACCGCCACCGCCGAAGTTCAGTCAGGCCTCGAAGGCGTCGTCGCCTTTGCCACCGAAATCGCCGAGCCGGACCGCGCCGGGGGCGCGCTGCGCTACCGAGGCGTGGACATCGAGGAACTCGTCGGGAACGTGCCGTTCGAGCAGGTGTGGGGGCTGCTCGTGGACGGCCACCTGTTACCAGGCCTGCCGCCGGCACCGCCGTTCCCGCTGAGCGTGCGCTCGGGCGACCCTCGCGTCGATGTGCAGTCGGCGCTGGCGATGCTCGCGCCGCAGTGGGGGTTTCGGCAGCTAATCGACATCTCAGACGAGGAGGCGCGCGACAACCTGGCCCGGGCTTCGGTGATGGCGCTGTCGTTTGTCGCCCAGTCGGCGCGCGGGATCGGGAAGCCGCCCGTGTCCCAGAACGAGGTCGACACGGCGAGGTCGATCCCCGAGCGGTTCCTGATCCGGTGGCGCGGTGAGGCCGATCCGCGCCACGTGGAGGCGATCGATGCGTACTGGAACTCGGCCGCCGAGCACGGGATGAACGCCTCGACTTTCACCGCACGGGTGGTCGCCTCGACCGGCGCGGATGCGGCGGCCGCGCTGTCGGCGGCGGTCGGCGCGCTGTCGGGCCCGCTTCACGGCGGCGCCCCGTCACGCGTGCTGAAGATGCTCGACGACGTTGCCGAGATGGGCGACGCCGATCGCTACGTGAAGGATCTGCTCGACCGCGGCGAGCGGCTGATGGGATTCGGTCACCGCGTCTACCGCGCCGAGGATCCGCGGGCCCGGGTGCTGCGGCGCACGGCGCGCAAGCTGGGCGCTCCGCGGGTGGAGGTGGCCGAGGCCCTCGAGGGGGCCGCCCTGGCCGAGCTTCAGGCCCGCCGCCCCGACCGCGTCCTGGCCACCAACGTCGAGTTCTGGTCGGCCGTGGTGCTCGACTTCGCCGAGGTCCCGCCCGAGCTGTTCACGCCGATGTTCACCTGTGCACGCACCGCCGGCTGGTCGGCGCACATCCTCGAGCAGAAGCGCGAGGGCCGGCTGATCCGGCCGACGGCCAAGTACGTGGGGCCGCCCCCGCGTCCGCTCTCGGATCTGCAGGACTGACTCCCGCCTGGCGCGCGGCCCCGAGCGCGTAACCCACGGGCAAGATCGCCGTCCTTATGCTGATCCGGCGATTGGATGACCGTTGAACGTCAGCTCGAACCGGAGGCGCTGGGCGATCACATCGATCGGCTCTACCGCGCCGCGTGGAGCCTGTGCGGCTCCCGTGAGGAGGCCGAGGACCTCGTGCAGGAGACCTTCGAGCGGGTGCTCCGCCGCCCCCGGTTCCTGCGCTCCGAGGACGACCTCGGCTATCTGTTGCGGGTGCTGCGCAACACGTTCTTCAGCCAGCGTCGCGCCGCGAGCCGGCGCCCGCAGACCCAGCCGCTGCCCGACGATCCGGAGATGATCGAAGACCGGACGGCGCCGCCGGCAGACGCCCGGCTCGAGTCGGCCGAGCTTTACGCCGCGATCTCGCGGCTCGCCGACGATTTCCGCGACGCGCTGGTGGCGATCGACGTGGTCGGCATGTCCTACCGAGAGGCGGCCCGCGCGCTACGGGTCCGCGAGGCCACGATCACAACTCGCCTGCACCGCGCCCGCCAGCGGGTCGCGCGCGAGCTGATCAGTGATCCGCCGGGACCCTCCACGCCGCGAGCATCTGCAGCTCCGAGGCCTTGATCCCGCTCCCGGACAGGACGCAAGCCGCCCCTGCGCGGCGCCAGGTCACGATCAGCCGTCCGTTCAGGGTCAGGGTCCGGATGGCGGTGCCGTCCAGCCAGGTCTCCGGCGCGGCCGGTTCCTTCAGGGTCGGCGTGCCGATGATCGTGTAGGCGATCCGCTCCTTGCCCCACTCGTAGAACACCGTGACGGCCGTCCGCCCCTTCACGCGGTCGACCCGCTCACCCACGGCGCGCCAGTGCAGGCGCGACGTCGCCCAGTTCGGGAAGTACACCTCGCCTACGCTCTCGTTGAGCCGCGCCGTTGGGTTGGACGGGTCGGGCGCGGGCGGGGGCCGGTCGGCCCCGCGCACGGCCAGTGCCGCGGCCTCGGACACCGACGGCGCGCCCGGGGTGCCCGAGGGAAGGAGAAGGACGAGTGCGAGGGCGATGGCGGCAAGCGCGCCAGCAAACCCTCCGCCGTAGACGATCCGCCGGCGGGCCGCCGTACGCCGGCTGGGACGCTCGGCCTCGACCCTCGCCCGCAGCGCGGCCGGGGCGCGCTCGGCGCTCCGCGCTTGCGCGAGCGCGGCCAGGAGCCGCCGCTCGCGGTCGTACGCCGCGCCCAGCTCGGGCGAGGCAGCGATCCGCGCCTCGACGTCAGCTCGGCGCGAAGGATCGAGGGTGCCGTCGGCCAGCGCCGAGAGCTCGGCCAGCTCGCGGTCGGTCGGCTTCGTGTTATCGGCGCCGGTCGCCATTTCCCTGGATGCTGAAGGGTCGTGTAAAAACCATCAAGTTAAAGACGCCCAGGACCGTCGCGACCTTCCCGCCGACCGGAACCAATGGCGACGGTGCCTGACGGTGGCGCCTCACGCCCCCCGATACGGCCCGGCCAGGTACTCGGAAAGCATCCGCGTCGCGCTGAAGCGCGGCGCGAGCGTCTTCAGCGAAGCCCGGACCCGGCGCAGCCATGCCTCCGGCAGCTCGGCGCCGTGGCGCTCGTAGAAGGCCGGCAGGACCTCGGCGTCGAACAGCTCGTGCAGGAGGCCGGCGTCGCGCTCGTCCTGGGCCTGATGGTCGACGTCGACCTCGCCGGGCAGCGCCCAGCCGTTCTCGCCGTCATAGCCCTCGGCCCACCACCCGTCGAGGACGCTCAGCTGCAGACCACCGTTGATGACCGACTTCATCCCGCTCGTGCCGCTCGCCTCAAGGGGCGGTCGCGGCACGTTCAGCCAAACATCGCAACCTCGCACCAGCCAGCTCGCGGTGGCCAGGTCGTAGTCGTCCAGGAACACCACGCGCTGACCGACGATCCGCGCTTGCTTCATGCCGAACAGGCGCTGTAGCACCCGCTTGGCCTCCTCGTCCCGCGGATGGGCCTTGCCGGCCAGCACCGCCTGCACCGGGCAATCGCCCCCCAGCAGCGCCAGCGTCCATTCGGGGTCACGGGTCAGCAGATCCAGGCGCTTGTAAGTCGCCACGCGCCGCGCGAAGCCGATCGTGAGCACGTCGGCGTCGAACGTCTCGGCGGCGGCGCGCACATACTCGGAGACGTCGCCGCGGAGCAGGCGCTCGGTGGTGCTGCGCTGGCGCACGGCGTCCACCAGGTCGGCCCGCTGGTCGCGCCGCGCCTGCCAGAGCTCGGCGTCGGAGATCCGGTCGACCGCCGCCCACGTCGCGGGGTCACCGGCGCGCGTCATCCATCCCTCGCCGAGGTGGCGATCGAACAGCTCGCGCATCGGTGTCCCGATCCAGGTCGGGACGTGGACACCGTTAGTCACATAGCCGATCGGAACATCGTCCACTTCGAGCTCGGGCCACAGCGGGTGCCACATCTCGCGGGCCACCTCGCCGTGGCGACGGCTCACGCCGTTGGCGGCGCGGCTCATGCGCAACGCCGCCTGGGTGACGCCGAACGGTTCGCCCTCGTCCTCCGGGTGGGTGCGCCCAAGCGCGATCACCTCTTCGACCGGTACGCCGAGCTGGCTGGTCAAGCGGCCGATCGCGACCGTCACCTGCTCGGGTGTGTAGGTGTCGTTGCCGGCTGGCACCGGCGTGTGTGTCGTGAACACGGTTCGCTCGCGGGCGAGGGCGATACCGGTGGCGAGCGGCTCGCCGGAGTGGAGCTCCTGGGCCGCGAGCTGCACCGGGGCGAGCGCGGCATGGCCCTCGTTGAGGTGAATCACGCCCGGCTCGACCCCAAGCGCGGTCAGGGCGCGCACCCCGCCGGCGCCGAGCAGGACGTACTGGGCCAAGCGGATCTTCTCATCGGACTCGTACAGCCGCCCGGTGATCCAGCGCTCCAGCGGCCCGTTGCCGGGCATGTCGGTGTCGAGCAGGAACAGCGGCACGCGGCCGACGTCGACCCGCCAGATCTGCGCGGTCACGTCGACGTCGTAGATCGGCACCTCGATGGTCAGGGGCTTTTCATCCGGGCCGGTCACCAGCGCCGCCGGCAGCCGCTGCGGGTCGGTCTCGATCCAATACTCGTGCTGCCAGCCGCCCGCGTCGATCCGCTGGCGGAAGTAGCCACGGCGGTACATCAGCCCGACCGCCACGAACGGGATCGCGCAGTCGGAGGCCTCCTTGAGCAGATCGCCGGCCAGCGCTCCCAGCCCGCCCGAGTAGATCGGCATCGAGACGTGAATCCCGTATTCGGCGCACAGGAATGCGACGGGTCGCGCCGGGTCGATCGACGGGTAGGGCGGCCGGTTCAGGTCGGCCCTCACCTGCCCCTCCACCGCGGCGATCCGTTCGAGCAGCGCATCGTCGGCGGCGGCGCGCCGCAGAGTGCCCCCCGACGTCTCTTGAAGCAGGCGAACCGGGTTCTGGTTGGTGAGGGCGAAGCGCTCGGCGTCGACCGCCTTGAAAACCTCGGGGCCGCCGGGCAGCCACGACCAGCGATAGTTGTAGGCGATCCGGGCCAGCGGGGCCAGCGCGTCGGGCAGCCGCCCCGCCAGGTCCTCGGCGGCCCGCCGGACGTCCTCACGGCCGTCGTTCATTGTCACCCGCCCGTAGCTCGCGGTCACGGCCGCGGATTATGGGACAAGCGGCTACTCTCGCGCGCCGTGACGGGCTCTCCGCATGATCCGGGCGATTGCCGATTGGGCGTCCTCGCGTTCGGCGACTCGATCACCAACGGCGGCGGAGAGCTCCAATGGGGAGTGGCTCTGCAGTCGTGGGCGCTCTGGGCGGCGCGCGGTCTCGGGCTCCCGTTCACGGGTTTCGCGGTAGACGGGGCAACGGTGCGCAACGTCGTGTCCTCGCAGATCCCGGCGTGTTTGGCGCGCTCGCCGGCCGGCGCGCGGTATCAGGTGGGTTGCCTGTATATCGGGGTCAACGACGTTCGCTCGGTCGACTGGGACCCCGGGGTCTTCGAGCCATTGTTCCGGACGGCTTTGGAGTTCTTGCGGGACCGGTGCGACCGGGTCCTGACCATGACCGCGCCGCTCGACCTCGGACGCCCCCGGGCCGGCGCCAAGGTGGGCGACCTCGACGAGGTGATCCTTCGGGTGGCGGCCGAGCTGGGGGTCCTGGTCGTCGACCTGCGGGCCTGGGGCGCTCGAAATCTCGTGATGACCGACCATGTCCATGCCACGGCGTTGGGGCAGATCGACATCGCCCAGCGCGCGCTGGCCGTGCTGGCACGCGACGGGATGCGAGTCCTGGTGGCACCGGCCTCGCTGATCTCGTACTCGCCCTCGCGCTGGGAGCGTCTCCGCGGAGATTGGACCTACGCCTACCGCCACTTCAAGGTCAGCGCGGGATCGGGGGCGCTTCTGGTGCGGCTGGCGCTTAGAGGCCGGCGGGGTGCAGGAGCGTCGTGAACGACGACAGGTAGGCCTGGGAGGGGGTGCCGATCTTCTCGACACCACCGCCACCGCCCCACGCGCCGGCCCCGCCACCGGACTCGTAGAACTGACCGTTGATCTCGATGATCACGTGCTCGTTGTTCGTCGGCCCGGTGTTGCGGTCGTAGATCGTCACGTACTGCCCCGGGCCGGACTCGATCCCGGGCTGATCGGGCAGTCCCTGGGTGGTCTGGGGCTGGCTGAGATAGCCCCCGGCATGGAGCACGGCGGAGACGAAGCCCGAGCAGTCGTAGCCCGCCTGGGGGCCCCAGCCGGAGTGACCGCCGCCATAGACGTAGGGCTTGCCGATCAGCGAGTCGGCCTCGTTGACCATCGCTTGAAGTTCGGCGCCCTCCCCCGCCCCCCTCCCCGCCGGGGGCGTCCGCCGAGGTGCCGGCTGTCACGCCAGCCGTGGTCCCAGCGACGCCCGAAGCGCCGACTACGCCGGAGGCGCCGGCCGCCGCCGAGGCGCCGTTCGTCGCCAGCAGCGCGGACAGGGTCGAGGACGGGTTACTGCTCATCAGCGTCGAGTCCATCGAGGGGTCGGAGTACCCGGCGGTCGCGCCGGTGGTGTTCGTCGAGTCGGTGCCGCCGATCGCGGATTCGGTGCCTGAGGCAAGTGCCGAGGACAGCGCGTCGCTGAAGCTCGTGCTCGTCGGCGAGGCGCTCGCGCCGCCGGTCGCGGAGGACGTGGCGCTCGAATTCTGGGAAGAAACCAGGGCGGCCGGATCGGAGAGCTGTTGCTGCATCGCCACGATCTGGCTGATGCGGCTCTCCACGGCAGCAATACTCATCGTCCTCTGGGATCGGCGGGGGTGCCCACAACTTGAGCCCGCCCCCGCGGGTCAACCGGCGAGCCGCCCCGCCTCCTCGGTCGCCTCACGCAGCCGCCGCGCCAGCGCCGGGGTCAGCGCGCCCCGATTCATCTGCCACTTCCAGGCCGTCCCGACCCGGCCGGGCGCGTTCATCCGCGCCTCGCTCCCCAGGCCGAGCACGTCCTGCGCCTGCATCATCGCCACCTCCGACCGGGAGGCCAGCGCCAGGCGAATCAGCCCCCACCAGGGCGCGCGCGGCTCGCGGACGCCGACCCGCGCCAGCGTCTCGTCCACCAGAGACCGCGTCGCAACATCAAGCGACGTGTACCACCCCCGCGCGGTGTCGTGGTCGTGCGTGCCCGTGTACACCACGCGGTGCACCGGGTGGTTCTCGAACCGGTGCACGCTCTCCGGATGATCGGGATCGAACCCGAACTGGAGCACGACCATCCCCGGAAACCCGAGCGAGTCGCGCAGCCGCTCCACCGCGGGCGTGATCACGCCCAAGTCTTCGGCCACCAGAGCCAGCGGACCGAGCTCATCCAAAGCCGCCGCGAACACCGCGCGCCCAGGCCCGCGGATCCAATGTCCACCCGCCGCGGTCCGCGCCCCCGCCGGAACTGCCCAGTACGAGACGAACCCTCGGAAGTGGTCGATCCGCGCCAGATCGAACAGCGACGCCGTCCGCCGCAGCCTTTCCACCCACCACCGGTAGCGCCGGCGCTGCAAAGCCGGCCAGTCGTACAGAGGATTCCCCCAGAGCTGGCCGCTGGCGGAGTAGCCGTCGGGCGGCGCGCCCGCCACGAATCCTTCTTGAAAGAGTTCGGGATGGGCCATGTGATCGGCACTCCGCGCCGCCACGTAGATCGCCACGTCTCCAAACATCCGAACCCCAGAAGACTCTGCATACGACCGTAAAGCACTCCACTCACGCGAGAACCGCACCTGGTCGGCCAAGGCGCCCCGCCCAGCGAAGCGCTCCCAGTCGACCGCCCAGAACGCCTCGCGTTCTCGAAATTCAGAAATCTCCGTCGCCGAGACCGGAGCACGCGGAGAAGCCAGGAACCCGGGCCACGCGGCAAACGCCGAGCGCGCCTTGTATGGCGAGTGGTGCCGATCGGGCGGACCGAGCGGCAGCACCTGCCACCACGTCTGCCCCGCCGCCGCCATCCAGTCGACGAATCGGTAGGCCTCGGCCCCCAGCCGCCCGCCCGGAAGCGACGTCAAATGCAGCTGTACGCCGCTCGAGCGCGGGAGCTCGGTCACCTACGACTCGCTGTCCAAGAGGACCAAAGGGGTTTACCCATCGCGAGGAAGGATATTTTTCGCGGAGAGAAACGCGGACCCACGAACCCGGGACCGGCCCCGTCCAACGAGAGCACGCCCCCAAACGAGCGTGAGCACACAGGTCCAAACTTCCCCTACCAAGCGCCCGCGCGCCAGCGCCGGTGAGCCGCCCCCGCGGATCGTGATCCAGTACCCCGCCCCGGCGGTGGACGACGGCCGCTACCCGGCCAAGCGCTGCGTCGGCGACTCCGTTCGGGTCGAGGCCGACATCTTCCGCGACGGCCACGAGATCCTCCGCGCCGTCGTCCGCTACCGAGCCCCGGGCGCCGCCGACGAACAAGAACAAGAGATGGAGCGGCTCGATGCCCACCTCGGCGGCGTCCGGTGGGCCGCGAACTTCGAGGTCGACCAACAGGGCCGCTGGGAGTACACGATCGAAGCGTGGACCGACGTGTTCGGGACCTGGCGGGACGAGCTCGGGCGCAAGGTCGCGGCCCAGCAGCACGACCTCGCGGGCGAGCTCTCCGAGGGCGTCCAACACCTGCGGAATGCCCTGAAATCTGCCCAGAACGCGTCTGAGGAGTCGCTGATCAAGCACGCCATCGAGACTCTCGGCGACGAAAAGATCCCGGAATCGGCCAAGCACGACGTCGCGCTCGGTCCCGAGCTGTTCCAGACGGTAGAGCGGATCGAGCCCCGCCACGGCGCGGTGAAGCTTGACGAACCGATCGCAATCGAGGTCGACCGCGAACGGGCGAAGTTCGGCGCCTGGTACGAGCTCTTCCCCCGATCCTGGGGCGGGCTCCGAGGCGTCCAGGAGCAGCTCCCCCGCCTGCAAGAGCTCGGCTTCGACGTGCTCTACCTCCCCCCGATCCACCCGATCGGCCACACGAACCGCAAGGGGCGCGACAACTCACTCACCGCCGCACCGGAAGACCCGGGGTCCCCCTGGGCGATCGGCGATGAGAGCGGGGGCCACGAGGCCGTCCACCACGACCTCGGCACGATCGAGGATGTAAAGAAACTCACCAAAGCGGCGAAAAAGCACGGGATTGACATCGCGCTCGACTTCGCGATCCAGTGCTCGGCCGACCACCCCTGGCTGCACGAGCACCCCGAGTGGTTCCATCGCCGGCCCGACGGCACCCTCAAGTACGCCGAGAACCCGCCCAAGCGCTACCAGGACATCTACAACGTCAACTGGGACTCGTCCGATTGGAAGGGCCTCTGGGATGCCCTCCTGACCATCATGCTCCAGTGGGTCGACGCCGGCGTCACCGTGTTCCGCGTCGACAACCCCCACACCAAGCCGTTCGAGTTCTGGCGCTGGCTGATCCACAACGTCCACGAGCACAACCGCGACGTCATCTTCCTCGCCGAGGCCTTCACACGCAGATCGGTCATGCGCCACCTCGCCAAGATCGGCTTCAGCCAGTCCTACACCTACTTCACCTGGAAGAACTCACGCCACGAACTGACCGAGTACGTCTCCGAGTTGGCCCACACCGAGGAGAGCGAGTACTTCCGCCCGAACTTCTTCGCCAACACCCCGGACATCCTGCACGAGTATCTCCAGCACGGCGGCCGTGCCGCGTTCGAGGCCAGGGTCACCCTCGCCGCCACCCTCAGCCCGAGCTACGGCATCTATTCCGGCTACGAGAACTTCGAGAACGTCCCGGTAAAGCTCGGCTCCGAGGAGTACCTGCACTCCGAGAAATACGAGATCAAGCAGCGCGCGCTCGACGGCCCGCTGCTCCCGTACATCCAACGGCTGAACACCATCAGACAAGAGAACGCTGCACTGCACGACCTGACCAACGTAACCTTCCTCGACACCGCCAACGACGCGCTGGTCGCCTACGCCAAGCATTCGCCCGGCAACACGATCATCACCGTCGTCAGCATCGACCCCCACCAGGCCCAGGAGGGACTCGCGATCGTGCCCGCCAACCTCGGTCTTCCGCCGAGCTTCACCGCCCACGACCTGCTCACCGACGAGCGCTACCTGTGGCGCATCGGCGCCAACTTCATCCGGCTCGAGCCCGGCGTTCGCCAGGCGCACGTCGTGCGGGTCGAAATCTGATGAGCGTCGGCCCGCCGACCCTTACCCATCTGATCGCGGCCGAGACGCGGACCGCGCCGACCCAAGCGCCGCCGCACGACACCGCCGCGCCGCAGACCCAGACCAGGCAATGGTTCGAGCACGAGCCGCTTTGGTTCAAGCGCGCGGTGTTCTACGAGATCCATATCCGCGGCTTCTTTGACGCCAATGGCGACGGCTCGGGCGACTTTCGCGGGCTGACCGAGAAACTCGACTACCTCCAGTGGCTCGGGATCGACTGCATCTGGCTGCTGCCCTTCTACCGCTCGCCCCTCAGGGACGGCGGCTACGACATCGCCGACTTCGCCACGGTCCACCCCGACTACGGGAACGTCGAGGACGTGCACGAGCTGATCGACGCGGCGCACGCCCGGCGCATCCGCGTGATCGCCGACCTGGTCATGAACCACACCTCGAGCGATCACCCGTGGTTCCAGGAGTCGCGCTCGAGCCGCGACTCGCCCAAGCGCGACTGGTACGTGTGGTCAGACACGAACGAGCGCTACCAGGACGCGCGGATCATCTTCATCGACACCGAGGCGTCCAACTGGACCTGGGATCCGGTCGCGGGTCAGTACTACTGGCACCGGTTCTTCTCCCACCAGCCCGACCTCAACTACGACAACCCCGAGGTCCAGGCGACGATGCTCGAGGTGCTGCGGTTCTGGCTCGACCTCGGCCTCGACGGCTTCCGCCTCGACGCCGTGCCGTACTTGTTCGAGCGGGAGGGCACGATCTGCGAGAACCTGCCCGAGACCCACGCCTACCTCAAACGGGTGCGCAAGGAGATCGACGAGAGCTATCCGGACCGGGTGCTGCTGGCCGAGGCCAACCAGTGGCCAGCCGACGTGGTCGAGTACTTTGGGACCGGCGATGAGTGCCAGATGGCGTTCCATTTCCCGGTCATGCCGCGCATGTTCATGGCGATCCGGCGCGAGGAGGCCGTCCCGATCTACGAGATCCTCCAGCAGACCCCGACCATCCCAGAGAGCTGCCAGTGGGGTCTGTTCCTGCGCAACCACGACGAACTGACGCTCGAGATGGTCACCGACGAAGAGCGCGACTATATGTACGCGGAGTACGCCAAGGACCCGCGCATGAAGCTCAACCTGGGCATCCGCCGGCGACTGGCCCCGCTGCTCGACAACGGTCGCGACGAGATCGAGCTGATGCACGCGATCCTGTTCTCGCTCCCGGGCTCGCCCGTTCTCTACTACGGCGACGAGATCGCGATGGGCGACAACGTGTTCCTGGGCGACCGCGACGGCGTCCGCACCCCGATGCAATGGACCGGTGACCGAAACGGCGGCTTCTCCCGCGCCGACTTCGCGCAGTTGTACGCGCCACCTCTGATGGACCCCGTGTACGGGTTCCAGGCGGTGAACGTTGAGGCGCAGCTCCGCACCGCGACGAGCCTCCTGCGTTGGCTGCACCGCTTCATCTCGCTGCGCAAGGAGCACCCGGTGTTCGGCTTCGGAAGCTACGAGCCGATCGAGACCTCCAACCCGCGCATCTTCGCCCACCTGCGCTCCTTCGAGGACGACCAGGTCCTGTGCGTGCACAACGTCGCGCGCTCGGCGCAGGCGGTCGAGCTCGATCTGAGCGCCTTCGAAGGGCGCTATCCGGTCGAGCTGTTCGGTAACTCGCGCTTCCCGCGCATAGGGGAGCTGCCGTACCTGTTGACGCTGGGGCCCCGTGGCTTCTTCTGGTTCCAGCTGGTCGAGCCCGAGCAGGAGGAGACCAGCGATGAGTGAGCGGTTGCAGGGAATCAGCGCCGAGGAGATCCGGCGGTGCCTGGAGGAGGACGAGCTCCGCGACTGGGTCCAGCGGCAGCGGTGGTACGCCTCCAAGTCGCGCGCGATCGCCGGCATCGACATCGTCGAGAGCATCACGCTGCGCGAGGATCCGCTCATGCTCTTGGCGCTCGTCCAGACCCGCTTCGCCACCGGGACGCACGAGCTGTATCAGCTGCCCCTGGCGATCGGCTTGCCGGGCGAGGTTCCGGGCGGTCAGGAGATCGCGCACACCGATGGCTGGGTCGTGTACGACGCGCTGGCCGAGCCAGAGCAGGCCCATGAGCTGCTGCGCCGGATCGCGGCCGACGACGAGATCGAAAGCGACGAGGGCCGTTTCAGCTTCCATCCCTTCGAAGGATCGCCCAACCTGGCCGAGACGACCAACGTCCGCGTGATGGGCGTCGAGCAGTCGAACTCCTCACTGGTGTTCGACGACACGACCGTGCTCAAGGTGTTCCGCAAGCTCGAACCGGGCGTGAACCCGGAGCTCGAGGTCCTGCGTTTCCTGACCTACCGCAGCTTCCCCAACATCGCGGCGCTGCACGGCTGGTACGACTACGAGGGCCAGGCGTTCGCCGCTACTTTGGGCGTCGGTCAGGCCTTCCTTCCCGACGCCGTCGACGGATGGGGACTCGCGCTCGACGAGATCATCGGGGCCCCCGACACGTTCCTCGAGCGTCTCGGCGGCCTCGGCACGGTCACCGCCCAGCTCCACAACGCGCTCGCCTCCGACGCCGGCGACCCGGCCTTCGCGCCCGAGGAGCCAAGCCAGGAAGCTCTGTCGCTGCTCACCGCGACCGTCGACGAGGACATCGAGCGGATCTTCCTGCGCCTACCCGACGATGACGAGCGTCTGGCGCCGATCCGTGGGCGCGGCCAGGACGTACGTGAGCGCCTCGCCGCCCGAGCCCAGATCGGCGTCGCCGGCCGGGTGATCCGCACCCACGGCGACTACCACCTCGGGCAGACCTTGCACACCCCCCGCGGTTGGGTGATCATCGACTTCGAGGGCGAGCCGGCCCGGCCGCTGCCCGAGCGTCGGGCGAAGCGCTCGCCGCTGCGCGACGTGGCCGGCATGCTGCGCTCGTTCGCCTATGTGACCTCGGCCGTCGAAATCCTTCGCGGACAGAGTGCCCCCGAGGAATTCGAGCAGCGAGCGCGAGAGACCTTCCTGACCCACTACTTCGCCTCGGTCGACTCGACGCTGATGCCGGCCGGCGAGGCGGCGATTGCCAACCTGCTCTCGATCTTCGAACTCGAGAAGGCCATTTACGAGCTCCGCTACGAGCTCGACAATCGGCCCGACTGGATTCCGATCCCGGTCGCCGGCATCGCGCGGCTGCTTGAGAGCGCGTAAACCTGGGAAGGCCCAGACAGGCTATGACCGTCGCCACCGCAGAGCTCGAGTCGCTCGTCCGCCGCGAGCACTCAAACCCTCATTCCGTGCTCGGAGCGCACCCGCAGAACGGCGGCGTCGTCGTGCGCGCGCTCCGTCCGGCCGCGGTCGGCGTCAACGTGCTCCTCGACGGTAGTGAGCCCGTCGAGATGCGCCGGATCCACCCCGGTGGCGTGTTCGAGGGCGTGATCGACGGCGCCGAGCTGCCGCTGCGCTACCAGCTCGAGGTCGACTACGGCGACGCCGGCAAGTTCACCATCGACGACCCCTACGCGTTCCTTCCCACGATCGGCGAGCTCGACCAGTACCTGATCAGCGAGGGCCGCCACGAGGAGCTCTACACCCGGCTCGGGGCTCACGTGGGAGAAATGGGATTCCCGCCCCCCGCCCCCGGCCCACCCGTCACGGGCACGGCCTTCGCGGTCTGGGCCCCCGCGGCCCGGTCGGTCAGCGTGGTCGGAGACTTCAACTCATGGGACGGCCGCCTGCACCAGATGCGCTCGCTCGGTTCGACCGGCGTGTGGGAGCTGTTCCTCCCCGCGATCGGACCGGGCGCCCACTACAAGTACGAGATCCTCACCCAGGATCACCAGATCCTGCTCAAGGCCGACCCGTACGCCTTACGGACCGAGGTTCCGCCCAAGACCGCTTCGGTCGTCTTTCAGCCCGAGCACACCTGGAGCGCGGCCGACGGTGACTGGCTGGCGCTCCGGGCCGAGGCGCCGCCGGCGCTCCGGCGGCCGGTGTCGATCTACGAGGTGCACCTCGGCTCCTGGCGCCTCAACTCGCTCGAGGGCAACCGCTCGCTCACCTACGTCGAGCTGGCGGATGAACTGAGCGCCTACGTCAGGGACCTTGGCTTCACGCACATCGAGCTGCTGCCCGTGATGGCGCACCCGTTCAAGGGCTCGTGGGGCTACCAGGTCACCGGCTACTACGCGCCCACGCCGTTCTACGGCTCGCCCGACGAGTTCCGGCAGTTCATCGACCGGATGCACGAGCACGGGATCGGCGTGATCCTCGACTGGGTGCCGGCGCACTTCCCGCGCGACGAGTTCGGCCTCGCCCGGTTCGACGGCACGGCGCTGTACGAGCACGCTGATCCCCGCCGCGGCGAGCACCCCGACTGGGGCACGCTCGTGTTCAACTACGGCCGCCACGAGGTCCGCAACTTCCTGATTGCCAACTCGCTGTTCTGGCTGCGCGAGTACCACGCCGACGGCATCCGGGTCGACGCGGTCGCCTCGATGCTCTACCTCGACTATTCGCGCAACGACGGCGAGTGGGTTCCCAACCAGTTCGGCGGGCGCGAGGATCTCGACGCCGTCTCGTTACTCAAGGAGTTCAACGAGGTGATCTACGGACGCGAGCCCGGGATCATCTCGGCCGCCGAGGAGTCGACCGCTTGGCCGGGCGTCTCCCGGCCCACCTATTTGGGCGGCCTCGGGTTCGGCTTCAAGTGGAACATGGGCTGGATGCACGACACGCTCGGCTACTTCCAGCAGGACCCGATCTACCGCCGTTACCACCACCACGAGCTGACCTTCAGCCTCATGTATGCGTTCAGCGAGAACTTCATCCTGCCCCTCTCCCACGACGAGGTGGTGCACGGTAAGGGCTCGCTGTACAACAAGATGGCGGGCGGCGATAAGTGGCAGAAGCTGGCCAACCTGAGGGCCCTGTACGCCTACATGTGGGCCCATCCCGGCAAGAAGCTGTTGTTCATGGGCTCCGAGATCGCCCAGGAGCAGGAGTGGAGCTACGAGCGCTCGCTCGACTGGCACCTGCTCGAGCAGCCCGAACACGCCGGCATCCAATCGCTGGTCCGCGACCTGAACCGGATCTACAAGGATGAGCCCGCTCTGTGGGAGGTCGACTCGGACCCGTCCGGGTTCTGGTGGCTCGAGCCCAACGACGCCGACGCGAACGTCCTGGCCTTCGCGCGCGCCTCCAAGAACGGCGAGCGGCTGGTCGTGTTCGCGGCCAACCTGTCGCCGGTGCCGCGCACCGGCTACCGCCTCGGCCTGCCTCGCGCGACGCGGTGGAAGGAGGCGCTGAACACCGACTCCACCTACTATGGCGGCAGCGATATGGGCAACCTCGGCGGGCTGGACCCCGAACCGATCCCGTGGCACAGCCAGCCGGTTTCGGCGTTGGTGACGTTGCCCCCGCTCGCCGCGGTGTGGTTCGTTCCGGAATCGCAGTGAGCATCGACGTAGCCGCGCCGGTCGGGCCCGGCGTGGCCGAATATCCCTGGGAGCGCCAGCTCGGCGCGCGCCCGCGTGATGACGGCACCGTCGAGTTCCGGGTCTGGGCGCCGCGGGCGAATTCGATCGTTCTGCGCATCGGCGACCGCGACGTCGCGCTTGACGACGCCGGGTACGGCGTCTACGAGGTGGTCGCCCCCGCCGAGCCCGGAGAGGATTACGTCTACGTGCTCGACGGCCAGCCGCTTCCGGACCCGGCGTCGCGCTGGCAGCCGCAGGGGATACGGGGTCCATCGCGGATCGTCTCGGTGAGCGCGCCCGAACGGCGCGCACCCGCACCCGTGATGCGCGACCTGGTGATCTACGAATTACATATTGGGACTTTCTCGCCTGGAGGGACATTCGACGCGGCCCTCGAGTATCTGCCGCAGTTGGCCGAGCTGGGGATCACCGCGATCGAGATCATGCCGGTGGCCGAGTTCCCCGGGCAGCGCGGCTGGGGCTACGACGGCATCTACATCTCGGCCACGCAGTCGTCCTACGGCGGACCGCACGGACTCAGGCGGCTCATCGACGCCGCCCACGACGCCGGCCTCGCCGTCATCCTCGACGTCGTCTACAACCACATCGGCGCATCCGGCA
Organism: uncultured Solirubrobacterales bacterium; assembly: GCA_963757235.1. Classification (GTDB taxonomy): domain Bacteria; phylum Actinomycetota; class Thermoleophilia; order Solirubrobacterales; family Solirubrobacteraceae; genus Palsa-465. The sequence continues at coordinate 9,177 of CAVWRC010000016.1, read as the reverse complement.
CCCAGGCGCTCGAGGCATTCGGGCCGTACTTCACCACGAAGTACGAGACGCCCTGGGGACGGGCGATGAACTACGACGATGCGCAGTGCGACCCGGTCCGCGAATTCGTTGCTCAGAGCGCCACCGGCTGGATCGCCGACTTCGGCATCGACGGCCTGCGCCTCGACGCGATCCACGCGATCGTCGACTCGAGCGCCGAACACCTCGTGGCCGCCGTCGCGCGACGCGTCCACGCCACGCGCCACGATGCCCTGGTGATCGCCGAGAGCGGCCTCAACGATCCGATCGTCATGCGCGACCGAGACCGCGGCGGCTGGGGCTGCGACGCAGAGTGGGCCGACGACTTCCACCACTCGCTGCGCGTCCTCGTCACCGGCGAGGACGAGGGCTACTACGACGAGTTCGGCTCGGTGGCTCAGCTGGCCAAGGCCTGGCACCGCCCCCACGTCCACGACGGCAACTACTCGATCTTTCGCCAGCGGCGCTTCGGAGCCCCGGCCGACGACGTGCCGACCGAGCGGTTCGTCGTCTTCGACCAGGACCACGACCAAGTCGGAAACCGGGCCTTCGGGGATCGCATGCCAGCGCCGGCGCGCCCGCTGGCCGCCTTCTGCACGCTGCTGAACCCATTCGTGCCGCTCCTGTTCATGGGCGAGGAGTACGGGGAGAACGCCCCGTTTCAGTTCTTCACCGACCACATCGACAAGAGCATCGCCGACGCGACGCGCGAGGGCCGGCGGGCGGAGTTCGCCGCGTTCGGTTCGTTTGCCAAGGAGGAGATCCCGGACCCGCAGGATCCGGCGACGTTTGAGCGCTCCAAGCTGACTCGCGAGCGCGACCCTGCGTTGGCCGACCTCTACGCCGACCTGCTACGGGTGCGCCGTCATTTGCCGCCCGGCGACGCCGACTCGATCGCGTTCGACGAGGACGAGCGCTGGCTGCGGGTGCGACGTGGCCGGTTCGAGGTGATCTGCAATTTCGCCCACGAGCGCGCGGCGGGTGGCATGCGCCGGCTCCTCCGTGGAGCTGGCCACGCACGGTGCGCCGACGATCGCTGGCGGCTGGGTGGAGCTCGAGCCGATGTCCGGAGCGTTGGTCACGTGAGCGACGTCTGGCCGGGACACCCGTTCCCCCTGGGCGCGACCTGGGACGGGGGCGGGACCAACTTCGCGCTGTTCACCGAACACGCCGAGGGCGTCGAACTGTGCCTGTTTGACGAGGAGGACAACGAGACACGCATCCCGATGACCCAGCGGACGGCGCTCAACTGGCACTGCTACCTCCCCGAGGTAGGCCCGGGACAGCGCTACGGCTTCCGCGTCGCGGGTCCTTACGCGCCCGAGCACGGCCATCGCTTCAACCCGGCCAAGCTGCTGCTCGATCCGTACGCGAAGTCGATCGACGGCGTCGTCGACTGGGCCCACGACGCCAACGTCCTGCCCTACGTCCCGACCGGCGAGGAGGACGCCGACCTCGAGCCCGACGACGAGGACGACGCGGCGGCCATGCCCAAGTCGGTGGTCGTCGACGACGCGTTCCTCTGGGAGGGGGACCGCCCGCCGAACGTCCCGTTCGCCGACACGGTGATCTATGAGACGCACGTCAAGGGCTTCACGATGCTCCACCCGGAAGTTCGCGAGGATCTGCGCGGCACCTACGCCGGCCTGGCCTCCGAGCCGGCGGTCGCCTACCTGCAGGACCTCGGCGTGACCGCGGTCGAGCTGCTGCCGGTCCACCACATCTCCGACGAGTCGTTCCTTGCCGACAACGGGCTGCACAACTACTGGGGCTACAGCACGATCGGCTACCTCGCACCGCACTGCCGCGTACGCCGCGACCGGCTCCCGCGGCGAGCAGGTGCGCGAGTTCAAGGGGATGGTCAAGGCGCTGCACCGCGCCGGCATCGAGGTGATCCTCGACGTCGTCTACAACCACACCGCCGAGGGCAACCACCTAGGCCCGATGCTGTCCTTCAAGGGCGTCGACAACGCCGCCTACTACCGGCTGATGCCCGACGACCCGCGCCACTACATGGACTTCACCGGGACCGGTAACTCTCTCAACCCGGTCCACCCGAGCGTCCTGCGCCTGATCATGGACTCGCTGCGCTACTGGGTGACCGAGTGCCACGTGGACGGCTTCCGCTTCGACCTGGCCTCCGCGCTGGCCCGCGAGTTCTTCGATGTCGACCGGCTGTCGGCGTTCTTCGACGTAATCCACCAGGACCCGGTCCTCTCGCAGGTCAAGCTGATCGCCGAGCCCTGGGACGTCGGCCCCGGCGGCTACCAGGTCGGCAACTTCCCGGTCCTGTGGTCGGAGTGGAACGGCGTCTACCGCGACACGATGCGCGACTTCTGGCGCGGCTTCGCCAACTCGCGGCGAGTTCGCCGCGCGGCTGTCCGGCTCGGCCGACCTGTACGAGGCCGACGGGCGCGACCCGTTCGCCTCGATCAACTTCATCACCGCCCACGACGGTTTCACGCTGCGCGACCTCGTCTCCTACAACGACAAGCACAACGAGGCCAACCTGCGAGGACAACCAGCGACGGCACCGACGACAACCGCTCCTGGAACTACGGCGTCGAGGGCGACGACCGACGATGCCGGCTGTTCTCGCCCTGCGGGCTCGACAGCAGCGCAACTTCCTGGCCACGCTGCTCCTGTCCCAGGGCACGCCGATGCTCCTCGGCGGCGACGAGATCGGGCCGGACCCAGCACGGCAACAACAACGGCTGGTGCCAGGACAACGAGATCTCCTGGTTCGACTGGACCGAGACGCCGGAGAAGACGCAGCTGCGCGACTTCACCCGCCGGCTGATCCGCCTGCGCCGGAGCACCCGTCGTTCCGCCGCGACACGTTCCTGCGCGGCAAGGAGGTCAAGGGCTCCGGGCTGCCGGACGTGTGGTGGTTCCGCGCCGACGGGCTGAAGATGACCCGCCGCGACTGGCAGGGCGGCGAGCACGTGCTCGGAATGTTCCTGAACGGACGCGAGATACCCACGCCGGGCCCCCGCGGGGAGGACGTCGAGGACGACTCGTTCGTATTGCTGTTCAACGCCCACCTCGAGGACCGGGTGTTCACGCTCCCGCGCCGGCGGTTCGGGGCGCAGTGGGCGCTCGAGCTGTCCACGGCCGACCCCGAGGCCGAGCCGGGCAGCGAGCGCCACGGCGCCCGGACCGAGCTGGCGGTCGTGGCGCGCTCGATCGTGATCCTCAAGCGCGTCGCATGAGTTAACGCGGGTCGCGTGAGCACCGAGCTGCGCGCCACCTACCGGCTACAGCTGACCCGCGATTTCGGGTTCGCCGCAGCGCGCGAGCTGGTGCCCTACCTGCGCGACCTCGGGATCTCCCACCTGTACCTGTCGCCGTCGTTCCAGGCCCGGCCGGGCTCGACGCACGGCTACGACGTGATCGACCCGCGGCGGGTGTCGGAGGATCTCGGCGGCGAGGCCGAGCTGCGCGTCGCTGTCGGCGTGTGCGCGCGACGCCGGACTGGGGCTGATCCTCGACGTCGTCCCTAACCACATGGCGGTCGACGACCGGAATCGGTACTGGACCGATCCGTCGTTGCGATCGAAGTTCTTCGACATCGAGCCATCGACCGGGGTCTACCGGCGATTCTTCGACATCGGCGACCTGGCAGGCGTGCGCCAGGAGGACCCAGACGTGTTCGAGGAGACGCACGCGCTGCTGTTCGAGCTGGTGCGCGAGGGCGTGATCGGGGGCGCGCGGATCGACCATCCGGACGGGCTCGCCGATCCGGCGGGCTATCTGGGGCAGTTGCGTTCTCACGGAGTCGAGCGCGTGTGGGTCGAGAAGATCCTCGATCCCGGCGAGCGGCTGCGCGACTGGCCGGTGTGCGGGACGGTCGGCTACGAGTTCATGAACGACGTGTGTGCGCTGTTCGTCGATCCCGCCGGCGAGGCGCCCCTAACCGCGTTGTGGGAACGCGTATCGGGCGACACGCGGTCGTTCGGCGAGATCGCTCATGAGGCGAAGCTCGAGCAGGTGCGCGGACCGTTCGACCAGGATGTCGACCGGCTGCTCCGCGAGAACTCTGGCGATTCAGTTCACATATACGGGACTCCAGCGCCAAAGAACGAGTTGCAGCACGCTCTCGCGTCGCTACCTGTGTACAGGACGTACGTCGATCCGGTGGCCGGGCGCGTCGCAGACGAGGATCGCCGTGCGATCTCCGAGTCGGAGATGAACCCGGAGATCGCAGCGCGGCTCCTGCTGGAACGCGAAGGGCCGCCGGGGTTCGTCACGCGCTTCCAGCAGACGACGCCGGCGATCATGGCCAAGGGCGTCGAGGACACCGCGTTCTACCGCTACATCCGCCTGCTCGCTTTGAACGACGTGGGGGGCGACCCGTCGCGCTTCAGCATCGACGTGGCGCGCTTCCACGCCGGCTGCGTCGAGCGCGCGGAGCGCTTCCCGCTGAACATGCTGACGACGATGACCCACGACGCCAAGCGCTCGGGCGACGTCCGCGCCCGGATCGGCGCGCTGGCGTCGATCCCCGAGGAGTGGTCGAGAGCACGTCACGCGCTGGCTCGAGCTGACCGACCCGCTACGCCACGACGGTGCGCCCGACGACGTCGAGCGCTACTTCCTCTTCCAGACGCTGGTCGGGGCGTGGGTGATCTCACCCGAGCGGGTCGAGGAGTACATGGAGAAGGCGCTCCGCGAGGCCAAGCGCAACACGAACTGGGTCGAGCAGAACCAGGACTGGGAGGCGGCGGTCAAGCGCTTCGCCCGTGCCCTGTACTCCGACCAGGCGTTTCTGGCCGACTTCGAGCCGTTCGCGGTCCGGGTGGCGGAGCTCGGCGACCGCGCCGCCCTCGGACAGCTCGTGCTCAAGCTGACCACGCCCGGGTTCGCCGACATCTACCAGGGTGACGAGCTCCCTTTCCGCGCCCTGGTCGATCCCGACAACCGCCGGCCGGTCGACTTCGACTGGCATCAGGCGATGCTCCGCCGCCTGATGGGCGGCGCGCCGCCGGTGCTCCAGACACAGAAGATGTTCGCGATCCTGCGCCTGTTAGGGCTGCGGGCGCGCCGACCGGCCCCGTTCGCCGCCGGCTATGAGCCCGTCGATGCCGGCGGGGACACGTGCGTGTTCCTACGCGGCGGCGAGATCCTGGTCCTCGCCGCACTCCGCAACGCGCCCTTCGAAGGCACGTTGACCGGCCTGCCCGGCGGCCACTGGCGCGACGTCCTGCGCGGCGACGAGCGGTCGTTCGACGCCCGCGAACCGATCGCCCGGCTGGTCGGCGAGCACGGCGTAGCCGTCTTCGAGCGTCTCTAACCACCCCGGCCGCCCCGTTCGCCCCGTCAGTCGAGTTCGCGGAGCAGCTCGTCGAGATCGAGGTCTGGTCCGAACCCGCCGGTGATATGGCCTTCGCTGTCGCGCGGCCACTGCTCGGGCGGCCTGTCCCACATCAGCTCGATCGTGTTCCCGTCGGGATCGATCACGTAGATCGCCTCGTGCGTGCCGTGATCGGTGTGCTGGCGGATCGGCCAGCCGACCGCCGCCAGCCGCCGGGACGCATCCGCCAAGCCCCGCCGCGTCGGATAGGCGATCGCCACGTGATGAAGGCCCGTGAAGCCGTCGGGCTGCGGTGCGCCGTCCTTCGACTTCCACGTGTTGAAGCCGAGGTGGTGGTGGTACCCGCCGGCCGACAGAAACAGGATGTCGCCGGTGGTGCCCCATCCGGGCACGTCGCGGGCCTCTGAGATCACGTCGAAGCCGAGCACACCGACGTAGAAGTCGCGAATCCGGTCGACGTCCGCCGTGCGCAGATGGGCGTGGCCGATGCGAACCCCTGGGTCGATGGGGTCGGCGGCACGCGCGATCGGGGTGAGGTTGCCCTGGGGTTCCATCGCGACACGTAATGGTGTCACGAACCTCTCCCACTCGATAGGGTCCCCTCCCGGGTTCATGCGCGTCCTGCTCGTCTCCTGGGAGTACCCGCCAGTGATCGAGGGCGGCCTCGGCCGCCACGTCCGCAAGCTCTCCGAGCACCTGGTACGCGACGGAATCGAGGTCCACGTCCTCACCCGCGGCGGCGGTCGCCTGCCGGCAGACGCCGACCAGCATGGGGTCATCGTCCATCGCGTCGGGGAGCCGCCGTTCCCGAAGGACCCAAGGGCGTTCGTGCGCTGGGTCGACGCCATGAACGCCGACATGCACGCGCTGGCCGCCGAGCTGTGCGACCGCTTCGAGTTCGACCTCGTCCACTCGCACGATTGGCTCGTGGCCGGCGCGGCCGAGCGCGCCGCGCGGAGCATCGAGCGCCCGTGGCTCGTCACCGTGCACGCCACCGAGTACGGCCGCCATCAGGGCTGGGTGCAGAACCATCCCCAATCCCACATCCACGCCGCCGAGCGGGCGATGGTGCGCCACGCCGATCACGTGATCACCTGCTCGCGATATATGCGCGTCCACGTGGCCAACGTGTTCGGCATCCGCCCGGCCAAGGTCACCGCGATTCCCAACGGGGTCGACCCCCACGACCTCGAGCCGGTCTCGGACGATCTGCCCGCCCTGCGCTCAAAGTACGCGGGGCCAGGCGAGCTGCTCGTGCTCCTGGTCGGGCGGCTCGTGTACGAGAAGGGCTTTCACCTCGCGCTCGACGCGCTCGCCCCGGTGGTGCGGCGGATCGGCGGCGTGCGCTTCGTCGTCGCGGGCACCGGCACTGCCGAGGCCGAGCTCAAGCGCCAGGCCCGCCGGCTGGGGCTGGCCGAGCACGGCGTGTTCCTCGGCTGGGTGGGCGACGACATGCTCCACTCCCTCTACCGGGTGTCCGACCTATGCATCGTGCCCTCGATTTACGAGCCGTTCGGGATCGTCGCGCTCGAGGCGATGGCATCCGGCTGCCTCTGCGTGGTCGCCGACACCGGCGGGCTGCGCGAGGTCGTGCCGGTTGGCGGCACAGTCGGCCTGCGGTTCCCCTCCCGCGACGCCACCGCGCTGCGGGCGGTGCTCGAGCGGGTTCTGCTCGACGACGACGCGCGCGCACAGCTCGTCGCCGAGGCGCGCGAGCACGTGCTCCGCTTCGGTTGGGCCGAGGTGACACAGCGCACGGCCGAGGTCTACGAGGCGCTCATGGCCGGCGCGATCACCCGAGCCGGTTGACCAAGCGCAAACGCCTCCCGTGCCGCGCCGTGTTCCTCGACGCCGGCGGCGTGCTCGTGCTCCCCGACCGCCACCTGCTCGCCGGCGCGCTGGCCGAGGTCGGCATCGAGGTCGAGCCCGAGGCCATACCGCAAGCCCACTACCGCGCGGTCCACACGCTCGACCGCCCGTCCGCCCGCCAGGACTATCAGCGTGCCCTCTTCTCCCAGCTTGGAATTGTTTCCGGACGGACGGCGGAAGCGCTCGCCGTATGGGCGCGGCTGGCCAACCGTACGCGCACCGGCCAGGTCTTCTGGAGCGAGCACACCCCTGGCGCCATCGACACGATCGTCGCCCTCCAAAAAGCGGGCATCGCCGTGGTCATCGTCACCAACTCCGACGGCCACGGCGCGGAGAATCTGCGCGACAGCGGCTTCGCCAACACACCCGTCGTCGACTCGACAGTGGTCGGCGTCGCCAAACCCGACCCGCGCATCTTCGAGATCGCCCTTGAGCTCGCCGGCGCTGACCCGCGCGCCACCGTCCACGTGGGCGACGCCCTGGACAACGACGTCGTCGGCGCCCTCGCCGCGGGCATCACCCCGATCCACTTCGACCCGCTCCGACTCTGCCCCGCCACCGACCACCGTCACGTCCGGTCGCTACCGGGGATCCGCCGGCACATGGCGGACAGCTGAGCCCAGCTCCACGCTCGCGTCAGTCGGCAGGCTCGCCGCCCTCGCCACCGTGGCGTCACCCAGGCCGACGCGGAGGTAGTAGAGCGCCGCGCGGAGCTCGGACATGTGGAGATCGGCGTTGTAGAGCGGGCTGTCACAGCCGTTGCGCAGCAACGCTCGCAGCGCTTCCACGGAATCCGGATCGGGATCCTCGGTTCGTTCGAGCAGGTCGGCGAGCGCGAGCAGATCGGTCCGAACGAGGGCAACCCGCCCGCACAGCAAAAGCTCGCGACGCCGGCCGAGAGGATCAAGGCCCGGGGTTCGATTTGCCGTCCGGCGCAGCCATCGAGCGATGGTCAGGCGGTTGCGAGTGCCAAGAAGCATGTCCTTCTCTTAGAGGTGCCACGGCGCCGTGTGATACGCCCGCGCGCTGCCACCCCAGCTGGGCAATGGCGACCCGCTCCGCCCGCTACCCCCGAAAAAAAGAGGGCCCGGCGTCAGCCGGGCCCTCCATCAACCTACAAAGCGTCTGCGTTTCAGCAGCGGATTACATCATCCCCGACATGTCGGGCATGCCACCGCCACCGCCGCCGGACTCCTTCTCCGGCACCTCGGCCACGATGGCCTCGGTGGTGAGGATGTTCTTGGCGATCGAGGCCGCGTTCTGCAGCGCAGAGCGCGTCACCATCGCGGGATCGATGATGCCCTCCTTGACCAGGTCAACGATCTGACCGTTGGCCGCGTTCAGGCCCTCGCCCTTCTTCGCCTTGCGGACGTCGTTGACGACGACCGAGCCTTCGAGGCCGGCGTTCTCGGCGATCTGCCGCATCGGCTCCTCGAGCGCGCGACGCACGATCCGCGCGCCGGTCTTCTCGTCCGGATCCTCGAACGAATCGAGGTCGAGCGCCTTCTGAGCGACCAGCAGCGCGACGCCGCCACCAGGGACGATGCCCTCTTCGAGCGCGGCGCGCGTGGCCTGCAGCGCGTCCTCGACGCGATGCTTCTTCTCCTTCATCTCGGTCTCGGTGGCCGCGCCGACCTTGACCACGGCAACGCCGCCCGACAGCTTCGCGAGGCGCTCCTGGAGCTTCTCGCGGTCGAAGTCGGAATCGGTGTTCTCGATCTCGGTCTTGATCTGGTTGATCCGGCCCTTGATCGCGTCCGCCTCACCGTTGCCGTCGACGATCGTGGTCGTGTCCTTGGCGATGACCACACGACGAGCGCGGCCAAGCTGTGAGATCTGGGTGTTCTCGAGCTTGAGACCCATCTCCTCGGTGATCACCTCGCCACCGGTCAGGATCGCGATGTCCTCAAGCATCCGCTTACGGCGATCGCCGAAGCCGGGCGCCTTGACGGCAACGCCGGTGAAGGTGCCGCGCA
>CAVWRC010000015.1:0-258941 GCA_963757235.1 uncultured Solirubrobacterales bacterium | reverse complement strand
CGCTCGCCGCCCTGAGCCGTTCCTTTGCTTCTTCCCAGTGGGCGGCCCCGAGCGGTACGAAGGCCGACTCGAGCAGCGTCCATTGCAGGTACCAGAGATCGCCGCGCTCGCGCCATAGAGGTTCAGCTCGGCGGTCAGCGCCTCCAGCCGGCGCAGATCCCCGAGTTGCAGGGCGGCGAGCTTGATGCTGTCGATCGCGCGGCCGGTGACGATGTCGTCGCCGGTTCCGCGGGCCAACTCGAGCGCCCGCTCGCCGAGCTCAAGCGCCCGATCGAGCTGCAGCAGGTGCGAGGAGATGACCGACAGGCGATCCAGCGCGCTCGTCTCGGCCGCGACGTCGCCCAGCTCGCGTGCGATCTCGAGCGCCGCCTCGTGCGAGCGGGCGGCCGCGCCGAGGTCGGATCGAAGGCTGACGATGCCGAGCTCGTTGAGTGCCTCCAGCTCGCTCACGCGATCGCCCGCCCGCTGCGCCGCATCGAGCGCCGCCTCCAGATCCCGACGCGCGCCGCTCACGTCCCCGGTGCGCCACCGCAACTTCCCGCGCTGCAGAAGCAGACCTCGCAGTGCGGGCTCGCGGGCGGCCTCGAGGCCCAGCTTCGCACCGGCTTCGAGCGCCGCGGTGTAGTGCGCCATTGCCGGTTCGACTGCGTAGACGAGCGACGCCGCTGCGGCGGCCGTTGAGTGGTACTCGTACGCCTTGCGCACATCCCCCGCGGCCGAGAAGTGGTAGGCGAGCGAACCCGCCCGCTGCTGCGCCGCGTCCCCGAGCGCGCCTTCGATCGCCTCACCGATCCGCCGATGGAGCTGCGCACGGCGGGTGAGGGAAATCTGCTCGTAGATCGTCTCGCGGATCAGCGCGTGCGCGAAGCTGTATTGTCCGACCGCGGTTGGCGACTCGTGGATCACTTGCGCGGCGATGGCTGGCTCGAGTCCCTCCGCGATTTCCTCCGCAGTGCCGCCCGCCACGAGTTCGAGGACGTCCAGGGCGAACTCGTGTCCGGCGACGGCGGCGATGCTCAGCAGACGTTTGCAGCCCTCGTCGAGCCGCCGCAGGCGGCGCAGGAGGAGGTCCTTGACGCTGTCGGGGATCCGCGTCAGGGCATCGCTGACGTCGCCATCTGGGCCGACGTGGCGCAGAATCTCCTCGACGAAGAAGGGGTTCCCCTGCGTGCGCTCGATAATCGATCGCGCGACCGTCGCCGGGGCCGCGCCGGTCAGCTGCGAAGCGACCAGCTCCGCGACTTCGCCCTCGCCGAGACCGCCGAGCGTGACGGTGGCGAGCGCCCGCGCGCGGCGCAGTTCCGCGATTGCCTGTCCGAGCGGGTGTGCCTCGTCGACCTCGGTCTGCCGGTAGGTCCCAAGGATCAGCAACGAGGCGCCCTCGGTGGCGCGGACGACGTGCCGCAAGAGCAGCAGCGTGGGGACGTCGGCCCAGTGAAGGTCATCCAGCACGAGGATCAGCGGATGCTGTTCCGCGATCGCGCGCAGCAGCGACGCGACGCTGTCGAACAGCTGGAACTGCTCACCTTCGGGGGACCCGCCCGTCGCGCTCGTGGTCGACTGCGGCGCCGGATCGGCAAGCTCGGGAATCAGCCGGGCGAGGACCGGGCGATGCCGGCCCACCTGGAGGCGGAGCTCATCGAGCGGGGTTTCGGAGACATGGTGCCGAAGCGCCTCAACGAACGACTGGTACAGGACGATCGAGTCCTCGTAGCAGCGCCCGAGTAGGACCGCCGCGCCCTCGGCGTAGGCGCCGCGGCACAACTCCGCAGCGAGCCGAGTCTTTCCGATCCCGGGCTCCCCGACGACCACCACGACCGCGCGCGTACCGCCGCGCGCGTCTCGCCACAGTCGATTCAACTCCTTGAGTTCGGCGCCGCGACCGACCAGCGGGGCCGGCTCGCCCACCGTCAACGCGGGCGGGAGAGAGACCCTGCGCTCGACGGCCGGTTCCCACCCGATCTCGCAGACCGCAAGTGGCTCCGGGAATCCCTTCAAGGCGACCGGATCGCATGGCCGGAAGCCGAATCCTCCGCGCGAACCGACCAGCGCGCGCACCAGCTCGGAGGCCAGGATCTGGCCGCCGTCGGCGGCATCGCAAAGCCGCTTGGCGACGACCACCGGGGTACCGAAGTAGTCCCCCTCGTCGCGGATCGGCTCACCCACGTTCAGGCCCACGCGCACCCGGAGTCGTTCGTCGGCCTGGCGTGCGTTGTGTCGGTGCACCGCCTGCTGGATCTCGATCGCGCAGCCGACGGCCTCGACCGCGCTCGGGAACGCGACCATTAGCCCGTCGCCGAGGTTCTTCACCTCCTGCCCGCTGTGGGCGCTAGCCACGTCGCGCAGCAGTCCGAAGTGGACGCGTCGCAGGCGCTCGGCCTCATCATCCCCCAGCGCCGAGAGGAGCGCGGCCGAACCAACGAGGTCGGTGAACAGGAGCGTCACGATCGCGGCGGCGACCGGCGCGTCCGCAGCGCTCGGCGGGCCGGAGGAAACCTCAAGCGGCTCGGGTGGAGTCCCCTCGCCGCCGCGGCGCAACTCCTCGGCCAGCGCACGGGTCGCCTGCGACGGGACGATCCGCAGCTCGTCGCGAAAGCGGCGGCTGAGCCGCTCAAAGGTCCTGATCGCCGCAGCGCGATCGCCGGCCGCGACCAGCCGCCGCATCAGCTCGCGCTGGGGGTCCTCGGCAAGCGGATCGAGCGCCACCTGCCGGCGGGTGTAGTCGATCGCGCGCGCCATGTCCCCGTCGCGCTCGGCGTCCGCAGCCAGCCGCGCCAGCACGCCGGCAACCCGATCGCGATGCTCATCGCGCCGCTCATACACCCAGTCCTCGTCGAGACCGACGAGCAGCTCGCCGCGGCTGAGCTCGAGCGCTTCCTCGAGGCGCCCCTCCTCGACCCGACGCTCAAACTCGCCAAGGTCCGTCCACACGAGCGAGTCGTCGGCGAGGCCGACCTCATCCCGGGTGGCAAGCAGGTAACGCTCGCCGTCGGGCCCGAGCGCGCGCCGCAGCGCGGACAGGGCACTGCGCAGGCTCGTGCGGGCGCTGTCGTCCAGCACGTCGGGCCAGAATCTCGCCGCCAGTCCCGCGCGGGCGTGCATGCGCCGGTCGAGCGCCAGCCAGCCGAGCAACGCACGGGCGCGCTTGCTCGGCGGCGGCTCGAGCGCGGTGCCGTCGAGCTCGATCGCTAACTCACCCAGCACCAGGACCCTCAGCATTGCGCGAAAGCGTAAACCCGTTTCACGCTGATTTCGCGCTCCGCACACGGCGAAGTGAGAGGGTCTGCACCATGACCACGCCACCGTCAGCCGCCCGGACCACAGGCCCCGACCACCCCCGATGACCGGGACCGCGACATCCCCCGCCGTGGCGCCCGAGCAGACCCGCGCCCGCTACCCCAAAGAGACGGGCTATGTCGACCGCGACGGGGTCCGAGTGTTCTACGAGGTCTACGGCGAGGGCGACACAACCGCGCTACTGCTCCCAACCTGGTCGATCGCCCACTCCCGCTTCTGGAAGCTCCAGATTCCTTATCTCGCACGCCATTGCCGGGTAGTCGCGTTCGACGGACGCGGCGGCGGGCGCTCGGATCAGCCCGCCGGCGCGCACGCGTACACGATCGACGAGACGGTCGCGGACGCGCTCGCGGTGATGGATGCCACCGGCACCGCGCGCGCGACGCTGGTCGGCTTCTCGTGCGGGGCGCTGTCCGCCACCGTTCTGGCCGCCGACCACCCCGAGCGAGTTGACGCGGTCGTTCACATCGGTCCCGCGGTCGCGCTCGCACCGAGCCACCCCGAACGGTGCCTGTACCCGTTCGAGGACCTGCTCGACACGGACGAGGAGTGGGCGAAGCACAACCGGCACTACTGGTGCCGGGACTTCACGGGCTTCCTCGAGTTCTTCTTCGCAAAGTGCTTGAACGAGCCGCACTCGACCAAGCAGATCGAGGACGCCATCGGGTGGTCGCTGACCACCCGACCCGAGACGCTCGTCGACACCGAGCGCGGGATCGACCTCCCGCGCGGAGAGGATTTCCGGTCGGCGTGTAAAAGGGTGCGCTGCCCAACCCTCGTCCTGCACGGTAACCGGGACATGATCCGCCCCCGCGCCCAGGGCCAGGCGCTGGCCGAGGCGACCGGCGGCACGCTGGTCACCCTCGAGGGCTCAGGCCACTGCCCCCAGGCGCGCGATCCGGTCAAGGTCAACCTCATGCTCCGCGACTTCATCCATCCCCGGAGCGTGCCAACCTCGGCCTGGACCCGTGCCAGGGCACGTCCCCGACGGGCGCTCTACATCTCCTCGCCGATCGGCTTGGGGCACGCACAGCGAGACGTCGCGATCGCGCGTGAACTGCGAGCACTGGCGCCCGACCTTCAGATCGACTGGCTGGCCCAGGATCCCGTCACGCGCGTGCTGGAGGAGGAGGGCGAGCGCGTCCACCCGGCGAGCGGCGAACTGGCGAACGAGTCCTTGCACATCGAATCCGAATCGGGCGAGCACGATCTGCACTGCTTCCAGGCATGGCGGCGGATGGACGAGATCCTGGTAGCGAACTTCATGGTGTTCCACGATCTCGTGGAGGCCGAGCCCTACGACCTGTGGATCGGCGACGAAGCGTGGGAGCTCGACTATTACCTTCACGAGAACCCCGAGGTCAAACGAGCCGCGTACTGCTGGCTGACCGATTTCGTCGGGTGGCTGCCGATGCCTGACGGGGGCGAGCGCGAGGCGTTCCTGACCGCCGACTACAACGCCGAGATGGTCGAGCACATCGCGCGCTTCCCGCGCCTGCGCGACCGCGCGATCTTCGTCGGTAACCCCGACGACATCGTCCCCGACCGGCTTGGGCCGGAACTGCCCTTGATCCGCGAGTGGACCGAGCAGCACTTCGACTTCGCCGGCTACGTCTCAGGATTCGTTCCGGAGGCGCTCGCGGACCGCGAAGCGCTCCGCCACGCGCTCGGCTACGGACCGGACGAGCAAGTGTGCATCGTCAGCGTCGGCGGCTCCGGCGTCGGCGAACATCTGCTGCGCCGCGTGATCGACGCCCATCCGCTCGCCGCCGCGCGGATTCCCGGCCTGCGGACGATCGTCGTCGCCGGGCCACGCATCGATCCGGAGTCCTTGCCCCGCCACCAGAGTCTCGAAGTCGTGGGCTACGTCCACAATCTCTATCGCCACTTGGCGGCCTGCGACCTGGCGGTCGTCCAGGGCGGGCTGACCACGGCGATGGAGCTGACCGCGAACCGCCGGCCGTTTATCTACTTCCCCCTCGGACACCACTTCGAGCAGAACTTCCACGTCCGTCACCGCCTCGAGCGCTATCGCGCGGGACGGCGGATGGACTTTGACAGTGCAACGCCCGGGTCGATCGCGGATGCCATCGCCGAAGAGATCGGGCGTGAGGTCGACTACCTGCCGGTTGAGACCGACGGCGCGCGACGCGCTGCCGAGCGAATCGCCGAGATGCTGTGAGGAGAGCCCGCTATCCCGACGAGACCGGCTACGTCGAACGCGACGGGGTCCGCGTGTTCTGGGAGCGCTACGGAGACGGCGATCCCACCGTGTTGCTGCTGCCGACGTGGACGATCATCCACTCGCGATGCTGGAAGGCACAGATCCCCTACCTGGCGCGGCACTGCCGCGTGGTGACCTTCGATCCCCGGGGCAACGGGCGATCCGACAGGCCGACGAAACCCGCGGCATACGGGGAGCAGGAGTTCGCGGCGGATGCGCTCGCGGTGATGGACGCGACCGAGACCGCGGAAGCGGTGCTCGTATCGCTCTCGAAAGGGGCACAACGGGCGCTGCTGTTGGCCGCCGACCATCCGGCGCGCGTTCTCGCCGCCGCCTTCGTTGCGCCGTTTTTCCCCGTCAGCCCGGTCCACGGTTTGCGTTGGCGCATCATGGCCCATCCGCGACTGCGGCGGGGCCTGTTCATCCGTCCGCCGGTCGCGGCGGGTTGGCTGAAGTTCAACGGGGCGCACTGGTTAGCCGATTACCCAGACTTCGTCGAGTGGTGGATGCGCCGGGTCTTCAATACGTCGCACTCGACCAAACAGCTCGAGGACGCGATTGGCTGGGCGCTCGAGACCGACGCGAGGACGCTGATCGCCAGCGTCCTCGGCGACCTCGCCGCGCCGGCGACGCGGCGCGATCAGTTGGCGTTGGCCCGCCGGGCGCGCTGTCCGGTGCTGGTCATCTCCGCGCCCAACGACAAGATCACCGCTCACGCCGACGCGAAGGCGCTCGTCAAGGCAACCGGCGGGGAATTGTTGCGCGTGCCCGACGGCGGTCACTGCCCCCAGGCGCGCAAGCCGGTGGGCGTCAATCTCGCGCTCCGCGCGTTCGCGGAGCGCGCTTTCACGGCGGATTCGCGCGGGCTTCGCGCCACTGGCACGACCGCCTGAGATCGTCGTCCTGACAACACCACCGACCAGGAGGTCAACCATGTCAGTCGTCGAGGATCGCCACGAGGCGGATCGGGACATCGAGGGGACCCTGGGACTCGTTCCCGAGTTCTTCCAGCGCGTCCCTGACTACCTGCTCCCGACCGAGTGGGCGAGCTTCAAATCACTGGTCCTGTCCGAGACCGCCATCCCCAACAAGTACAAGGAGATGATTGGGCTGGCCGTCTCCGGAGCCACCCGATGCCGTTACTGCGCCTACTTCCACGCCGAAGCGGCGCGGCTGTTCGGCGCGACCGAGGACGAGATCACCGAGACCGCGATGATCGCCAAGAACACGATGGGCTGGAGCACCTACCTGAACACCCTCCAGTTCGACTACGACCAGTTCACCTCGGAGTTCGACCAGGTCACCGCGCACGTCCGCGAGCAGACAGCCGCGGGCGCGCCGGCCTGACGCAATTCTCGGCGGGCGGCTGACCCAACCTGTCAGCCGCCCGCTCGCATCAGCCGATCGCGCGCTCGATCGAAGTCTCCGATCACCCGCTCGAGCACCGCGACCGCTTCAGCCGGCGGAGGCTCGGGCGCACCCCGCATCGCCTCGAGCGCCATCCGTGCCGCCGCGACCAGCGCCGACAGCTCCTGACTGGTCGCCGTGACCGTGAACACATTCTCACGCGTCCGCTCGATTCGCACGCACGCATTGTGCCGCCTCATCGAACCGATCGCGTTGCCCTTGCGTAATTCACTCAAACGCGCTTTCACGGGCGATTCGCGCCAGCTTCGCGCCGGCTGCGCGGCCCGCTGAGATCGTCGATCTCGACCACACCACCTACGTCCCAAAGGAGCCATTCGATGTCACCCACGCCCACCTACCCCGCCGCACACGAACACCTCAACGATCTGCCGCGCGAGGCCGAACAAGCCCGCCGCGCCGGCGAACTCACGAGCTCACGCCGGCCCACGCCCCGCGGCGCCCGGACCGGCACGTCCCCGACCGTCTCCGCCGACGCGGTTACGCTGCGGCTCTCCCGCCCGGCTGACGAGCGCGCGCTCGAAGAACTCGCACAACTCGACTGCGCCCGACCGCTGCACGGACCACACCTCTTGGCCGAAGTCGGCGGCACCCTGCGCGCCGCCCTCTCGCTCACCGACGGCGTCGTCATCGCCGACCCGTTTCATCGCACCACTACGATCGTCGAGCTACTGCGCGCGTGGTCCAACACGCAGCTGTCCGACCAGCGCGCGGTGGGGCGTGCCCCGACCTCCCTCCTGCGCCGGCTGGTGGGCCTGGCGCAAGCGCAGCTGGCGGATGGCTTGGTGACACCGGCCGCGACGCGTGGGACCGCGAGGAGCCCGATGCGCTCCCTTCGCCACCTCGGGTAGCGACGGAAACCTCATCGCGCCCGGAAAGCGCTCGGCCCTTCAGGCCGCGGCTTGCGGGTTCCGGCTCCTATGCCGGGGGACGCTGCGGCGCAAAGGAAGCAGGAGCACCATCCCGCCCGTCTGCCAGCGACGTTGTTGGGTTTACCCAGCGGCCGGTGTTGTGCCTTGACCGGGGGCGGCCGGCGGCTTCCACCAGTCCCGAGCGGCCCGCACGCGTCCGCTCCCGGACAGCGGCGGTGGTCCTTCGAAGGGCGCGCGATCCTGATCGTGGTGAGGCGCAGCAGCGGGCGGTCTGCTTGCTCGCTCCGCTTCAAGCCGATCCTTAGCAAACGCGCTCACTGTCGCTCGTCCGCAGATGGAGGCGTCCACGGCTGCTCTCGTCGATTCTCCCCGATTCAGCCGACGCTCGCGGCATCGCGCCCTACACCATCGAACTCGGCTTCCTGCTCCTCGTCGCGCTCGCCTCGACGATGACCCTCCCGGTCGTGGGAACCGCACTCATCTTCAGCCTCATGATCGGCCCCCCCGCCGCCGCCCGCGCGTAAACCACCCGACCCACCACCGCGATCGCGCTCTCGATCGCCATCGCCCTCGTCGTCACCTGGGCCGCGATCGCCCTCTCCTACCAGACCAACTGGCCGGTCGGCTTCTACGTCGGCGTGATCAGCGCCATGAGCTACGCCGCCGGACGCATATGGACCTACGCGCGCCGCCACCGCACAGCCCGACCACCCGTCGGCGCCAACACGCCACCCGCTCTCGCCGGCATCAGGAACAACGACTGAGCCCTCAGCCGGTCCAAGTCCGCTACCTCGATGGCGCCAGGCAGCCCACACAAGTTGCTCGACGCCAGTTCGCGAGGCGCAGGCGCCTCGGGCGCGCGTCTCGCGCCGTGACCGGGACAGTCGTTGGAGAGCGCATCAAGGCCCAAGGGACCTCTGTGCCGGCAGCACGGGCCACCGTTCCTGTCGACACCATCTCACCATCGACTAATCCAACGAAATCGGAGCTGGTCGCTCTTTGACCCGGACCCCATCGCTGGTGACGACCGCGGCGCGGTGCTGGTGGAAGTGCCGTTGGCGACGATGCTGTCGGATGAGAGCTTGAACTTGACGGTCTCGGCGGCCGCTGCTGACGTGGCCGGGAGCAGCCACGCGCTCAGAATGGCCGTCGTGGCTACGCCCAGGATCAACCGTCGCCCGTGCCTCATTTCCGGATCGTCAATTTGCCGTAGGTGATTCGCGCCGGCCCTTTCGGCTGCTTCGTCGAGATCACGAGCGCGCCGATGAGCTTGCGGTGCTTGCGATGAAGAGATGCGACCTTTGCCCGCACGCGCTTGGGAAGCATCACCTGGATGTGGTCGATCTTGCCTGACTTGAAGCGGAACTTGTGGCTCAGGACCCGGCCGCCCACCTTGAGCTTGAACCGGCCGGCGCAGACCTTTCCCTTCTTGGTCTTGCCCCTCGTGGCCACGCACCTCAGCGACACCATGACCTTGCCCTTCTTGATCGACACCGCCCTCGGGGCGGCCTGGATCGCGATGTAGGCGAGCCGCCCGGCCGGATTGCCCGGCGAGGACCCGGTCGGTGGCGTCGGGATCGCGGGGCCGGTGGGGGGAGCCGGCCAGGCGGCGAGCGCGGTGTAGGTGCTGGTGCCGCTCGGCGCCAACGTCCAGCCCGACTGGGTGCCGGCGTACGGGGTGCCCACGTTGGTGCCGGTCAGGGGGAGCTCGGTCGGCGGGCCGCCGTTCTGCACGGTGACCGCCTTGCTCTGGATGGAGCCGGTGATCTGCACGGGGTTGGCCGCCGCCCAGCCGGACTGCTCGCCAAGCAGGTTCGCGATCGCCTGCTCGGTCAGCTGCACCAACGGGGCGCTGGAGTTGAAGTACTCGTTGTACTGGTAGAGCAGCGGATCAAGCGCCTGATATAGCGTTCCGTCGCCCTTGGTGCACGGCGCCCCCGCGGTGCACGTCGCTGGTGGCACGTAGGTCGACGGCGGGAGGAGATCAGGCGATTCCTCGGACCCGGCGGGTGGCGTGCCGATGATGTTCGTCTGGTGGACGTAGCTTGGCCGCGGATCGTTGGCCATCGTCGTGCTGAACAGCCCCGAGACCACCTGGGTGATGACGTCGCGGAAGGTGCAGGTGGTGGGGCAGGCGAACGAGCCAGCCGGATACAGCGTCTGGTACTCGTCGAGCTCCTGGGCGTCCGTCCCGGCGTTGTAGTAGATGTTGACTGGGTGACGCGGCACGACCCGCGCTGATCCCTCCAGGAAGGTCGAGCTCGTGGGATATTCGCTACCGGCATAGCTGGCCCCGATGCCGAACTGGGTGTCGGGAGGGTTGGGGTAGGGCTTTGAGGCATCGTCGCCGACGGCGGTGATCCCGACCGCCGCGAGCGCGGGGATGAACCATTGGTTCTGCTCCCATGGCGACTCGATCGCGTTCTCCGCCGAGGTCGAGGGCTCGGTCGTGGCCGTGCCGGCAGCGCCGGTGTCGGGATACGTCAGCTCCGGCTCGCCGCCGCCGGTGACGTCCGAGGTCGAGGCGGGATTGCCGGTGTTCGCGGAGGTGGGATCGAACGGTGTCGACACCGCGCCGTATGCGGACCCGGCGGCCGCCGGCAGCCGGGTCCAGGTGAACCCGGTGGTCGCGTTCGGCGTGGCCGTATAGCCACGGTAGACCACATAGTCCGCGGCGTGACAGATCGCCTGCCACGAGATCGAGATCGTGTTCGTCGTCCCAGCCGTCACGTCGATCGGGGCTGTCACGGAAGCCGCCGACTGACCCGCGGTGGGCGAGTTCGTGAACTGGTCGCTGACCGCGTACTCGTACGTGCCGGCCGGCAGCGAGCCGCCCGTCGCACTCTGCGTCGTGAGGTCATCGTCGATAATCGGTGGATCGACCGTGGCCGGATTTCCCGGCACCAGGTCCGCGAAGCCGGAATGGTTCCCCGGGACGAACACCTGCCCGTCCTCGTATCCGAGCGACAGCGACGGGTCCGTGGTCTCGGCCAGACCAAGGCCTCCAGTACCAGCCGTGCCGCCGATCACCTCATGGGCCACGTTGGTGTTCTCGTTCAGCTCGGCTTCGATGTAGTTCTGGGTCGCGCAACCCACGTCCATGTAGGGGGTGTCGTAGGTGTGGCTGATCCAGCCGAACGAATCGGCGTAGGGCTCGCCCGTTCCGGCGTCGCCGGGCCCGCAGTTCGAGGAGCATGTGGCCTGGAACGCCGCCAGTAACGGATCGGTTCCGCCGTTGTCCGCTTGGTAGACGGCGCTGCCGCCCATGTTGAACAGCTGGTCCATGCGGAAGTTGTGCGCCGCCTCCCACGTGGCGGCGGTCGCGACGTCGGACGGGTTCATGCGCATCGCGTCGGCGTCGCTGTAGTCGATCGAGTGCGTCGCCGTGTCCCACACGTCGTCCGGGGTGAACGTGTCGTCGATGTCCATCTCCAGGTAATTGCGCTGGTCGCCGAAGTAGGTGTTCCGCGCCAGCCAGTCGAGCTCGCCATGGCGCAACAGCTCGCTCTGGAGGTAGTACTGGCTCTCGTTGAAGGTCTGGAACATCGTCTCGCGCCCATCGGGGGCGGTGTAGATGCCCAGCAGGGAGCTCGCGCCCGGGCCGGAAATGAGCGTGTTGACGCTCGCGCCAGGCAGCGGCGTCGCCTCGTAGGCCCAGGTGGATTGAGTCGGGTCGACGGCAATGTGGTTGAGGTACGGGAAGACCCTCTCGCCGCTCGCGGTCAGCGTCAGCGGGGTCGAGAGCGGAAGTTGAGCTCCACCCGGCGGGTTGGCCGAACCCAGGCCGTAGTCGCTGCTCGGGACGACGTAAGCGGTGACCTGACGAACCGAGAAGTTGTGCTCGAACGTCTGCAGCTGGCTCCATTGAGCGTCGGTCAAGCCCACGGTGCCGGAAACCGCCACGACCACGCCCTGGTAGTTGGCGACCTGGGTTCCGTTCGGGAGCGTCGACGAGAGGGCGGGCAGCGGCACGCTGCCAGGGCTTGCGCTACTGGTGATCATCGGCGTGTACGGAATGCCCTCGCGCTGGAGTGTGTTGACCCAATCCTGGTAGGCGATGCCGGCGTTGCAGATGCCGGGGTTGGCGACGCAGGTGGGGTCGGCGAAGTTCGTGTCGGTTCCGTCGGTGATGAGCAGGATCCGCATTCCGATCCGCTGCGCGGGAGCCGCAGCCGATGCCACCGCGGGACCCGACCCGCTTCCGGAAAGGCCAAGGACTGCCACGAGGCAGCCCACGATGACGAGAACTCCAAACAGACGTCTCATACCAAGCTCGGCTTCATAGTTGGGAACCACGCAAATCACCAGCACCAGGCCCGAGGGCGCAACGTCAGATGCCGGTCCCAGGACCCCGACTGGAGTCCACCCGAGCACCAGTCTGTCTGCTCCCGCGGCCGGTGCCCATGGGTTCCCTCGCCCCCCTTACGTTCACCCGTGAACGCGCTCAACGACGAACAAGCCCACCCGTATGAAACACCGCAAGCAGCCGTCACCGCTCTCGCAGACCGTCAGCAGGGCGGGAAGACCGTGCGACCCCTGTCCGGACGGGACGCATGGTCCCACGGACGCCGCGCCGCCGCAAGGGCTGCTGCACTGCCGATCGTAGTGCGGCGCGGCAACGCCTGGTCCGCTTGCTCGTTGGACTTCAAGGCAATCCTCAGCAAACGCGCTGACTGTCGCTCGCCTGCAGATCGAGGCGTCAACGCCCACGGCGGCGTCGCTGCCGAGAAGGACGATTTCCGCAACTGTCGAAGGCGCGCCGCGCCGACCACCGGCGGACTCTCCCAAGTCGTCGTGCGACGCGAGGTCGCACGTTGTGAGTGAACTACCGATTGGAGGATCAGCCCGATGTAGATGTTGAGCGAGTAGTTCCAGGTCCGTGCTTCGATGGCCTGTCCCCACCTCGGCGTGCGTCGTCCGGCTCCTGGTCGGCGGGGTGCGAAGCCCGGGGGAAAGCCCAAGGGCGCCCGACCCACCCGGGGGCTACAGGCGAGGGGCAGGCCGGACGGGTGAATTGCGTGAACCCTCGCTGATGCCTCGTGATGGGACCCTCGTCGATGGATTGCTGGTGGCGAGGATGGAAGGACTGGCCGCCGAAGAGCGGCAGGCGCCGGTCAAGGAGACGACTTGACCGGGTGGAGCACCGCCGTCCTCGGGGTAGAGAGGGCACCCACCCCGGCTGCAGCTCACGCGTGCGGAACACGGGAACCCCGTCGAGTCCGGACTCAAGTCCGGTAAGCCGAACCTAAGGAGGGCCCAACCCCTCGGCGGGAACAGGATGACCGAGAAGCAAATGCCGGCGGCGGAAACGCGACGGGAAACCGGATTCACAGGCAGCTAAAAGCGCTAGACAATCGCGGTGGGTCCGGGGGGCCAAGATCCATCCGGGCCCCCCGGAGGGTCAGGGTGGTTGGGGGCGATTCCCCTGACCCGTGGGACGAGTTCCCTCGTCCCAGGCTCTGCGGAAACGTCGATCTGCATCCCCTAGGCCCCGGAACAAGCGAGGCCTCTAATCTCGAAACCGTAGCACCGATCCAATTTTGGCAAACCTCACTTAAGTTGACCAACCTTTCGCTTCGCTCAGCGTTGATATGAGTAGGGCGCGACGGGGCAAGCCTGGGCGGCGTGCTTCTTGTCGGTTTGTCAATTCGGTTGGGGGCACGGCGCCCCGGGGAGCACGGATTCCCCGGGGCCGCCGTCTGGCCGACGCGGCCGGCCGGCCGGCGCACAGTTTGCCTCAACCGGGTTGGCCATCCAGCCGACCGCATGCGGCCTGGTCGAACGTGCCCGGCTGGACTTTCGGAGTTATGTAGCCCACACTGTGCGGATGGGGGTGAGCGCGGCAATCGCCGGGTTCCGGCTGGATCGCGGGTCCGTTTTGGGCGACAGCGACGAGTACCTTGTGGCCCGCTTGCGGGCCGGGGACAATGCCGCCTTCGAGGCCATCTACGATCGATACGCTCGCGGCTTGCTCGCGTTCTGCGTGCATATGCTCGGAAGTCGCGAGGCCGCGGAGGACGCGCTCCAGCTGACGTTTGTCTCCGCGTTTCGGGCGTTGCGCGGCGGCGAGAGCAACATTGCGCTGCGGCCATGGTTGTACACGATCGCTCGCAATCGCTGTCTGTCTGAGCTGCGGACCCGCTGCGATGTTGTCGATGTCGACGGGGTGGTGGTACATCGACCATTTCTCGAGGGCGTCGCGGATCAAGTCGAGCGGCGGGAGGATCTACGCGAGATGCTGCAGGACATGCAGCGGCTGCCGGCCGACCAGCGCGCGGCGCTCGTGCTCTTCGAGCTCGGGGATCACTCGCACGAAGAAATCGCTGCCGTAATCGGCGTGCGCAAAGAGAAGGTGAAGGCGCTGGTCTTTCAGGCGCGCGAGGCGCTGATGCGTGGACGGCGCGCGCGAGAGCGCCCGTGCGCAGAGATCCGCGAGCGGCTAGCAACGTTGCAGGGGACGGTCCTGGCCCGCAGCATGGCACGCGCCCACATCGACCGCTGCCCTAGCTGCGCAGCCTTCGAGAGTGAGGTCCGCCGTCAGCACGCTGCGCTGGCGCTACTTCTCCCCGTGGCGCTGACCAGCCAGCTCAAGGCCTCAGTGCTGGGCTCAGCGCTTCGCAGCGGCTACGCGCTCGCCGCGACCGGCGGGACTGCCGCCGGTGGCGCGGGCGGCGCTGGTGCGCTCGCCGCGACCGGCGGGACTGCCGCCGGTGGCGCGGGCGGCGCCGGTGCGCTCGCCGCGGGTGCCGCGACTGCCGCCGGTGGCGCGGGCGGCGCCGGTGCGCTCGCCGCGGGTGGCGCAACCGCCGCCGGTGGCGCTGGCGCAGCCGCAGCGGGCAGCGTCGCCGCTGCCACTGGTGCGGCCAGCACCGCCGTGATCGCTGGCGCACCGTCGGTTGCGGCTGTCGCCACCGGACTCACGGTCACGGCCGTTGGTGCGGACTATGCCGCCTCTGTCGGGGTTGGTGGCCTGGGTGCAACGGGGGTCCTCGCGAAGATCCTCACAGCAGCCGCGATCGCAACCGCTGGCGCAGGTGCAATCCATGACAGCACCCACGGGGGCCACCCACTTCCATCGCCACCGGCTGTCCGGCCGGCCCCGGCTACACCCTCCAACCCCGCGACAGCGCTGACCATCGCGTTGACCCCTGCCGGCCCGTTGAGCTCCGCCCCGACCGCAGGCGCGCCTACCAACACCACAACGACCGCGCCGGCCACCGCACCGGGCACCACCGCCACGACCACGGCGACTGCGCCGGCCGCTGCACCGAGCACGGGCCCAACAGATACGGCGGCAGCGAGCGTCCCCGCTGCCACCACGACGACTACTTCGGCCGCCGCACCGAGCACGGGCCCAACAGATACGGCGGCAGCGAGCGTCCCCGCTGCCACCACAACGACGACTCCGGCCGCCGCACCGAGCACGGGCCCAACAGATACGGCGGCAGCGAGCGTCCCCGCTGCCACCACAACGACGACTCCGGCCGCCGCGTCGAGCACGGGCACCACAGGAACGTCGGCACCGAGCGCCCCGGCTACCACCACAACGACGACTCCGGTCGCAGCACCGAGCACGATCACCACAACCACCTCGCCCCCCACGTCGAGCACGGACAGCACAGGTACGGTGGCGCCCAGCGCCCCAGCCACCGCAACGACGACGAGCCCGTCCGCCACACCGAACACCGACAGCACAGATATCGCACCGACCGTCGCGCAATGAGGCCGGTGCTGCTCTTGCCGCGGTACTCGGCTGCGATCTCACGGAATGCCCGGAACGCGCGGCAAGCGCGCCTCTCAGTCACGACACGCGAGAGCCGCGAGGCCCACCAGCCCTCGCGCGTTAGCGTTAGCCAGCGGCGGCCACCGAGCAAGCACGCGCAACAAGGATGCTGCTAGGCGACGCGGCGGTCATCGTCGTCCCTGCAAATATCCACCTCGAATCGGCCGCGCGTCCCTCAATCACGAGGAAGTGACCGCAAGAGCTCGTGGGAGCCCCAGCCACCGGCCGGCTTCCACTTTCCCGGATCAGCCAGGGCCGGCGAA
The DNA here is from genome assembly GCA_963757235.1 of uncultured Solirubrobacterales bacterium. Classification (GTDB taxonomy): domain Bacteria; phylum Actinomycetota; class Thermoleophilia; order Solirubrobacterales; family Solirubrobacteraceae; genus Palsa-465. Next base: position 243,077 of record CAVWRC010000015.1, on the reverse strand, counting down.
CGGGACATAGGTGCGAGCCCGGCGCGGCGCCCTGAGGGTGGAGGGCGGACGAGCTCGAGCCGGCGCCGGTCGTGTCTGCGCGTTCGCGGTTGCCGTCAAGGGTCTCCGTTCTGGGTGCTTAGGCTACGGAGCGGTGCGCAGGCCGACGGTTGCCGGGATGACCGGTGGTCGTCGGGCGTGGACGGCGTCGATGATCTCCGCGTTGTCGATCCCTTGGAGATAAATCGAGGGTGACCCCGAGATGGGCATGCCCGAGTTGGCGCTGGATGATCGGCAGCGGGATCCGTTCGTGGGCCATCTCGATCGCGTGCGCGTGGCGGAGCTGATGTGGCGCAAACCGACGCCTGACTCCCGCGGCGGCGGCGGTCCGGCTCAGTTGGCGGCGCGCGGACGCCTGTTCCCAGTTGCGCACGGCGGTTGGGCCGCGGATCACGCAGAAGAACGGGCCGACCGGAAATCGTGATGCGGAGCTGCTGCCACGGTTCGAGCTGCTCCCACGCCCACGTGTCCATCCCCACCTCGCGACGCTTGTCGCCTTTGCCGTGTTATGCCGGGGCGGTCGTTATGCCGAGCAGGGTCGCTGGTGGTCGTCTGCTGGCTGCTGAGCGGCGGGTCGGTGGGCTGATCGGCTCGGCATAACTCTCGAGCTTGAGCGATTCCTTTGCCGGTGTGTGTCGTCCGGTGAAGGAGGAGCTGATGGGCAGGTCGTTGCCGTCCCGGGTGGGAGGTCCGTTGTCTCCGTTCGCGAGCGGCTTCTTGGTCGAGCTGCGGGAGCGGGGTTATGAGTGGACTGCGATCCACGCGCGGATGCGTCTGATGGCGGAGCTGAGTGACTGGATCGTTATGCGGGGTGTCGAGCGGCTGCAGTTGACGGAGCCGTTGATCGCGGAGTTCCTGGAGGCCGTGCGTGTCTCGCAGCGGGGGAAGCCGTGGTGCTCGCCGACGTCGGAGCGGCAGCTGGTGGCGTACTTGCGCGATGTTGGGCTGGTGCCAGCGCCGGAGCCCACGGCGTTGACGGACCCGGTCGAGTTGCTGGTCGCCGAGTTCGTCGGGTACTTGATGCGGGAGCGCGGCTTGAGGGATGGTTCGCACACGGTCTGGGAGTACCGGCGGACCGCGCGGCTGTTCCTGACCGGTCGGCTTGATCTGGATGGTGGCGGCCTGGAGCGGGTCACGGCCGGTGACGTCACGGGCTTCGTGCTGACAGAGTGCCGGCACCGCAGCCGCAGGATGAGCGTGGCGCTGGTGAGCACGCTGAGGGGGCTGCTGCGGTTCCTGTTCCTGGAGGGACTGCTGTCTGCGGACTTGACGGGCGCCGTGCCGAAGGTTGCATCGTGGCGCTGCGCGTCGTTGCCGAAGGCGCTCCCGTCCGAGCATGTGGCGAGGCTGTTGGCGAGCTGCGATCGCATGACGGCGGTGGGCCGTCGTGACTTCGCGATCTTGCTGATGCTCTCGCGCTTGGGGTTGCGGGCATGCGAGGTCGCCAAGCTCCGGCTGGCGGACATTGACTGGCGCGCTGGTGAGCTGATCGTTCGCGGCAAGCAGGACCGCCACGAGCGACTGCCGCTCCCGGCCGATGTCGGCGAAGCGCTGGTTGACTACCTGCGTCACGGCCGCCCGTCGTGTGAGGACCCGCACGTGTTCGTCAAGGCGCGGGCGCCGTTCAGAGGGCTGACTGGTGGCGCGGGTGCGATCGGGATGCTTGTCCGCGCGGCGTGCGAGCGCGCTGGGCTTGAGCCGGTCGGGGTGCATTCGCTGCGGCACACGGTCGCGACCAACGCGCTCCGGGCGGGAGCTCCGCTTGAGGAGATCGCGTCTCTGCTGCGCCACCGCCGGCACGCCACGACAGTGGTCTACGCGAAGGTCGATTGGGAGCGTCTCAGAGAGCTCGCCCGGCCGTGGCCCGGAGGCGAGTCATGAGCGGGCTGCGTGACGCGCTAGCCGATTACCTGACGATCCGCCGGGCGCTCGGCTACAAGCTCCGGGAGCCGCGCCCCTTCTGAGGAGTGCGGAAGCTGCACGCCGCCCCTTGAGCGAGGAGGTGGTCGACGGGGCGTTGGCCCAAGCCCGGCTGAGAAGATCGGTGGCGGGAATGACCGACGATGCGCGTGAGACGCTGATCGACGCGCTGCTGGATCAGCTCGGAGCCGGACGCGACGGGCTGCCCGACGAGCTGCGCGAGCGGCTGCTGGACGGGATGATTGACGAGCTGATCGCCGGCAAGCGTGGCGAGCGCGAGATCCTCGGGCAGGACGGCGTGCTCGGCGAGGTCACCCGCCGCATGGTCCAGCGAGCGCTGGAGGAGGAGCTGACCGAGCACCTGGGCTACCCGGCCGGGCAGGCCCCGCCGGGCGGTGCCGGGAACTCGCGCAATGGCGGAACGCCCAAGACGCTCCTGACCGATCAGGGCGCGGTGCGGATCGACACCCCGCGGGACCGCAAGAGCCGCTTCGAGCCGCAGCTGGTCAAGAAGGGCCAGCGGCGCCTGGCCGGCCTGGACGAGAAGATCATCGCCCTGTACGCCGGTGGGATGACCACCCGCGAGATCGAGACCTACATCACCGAGCTGTACGGGCCCGGAGTCAGCCGAGAGACGGTCAGCCGCGTCACCGCCGCGGTGCTGGAGGACGCCAAGGCGTGGCAGACCCGGCCGCTTGAGCAGATCTACCCGATCCTGTACCTCGACGCGCTCGTGATCAAGATCCGCGACGGGCAGGCGATCCGCAACTTCTCCTGTTATCTGGCGATCGGGGTGAACCTCGAGGGCGACCGCGACGTGCTCGGCATGTGGTTCCAGCGCACCGAGGGCGCCAAGTTCTGGCTGCAGGTCCTAACCGATCTGAAGACCCGCGGCGTCCAAGACGTGCTGGTCTGCTGCGTGGACGGCCTGACGGGCTTCCCCGAGGCGATCGAGGCCGTCTACCCCCAGGCCTGGGTGCAGACGTGCCTGGTCCACCTTGTCCGCTCGAGCCTGCGGTTCGTGCCCTACAAGGACACGAGTGGGCGCTTGAGACCTTCGTGTCGTTCCTCGAGCGCACGGGCGCGTCGACGATCACCACCGAGTTGGCGCTGCAGTGGGCGTGCGACACGCGCGGCACCGAAGGCTGGAAGGCGGCCAGGTTGTCGATGGTCAGAGGCTTCGCGGTGCACGTGTGCACGATCGACCCGGCAACAGAGGTCCCGCCGACCGGGCTGCTGTTGCACCGCAAGCATTACGCAATCCCGTACCTCTACACCGCCGAGCAGATCGGTCGGCTGCTCGCGGAGGCCGCGGCGCTGACGCCGCAGCGGCGGGCGATGCTGCACGGCACCGTGATCGGGCTGCTCGCGGTCACCGGCATGCGGATCTCCGAAGCGCTGCACCTGGACTGCGACGACGTTGACCTCGACGCCGGCGTGTTGACGATCCGCAACACAAAGTTCGGCAAGTCCCGCCAGGTCCCGCTGCACCGCACAACCGTGGAGGCGCTGGCGCGCTACGACCGACACCGCGACGAGCTGTGGCCGCGGCCGTGGACGCAGAGCTTCTTCGTCTCCACCCACGGCAACCGGCCGGACAAGAGTGACATAGAGCGGGTGTTCCGGAAGCTGCGCCGCCAGGCCGGGCTGGAGGGACCGCGCGGATCACCGCACCCGAGGCTGCACGATCTGCGCCATTCCTTTGCTGTGCGGACCGTGATCGATTGGCACCGCGCCGGGATCGATGTGCAACCGCGGCTGCTGTCGCTCTCGACCTACCTCGGTCACGTCGAGCCCTCCGACACCTACCGGTACCTGACGGCCGCGCCTGAGTTGCTCGCGCTCGCCGCCAAGCGCCTTGAGACCACCTTGGGAGACCTGCCATGACTCTGCTCGCCCCCACCCTTGAAGCCTTCTTCGTCGAGCGACTGATGACCCAACGCCAAGCGAGCCCGCACACGATCGCCGGCTACCGCGACGCGATGCGGCTGCTACTCACGTTCGCCTCCCAGCAGACCGGCAAGCCGCCGTCGAAGCTCGACGTCGCCGACCTCGACGTGCGGCTGATCAGCGCGTTCCTCGACCACCTCGAACACGAACGCGGCAACAGCGCCACAACTCGCAACGTGCGCCTGGCAGCAATCCGGTCGCTGTTCCGCTACGCGGCGTTCAAGCATCCCGAGCACGCGGCGGTGATCGAGCGAGTGCTCGCGCTGCCCGCCAAACGGTTCGACCGCGCGCTCGTCACCTACCTCACCAAGACCGAGATCGACGCGCTGCTCGCCGCTCCCGACCGCACAACCTGGGCCGGCCGGCGCGACCACGCGCTGCTGCTGACCGCGATCCAGACCGGGCTGCGCGTCTCCGAGCTGACCGGTCTGCGCTGCCAAGACATCCGCAACGGTGCCGACGTCGCCTACCTCTACTGCGTCGGGAAAAACCGCAAGGAACGCACCGTGCCGCTGATCCCAAAGACGATCAAGACGCTCACTGTCTGGCTCAAAGAGCGCCACGGGATGCCCGAGGACCCACTGTTCCCCACTATCCGCGGCGGGCGGCTCAGCCGCGACGCCGTCGAATGGATGATCAACAAGCACGTCCAGGTCGCCGCCGACCGCTGCCCAACGCTGCGCGGCAAACGAGTCACGGCGCACGTGCTGCGGCACACGACCGCGATGACGCTCCTGCAATCGGACATCAGCACGACCGTGATCGCACTCTGGCTCGGTCACGAACAAGAAAGCACCACCCGCGGATACCTGCACGGCGATCTCCGCCTCAAGCAACGAGCAATCGACCGCACCGCGCCACCAGCCACCCGCCCCGGCCGCTACCGAGCCACCGACAGCCTGATCACCTTCCTCGACAACCTGTGATCCACAGCCCGACGTTATGCCGAGCTCAACCCCACCCTGACCACGACAGCCCAGCCACATCACCCCAAACTCGGCATAACCATCGCCCCGGCATAACGTGGCCTATGCCGAATTCGGCATAGGCCTCGGCGGACAAGCACAGCCCCGCGGCGGGCGTCCAGGTCGGTCTCGGCGAGCGCGAGCGCTTCGCCGATCCGCAACCCGGCTCGCCACAGCACGACGATCAGCGCGCGGACACGCATGCCATCGGGGCCGGCGCCCGCAGTACGCATCACTGCGATGATCTCCTCGACGGTGGGCGGGTCTGCTGGGTAGCGTCGGCCCTTGTTGCGGGGTGGGCGGCCGGCGTGATAGCCGGGTAGTGTGACGGGCTGGCGCCTATGGCCGGCCGCGTCGAGGAGGATCGGGTGCATCGAGCACCTCCGGGGGAGAGCAGGTTGCGCGGTCGTCACGTCGGCAGACAGCCGCGCCGGGATCTCACTCTATGCCGCGGTGCCGGGCCGGCGCCCGCAGGGATCGCCGATTGCAGGGGTAGCGTGACGGCGTGCAGAATCGCGTTTTTGCATAGGCGACCTCGTCGTGGCGGCCTCGGTGCACGGGGCCTGAGAGGAGAGACCTGCCGCGTCGCGCGCGCTGCCGCTTCACGCCTATGTGAGGTCGCGCTGAGCGCGCGAAAGCCACATGCAGGGGACGGCCTCCGAGACGGGCTCACCGACGCGATATCTGAGGTTGTGCTCGACGTGAAGGCTGGTGCAGCGTCTTGGGGTTCCCAGCAGGGCCCCAGGTGCAGATCTTCTCCCGGGCGTTGGCCCAAAGGCTGTCGTAGATAGCTTGGATCTCACTCGGCCTCGTTCCCGTAGGCTGAGCTTGGTCGCCGCTGGCGGCCTGACGGTGCCCGGCCCGCCAGGGATCCCCGGGGGGGCACGTCTGGAGGGCGGACGGATCCTCGCCACTTGCGCTACCGAGGGAACTTCGATCGCCTGGACTGCCGACCCTGACCGGGGCGTCGGGTGATGACGAGGTCCGCCTGGACGTTTTGGCTTGCGCAATGGGGGGACCCTATGGGCGGACGACGCTGCAGCTCTACCACGAGCCGTTTGAACCATCCGATGCGCATCCTGTGGTTCCGCGCTCACCGGCTCGGGTTCCGACCCAGCCCCGACGTCCCATTTGCAACGTGAGCGCGGTTCCTCTCACTTGGGCATTGCGTCGTAGCCCGGAGATGTCCAGGCGCTAAGTGGTTGTGTTGTGTGCGTATCCGATCTGTTGGAGCGCGCCATCGATCTCGCCGAGGATCGCGGGATCGTCGATTGTCGCCGGAGTGTTGTAGTTCTCACCGTCGGCGATCTTGCGCATCGTTGCTCGCAGGACCTTCCCGGATCGCGTCTTGGGTAGACGGTCGACAACGGTCGCGGTCTTGAACGCCGCGACAGCACCGATCCTCTCGCGCACCATTTGCACGACTTCCGCGACGATCTCCTCGTTTGGGCGCTCCACGCCCGCCTGCAGGACGAGGAAGCCGACGGGCAGCTGTCCCTTGAGCCGGTCTGCAGGGCCGATCACGGCGCACTCGGCGACGTCGGGGTGCGAGGCCAGTACCTCCTCGATCGCGCCGGTCGACAGGCGATGGCCGGCGACGTTGATGATGTCGTCGGTGCGCGCCATCACGAACACGTAGCCCGCTTCGTCGAGATACCCGGCGTCGGCGGTCTCGTAGTAGCCGGGGAAGTTGGACAGGTATGTCTCGCGGAAGCGCTCGTCCGCGTTCCAGAGCGTCGGAGAGGCGCCGGGCGGCATCGGGAGCTTGACGACCAGCGCCCCCGTTTGACCTGGCGGGAGCTCGCGCCCGTCGCCGTCGAGCACTTTGAGTTCCCAGCCTGGTACAGGGCGCGTCGGGGAGCCCGGGATCACGGGCAGGTGCTCGATACCGATGCAGTCGGCTGCGATCGCCCAGCCGGTCTCGGTCTGCCACCAGTGGTCGATCACCGGCACGCCAAGCTGGGCCTCGGCCCATCTGAGCGTGTCGGGATCACAGCGCTCGCCCGCCAGGAATAGCGCGCGGAACCGGGACAGGTCATAGCGCCGGATGTGAGCGCCCTCGGGATCCTGCTGGCGGATCGCGCGGAACGCGGTCGGTGCGGTGAACATCGTGCTCACGCCGTGCTCGGAGATGACCCGCCAGAATGCTCCTGCGTCGGGCGTCCCGACCGGCTTGCCCTCGTACAGCACCGTCGTGCAGCCGTGCAGCAACGGCGCGTACACGATGTACGAGTGGCCCACAACCCAGCCGACATCCGACGCAGCCCAGTAGACCTCGCCCGGATCTACGCCGTAGACGTTCTTCATCGACCACTTCAGGGCCACCGCATGGCCGCCGTTGTCGCGCACGATTCCCTTCGCCTGACCGGTTGTGCCCGACGTGTAGAGGATGTAGAGCGGATCGGTGGCATTGACCGCGACGCAATCGACAGGCTCGGCGCTGGCCATGGCCTCCGTCCAGGAGACGTCGCGGTGCCCGTCGAGCTCGGCCTCGAACTGCGGCCGTTGCAACACAATGCACCGCTCGGGCTTCCGTTCGACGAGCTCGATCGCCGCGTCGAGCAACGGCTTGTACGGCACGAGCCGGCCGGGCTCAATTCCGCACGACGCGGACACAACGACCTTCGGCTGCGCGTCCTCGATCCGGCCGGCGAGCTCGTTTGCGGCAAAGCCGCCGAACACGACCGAGTGAATCGCTCCGATCCGCGCGCAGGCTAGCATCGCGATCGCTGCCTCGGGAACCATCGGCAGGTAGATGACAACACGATCGCCGCGCCCGACGCCCTGTGAAGCCAGCACACCCGCGAACCTCGCCACCGCGTCGCGCAGCTCGCGATAGGTGAACGTCGCGACCGTATCCGTGACCGGCGAGTCATAGATCAACGCGAGCTGATCGGCGCGGCCGCGGTCGACATGACGGTCAAGCGCGTTGTAGCAGGTGTTCAGCCGGCCGCCGGCGAACCAGCGATAAAACGGCACGCGGGAGTCGTCAAGGACCCTGTCCCAGGGCTGGACCCAGTCGATCTCAGCGGCCGCCTGCGCCCAAAACTGCTCTGGTTGGTCCAACGAGCGCCGGTAGACCTGTTCGAATAGGCCGGAGCGCCCCCGACCCTCATCAAGGGATGGCGGAAGCACGGAAGCTGGCATGAAGAACCTTCCTCGGCCGGTCGAGGGCTGCGCGGGTCAAGCGCATCGCAAACACCCAGCCTGAAGGTCGAACCGTGCCTCGTAAACCGTAGAAACCACGCTCCAAGCGCGAACCTCTACCTCCACAGACACCGTACCTGACACCAATATCCCTTCGGCGCGGCTGCGCCAGGCCGATGACGGCGGCGCTGTCCACGACCGGAAGCACGAGCACGACGTATGGAGCACGGCCAACGGCGATCGGTGTCGGACAACACCAGTTACGCGCGATCAGCCGCACCCAGGAAGTCGTCCGCGCGTAAAACGTCCCGCGCCGTCGGAATCGCCGCAAGCAGGGCTCGCGCAAATGCGTGCAGCATGATGTCAATGCGTAGGCAGGGCTAGGCGCGAGTTCTGCCGCCAGGACTGGCGGCCTGGCGAGCCCACCCGCAGAGGTCCGCTCGGCCGCCAAATTGCTCTAGCGTTCGCGACGACAACGAAGCTCTGAAGTGACCTCCCTGAGCCCATCCACACGGCGCCTTTGCCTGACAACGTAGACACTCTGATCCTCGACCTCCTCGAGTGGCTCGGCCCCGACCCACGTCCCTACGCCGAGGTCGTCGATGCCTGGCGGACGTCTTGTCCGCGGCTGCCCGTATGGGAGGACGCAAACGACCGCGGCTTTATCTCGCGTCATCGTGTGCCAGGACAGGGCACGCTCGTGTCGGTGTCCACCGTCGGCGCGGAGCACCTACGGAATAGCCGGCAAGCTTCGCCGCGTTGAACGCGCGAGGCGTTAGACGGCCGCCCGCCTCCCACGGCTGAGCCTGGCGTCAGATGGCCCAACCGGCCGTGGTCGAGGGTCGCCTGAAGCGGGGCGCCGGGCCGGCGTGCAGGATCTGGCGAATACCCATGCAGCGCCGCGACGTCTCGGTCTCGCCGTCCCGCGCAGCTCGACGACGGAGCGGGGCGGCGTCCTGTCCGGCGGGGGGGCATGTGAGGCGAGGTGATCCGCTGGGGGCGCCTGGCGTTCGCGAGCGGCATCGGTTAGGTTCTGGCTCGGGCTTGGTCGTCAAAAGGAGAGGAGTGTCCGCATGGAGTCGTTCGCCGTATTCGTGTTTCCGATCGTTAAGCCGGATGAGTGGCGCGAGTGGGTTGAGAGCGCAAGCAGCGGTGAGCGCGCGCCGGCTCACCGGAAGTTCCTCGGGCGTCTGGGCGTCCGCCGCGAACACATTCGCCACCAGTCGAGCCCATCGGGGGACCTGATGGTGCTGGTATGGGAAGGCGTGGATCAGGACGCCGCCGCAGCGGCGATCGGCGACGCGTTCCAGAACCCGCAGTCTGAGCACGAGCGGTACATCGCGACCTATGTAGTCCCAGAAATACACGGTGTCGATCTGGGCGCAGGACCGCCGCCGGAGATGCGGACGGCCGCCGAGATCGAGGTTTAGCAAGGGCCACACCGATCCGAGAAGATCTCTCCCACTGCGGAGGGAGCGCAGCGCCCACCGCCGGCCGGGATAACTCTCGCCGATCGCCGAGAGGAGTGCTGCGTCAGAGGGGTGCAGAGCGCCGGCGACGCATACGCAACGTCACCGCGCGTGGCCCCGGTGCCGGTTCCCGGCAACCGTTCGGGTGGCGCTGTGGCCGCTTAGATGCCACGCCCGACGGTCCGGATCGGTGTCGCGATCGGTCGCCTGCGCCAACGCCAGATGGACCGCCATGCGATCCTCCGAAGCCGCTGAGCGATATACCGCCGACCTTACTAACGGATGGCGGAGTGTCACCCTGTTGTCGATCGCCAGCAAGCCCTCCGCTTCCACCTCGTCGGCGGTCGCCGACGCGATGTCGAGCCGCTCAGCCGCGCGCCATAGCACCGGGGGATCGCCGACCGGGTCGGCCGCTGCGAGCAGCACCAGGCGCCGCCCGCTGTCAGAAAGGCTCTCCAGGCGTCGAACGAAGCTTTCTTCGATTCGTCCCGACAAAGCCTGCGAACCGATCAACCCGAATCCGCTCGCCAACTCCGTCGCCGCCAACCCCCGCGGAAGCTCGAGCAACGCCAGCGGATTCCCGCGGGTCTCCGCGATGATCCGGTCCCGGACTCGCTCATCCAACTTGAACCGCACTGCCGAGCCAAGCGACGCACGGGCATCCCCATTCCGCAAGCCGCGCACCTCAAACGCGGGCAAGTGCTCGAGCGCCTCGCCCGGCTCCCGCGCAGCGAACACGATCCCAACCGGCTCCGCCAGCAGGCGACGCGCGACGAACGCCAGCGTCAGTGCAGACGCCTGGTCCAGCCACTGAGCATCGTCCACGACACACAACAGCGGGCGCTCCTCGGCCCCCTCCGACAGTAAGCTCAGCGCAGCCAGCCCAACCAGGAACCGATCCGGGACGGCACCCGTGCTCAATCCGAACACAATCTCCAACGCCAGCCGCTGCGGACCGGGCAACCTCCCCAGCCGGTCGAGCATCGCCCCGCACAGCTGATGCAAACCGGCATACGCCAGCTCCATCTCCGACTCCACCCCCACTGCCCGCACAACCGTCACATCCGTCGCCGACGCGATCACATACTCCAGAAGCGCGGTCTTGCCGATCCCCGCCTCGCCCCGCAGAACCAGCGACCGACTCACGCCACCGCGGATCACCTCAAGTAACCCGTCCAGCACGGCGCATTCCGTCGCCCGGCCACGCAGGCCGGCTCGGACCAGCCCGGGAGCCGTCGCGAGGCGAGCGCCGAGGCTTTCTTCAGGGCCCATGAGTCACCTTCTGGCTCATGGTGCTGTATGGCATAGCTTGAGTGGCGCCGACCCCCGTCGCGCCCGGGCATGCCCCTGGTGGACTCATCGGTCTGCCGCATGGTCAGCCGCCGTAGCGACGCGTGTCGTTCGGCGGGTGGATCGGTCACGGGCCGCCGTCATCGCCGCGACGACCGCGTCGGGTGAGTCGGCAATGGTGATCAGATCTTCGAATGACCGAGCGGCGCGCCCGGCGCGGGCACGTGCGAGACCGAATGGCGATCCGGGCCCGCTGTAGGCGGCGGTGTCGACAAACACCATGCCCATCTGGCGCGCCGGGTCGGCGGCACCGTTCTGGGCCAGGTCTTGGAAGATCTCCCGCAGCGTGCCGAAGCCTCCTTCGAAATAGGCCACCCCGGCGTCAGCGATGCTCAGGAGGCCCTCCTCACGGACGGAGTTCTGGAACAGCTTGGCGACGTCGGTTGCGAACTGGCTGATCGGCTCTTCGTCGAAGCGCCAAGTGGCCACGGCAAGGCTCGGCGCGCCGGCGCGCTGATTTGCGGTGATCGAGCGCGCGGAGTCGATGTACTGCGCTTCATGCCCGAGATAGACCGGGCAGCGCTTGAGCTCGTCGATCGCCCCAAGTAGTTCGTCGTCCGCGCGTCCGGCGAAGTAGGCGCCCAGGTTCCCCGCCTCCATAATCCCGAGGCCTCCACCGGTTGCCACCAGGAACCCGGCCTCGCTGACCGCCTTCGCCGTCGCAGCCGCTAGTCGATAGGCGGGCGCATCCCGGGGGGTCGACGACCCGCCCATCACACCGACGATGTGGCGTCCCTTCCCGACAGAGGCCGCGACGTACGCCCGCATAGCCTGCCCGACGCCCTGGTCGTGAAGAACCTGGGCGATCGCCTCGTTGACATCCTTGGGTGGAATGCCGCACGCCTTCACGTGAGCAGCGAGACGAGCGTCAAGGCTCTGCATCGGCGCCCCCGACTCATAGCCGGCCATGAGCTCGTCGACCGTATACAGACTGTCCCGAGCCGGAGAGTACAGCCGGTCGCTGCCGAGCAGCGCGGCAATCTCCTCACGAGTCATCGATGACGTGCTCGAGGCCATCACACCCCTCTCCAGCGGTGGACCGATTGTCGCACTCGTCGCAGCGCCGGCGATCCGAGGCGACCGGCCCCGCTGCCGCCCGATCCGACAGCCCAGGCCCGGCGCGTTGCGTCGTCGTCCGATCGAGTGATCCGCAAATCGAGTGGCCTCGCGTCTGCCCGGCCAGGGGAGGCAGCGGCAGCCGTCGCTTCTGTGCAGGTCGGGTCTGGGTGCACGTCGACGAGATGTCTCGGGCAAATGCAGGACGCGGGAGATCTGCAACGTTGTGCTCACGGGGCGGTCAATTCGCCCAGCATGTGACCAAGGGCCAATTCCGCGTCACGCGTCTGGAGGCCTCGTTTCAATGCAGCCGCGATCAGCCCTTGGGCGGCCGGGGCACGTACTTCCTGGCCGAACAGATCGGAGTCGCGACGAAACGCATCGACGGGCGCGAGCGCGATCGCGTTAACTCGGTCCTTGACCGCGACGTGGCCGGCAGCCGGAAACCTCGCGATCCGCTGAGCGAGAGAGCTGACGAAGTCCGCAAGCTCGTCGGTGGGGAGCGCGCGGTTGATCCAGCCATAGCGTTCCGCAAGCGCAGCGTCGTAATCGTCGGCGCTAAGCATGACCTCCAGCGCTCGCCCGCGACCCATTAGGCGCGTGAGGTGCTGGGCAGCACCGCCGCCGGGGACCTGACCGAAGGCCGGCTCGAACTGACAGAAGATCGCTGACTCAAGCGCCGCGAAGCGCATGTCGCAGGCCAGAACGAACTCGCTGCCTGCAGCACGGACGCGGCCCTCGATCTGCGCGATGGTGACGAGCCGGCTGGCGCTCAGGTAACGGAACATCAGCCCGATCGATGCCTCGCCGGTGAGCTTGGCCGCCTCGGCCCGGTACTCGGTGACTCGCTTCAGGTCGACGTGGGAGATGAAGTAGTCCGGATCGGCGCTCTTGAACACGAGCACCCGGACGGCATCGTCGGCCTCGGCGTGCTGAATGAGCGAGACCAGATCGCGGACCAGTTCTGGTCCGAGCAGATTCATTGGGGGCGACGCGATCTCCACGAACAGGACGCCTCCTTCCTGGCGGGCGATCAGCCTCTCGAAGGCGACTGGGAAGGCTGGGCTCGTCGCCGACATGTTGGTCGAAGTGGTGACCTCAGACATGGTCCTCCTTACTCGTGCCGGGGTGACAGCACCCGCAGGGTGGCGGCCGTGGCGAGCCCGTAGACGAGATGCGCGCTGAGATCGTTGGCCAGCGTCTTTGCGTCGTAGGCCCAGATCGGCTCATACAACTTGGCCGCGGGCAGGATGACGTAATCGCCCGCCCAGACCGTCGCGCCGAACGGGAGTCCGTAGCGGATTCGGGGTGTGGGGAGCGACTCCGCGACGATGCCGTACTGCGCGCCGTTGAGAATCCCGTAGGCCCAGTGCATGACGTTGTTCACTAGGCGCGCGCGGCTGGGCGCGAGCTCGATGCCGAACAGGCCTTCCACGAGGCGCTTGCCTACCTTTGCGGGCGCGGGCGCCTGCTCCCAACTGGTTACACCGGCGGAGGACTCCCACTGCGCAGCGTTGCTGTCGCCGCCGTGGCGCCGGTAGCGAGCGAACAGGAACGTGTCCATCGCTGCCGTTCCTACTGCACCGGCCACCAGTCCGCGCGCCACCGCACCCACGGGGGTCACCGTCGGAGGCCGCGACTGGACCTGCCCGGCGCCGGCGTTCCACAACCCACGCGCCGCGCCGTTCGCGCCCGCATGCCTTCGACGGGGTGACCTGAGATCAATCATGATCCATCGCCTCCTCGCTACGCACGCACTTTTGTGGTCCTAATCGGTGAGACGCTGCCCCCGGCACCACGAGTCGCGGATGTCGCTCGGTCGTTGGTAGCTTCCCGACGGCTTCGAGCAGCTCGCCGTGGATCCTCGCCGCGGCCTCTCGCGATCGAGGGCGGCGCCGTAGGCCACGTACGCGATCCCGCATGCTCAGAGCCTGCAGCCGCCCATTCGTCGGACACCTGCCGCACCACCCGGCACTCCTTGCGCCGCTCGGCGTGGCCAGAAGCACGTAGTCGATCATTCCGCGACTCGAGCAGCGACCGCCCCCGGGAGCTGCGACGGAACATTGCCTAGGGCTGTTGCTTCGCGAGGAAGGCGTTGACGTCGGCCGCGACCTCCGCCGGGTACTGGAACAGGAAGCCGTGCGCCGCGTCGGGGTAGATCCGGATCTGCGCGTCCGGGATGAGCCCGGCCATCAAGTGGCTGAGCTTGGTCGGGATCATCAGGTCGTTGTCGCCCTGGATGATCAGCGTCGGGTTCTTGATCCCGGTCAGCCGCTGCAGGGCGGCGTGGTCGGGGATGCCCCACTCGACGATCGCGTCGTACTGGGCGTCGCGGGCGGCGTCGCTGGTCGGCGTGTCGCGTCCATGCTTGCGCTCCGAGAAGCGACCCAGGAATTCCATGCCCTTGGCCTGGCTGGTCTCGGTGTGCGCGAACATGATGTAGAGGAGGTTCTCGGGCTTGCTCTCGCCGCGCGCGGCGGCCGCGATGTCATCTCGCCAGCCGTGCATGCCCGGCGCTCCTTTCGGGCCGGTGGCCGCCAGGACCAGCCGCCGGATGAGGGTCGGTCGGCGCAGCGCGATCTCCTGGGCAATGAACCCGCCGATCGAGAAACCGAGGAGATCGATCTCGTCGAAGCCGAGATCGGCAATGCACGCAATCATGTGGCGCGCGGCGTGCGCGATACTCGGACCGAACTCGCCGCGCGAGGACCCGACGCCCGGGTAGTCGATCAGAATGACCTCGCGCTCGGCCGCGAGGGCATCGGTCAGCGCGGGATCCCAGTTGTCCAGATTGCCGCGGAAGTGCTGGAGCATCACCAGCGGCAGCTCAGCCGGGAGCCCGAACCGGCGGTAGGCAACCTCCACGTCGACGAACTCCGTCTCAGCCGTGTTGTGCGTGGTGTTTGGGGCGACGGACTGCGTTGTCATGACCCGCTGCCCGTGATCGAGTCGAGGACGATCGAGGCGTACTCGGCCGGCGCCTCCTCCCAGACGAAGTGACCGGCGTCGATCAGCACGACGCGACTGTTGGGCAGCCGCTCGTCAAGGAATTCGGCGTTGGCGACCGGAACGACGCGGTCGTGGCGGCCGTTGATGATCGTGACCGGCGTCGTGATCTCCGGGAGCAACTCGGCGAGCTCGGGTAGCTCCTTGGGATAGCGGCGCACGTAGCGCATCGACTCGACGAAGCGGTCGCCCTCGTAACAGGCGAGGTAGTCCGCGCGGACGTCGTCGGGTATCCCGCCCGCGATCGTGTCGGCCGCCACGTTGACGATCGCGTGCGGGTCCATCATGCGGTACTTGTCGAGGTCGGGGTCGAGCACCCAGGAGCGGAGCGGCTCGCCGAGTTCGATTGGGACCGCCGCCCCGCCGGTGCCGACGATTACGGTCGCGATCCGCTCCGGATGTGCCGCCGCCGCGAACAGCGCGGCCGAGGTTCCGACGTCGGGCGCGACGATGTGCGGCCGGCCGAGATCGGCCTCGAGGATTACCTGGGCGAGGAACTCGCCCATCGCTCGGGGCGACAGGAGGTCGTCGCGGCGCTCGGATGCGCCGAAACCCGGCAGGTCGATGGCGAACAACCCGGCGTGCTGTGAAAGCGTCTCCCACATCTGCGCGAACGCGTGCACGCTTTCCGGCCACGGACTCGTGAGCAGCAGCTTCGGCTCGCGCGAGGCACCGCTGTCGGCGTACCGAATCCGGAGTCCGTCGATGGTACGGAAGCTGACCTGAGGGACCGTTGTCGTTGACATCAAGGGCATCCTCCACGTCGGTGGTCGGGCATCACGGTGACATTCCGCCTCGCTGGTCGCCCCCGTGTGGACCCCAGTCGGCACGCGGGCGGCCCGGCGCGGGATAGGCCCTGATCGGCACCGACGATCGGCAACCAGCCAGCGAGTCCCGCCGGTCTCTGCGCCCCGATGTCAGCAGCGACTAACGGGCTCGGGCCGAAGACGTTGTACCCGCGAGGGGGCCGGACGTGGAGCTAATCAGGGCGGTTGACAATTCCCGACGGGATTGAATCCCGAGCTTGGCGAACACGTGGCGGAGGTGCCACTCCACGGTGCGCCGGCTGAGGAAGAGCCGCGCGCCGATCTCCGGGTTCGAGAGACCATCGCGGGCCAGCTCGGCGATCTGCCGCTCCTGCGGGGTCAGATCGTCGCGTGTCTCGACGGTCCGCTTTCGAGCCGTGTCGCCGGTCGCCGAGAGCTCGCGCCCCGCCCGTTCGGCGAACGCTTCCATGCCCATCGAGGCGAAGCCGTCATAGGCGATGCGGAGCTGGGCCCGCGCGTCGACGCGGCGGTTCATGCGTCGGAGCCACTCGCCGTAGAGCAGGTGAGTGCGGGTCAACTCAGCTCGCACGCCGGTTCGGCTCAGATGGTCGATCGCCTTCTGGAAGGAGCCCTCGGCACGGTCGTCTTCGCTCAGGACGGCGCGTGAGCGGGCGTCGATCCCGAGTGCCCAGTCGGTTCCGGTCGCGTGTGCCTTTCTGGCCAGTCGTTTCACGGCTTCCGCAGCCAGATCGGTCCGTCCAGTTCGCGTGGCTGGTTCGATCAGCTCGCTGAGACCCCAGTTCTCAGCGACCACCTCTCGGTGCTCGCTCGCCGTGACGGCCGCGGCCAGGGCTTCCTCATACCGGCCGAGCCCGTTACAGAGGACTGCGCGCGCGTATGCACTGATGGCGAGTCCGATGCCCTCGCCGCGGGCGTTCGCCTCCCGCTCGGTCGCCTCGATCAGGTCCCTCGTCTCGATCTCTCTCCCCTGCCACGCCGAGAGGATCAACGCGCCGTATGGAGCGGACCGGATGCCCGTCACCTCCTCGACCGATTCTGTCTCGGAGACGGTCGCGGCAGCGGCGGCGAGGTCTCCGCAGAACACCAGGATCGGCGTATGCGCGCTCAGGGCGAGTGCGAGCTCGGCGAGCGTTCCCGTCTCGCGGGCGATCTGGACGCTGGAGCGCGAGAGCGAGAGCGCGTGTTCGTCGTCCCAGATCTCGAGTGCGACGACACAACCCTGCCACAGCCATCGCAGTCGTTCCTTCGCTGAGGCCTTCTCCCCGGAGAGCCGCAGCACCGCCTCGCGGCAGCGTGGGACCGCGGTGTCGTAGTCCTCGGCGAGGGCGACCAGGGCGTCAAGCAGCAGATCGGCGGCGGCCGGCTCGCCGTCCATTGGGCGCGGGGCGGCCCGAGCGGCCTTCGCGACCTCGGGAATTCCGACGCTGCCGTTGAGTCTGGCCCCGAACAGCGCCGCAGAGAAGGCGTCCACGTAGGTCTCGCGGGCGACCCCGATGTCGAGTGGCTCGAGGCGCCGGGCCGCGGCCAGTAGAAGCGGTGTCGCGTCGGTGCCGCGGCTGGAGACGAATGCGAGCTGGGCCTGCAGCAGGTCGACGTGCGCCCGTTGGAAGTCCTCGAGCGGCCCGGCTTCCGCCATCGCCAGCAGGCGGCGAGCCGCCGCGAATGCGCCGGCTTGGACACTGGCCTGAGCGGCGGCGAGCGCACGGTCCCGGCGGCGCGCCGGGTCCGGGGTCAGCGTGACGGCGCGGTCCAGGAACGCCGCCGTGGCGGCGGCACCGCCACGAGCCTGCGCTCGGGCTGCCGAGCGCTCGAGCTCCGCAGCGACGTCCTCCTCCGGTCCCTCTGTCGCCAGCGCTCGGTGCCAGGCGCGGCGGTCCGCGTCGGCATCGGGATCGCTCGCCTCCGCCAGCGCTTCATGCGCCCGCTGTCGGCTCCCGGGTGGCGCCGCGCGGTAGACCGCCGAGCGCACCAGGGGATGGCGGAAGCGGACGCTCGTCCCGATGTGTAAGAGCTGCGCATCCTCGGCGGGCGCGAGCGCGTCCGTGTCGATGCCGAGACTGCGGCCCGCGCGCAAGACCAGCGGCGCGTCACCGACAGGCTCGGCGGCCGCCAGGAGCATCAGGCGCTGCGTCGCTTCGGGCAACTGCCTGATCCGCCGAATGTAGTGGTGCTCGATCTGCGCCGGAAGCTCGCCGGCTGCGGGAAGCTCGAATCCGCCGGCCAGCTCGGCAGCGGTCATGCGTGCCGGCAGCTCCAGCAGGGCAAGCGGGTTCCCGCCGGTCTCAGCGACGATCCGGTCGACGACCCGGCTGTCCAGCCGGCCGCTGACCACGCCGCGCAGCAACGAGCGGGCATCCTGCTCCGGCAGCCCTTCGAGGCGCAACTCAGCCAGACCGCCGAAGTCGGGGCGGGCGGGCTCGCGCACGGCGACCACAATCGCCACCGACTCCGCGTGGACCCGACGGGCGACGAGCCCGACGATCTGGCTTGAGGCGCCGTCCAGCCATTGGGCGTCCTCGACGAGACACAGCAGTGGCCGCTCCTCCGCCACCGCGGCGAGCAGGCCCAGCACGGCCAGTCCAACCAGGAACCGGTCTGGCACTTCGCCGGCTGCAAGGCCCAGAGCGACGCTCAGGGCGTCGCGCTGCGGGGCCGGGAGTTCGTCGAGCCGGTCGAGCATCGTCCCGCAGAGCTGATGGATCCCAGCAAACGCCAGCTCCATCTCCGCCTCCACGCCCGTGAGCTCCGCGACTCGGTAGCCGGACGCCTGCCGGGCGGCGTAGCGCAGCAGCGCCGTCTTGCCGATGCCGGCCCCACCGCGGATGACCAGGACCTCGCTCTCGCCTTCGCGAACCCTCGCCAGCAACCCGTCAAGGCGTTCACGCTCGCTGGTCCGGCCCACGAAGGCCGGCCCACGAATGACTCCCATTGGAGCACGGTAGCCGTCCGGAGCGGTCCCGTGGGATTACTGGCGCGACGGGATCCACGAGACGTGGCGAGGACCGCCGAGCACAGGTACACCTCTACAAGCGTGCGGGGTCCGGTTCCTCTCGCGGCAGGGCGGCCTCGAGGTCACTACGCGAGTCGATTCCCAGCTTGCCGAACACCTTGTGCAGGTGGTATTCGACCGTGCGGGGGCTGAGGAACAACTCCGTACCGATCTGCGTGTTGGTGAGCCCGTCCCGGGCGAGCCGGGCGATCTGCTCCTCCTGGGCCGTGAGCTCCTCGCGCACCTCAAAATGACGTGTGCGCGGCTTCGCGCCCGTTGCCACCAGCTCAGCCCCGGTGCGGTCAGCGAACGCCTTCATACCCATCTCGGCGAACATCTCCTCGGCGATCCGAAGCTGCTCCCGCGACTCGCCGCCGCGACCCTCCCGGCGCAGCCACTCGCCGTAGACCAGCCGTGCGCGCGCGAGCTCCGGACGGAGCGACGTCCGTCCCAGCCGTTCGATCGACTCGTGAAAGAACGGCTCGGCCGCGCCGCCGGCGCTCACGAGCGCGCGCGAGCGAGCCTCCACGCCGAGCGCAAAGTCAGTGCCCGCGGGTTGAGTCGCGGCTGCGAGTCGGTCGAGCGCATCGCGTGCAAGGTCTGTCTCGCCGAGGCGTGTCGCCGCCTCGACGAGCTCGGGTAAAGCCCCCACTGGAGTCCAAGGATCGATGGCGTTCTCCGTCACTTCTCGCGCCGCCGATGCTGCCGCCTCGTAGCGTCCGAGACCGTTGTTGAGACGACTGTCAGCCCACCGCGCCACCATTACCGCCATCCCCTGACCTGTGTCCGCTGCGCCCCGGACGACCCCTTCGATCAGGCGCGCCGCATCGTCATCCCGACCTTGCATCGCGCGAAGCATCACCAGCGTGATCGGCGGGGGGATGGTTCCCGTCGCCGCAGCCACGCTTTCGCTCTCCGCGACCAGCGCGTCCGCGCCTGCCAAGTCACCACTCCACGTCCGGTCCAGTGCCAGCGATTGGAGGTGCATTGGCAGCTCGCCGAGCGCACCGGCTTGACGCACCATCTGCGCCTTGCGCTCGTTAAGTGCTAGCGAACCCTCGAGGTCCCACGTGGCCGAGCTAGCACCGGGCGCCAACCAGCCCCAGCGGCGCATGTCGTCGACCGATAGCTCCATGGCCGCTCCCGCTGCGAGCTGGAGGATCGGGGTGGCCGCAGCGCGCCCGTCGGTGGCGAGTAGCGCAAACCCTTCAATCAGCAAGTCGAGCGGATGCGGGTCCGGTGGCAGCGGCGGAAGCGCGCGAACAGCGCTGCAGATCTCGGCGAGGACGCCTGCCCCCCCGAGGTGGTTTGCACTGACTGCTGCCCCCCATGCGGTGAGGTACGCCCGGCGAGCAAGGCTGACGTCAAAGGCCTCGAGTTCCCGCGCTGCGTGAAGCAGCAAGCTCGGCGCGTCGCCGCCATACGCGTACACGAGGGCGACGTGGCCTCGCAGGAGCGCGGTCCGAGCTCGCTGGAAGCCATCGAGTGAGCTGCTTTCTGCCGTGGCCAAGAGCCGCTTCGTAGCTTCGAACTCTCCGGCCTCGAAGGTCAGCTCGGCCGCCGCCAACGCGCGCGCTGCCTGGACGGCTGGGTCCGGGGTCAGACCTGTCGCCCGTTCGAGCAGCGCCGCGGCTGCCGGAAGACCACCCCGGCTCTGCGCTCGTCCCGCAGAACGTTCCAGGTCGGCGGCCACGGACTCATCAGGTTCGGCAGCCGCGAGGGCATGGTGCCAGGCCCGGCGCTCGGCGGCGAGATCGGGATCGCTCGCCTCGGCGAGCGCGTTGTGAGCGCGCCGTCGTTCGTCGAGCGACGCGGCTCGATATACCGCCGAGCGCACCAGGGGATGATGGAACCGCACGCGGTCGTCGATATCTAGCAACCCGGCCTCCGTCGCCGGAGCCAGGGCGCCAGGGTCGATGGAGAGTCGGTCCGCCGCCCGCCACAGCAGCCCCGCATCCCCGAGCGGCTCGGCAGCCGCCACCAGCATGAGTCGCCGCGTCGCTGCGGGTAATGCGCTGATGCTCCGCCGGTAGCGCTCCTCCAGCTGACTCGGGAGGTCGCTCCCCGCGGGTGGAGCGAAGCCCCCGGCTCGCTCAGAGCGGCTCATCCTCTGCGACAGCTCGATCAGCGCGAGCGGATTGCCCTCTGTTTCGGCGATGATCCGGTCCCGGACGCGGTCGTCGAGTGGGCCCGGCACGGCTCGGGACAGCAGCGTGCGCGCATCGGGCTCATCTAAACCGTGGACTGCCAGCTGCGGCAGCCCGTCGAGTGCCCGGGTGGTGATCGGCTCGCGCAGCGAGAAGATCATCGCGATCGGCTCCGCCACCAGGCGCCGGGCGACGAATCCGAGCGCCTGCACCGAGGCGGCGTCGAGCCACTGGGCGTCATCCATCAGGCACAGCAGCGGACGCTTCTCGGCAGTCGAGGAAAGCAGGTTGAGAACGGCGACGGCAACGAGGAACCTGTCTGGGGCGTCGCCCGACGCCGCGCCGAACGCGACTCGAAGCGCGTTCTGCTGTGGCTCTGCGAGTACCTCGAGCCCGCCGAGCATCGGCGCGCACAACCGATGGATTCCCGCGAATGACAGCTCCATTTCGGCCTGTATCCCTTCGACCTCGGCGGTGCGCAGTCCGGACGCCTGCCGCGCGGCGTACCGCAGCAGCGCGGTCTTTCCGATGCCCGCCTCGCCGCGGATGACCAGAACGGCGCTCTGACCAGCGCGGGCCTGAGCGAGCATGGCGTCGAGGCGGTCGCGCTCGCGTGTCCGGCCCAAGAAACCAACCCCCCGGGTGGTAGGCATCTCGCTAACAACTCTAAACGTGCCGCGGGGGCCTCAGGCAATCGTTTGCTTTCGCCACCTGTCGAGGAACGGGAGGACGTCTTCGGGCGGCGCCCTGCCGACGCTGATCCCGCGCTCGTGCAGCTGGCGAGCGACCCCGGGCGTTACGCGGTCAGCCGCGGAGATGCTGACGATCGCGCCGCGCGGACGGATGCGCCGCGCCGCGTGCTCGTACAGCAGCGAGGCGCTGCCCGCTCGTGGTGTGGACGACGACGTCGACGCCCGCAAACGCAGCGGTCGTCTCGGCGAACAGGCGCTGGACGTCGAGGTCGTCAGCGGGGTCGGCGCGCACCGCGACGACGTTTCCGCCCGCGGCCAGGATCTCGTCGACCGTCGCTTCGGCTGCGCGCTGATGCTCGAGGTAAACGATGACGATCGCCCAGCCCCAGCTTGTCAGCGCACGCGCGACCTCGCGGCCGGTTCCAGATGAGCCGCCCGTGACGATCGCCACCACGTCAGTCGCGGAACCTTTGCGCGTTTCGACCATCGTTGCCGCTGCCAATCATTTCTTGACTGCTCCTCACCGGGAAGCGCACTGCCGTGGCGGAAACGGCGTCCTCGAGAAACCCCTAGCCGGCCGCCCAGAAAGAGCAGTGGTGTGCCTCGGAGAACCCCGTCCAGACCTGCGGGTGCGGGGGTACGAGGGACATCACCGCCTGACCTTGGTTGAACGAGGGCCAGGCCAGCGCTCGTGTTGATGGGTTGCCGTCGGCTGCGAAGCTCGCCCACGCCGTGCGCATGCTGGCGGCGAGCGCCTGCTGGTCGGGAGTGAGCGTGCCGGGGAACGGCGTGTTGGGCAGGTCGAACAGGTACTGGTACTCGGAGGAGTGCGTGGCGATCGGGGGCAGCGCGGGGCCTGCGAATCGCGACGGCGCGTTGTCGTCGTTGAATTGATAGGCGAAGGTGGGCACGCGCTCCGAGGTCCAGCGGTCGACCTGCAGCGCCGGGCACGCGAAGTTCGCGTCCGACACGAGCGTGCTGAAGGCCAGGATCGGCGCCGGGTACGTGCTGAGCGGGTACTCGGCCGCGACCGCCGCAGCGCGCTCGGGCGAGATTCCGAGGACGGCGGCGATGTCGGCCTGGTAGCTATTTTCGTCGGTGACAGGCTCGGGCACCGGCACGAACCTTCCGCCGCTCACGGCCAGGCCCAGGCCGGCGGTGAAGATCCACTCCTCGTTGTGGTTGACGCCGTTGAGGATCGGCACGCGCGCGAACCGCCCGTCGGCCAAGGCCGTCCCGATCGACTCGGTGAGGACCTTGCCGTCGATCACGCCCGGGATGGCAGCGGACGGGAAGTTGTTGGGGTTGACGAGGTCGGCTACGGGAACATGGCGCAGGCAGTCGGCCGTCTGGTTCGCGCAGCCCACCTTGGCGGCGAAGGTCTCGCCGAAGGCCTCGGCCTGCGCGAGCGGCTGCTGCGTGAGCGCGAACGCGCCGCTCTCCACGATTGCCCGTTCAAACAGGCCGCGCGACCCGCGCGAGACCATTTGGGCGAGCACCGACACGCCACCGGCGGACTGGCCCGCGATCGTCACATCGTTCGGGTTGCCGCCGAACTGGCGAATGTTGTGCTTGACCCACCGCAAGGCCGCCTGCTGGTCCATCAGGCCATAGTTGCCGGCCGGGCCACCGGGTCGCGAGGCGAGTGCGGGGTGGGCAAGGAAACCGAGCGCGCCGAGCCTGTAGTTGATCGTGACCACGACGATGCCGTCGGCGGCGAGCTTGGAGCCGTCGTAGTTGCGGGCGCCATCCTCGGTGAAACCACCCCCGTGGATCCACACGAGCACCGGCCGGTCACCGTCGCGGCGCAGTGTCGACGTGTAGACGTTGAGATACAGGCAGTCCTCCGAGAAGGGCGCAGGCGGCGCGAAGAGACTCGCCGGCTGCGGACAGCTCGGCGCGAACTTCGTGGCGTCGCGGACGCCGTTCCACTCACGCGGCGGCTGCGGGGGACGCCAGCGTAGTTCTCCCGTCGGGGGCGCGGCGTACGGCAGCCCCAGGAACTGGTAGACCCCGGAAACGGCTGCGCCGCGAACGGCGCCGCCCTCGATACGCAAGATCGGGGCGGCACGCGGGCTCCAAGCCGCGGTCGGCGGGACCAGTGTCGACAGCCTGGGCACCGGCTGCCGTGAGCGTGAGCTGCTGTCAGGACCGTGCAGAGGCCGCCGAGCACGGCGCGCCCTGGGTGACTCGTTCTCATGATCTCGACTCCTTCTGCGTCGCCGGGGTGGGACGCACGCCACGGTGACACCCCGGCTCGCCGATCGCCCCCGTGGAGGCCCCAGTCAGCACGCGGGTGGGCCGCGACCGAGGATGCCAGGCGACCCTCGGTGGCACCAGCGACCCGCGAACGCACTAGGGCCCTCACTGGCGCGACACGTCGCCTAAACCGCGACCTTGCCTCGCAGCTGCAACGAACAGGAAGGAGAGCTGATGGCGGGCTTTGACTATGACGTGGTGATCATCGGCTCGGGGTTCGGTGGAAGCGTCGCCGCGCTTCGTGCGGCGGAGAAGGGCTACCGGGTCGGCGTGATGGAGTCGGGCCGGCGCTGGAAGGACGAGGACATCCCGAAGACCCAGTGGGACCTGGCGCACTTCGTCTGGTTCCCCGCCGCGGAGCTCTACGGAGTCCAGAGGATCGAGTACCTCGACGACGTGCTCGTCCTCTCGGGCGCAGGCGTCGGCGGCGGCTCGCATGTGTATGCGAGCACGATGTACGTCCCACCGAAGCAGTTCTTCGACGCGAAAGAATGGGCCGGCATCACCGATTGGGCCGACGAGCTGGCGCCGTACTTCGACCAGGCCGCGAGGATGTTCGGCGTCGTCCGCTACCCGTACATGCCCACGGACGTCGACCGGGCGATCAAGCAGGTCGCGAACGACATCGGCCGAGGCGAGACCCACAACAAGGCCCCGCTCGCCGTCTACTTCGGCACGCCGGGAGTCGAGGCCGACGATCCGTATTTCGGCGGGGTCGGGCCGCGGCGCACCGGCTGCATCTCCTGCGGCAACTGCAACAACGGCTGCGGCCACAACGCGAAGAACAAGCTGACGACGAACTACCTCTACCTTGCCGAGAAGCTGGGCGCGCAGGTTCACGACATGCATGAGGTGTTCGACCTGGTGCCGCTCGAGGGAGGCGGGTTCGAGGTGCACGCGCGTCACCCCGGCTGGGCGCAACGCGCAGGGCACCTTCACCACAACACGTACACCGCCGAGCAGGTGATCGTGGCCGCCCACGCCTACGGGTCGGCCAAGCTCCTGCATCACATGCAGCACAAGGGTCGCCTTACCGGCCTGTCGAGCGAGCTCGGGAAACGCGCGCGGACCAACTCCGAACAGCTTCTCTACATCACGCGGACCCACGCGGAGTGGGAGCGCGATCGGGAGAGGATCCACATCATGCCGGGGTCGGTCACGATCACCTCGGGCACCTGGCCGGATCCGGTGACGAGCATCGAGCCGACCTATTGGGGGCTCGGAAGCAACGTGTTCGCATTCCTCGGGACCTACCACCAGCACGGCGAGCAGAAGCATTCGTTCGAGTCCTGGCTCAAGGAGATCCTCAAGCACCCGAGCGAGGAGATCTTGCCCGCCGACCCGCGCCACTGGTCCGAGCGCTCCTTCGTTGCGCTCTGCTCGCAGACGACCGACACCTCGATCGAGCTGTACTGGCACGACGGCCTGCTCCACAGCAAGCCATCCGGAACGCCGCCGTCGGTGCACGTCCCGGCGATCGAGGACTTCGTCGACCGTGTGGCGACGCAGCTGGGAGCCCACGAGGCGGCGCTCGCGACCGAGGTCATCAACCGCAACGCCTCCGCCCATTTCGTCGGCGGGATTCCGATCGGCGAGAGCAGTGAGACCGGCGCTGTCGACCCCTACCTGCGGATGTTCGGCCAGCCGGGCCTCCATGTCATGGACGGGAGCGTGATGCCGGCCAATCCTGGAGTGAACCCGTCGCTCTCGATCACGGCCCTCGTCGAACGCGCGATCTCGCTCTGGCCGAACAAGGGCGACGAGGACACTCGGCCACCCCTGGGCTCCGGCTACGAGCGCATCGACCCGGTCCGGCCGCACCGGGCGTTCGTGCCGGCAGGCGCTCCGGGCGAGCTGCGACTCGACGCCACGAAGGAAGAAGTCATTCCCGCATATCCCTACTGAGCCAGCCGGACGAAGGAGAAGACGATGACAACCGAGCTCGCAGCCGAGGCCCTCCGCACCGTGGGGCGCGGCGATGCGATTCCCAACGACTTTGTCGTTCCCTACTACCTCGACGACCTCAAGCGACGGATCTCGGTCGCGCGAGTCGCGGACCGCCTCTACGCGTTCGACGACCTCTGCACCTGCGCCGACCGGTCATGCCCGCTATCCGGAGGACTGCTGACCGGGACGACGCTCATGTGCCAATGCCACGGCTCCCGGTTCGACATCACCACCGGAGCCGTGATCAACGGCCCAGCGACCGAGGCGCTGCACGTGTACGAGGTGCAAGAGGTCGACGGCGACGTTCAAATCCGGGTCTGATCGAGATGGGAACCGCGCCGCCCTCCGAGGGCGTGAGAGTCGGAGACACCCCACATCGAGACGCGCCCACTGAAGGCGCTGCTCAGCGTGTAATGGCGAACACCGCACCCACGCCTAAGGCGGTCACGCTCGTGCTCGTGCCCGCGCTGGTGCTAATGCTCGCGTTCGCGTTCTTCTACGTCGGCGCCTTCCACGATCCGACGCCACACCACGTGCCGGTGGCCGTCGTCGGCCCGCCGGCGGTCGCGGCCCAGCTCAACCGGCTGCCCGGTGACCCGCTCGACGCGCGCCACGTCTCGTCCCGCGCCGACGCGCTGTCGCAGATCGACGATCGCGACGTCTACGGCGCCTACGAGCCCGCCACGAACCGCCTGTTCGTCGCCTCGGCGGCCAACCGGGCGACCGCGGTCGCGCTGGAACAGACGTTCAACCTCCTCGCCGCTGCGCAGGACCAGCCGGCCGTCCACGTCACCGACGTCAAGCCGCTGCCGCCCAAGGATCCCAACGGGACCGCGGCGTTCTACGCGGTCGTCGCGTGGATGTTCGGCGGCTACATCGGCGCGACGCTGATCGGCTTGATCGGGAGCCCGCGCAGCACCAGCAGGCAGCGCGCGGCAGCGCGGATCGGAGCGCTCGCGGAGTTGGCCATCGTCGGCGGGATCCTCAGCGTGGTCATGCTACGCGTGAGCTTCGGGGTGTTCTCCGGCCACGTGGTCGCGATGTGCGCGATCGGGGCGCTGACGATCTTCGCCAGCGGCGCCGCCACAGCAGGCATCCAGGCCGCGGCCGGCCCGGCCGGGACCGGGCTCGTCATTCTCGTGTTCGTGATCCTCGGGAACTCCGCGTCGGGAGGGCCGTTCGCCCGGCCACTCCTGCCCGGTCTGTGGAGAACGATCGGCGGCGTGTTACCGCCGGGCGCGAGCGTCGACCTGTCGCGGTCGGCGCTGTTCTTCGGCGGCGCGCGGATCGCGGGCCCGATTCTCGTGCTGGTGGCCTGGGCGGTCCTCGGCACGGCGCTCGCGCTCGCGCTCGGCGGCCGCATCATGGACCCGGCCGACACCGAGGCAGCAGCCGCCGCGGGAGCAGCCGTCTGAGCGCGATCGCGCTTCTTCCCAAGACAGGAGCCTCGTCGGATCTCCTACCTGACGGTTGAATCAGATACTCGGCCGAGGACGCCGGCGATCCTCGAACGAGACCCGGCGATGCCTACGAGACGATCGGCCCGGCTCTTCGCCGCGTTCGTACGCATACCCCCGAGACCCAGAGGCGCGGCTTCGCCGTCGAATCGTGTCCGGTCAGCTCACGACGCCTGAGCCGTACTCGGAGTACCTGCGTCGGCTTTCGCGTAGCTGCGGCCTTCGATGGCCTTGACGGTCTTTGCGAACTCCTTGACTAACACGCCCTTGCCGACGGTGCCGAGGACCACCGCGAGTACCCGGCCCTTGAGGTTCTTGCCCTCGCGCACGTTCACGACACGCACCTCGGTCGTTCCGTCGGGCTGGCGCCCGAACGTGTACGTGTAGCCCGAGTGGCCGCCCCACGTGTTGGAGTCGGTCACCGTGAGAACGACGCGGTTGGGATCGGACCAGTCGTAGCGCAGGCGCTCCCAGACGCCCCCCGAGCCTTCCGTTACGTCCGCCTCGTGTGCGCCTTGGGAGTGCACCTTGAGGTAGCTGTCCGCGCTCTTGCCGAAGATCTTCTCGCGTCCGGGGCCGAAGTCGGTAAGCCCGGCGATGAACTGCTCGGGCGTCGCAGTGGTGGACTGGTTGTAACGGATGGTGGACATCGCGATGCTCCTTGGGGTTGACGATCTCACCTTCGCATTCCACCGCGCCCGTCGCCCCCGGCAGATCCCTAGTCAACTCGCTGGTGCACGCCGGGATGACTCAGATCGACAACGCCGTCGTGGTGTGGGTACCCGCGCGCGGGCGGCTTCAGGTCAGGAACTGCTGGCCGCCGTCGATGTCGTACGTCGCGCCCGTGAGCGCGGTGTTGCTCATGATGTGAACCGCCAGCGCCGCGACGTCGTCCGGTCCGACCACGCGCCCGATCGGCAGCGTCGCTCGCAGCTCCTCGCGCCGCGCCTCGAGCCCACCGCCGAGCAGCGACGCCGACAACGGGGTGTCGACGAAGCCGGCCGCGATCAGGTTGACGCGGACCGGCGCGAGCTCGAGCGCGAGCGTCGCTGTGAACGGCGGCAGCACGGCGGTCGCCGCTGAGGCGAGCCCGAGCTCGCGGCTGATCCTGCGGCCGCCCGTCCCGCCCATGAACAGGAGCGTGCCGCCGGGCCGCATCTTGGGTGCAGCGTGGCGTGCGACGTCGAGCGCCAGCACCACGTGGCCGGCGAGCGCGTCGCGAACCTGATCGCCGTTCATCTCGAGCAGCGGCACGTAGCTCGGACCAGGCCCGGTGACCAGTACATGGTCGATGGGCTTGGGCAGGCCGTCGAAGAACCGCGCGAGCGCGGCAGTATCGGTTGCGTCGAATGCGGTCGCTGTCCGCGCGTCTACCTCGCGTGCGGCCCGTTCCAGCCGGTCTGGATCCCGGGCGACAAGGATGACGGAGGCGCCCTCCGCCCGCGCCCGCCGGGCGGTTTCCAGCCCGATGCCGACGCTGCCGCCAATTATGACAACGGTCTGTCCGACCAGCTGCGGTTCGTGCTGGGTCGGGACCGGAGTGCTCGTGGTGGTCATCTCATCTCCTCATGCTGAGAGGTTGCACATTTCTGAATCGGTTGGTCGGACGGGCCGCGGCCTGTCCATGATCTCCATGCGGAGCGTCATCACCGCGGCGTCGGAGATCCCCGAGAAGCTCGGGAAAGGCTGGATCGTGTCGCGCAGCACTTCGAGCGGGACGTGTGCGGATGGGAGCGTCACGTAGGTCTGGATTGGCCGCCCGGAGACCCCGGGAGGAGAGGGCCGGGGTCTCCGGGGCAGCGAGCGGCCGGGTCAGGCAGGCGGGACGACGATGTGTTTTACCTCGGCCATGTAGCGTCCGGCCGCGGCGGCGGCTCTCTCCTGGGTGGCCCCACTCTCGCGCGCGCTGGCGTATGCGGCGTACCAGTCCCACCAGTTGTGCGGTGGCGCTACCGCCTCGAACTCCCCGTGATGCAGGGACGTCTCGTGAAGCAGATCGGCGAGAGAGGCAACGTCGACGGAATCGTCCCATTCGCGGCCCGGGAGCCGGGTCTTGATCTCTTGGAGTAGCCATCCGTTGCCATCCGGGTCGCTGAACGAGGCGTAGGTCTGGTAGGAGCGCCCCTCCGGATCTGGTCCCGGTACGGGTCCCCCATCGAGGTGGAATACCCCGCTGAGCTCAGCGCCGCGGCGGACGAGGTCCTCACGCGCCGCATCGATGTCGTCGACGGCGAGGATCAGACGCCGAGCGGAGCCGGGGTCGGCCGTGGTGACGCCCTTCCCGAAGGCGACCGAGCAGGCCGAGTGCGGAGGCGTTAGCTGGACCACCCGGAAGTTCTCGCCCACGACGATGTCCGCGTCAAGCCGCCACCCGAGGCTCTGGTAGAAGCGCTTGGCCCGATCGACGTCGGAGACCGGCAAGGTCACGACCTCGAACTTCATGTCGTAGCCGAGAGCGGTCTGCGTCTCTCCGACGGGTTCATTGGTTACGCCTGTGCTCGCCACGTTGGACCTCCATCGGTTGCTGTGGGCCGAAGACTCGCGTATTGCGGTCGTCCTCGCGCCCGTGTGGTCCCTAGTCAGAATCCTGGGTGACGGCCTTACGCTGTCAGAGGCTTCGCGTGATGCCGTGGTTCCCGGAGCTGTTCTCGGCCTCCGTGCTGGAGCGAATTCGCAAAGCCGCCGCTGCTCGAGCGGCAGAGCCGGTGCCTACTTCGATGGCGTCCGGTCCGGCGAGATCGACGCGCTGGTCGGGTCGTTCGCCGGCGAGCCGGAGCTCCATCATCCGGTGCGCGGCCGGGTCAAGGGACGTCGGGCCTTCGAGCGGTTTGTGCCCGAGATCAATGCTTGGCTGAGCGAGCGCAACCCTGGCGCTCCGGCTCGCCGTCGCCGCAGTGATCGCGGTCTACACCAAGGCGGACCCTGCCGCCCTGTGGCAGGCGGCCGGCGCCACGGCGGCGACGATCGCAGGACTTGGCGCTATCGGCTACGCCACCCTGCGCGACCTGCCCAGCTGGGCGCGCTCTCTGTTCTGGGCGCTGCTCGCGCTGATCGTGCTCGGGGTGGTGCTGATCTTCGTCAACACCCCCCACGCCAACGTGATCTACGCCGTGCTGTGCATTGTGATCTTCGGCGGCTACACGATCTTTGACTTCAACCGCCTGCGGCGGGCGGAGATGTCAAGCGCGGTCCCGATCGCGGCGAGCATCTTCCGACATCTTCAACATCTTCCTCTTCTTCCTTCAGCTGTTCGGCAACGAGAGCAGCTGAACGGCGAGGTGTCACCGACGTGCGAGAAACGAGGTTCGGTCACACCGATTAGGCGGCGACGCCGATGCCTCGGGACGAGGGTGGCCGGCGGGTAGCGCCGGCGCCGGACGGCCGGTGAATGCCCGAGGAGCCAAAGCGTCCACCGCCACTGTCAACCGCGAGAAGTCGCCGTGTCCACGGGCCTGCTCGCACCAACAAACGGACAAGCCTCCCGTAACGGGAGAGTCAAGGGACCGTCGGCCGTCACGGGCAGGAGGTCCCAGCGCGGATCGTCATCCGTCCATCGGTTCACGATCGCGTCGACGGTGAGCTTGTGGAGGGTAGGATCGAGCAGCCCGTTGGTCGTGGCGAGATCGAGCACCCGTAGGTACGTGCTCACCGATTCGGTCCGAAGCGCGGCCGCCACCGGTGAGACGGCGTCCGCGACGTCACGCATGTCAACGAGGACAAACACGCCGACCACCTCGGCCCCCACGCCGGCCAGCGAGGCGGTGAAGCGTTCGACGGACGCGCCGCTCGAGATCGCATCGTCGACGAGCAGCACTCGGCGCCCCGCTACATCCGCCCCGCGAACCGGCGGCTCGTCGATCTCGTGACCGCGATACCCCGGCTTGCGGACGAACGCGAACGGCAGCCCTGCGGCCAGCGATGTCGACGCGGCCAGCGGCACACCCGCGGTCTCGGCGCCAACAACGACCTCGACGCCGACATCTGGAGCAAACTCTGCGCCCCGCGCACCGAGATCCCGCAGCAGCTCGGGATCGGCGTAGGCGCTCTCCATCGAGAGGGCGTGGATCGGAGTTCGGGCGTGATCCCAGCAGCTGGGTCCGGCTCGGACCAGCCCCGGGGCCGTCGCGAGGCGAGCCGCGAGCAGTTCGTCCGCTCCCGGTGCCGGTGCGGGGTCATCGCGGTCGGGCCGCGTGTGAACGGATTTTCCGAGGAGTGCTGCGGAGGGGCCGTCTTGAGCGTCCATTGGTCGCTTTCTGTCTCGCGGTGCCGGTGAGACATAGCGTGCGCCGTGGCGAGCCCCGTCGCGCCCGCGTATGCCCTAGTCGATTCCCGGGTCTGCCCGTGTACACCCGGCTTAGCGGCGCGACTCATCCCGTGGGGTGGAATCGCCCCCGGGCGGCCAGCATGGCGGCGACGACCGCCTCGGCTGAGGAGAGTGCGTTGCGACAGGCTATCGACACCCGCAGCGCGCTCCGGGGGTCTGAGCCGACCCGGCTTAACGGCTCGGTGTGTCCGAGGGCAGCAGCGACCCGACGGAGATTGGGTCCTGACGGCGGCTGCTTGGCGCCCCGAGGCAGAAGTGAGTGCGGGGCGACCGGTGCGGACTAGGGTGCGGCTAGGGGTCGCACGGGGGCGACGTGCCGAGGCGGCCATCAGGCTTCTGCGGTGAGTAACCAAAGCCCTGCGGTTCATTTTAGAGGAGGTCGCTATGAGCTCATCCACCAGCCTGCTCCCTGACATTGGGACCGAGCTTCGCGAAGGCTATGCCGACGTTGGCGACCAGACCTTGCATTACGTCGAGGCCGGTGACGGGCCGCTGGTCGTTCTGCTGCACGGCTTCCCGGAGTTCTGGTTCGGTTGGCGGCTACAGATCGAGCCGCTCGTCGCGGCCGGTTTTCGGATCGTCGCCCCCGACACGCGTGGCTACAACCTGTCATCGAAGCCGGAGGGATTCGAGGCCTACGGCGTCGACCTGCTCGCCGCCGACATCCGCGGCCTCATCGAAGAACGCGGTGCCAAGTCCGCGCTGTTGGTCGGTCACGACTGGGGCGGCAGCATCGCCTGGACCGTCGCGATGAATCACCCCGAGGTGGTCGACCGACTCGCGATCCTGAACGCCGCCCATCCGCGGCGCCTCTCGGAAGGACTGCACCACCCAAGCCAGCTCCGCAAGTCCTGGTACTTCTTCTTCTTCGCGACACCGGGACTGCCCGAAGACGTGGTGCACGCCAGAGACTGGCATTTCTTCCGACACTTCCTGCAAGACGCGAACCCGCCCTACACCCAGGAGGAAATGGACCGCTACATCGAGGCGTGGTCACAGCCGGGCGCAGCCGCCGGAATGATCAACTACTACCGCGCCTCCGTCAGGCAGTCCCAGAAGGAAGCCATCGCAAAGCTTCGGCCGATCTCAGCGCCGACCCTGGTCATCTGGGGCGAACGCGACGCCTACCTCGGCCCCGAACTCGCAGAGCCCAACCGCGACGATGTGCCCAACCTCGACCGTGTCGAGCGCATCCACGATGCGTCGCATTGGGTCCATCACGATGCCGCCGACCGCGTCAATCAACTGCTCACCGACTTCTTCGCTGCCGCTCGCCCAACCAAATAGGGCCAAACACCGACGACGTGGGACAGGCTGAAGGGACACAAGACGACAGACTGCCGCTTCGATCAAGTCGGAGGCCAGCTCCGTGCCTCAACATCGCCGCTGCAGTGGGGCACCAAGAACCCCGTGAGCCGACCGGGGTGTGCACTGGGGCGACGCCGCTCGACATGCCACGGTGGCGGCATGTCAAGTCGTCCAACCGAAGGAGTCGGGATCGTGGTGACGACCCGGTCGCGGCGCGCCTGTGTGACGGTCTTGCGTCCTGACGCGGCGGCGATCGCGCTGATCGCCGCGGGGACGCCGCCTGAGACGGATCGGGAGCCCTTGTCTAGCGAGCGAGCTACGTCGCGCGAGCTATGAGGAGCACTGACAGATGTCATCCAAATTCGTCAACGACACGCTTGAGCTCGAGACCAGCGATCCAGCTGTCGACGCGCCAGGGTCCGTAGTCTCCGCTGCCACTCCTGCTCCGGCGCCGCCGCCTCAGGACGAATATCGCCCCGACCCGGACCGCTGGATGGCGCTCGCCGTCGTCCTCGCCGCCGGGTTCATGACCCTGCTCGACGTCTCGATCGTCAACGTCGCCCTCCCGAGCATCGAGCGGGGACTGCACGCGCAGCAGAACGCGCTGCAGTGGATCGTCGCGGGCTACGCATTGGCGCTGGGGCTGCTACTCGTGCCGGCGGGGCGGTTCGGAGACGCGCACGGCCGACGGCCAGTGTTCATGGTCGGCGTGGCGCTCTTCGTGGTCGCGAGCGCGGCCTGCGCCCTGGCGCCGACGGCGCTCGCCCTCGTGTTGACGCGGATCGTCCAGGGGTTCGCCGGCGGTCTCATAGCCCCGCAGATCTCGGGCCTGATCCAGAGCCTGTTCAGAGGCGAGGAGCGCGGCAAGGCATTCGGCCTCTTCGGCTCGACCATCGCCGTGTCGAGCGCGATCGGCCCTCTCACCGGCGGCGCGCTGATCGCACTGTTCGGCGTCCACGACGGCTGGCGGGCGGTGTTCTTCGTCAACCTGCCGATCGGTGCGGCGATCCTGCTGCTCGCCCGCCGCTACCTGCCAGCGCCGACCGCGGCCGAGCACCGGCCCCAGACGATGGACCCGCTCGGCGTCGTCCTGCTGGGGGCGGCGATCCTGTGCATCCTCGTGCCGTTCATCGAGCAGCGCGCGTGGCACAGCTCGCTGCGGGTCGCGCTGTTCCCGGTGGGTGCCGTGCTGCTGGTCGTATGGGTGCTGCACGAGCGCCGCTACGGCCGCACCCGCGAGCCGCTCGTGTCGCTCGACTTGTTCCGGATCCGCTCCTACGCGCTTGGCGCCCCCGTGGGTCTCATCTTCTTCGCCGGGTTCATCGCGTTGTTTTTCATCCAGACCCAGTACCTGCAGCTAGGGCTGGGCTACCCCGCGTGGAAGTCCGGCCTGGCCGTCACGCCGTTCGCCATCGGCAGCGCGCTGGTCGCGTCGGCGGGCAGCCGCCAGGCGCTGCGCCGCGGGCCGAAGCTCGTGGCCTTCGGGCTCGCCCTGGTGCTCGTCGGGCTGACCGGCGTCTGGCTCGCGGTGCGCGCCCACCCGGGCTACGACGTCGCGCTGTGGATAGCGCTGCCGCTGCTGATCGCCGGCATCGGCAGCGGGCTCGTGATCTCGCCCAACCTGACCCTCACGCTGTCCCGGGTCCCGGTCGAGCGCGCCGGCAGCGCCGGCGGCGTGCTGCAGACCGGTCAGCGGATCGGCTCGGCCGCCGGCATCGCCATCACCGGCATGGTCTTCTACGACCAGCTCGCGTCATCGCACGGCGACTACGCCTCGGCGTTCCGCTACGGCCTCATCAGCATCGCCGCGTTCGTCGCCGCCGCGCTCGCGCTCGTCCTCGCGGATGCGTTCACGCGCGAGCCTTGAGCGCCCTTGAGCGCCCGCTCAGCGCGGGAGGTAAAGCGGTCGCGTGGTTGAGTGCACGCATACGCGAGTGACTCGCTCTGCTTACGGGGCCACGCCAGTCACCGTGAGTACGCGGGCGAGGGAGTCATGCGTGCCCGGCTGTCGCGTTGATCCTTCCGCGCCAACGCGTTTCGCACCCCGCCTCGGCTTGGTGGCGCGACCAAACCGCGCCCACGGGTTGACTGGTGTTCGCCGTTCTGGACAAGCGTCGTCGCGCTGGAATGCCCCGGGGTCGTGGACACTTGATCGCTTGGGTCTGTCCGGCCCAGCGGGAAGGGTGGGGTGTCCATGCCCAAGACGCGCTCGCGTGACGCTCAGACCACCTGACTCGCTCGCCACCGTCTTCCGGGAAGTCACGCTACCGTCCGTACGGGACTGCGCGAGATGGGCTCGGGAGGCGGCGCCGGAGGGTCCCTGCCGTTCGCGCCGGTGTCTGCCGCCACGGCGCTGGCGTCGCCGCAGATGTTAGCCGTGCCCCATCGTGCGGCGGGCGTACGGGCATGCGGTCCGCGGTAAGACCGGTCAGACCTGACCGGCGCTGCGGGCTTAAGCCGATCGCAGCGACCCGGCTGCGCGGCATCTAGGTACCGCCGGTCGGTGAGATAGTCGGACCGGTCCCGCGGGGTGGGTAGTTGACCGCAGCGGTGACGCGGACTCCAGCGGTCGCGGTCGACACGATCGTGTGGTGCGCTGTGTGTGACCTGCGAGAGGCGTGATGTGAGGGAGAGGTGTGACATGAGGGAGGTGCTGTATTTCCATCACGGCTCGTCTCGCGAGCATGACCCGCGCGCGTTTCTGCCCGAGCATCCTGATACCCCTGAGCGGATTGACGCGATCGAGTCGGCGCTTGAGAGGGCCGGCTGGGCGGGGTGTCTGAGGGTGCAGGCGCCGGCAGCGACCATTGCTGAGCTCGAGCTCGTGCACGCGCCGATGCTCGTGGGACACATCCGTCGGATGTCGCTGAGCGGCGGCGGTCAACTCGACGAGGACACGTTCGTCGGAGAGGCGTCCTACACGGCGGCGTTGCACGCCGCCGGCGGCGCCTGCGCGATGGTCCGCGCGCTCCTCCGTGGCGACGCTGAGGCAGCGTTCTGTGGGCTTCGGCCCGCCGGGCACCATGCCGGGCGCGAACAGGCGATGGGGTTCTGTCTGTTCAACAATGTCGCGATCGCGGCCGAGCTCGCGATCCGCGAGCTGGGGCTGGACCGGGTGTTCATCCTTGATTGGGATGTACATCACGGCAACGGGACCGCCGACTTCTTCCGCCGACGCTCCGACGTGCTGTTCGCGAGCATCCACCAAGCCGGCGGCTACCCCGGCACCGGCGCGCTGTCCGACGTGGGGTCGGGCGACGGTCTCGGCTACACGATCAATGCTCCGGTCCCCCACGGTGCTGACGAGGAGATGTGGGTCTCGGTGCTCGAGCACGTCATCATTCCGGCCGCGCTGGAGTTCCGTCCGCAGCTGATCCTGATCTCCGCGGGCTTCGATGGCCATCGCGCTGACCCGCTCGCGGGCTGTGCACTTGAGTCCCGCTCCTACGCCCAGATGACCGCGCACGTGATGGACCTCGCCTCGCGCGTCGGCGCACCCGTCGGTGCCGTGCTCGAGGGCGGCTACGACCTTGAAGCGCTCGCGGACAGCGTGCTCGCGACGATCGGCGCGCTCACCGGCCAGACTCGAGCCGAATCGATCGCGCCGGACCCCCTCATCACTTCCCGAGTCTCCTCACACGTCGGGCGCTTCTGGGCCTTATAGGGCCTCGTCTGCTCTGCGCGCCTCAACTCATGGTCGTAGATCGGACTTGCGGCTTTACGACCCGGTTAGGTCTCAAGCGCTAGGAACCGGGATCCCCCAGCCGTCGAGTGTGACGTGCACTGACCGGCCGCTGGAGCTCGGGCGCCGGGGGACGGTTACGTGGCTCGCCGACGTCATCACGGGAGCGTGGTGGGCAATGCGGGCGTCCCGGACTGCAACGCCGGAGGTCTCATGCCGCGTAGGCCAACATGAGCGCCTCCGCCACGCAGACGGGCTTCTCGCCACCCTCGCGCTCGAAGGTCAGCTCGGAGGTCACCATGACCCCTCCCGACACGTCGTCGACCGCGCCGAGCCGGAGGTGCATGCGGACTCGATCGCCCACCGGCAGCACCGCCGGGAAGCGCAACTTGTTGAGACCGTAGTTGAGCATGAGGCCAACGCTCTTCACGCACAGCAGCTCCTCGAGGAAGCGGGGAGCCAGCGAGAGGGTGTAGTAACCGTGGGCGATTGTCCCACCGAACGGCGTTTCTCTCGCGCGCGCGGGATCGATGTGGATCCACTGGCGATCGCCGGTCAGTTCGGCGAACGTGTCGACGTCGGCCTGAGTTACATCGTGCCAGCTGCTCACCCCCAAGTCCTCGCCCGCGTGGGCCTTCAGTTCGTCGATGCCGTTGATCGTCAGCGGGGTCTCGTGGAGGACGGTCATGAGACGGACCCGTTCGTCGCCGCGGCGGCCATGGGGGTCGTAATCCCCAGGTCGGTCTCGGACGCTGGGACCATCGGCCCGTCGCCGACCGACGGGTCGATGATGCCCTCTTCCAGCCAGGTGTGTCGGCCCTTGAGGACGTCGAGCGCCAGGCGGTGGTTGGACTCGTCGGCGTTGTCCCACAGCTCGTCGAACAACCGCTCTGTGCGAAGCTTGGCCTGGTTGCAGAAGGCCTTGGCCAGCTCCTGGGTCTCGGTCGCCCGCTCGGGATGCTCCCCGATCCCCGTCTGGGTGAAGACGACGGTCGCGGACATCGCGAACAGCTCGGCTCCGATGTCCACGATTCGTCCCAGGAAAGCTCCGTGGTTCTCAGTGCCGGCTTGCCAGCGCGCCATCGCGTAGAACGTCGAACGGGCGAGCTTACGGCTGGCGCGCTCGACGAACCGCATCTCCCCGGCCAGCTCGCCGTACTCGGCATACGACCGGGGGACCTGACCGCGGCCAACAGCGAGTTTTGGGTACCAGCCGGCGTAGAAGGCACCCGCCTTACCGAGCGCTTTCGCTTTGCGCTGACGCGGGGCGTCGGGCTCCAACAGCTCCCCGGCCACGTGCAGGTGCTGGTCCATCGCCTCGCGCGCGATCAGCAGGTGCATGATCTCCGTCGATCCCTCGAAGATGCGATTGATGCGCATATCGCGCATCGCCTGCTCGATGGGCACCCCGCGCAGACCGCGAGCGACCAACGACGGGACGGTCTCGTAGCCGCGGCCGCCGCACACCTGCACCAGCTGGTCGACGATCCGCCAGCCCATCTCCGAACCGTAGAGCTTGGCCAGGGCGGCCTCGATGCGTATGTCGTTGCGCTTCTCATCCGCCAGCCGGCTGGCCACGTCGACCATCGCCTCGAGCGCATAAGCGGTCGCGGCGATGAACGCGATCCGCTGCGCGGGCTCATCGTGCTCGCCGATCGGCTTGCCCCACTGCACGCGCTGGCTGGCGAACTCGCGGGCGATCTTCGTCGCCCACTTACCGACCCCCGCACCAATCGCCGGCAGCGCCAGCCGGCCGGTGTTCAGCGTGGTCAGAGCAATCTTGAGCCCCATGCCCTCACGGCCGATCACGTTCCCAGCCGGCACGTACACGTCGGCGTACAGGGTCTGGGAGTTCTCGATCCCGTGCAGCCCCATGAACTCGATGCGATGCTCGACGATCACGCCGTCGGTCCCGCTCGGAACGATGAACGCGGTGATACCTCCCTTGTGACCCTCGCTACGGGGCACCTTGGCCATCACCACGAGCACGTCAGCTACGGTCCCATTGGTCGTCCACAGCTTACGGCCGTTGATCACGTAGCCCGCGCCATCATCGGTGGGAATCGCGGTACACGTCACCCTCGCGGGGTCAGAGCCCACCCCCGGCTCGGTCAGCGCAAACGCCGACAGATGCGTGCTGGAGACTTTCGGCAGCCACTCGCGCTTCTGCTCCTCCGAGCCGAACATCAACAGCGGCTGCGCCAGCCCGATCGACTGATGCGCCGACAGCAGCGTCGACAGGCTGGAGTGATAGGTCCCGATCATCATCAACGCCCGGTTGTAATACACCTGCGATAGGCCAAGGCCCCCGTACTCCTCGGGCACCTTCATACCCAGCGCGCCAAGCTCTTTGAACCCGGTCACGACCTCATCGGGGATCCGCCGCTCGGACTCAATCACCTGCGGATCGACCTCGGCCCGCAAAAACGCGCCAAGAGCCGCCAGGAACCGCTCTCCCTTCTCGACAGCCTCGGCCGGAAGAACCGGCTGCGGGGAAATCAGCTCGGGCTGGAAATGACCGAGGTATAGCCCCTTACCGAAGCTCGGCAGCTTCCAGTCCTTGTCCCGAGCCGCCTCCGAGATCGCTCGAGCTTCCTTGTAGCCGGCGTCAGTGGGCATGCCTGTACCTCCGTCATCGGTGTTGCGGCTGTGGGAATCCGCAGGCAATCGCCTATGAAACACGAGGCCCAGGGAAACGAGATGAGGTCAGCCTTCTACAACAAAGACCAACCACCCGCTCCACGTTAGGTGGAGCAGAGATCCCAACTAGAACTGCCTTCAACTACAAGACAATTCCACGTTAAACCCTATCACGTCGAGCGCGTCGCAGTGCGAGGCTTAACCCAAGTCCCAAGCTACCAGGTCACCTCGTCGGCGCTTGCATTACTCCCGCCGCTTCAGCCCGGTGACATATCCGGCGCGCTCGTATCCCGCCGCTTCGGTGTCGGGCGGTACCGACAGCATGCCGCGCAGCTCATCGAGCGCGAAGCCCTTGCGCGCCATCCACGGCTGGCCAGCACGTGATCCAGGCCGCCGAACCCGATGTCGTACGCCCACCCGTCGCCGCCGACGATCCACATGCTCCGCCGGATCAGGTGATCGACGACGCTGCGCAGGTCGGCGACTATCGCTTGGTCGCACTCGTCGAGCCGCCGCTCCAGCTGACCACCCGTCCGCGCCGGGCGCGGAGCTCGTACACGCTCACGCCCAGGCGCGTCAGCGCGGCCGCAAGCCGGTTGAAGACGTTGGTAGTGAAACCATCCGGACGCTGGTAGTGCTTGGCCAACGACGCCATTCTGCCAGTGCGAATTGCGCGAGCTGGGCGACACGGCTCGACGGACCCCAATGTGCCTCCCGCCGCGGCCATCTCACCCAGGAACGATCAGCGGACACGCGCAGCGACTGGGGCTGCGGGAAGGTGCCGGCCCGTTGGAATGGAGACTGCGTGAAGATGAGTTGGGTGCCGTCAGCGGGCTGAAAGGGACTAGCTCATCCTGACTCTCGCGACGTGGTCAGGCCGCCACGGCGTCCCGCTCCATCTCGGGCGTGTAGATCCCGCCGCGCGCGGCGGAGTTCAGCTTCGCGCGGTGGTAGTAGGCCTGCTGGCCGGCCTCGACGTTCTCCGGGTTGCCGTCCCACGCCTTCAGCGCGGGCGCTTGCAGCGCGCGTCCGTAGGAAAACGAGAGTTCCCACGGGTGCGGGCCGTGCGAGTTGATCGCGTTCAGGTGCGCGGTCGCGTCCTCGTCCGATTGGCCGCCGGAGAGGAAGACGATCCCGGGCACGGCCGCAGGTACGTGCTTGTAGAAGCACTTAAGCGTCCAGTCCGCAACCTCGTCCTGGCTGGCGCGGTCGGACGCCTGATAGCCGGAGAGCACCATGTTCGGCTTTAGCAACGTCCCGAACGTGTCGACGCGCTGGTCGAACAGCTCCGTAAAGACGGCGTCCAGTACGCGCGAGGTGACGTGGTAGCTGCGCTCGATCGTGTGGGTGCCATCTTGGAGCACCTCTGGCTCGACGATCGGGACGATCCCCGCTTCCTGGCACAGCGCCGCGTAGCGGGCGAGTGCGTGTGCGTTCGCCCAGACGCAGTAGTCGCTCGGCAGCTCGTCGGTGATCGAATATGTCGCACGCCACTTGGCGAACCGCGCGCCGAGGTGGCGGTACTCCTCGAGCCGCGCGCGTAGCCCGTCGAGGCCCTCGGTGATGGTCTCACCCGCCGCGAGCGCGAGCGCCTTGGCGCCCTTGTCGACCTTGATCCCGGGGATGATCCCCTTGGAGGCGAGCAGCTCCGGGAACGGCGTCCCGTCAGAAGCGGACTGGCGGATCGTCTCGTCAAACAGGATCACGCCGCTGATGTACTCCTCGGCGCCGGGCGTCGTGAACAGCATCTCGCGGTACGCCCGGCGATGATCCTCGGTCGACTCAAGGCCGATCGAGTCAAACCGCTTCTTGATCGTACCGTCGCTCTCGTCCGCGGCGAGAATTCCCTTCCCCGCGGCAGCAAGGGCGTTCGCTGTCTCATGCAGCTCGTTGGGGGCCATATTCTCCCTCTCGTTCGGATGGACTCTGCCTGATTTCGGCTCGACGACCCGCGTTCCGTTCCCGCGTGGTCGACTCACAACCTCACACGTGGAGCCGTCTGACCGCAACCGCGTTCAGCACCGGCGGGCATCGGTAGTTGCTACTGACCTCGTCGGCCCGAGGGGGACGCGAAGCCTCTCCTGGTGTTCGCGGCGCCTTGCCCTAGACGGGCTCGGCTTCGCGCGCGACGACCGAGGCGCTCCTTAGCCACGAGGCGTGGACAGCTCGGAAAGACCCTCGATCTGGGTGAGCTTTCGCCCACCGCGAGAATCCAAGGATCCATCACCGCACGTTCCAAAATTTGCGCCGCGAGCGTGCGGGTCGGTTGCTTCCCCGACCTCCATGCGGCGCTGGCGGGAGACCCGCCGGATCATGTGATCACGCTGTGAGAGGACCGAACTGGCCCTCGGTGGGCTCCGCTCAACAGAACCACGGCTCGGTAAGCCGTGGCCTCCCCTCGGTCGATCCCATGGGGATGGCCTTCGGCTCGGGGCCGCTCGCTTCGCCGGTCGCCTCGCGCACCGCCGCGCGGATGCGCGCGAACGTCAGGCCCGTTTCTTCCTGTGCGGCGGCGCTCTGCTGGACCAGCGCGCTGAGGCGGCCTTGCAGCCGGTCGGCTGCTGGGTCCGCTGAGCGCCATGGGTAGCTGAGTCGTTCGGCTTGGTAGGGGCCGAGGTGCTCGCGCAGGTCCTCGCTCGCCAGCAGCAGCGAGTCCTCGGGCACGAGCAGCCGGATCGTGTACTGCACCGGGTCGACGTTGGCGATCAGATCGTGCGCGGCGACGAAGTCGACGATGTCTAGCACGTCACGCGGGGTCGTCCACGGCGTGAATGGCATAAACGAGGGCCGGGTCTCGATTCCGTGCTCGCGCAGCAAGTCGAGGGCTTGCACCGCCTGCGCGGTGGTGTGGCCCTTTTCGAGGCGGGCGAGGATCTCGTCGTTGACGCTCTCCAGCGCGCTGACAACGAATAGGCAGCCCGAGGCGGCCATCTGATCCCACACGTCGGCGTGCTCGAGCACGTGCTCGACCTTCGTCGTGCAGTCGAACGTCAGCTCCGGGAGCCGCTCGTGGAGCGCACGCACGATCGCCAGAGAGTGGCGCCAGCCGTTGAGGAAGTCGGGGTCGCCGAACGTTATGTGGCGCGCCCCCATGCCGGCCAGGCGCTCGACATCGCGCAGGACGGTCTCGGCCTGCACGACGCGGATGCGCCCGTCGTAGACGGCGGGGATAGGGCAATGCCGGCAGCGATGCACGCACCCATGGCTGGCCTCGACGTACCCGACCAGCCGCTCCTCCCCGTCCAACGCTAGGCGGGCGTAGCGCTCGAGTCCGGGCAGCAGCTCGCGCGCCGGCGGGTCGAAGGTGCCGCGCTGCAGGTGGATGATCGGCCGACCGGCGGCCGGGGCGGGCGCCCACGGGGCCGCCAGCTCGTCCACCCAGGCCGTGAGCGCGGGCTCGTACTCGCCGGCGATCGCGCGCGCGGCGAGCTCACGCTCTACCAGCTCGCGGCTGACCGTGGCGTAGAGCCCGTAGAAGCAGATCGGCAGCCCGGGGTGCTCGCGGCGCGCTCGGCGCCCGGCGCTGAGCGCCAGGCGCATGGCGGTGTGCATGGGCACCGAGAAGCCGACCGCCTGTGTCCACTGCAGCGCGCCGGCGTCCCACGGCTGCACGCTGAGATCCAGGCAGCGGACCTCGTGCCCGGCGCGGCGCAGCGCGGCCGCCGGCGAGGCGACGTGCAACGGCTGGTGGCCCAGCTCGTAGGTGGAGATCAACAGGACGCGCACGGGTGACCCACGCTAGCGCGCGTCGACCGGCTCGGGCGCGTGCGGCTCGATCCGGATCCGCAGGCGGCCGTGCGCGGCGCGCAGGGAGCGCTCGACCGCGTCGGCGCTCGCCGCGCGCGCGAATATGAAGCCTAGGTAGCGGTCGCCGTCGGGCAGCGGCACGACGGGGCGGCCGCGGGCGATCGTGATCTGCAGTCCGCCGATGCCCTCCACCGCCCGCGCCTCCTCCTGCCCCTCGACCGCGCGCAGCACGCCAGCCTCGGGGATCGGGATCATCATCACGCCAGACGCCGTCGACTCCCGCGCCAGGTCCTCGAGCCCGAGGCCCAGGGCGTGGCGGAGGATCACCTGCTCCAGGCTGACGCCGGCGCCGAAGCGCAGCGCGCGCGAGCACAGGCCGCCGATCGACCGGGCCGCTAGCTCGAGGACGCTCACCCGCTCGCCGTCCACGCGCAACTCGGCGTGGACCGGTCCCTCCCTCAGCCCCAGCGCCCGCGCCGCCCGCGCCGCGACCGCCTCGACCTCGGCCAGGACGCCGGTCGGCAGCCGCGACGGCGTCACGTACAGCGTCTCCTCGAAGTACGGCCCCTCGAGCGGGTCGGGTTTATCGAAGACCGCCAGCACCTCCAGACGGCCCCCGCGCAGCAGCCCCTCGATCGCCACCTCCGCGCCGGGCAGGTAGCGCTCCAGCAGCAGCGGCGCCCCGGGCGGCTCCTGAGCGACGTTCAGAATCCCGCGGACGCGCTCGGCGTTCAACCGCGCCTGCTCGGCGTCATCCGCCCTGATCACCCCCCGGCTGCCCGACAGCGCCAGCGGCTTGACGACGCAGGGCAGGCCAACCTCGCGCGCCACGGCCGCCACGTCGGCTCCATAGGGCAGCAGCGCGAAGCGCGGCTGCGGG
This sequence comes from uncultured Solirubrobacterales bacterium, assembly GCA_963757235.1. Classification (GTDB taxonomy): domain Bacteria; phylum Actinomycetota; class Thermoleophilia; order Solirubrobacterales; family Solirubrobacteraceae; genus Palsa-465. Next base: position 199,315 of record CAVWRC010000015.1, on the reverse strand, counting down.
ACGCCCGCCTCCGCGAGCGCGCGGCGCATCGCCGCCTTGTCGCGCGTGCGGGCAACAGCGGCCGGCGAGTTGTGGGGCAGGCCGAGGCGCTCGGCGCCCAGCGCCGCGGCCATCACGCCCTGATCGTCGACGCCCACGACCGCGGCGAACGGGGTCTCCCGGGCACGCTCGGCGATCTGCTCGGCTGCCACTGCCGGGTCCGACAGACGGACAGTGAGCGCACGTTCGCCCATCGCCGCCGACATCGCCGCCCGACGCTCGGACGCGACCGTGACCGCGACGCCGAGCTCCCGCGCCGCCGCCAGGAAGTCCGGCGCCCGGTAGGTGGCCGACGGCAGGATCAGGAGTAGGCGGTCCACGGCGCTATCGTAGATTGGTGGCCGACCCAGCCCCACCGCTCCTCGCCATCACGGCCTCGGCCGTCGAGCACGTGCGCGACTTCCGCGCCGCCGCGCCCGACCCGACCGATCGCGTGCTGTCCGTACGGATCACCGGCGCGGCGGACGGCGAGTACGTCTGCGCGCTGTCGCTCGAGCCGCTGGCCAACGTCCGCGCTAGCGACACCATGCAGCACGAGGGGGATCTCGTCATCGTGGTGGCCAATGACAGCGCACCGAAGCTGCGCGGCGCCACCGTCGACTGGAGCGAAGACCCGCTACACAGCGGCTTCGTGGTCATCAACCCCAACAAGCCGCCTCCGCCGCCGCTCGTGCTTCCGACCCTCCCGATGAGCCCGGGAGCCGGTCCCGCCGTCCGCCCTACCGGTCGGCCCACAACGCACGGGGCCGGCCTGAACACCGACGTCGCCCGTCGCGTCACAGCCGTGCTCGACCGCGATGTCAACCCGAGCATCGCCAGCCACGGCGGACACGCCGAGCTCGCGGGCATCGAAGGCGCCACCGCCTATCTGCGCCTGGGCGGGGGGTGTCAGGGCTGCGGCATGGCCACAGTCACCCTCAGTCAGGGCATCGAAGTGGCGATCACCCGGGCTGTCTTCGAGATCGACCGCGTCGTCGACGTCACCGACCACGCCTCCGGCACCAACCCGTACTTCGAGCAGGCCAAGAAGTAGCCCGTCGCTCACCTCCGCTGACAAACCATCGCGCGGTCGTGCCTTCTGACCATCTCCGCGATCGCGACCGCGGCCGCCGGCGCTCACGCCAACCCGCGCGTATCACTCTCCCCGCCACGCAACGAGGAGGTGAACACCCTCAGCTCGGGCCTGAGACGCCACCCCACCGACGAGCTCTACCCGTTACACCGCGAGATCCGACTTGACTCCGCCGCGACGCCGGTCGAGTTGGCCGCCGCTATCGCCCAAGACCGGCGTCACAGGTCGCCGAGACAGGCGCTCGCGCGCCTTCTGCTTGGTCGCCGAAACGGGTCTGGTCGCGGCGCTGCCGCTCTCGCTGTCCGCCAGGCCGAAGAGGAAGTCAGATCGCCGGTGCCATGGAGTTCGACCCCACCGGTCGTCTCGTGGAAGGAGAAGCGTCGCCTTGAGCGGTCTGTGGACCGTAGCCGAGGGCGGAGTGCCGGCTGCTAGACCTCAGTTCTGCGCCAGCTCCCCGGCCTCGCGGAGAACTGCGCATGCGAGTGGTGCAACGGCTGCTTCGACCTCGCCGGAAAGCGTGGCCCCGGCTTCAAAGTGCCGTCCTTCGACGGCAAAGACGATCACCCGTTGTGGCAGCCGGTGTAGGGCGCGCGCAAGTTCGATGGCCTCATGGAGCCCAAATGCGTGGGTGGACGCTGAGCCACGTAATCGAGCAGGCAGCGGTTCGCTGCTCACGTCAAATCGACGGATCGTCCCCGGCGGGTCCCCAGAGCGCATCGTGTCGACCAGCACGACCGCCTCTCGGCCTTGGAATACCTCGAGCAAGTCGTTCGGCTCGCACAGCTGTTGACTCACTTCGATCCCCGTCTGCGCTCCGCGTTCGTGCAGTCGTCGCACGACCTCGGCGCTCGCGCTGTCGTCGCCGCGCAGCCGGTTTCCAATCCCGATCACAAGCACCGGACTACTCAGGCACGGCGATGTCGCAGAGAGTCGACGTGAAGACCGCGACGAGCAGAAGCGGCTGGGCACATCCGGCACCCACGCCTCGACGACTCACCGGAAAAGAGCAATACGGGTTCCAAAATAGAAAAAACCAAACGCGGTTGGGTTCTGCTTAGGATGCGTGGACATGCCCGGCGCCGCCCGAGCAACCCCACCCGTCGGCGCCACCGTGGTCATCGACCGTGGCGCGATTGACGACCTGCTTGCGGAGATCTCCGGTCAGGGATACCAGGTCGTAGGTCCGACCGTGCACGACGGCGCCATCGTCTATCGCGACGTTCGCTCAGCCGCGGATCTCCCGATCGGCTGGGGCGACGAACAGGACGGCGGTAGGTACCGCCTGCGGCGCCGCGAGGATGAGGCAGTGTTCGGCTACGCCGTCGGTCCGCACTCGTGGAAGCAGTTCCTGTTCCCTCCGCGTCTGCGGCTGTGGCGAGCGCGACGCGGGGAGAACGGCGAGGGCCTCGAGTTCATCGAGGACTCGACCGAGGCACCTCGCTATGCCTTCTTCGGCGTGCGCTCGTGCGAGCTTCATGCCATCGCGATTCAGGATCGGGTATTCCTGCCGGGCGCCAATCCAGACCGGAGCTACGCCGCGCGGCGCGAGGACGTGCTGCTGGTCGCGGTGAACTGCGGAGATCCGAGCGGCACGTGCTTCTGCAGTTCGATGGGAACCGGCCCGAAGGCGAGCTCGGGGTACGACCTCGCGCTGACCGAGGTGCTCGACGGCGGGAATCACCGATTCGTCGTGGAGGTCGGAACCGAGCGAGGCGCGCTCGTGCTCGCCGGCGTCCCGTACCGCCTCGCCGAAGATGTCGACGAGCATGACGCGGCGGAGGTGACCGCGGGCGCGGTGGCGAAGATGGGGCGCCAGATGCCGGAGGTCGACCTGCGGGCCCTTCTGTACTCCAACTACGAGCACCCGCGGTGGGACGACGTCGCCGAGCGATGCCTGACATGCGGCAACTGCACGATGGTGTGCCCGACATGCTTCTGCACATCGGTCGAGGACACCGCCGACCTGGCCGGCGAGGAGGCCGAGCGCACGCGCCGTTGGGAGTCGTGTTTCTCGCTCTCGTTCACCCATGTCACCGGAGGGCAGGCGCGCCAGTCGCCGCGCTCGCGCTATCGCCAGTGGATGACGCACAAGCTGGCGACCTGGATCGATCAGTTCGGCACGTCCGGATGCGTCGGCTGCGGACGGTGCATCACCTGGTGTCCGGTCGGCATCGACATCACGGAGGAGGTCTCCGCGATCCTGTCGAACCCGGCGCCGCTCGACGAGGCGTCATAGGGGAGCCACCATGGCAAGCATCGAGGAGGAACTGGCAGCGACTCGGATGTTCCGGAATCTGAGTCCGGAACAGATCAAGGCGATTGCCGAACTGGGCGAGGAGGTCGAGTTCGCCGACGGCCGCGCGTTGATGATCGAGGGCGACCCGGCGGACGCCTTCTTCCTGATCCGCGACGGCTTCGTCGCCCTGGAGATCCAGGCACCGACTGGCACAATCACGATCGAAACGTTGCACAACGGCGACCCCGTGGGCTGGTCGTGGCTGTTCGAGCCGTACCTCACGCATTTCGATGCCCGCTCGCGGGGGACGACCCGGGCGATCAAATTCGACGCCGCGGTGCTGCGCCGTCGCTCCGCGGAGGACGCGCAGCTGGGGTACGAGCTCATGCGCAGCTTCACCTCGGTGATCGTCGAGCGTCTACACGCAACCCGGCTTCAGCTACTCGACGTGTATGGCGGCGTCACCGTCAGCTGAGCCGCTGACGCCCGCCGTGGGCGCGATGACGCCGCACCCCCACCGGGTGGTCAGCCGGCGTCGCGAGACCCACGACACCTGGACGGTCGCGCTCGAGCCGCTGCCTGGGCAGGAGCTGCCACTGTTCGCCCCCGGTCAGTTCGGCATGCTTTACGCCTTCGGTGTCGGCGAGATCCCGATCTCGCTCAGCGGCGCGGCCACGCCCCTCGACCCCCTGCGCTGCACGATACGCGCCGTGGGAGGGGTGAGCGGCGCACTATGCAGGGCCGAGCCGGGCGATGTGGTCGGACTGCGCGGGCCGTTCGGCAGCACCTGGCCGCTGACGGAGGCGATCGCCGGCGACGTGCTGATCGTGGCCGGCGGTCTGGGGCTCGCGCCGCTTCGCCCGGTGATCCATCATCTCCTCGCGCATCGGAACGAGTATGAACGCGTGATCATCTGCTATGGCGGCCGGTCGGCAGGCGAACTGCTTTACGTGAACGAGTTCGAGGAATGGCGGCGGCTCCACGACCTGGATATCGACACGATCGTCGACATCGCGGCCTTGGATTGGCACGGGAAGGTCGGCGTGGTCACGAAGCTCGTCGAACTGGCGTCATTCGACCCCGAGAATACGATTGCGATGGCGTGCGGCCCTGAGGTCATGCTGCGCTTTGTTTCCCTAACTCTGAAAGCGCGCAATCTTCCCCCCGAGCGTCTCTACATCTCGATGGAGCGCAACATGCATTGTGCGATCGCACAATGCGGCCACTGCCAGTTCGGTCCGAGGTTCATCTGCCGGGAGGGGCCGGTGGTGCGCTACGACGAGGTCGAGCCATGGCTGAAGGTGCCCGAGCTATGACCGAGCCTGCGGTCAAGCCCAAGCTGGCCGTGTGGAAGTTCTCCTCCTGCGACGGATGTCAGTTGAGCTTGCTCAGCTGCGAAGATGAGTTGCTGGAGCTCGTCGGCCAGGTCGACATCGCCTATTTCCTCGAGGCATCGCGAGCGGAGGTCGCGGGACCGTACGACCTATCGTTGGTGGAAGGGTCGATCACCACCGAGCAGGACGCCGAGCGCATCCATCGGGTACGGCGAGTTTCGCGCCAGCTGGTGACGATCGGCGCGTGCGCCAACGCGGGCGGGATTCAGGGTCTGCGCAACTTCACCGACGTCGAGGACCTGGTCATTGAGGTCTACCCCTCACCCGAGTACGTGCACACGCTCGAATATTCCACACCGATCAGCGCTCATGTGCCGGTTGACTTCGAGCTGCAAGGCTGTCCGGTCAACAAGTACCAGCTGCTGGAGGTGGTCCGCGCCGCGCTCGGCAACCGCAAGCCGGCCATCCCGGCCTCGAGCGTGTGCCAGGAATGCAAGCTGCGCGGCAACGTGTGCGTCATGGTCGCCCACGGCACGCCGTGCCTTGGTCCCGTGACTCATGCAGGCTGCGGAGCCATATGTCCATCGTTCAACCGCGGTTGCTACGGGTGTTACGGGCCGATGGAGTCGCCGAACGCCAGCTCTCTGACGACCTGGTTCCGAAAGCTGGACATGGACGACGTCGACCTCGTTCGCGTATACCGGACGTTCAACGCCGGCGCACCCGCCTTCCGACGCGAGAGTGAGCGCCATGACAGCCACGCCTGAGCGCCAGCCTCGCAGCCGTCGCATCAGCACCGCCGCTCTCGCCCGCGTCGAGGGCGAGGGCGCCATGAGCGTCCGCATCCGCGGGCGCGACGTCCTCGAGGTGCAGCTGCGCATCTACGAGCCGCCGCGCTTCTTCGAGGGGATCCTGAGAGGGCGCTCCTACACCGAAGTGCCCGACATCACGGCCCGCATCTGCGGCATCTGCCCGGTCGCCTACCAGACGAGCGGCTCGCTCGCGATCGAGCAGGCATGCGGTGTCACCGTCGACGGTCCGATCCGTGAGTTGCGCCGACTGGTGTATTGCGGGGAGTGGATCGAAAGCCACGCACTGCACCTATACCTGCTTCACGCGCCCGATTTCCTGGGCTACGAAAGCGCGATCCACATGGCCGCCGACCATCCGGCGCTGGTTGAGCGCGGACTGGCCACGCGCAAAGCCGGCAACCAGATGCTGATCACGCTCGGTGGCCGAGCCGAGCATCCGGTCAACCCGCGGACCGGCGGCTTCTATCGCGCCCCCAGCCGGGACGAATTGCAGCCGCTCGTCGAGCCGCTGCAGCGCGCGCTCGAGGGCACCCTCGAGACGATCGCGCTCACCGGCACGCTCACCATGCCTGAGTTCGAGCGCGACTACGAGTTCGTCGCACTTCAGGACGACGACGGGCGCTACCCGATCGACCGAGGACGGATCGTTTCAAGCAGCGGTCTCGACATTCCGGCAGAAGCCTTCGATGAGCATTTTGTCGAGGAGCATGTACCGCACTCCAATGCCCTGCACAGCCGGCTGCGCGACGGCGGCTCGTACATGGTCGGGCCACTCGCGCGCTACAGCCTCGCCTTCGACAGGCTGTCGCCGATGGCTCGTGAGGCCGCTCGCAACGCCGGACTCGGGCCGTCGTGTCGCAACCCCTTCCAGAGCATCATCGTGCGTGGAGTGGAGCTGCTGTATGCGATCGAAGAGGCGTTGCGCCTGATCGATGCCTATGAGCCGCCGGACCCCCCAGCGATCGTGCTCGAGCCGCGCGATGGCATCGGCTGCGGAGTCAGCGAGGCCCCGCGCGGAATCCTCTGGCACCGCTACGAGATCGACGCCTCGGGCGCCATCCGAAACGCGCGCATCGTTCCACCCACGTCTCAGAATCAGCGCGCGATCGAGGAAGACCTGTACGGCTTTGTCGCCGAGCACTTGGACCTCTCCGATGACGAACTGCAGTGGCAGTGCGAGCAGGCGATCCGCAACTACGACCCGTGCATCTCGTGCGCGACTCACTTCCTGAAGCTCGACGTGGAGCGGGTCTAGCTCCGACTGTCGGCGCCGCCGAACAGCGAAGTAAACGGCGAGTCAGGCCGCGTAGATAGCCGCCGCTTCGGCTTTTCTCCCGAACTTCGCGCCCCCCAGATCAGGAGCCGTCGACGCACTTCGAGGTGGGAACAGGCCATCGAGCACGGACGTGGGACTACTCGCTCAACATCACATCCGCTGTCAGTGCCGGATCGCTCCGGCCATGGGGGACTGGACGATCGCGCAGGGTACGCAGCGCGCCCTGCCAGGCGACGTCGGCAGCGATACATCTGCCCAGGCCGACACGCACTGCCCACGTCGGAGAGGAGCGCTTGGAGCGCTCCCGGGTACAGCTAATGTCCCCCATGATGCTGTCGCCTTCTGTACCCGGGCGCCGGTCAACTATGGCCGGGGCGCGTGCTCAGTACGACGTCCGGCACAGTTTCGCCGAGAGATCGGCACGCCCGCTACTGCCCGGTGTCCTCCGGGCCGGTGCTCTCGGTGATGTTCACCTTGGTTCCTTGAGGGAGGAACGTAGGGCTGGGCCCGGGCGTCAGCGAGATCGTATAGCCGTCGGGAACGGTGTCTGACGGCTCGTCTGTGACCGTGCCGACTGCGCAGCCCTGCGCGCGGATCTGGGACTCGATCGCGTCGACGGACGGCTCGTAGCTCGGGAGCGTGGGCACCAGGCACGGCTGGTACCAACCCGGGCCTGTGCTGACCCTGTACTCGCGTTCCAGCCAAACCGCATATTCCGCGCATCCCGACTTATCAGGACCCGTCGTTCTGAGCGTCGGGGTGTAGCAGGGAAGCAGCTTGTCGTATCGATCGTATAGGTAGAACGCAGCCTGCTTGAGAGCGAGATCGGGTCCGCTGAGGTTAGGCGGCATCCGATCGACGTTGTAGTCGACGTATCCGACGAACGCGTGTGGCGCGTGATACGCGTTGCTGGCGGCGTGCGCGAGCTCTGCGGTCGTAGTGTGGTCACTGTGGTCGCGTACGAGAGCGAAGTCCGGGGTCACGTAATCCTGCGCTCGGATCACGTTCGGATGAAACATTTGGACGAGCTTGATAACCGTCGCGAGCAGACCCGACTTCGTGTAGCTCGTCGAGCCATCGATCGCGTGAATGACGGAAATCTCACCATCTCGCAACTTCAGCAAGCTCTCAAAATGGTGGACGCTGAATCCACCACCGTCCACGTTGCCATCCGGCAGTCGCATGAAGATCTCAGAAATCTTCGGGTCGGCGGAAAGTGTGAACATCACGATCCGATGCCCGCTCACGAGGATGTGAGACTGCTTCCAGGAATCCCTCACGCCGCTCATCAGCGCATACGCAGCCATCGAGCCAGCTTCCCGAGCGTGCCAGTAGCGCGTGCGCTGATCCTCCCTCTCGCCGGCCAGCTCCCCAGCATCGCCAGCGGTGAGAAAAATCGTTCGGACACACTTGCCGGCGCGAATGTCGTGCAGCAAGTCCGGGCTGAGAAACAGCAAGTCATCGTCCTGATGAGCGACGATATTCAGTGTCGCGCCTTTGGCGCATACGGCCGACGTGGACGAAGCGTTCGCTGCCACCACCTGCACGGACTCGGCGGTCGTGCCTCGATGGCTCGCGATCCGAGCACCACCGAACGCACCGAGTGCGAGAGACGCGACCGCGACCAACATCGCGACGCGGGTACGTCCCAGGAACCGTCGTACGCGGGCGAGCACGTCAGACGCCAAACCCGGCGCGGCGACGCCAACGCGGCATTCGGCAAAGCGCACCAGTTGTACCCGGCGGCGCAGAGCAAAGGGCACCGGTGGCCATACTCACCTCGCAGGCGGTCGCTTCTCAAGTCACCCATCGCCGACGGGTGGCTCACCGAACGCTGTCGGGCACTACTGCATGCTCGAATCACGCGTCAAGCCGCCAGGCTTGTGCTCGCGCGTGAACCAGTCCGGGGACATGGACCGCCGCGGCCCGATCTCCAAGCACGGCCCCAGATACCTGCGCTGGGGGCTGATGGAAGCAGCGATCCACGCCTCCGCGCATCCGCTGTACAAGGAGCGCTACCAGCGCACCAAACGCCGCCTGGGCCGCCAGCGCGGCGCGAAGGTCGCGCAGATCGAGCTCGCTCGCAAGTTGACCGAGGCGATCTGGTACATGCTGACCCGCAACCAACCGTTCAAGCCCTTCGCTCCGGAAGGCGCCATTTCTCGCCTGACTGCCTGACAGTCCTTTTTTGACATGCGCCGCCGGAGCGAGCCCCGATAACACCTGGTCCTCGAAGTTGATGAAGCGATAGAGACATGGGCACCGCTCCACACCATCACCAACCCGCCCGGGCGCCGTGACAACCTCGTGCCAGGTTCGCGCTGTCGTGTCAAGCGCCATCAGCCCTGCTGCTCACTTCAGTGCACTTGCGGAGACGCTTGACACGGCCAGCGTTCACCCGGCGATTACCAGTGAAACGTGTTAGGGATCTGACATCTTCCAGGCGAGGGACTTGACACGCGGCCCTCGTTCATAGAGGCGAGACGCGGGTCTGGTCGGTTAGCGACCGACAGCGAACCGCAACACGTCCGGGAAGACTCGGCCGAGCCCGAACGTACCGACGCCCGGGACGACGGTTACCGGTGGATCCCCGCCCAGCAGTTCGGCCACGCGGCGGGCGTGAGCCGGCGGGTGCGCCTCATCCAGTTCGCCGGTCCACAATGCGGTCGGTATCACGCCGGCTGGCGGTGGGGCGATGCCCCACGGTCTGGCTAGAAGGCGGATCTCCTCGATCGCCGCGTCGGGATTGCCCAAGAACTCGCGCATCGTGCGGAGGTGGATGTCGCGAATCAACGGGTCGCCGAGAAACGGGCGATCGGCGGCGGGCACCTGCGCGATCGCGGAGTCCGGCAGCTTCTTGAAGGTCTGCCTCAGACCAGCTTTCAGCACGAACGGCGCCTTGCCCGCGAGAAAGACAGCAGTCCTCAGCTGCTTGCCGGCGTCCATTCGGGCCTCCCGGCTGGTCATCGGGGCGAGTCCGCCCAGCAGCGCGAGCCCAGTCAACCGCCGCGGCGCCGAGGCCGCAACTGCGACGCCGTACCCCGTACCTCCTGATTGGGTCACGACCCCGGTACGCCCGATGTCAAGTGCGTCGAGTAGCGCAAGCTGGTCAGCTGGCCAGTCAGCCATCGTGCGCCCAGGCTTAGCGGCGCTGCCGTGGATCCCGGGACGGTCCGGGATCAGCAGACGGATGCCGAGCTCACGCGCCGTCGGCGCGAGAGCCCATCCGAGACCACGAGAGCAAGGACCGTCGAGAACGGTGACCACCGGTCCGGCGTCGGCGCCGGCCTGCACGTAGGAGAGAGTGCGGCCGTCTGGCAGCGCGATCTGCGAGCTCATCTCTGGTTGCGACATTATGTCGCAAGATAGTTGCATAGTCTGCGACAGAATGTCGCAACGAGCTCCGCGCGTCCCGGCCAACGAAGCCCGGCACCGAATCCTGGCCGCGGCGCGTGAACTACTGCTGGACCGTCCGTTCGCCGCACTGACGGTTGGCGACGTGATGGCCCGAGCGGGGCTTACACGTACCGTCTTCTACCGACACTTCGAGGGGCTGCCGCAGCTAGCCCCCGAGTTGCTCCCCGATGCTGAGGACCCGCTCGTCGACCAAGTCCTCCGCGGCTCTCCCGAAGACCTAATAGACACCATGATCACCGGCCTAGTCGGGCTGTACGCGGACAACGGCAGGTGGCTCCGCGCAATCGACGCCGCCGCATCGGACCCAGACGTCGCTGCCGCGCTCGACCGCGCCCTCGTCGGTCCACGCCGGCTATTGGAGACGCTCGTCGCCGACGCTCCGCACGCGCCGCCCAACCCACGCGAGTTCGCTCTCCTACTGATGGCGACCCACCGGGCATACCTACTCGACAAATTCGGCAGCGGCAACGACACGCCGGAAAACCGTCAGGACGCAATCGCCGCGCTCGCCGCCCTCTGGCGGCGGCTTCTCGCGCAGTGAACCTCGAGCCCGGACAAACCCTCGGCCCGGCCCCCCTTTCGCGCGGAAACCGTGTACGCCGTCGGACTGCGCCGCAACCTCAGCGCGAGGAAAGGAGCCAGCACGCGAGGGCGAACACCGCCGCGCTCGTTGCTGGACCGGACAGGACCGACGGCGCGCTTGACGCTTCCGCTCTCGGGCGCGAGGGGCAGCGAGGCGCGTTTCGAACGACACCTGCCGTGGTATCGGCGGGCGCAGACCCGCATCACGCGACGGCACGTGCAAGCGCACAGCTCAGGGTTGATCTCGTTGCGCCATCAGGCGCGCGGTCGTGCGGGAGCTTTGACCGACATCAACGGTCGAGCCCGCGGCGTTCGTCAGGAGTCCACCGCACAGCGAGCGAACCGGGCCCCCGTTCATCGAGCACCGCCGCGCCTCCCGTGGGCTCGGTCGGGCCGCGGACCAGGAGTCCGTAGGCCAACTGCGCACGGCGGTGCAGGTTAGCGCCGAGCAGGCTGGGAGCCCGTAACTCGAGCCGCTCATCGGCCTGCCGAAGCCACTTCCGCTCAGTGACCCGCAGCCCCTCTGCCAGCTCACGAGGATCGGCGACGAGTGAAAGCAGACGGAGCAGATCCTCACGCTGAGAGGCCGGGTCGGTGTGCACCATGAGCGACCTCGCCTTGATCAGGATCGCGCCGAGCATTGTCGGCCGCCTCAGCTCGAACGAGCGCCCACCTGCGCGCACCACCACTCATTCCGAGCGCGTCAGGGCCTGGGTACCACCGGGCACGCCGACAGCGGTCACACCGGCGCCGAGCGTCGGCGGCGGCTTGATGCCGCCAGGCGCCAAGACGTCGACCACGATTCCGTCCCGCTCGTAGCGGTACCCATAGCCGTCTAGATCCGGGTCGTGCCGTGCGAACCCATCCTTGCGGAGCGCCACGTCGATCGCGGGCAGGTTGCCGCGAGGCCGCGCCTGACCGAGCACGTCGATGTCCCGCGTCGGGCGCACATCGGCCACGCCGTGCTCGATGGCGTGGAGCTGGACCATCAGCCCGCCGATCAGCACCCACCCTGCCGGCAGCCGCTCGGCGAGCTCGCCCACCGCACTCCAAAGGTCGAGCGTCGCCGGGTCCGCGACATCGATAACGATCTCGATCATCGGGCCAGCGCCCGGCCGGCCTCACGGCGCGCCCGTGGGTCCTCGCTCTCCAGCAGGTCGATCAGCGCAGCGGCGCGAGGCGCTACATGACGGGCGGTGTCGAGCTCCCGCCAGACGTCCTCCGGTACCCACCGCACCGTCACGTCGTGACCGCCAGCCATCAGCGCGTGCTCGCCGACGATGGACTGCCGCTCAGACAGCGGCGCGTAGAACTCGACCGTCGCGATATCGCCCACGAGTCCGATGACGTCGGCAGCCGATGCTCCCGTCAGGAGGACGTCCGACCGATCTCGCAACCGAGCCAGCTCCGACGGGTGCGCTTCGAACAGCTCGCGGCCCGCCCGCTCCCGCAGCCGGTCAGCGTGATCAGCGAGAGGGTGCTCCCGCAGCCACTGCCGCAATCGCGCTCGATAGCGTGGCGCGCCAGCCAGCCGATCGGCCGCGGACACGTCGCCGGAGGCCAGGAGAAGCACGGCCCACGCCATGAACGGCGACAGTGGCCGCCCGGCGCCGTCCCGCCGCCGCGCCAGCCGTAGTACCTCGCGCTCGTCAACGCGCCAATCGCGCCCGAGCTTGACCGCGAGCAGTTCACCTCCCGCGATCCGCAACCGGACCGCGGCCGGACTCACGCCGAGCTGCTGAGCAGCTTCACGGACACTCATCAGTTGAGGATCACCAGCCATGACAGAATCCTATCGCTAGCAAAAGCATTCTGTCCACCCTTCCAATGCAGCGCGGCGCGACCGGTGCGCACAATTTGCGCACGCCTCACTCGCAAACCGCCGCTCAGGAGCGACACGGACGCAAACAGCCAATCGGCCGAATCCCCTTTGTGTACGGGGCTTACCAGAGCGTGAGCTGGCGCTCGCTGTCCGGGTCGATTCGCCTGGTCGCTCCAGTCGATTTAAGACCGCCACAGGGCCGAAAGCGCGACGCAGGCCGCGACCTCGGTCAGGGCCACGGCGGTTCCGATCGTGTCGCCCGTGCTGCCGCCGAGGGTGCGCCGGGCGGCGAGTGCCGACAGGACGGCGACGGCGGCGCACACCGCCAGCGTGATCGCGCCGCGGTCGAGGCCGACCGCGGCGATCACGATCACAACCGTGCAGGCGACCGCGACGACCACGGACGGCCAGCCGACCCGAAAGCCGGACCCGAGGCCATTGCTTCGCGCCGGCGTGGTTAAGAGTCCATGGACCGGCGCGGCGAGCCGACCCGCCGCGCCCGCGGCGGTCAGGGTCAGCAGGGCACGCCGAGCGGTGAGCGGTTCGAGCGCCGTGTAGAGCAGAAGCGCCCAGCCGACCAGTGCCAGCGCGCCGAACGCGCCGGTCGCGGAGTCGCGCATCACGGCCAGGCGTCGATCGCGGTCGCCGCGAACGCCGAGCCCGTCGGCGAAGTCGGCGAGCGCGTCCTGGTGCAGCGCGCCGGTGCACACGACCATCGCGATCATCGCGATCACGGTGCTTGGGCCCCGCCCGAGGACCGGTTGCAGGCCGACCCGCAATCCGCCGGCGAGCGCACCGACGGCGCCGCCGACGATCGGGAACCACGGCACCGCGTCGGCGAACTGAAAGTCAAGAGCCCCCCCGCGCACCGGCACGATCGTGAGAAATGTGACCGCGCTGAGGAGGCCGCCCCACGCCCGGCGCACGACGCCGACCCGCGGGGCGACGGCGTCAGCGCGGGCGGGCAACGCCCGTCTCCGCAAACGTCCCCATGTAGCGGTGCAGCGACCCGGCGGCCTCGATCAGCGGCAGGGCCAGCAGCGCGCCCGATGCCTCCCCCAGGCGCAGGCGCAAATCGAGCAAGGGCTCTAGCCCCAACTCGGTGAGGACGATGTCGTGGCCGGGTTCGGCCGAGCGATGGCTGGCGATCAGCCGTTCGGCCACGGTGCAGTCCAAACGCACACCGACCAGCGCGGCCGCGGCCACCGCGTAACCGTCGAGCACGACCGGGAGCCGCAGCGTTACCGCCGCCTGGACCGCGCCGACAAGAGCCGCCAGTTCCAGGCCCCCGACCGCGGCCAGCGCATCTCGCGGCGCCAAGCGGTCGCCGTGAAACTCCACGGCGGCGCGCACTGCCGCGCGCTTGCGTTCCAGACCGGCGGCGTCGAGACCGGTGCCGCGGCCGACGGCCAGCTCCGGAGTGGCGCCGGTGAGCATGCACGCAAGCGCCGCGGCGGCCGTCGTGTTGCCGATACCGATCTCGCCGAGGACGAGGCAATCCACGTCGAGACCGGCGAGTTCGCTTGCGAGCTCGGCGCCGACCGACATTGCCGCCTCGACCTGCGCGGTATTCATCGCCGGCCCGGTCGTCATGTCGGCGGTCCCGTCGGCGACCTTGACGTCGCGAACGCCGGCCGGGGTCGGTCCGGCCAGACCGACGTCGGCGACCAAGAACGGGTGGCCCCCCCTGGTTGAAAGCACGGCGAGCGCGGTTTCACCGCGCGCCGCGGCGGCGGCGACCTGGGCAGAAACCGTGCCGTCGAACAGACTCGTCCCCCGGCCGAGATGGCCGTGGTCGCCGGCGCAGACGAGTACGCCGGCCCGCAGCGGCGACGGCGGCGGACCACCGGTGACGAGCGCCCATCGCTCGATCAGTGGCTCGAGCGCGCCGAGGCTGCCTGCGGGCTTGACCATTTCGTCGAGCCGGTCGCGAGCGGCGATCGCCGCTGCGCGGTCAAGTGGCGCCGCCGGCGCCGGCGCAGAATCCGCGCTGTTCCAGCGTTCATGCATCACAACCGCCTCGAGCGGGAGCCGCTTCGACCAGCCGACCGTCTCCAGCGTCGGGCGGACGGGTTGCTCGTCGGGCCAGCCCAGGCACAGGTAGGCGACCGGCTCGACTCGCTCGGGCAGATCGAGCAGCGAGCGCAGGTCTTCAGGCCGGTAGAAGCTCACCCACCCGACGCCGAGGCCCTCGGCGCGGGCGGCGAGCCACAAGTTCTCGATCGCGCACGCGGTGCTGTAGATGTCCGTCTCCGGGATCGTCCCGCGGCCGAGCACCTCCACATCGCCGGACCCGTGGTCGCAGCAAACGCATACGCCGAGCGGCGCCTCGACCACCCCTTCGATCTTCTGATCGAGGAAATGGCGCGCGCGCTCGTCGAACCGGTCTGCCTGACGGAGCCGCTCGCGCTGGGCGAGCGAACGGATCGCGCTCCGCGTCTCGAGGCTGCGCACGACGATGAACCGCCACGGTTGCATCAGCCCGACCGACGGTGCCCGGTGTGCCGCGCTTAGAACGCGTTCGAGCACGGCATCGCCGACCTCGTCCGACCGGAAGCGGCGGACGTCGCGACGCTCGGCGATCACGTCGTACACGGCCTGTAGACGTGCGTCGTCGTAGCGCCAGCCCTGTGGGTCGGCGGCCCGCCCGGCGGCGCGGGACGAGTCGTAACCCTCAGGCGTCGGGGGGCGGACGAAGCGGTCGCGCATCCCGCACAACAGTAGTATCTGGCCGGTCAAGCGTGGCGATTCGAGGAACCCGGTTGAAGTCCGGGACGGTCGCGCCACTGTGACCGGGACGATCCGCCCCGGGAGTCAGAAACTCGCCCGCCACGAACCCTTCCGACAACGGGACGCACGATCCCGAGGAGGTAGGCAGCGCCGATGAAGCAGCTGTGAGCGGAGCCGCGCTTCTGGCCGGCTACGGGGCCGACCTCCTCGCCGGGGATCCGGCGCGCTGGCATCCCGTCGCCGGCTTCGGCCGCCTCGCCGGCGCCACCGAGCGGCTGGCGTACGCCCCGAGCCGGGCGCGCGGGACCCTCGTCACCGGCGCGCTCGTGGCTGGCGCCGCGGCGGCCGCCGAGCTCCTCGCCCGACGCGTCTCGCGCCGGGCCACCCTTGCCGCGGTCACCTGGGCGGCGCTCGGCGGACGGTCGCTGCGCCGCCAGGCTCGCGCGGTCAGCGAGCAGATACAGCGGGGCGAGCTCGGCCAGGCCCGGGCCGGGCTCACGTCGCTGTGCGGGCGAGACCCGAGCGAACTCGACGGCCCCGCGCTGGGCCGTGCCGTGGTCGAGTCGCTGGCCGAGAACACGAGCGACGCCGTCGTCGGTGCGCTGCTCTGGGGCGCCGTGGCCGGCCCGGGCGGCGTCGCGGCCTACCGGGCGGCGAACACGCTGGACGCGATGTTCGGCCACCGCGACGAGCACTACCGCGCGTTCGGCTGGTCGGCCGCCCGGCTCGACGACGTGATGAACTGGCCGGCGGCCCGGCTGTCGGCGGCGCTCACCTGCCTGCTCGCGCCGCTAGTCGGCGGCTCTCCGGTGCGGACGCTCGCCACCGTCCGGCGCGACGGGGCGGCCCATCCGAGCCCGAACGCCGGGCGCGTCGAAGCGGCGTTCGCCGGCGCGCTCGGGGTGCGCCTCGGCGGCCCGCTCGTCTACCGGGGCGTCGCCGAGTTTCGCCCGTACCTCGGCGACGGCCGGATGGCGACCCCGGACGACGTCGAGCGCGCGGCTCGCCTGTCGCTCGCCGTCGGCACCGCGGCCGCCCTGCTCATCGCGGCGGTGCGGCGATGAAGGGCGCGCTGCTCGTGTGCGGCACACACTCGGACGCAGGCAAGTCGGTCGTGGTCGCCGGCATCTGCCGGTGGCTCGCGCGACAGGGAATCAGCGTGGCCCCGTTCAAGGCCCAGAACATGTCGCTGAACTCCGTCGTCACGCTCGACGGCGCCGAGGTCGGGCGAGCCCAGGCGGTGCAGGCGGCGGCGGCCGGAATCGAGCCTACGGCTCAGATGAACCCGATTCTGATCAAGCCCTCGGGCGAGCGCCACAGCCAGGTGATCGTGCTCGGCAAGCCGCACGCCGACGCCGACGCACGCTCCTACGGGTCCATGAAGAATGAGCTGCGACCGGTCGTGGCGACAGCGCTGGCCGAGCTACGCGAACGCTTCGACGTGGTGGTGTGCGAGGGCGCCGGAAGCCCGGCCGAGATCAATCTTCGCGACCGCGACCTGACCAATATGTGGCTGGCGCGCGAGGCCGGACTGGCCACACTGATCGTCGCCGACATCGACCGCGGCGGCGTGTTCGCCTCGCTGTTCGGAACCCTTGCGCTGCTCGACCGCGAAGATCAGGCACACGTCGCGGGATTCGTCATCAACAAGTTTCGCGGCGACCTCGGCGTACTCGCACCCGGGCTCGAGCAGCTGCACGAGCGCACCGGCCGCCCGACGCTCGGGGTGCTGCCGTTCGTTGAGGACCTATGGATGGACGTCGAGGACTCGCTGGCGCTCGACGCCACCCGGCCCGAGGAGCCGGCTCAGACCGGCGGCGACACGCTCGACGTCGCGGTCCTCCGGCTGCGCTGGATCAGCAACTTCACCGACGCCGACGCGCTCGGCACCGAGCCAGGGGTGCGCGTCCGGTTCACGCGCTCCGCCGCGGACCTCGAGCGCGCCGATCTCGTCGTGATCCCCGGCACCAAGGCGACGGTCGAAGACCTCGAGCGGCTTCGCGCCCGCGGCCTCGACCGCGTCCTCGCGGCGCGCGCCGCCGCCGGCGCGCCGATCCTCGGGATCTGCGGCGGTTACCAGATGCTCGGCGAGCGGATCGCGGACGAGGTCGAGTCGCGGCGCGGCGCGGTGCCAGGTCTTGGACTCCTCCCGGTTGACACCCACTTCCAGCCCGACAAGCTCCTGCGCCGCCGCCACGGCCGCTCGCCACTCTTCGGCGCCGAGGCCAGCGGCTATGAGATCCGCCACGGCCGTGTCGACAGAACTGGGGGCGAGCCGCTGCTCGTGGACGACGACGGTGAGGCCGATGGGTGCGTGGTCGGCGCGGTGATCGGCACCACCTGGCACGGCGCGCTCGAGCACGACGACTTCCGCCGCGCGCTGCTGGCCCGGGTTGCCGCCGTTCGTGGCCGGCGGTTCGTCGCCGGGACCGGCTGTTTCCGCGTCGCGCGCGAGCAACGGCTCGATGCGCTCGGCGATCTGATCGCCGATCACCTGGATACGAGCGCTATGACGCGCCTGATCGAGCACGGCGCACCGACCGACCTGCCCACGATCGACACGGAGGTGCGAGACCTTGCTGCGCTTCGTCACCACGGCTGACACCGAGATCCTCGCCACCGCCGCCGCGGTCGAGCGCCTGCCCGACGACTTTCCAGAGGTCCGCTGCGCGAACCCGTCCGGGATCACCGGCGATGCCGTCGGCCTGCTGATCGACGACGTCCTGGGCGGCGCCGACGTCGTTCTGTGCCGGATCCTCGGTGGTCGACGCGGCTGGCCCGACGGTCTCGACGCGCTGGCCGCGGCCTGCCGCGAGCGCAACATCGTGCTGCTCGCACTCGGCGGCGAGGCCGAGCCCGACGCGGAGATGACCGCGCTCTCCACCGCGCCCGCCGGCGCGGTCGCCCAGGCCGGTGAGTATCTGCGCCACGGCGATGTCGACAACCTCGAGCAACTGCTCCGCTTCCTGGCCGACACGTTTCTCCTCCACGGTCACGGGTTCGAGCCGCCCCACGAGGTGGCCGACCTCGGCGTGTACCGCGACGAGCCAGACCCGGACGGCGGACCGACGATCGGCGTCTGCTTCTACCGCTCGCACTTCCTCACCGGCAACACCGCGTTCGTCGACACCCTGTGCGACGCGATCCGGGCGCAGGGAGCCGGCGTCCTGGCGACCTGGAGCTACAGCCTGCGCCGCGACGCCAACGGCAACGTCCCGGCCCTCGATCTGATGCACGGCCGGGTCGACGCCGTGCTCGTGACGATGCTCGCCACTGGCGGTTCCGGCGCTGCGGATGCCGAGCACTGGGACGCCTCGGCGCTCGTGGCGCTCGACGTGCCCGTGCTGCAAGCCGTGTGCGCGACCTCCTCGCGCGCCGCCTGGCTCGAATCGGACTCCGGCCTACAGCCGCTCGACGCCGCCACGCAAGTGGCGATCCCCGAGTTCGACGGACGCCTGCTGGCCGGCGTGATCTCGTTCAAGGAACGCGACGCCGACGGCTCGCCGGTCGGGGCGGCGGTCCCCCGCTACGTCGCGGACCCGGAGCGCTGTGCCCGCGCCGCCCGCCTCGCGGTCCGGCATGCCCGACTGCGCCAGATCGCACCCGCGGAGCGCCGCGTGGCGATGCTGCTCACGAGCTTCCCGACCAAGCACGCCCGGATCGGGATGGCGGTCGGGCTCGACACGCCGGCCAGTGCGCTGAGGCTGCTGGCCGCGCTCGAGGAGGACGGAATGCGCGTCGAGCACGACTTCACCCACGGCGATCAGCTGATCCACGCCCTGATCGCCGCCGGCGGCCATGACGCCGAGTTCCTCACCGACGCGCATCTGGCGACCGCCGCGCTCCGGTATCCCGTTGCCGATTACGAGGCCTGGTACCGGACGCTGCCAGTCGAATTGCGCGACTCGATCGAGCAACGCTGGGGCCCGCCCCCGGGAAATCAGTATGTCGACGGAACCAACGAGGACTTCGTCGTCGCCGGACTCGAGCTCGGCAACGTGCTCGTGGCGATCCAGCCACCGCGCGGCTACGGCGAGGATCCGGTCGCGATCTACCACGACCCCGAGCTCCCGCCGACCCACCACTACCTGGCCTGCTATCGCTGGATCGACAGCGTGTGGGGCGCCGACGCGATCGTCCACCTGGGCAAGCACGGCACGCTCGAGTGGCTGCCCGGCAAGATGCTCGCGCTCTCCCCCGCCTGCGCGCCCGACGCGGCGCTCGGCGACATCCCGCTGATCTATCCGTTTGTCGTGAACGACCCTGGCGAGGGCGTCCAGGCCAAGCGGCGCGCCCACGCGCTGATTGTCGATCACCTGGTGCCGCCGATGATGCGCGCCGGCACGTACGACGAGTTGGCCGAGCTCGAGACCCTGCTCGACGACTACGCCCGCCTCGAGGTGCTCGACCCGCCGAAGCTCCCGGCCCTGGCCGCACGGATCTGGAGCGCGATCGAACGCGCCAACCTGCAGGCCGACCTCGAGATCGCCGAGCGCCCCGACAACCTCGGCGAGCTCGTCGCCCACATCGACGGCTACCTGTGCGAGGTCAAGGACATCCAGATCAAGGACGGCCTGCATATCCTCGGCCTCGCTCCGGAGGGCGAGCAGCTGCGCGGCCTCGTCGCGGCGATGCTCGGCACCGAGCGCGGCGAGGACGCGCTCGCGGACCCCAGGGCAGCGGAGCTCGTCGAGCGGATCCGCCAGGCCCCGAACGAGCTCACTGCGATCGTCCGCGCTCTGCACGGCCGCCACATCGAGTCGGGCCCGTCCGGGGCGCCGACCCGGGGGCGGCCTGACGTGCTCCCGACCGGGCGCAACTTCTACTCGGTCGACCCCCGATCGCTGCCGTCCGAACTGTCCTGGGAGGTGGGCGTGCGACTCGCCGACGCGCTGCTCGAGCGCCACCTGAAGGACGCCGGCGAGCTGCCGAAGATGGTCGGGCTGGTCGCCTGGGGCACCGCCGCGATGCGGACCGGCGGCGACGACATCGCCGAGATCCTTGCGCTGCTCGGAGTACGGCCGACCTGGAATCGCGAGTCAAAGCGCGTGACCGGGCTCGAGGTGATTCCACTCGACGAGCTCGGCCGGCCGAGGATCGACGTCACCGTCCGGATCAGCGGCTTCTTCCGCGACGCGTTTCCGCACCTGATCACGCTGCTCGACGACGCGGTGGTGACCGTCGCGGGTCTCGACGAGTCCGACGAACAGAACTACGTGGCGGCGCACGCGCGCGCCGACGCGGCTCGCCTGGCCGGCGAACTCGAGGAGGCCCCGGCGTGGCGGCGCGCGACGACGCGCGTGTTCGGCTCCAAACCCGGCACCTACGGCGCCGGCCTCCTCCAGCTTCTCGAGGCGCGGGACTGGCGGGGCGATGAGGACCTGGCCGCGGTATACGAAGCCTGGGGCGGGTTCGCGTACGGCCGCGAGCTCGACGGCGCCGCCTCGGGCGAGGCCATGCGCGATGCCTACCGGCGCATCGAGATGGCGGTCAAGAACGTCGACTCGCGCGAGCACGACATCCTCGACTCCGACGACTATTACCAGTACCACGGCGGGATGGTGGCGACAGTGCGTGCGCTGAGCGGACGCGAGCCGGCGGCCTACCTCGGCGACTCTTCTGACCCCCAGCGCGTCCGCACGCGAACGCTCACCGAGGAGACACGGCGGGTGTTCCGGGCGCGTGTCGCCAACCCGCGCTGGATCGCATCGATGATCCGTCACGGCTACAAGGGAGCGGCCGAACTGGCCGCCACCGTCGACTACCTGTTCGGCTACGACGCGATGGCCGGGGTGGCCGAGGACTGGATGTACGAGCAGGTGGCCGAGCGCTACCTGCTCGACCCGGCGGTCGCGGAGTTCATGTCGCGCTCCAATCCGTGGGCGGCGCGCTCGATCTCCGAGCGCCTGCTCGAAGCGGCGGACCGCGGGCTGTGGGGAGCGCCGAGCGAGGACACGCTCGGCCAGATCCGCCAGCGGTTCCTGTCGCTCGAGGGCGAACTTGAAGAGGGCCAATCCGCTAGCGCGGATTGGCTTGGAGGATCGCCCAGGGGGCGATCCTCCGCGGCGGGACTGGAAGCGCAATGATCGTCTTCCCGCTCACCGCGATCGTCGGCCAGGAACAGCTGATCGAGGCGCTCCTGATCAACGTGGTCGCGCCCGACGTCGGCGGCCTGCTCGTCCGCGGCGAGCGCGGCACCGCCAAGACCACCGCTGTCCGCGGGTTGGCGTCGCTGCTCGCGCCGGCGTCCCTGGTGGAGCTCCCCCTAGGCACGACGCTCGATCGACTGGTCGGGTCCCTGGACCTCAGAGAGGCGTTGGCCGGCGGCGAGCATCGGTTCGAGCCGGGCATGCTGCACCGGGCCAACGGCGGGATCCTGTACGTCGACGAGGTCAACCTGCTCGCCGATCATCTCGTCGACGCGCTGCTCGACGCCGCCGCGACGGGCGTGGCCCGCGTTGAGCGAGAGGCCGTCTCGGTCACCCACGAAGCACGCTTCATGCTGGTCGGGACGATGAACATAGAAGAAGGCGATCTTCGTCCGCAGCTGCTCGACCGGTTCGGCCTCGGGGTCGAGGTGAAAACCCCCGAGGATCCGGCAACCCGGGCCGAGATCGTGCGACGCCGGCTGCGCTTCGAGTCCAATCCGGAGGCATTCGCGGCCGAATGGACGGAGGCAGAGACGAAGCTGGCCGAGCGCCTGGCCGCGGCGCGGGCTCGGCTCGACGGTGTCGTCCTCCCGGAACGCGAGCTGATGCGGATCACCGGTGCGTGCTCTGCGCTGAACGTCGACGGCGTCCGGGGCGACATCGTCACCGCGCGTGCCGCCCGGGCGCTGGCCGCGCTTGAGGGCGCCCCGGAGGTCAGCGAAGACCACGTGCGCCGAGCGGCGGAGCTCGCGCTGTTCCACCGCCGGCGGCGGGACCCGTTGCAGGGCCACACACCCGACGACGACCAGCTGCAACGGGCGTTGGACGACCCGCCCGAGCCTCCGGCGCCCTCGGACCACGACGACGACGATCCGCCACCCGGCGACGGCATCGCGCCGGAGCGCCGGGACGCGCCGGTCGACGCGAAGCTACCGCCGGGTGCCCTGTCCCTGCCCGACCGCGGCCGCGGCCCGCCGGGCCGCCGCGCGCGGTCCGGCGGCAGCGACGCGGGGGCGATCGATACCCGCTCGGCCTCGCCGGAATCGGACGACCTGGCGATCGTCGGGACACTGCGGGCGCGGATGCTCGGCGCCGAACCGGACCACCTGCGCGAGCACGTCCGGGCCGGCCGCGAAGGAGCGTTCCTGTGCCTCGTCGTCGACGCCAGCGGGTCGATGGGCGCGCGCCGGCGCGCGGCTCGAGTCAAGGGTGCGCTGATCGGGCTCCTGCGCGACGCGTACGCGCGACGCGACCGCGTCGGGGTGATCGCTTTCAAAGACGCAAGCGCCGAGATCCTGGTGCCCCCGGGGGCACCGCTCGAGACCGCCGCCGCACAGCTCACTTCGCTGCCGACGGGCGGGCGGACACCCCTCGCCGCCGGGCTGCGGACCGCGGAGTCGCTGATCCGGCGCGAGCGGAGCCGGGATCCCAAACGGCGCTCGGTCGCGATCGTCCTCACGGACGGCCGCGTCGATGACCGCGACGGTGCGATCCGCGACGCGGCCGCGTCGCTGGGCCGCACCGCCGACGCGGTTCAGGTGATCGACACCGAGGACGGGCCGGTGCGCGTCGGTCTCGCGGGTGAGCTGGCGCTGGCGGCCCGGGGCGAGCTGCATACGCTGAGGGCAGCATGACCGAGGACGTCGGAAGCGCCGATCCGAAGCGCCGCAAGCCCCGCGACCGCCCGCTGGTGATCGTGCTCACCGGCCACGGCAAGGGCAAGAGCACCTCGGCGTTCGGGATGCTGATGCGCTCGTGGGCGCGCGGGTACCGCTGTGGGGTCTTCCAGTTCGTGAAGTCGGGCAAATGGAAGGTCGGGGAGGCCAAGGCGGCCCAGGCGCTCGGCGGGATCGACTGGGAGAAGATGGGCGACGGCTGGTCCTGGCTGTCAAAGGATCTGGAGGAATCGGCCGACCTGGCCCGGGAGGGCTGGGCGGGCGTCAAGCGGGCGATCGCGGAGGAGCGTTACGAGTTCTTGCTCCTCGACGAGATGACATACCCGGTCAAGTGGGGCTGGATCGACGTCGACGACGTGGTCGCGACGATCCGTGATCGCCCCGGCTTCCAGCACGTGGTCATCACCGGACGCGACGCCGCGCCCGAGCTGCTCGAGCTCGCCGATCTCGTGTCGGAGGTGACGAAGGTCAAGCACCCGATGGACGCCGGCATCCGCGCCCAGCAGGGAATCGAGTGGTAGGCCAATCGGCTGGCGCCGATTGGCTGGCGAGAATCGGCTGGCGCCGATTCTCGGAGCGGCCGTGATACCGCGGGTTGTCATCGCCGGGACCTCGTCGGGGGCCGGCAAGACGACGGTCACCTCGGGTCTGATCGGTGCCCTTCGAGCCCGCGGGCTGACCGTCCAGGGCTTCAAGGTCGGCCCGGACTACATCGACCCGAGCTATCACGCGCTCGCGTCGGGCAGGCCCGGACGCAACCTGGACGCGTTCCTCAGCGGCCCCGAGCTGATCGTCCCGCTGTTTCGCCACGGCGGACTCGGCGCCGACATCGCGGTGATCGAAGGGGTGATGGGGATGTTCGACGGCGCCTCGGGTCGCGGCGAGCTGGCCTCGACGGCGCACATCGCCAAGCTGTTGGCGGCGCCGGTGGTTCTCGTACTCGACGCGTCGGCAATGGCGCGTTCGGCGGCGGCGATTCTCCACGGCTTCGTCAGCTTCGATCCGGACGTGCGCGTGGCCGGCGTGATCTTTAACCGCGTCGGCTCCGAGACCCACCTCGAGCTGCTGCGCGAGGCGGTCTCGCCCCTCGGTATCCCGGTGCTCGGTGCGCTTCGCCGGGACGAACGCATCGCCGCGCCCGAGCGACACCTCGGGCTGATCCCCGCAGCCGAGCGCGAGGCGCGCGCCGCCGAGAGCCTGGCGGCGCTGCGGGAGCTCGTCACCGCGTCGATCGACCTCGCCGCGGTCGAGCGTCTGGCCCGGTCCGCTCCCGCGCTGTCCGAACCGGCCTGGAACCCCGAGCCCGTCACCGGTGCCGCGAGCGCGGCACGCATCGCCATTGCCCGCGGTCCCGCGTTCTCGTTCCACTACGAGGAGAACCTCGAGTTGCTGCGCGCCGCCGGGGCCGAGCTCGTGCCCTTTGACCCGACGACCGACGAGGCCTTGCCCAACGGCTCCGATGGCCTGATTCTCGCCGGCGGCTTCCCGGAGATCTTCGGAGCCGACCTCGCGGCGAACGCGTCGCTCCGCGCCGACGTCCGTGCACTCGCGGCCGACGGCCGGCCGGTCCTCGCCGAGTGCGGCGGCCTTCTCTACCTGCTGGACTCGCTCGATGGCCAGGAGATGTGCGGCGTCCTCGCGGGTCGCGGAGTGATGGCCGGACGGCTGACGCTCGGCTACCGCGAAGCGGCCGCCGCCACCGCGACCCCCTGGCTGGCTGCCGGGGACCGGGTCCGCGCACACGAGTTCCATTACTCGAGAGCCGAGACAGAAGGCGCCCCCGCGTGGCGGCTGTCGGCGCGCGGGAGGACGCGTGCCGAGGGGATCGTGTCGGGGTCGGTCCAGGCGAGCTACCTCCACGTCCACTGGGCCGCCCATCCGGAGATCCCGTCGCGGTTCGTCGAGGCAGCGGCCGGGTGAGCCTGACGCTCGTGATCGGCGGCACCCGGTCGGGCAAGAGCGCCCACGCCGAGCGGCTCGCCCTCGACGCCGGCGGCCCGGTGCGTTATGTCGCGACCGCCGACCCCGACGTCGACGTCGGTGCGTCGATGGCCGAACGAATCCGCAGGCACGTCGCGCGCCGACCGTCGGACTGGGAGACGGTCGTCGCGGACGACGACCTTGCCGGCGTCGTGCACGGCGTCACGCTGATCGACGGGCTGGGCATGTGGATCGCGGGCGTGCTTCACCGCGACACCGCCGAGGTCGCCGCCGAGATCGAGCGGCTGATCGACGCTTCGCGGGAGTCCAAGGTGATCGTCGTCGCCGAGGAGGCGGGTCAGGGCATGCTCCCGCTCGATTCGCTCGCGCGTCGTTGGCTCGACCTGCTCGGCGAGTCGGTCCAGCGGCTCTCCGACGCGGCCGAGCGCGTCGACTACGTGGTCGCGGGCCGTGCGCTGACGCTCCCGGCGATCGCGGACCGGCATGACCTCGACCGCGAACAGTCGTCATGACGAACGGCGGCGCACGGATCGTCGTGGTCGGGATCGGCGCCGATGGGTGGACCGGGCTCTCACCCCACGCGCAGGCGGCCGTGCTCGCTGCCGACGAGGTGGTTGGCTCCTCGCGCCAGCTCGAGTCGCTGCCCGAAGGCGCACCTCGCACCCGCCCCTGGCCCGCGCCGATCGGCCCGCTGGTCGACGAGCTGGTGCAGCGCGAAGATGGCTACGTGTGCGTGCTGGCGAGTGGCGATCCGATGCTGCACGGGATCGGCGCCACGCTGGCGCGACGGCTCGCGCCGGCCCGCCTTGAGGTGATCAGCCACCCGTCGGCGTTCGCGCTCGCGTGCGCGCGGCTGGGCTGGGCCGAGGCCGAGGTCAGCCTGGTGAGCACGGTCGCACGGCCGGCCGCGACCGTGGCGCGCCTGCTTCAGCCCGGCCGGCGGATCGTCGTCTACGGCGCCGGCAACGCGGTGGCCGAGGTCGTGCGGGAAGCCGGCTACGGGCCGAGCCGGTTGGTGGTGCTCGAGCAGCTCGGCGGAATCGGTGAGCGCGCAGTCGAGGCGACCGCGACAAGCTGGGCGCAGGCCGAGCTCGATCCGCTCCACGTGACGGCGATCGAGTGCGCACGGGAGCCGGGGGCGCCGCTGCAGCCGCTGGTTCCGGGCCTGCCCGATGGCGCGTACGAGCACGACGGCGCGCTGACCAAGCGCCACGTGCGGGCGGCGACGCTGGCCGCACTTGCCCCCACCCCGGGCGCTCTGCTCTGGGATGTCGGCGCCGGCAGCGGATCGATCGCGATCGAGTGGCTACGCGCCGAACCGACTGCGCGCGGGATCGCCATCGAGCAGCGGGAGGACCGCGCCGAGCGGATCGTGCGCAATGCCACCCGGCTCGGAGTTCCGGGGCTGCACGTACTTGTCGGCCACGCGCCCGCGGCGCTCGCCACCGCCGACCCACCCGACGCGGTGTTCATCGGCGGCGGCCTCTCAACCGGCGGCCTGATCGAGGCGTGCTGGGATGCGCTCAGCGCCGGCGGGAGGCTCGTCGCCAACGCGGTGACCATCGAGGGAGAGCAGGTTCTGTTTGATGCGCGCGCGAGCCGTGGCGGCGAGCTGACCCGGATCGAGGTCTCCCACGCCGAGCCGATCGGCAGCCTCACCGCCTGGCGGCCCGCGCTGCCGATCGTCCAGTGGAGCGTGGAGAAGCCGTGACCGTCCACTTCATCGGCGCAGGCCCGGGGGCCGCCGACCTGATCACGCTGCGCGCACAGCGGCTGATCGCGTCATGCCCGGTGTGCGTGTACGCGGGTGCGCTCGTCCCGGACGAGGTGATCGCGCACGCGCCGGCGAACGCGAGACTCATTGACACCCAGGATCTCGAGCTCGGCCAGATCGTCGCCGAGCTGGAAGCCGCCCACGGTCGCGGCGAGGACGTGGCTCGGCTTCAGTCGGGTGACCTATCGATCTACAGTGCCGTGGCCGAACAGGCCCGGCGGCTCGACGCGCTGGGGATCCCCTGGGACCTCACGCCTGGAGTGCCGGCCTTCGCCGCGGTCGCGGCGACGCTCCGCCGTGAGCTGACGATCCCCGAGGTGGCACAGACCGTAATTCTCACGCGCTACGGCCGCAACGCCTCGGCGATCCCGGCCGGGGAGGAACTCAGCTCATTGGCCGCGCACCGGGCGACGTTGGTGATCCATCTCGGGGCGCAGGCGATCGGCGAGATCGCGCAAACCCTGGCGGCCGCCTACGGCGCTGACTGTCCGGTCGCGGTAGTCGCGCGCGCGAGCCGGCCGGACGAGGTCATCTTGCGCGGGACGCTCGAGACGATCGCTGCCGACGTCGACGCGGCCGGAGTCAGGCGGACGGCGACGATCGTCGTGGGGCGGGCACTGACTATTGAGGGGTTTCGCGACAGTCACCTCTACGGACGCCGGAGCAGGTAGGTGTCCATGACCCAGCCCTTGCGTTCGCGCGCCTCGCTCCGCACTCGCTCGATCTCGCCTGCGACCTCGGCCAGTGGGCCGGCCACGAGGAGCTCGTCCTGCGTCCCGAGGTAGGCCCCCCAGTAGATGTGCACCGGCTCGTCCAGCACGTGCCGGAACGCGCAGTCGCCGTCGAGCATCACCACCACGTCGTCGACACCGTCGGGGAGCCCGTGCTCGGCGAGGCGCCGGCCGGTGGTAATGAGAACGGCGCCGGCGATGTGGTTGAGCGCGATCCGGTGCCGCGCGGTCAGGGCATGAATGCTGCTCACGCCCGGAATCACCTCGTACTCGAACGCCACCCTCGCCCGCTCCAGCACCTCGTCGAGCACCGCGATCGTGCTGTCGTACAGCGACGGGTCACCCCACACGAGGAACGCGCCGCACTCATCGGGCCCGAGCTCCGCGGCGATCGCGTCCTCCCAGGTCTGGGCCCGCTGCGCGCGCCAGTCGCCGACGGCCCGCTCGTAGTCCGGCGCCGTCCGGTCGCGACGCGGCTCGCGCACCGTGACCGTCCGCGGCGTCGTCTGCGCGAACCGACGCAGCAGATCCGCGCGGGCGGCGATCAGATCGGTCGTTCCCCGCTCAGGCTCGAAGACGACGTCTGCGTCGTTCAGAGCGCCGATCGCCGCCACCGTCATGTATCCGGGGTCCCCCGCCCCGACCCCGACGACGAGCACGCGCCTCACCTCCGATGATCCTGATCCTCGGAGGGACCGCGGAGGCGCGCGAGCTGGCTGCCCGGCTCGATGCGCACGGCGAGCCCGTGGTCACGTCGCTGGCTGGGCGGGTGCAGCGGCCACGGCTGCCGGTGGGCGAGGTGCGGATCGGCGGCTTCGGCGGACCCGAGGCGCTCGCGGCGTGGTTGCGCGAGAACGCGGTGAGCAGGGTTATCGATGCCACCCATCCGTTCGCCGAGCGGATCTCCGCATCGGCCGCTGCCGCGTGCGACGCGGCGGACGTGCCCCGGCTCCGGCTCGAGCGACCGGGGTGGAGCGAACGCCCCGGGGACCGTTGGTCGTGGGTTGACGATCTCAGCGCCGCGGCAGGAGCGATCCCGACGCTCGGGGACCGCGCGTTTATCACCACTGGCCGTCAGGGCCTCGATGCGTTCGCAACGACCACGGCGTGGTGCCTGATCCGCTGCGTCGACCCACCCGGCCCGCCGTTGCCTGTGCGGAACGAGGTGATCCTCGACCGTGGGCCGTACACGCTCGACGGCGAGGGGGAGCTGCTCGATCGCCAGCGGATCGAGGTCGTGGTAACCAAGGACAGCGGGGGCGCGCACACGGTGGCCAAGCTCGACGCCGCGCGAGCGCGCGGGCTTCCGGTGATCGTCGTCCGGCGCCCGCCACGCCCGGACGGCGACGTCGTCACGACCGTCGACGCGGCGCTGGCCTGGGCGGCTCACGCCGGGTAGCGCCGCGGCGTGTACACGCGCGCGACCCCGCCGCCGGAAACCGCCGGCAGCATCCTCGTCGTCGACGAGCCGACGATCAGCACCGTGCGCATATCGACGACGTCCGGGTCGAGCTCGCCGAGCGTGGTGACGGTCACCGCCTCGTCCTCGGCTCCGACGGCACGGGCCACGACTACCGGCGTCGCGTCGGCCCGATGGCGGCGCAGCACGTCGAGTGCACGCGAGAGCTGCTCGCGCCGCGTCCGCGAGGCCGGGTTGTAGAGCGCCAGCACGAGGTCGGCGGCGCCCGCCGCTTCGAGTCGACGCTCGACCACCGACCACGGCTTGAGCTGATCGGACAGGGAGAGGACGCAGAAGTCGTGGCCGAGCGGTGCGCCGACGCGGGCCGCCGCCGCCTGCATCGCCGACAGGCCCGGGATAACCCGGACGTCGACCTCTTGCCCCCGGTCCTCGTCGACCGCCTCGAGCACCGCAGCGGCCATCGCGAAGATCCCGGGGTCGCCCGAGGAGACGACGGCGACCCGCTTCCCGGCCGCGGCGAGCTGTAGCGCGTGGCGGGCGCGGTCGAGCTCGACCCGGTTATCGCTGGCATGGCGCTCCTGGCCGCGCCGCTCGGGGACGCGGTTCAGGTAGGTCGCGTAGCCGATCAGGACGTCGGCCTCCCTGAGCTCGGCTTGCGCCTCCGGGGTCAGCCACTCGGGCCCGGCCGGTCCCAGGCCGACGACCGAGAGGCTCCCAGCCCGGCCATTCGCGGAGGGCGACACGGGCGCGGCAGGGATGAGCACGAGCGACATGTACGGGACCTTGTCGTCGATGTCTGCCAGCGGCGCCACGCGCTCCTCCTCGTGGCTGGCGCGTTCGACGTAGATCCCGCGCTCGAGCAGGCCCGCGGTCTCGACCGCGCCGCGCACCTTCGCGAATGTCCGCCCGAGCTTCATCACCACGGCCGCGTCGGATGCGCGCAGCCGCGCCGCCAGCACGTCGGCTGGAAGCGTCCCGGGCAGGATCGTCAGCACGTCGTCGCGGCGGACGAGCGGTGCGCCGGCCGCCGCCGCGGCGGCGCTGAACGAGGCCACACCGGGGATCACCTCGGACGCGTACCTGCCGCCGAGCCGGTCGTGGAGATACATGTAGGAGCCGTACAGGAACGGGTCGCCCTCGCACAGTACGGCGACGTCGCGACCCGCGTCGAGATGGACCGCCAGCTCCTCAGCGCACGCGTCGTAGAACTCCGAAAGCGCGCCCTCGTATCCACCCGGGTGGTCCGTCTGCCCGGTCGTCACCGGGTAGCGGAGCGGCACCTCGGTCTGATCGGGCCGCAGGTACGGGGCGGCGATTCGGCGAGCGACGCTGCGCCCGTGCTCGGCCCCGGGGTAGGCGATGACGTCGGCGGCCTCGATCACGCGCCGCGCCTTAATAGTCATCAGCTCGGGATCGCCGGGTCCGACGCCCACGCCGTAAAGCTTTCCTGGAGCGCTCATTCACTCGGACTGGCGATTGCGTTGACGGCGGCGGCGGCGATCGCGCTGCCGCCGCGGCGACCGTGGACCACCAGATGCTCGAGGGCTGACTCGGCCAGCGCCGCCTTTGACTCTGCGGCGCCGATGAACCCGACCGGCACGCCGACGACCGCGGCCGGCGCGGGGGAACCGGCCCCAATCAATTCGAGCAGATGAAACAGCGCCGTCGGTGCGTTGCCGATCACGACGACCGAGCCCGGCAGCCGCTCGCGCCACAGCTCGACCGCCGCCGCGGTTCGCGTCGTCCCGAGTTCGCGGGCGAGAGTGACCACGGCCGGATCGGACAGCGCGCAGATCACGTCGTTACCGGCCGGAAGCCGCGCTCGCGTCACGCCCGAGGCAACCATCTGGGTGTCGCACAGGATGGCTCCGCCTGCCTGGACGGCGGCGACCGCGCGGTCAGCGAACGCAACGGACGCGGCGATGTCGTCGGCCAGGTCGACCATGCCGCAGGCGTGGATCATCCGCACGACGATTCGCTCCAGGACCGGGTCGAAGCGGCTCAAGTCCGCCTCGGACCGGATCATCGCGAACGACCGGCGGTAGATCTCAGCGCCGTCCTTGACGTAGCTCACGCCGGGGCTCCGCAGTTGCGTTCGCACGCGGCATAGTGCTCGGGCGGGTCGGCCGCGGTTCGGAGCAGCGCGCGCGCCGCGGCCTCGCTGCGCACGTCGCGCCGGGCCTTCGCACACGCACCCAGCCCTGCGCACGCCGTCAACCCGAACCAGCCCGAGTCCGGGTCATCGACGAAGCCGAGCGCGCGCAGCGTGGCCGGATCGACGTCGAACGCGGTCAGCGTCCGCGCCACGCCGATCCTCACCTCTCGCACGAGGTCCGCGAGCCCATCGAGCTGCTCGGGCGAGACCCGCGCGAGTGGCGGCATCACGGTCACGGCCTGGCGCCCGTCGTCGAGCCGGACGGCTCCCAACCGCGGACGGCGGGTTGGCGTCACCCCGGCGATCCGGCGACCTTCGCGCGCTGCATCGAGCGCCTCCTGGACGCCGACCGGCCCACCGACCATGATCGTCACGTCGGCCGCGCGACCGTGCAGGCCGGTGCCGTCGTCGACGGCGAACAGGAACCGGCCCGGCAGGTTCGCCAGCTCGGGCTCGGCGCACAGCCTCGCGTCCAACTCGGTGACGAGTGCGTCGACCTCTGGCCCGGCCAGCGGGCTCGCGAGGATGTTCCGGACCCGCTCGTGCGAGGCCGACGGCAACAGACCGGCGGCGTCGAGCGGAACGACCAGACCGTCATCGACCAGACCGCGGACCTGCAGGCTGGCGCGCGATGTCAGCTCGACGATCCCGTTCCCGAGGCGGGATGCCATCGCGACCGCGCGCATCCCGCGTGCATCAAGCCGTCCGCCGGGCAGGCGGACGCGCGCGAGCAGCCCGTCGGCCGCCTCGTGGAGCCGGAGCACCCCAGGACAGCGATCCTCCGCCAGCGTGTCGGTTCCTCGAGCCATCCAGCGTCGGCTCAGGATACCCGCGCCGGGAGGCCGCACGCCATCGGGTGCAGAAGCTCGGCGGGCGCCAACGGCGCGGCGATCGACCGTCGACGATACATGCACGACTGCTTATGCAAGAATGAGGATATGACTCACGGTTATCAGACCGACTTCGCCGACATCGATGCCGACATGGCGCGCGCGGTCGCCGAAACGATGCAGGCACTCGCCACCCCGAGCCGCGTCCGGATTCTCAGCCGCCTTGCCGCGGGTGAGTGCTCCGTCACGGAACTAGCCCGTGCGGTCGAGATGGAACAGCCCGCCGTGTCCCAGCAACTGCGCGTACTCCGCTACCTCGGACTCGTGGTCGGCACTCGCGCCGGGCGCAACATCGTCTACGCGTTGCACAACGACCACGTCGGCGCGCTGCTCGGCGAAGCCGTCTCGCACACCGAGCACATCCGCTTGGGCACCCGCACCCACGCGGAGCTGAAAGCGGCCAGCGCGTGAGCTCCGCCGGGCCGGCCCTTCTCGCCGCGGCAGCCGGCGTCGGATTCGGACACGCGATCCTGCCCGATCACTGGATGCCACTCGCCGTTATCGGCCGGGTTGAGCGGTATCCAACGCGACGCGTCGCCCGGCTCGCCACCCTCGCCGGCATCGCACACGTCCTCGTCTCGCTCGTCCTCGGCGCCGTCATCATCGTCATCGGCCTGCAGTTTCGATCCTCGATCGAACACGCCCAGGACGGGATCGTCGGCTTGATCCTGATCCTCACCGGTCTCGTCTTCGCCGGGCTCGAGCTCGCCGGTCGCGGGCACAGCCACGGACCCGGCGCTCACCAGCACAGCCATGGACACGGCCACGGACACGATCACGATCACGACGACCATGGACACCAGCACCACCACGAGAGCGATCCACACGGCCACGACCATCGTCGACCACGGAATCTCCTTGCCGTGATGGTCCCATTCGGCGCTGCGGCGTCCCCCGACCTGACCATTCTGCCGGTCTTCCTCGCCGCCACCACCGCCGGGGGCCTCGCCGCGATCGGATCACTGGTGATCTTCGCCGCGGTCACAATCGGGACGATCGTCACCCTGACCCTGCTCGCCTACTTCAGCGGCAATCGCGTCGATGGCCACTGGCTCAACCGGTGGGGCAACACGTTCACGGCCGTCGTTCTCGTCGCGATCGGCGGCCTGATCATCACCGGCGTGGTCTAGAGACCGGGTGGTAGGATCCCGCCCGCGCCGGCCCTCTCCGGCGTGGCGGTGAGAGCAGCGAAGTCCGGTGAGATCCCGGCGCTGTCCCGCAACGGTAAGGCCCCTCGGGGACGAGTCCGGTCGCCTCTCTCAGCGTCTCGATACCAGTCCTCGGATGAAGGGCGGTTCGGGCGCTCCGTGAGTGCAAGAGCTCCTTCGTCCTCCCCGCGACGGAGGATGACTCATGTCGACAGATTTCACCGGGCGCTTTTTGGAGGGGTGGCGCGCGCTCGGGGCGGCCGAAAAGAGACGCGCGGGCTACATCCTGCTCACCATCGCCGCTCTGAACGTCGCCGGCTGGGGGATCTTCGCGATCGCGATCCTCCCCCACCACTTCCGCTACTCCGGCCTTGGGATCGGAATCGGAGTGGCGTTCACCGCATGGACGCTCGGCTGCCGCCACGCGTTCGACGCCGATCACATCGCCGCGATCGACAACTCCACCCGCAAGCTGATGGCCGACGGCAAGCGGCCACTCGGCACCGGCTTCTTCTTCGCGCTCGGCCACTCGAGCGTCATGCTCGTCGTCGGGACCGGCATCACGATCGCGGCGCGGTCCGTCTTCCACGCCGTCGTCGACCCCAGCTCCGCCTTCGAGACCGCCGGCGGGGTCGCCGGCACCGCCATGTCAGCCACTTTCCTGTGGTTGATCGCAGGGCTCAACCTGGTGGTCTTCGCCGGGATCTTCGGCGTCTTCCGGGGCATGCGCCGCGGTGAGTACTCAGAGGAAGAGCTCGAGCGCCAGCTCGAGTCGCGCGGCCTCATGTCCCGCTTCTTCGGCAACTGGATGCGCTCGATCAACCACACGTGGCAGATGTTCTTCGTCGGCTTTGTCTTCGGCATCGGGTTCGATACCGCCACCGAGGTGCTCCTGCTCGCCGGCACCGCAGCCGCGGCCACCCAGGGCCTGCCGTGGTACGCGGTCCTGACGCTGCCGCTGCTGTTCGCCGGTGGGATGACGCTGTTTGACAGCTTCGACGGGTTCTTCATGAACACCGCTTACGGCTGGGCGTTCGCCCGCCCCGTGCGCAAGGTCTATTACAACCTGACCATCACCGGGCTGTCGGTCGCCGTCGCTTTCCTCGTCGGCGGGATCGAGATCATCGGGCTGCTCTCGACCGAGCTGCATCTGCACGGCTGGTTCGGGGACGCGATGGCCAACTTCAACCTCAACACCGCCGGGCTTCTGGTCGTCGGGCTGTTCATCACGATCTGGGGCGTCGCGTTAGCCGTGTGGCACTTCGGCAATGTCGAAGCCCGCTGGGAGATGGCCGCCCAGCAGCACGCCGACCGGGCGCAAACGACGGCTTGACCGCTCAAGGCGGACCGGGCAGCCCGGCCAGCTGTACGAGCGCGACGACGAGGAGGACACCGGCCACGCCCGCCAGGCCGTAGCGCGCCGAACGGAGCGGAAAGCGGCTCCCGATCCCGACCAGAAAGAGCACCGCGGCGAGAAACACGGTGAGGCGGACGTACTTGTCGGCGGTTCCCGCGGAGACTTCGCCGTCGGTGAAGGCGGCGTTGGCCTGGGCGTTGTACGTCCGCGCTTTCGCGTCCTGCGGGATGACGTATTGCGGCATGTATGAGGGATCGGGCGGCGCCTTCGGGTTCGTGAGCGGATGCAGGGCGAGCCAGGCTCTGACCGCCGGCAGGTAGCCGGGGCGCATCCGGCGGAGCGAGAGCGCGAACAACTTGGCGTCGTGGGACAAATACGCGGTCTCGGCTGCGTTGAACGAGACCGAGTCAAGCGTGCGGATCTGGGTGGCCTGAATCTCGGCCAGGCTGGACTTGCTACGAGCCGAAGACGCCTTGGCCAGGGACAGCGAGGATTCGGTGCCCCACTTCGCCGCCGAGTAACCCGACCACGCGGCGAGGAGTGCGACGATCGAGAGCAGCACCGCTTCGGCGATCGTCACCAGGCGATCGCGGCGGTCGGGCTCGGGCGCGCCGTGGTCGTGATCATGATCGTGACCTGTGTGCTCGTGGTGCTCGGCGATCTCCTTTCCGACCTCGGCTGCGGATAGACCCTCTGGCACCGGCTCAAGATCGCAAGCGCCCGGCGCCCCACATCACCCGATGCGGATGACGGCAGGCGGAGGCAGAGGCGGAAACATGCGACTCCCGTCCGAAAAAGGGGTTCGTATGACTGCGACAGTTACATCTCGGGCTGCCACGCCCGGGCAAAAGCCTGCTTCCGGCGACGCTCAATTAGCCGACGTGTTCGTGATCTTCGGGATCACGGGCGACCTGGCGAAGGTGATGACCTTCAACTCGCTCTACCGGCTGGAGAAACGTGGTCTGCTGACGTGCCCGATCGTCGGGGTCGCGGTGAGCGACTGGTCCGCGGACGATCTGCGCAGCCATGCGCGCGACGCGATTGTCAACTGCGGCACCGAGATCGACGAGTCGGTGTTCGATCGCTTGGCCGCGCGGATGTCCTACGTGAGCGGCGATTTCGGCGACCCGGACACATATGAGCGCGTGGCGCGTGCGGCTGGCGAGGCCAAGTGCCCGGTGTTCTATCTCGAGATCCCGCCATTCTTGTTCGGCCGCGTCATCAAGGGCTTGACCGACGCGGGGCTGACCAAGACGGGGCGGGTGGTGGTCGAGAAGCCATTCGGCCACGACCTCGAGTCGGCTCGAGAGCTCGCCGCCGAGATCCACCAGTACATCGACGAGTCCCAGCTTTACCGGATCGATCACTTCCTGGGCAAGATGGGGATCGGCGAGGTCATCTACCTGCGGTTCGCGAACGCAATGTTCGAGCCGATCTGGAACCGCAACTACGTATCGAGCGTGCAGATCACGATGGCCGAGAGCTTCGGGGTCGAGGATCGCGGGCATTTCTATGACCCGGTCGGGGCGCTCCGGGACGTCGTCGTCAACCACATGATGCAGGTCGTCGCCGCCTCCGCGATGGAGGTGCCATCATCCGGCGACGCCGGCGTGCTCAAGGACGCGCTGGTGTCCGTCTACCGGGCCATGCCCGCCGCCGATCCCGCTCACTATGTGCGCGGTCAGTACGAGGGATACCGCGCGATCGACGGCGTCGACCCGAATTCGACCACCGAGACCTACGCCGCCCTGCGGCTGGAGATCGACAACTGGCGCTGGTCGGGCGTACCGTTCTTCCTCCGTACGGGCAAGTGCTTGCCTATCACCCAGACCGAGCTTCGGGTGGTCTTCCGCCGTCCACCGAAACTGAGTTTTGCCGGCTGGTCGCGGGTGCCCGAGCCGAGCCAGCTGATCGTCAAGATGGATCCCACAACCGGGATCCGTTTCCTGGTCGACGCGCAGCGCCACGAGGCGGTCGAACCTGAACAGATCAACCTCGACATGGAGTTCGCCCAGGAGGGCGGCGAAGGCCCGACGCCCTACGAGGTACTACTGCACGCCGCGCTGATCGGTGACAGTAAGCGCTTCACCCGCCAGGACGGCGTCGAGGAGTGCTGGCGAGTGATGGCGCCACTGCTGGAGCAGCCCCCACCCGTACATCCGTACGCGAAGGGATCCTGGGGGCCCGAAGCGGCGGAGCGGGTCGTCGAAGGCTACGGCCGCTGGCACCAACCCTGGGTGGCGGAGTGACTTCGGAGATCAGGAAATGACCAACTCGTATGACGTGATCGTGATCGGGAGCGGCGCCGGAGGCGGGACGCTCGTGCACCGGCTGGCGCCGTCAGGCAAGCGGATCCTGCTGCTCGAGCGCGGTGGATGGTTGCCGCGCGAGCCGCAGAACTGGCTTGCTCAGGATGTGTTCGTCGACGGGCGCTACGTCTCGCCCGACACGTGGCACTACGCGGACGGCTCCGCGTTCCAACCCCAGGTGCACTACTACGTCGGCGGCGCCACGAAGCTGTACGGTGCCGCGCTCTACCGGCTCCGGGCGGAGGACTTCGGCGAGCTGCGGCACAAGGACGGAATCTCCCCGGCCTGGCCCATTTCCTACGAGGATATGGAGCCGTATTACACCAAGGCCGAGCAGCTCTACCAGGTCCACGGTGCCCGCGGGGAGGATCCGACGGATCCGCCGGCGAGCGGCCCGTATCCGTTTCCTGCGGTGTCGCACGAGCCGCGGATCCAGCAGCTTTCCGACGATCTGGCCAAGGAGGGCCTGCACCCGTTCCACGCGCCGTGCGGGATCCTGCTCGACGAGAGCAACATGCCTTACAGCAAGTGTGTGCGCTGCGCGAATTGCGATGGCTTCCCCTGCGTGGTGCACGCCAAATCGGACGCCGAGGTGATGTCGGTCCGACCGGCGCTAGAGCACCCGAACGTCACGCTGCTCACGGGCGCCGAGGCGGTGCGGCTCGAGACGAATGCCGCCGGGACCGAGGTCAGGAGCGTCACGGTCAACCACGACGGAGAGACCGAGACATTCGACGCGGATATCGTGGTCGTCTCCTGCGGGGCGGCGAACAGCGCCAAGCTGCTGCTGGCTTCGGCGAACGACGCCCACCCTCACGGTCTCGCGAACCGCTCTGATCAGGTCGGCCGCAACTACATGTTCCATAACAGCCAGGCCGTCCTGGCGCTGTCCAAGGAAGAGAACCCGACGGTCTTTCAGAAGACGCTCGGGGTCAACGACTTCTACTTCAGCGGCGGCGAGGACTTCGAGTTCCCGCTCGGCAACATGCAAATGGTCGGCAAGTCCCAGGCGCCGATGTTCCACGGCGAAAAACCCGGTGAGACGAGGTTCGCCCCGAACTGGTCGCTCGAACAGGTCGCCAGACACGCCGTCGACTTCTGGCTGTCCACCGAAGATTTGCCCGTCGCCGAGAACCGCGTCACGCTGGCCGGTGACGGCAACGTCCAGATCAGCTACAAGGCCAGCAACGACGAGGCGAAGGAGCGCCTGTTTCACCAGCTCAAGGAGATGCTCGCGAATCTGGGCATGCACCACGACCACCTGCTGCCACATCACGCGTACCTGAAGAACGAGATCCCGGTCGCCGGGTGCGCGCATCAGGCCGGAACCTGCCGATTCGGAACCGACCCCGACAGCTCGGTCCTGAACACGGACTGCCGCGCCCATGAGATCGACAACCTGTACGTGGTCGACACGAGCTTCTTCCCGAGCATCGGCGCCGTCAATCCGGCGCTCACCGCCATGGCCAACGCCATGCGCGTCGGCGACCACCTACTCGAACGACTCAGCGCCCAGCCACAACCGGAGCCCGCCCATGCCTGATAACGGGAACAAGCACCGTGTTGTGATCGTCGGCGGCGGGTTCGCCGGACTCGGTTGCGCCCAGAAGCTCGCCGACCACGACGACATCCACGTCACGCTGATCGACCGCAACAACTACCACCAGTTCCAGCCGCTGCTCTACCAGGTCGCGACCTCGCAGCTCGCGGGTACGGACATCGCGCACTCACTCCGCGACGTGTTCGCCGACGAGGAGAACGTCGACGTGCACCTGGCCGAGATCACCGGCGTGGACACAGCCACGCGAACCGTCACGACCGCGGACGGGGGCTCGTGGACGGGGGATGTACTGGTGATGGCCGCCGGTTCTCAGCCGAACTTCTTCGGAACCCCCGGCGCGCCGGAGAACTCGTTCCCGCTCTACTCACTCGACAACGCCACCCGGCTGCGCTCGCGGATTCTCGGCCTGTTCGAGCAGGTCGATCGGGATCCGTCGCTGATCGACCGGGGCGCGCTCAACATCGTCGTGGTCGGCGGCGGCCCGACCGGCGTCGAGGTCGCCGGCGCGCTCGGCGACATGGTCAAGGTCACCGTCCCGGGCGAATACCGCAACCTCGACCCAAGCAAAGCGCGGATCTGCCTGCTCGACTACGGTGACGCGCTGCTCAAGCCGTTCTCCGACGATGCTCACGATTACGTCTCCAAGGTCCTGGTCGAGAAGGGGATCGACATCTACCTAGGGACCGGGGTAAAGGAGGTCGGGACCGGACACGCCGTGTTCTCAGACGGCACCGTCCTGGCCACCCGCTGCGTGGTCTGGGGCGGCGGGATCAAGGCCGCCGCGGTCGCCGCCGACTGCGGACTCGCTCAGGGACGCGGCGGCCGCGTCGAGGTCCAAGCCGACCTGACCCTCGCCGGCAGCCCCGGCGTCTACTTCGTCGGCGACATCGCCAACATCCCCGACGTCGAGGGTAACCCCCTCCCCCAGCTCGGGTCGGTCGCGCTCCAAAGCGGTGCGTGCGCCGCGGACAACATCATCGCCGGCCTCGAAGGCAAAAAACCCAAGAACTTCCGCTACCACGACAAGGGAATCATGGCGATGATCGGCCGCGGCGCCGCAATTGCCGAGGTGGGCAAGCGCCATCACGAGATCCATGGCGAGCTCGCGCACATGGCCTGGCTCGGCGTCCATGCCAGCCTGATGACCGGAACGCGCGCCAAGATCGAGGCGTTCGTCGACTGGGCCTGGGACGGCTTCACCAAGACCGGAGGCCCGCACGTCCTCGACCGCGGAGACGCCGCAGTAATCAACTGGGACGACGATCCCGCCGTCTCGGGTTCCACGCCCGTAGTAGGCGCCAGCCCGTAGGGCACTAGCCTGGCCGACGGGTATCAGTCGGTGGCCCCGGCTTCGTGACGTCCGAGGGCGCGTTGCATGATGAGCGTGAGCGAGCCTCCGACGAGCAGCATCGCGATGTTGATGCCCAGGACGGCGAGCGCCCCGAGAGCCCTCGCGCCATCGCCGACGCCGGTGGCGACGATCGGCGTGGAGATATCGA
Source organism: uncultured Solirubrobacterales bacterium (assembly GCA_963757235.1). Classification (GTDB taxonomy): domain Bacteria; phylum Actinomycetota; class Thermoleophilia; order Solirubrobacterales; family Solirubrobacteraceae; genus Palsa-465. The sequence continues at coordinate 159,385 of CAVWRC010000015.1, read as the reverse complement.
CGGTTGACAGGCCGGCGAGAAACATGGCCTGGCCCGGCCGGAGCACCATGGCGTCCTCCGAGGGCAGCCCGAGTCGCATGACCCGTTCGATGGCCTGGTCGACGGCGTCGTCAACCAGGTCGGCGGTCACCAGCGCCTTGCCCGACGCGCCGCTCCCGCTCACGATCACGTGACGCGCGCCGTGGATCCGTTCGAGTTCGTTTGGTGAGGTCGGCGATCAGCTCGGAGGCGCCGAACACACGCAACTGGAGCACGATCAGCCCAGGATCCGGGCCTTTTCGGTAGCGAACCGGTTGGAGACGGCCGTCCACGTCCCGGCGGCGACGGCGGTACGGCCAACCATCCGAAGGAGTCCTGGCATCGCGTTTCCTCTCGCCTAGGCCGCTGCCTCGGCGGCATCGAGCGCGTCGATGAGGGTCTGAACGCCGATCCGCTCATTCGCGATGAGGACGCCACCGTTTCGGTGTACGGCCGCGATGAACGGTGCGGCCCACCGGTTCTCATACGCGATCAAAACCGCGGCGCTCCCCGGCTCGATCTCTGCCGCCGCCGGCGCAGCGTCATTGAGGATGCCGGTACCGGCGCCGGCAAAGACCGCCAGATCACCCGCCGTGTCCGCGTCGAGATCGGCGAGATCAAAGCCCGAGAACGTCCCGTCGGCGTCCTTCCGCACGAACAATGCGTCAAGCACACGAATACCCGCGGTCGACGAGGTCGAGCAGAAGTGGAACTGCCTCCCCGTCATCGGCGCGCCCGGTCGATTGCCGATCACGACGACGACGATCGGCCCGAACGCGGCTTCATCGTCTCGGATTTTTCGGGCCCCTCCGGCGATCCGAATTGATTGACCGAAGCTCCGCGAAAACTGCCGCGGCGCCGACCCGTCAGCATCATCCAGATGGGATGAGGATGCGCGCTACTGCCCGGACCACTGCGGGAGCTGCTGCACCGACCACTTGTTGCCGTCCGGGTCGCTGAAGAACACAAACGATCCCCACGGGAACTCCTGAACGTCGCTCACTTCGACGCCGCGCTGCGCGAGCTCATCGTGGGCCTGTCCGATGTCCGCAACGACGAGCTGGAGCCCCACGACCGAACCGGGCTCCGCGTCGGTCAACCCGTTGCCGAGCGCGATCGAGCATGCCGAGCCGGGCGGGGTGAGTTGAATGAACCGGATCTCCTCGCTCACCGTGTGATCGTGATCGGCGTTAAAGCCCGCTTGCTCGACGTAGAACGACTTGGCCCGGTCGACGTCGGATACGGGGATCGCCACCAGCTCGAGCTTCCAATCCACCACGCCCTCCTTTCCGCCAGTGGGATACCGGCGTTTGCTCCTGGTTTTACGCCCGGGACAGTACGCCCGAAATAGGTCCGTTTCGGTCCGCGTTGGCTGGCCCGAGAAGACCTAACTCGCGTTCTCGACGAACCCCCGGAGCGCCTCCCGCGCGCCGCCCACCACCGGCTCCCCGTGAGCCAGCAGGAGCAGGTCGAAGTCGAGATCGAGCAGATGGCGATAAGCGTCGCGCAGGCCCTGCTTGGTGTGCTCCGGTTCGTCCATCAAGTAATCCGGGACGAACTGCAGTTCTTCGCCGCTGCGCCAACGCACCACGCCGTCCGCGCAAGCCAGCGCTCGGTGGCGCGGGATGTGAAGCGCGGTCTCATCGGGGCAGATCGCGTCGACCTCGTGGACGAAGATCTCGCCCGGCAGCTCGTCGCCGAACTGGAACGGCTCGACCGGACCACGGCCGTCGAGCTCGTAGACGCCGTTCTCGATGCAGTGAACGACACACCCGAACGCCTCGCGCAGACGCCAGGCGTCCCGATCGTGGTGGCGATTGGTCAGCAGCGCGTGCTCGGGCACCCCGCGCTGATCGAACCACTCGAGGCCGGCGGGTGGGATCATCGGGTCGATCACCACGCGCTCGGACTCCAGGTAATAGGAGCTCACGTCGGAGCCGATCGACTCACGTCGCGCCGTCCAGTGCCACACGCCGGGGGCGATCTCGATCATCCGGGCCTACCCTAGCCGCCACCGCTGCGATTGACTGGTCAACTATAATCGGGAATATGGATACCAGCACCACACGCCCGGATGGCGACACGATCATGGTCGAGGACCACGTTTCCCCTTCGCTCGAGGGCGCGGCGGCAGGTGCCGCCGGCGCAGCGCCGCAGTGCGTCGTGTCGGACACCCCGGCGAACTCGAACCTCGAGGGCGACGCGCTCGAGGCATGGCGTAGCTATCTGCAGAGCCACGCCACGATCCTGCGCCTGCTCGACGCCGAGCTCGTCTCCGAGCACGGCATCACGACTCGCGACTACGAGGTGCTGCTGTACCTCGCGCAGGCCCCCGACCGGCAGCTGCCGATGTCGGCGCTGGCCGAGAGCACGATGCTCACCCGGTCGGGAATCACCCGGTTGGTCGACGGCCTCGTGTCCGGCGGGTTCGTCGAACGAGCGGCCTGCCCGAACGACGCCCGGGTTTCCTACGCGCAGCTGACCGACGAAGGCTTCGCCAAGCTGCGAAACGCCGGTTGCACGCACGTGCGCAGCATCCGCCGGCTGTTCCTCGAGCACTTCGACGCCGACGAGACCGAGCGGCTCGCGTCCTTGCTCGGGCGGCTGCCCGGCGCGCAGCGCGGCGGCTCGTGCACCGCGGAGGGCGAGGTATGACACCTGCGGCAGCGTCGCTCGCAGGCGCCACGACGACGCGGATCGCTCCCGACACCGCGCTCGGGACGGTTCGACTGACCGTGTCCGACCTGGAGCGCTCGCGCACGTTCTACGAGCGGGCGCTCGGGCTGCGGGCGAGCGAGCGCGACGACGGGACGCTGGCGCTCGGGGTGGCGGACGAGCCGGCGCTGATCGAGCTGCGCGGCGACAGCGCCGCCCCGCGCCTGGACCGGCGCGCTCCCGGCCTCTTTCACCTCGCGATCCTCGTCCCGACGCGCCAGGACCTGGCATTCGCCCTGGCCCGGCTGGCCGCTGCCCGCTGGCCCCTGGACGGGGCATCTGATCATCTGGTGAGCGAAGCGCTCTACCTCTCCGATCCGGACGGCAACGGTATTGAGATCTACCGGGATCGCCCGCGAGCCGACTGGCCGCGTTCGGATGGACAACTCCAGATGGCGACCATGCGCCTTGACCTTGACGACGTGCTCGCCGAGCTGCACGGCGCACCGGGCCTCCAGGAGCAGGCGCCGGCGGGGACGCGGATCGGGCACGTACATCTTCAGGTCTCGGATATCCCGGCGGCCGAGGCCTTCTACCACGGCGTACTCGGATTCGAGGTCACCGTCCGCGGCTACCCGGGCGCGCTGTTCGTCTCGGCCGGCGGCTACCACCACCACATCGGCTTGAACACCTGGCACAGCGCCGGTGCGGCGCCGGCGCCGGCGGGCTCGGTCGGCTTGGGCTCGTTCACGGTCGAGCTTCCCGACCCCGCTGAGCTTGACGCCCTGGCGGCGCGAATCGACGCGGCCGGTCTCCCGTATGAGCGCCGGACGGACGGGCTCCTCGTCCGTGATCCGTTCGCGAACACCGCCCTGCTGACCGCGCGGACCCGCGACTAAACCGCGGACACACATCGCCGCGCCGAGCTACGTCGCTACGCTTCGCACTCGCGGCGACGTGGCGGAGTGGCTACGCAGCGGCCTGCAAAGCCGTCTACACCGGTTCGATTCCGGTCGTCGCCTCTGAACGAAATGCCTGCAAACGGGGATTTCGCTCAGCGGCGGAACCGGGATTGCGCAACCCTTCAGTTTCGTCTCCCAAAGTCTCCCCATGCGGTCAGCCGGCTTTGCGGAGCGCTAGGACCTTCTCGACCCCACGCGCCGACCCTTGTTGCCGGCGTGCCGCCCCGGGTGGTGTAGGCGTCCTCAAGGCGCAGGCTGAACTCAGCGGTGCTCGCTCGAACGTCCGGCGCCCCCGCTGCGTATCGCCGAGGCAAATCGGTCGGAGCGACCGCTGCCGTTGACGGCCGGCTGCGTCTAACTGATGCGTTCGCGCGCCGCGGTTGTGGCCAGCGCGCTATTCCTTTGGCGCGTCGGCCCCGCCTCCAAATGTGCCCTCTTGTGCATTCTGCGGGCTGTCTGTTTCCTCCTGTCCCCTGGAAAAGCTGCCGAGCTTCTCGTCCTCTGGGAACTTTTCGGGGTCGTCCTGGCCTGTCGCGAAGCCTTCTACCCGCTTGTCCTGCTCGAACTCATCCGAATTACCCTGGCCCTCGGCAAACCCAGCACCGGTCACCCCGTAGGCACGAGCCGGATGTTCGCCCTGTCGTCCGCTACTCATTACTTATCTCCTAGTCCTAGCCATTCGAAACTAAGCGTCACGCCGTTCTTCGCCCCTCACGCGCAGTAAACGATACGCCCCGCGCGAACTGCGGCCATCGTGGGTTTCTACGCACCTTCGACGCGCCTTACCGAACCGATCGCTGCGGCGGCGCTTGCCACAGTTCCGCGTGGGCGGTCTCGGCACGCCGGCAGGATGGGCCGCCTCGGTGTTCCGGCGTCCCTCGCCGGTTGTTTTATCCGTCAGCGCGACACGGCCTGCGCGCCCGGCGACCGAGGCCTTGAGGGTGCCCACCGCACGGGCGAGAGGCCTGCCGGCACGGGCAGCGCGGCGAGGACGACTCGTGCGCCGGCCTCCGACACTCGGCTCGGACCCCGGACTGCGCAAAGAAACCCAACGACTGGATCGGACCCCAAACCCCGACGCCGTACTGCCGCACGCTACGGAATCGCGCGACCGACTGCGCGCTATCCCAAGCGAACATCACGCCCGCACGTCAGAAGGCACTACGGTCCAAACGCGAAGGCAGGCACAACCACGATGTCGGTCCACAGCGCAACTGGGGCGCCAGCTTGGTGCGACAGGTGATGCACGTAGGCCCGCTCGGACCGAACAAGGCCGGGGACCTGCCCTGACGCATCACTGACGACGACGTAGCCGCCACGCTCGACGCTCAATCCGTTCACCCAAACCGCCGCCGTCTGGCCGTCTTCCACCATCGAAGTCGGACGCCGGACGACTGTCGGCCTCATTCCACCAAGTGGCGAGAGAGGGCGAAGCGGACCAGCTCGGCCCGGGTTGCGACGCCAAGCTTGGCGTGGATGCGGCTGCGGTTCGTCTCGACCGTGCGTCGCGAACGTTGCAGCTTTGTTGCGATCTCACGGCTTGTGTAGCCGAGCGCGATCAGGCGAACGATCTCGACCTCGCGCGGCGTGAGCTCGTTCGACGTGGCACCGCCCCGCAGCGCTTCGAGCGCCGCGGACACGCGGGGACTGACGTACTGCTCGCCGCGCGCGGCGAGGCGGACCGCGGCGACGAGATCGCTATCCGCTCGATCCTTCAGCACGAAGCCGAGTGCGCCGACATCGAGAACCTGCCGGGCAAACTCCGAGCTGTCCTCCATCGTAAGGACCACGATCTGCGTGTTCGGCGCGTGCGTTCGGAGACGGCGGATCGTCTCGACTGTCGACCCGCTCAGGAGCCTCAGGTCGAGCACCAGCACGTGGGGAGACTGAAGGTCCACCTGAACGAACGCCGACGAGAGGTCAGATGCCTCCGCACTCAGGATGATGTCCGGCTCGTCTTGGAACAGCGCGCGCATGGTGCGGCGGACCATCGCGTGATCGTCCGCCAGCACCACCCGAATGGGCTGCGCCGCCCCAGGTGCGTCGATCGCGGAGTCCGTCAAGCGAGCGAGACGAAGGTGCGAAGGCATGCTCGTCAAGATAGGCCTCACACGTCCCGTCGTCGTCGCCGGAAAGGCGCGGATCGACGCGAGAAGCGACGGAGCCCACGAGCGGGAAAGGCCTGAGCCGGCTGCGGCTTTCTGCGGATGCTGCAGCAGCAGCCGGGTGCAAGCCTCTCGCCATGTTTAGGAACGTCCTGGTCGGCGTCGATCGCCATCTCGACGATCGCGATGCGGTAGCGCTCGCCAAGTTGCTCGTGGCGCCGGACGGCAAGCTGACGCTTGTCCACGTCCACCAAGGCGATCCTCGTCTCTGGCGCGCCTCCACACGCGAATATGAGACGATCGAGCAGAAGCGCGCGCTTGAGTTGCTCACCGCGGCTCGCGACCAGGCCCGCTTGAGCGCTGACCTTCGCTACGTCGAGTCTTCCTCGGCCGGGCGTGGCCTGCACGAGCTGGCCGAAGCCATCGGCGCGGATCTGCTGGTCGTTGGCTCTTCCGGGAGGGGGTTACTCGGAAGGGTGCTGCTCGCTGACGACACACGCGAGGCGTTGAACGGCGCGCCGTGCGCCGTGGCGATCGCGCCGTCCGGCTACGCCCTGAAGCCGGTTTCGATCCGTGCGGTCGGCGTGGCCTACGACGGATCCGCCGAGAGCGAGCACGCCTTGTCCGTGGCGAGGGTGCTCGCCGCGGAACTCGGTGCTCGCCTGTCCGCGTGCGAGGCGATCGCGCTGCCTGTGTACACGTTCCTCGGCGGCCCGGTGCCGATCGACAACGTGGTCGAAGACCTAGTCGAGCAGGCGCAGAAGCGCATCGCCGCCCTGGGCGGCATCGAGCCGCATGCCGTGTATGGGAACGTCGTCGAAGAGCTCGCGCTCTACAGCGCATCGCTCGATCTGCTGATCGTCGGCTCGCGCGGCTATGGCCCAGTCGGACGGCTCGTGCACGGCAGCACCTCCAGCCAGCTGGCGCGCACCGCGCGCTCCCCGTTGCTCGTGCTCCCCCGCGCCGCACCCGAACCGGATCTGGAAACGGCGCCTGCACTCGAACCGAGCGCAGCGAGGCATGCCCATTCGGCATGACGCGCGCGTGTTGATCGTGGGCGGCGGCGCGACCGGCGCCGGCCTGGATCACGCACGGAGCTGAGGTGATGAGCGCCCATCTGTCCAGCGCCGACACGGCGTGGCTGCACATGGATCGCCCCACCAACCTGATGGTGATCAACTCCGTCGAGCTGTTCGATCGGCCGCTGGACTGGGAGCGCTTCAAGCAGATCACGCAGACGCGTCTGGTCGACCGCTACCCGCGCTTCCGCCAGCGCGTCATCGAGAGCCACCTGCCCATGCGCGCGCCGCGCTGGGTTGACGACCCGGATTTCGCGCTCGAGCACCACATCCACCACCTCGCGCTGCCCGCTCCCGGCGATCGCACCGCCCTGCAGGAGCTCGTCGGAGACCTTATGAGCATGCCGCTCGACCGTAACCGCCCGCTCTGGCACAGCTACCTGGTCGACGGATTCGGCTCCGGCGCGGCGGTCATCAACCGCATGCACCACTGCATCGCAGACGGGATCGCGCTCGCCCGCGTGATGCTCTCGCTGACCGACAGCGCACCGGACGCCGGAGTCGCTGCGCCGCTGGTCGAGCGCCGGCGCACGCGCGGACGCCTGTCGGCACTCGGCGGCCCGACCGAGCGTGTGCTTGCCACCACCGGGCGCTTGGGCGCGACCGTGATCAGACAGAGCGCCGACGTCGTCGTGTCCCCCTCGCACGCGGCAAGCCTCGCCGGAGCGGTTGCACGCGACAGTGCCACGGCGCTGCGCCTGCTGCTGACGCCGGCCGATGCCGCCAGCGCGATCAAAGGGGACCCCGGCATCAGCCGACGTGTCGCCTGGGGCGAGCCGATCCGGCTCTCGCAGGTCAAGCACATCGCGCACGCTCACGGGGCCACGGTCAACGACGTCCTAATGGCCGCCTTGAGTGGTGCGCTGCGGCACTATCTGCAGGGGCGCGGAGGCCCCGTGCGCGAGATACAGGCGATGGTGCCGTTCAACCTGCGCCCGCTCGACGAGCCCGTCCCGCGCGAGCTGGGAAATAAGTTCGGCTTGGTGTTCCTCCCTCTTCCAGTTGGGGTGAGCGGAAGCTACCGCCGGTTGATTGAGGTGCACAAGCGGATGGGCGAGATCAAGGCCTCGCGCGAGGGCCCCGTGTCCTACGCGCTCCTGAGCGCCACCGGGCTGGCCCCTGAGCCGGTCGAGCGGAGGATCGTCGACATGTTCACGGGGAAGGGCACCGCGGTCGTAACGAACGTGCCCGGGCCGACCAGGGCCGTATATCTCGCGGGCGTCCCGGTGCGCGGTGTGCTCGTGTGGGCGCCGACCTCCGGTCACATCGGCATGAGCGTGAGCGTATTCAGCTATCGCGGCGAGGTAACGGTCGGCTTGATGGTCGATGCCGCGCTCGTCCCGGATCCGGGCGAGGTCATGACCCAGCTCGAGCGTGAGCTCGACGCGCTGGCGCGGCTCCGGCCGGTCACCTCGCGGCGGCCACGCGCGGTCACGCGCGCTTCGTCGGTCGTCGGCTAGTGCCGTACTGGTCCCGCAGCCACCCGAAACTTCCTGTCACCCACTAGCGGGCATCGACGTTCGCCAGGATCTCGGTGTTCGGAGAACGAATGACGCCCGCGCCGAAGATCGGCGCGGGCGTCCGTCTGAGCCCCTTTCGTTTTGTCGTACTAACTGATCACGAGGCGGCCGGCACCGGCTTGGGCACCAGGAGCTCCTCTTGCTCGGTCGTCTTGCGGGCGTGCCAGATGCCGAGCCCGACCAGGACAGACATGATCGCCGCAAGGACGAACGATGCGATCGCGCCCCACAGCATGACTACGCCGATCATCGAGAACGCATAGGCCTCCAGCAGCAGGCCGCGAAGAGTGGTGCCCTGGAACGAAGTCTGCTCCAACGCAGCCAGCGTCTTGCTCCCTGGGTTGGCCCGGGCCGCGGTGCTGAGCTTCGAGTACACGCCACCGTAGGGCAGCTCCGACAGATGCACGGCCATGAAGTCGTCCGCCCAGACGTGGGCCTGCTGACCGGTGAGCAGCTGCTGGCCCGCGTACTGCGAGACCGACGGGATCATCGAGGGAGTGATCTCGGTGCCCGGCTTGGGATGATCAAACGCGGCCTTGGGCGGGAAGTAGATCTGCTGCTGGGCCAGCTGGGAGTGAACGTTCGAGTTCACGAAGCTGTGACCCCAGGTCAGCAGCCCGCCGGCGATCACCAGAGCCACGACGACGGCGACGCCGCCGGCGCTGGTGATGATGTCGAATACCTTCCGGGACATGTTGTTCCTCCTGTGGACGATTGGGACCCAAACGGTGGGTTTCGCTGTGGTGAATGGTCGCCTCGGCAAGAGCGACAACCATCCGCGTTGGGCCGCGAGGCTCACGCGGGGAACCATCAATTTGCGTCTCAGTAGTTGTGCGCAGCGAGGTGCGGGATTCGAGCGGATGCCCGCCGGGTCGCGCCGTCCTAACGTGACGCGTGCGATGGCCGACACATCCAAGAACATGACCGGCGCTGACCCGCCTGTGCCAGATCAGCCGTTCAGCGAGATGCTCGACTTGCCCCGTGTGGAATGTCTGCGGCTCCTCGCCGCAAACGGGTTCGGACGGCTGGCCGTCGCGCTGACTGAGGGGGCTCCGGTCATTCGCCCCGTCAACTACGTCTTCGATGAGCCTTCCCAGTCGGTCGTCTTCCGCACGTCGCCCGGCTCGAAGCTGCACGCAGTGCTCCAGACCGCCGAGGCGGCCTTCGAGATCGACGGAGTCGATGAGGGCTCGCGGACGGGTTGGAGCGTGATCATTCACGGCGTGGCCGAGGAGATCACCAGCCAGACCGACATCCGACGACTCGATGCCCTCGGACTGGCACCCTGGGCGCCGGGACAGCGGAGGCGTTGGGTGCGGATTCGAGCCCGGACGGTCACGGGCAGACGGATCGTGTACTCCGCCAACGTCTCCGAGGATCCGCCTGCGTAGCCGCGGCTTCGCCCCGAGGACCCGGGAAGATCCGGACGAGCGCGGCGCTCCTGACCCCAAAGCCCGAGACTACGTAGTTCTCCGCAGCAAGGCTTCGGAGCTGCGCGGCTGGCGTGCGGAGAATCGGGTCATAGGCTTGCGGTATGAGTTCGACTACACCTACACGATTCCGCGTACTGATCGTCGGCGGAGGGGTCGCCGGCCTCGAGGCAGCGCTTGCGCTGCGGGAGCTCGCTGGCGAGCGGATCGCCACGACGCTGCTGACTGGAGCACCCGAGTTCGTCTACCGACCGATGAGGGTTAGGGAGCCGTTTGCGTACCCCGCGGCGCGTCACTACCCGCTGGACGAGATCGCCCGTGACATTGGCGTCGAGCTGGTCCAGGACACATTCAAATGGCTGGACGGTGACCGCCGGCTGGTCCATACGGAGGCAGGCGAGACGCTTGAGTATGACGCCCTGCTTTTGGCCCCGGGCGCGATTTTGCGTCCGCGCTTCAAGCACGCCTTGACACTCGATGACAGCCGGCTCGACGAGCAGCTGCACGGGCTGATCCAGGACGTGGAGGGTGGCTACATCCACAAGCTCGCGTTCCTGTCGCCCACCCCGATGCCGTGGCCGCTGCCCCTGTACGAGCTGGCGCTGATGACAAAGCGCCGGGCGTATGACATGAACGTCGACGTCTCGGTCACGGTGGTCACACCTGAGGACGCGCCCCTGGCCGTGTTCGGGTCGGAGGTCAGCCGGGCGGTCGAGCAGCTGCTTGAAGAGAACGGGGTTCTGGTCGTGTCCTCATCTCACGCCGAGACACCCGAGGTTGGCCAGGTAACGCTGCACCCAGGCGGTCGTCAACTGCACGTGGACCGGATCATCTCCCTGCCTCAGCTCTACGGACCAGACCTTTCGGGCGTTCCGACCGCGGCGCCGGGTCGGTTCATCTCGGTCGACGTCCATTGCCGAGTGCCGACGCTGGAGCATGTCTACGCCGCGGGCGACGCGACCGATTTCCCGGTCAAGCAGGGTGGGATCGCCGCTCAGCAAGCCGACACCGCGGCCGAGGCGATCGCCGCCCTGGCCGGCGCACCGATCGACCCGAAGCCCTTCCACCCGATCGTCCATGGCGTGCTCCTGGGCGGCGATAAGCCTCTTTACCTGAGCGCCCACATCACCGGGGGGCACGGGTCGAGCTCCGAGGTGGGCGAGACGCCCACCTGGTCGCCACCTACCAAGATCGCCGCGAAGTATCTCGCGCCCTATCTGGAATCTCGTGATCGCGCGGCACTACGATGACCAACCTGCCCGACTCACCCACCCCCAGCGATCGCGGCAACCCTGCGGATGCCGCACCCGGAAGGACGATCCGCGTCGTGATCGCCGACGACCACTCCGTGGTTCGTCGCGGGTTGCGACAGGTCCTAGACGCCGACGGCGGCTTCGACGTGGTCGCCGAGGCCTCGGATCTGGACAGTGCTCGCCGCTATGTCCGGGGCCATCACCCCGACGTGCTCGTGCTCGATCTGAACATGCCCGGCGGGTCGAGCCTCGAGGGGATCCCGGAGATTCGCGCCGAGTGTCCCGAGACCCAGATCGTAGTGCTCACCATGCAGGACGAGCCTGCCTACGCGCGCCATGCGCTGGGCGCCGGAGCGCTTGGATACGTCCTCAAGGAAGCGGCCGAAGCCGAACTCGTCGAGGCGATCCGGCGCGCTGCGGCCGGCGACACATACCTCAACCCGCGTCTGGGCGCCCGCGTCGCCGCCGAGCCCCCGCCGGGTCAGCCCGACGGGCTCTCCGAGCGCGAGGTGGAAGTCCTGCGACTGATCGCGCTGGGGCACACCAATGGCGAGATCGCCGAACAGCTCTACCTATCGGTGCGCACCGTCGAGACGCACCGAGCTCACATCCAGCAGAAGCTGCGACTCGGCACCCGCTCAGAGCTGGTGCGCTACGCGCTCGATCACGGGCTCATCGAGACCTGATCAACGGCCCGGCCGGATATCCCATCAACGGCCCGGCCCGGCCCGGCGTCGGACACGGCGAGCTCGAGCGGCAGGTCCCAATCATTGTGCCGGTCGCGCGCGACGCTGCGCGGGAGCACCAGCAGCGGACAACGCGCGCGGCGCGCGAGCTGGTTTGAGGTGCTCCCGTGGAGCAGCCGCCCGACCGGTCCGTAGCCGCGCGACCCGACGACCAGCAGGTCGACGTGGTCCCCAAAGGAAAGGAGCTCCTCGCTCGGATCGCCATAGGTGATGTCTCCCTCGACGTCCGCGAGCTCACGCACCGAGCGGCGCTGGTCGCCCATCAACCGCTTGGCGGCATCCGGCCAGTTCTGTGCGATCGGCTCGCCGTACGGGATGCTTTGGAGCGAGACGACCGACAGCGCCCTGACCGTCGATCGGAAGCGAGGTGCCAGCGTCCGGGCCGTCATGAGCGCGTTTTCGCTCTCCGGCGAGCCGTCATAGCCGACTCCGAGCACATCGAAGTGATTGGCCTGGTCTGCGTATCCGAACGGCGCAACGGCGACCGCGCATGGTGCGCCGTTCAGCGCCGCGATCGTGTCGTTGCCGAACAGCGCCCGCCCGAGAAACCCATGGCGACACGCGCCGATCACGATCAGGTCGGCGTGGTGTCGCTCGGCGAGAACGTGCAGGGCGTGGCCTATCGAGTGATCCGTGCAAGAAATCAGTTCTGGCTCCCGCGTGACCAGCTCCCGCTCGCGCTCAAGCAGCCTTCGAGACCACTCGAGCTCCGGGCTGAGCAGCAGCGCCGACCCTTTCCCGGGCCTCAATCCGGCGCCGAACACGTTCACCAGCCACGTGCTCGCGTCCTCGTCCGCGAGCCGGGCGGCCAGGGCGACCGCATCTCGACCACCCTGCTCTCCGTCCACTCCGACCAGGACCTTGCTGAACATCGCTGACTCCTCGGAGGTTCGCTTTGAGAAGGACGCTACGTGGCGCCGGGTCGACCGTCATCGGTGCTTTTCCGTATCCCATCGCGCCTTATCCACGACTCGTGGACGGTGGTCGTGTGCCTAAATGACCTCATGACCACCACTACGATTGAGTCACGTCATAAGGCGCTGTCCCCAGCCGAGCTGGAGGCGATCAACGCCTGGTGGCGCGCCGCCAACTATCTGTCGGTCGGACAGATCTACCTGCTCGCCAACCCCCTGTTGCGCCAGCCGCTCGGCCCCGAGCACGTCAAAGCCCGGTTGCTCGGCCACTGGGGGACGACGCCCGGGCTCAACTTCATCTACGCGCACATGAACCGCGCCATCAAGGCTCGCCGGCTGAACACGATCTACGTGACCGGCCCTGGCCACGGCGGACCGGGCCTGGTGGCGAGTGCCTATCTCGACGGGACCTACAGCGAGGTGTACCCTCACATCGGCCACGACGAGGAGGGGCTGCGGCGGTTGTTTCGCCAATTCTCCTTCCCGGGCGGCATCCCCAGTCACGTCGCGCCCGAGACGCCTGGATCGATCCACGAGGGCGGGGAGCTCGGCTATTCCCTGCTGCATGCCTACGGGGCGGTGTTCGACAACCCCGACCTACTTGCGTTGTGCGTGATCGGGGACGGCGAGGCCGAGACCGGGCCGCTGGCGGCGAGCTGGCACTCGAACAAGTTCCTCAATCCGGTTCGCGACGGCGCCGTCCTTCCCGTCCTTCACCTGAACGGCTACAAGATCGCGAACCCATCCGTGCTCGCCCGGATCAGGCCGGCTGAGCTGCGCTCGTTGCTGGAGGGCTACGGCTACGCGCCGCGGTTCGTCGAGGGATCGGATCCGACGGTGATGCACCAGCTGATGGCAGCGACGCTCGACCAGCTCCTGGACGAGGTCGCCGAGATTCAGAACCGAGCCCGCACGCACGGTGACGCGGACCGGCCGAGGTGGCCGATGATCGTCCTCCGCACGCCCAAGGGATGGACCGGACCGAAGGAGGTCGACGGGCTCCCGGCCGAGGGATCGTTTCGCTCCCATCAGGTTCCGCTGGCCGCGGTGCACACCAACTTGCGGCACCTGGCGCAGCTCGAGGAGTGGATGCGCTCATACCGGCCTGAAGAGCTGTTCGACGATTCCGGGGCGGTGCGTCCCGAGATCTCGGCGCTTGCCCCCGAGGGCGAGCTGCGGATGAGCGCCAACCCGCATGCCAACGGCGGGCTGCTGCTTCGTGAGCTCGAGTTGCCGGACTTTCGCGAATACGGGGTGGAGGTACCGTTGCCGGCCACGAGCTCGAGCGAGGCGACGCGCGTCCTCGGCGGCTGGCTCCGTGACGTGGTCACGGTCAACCCCGACCGCTTCCGGATCATGGGACCCGACGAGACGGCATCGAACCGCCTCCAGGCAGTGTTTGAGGCCACGAACCGCGTGTGGGAGGCGGAGCTGCTGCCGACCGACGACCATCTCTCCCCCGACGGCCGGGTGATGGAAGTGCTGTCGGAGCATCTGTGCCAGGGCTGGCTCGAGGGCTACCTACTGACCGGCCGGCACGGGCTGTTCAACTGTTACGAGGCGTTCATCCACATCATTGACGCGATGTTCAACCAGCACGCCAAGTGGTTAAAGGTCACCCGTCAGATTCCGTGGCGGCGCCCGATCGCGTCGCTGAACTATTTGCTCTCTAGCCACGTGTGGCGCCAGGATCACAACGGGTTCTCACATCAAGACCCCGGCTTCATCGACCACGTGGTCAACAAGTCGGCCGACATCATCCGCGTGTACCTCCCGCCCGACGCCAACTGCCTGCTGTCGGTCGCCGACCACTGTCTGCGCAGCCGCGGGTACGTCAACGTGATCGTGGCCGGCAAGCAGCCCGCGCTCGACTACCTGACCATGGACGAGGCGATCGCGCACTGCACCCGGGGACTCGGAGTGTGGGGCTGGGCCTCGAACGACCAGGGGCAGGAGCCCGATGTGGTGCTGGCCTGCGCGGGCGACACCCCGACGCTCGAGACCGTGTCGGCCGCCGCGATCCTTCGTCAACGCCTCCCCGAGCTCAAAGTGCGAGTGGTCAACGTCGTGGACCTGATGCGCCTGGAGCCGGAGTCAGAGCATCCGCACGGCATGCCCGACAGCGAGTTCGACGCGCTGTTCACCGCCGCCCAGCCGGTGATCTTCGCCTACCACGGCTACCCGTGGCTGATCCACCGGCTCACCTATCGCCGCACCAACCACCACAACCTGCACGTGCGCGGATACAAGGAGGAGGGCACGACCACGACGCCATTCGACATGGTCATGCTCAACGACCTGGATCGGTTTCACCTGGTGATGGACGTGATCGACCGCGTTCCGGGGCTCGGCGAACGCGCTATCCACCTGCGCCAGGAAATGGTCGACGAGCGGCTGCGCCACCGCGCCTACACGCGTGAGTTCGGAGATGACCCCGCCGATGTGCGCGAGTGGTCCTGGCCTGCGCCAGACGCGTAGGCGGTTGAGGTCGAAGGTCGCGCCCACAACGAGCACGTTACGGGCGGAGCCAACTCAGACCATCCGGGTCCGCACGTGGGGTCGCTGCGCACGACTTCAGACCCCGCGTGCGGTATCAGACCCGGGGGTAACTCAGACCCTCGCTGGCAGCAGGGCCCCGACCCGCTCGGCGAGCTCGACGAGCCGGGTCGAATAGCCCCACTCGTTGTCATACCACGCCACGACCTTCACCTGGGTGCCGTCGATCACGGCGGTCAGTCCGGCGTCGAAGATCGAGGAGTACGAGGAGCCCACGATGTCGGACGACACGATCGGATCCTCGGTGTAGGACAGGATGCCCCGGAGCGAGCCCTGGTCGGCGGCGCTCGCGAACGCCGCGTTGATCTCGGCCCGGCTGGTCAGCCGCTCGGCTTCGATGGTGAGGTCGACGAGCGAGCCAGTGGGCGTCGGCACCCGCACGGCGAAGCCGTTCAGGCGCCCTTCGAGCTCGGGAATCACGAGCCCGAGCGCCTTGGCCGCTCCGGTCGAAGTCGGGATGATGTTCAGAGCGGCCGCCCGGGCGCGCCGAAGGTCCGTGTGAGGACCGTCGAGCAGATGTTGATCGGACGTGTAGGCGTGAACGGTGGTCATCAGCCCATGACGGATCCCGCACGGTCTCATGCAGCACCTTGGCCACCGGCGCCAGGCAGTTGGTCGTGCACGACGCGTTGGAGATGATGTCGTGACGATCCTCGTCATACACCTCGTCGAAGTTCACTCCGAGGACCACGGTCGCATCCGCCGGCTCGTCGCCCTTGGCCGGCGCCGAGATGATTACCTTGCGGGCGCCCGCGGCGAGATGCTGCTCGGCGGCGGCGCGGGTGCGGAAGTGACCGGTTGACTCAATCACGACGTCGACGCCGAGATCCTGCCACGGGAGCGACGCGGGATCGGACTCGGCCAGCGCGCGAATCTCTGTGTCGCCGATTGCGATGCTGCCGTTGTGCGCGGAGACATCCGCAGGGAACGGCCCGTACACCGAGTCGTATTTGAGTAGGTGGGCGAGCGTGGCCGGATCGACCAGGTCGTTGATCGCGACGATCTCGATCTCGGCGCCGCTCTGGTGGGCGGCGCGCAGGGCGCACCGCCCCACGCGGCCGAAGCCGTTGATGCCAACACGTACGGACATCGCTACCTCATTTCTTGGCCGGGGTTGGTCCGAGGGTCTTGGTTGAACCTACGCCCCGCCCCGGCCACCGGAATCGTGGCGTGAGCCCGATCGAGGTACGTACTTCCTACGGGTTCGGGCCGGCGGCCATCCGAGTAGGTTTCATCACGTGAGTCAGATCGCCAGCGTCCACGCACGCCAGATCTTCGACAGCCGCGGGAATCCGACGATCGAGGTGGACGTCCGCCTGCGTTCCGGCGCGTTCGGGCGTGCCGCGGTGCCGTCCGGCGCCTCCACCGGTGAGCACGAGGCGGTCGAGCTGCGCGACGGCGGCCCGGCCTATGGTGGCAAGTCGGTCCTGAAGGCCGTCGCGCACGTCGACGGCGAGATCGCCGACGCGGTCACAGGCCTCGACGCTGCCGACCAAGCCGGCCTCGACGGTGTGCTGATCGCGCTCGATGGCACCGAAACCAAGTCTCGCCTGGGCGCCAACGCAATTCTTGGCGTTTCCGTGGCCGCCGCCCGAGCCCAGGCGGCCGAGCTCGGGCAGCCGCTCTGGCGCTATCTCGCCGCCGGCCGCGACCCGCTCCTTCCGATGCCCATGCTGAACGTGCTCAACGGAGGCGTTCACGCCGACAATCCGGTCGACTTCCAGGAGTTCATGATTGTGCCGGTCGGCGCCCAGTCGTTCACCGAAGCGATGCGGATCGCCACCGAGACCTACCAGGAGCTCAAGCGCACGATCCACTCGCGCGGGCTGGCCACCGGGGTCGGCGACGAGGGTGGCTTCGCGCCGAGCCTGAGCTCCAACGACGCGCCACTCGAGCTGCTGATCGCGGCGATCGAGGCCGCCGGCTACGAGCCGGGCCGCCAAGTGGCCATCGCGCTCGACCCCGCCAGTAGTGAGTTTTTTTCGGATGGCGCGTACCGCCTGTCCGGCGAGGGGCGCACGCTCCAGCCCAACGAGATGGTCGACTACTGGGAGCAGTTGTGCGGGCGCTACCCAATCGTCTTGCTCGAGGACGGAATGGCCGAGGATGACTGGGACGGCTGGAAGACATTGACCGAGCGGCTCGGCTCCGGGTTGCAGCTCGTCGGCGACGACATCTTCGTTACCAACCCCGCCATCCTGCGCCGCGGGATCGACGCCGGCATCGCGAACTCGATCCTGATCAAGCTCAACCAGATCGGCACGCTCACCGAGACGCTCCAGACGATCGCGCTCGCGCACGAGGCCGGCTACCGAGCGGTGGTCTCGCACCGCTCCGGCGAGACCGAGGACACGACGATCGCGGACCTCGTCGTCGCCACCGGCGTTGGCCAGATCAAGACCGGCGCGCCGGCACGCACTGAACGCGTGGCAAAGTACAACCAGCTCCTCCGGATCGAGGAGGAGCTAGGCGACGCCGCGCGCTTCGCGGGCCGGGAGGCCATCGAGCGAAGTGCCGCGCCGATTGGCTCTCCCCTCCGCGCCTGAACGTTTCGGCGGGGGTGGTGGGGGACCCCAAACTACGCGCGGAGCGACGGCATCGGCGCCGGGCGCTCGGCGGCTTCCAGGCGAATTCGGGCGTCCACGATCACCGCCCGATCAGACGTGACGATGAGCGGGTTGCAGTCGAGCTCGACGATCTCCGGATGGGCCTCGACCATGGCGCTAACCCGCAGCAGCACGTCCTCGATCGCCGCCACCTTGCACGGTCGCGCGCCTCGGTAACCGTCGAGCAGCGGGAACGTCTTCAGCGATCGAACCATCTCGTGCGCGTCCACGTCGCTGAGCGGCGTAATGCGCACCGCGACATCCCGTATCAGTTCGGCCGTCGTGCCACCTGCGCCGCAGGCCAGAACGGGGCCGAAGCTGTGGTCGTTGACGACGCCGACGATCAGCTCGATGCCCTCGGGAGCCATCGGCTGAACGATCAGGCCGTCGAGCGTGTGGCCGGCCCGTCCCACCGCATCCTCAATCGCCGCCGCGGCGGCACGTACTGCCTTGGCCCCCCGCACGCCGAGCCGGACACCGCCGGCGTCGGTCTTGTGCACGAGCCCCACGGCACTCGCCTTGAGCGCCACCGCCGAGCCCAGCTTCGCCGCGGCGGCCACCGCCTCGTCCGTGTTGCCGACGAGATGTGTCTCGATCAGCGGAAGGTCGTAACAGGCGAGCAGCTCGGTTACGCAGGCGGGCGTCAGCCAGGCCTGGCCGCGTGCAAGCTCGCGGCTGATGATCGCGGCCGCCTCCACCCGGCGCGCGGCCGGAAGTTCGGGGACCCGACCGGCGTCGCGAGCACGCCAGCGGCCATGCCGGACGGCGAGGGCCATCGCCCGGGCGGCCTGCTCGGGAAACTGGTAGCAGGGAACGCGCACGCGCTCGGATCGCAACTCCGGGGGAGTCCCCCGGGTGATCATCATCACGGCGGCGATCGTCACCTCCGGGCTCGACTCGGCTACGCGACGAATCGCTTCGGCCACGTCACCCGCCTCGGTCACGAGCGGGGGGACGAAGATCGCGATGATGGCATCGCAGGCGTCGGCGTCGATCAGCGTCTGCAGCGTGCGCGCGTAGTCCTCTGCCGACGCGCTGGCGATCACGTCGACCGGGTTGCCGAGCGCCGCGTCCGGCGACAGGAACCCGGCCAGCTGAGCTCGCACCTCCGGCGCCAGCTCAGCGACCTCCACCCCGCGGGCCTGCAACGCGTCGGTGCACAGGATCCCGGGGCCGCCGCCGTTGGTGACGATCACCACCCGATCGCCGCGCGGGACCGGCTGGGCGGACAGCAGCGCGGCGACGTCGAACAGCTCGTGCATGGTGTCGGTGCGGATCACCCCCGCCTGCTCGAACAGCGCATCAACGGTCACGTCGGAGGCCGACAGCAGCGCTCCCGTGTGCGACGCGGTGGCCCGGGCCCCGGCCGCCGAGCGACCGCTCTTGACGGCCAGGATCGGCTTGCGCGCCGCGACGCGCCGGGCGATCCGCGAGAACCGCCGAGGATTGCCGAATGACTCGAGGTACAGCAGGGCTAGATCCGTGCCGGGATCCTGCTCCCAGTACTGGAGGAAGTCGTTGCCCGAGAGGTCGGCCTTGTTCCCCACCGACACGAACGACGACAGGCCGACTCCGAGCTGACCGGCGGCCTCGATGATTGCGATCCCCAGCCCGCCGCTCTGGGACATGAAGCCGACGTTCCCGGGAACGGCTGCCGGCGGTGCGAAGGTGGCGTTGAGGCGAACGTCGGGGGCGGTGTTGAGCACGCCGAGGCAGTTCGGGCCGACGACCCGGATCCCGGCGTCGCGACACACCTCCACCAGCTCGCGCTGGCGCGCTTCGCCCTCGGGGCCAGCCTCGGCGAAGCCCGCCGAGATGACCACCAGCGCCCGCACGTGGGCCGCGGCGCAGTCACGGGCGACCGCGGCGACGCCCTGGGCCGGTACCGCGACCACCGCCAGTTCGACCGGCCCGGGAATGTCGCGGACGGAGCGGTAGGCCGGGAGGGACTGGATCTCCCCGGCGTCGAGATTCACGGGATAGATGGGGCCCGTGAACCCGCCGGCGATCAGGTTGTGCAGGATCTCGCCGCCGATCGTCCTGCGCCGGGGCGAGGCGCCGATCACCGCTACCGACTCTGGGGCGACCACGCTGCGCACCGCCGCGACGGCCGCCGTCCGCTCGCGTTCCTCGAACCGTTCGATCGCCGCCGGCGACAGTGAGGTCGGCAATTCGATCTCGAGCACGTCGGGCCGCGACCTGACCTCCGTCGGGAACCCGCTCTCGCGGAAGACGTCGACCATGCGGTGGTTGTAGGGAAGAACCTCGGCCACAAAGGTCGAGATGCCGTGTTGCTGGGCCACCTCCGCGAGGTGGGCCAGCAGGATGGTCGCGATGCCGCGACCCTGCCAGGCATCGGTCACCAGGAAGGCGACCTCGGCCCTGGTCGCGTCGATCCGCACATATACGGCGTGCGCCACGATCGCTCGGGGAGTGCCACTCTCGACGACCAGGCCGAACCGGTCCGCATAATCGACGTCCACGGCCCACTTGGTGGTCCAGTTGATGTTGGGGGCGCCGAAGAAGCGGAAGCCGATCGACTCGGGCGAGACGGCCTTGAGGAAGGCCCGGATCGCCGGACCATCGTCGGGCCGGACCGGCCGGACGTGGACCGTCGTGCCGTCCCGGACGACGACCTCCGCCTCTCGGTCCACCGGATACCGTGCCGAGGCGGCCTGGAGATCAGCTGTCCGCATAGACCATGGCGATGTCGAGCGAGGAGAGGATCCCCACGGGGTGGCCCCGGGCGGCATCCACGACGACCAGGTGGGACACGCCATGCTCGCTCATGAGCTGGGCGGCGGTCGCCAGGGTCGCGTTGGTCGAGACGGTCAGTGACTCGGTCGCGGCGACCTGCCCGGCAGTGCACTCCGCGCCGCCGGCGATCGCGGCCACGACGTCGAGGTCGGAAACAACGCCTTCCGGGCGTTCTGCTTGGCCGCTGCTGACCACCACGGCGTGGATGTGGTGGGTGGCCATGATCGCAGCGACGTCCCGGAGCGGAGCGTCGGGCGGGCACGTGAGAACGCCGTGATGCATGCAGTCGCTGACACGGATATGCGCCAGTGCTGGGAGGTGAGTTCGGACTTCGGGCATGCCGCCAGATTGGCGTAGGCACGGCAACCAGGCATCGGGGCTGCCCACCGCCGTCGCACCGGAGAACTACGGATGTCGCCGGGTGGCAGCCCGGGCACTGTGTTACGCGGTGTCGTTCTTCGTTCTACATCGCCGTGACCAGCGCATTGCGCCCTCACCGCCAGGTTCTGACATGCGACGCCCGGCTCCAGCCGCTGTTAACTAGCCGACCCCAGGGGAAGAGGATGATCTTGATCGCATACGACGGCTCGCCGGACGCAAAGGAGGCGATCAAACGCGCCGGCGAGCTCATGAGAGGCAGACCGGCGGCGGTCGTCACGGTGTGGGAGCAGTTCGAGGACATGGTGACTCGCGTCGGCGCCGCGATGCCGATCGGCGCCGTGGACTACGCTGACGCCGACCGCTCCTACGAGGGGCAGGCCCGCCGGCGCGCCGAGGAAGGCGCCAAGCTGGCGCGCGACGCCGGCCTGAAGGCGCAGGCGCGGATTTGCCTCCGGAGCGGGTCGATCGCCGAAACGATTCTTGGCGAGGCCGGCGATATAGGCGCCGAGGCGATCGTGCTCGGCACGCGCGGACTGACCGGGCTCAAGTCGCTCCTGCTCGGGAGCGTTTCCCACGCCGTGCTCCAGCACACCGACCGGCCAGTGATCGTGGTGCCCTCGCCGGAGGTTGCCGCCGCGCGCGCGGCGCACCGGGAATAGCAGCCCGCCGGAGCGACACGAACGTGCCGGGCGCCATCGACCTCCACTGCCATCTACTGCCCGGCCTCGATGACGGGGCCCGAGATGTCGATGACGCGGTGGCGATGGCCCGCCAGGCGCAGGCCGATGGCGTGTGTGCGATCTGCGCGACGCCTCACATCCGCGCCGACCACCATGTGATCATTGACGAGCTTCCCGAACGGCGCGACCAGCTCTCGGCGGCGTTGCGCGCCGCCGGCTGCAGCGTGCGGGTGCTTGCCGGGGGCGAGGTTGCGGCCACCATGGTCGACGCTATTGAAGACTCTGAGCTGGCGGCGGTCACCCTGGGCGGCTCGGGCCGCTGGATTCTCCTCGAGCCGGCCCCTGGACCGCTCGACAGCCGGTTCCAAGACGTGGTCGAGTCGCTGCACGCCCGCGGATTCCGGGCGCTCATTGCCCATCCGGAGCGACATGCCGGGACGGATCTGACCAAGCGCCTCGCGCAACTAATCGGACGACGGGCGCTGGTGCAGGCGACCGCCGCGTATTTCACCGATCAGCGCACCAGACCGGTGATGCTGGAGCTCGCGCAAGCCGGAGTCATCCACGTGCTGGGCAGCGACTCGCACTCCTCGCGCGTCGGCCGGCCTGTCGCGCTCTCCGCCGCGCTCGAGGCGCTGCGCGCAGTCGATGCCATCCGTGCCCACCTGGCCTGGATGGCCTGCACCGCGCCTTATGCGATCGTGCGGGGGGAGGATCCAATCTGTCCGTTCACGCCCCGCGACCCTGGCTCCGCCGCGACGTAAGGGCGCGTCCGGACGTGAGGAACCAACTCCTCCACCACCTCGCGGCTGCCCGTTCCGAGCCCGCGGCGCAGAAAGTTTGCCGACCCTGCCGCGGCACCGAGCCGAATGGCCTCACCCAGCGAAAGGCCCTTCGCCCAGCCGGCGGCAATCGCGCCCATCATCGAGTCTCCGCAGCCCTCGCGGAATCCGCGCGGCAGGGGCTGGGGCACGACCTCGAACGGTTCGCCGTCGCCCGGCAGCACCAGGATGGGCCGCTCGGCGCGGGTCACCGCGACGGCACGAGCGCCGGCGTCCTGTAAGCGACGCGCGGCGTCAAGAGCGCGGTGACCATCGACGGGACCACGAACATACTGGGCAAGCTCCCAGTCGTTCAGCTTCACGAGATCCGGACCGTGAGGGAGCGTGCGCTCCAGGCGAGGACTCGATAGATCGACGATCACGGGAATGCCGGCGGCACGGACGTCCGCGAGGAGCGTCTCGTAGACATCCTCCGGCAGCCCCTCTGCAGGAAACGGGTTGCACAGCACGAGCACTGCGCTTTCGAGTGCAGCGGCGCAGGTGCCGGTGACCAGATCGTCGACCTCGTGCCGGCCCGGCGCCGGTCTGGTCGCTGCCGCCACGACCTGGCGCTGTCCGGTGCGGTGGTCGATGACGTAGCTGCCGCTGAACCCGGTGGTGCGGACAAGCCGGCGCTCGCCTGGGAGCGCCTCGAGCAGCGGGAGCAGCGCGGTGCCGGTTTCACCGCCGAGGAAGCCACACAGGATCGGCCACGCCCCGAGCTCGCCCGCCATCCGGGCGACCCACACCCCCTGGCCGGCCGGATGGACGTGTACTTCATCCACAGCGCCCGTGTGCTCGATCGTCACGCTGAGCAGCGGATCGGGTCCGAACACGGTGACGCGAGGACGGTCGGCTGAGATGGACATGCCAAGGGCAACGTTTGACCATCACCGGCCTTCCCGACATCCGGAGAAATCCGCATCGCCCCAGCGGACTGAGTGCTGTCATTCGTCGGACTCGACACGACGAAGAGGCGCCGCCGGCGAAGTACGGTCCTTGCCGCACCCGAAACCGACAACCGGGACTACGAAATGACCGTTCATCCGAAGAATCAGAAGGACCTCCTGCTGGCGCCCGTTGCGGTCGAGATCGACCGCAATCTCGAGCGGATGCGCGATCGCGAGCCGCTGGACGTGGAGGCCGAGCTCGAGCTTGAGCTCGACCGGCCGGCGATGTGCGCCGGGCGCGACGAACGGGCCGAGCTTGTGCTCCGTCAGGCGCTGCGCAACGTCGACCTGCACGGCTGGAACGCAGCGATCACGGCGGATGGAGCTCGGTTGCACCTCGAGGGAGGGTCGGTGTCGCTGGACCTCGGCCTCAGCCTCGGCATCACGGGTTACAT
This sequence comes from uncultured Solirubrobacterales bacterium, assembly GCA_963757235.1. GTDB lineage: Bacteria > Actinomycetota > Thermoleophilia > Solirubrobacterales > Solirubrobacteraceae > Palsa-465. Next base: position 135,557 of record CAVWRC010000015.1, on the reverse strand, counting down.
CCAGAACGGCGTGTCGGGCTGAGCGACCGACGGCACGCCCGGCTGCTGCCCCGGCCTTCGAAACGAATCGGCCCAGCGACGCATGGGGCGACGCCGCACGCGTTGCGCGTGGCCCCTCTGGCGGCCAAGCGCGCGCGAGACGATCTGCACCACCTCCGCGGGACTCCCCGCCATCCGGAGACCCGCCAGGTCGGACTCGTCGATCCGCCGTTCGCTTAGGGCCGTGGTCCGCAGCCAGTCGAGCAGCCCGTCCCACTCGCCCGCTCCAACCAGGATCACCGGGAAGTGCTCGATCGTCGCCGTCTGGATCAACGTCAGAGCCTCGAACAGCTCATCGAGCGTCCCGAACCCGCCCGGGCAGATCACGAACGCGCAGGCGTACCAGACGAACATCACCTTGCGGGCGAAGAAGTGCCGGAACCGAAGCTGGACGTCGAGGTAGTCGTTGAACCCCTGCTCGCGCGGAAGCTCGATGTTGCATCCCACCGACAGCGCGCCCGCGTCTCGAGCGCCGCGATTGGCCGCCTCCATCAGGCCGCCGCCACCGCCAGTGATGACCGCGAAGCCGGCCCGCCCGAGCTCGCGGCCCACCTGACGCACGAGTCCGTAATGAGGATGCTCGCGCGGGGTCCGCGCCGAGCCGAACACCGTCACGGCCGGACCGATCTGTGCAAGGCGATCAAAGCCGCTCGCGAAGCGTCCAGAAGTGTCCTACGTGTGCGCCGCCACCCGCGAGGTCACCAGCGAGTCGGGTCCGACCGACTCGGCGGTGCCCGCGCCGTCCAGCGCCGCGATGGTCGCCACGACGCTGTCGGCCAGCGCCGGTAGGTTATACCCGCCTTCGAGCACCGCACCGACCGGAGCACTGACGCGCAGAGCGAGCTCCCGGACGTGGCAGGCCATCTGCCCGAACGAGCTTGCCTCCAGCGCGCACTCCCCGAGCGGATCCTGCCGGTGTGCATCGAACCCGGCCGAGACCAGCACGAGCTGCGGGGCGAACTCGAGCGCGGCGGGCACGATCACGTGTTCGAGCGCGGAGACCCACACCTCTTCGCCGGAGCCCCTCGGGACGGGAATGTTGATCGTGTAGCCGAGACCGTCCCCCGAGCCGGCCTCACCCACCGCGCCCGTCCCCGGGAACAGTCCGAGCTGATGGATGCTCGCGAACAGCACGTCGGAACGATGACGGAAGGTGTGCGCCGTCCCGTTGCCGTGGTGTACGTCCCAATCGATGATCAGGACCCGGTCGACGCCGAGCTCGCGGATTGCCAGCTCGGTCGCGATCGCGACGTTGTTGAACAGGCAGAACCCCATCGCGTAGTCATGGCCGGCATGATGGCCGGAAGGCCGCAGCGCACTGAACCCGACTCGATCCTCGCCGCGCACCAGCGCCCGCACCAGATCGCAGGCTCCCCCGGCGGCATGCAGCGCCGCCTCGTACGAGGCCTCTCCTACATACGTGTCCACGTCGATCTGGCCGCCACCGGCCGCGCACAGGTCGTGAATCGTCGTGACCTGCCGCGCGGAATGCACGAGTCTCAGCTCGGACTTGGTCGCGGCCTGCGCCTCGCGTACCTCGCAGCCCAGCCACCCCAGCCGTTGTATCGCCGCCTCGATCGCGCCGATGCGTTCCGGAGCATCCGGGTGCCCGGGCGAGTGCACGGTGGGATCGTGCTCAAGGGACGTTGGGTGGTGGAAGTACAGCACCGGGAGCGCCGTCAAACCGAGTCGCGAATCAGGCCGCGCCGTCGCGAGCCGGCACCGCCAGGACTGGGCACGGCGCGATGTGCAACAGGCGCTGGGTCACGCTTCCGAGCAGCAGTCCGCCCAGGACGGTATGTCCCCGGGTGCCGACCACGATCAGGTCGGCCTGCTCCCGGGCGGCGATGTCGGCGATCACGTGCGCCGCGCCGCCGACCTTGCTCTTGTCCATCTCCAGCGTGGCGTGCAGGCCGTCACCTGACAGCTCGGAGACCTGACGCTGGACCTTCTCTTCGACCGCCTCCTCGTTGGCGTGGACGGGAAGGCTGCCCCCACCCTTGCCGGGCAGCGTGAACTCCTCGCAATACACGACCAGCAGGGGCGCCTTCGATTCGCTCGCGAGCGTCCGGGCCAGGGGCAAGGCCTGGTCGGCGGCCTCGGAGCCGTCGGTTGCCCAGATCACCTTGTTGAACACAACCTCTCCTCTCGTCGGTACCGGACGTAGTCTCCCTCAGATCGTCTCGCGCTCCATCTCGAACACCTGCCGGCCGAACTCAGGCTTCGCCCCACGCCAGCACGCCAATGACGTCCAGCGTCGAGAGGACACCGATCGGCCGCCGGGTCTCGGGGTCGATGACGATCATGTGGCTGACGCCGTATTCGAGCATCTTCTCGCCGGCCTGTCGGAGCGGCGTCGTGGGCCGGATGCTCACGACGGGCTCGTTGGCCAGCGCTCGCGCGCTTTGTTCGTCGCCGGGACGTGTGCCCGCTCGAATCAGGTCAAGGTCGGAGATCAGGCCCCACACCAGGTCCCCGCCATCGACCCCGTGCGAAGCTGCGCTCACCGCGATGCAGTGCACGTGGTGGGTGGCCATCAGGCGAGCGACCTCGGTCAGGCTCGTATCAGGATTGCAGGCGACGATGCCCGGATGCATCGCGTCGCCGACGGTGGCGTGGTTCATGGACGGCATCAGGTAGCTGCCGTGAACGGTCTCGGCGGCAATCTGGGACATAGCTGGCTCCTCGTGATTCGGTTGACTGCAAGCTAAGCCGAGGCGAGCCGTGAGAAATCCGCCGCGGTCCGAACCCCGACTGCGGGTTTTCCGCAGGTCCTGAGGTCCGAGCCCGGCTAAGAGTAGTACCGGGGATAGCTGCGGAACACGTCATCGAGCGCAGCGACTTCGATCGGCTGCTCGACCCGCTGGCCGACCGCGGCCATACGATCACCGGACCGGCGGTCGGGGATCACGCGATCGTGTACGACGAGATCCGCCGCGCGGCTGATCTGCCGGTCGGGTGGACCGACGAGCAGACGGGCCGCGACCTCGACACCGACGGGGTCAAGGAGCTGCTCAGGGGAACTACGAGCACCCGCGCTGGGACGAGGTCGCGGAGCGCCCTCCGTAGTTCTCCACGACACGGAGAGCAACCCTCCCGGATGGCTGCGGTGGGTGCCCGCGGGACAGTCGGGACATACCCATCGCGATCGAGGAGTCCAGCATGACCACGTCAGCCCAGGCCACGACAGATACGCGGACCGATCCCCGCGGCTCAGGGGCGCGGGGTATGGCACGGATTGCCGTCGGCATCGACGGCTTCCCGGAGGGACGAGACGCGGCCGCGCTCGGACACCTGCTCGCGCAGGCGACGGGCGCCGACTTGATGCTCGTCGCGGTCCACTCGCCCGCATTGCTGCCCGCGCCTCCGGAGCTCAGCTTCATAAGCCAGCGCCAGGAGGCCCAGCGAATCCTGCGCGAGGTCCGCGCGACTGAGGCACCCGACTCGCGGACCGCAACCGCGAGCGACATCTCGGTGCCGCGCGCGCTGCTCCGAGTCGTCAGGCGCCACCACTGTGACCTCCTAGTCGTCGGCTCAACTCGTGAGGGCCTGGAAGGACGCGTCCAGATCGGAGACCGAACGCGTCAGCTCCTCGGACAGTTCAAGTGCGCGCTCGCCGTCGCGCCCCGCGGAATCCACGCCGATCCTCCACGTCTGTGCCGGGTCGGAGTCGGCTACGACGGCGGGCCCGAGTCAGAAGCCGCGCTTGCGCTGGCCGCCTCGATCGCCCTTGGCGCAGGAGCCGAACTTCGCGTGCAGGCCGTCGTCGATGACCGGCTGCCTCCTTTCGCTTGGTCACGTGTCGGAGGGATCCTCGCCACAGAATGGGACGAGGCCGTCGAGGATGAAATGGACCAGATCCGCAAGCAGGCCGCGGAAGCAGCGCGACAGACGCCCGCACCGGTCGACGTGGCGGTCGCGCGGGGTCGCCCGTCAGATGCCCTGCTGAAGCTGTCCGAGACGGTCGACATCCTGGTCATCGGCTCGCGCCGCTGGGGACCCACGAAACGGCTGTTGCTGGGGAGCACCGGCGAAGCGCTCATGCACGGGGCCGGGTGCCCAGTGCTGGCGGTTCCACGACCCTCGCGCGGGTGACGTTCCCGGTGATCGATCAACGAGCCGACGGCCATGCAGGTCCGCCCCGTGCACGACACCCCGTACAGGTTGGCTGCTCCGGATCCAGAGCCGGATCGAGCGACCACCGACCTCCGCGCCGCTTCTCCACGAGTGAGTTCGTGCCGATCGCGGTGGAGGTCGTGCTCGACGTGCGCGGCACGGCGTAGACCACCCCGGGGGGCTGCGCCGGCATCGCCAGGCCTAGTCGGCCTGAGGCAACCAACGGCGCGGGCGCGGCTTCATCACCGGCCGGCGGCGGGATGACCGGCGTCGAGCTGCGCGCGCCAGCGAGCGAGCTGCGCCTGCTGGCAGCGGGGACACGTGCCGACGTGACGCGTGTGGCTGCAAGGCCGCTGCGAAGCGGCGGTGTCGGCCCTGATTGCGGCCTTCGAGCGATTGGAGAGTACGTGGATCATGATTGGACCACGTTATGCCGCGGCAGACAGGCCGGCATCGCCTCCAAACTCGGATCTCGCTACTGGACGACTCCGGACTGGGGTGCGGAAAAGCCGCAGTCTGCGACCCGGGGCTGACGTCCGCGCGGTGTCGTCGTGCGGCCACGGGCGCGGCACTGCCCGCACCAATCACCCCGCGCGCGGACGCCGTTTGAGGGCGAGGCTCAGATGCATCATGAAGGTGAATCCTTCGAAGCAGCGCCTGACTTGACTGCGGTGTCTGCGGCGGCGCCCGACGGCGGCGCCTTAGAAGAACGGTCGGCGGCGCCTGACGGCGGCGCCTTAGGACGCGGCCGCCCCAACCGTCGAAGAGGCGTCCTCGGCCTGCAGGGGGAGCCGGGCCCGCACCAACGTGCCGTTCTCACCCGACTGCAGCTCCACGGTGCCGCCAGCCAGGTACACGCGCTCGCGCATCCCGGCCAACCCGAACCCCTCGGAACGGACCGCGGGGTCGAACCCCAGGCCGTCGTCCTGCACTTCGATCCTCACCTCGCCCTCGATCAACGCGACGGACACGCGCACCTTGCTGGCTTTAGCGTGCTTGATGACGTTCGTGAGCGATTCCTGCACCAACCGGTAGATGGTCGTCTCGAGCTGGGGGTCGAGACCGCGGTCGCCGGAGACGAGATCTCCGAGGGCCACCTCACCGACGATCTCGAGGCCGGCGTCGCGGCGCCGGTCGAGGAGCGCTTCGATCGCCGGCACCAGGCCGAGGTCATCGAGCATGGACGGTCGCAGGTCGGTGATGATGCCCCTGAGGTTGGCGATCTCGAGCTCGATGTCCTCGATCGCCTGACGAATCGCCGCGTCCTTCGTGGCCTCATCGCCCCTGCCCAGCACCGTTGACAGCGCTACCCGGAGGCCGCCCAGTGATTGAAGTGTCTGGTCGTGCAGCTCCCGTGCCCAACGGCTGCGCTCGGCGTCCCCGGCGGCGATCGTGCTCCGCAGCCGGTCCGCTTCAACGCTGCGGTTCAGCGCCACTGCCTGCGCCGCCGAGGCCGCGAAGGTGCGCAGCAGCTGCTCGTCCTCGGGAGTGAACGGCGCGGTCTCAACCCCCCGATCGAACGCCGCGAGCACGCCGAGCCCGGTTCCGCGGTGGAGCATCGGGACCAGAAGCGCCGAGCGGGCGTCCGAAACGCCGAACACCTCCGGAGCCACCCTAAGCTGCGAGACCACGTCGATCCGCTCCGGCCGACCATGTTCGAGCACCCGCCCTGATGTGGAAGTAGCGACCGGAATCCGATGTCCGGTGGCATCCACCGCATGTCCCGCGCTCGCCGCCACGACGAGCTCGTCCCCCTCGCGCAGCATGATCAGCACAGTGCGCGCGTCGACGAGGGCCCGGCCGCGCTTGACGATCAGCTCGAGCACGCGGTCCAGATCGGTCACGCCGCTCACCGCGTCGGCGATGTCCCGCGCCGCCTCGAGCGATCGCACGGCCCGCTCGAGCTGCAGGCGGCGCCGCTCGCTGCCCTCGTACAGACGGGCGTTGTCGATCGCGGTGGCCGCCCATTGGGCGAGGATCACGACGGCCTCCTCGTCCTCAGCGGTGAACTCCCCACCCCCCTGCTTTTCGGTCAGGTACAGGTTGCCCCACCCCTGGCCCCGGACCACGATCGGGACGCCCAGGAAGGTCCGCATCCCGGGATGGTTCATCGGGAACCCGTAGCTTTGGGGATGCTGGCCGACGTCGGCCAGCCGCAGCGGCTGCGGGTCTTGAATCAGCACCCCGAGCACGCCGCGCCCGCGCGGAAGGTCGCCGATCGCACCGTGGGTGGCGGGGTCGATCCCGATCGTGAGGAAGCGCTCGAGCTCCCGCCGCGTGTCGTCGAGCACGCCGAGCGCCGCATACCGGGCACCGGTGATCTCGCAAGCCTCCTTGAGGATGCGGTCGAGCACCGCCTCGGTGTCGTGCTCGGCAACCAATGCCCGACCCACTTGCAGTAGGCGCTGGAGTTGGTCGCCCTCACTAAACGCGCTCATCAGACCCCGCGCGGACTATACGCCTGGCCCCGCGACCGCGGCAGTCGATCCGGTGAGCTGCTCGCATACGTAGTTGTCGCGCGCTCGGATGTGGCGGTCCCCGGATGGCTCCCGCACACTGATGGCCGAAGCTAGCGATCTGGATGGCATCTACTGATCCGGAGCGCTCCGTACCGCCGCCGGCAACCGTAGCCCGGCCGCGCTGCGTAGCGTGTCTCGACATAATCGGGGTCTACGAGCCCCTGGTGCACGTGCTGGGTCATCTGGCCTGGCGCACTTCGCTCGCCGCCGACCCAGGAGTCGCAACCGCCGGGGGTGAGCGCTACCACGCCTACTGCTACGAGCGGATCGCACGGGACGGGCAAGGCGCGCCCGATTGAGTAGCTAAGTAGCCTTGGCGCCGCACCAGACGCCTTGCGTCGAGAACCGGCGCCGTCGGATCGCCCAGCGGCGCAGCTCCCGACGGCCTCGCTGATCGTCGCCACGTCACTCACGCTCGGATCGCGCCCGCCGCGCTCCATCGTCGCGGCGCCCAAGGTCGGCTGCGGCAATCCCGCATTCCGCGAGGCGTTCGGCAGTACAGTCCCGGTGTGCCGGATGCGATCAAGTCGGCTTCTGAGCAGATTGCGATCGTGCTCGCCGACGACCATCCACTGATCCGGGGCGGTCTGCGGCGCGTGCTGGACCTCGAGGGCGGGTTCAGCGTCGTTGGGGAGGCCGGCGACGTGGAGGGCGCCCTCGCGCTTACCCGCGCCCACCGGCCGCGAGTGGTCGTGCTCGACCTGAACATGCCGGGCGAGCCGACGCTGCCGGCCATTCCGCGGTTCGTAGAGGCCAACCCCGGGACGGCGGTGCTCGTATTGACGATGGAGGCCGAGCCCGGGTTCGCTCGTCGCGCGCTGCAGGCCGGGGCGCGCGGCTATGTGCTCAAAGAGAGAGCCGAGACGGAGCTCGTGGAGGCCGTGCGGACGGTCACCGCGGGTGGGACCTACCTCGACCCGAGCCTGGGCGCGCGCCTGGCCCAGACGCCGGCCGACCACCCCGAGCGACCACCCGGCCTGACCCACGACGACCCCGAGTTGGCCGTCGGCGGGGAGTTCGCCGGTCACCGGATCGATGCGCTGGTGGGACGCGGCGGGATGGGACTGGTGTACCGGGCGAGCGATCTCGTGCTGGACCGAACGGTGGCGCTGAAGGTGATCGCGCCGGAGGTGGCCGAGAATCCCACCTACCGAGCGCGGTTCGAACGCGAGTGCCGCTTGGCCGCCGCTCTGGATCACCCCCACGTAGTTCAGATCTTCCACGCCGGCGAGGAGGCCGGGCTGCTGTACCTGTCCATGCGCTACGTGGATGGCCTCGATCTGCGCGGACTGCTCGACGATGAGAAACGGCTCCAGCCGGCGCGCGCCGCGTCGATCGTGAGTCAGATCGCCGGGGCACTCGACGAAGCGCACCGGCACGGTCTGGTTCACCGGGACGTCAAGCCCGGCAACGTGCTGCTCTCGAGCCGCTCCGGCGCAGAGCACGCTTTCCTGACCGACTTCGGCATCACCCGGCGGGCCGATGAGAAACCGCTGACGCGGACCGGCGTGGCGCTCGGCTCGGTCGATTACATGGCACCGGAGCAGGCGCACGGAGGCGAGGTCGATGCCCGTACGGACATCTATTCACTCGGGTGTGTGCTGTTCGAGATGCTCACCGGGAGAGTGGTGTTCGAACGCGACGGTGATCTCGAGAAGCTGTGGGCGCACGTGCACGATCGCCCGCCCCGTCTGCCCCAGCGCGAGATGCCGCCGGGGCTGCAGGACGTGCTCGACCGGGCGCTCGCCAAGGACCCGCGCGACCGACAGCAATCGGCGGCGGAGATCTCCGATCAGGTCGCGTCCGCCGTCGCTGGTTAGGCCTGGGCGGTGCTCCGTGCCCGGCGGCGGTCTCTCCTCGGAGTGCTACTGAGCGACGGCGAGCTCGCGTAGAAACCCACAGCCCATGTGGGGCCCAGCCCCGATGGACACGCGATCGAGCGCGCGTAGCTTGGGGCCACTGATCGCTGTAGGAGATGAGATGTTCAACAAGGTGCTTGTCGGTGTGGATGGAAGCCAGGGGGGCCGCGACGCGGTGGCGCTGGCCAGGCAGTTGACTGCCACCTCCGGGAAGCTGACGCTCGCGCACGTCTACCCATACCACGGCGATCCGCCCGCGCGCGGCTATGACGACGACGAGGCCGCGCAGATCATCCGGGCACGCGAACTCCTGCATGGCGCGAGCGAGGAGCTGGAGGTCGACGCGCAGCTGCGCTGGACCAGCGCAAAGTCGCCCGGCCGCGGGCTCCACGCGCTGGCCGAGATGGTGAACGCCGACCTGCTCGTAGTCGGCTCGACGCAGCGGGGCCCGCTGGGCCGGGTGCTCGTCGGCGACGATACGCGCGCGGCGTTGCATGGCACACCCTCTGCGGTGGCAATCGCGCCCAGCGGCTACGCCAACGAGAGCCCGAGCATCCGGACCATCGGCGTTGGCTACGACGGCTCGGTTGACAGTGAACGTGCGCTGATCGCCGGCAGGGCGCTCGCCGCGGAACTCGGCGTCAAGCTCGCCGTCCTCGAAGTGGTCGTCTTCCCCTCTTACATGCTCAGCGGCCCGCTCGCCGGCGACGCCATCATGGTCGCCCACCTGGTCGATCAGGCGCGCGACCGCGTCGCGTCGCTCGGCGACCTCGAGCCGCACGCCACCGCCGGCCCGGCCGCGGACGAGCTGGCCCTGTGGAGCGGTTCGCTTGACCTGCTGGTGGTGGGGTCGCGCGGCTACGGACCGATCGGACGGCTGGTGCACGGCAGCACGTCCCGAGAGCTGACCCGCCGAGCGCAATGTCCACTGCTGGTGCTGACACGCACCCGCCGTGGAGAGGCCGAGCCGCCCGAACAAGTACAGGACTTCGAATTGGCCGCGGCCACGCGGCACTAGGAGACAGCGATGAACGCCATCCACTCTCTCGTCGAACAGAGCGGCGACGAGAGCCGACCATCGGAGCCGGGCCACCCGAGAGACCAGGCGATTGCGCTCGCGGTCGACCGGTGCCGCCCGCTCGTGATCCGCTCCTCGGCGACCCCGGGCGGCGATGTCATCGCGGCGGCGATCGACGCATGCGCCTCCGGGAGGACCGTTTACACGACGACCAATGGCGAGGGCCTGCTTCGCATGGCGCCGGCCCTGTTTCGCGCTTCGCACCTCGGGCTGCCGATCGTGATGACAGTGGCAAGCCCCAGCGGGGCGAGTGACCATGGCCACGCGATGGCGCTGCGCGACTGCGGATGGGTTCAGCTCTATCCCTCCGACGACCAGGACGCGGTCGACACACACATCCAGGCGTTCCGGATCGCAGAGTCACTGTCGTTGCCCGTGATGGTGTGTACCGACACGTTCACGGGCGCGCACTCAATCGATCGACCGCTGGCCCCATCCGCAGAGGAGATCAACACGTTCCTGGAAGGTGGTGATTGGCCGCCACCAGCGCGCTCGATATCAGCGAGCGAGACGTCTGATATGCAACTGGAGATGCGCTACCTGACCCATACCAAGCAAGGCCTCGCCCTCGAGACGATCCGCCAGGTGGGGGCAGACTTCCGTGCGCATTTCGGACGCCGATCCGGCGGGGTGCTCACCACTCATCGGCTTTACGCCGCCGAGCTTGCGGTGCTCGGACTTGGCTCGACGTTCGAAGCGATCACGGCCGCCGTTGATGAGCTCAGAGGGCACGGCATGAGCGTTGGAGCGCTCGGGCTGCGCTCTTTCCGGCCGTTCCCGACTCAGGATGTCGGCGCCGCGCTCCTGCACTGCGAACGTGTCGTGATCGTGGAACGGGCCTTCGCCGTCGGAATCGGAGGAATCGTCTCGACCGACGTCCGGGCCGCGCTGGCCCGCCTGCCTATTCAGACGCACACCGTGATCGCCGCCCTCGGCGACCGGGCTATCTCGCCGGAGAGCCTGCAACGCGCGCTGTACAGGGCGTTACGCGGAAACCACGAGCAACTCTCGTTCCTCGACGTCAAACGCTAGTAGGGATCGAAATCTTCAAGAACGTCGTGGTTGGTGTTGATGAACGCGAGGGTGGCGCCCGAGGTCGACGGGGACTTTAGGTCAGCTCGAGCAGGCGCCGGTCGAGTAGCGCCAGCGTGTCCCCCACGACCTGCTCCACATCGCGGTCGGTCCGGATTGCGATGTGGGTGCTGGCCGGGACTTCGTCGAGGGGCTCCCAGGCGCGCTGCTCATGCAGGGCAACGCCGACGCCCGCGTCGGAGATCCGCGCGGGGTCATCCGCCCGGCGGGCGGCGCGCTGGGCGAGCACGGAGCGGGGAGCCTGGCACTCTATGAACACCACCGGCGCAGCCATGCCGAACGCGTTCGCGAACGCCTGGCGGTCGACCCGATGGCGGAACGTGGCGTCGACGATCGCTCCGCGGCCGCCGCGCAGCTCGCCGGCGGCGCGATGGCCCAGCTCGGAATACGTGCGCTGGTTCCAGTCCGCGCCGTACGCCTCCTCGCTGGCGCGCTGGGTGGACTGCACTCCGGCCAGGCGCTTGCGCGTCAGGTCAGAGCTCAGGCGCGCGAAGCCCGAGCGCTCTGAGAGAGCTCGGGCCAGATATGACTTCCCGCTCGCCGGAGCACCGCATACCACGATGGCCAGCGGCAGACGTGCCCGCCAGGCGAAGCGCTCGGCGAGAGCGATCAAGTCGCCGGCCTCGGCGCTATCGCGGGCGTGCCCGGCACTCGCGCTCTGGAGCTGGGCGGCGCGGAGCAGCGCGACCTTTGCGCGGACCAGTGCCCGGTAGGTGGCGTAGAACGCGATCAGCCGGTCATCACCCGGGTCACCTCCGGCGTCGCGATAGGCGCGTACCAGCACATCGGCGAATCGCTCACCGCCGCGGGCGGCGAAGTCGAGCACCAGGAAGGCCAGGTCGTCGGCGACATCGAGCTCGCGCAGCGAGCGATCGAACTCGACGCAATCGACAACCCGCACGGCTTGGCCGACGAGCACGTGCTCGGTACGCAGGTCCCCGTGCCCCTCGCGAACCCAACCCTCGGCGGCGCGCTTCTCGAACGTCGCCGCGTGGGCGGTGATGAACGCGTGCGCGAACCGCTCGAGTGCCTGGATCCGTTCGATCTCGCCACGCTGCTCGACGTCCGCCAAGAGCTCGTGGAGGTTCTGATCGAACCGGCGCTCGGCGGTCAGGCCTGGCGCCCGGTCGGCCGGCGCCCGCGGCGCGGTGGCGTGGAAGGCAGCCAACACCCGTCCCACCGCGGCCACCTGCTCGGCCCGCAACTCCCCGCGCTCGAGCAGGGCCGCGAGCGTATCGCGCTCGTCGTAGCGGCACATCTCGACCACGAACTCGACCGCCCTCGGATCGTCCTCCGCGATCAGCTCGGCGCTCTCCTCGGTCAGTCTGACGCCGCGTACACCCAGGTACAGGTCAGGGGCCAGACGCCGGTTCAGACGGACCTCCTCGCGACACATCTCGCGCCGCCGCTCGGCGCTGCCGTAGTCGAGGAAGTCCAGGACGAGCGGCTTCTTCAGCTTGTAGACGCGCTCGCCGGCCAGGAACACCCAGGAGATGTGGGTCTCGCGGATCTGGACCGACGTCGGCTCGTGCGAATAGGTGTCCGGACGGGCGAGCGCCGCACGAATCCGGTCGACGAGCGGCAACTTGACCTCAGGGCCTTTGGCCATGGTCGCGTGTGCTCGGCTCATCGCACCGATCATGGTTTCATGTGCGCAGACGCGCGCCATCGGGACCGGTCGCGGTCCAGCGTCGGTAGTCCTCCCCCGGTCGATCTGCAGCCCCACACCGATGCGCGGGCGGTGTCGTCGCGCCATGCTCCGCACATGACGAACGTGCTCGTCGCCTACGCATCAAAGCGCGGTTCGACCGCCGAGATTGCCGAGGAGATCTCCGACAAGCTTCGCGAATCTGGCCTGAGCGTCGAATGCATGCCGGCCGACCAGGTCGCGACGCTTGACGCCTACGACGCCGTGGTGCTTGGCAGCGCGGTCTACATCAAGCACTGGCGCGGTGACGCCAGGCGGTTCCTGCGCCGGCACGCCGACGGGCTGGCTCGGCGGCCGTTCTGGGTGTTCAGCTCGGGTCCTGTCGGCGAGGCCGGCGGCGCGGTCGATCCAGCCTGGGTCGAGCCGTCGCGCATCGTCGCCCGACTCGAGCACCTCGGCGTCCGCGAGCACGTGGTGTTCGGCGGGCGACTGCTCGCCCACCCCAAGAATCCCCTCGAGCGCTCGCTCGTGGAGCGCACGCCGCGCCAGTATCGCGACTGCCGAGACTGGGGGGAGATCCGCACCTGGGCGTCGCGCATCGCGAATGAGCTCGGGGCCCGGCGGCCGGCGTCGGTCGCCGGCTGATCTACACGGTCGCGCGGGCCGGCTCGAGCAGCGATCGACCGGTCATCGCGTCCGGCTGCTCCATCTCCAACAGCGACAGGATCGTGGGAGCGACGTCGGCCAGCGTGCCCGCCGGGGCGAGTGTGACTCCGCGGGCGGTGACGATCAACGGCACCAGGTTGCACGAGTGAGCGGTGTTGGGACGGCCATCGATCTCTTCCATGTGCTCGGCGTTGCCGTGGTCGGCGGTGATCACGCAGGCTCCGCCCGCGCCGTGCACAGCCGAGACCACCCGCTCGAGGCACCGGTCGATCGTCTCAACCCCGATCACGGCTGCGGGGATCACACCAGGTGTCCGACCTCGGAGTTGCCCATCTGCCCCTCGGGCAATCCGACGCTCGGACCGCTGGCGCTGAGTGCCGAGTGCGCACACCCGTCCCACAGCTCGTCGAACATCGGTGTCTTCGCCTGGACGATCGCGTTGGCTGGACCGGGCGAAGCGATGCCCCAGCCGTCCAGCACGATCAAGCAGACGCACCCGATGCTCGGGAAATCAGGTCCCTGAGGGCTGATCATCGAGCCGCCACGGTGCTTCGCAGCAGCGCCTGCACGCCCGGCAGCTCACGGCCCTCCAGCAGCTCAAGCGTCGCGCCGCCACCGGTCGACAGGTGAGTCACGCAGCCCTCCAGGCTCAGCGAGCGCATCGCCTCCACCGTCTCCCCACCGCCGATCACCGTCGTCGCCCCCGACGAGGCCACCGCACGCGCGACCGCACCGGTGCCGCCGGCGAACGGCTCGAGCTCGAATCTCCCCATCGGGCCATTCCAGAAGACGGTGCCGGCCGCCGCGATCTCGGCGGCGTAGCGCTCCGCCGTGCGCGGCCCGATGTCGAGCCCGGCCCAGCCGTCGGGTACGTCGACCCCTTCCAGCGTTTTTGTCGCGCTCCCGCCTTCCGGCTCGTCGGCCAGTCTGAGGTCCTGAGGCAGCTCAAGCCGGCACCGGGAGCTCGCGGCCTTATCCAGCGCGCGTCGCGCCGGTTCGAGATCGCCCTCGGGGCAGAGTGACGAGCCGACGCTGTGGCCCTGGGCGGCTAGAAACGGGAACGCCATCGCCCCCCCGATGCACAGCACGTCGGCGAGGTCGAGGAACCGTTCGACCACGCCGATCTTGTCGCTGACCTTGGCCCCGCCGAGGATCGCCACGAGGGGCCGCTCGGGGCGCTCCACGATGGCTCCCAGCTCGCGGAGCTCGCGCTCCATGAGGCGTCCGGCAGCGGATGGAAGCAGGTGGGCGACGCCCTCGGTGCTGGCGTGCGCGCGGTGAGCGGTACCGAACGCGTCGTTGACGTAGGCGTCGGCGAGCTCGGCCAGCGCTGCGGCCAGCTCGGGATCGTTCTTGGTCTCCCCCGGCTCGAACCGGACGTTCTCGAGCATCAGCATCTCGCCCGGTGTGAGCCGCTCGGTCAGCTCCAGCACGCGCGGGCCGACCACCGCAGGCGCAAGCGTCACCGGCCAGCCGGTCAGCTCAGCGAGACGATCGGCGACCGGTCGCATCGAGAATGCGGGATCCGGTCCCTTGGGGCGTCCGAGGTGCGAGGCCAGCACGAGGCGCGCGCCGCGCCGGCGGAGTTCCTGGATCGTCTCGAGTGCCGCCCGTATCCGGGTGTCGTCGGCGACCCTCACCACCCCGTCCGGATCGCTCCGATCGAGCGGAACGTTGAAATCGGCGCGCACGAGTACCCGGCGGCCGACCACGTCGAGGTCATCGATGGTAATCAGCGCATCGTTCATGTCGTTCAGCTCCACCAGGAGTCGCTACGTAGCTGTCGATCTGTAGTGGTCACGCCAGATCAGCTTGTAGATCGGGATCCGGCGGGGCAAGTCGCGCACGCCCGGGATGAACGGGATCAGAACCAGCGCGAGGCTCAGCACGCCCATCACCGCCAGCACCAGTATGTCCGCGTTGGTCGAGGTCGAGAACGGCTTGATCTGGTACCAGAAGGTGTAAAGCCACAGCCACACCTGGCCGGGATAGCTGCCGGTCTCGTTCATCATTCCCCACTGCGACCCGAGCAGGTGCTCGGCCTGGGCGCGGTTCGTCAGCACGCCGCCGTCGGCCATGAAGAGCAGCGGCTTGGTGTAGTCGGTCTGGTAGAACTGCTGGCTGGTCAGCAACGCGCCGTCGAGGCCACCGGACTGCGCAAAGGTGAGGATGGCGGTCATCATCGGGGCCACCGGGCCGTAGTTGCCGGCCGGGATCGAGACCGAGTCACCTGGGCCGACCTTGGCTTTATTGAGTGCGTTGGTGTAAGCGGTCGTCCACGCGGTCTGTTGCTTGGTGGACGCCGTCTCATACGCCGTGAGCGCACTCTGCAGCGCAGGCTGACCGGCGATGGAACCCAGCGGCCCGAGCACGAAGTCCTCGGGCGCATTGATCGGGTGATCCACACCGAGCCACTGCTGCAGGTGGATGAACGCGATGTGCTGCACGCTGCCGGTCCCGTGGTTATAGGGCGGGCCGTAGGCGGCGCTCTCGCTCGTGCCGTCGAGTTCGCTCACTGCCGTGGTGACGAAATCGACGGGGTCCCCGCGCGACCACGACTTCACCGTGCTCGGCCGCTCATCCGGCGACGAGAACAGGACCGTGAGCACCAACGCGAGCGCCACCACCACGCCAAGCGCGATGCACGCCTCCTTGACGATGTCATAGGAGCGATAGCCGCCCTTCCACTGGCGGTAACTCTCCTCTTCGGCCAGTCGCTCGCGGCGGTTCACGACGCCACCTCTTCCCTCGTCGGACTGTCACCGTCCGTCGCCGGACTTCCACCGGCGACGCCGAGCAGCTCACGACGGCGCTGCAGATCGAACGGCGGGACGACGCCGTGCCTTCGTACGAGCAGGATGTGCGCCACGACCAACCCGACGACCGCCGCCGGAAGCAGCAGCACGTGGTAGCTGTACATCTGACCGAAGTTGAGCAAATTGAAGAACGAGCCGACCCCGGCGGCGTTCATCGCGTCCTTGGCCTGCGTGGAGATCCACTGGGCGTCAAAGTTCTGCTGTGAGACATAACCGGTCAGTGCACACGGGATCGCGACCAGGAACGTGATCGCACCGGTCATCCACACCCGCGCGCGGCCGCCCCGCCACGCCGCCATCCAGTACTTGCCCCAGAGATGGATGACCATGAAAAAGAAGAACAGCTCGACCGACCACAGATGGATCGAGTTGAAGAAGTGACCGACGCCGGTGAAGTGCCACCAGCCCGGGCCCTTGAGCGCGAGGATCGAACCCGACCCGATGATCACAGTCAGCGACGCCAGCGTGAGGACGCCGAACACGTAGATCCACGAGGAAACGTATGCCGGCTGCTTGTCCGGGAGCAGCTTGTCCGGGGGCAGGGCGTCCACCGCTCGCTTTCGAAGCTCAGCGGTCCAGGAACGCTCGCTGGACGTGCTCATTGAGAGCCTCCACTGCGGACGCGACCCGGGAATGGCACCAGCAGGGCTGCGACGAACACGGCGATCATCACGAGGAGCACGACGAGATTCGCGACCGACAGCTGCAGGAAGTGCCAGTGGATGGTGTGGGCCGGATGGTTGAGGTTGAAGATCGCGGCGAGCATCGTGGGAACGGTACGGAGCGGCAGGCGGGAGACCATCGGGGTGATCCAGCGAAATCCCTGCGGGGAATTACTGAGCGGCAACCGATCGGCTCCGCGATGAGGTGACCGCTGCGGGCCACTACTGTCGATCCGTCGATCTGTCGATCGTGAAGAGTGTGATCGTGAGCCATCCCAGACGCATGCACGTCGTCATTGCCGGCGGCGGAGTCGCCGGCCTGGAGGCTTTGCTCGCGCTACGCGCGTTGGCAGGCCACCTGGTCCGGGTCACCGTCATCTCGCCGACCCGGGAGTTCGTCTACCGGCCGGTGACGGTCGCCGAGGCGTTCGACCGGGCCGAGGCGCGCGTGTACGACCTGCCCCAGCTGGTCGCTGATCAGGATGGCGAGTTCGTGCAGGACGAGCTGACTCGGGTCGACCCGAGCCAGCGGGAAGCCATCAGCCGTGGCGGGCGGCAAATGCGGTTCGACGCCCTGGTGGTTGCCACAGGAGCGCGACCACTGGAATGGCTGCGCGGTGCGCTCACGTTCCGCGGTCGCAGCGATGTCCCCGCCCTGCGAGTCCTGCTCGACGACCTCGTCAATCGAAGGGCTCGCTCGGTGGCACTTGCGCTTCCCTCGGAGCGGATGTGGCCCCTCCCCCTCTACGAGCTCGCGGTGCTGACCGCCGGGCACGTCCGGGAGCACGGCGTCGACGACGTGACAACTACGCTCCTGACGCCGGAGGAGGAGCCGCTCGAGCTGTTCGGCCCCGCGGCTGCCGAGGCCCTCGAGCCGCTGCTGGCGGCCCGTGGGGTGACCCTGCGAACCCATTCGCAGCCGGCGCTGATTCGCGGGCGCGCGCTGATTCTGGTCGGGGGCGCAGAGATCTTCGCCGACCGGGTGATCACGCTCCCGCGGCTCGAGGGCCCTCGGCTGCCCGAGCTACCGCACGATCGCGACGGCTTCATCCCGGTCGACCGGTTCGGACGGGTAAGCGGCCTCGACGACATTTACGCCGTCGGCGACGTCACCGCCTTCCCCCTCAAGCAGGGTGGCCTGGCCGCCCAGCAGGCCGATGCCGTGGCGGGCGTGATCGCCGAACGCGTGGGCGCGGTGAATACATCCTCGCCGTTCGAGCCGGTGCTGCGCGGGCTGTTGCTCACCGGGGGCGCGCCGCTCTACTTGCGGGCCGAGCCTGGGCGGCTCCGCCGTGAGTCGAGCGTGGCGATCGAAGCGTCGCGCACGTGGCGCTCGCCCCGCGACGCCTCCGCGGCAGCCGGGCAGGCGCTCTGGTGGCCGCCGGCCAAGATCGCCGGCCGCTACCTGGCGCCCTATCTCGCCACGGCTCGTCCGGTCCCGCTGAACGCGCGCCCGCTGTCGGACCGCTTCGCCGTGCCCGGTCCGCCGGTCACCGACCTCGAGCACCATGACGCGCTTGCCCTGGCACTCCTGCTGGCGGACACCGATGCCCGCTGGGGCGACTACACGTCTGCCCTGAGCGCGCTCGACGCGGCCGAGGCGCTCGAAGGGGCGCTGCCACCCGAATATGAAGTCAAGCGCCGCGATTGGCGCGCCGAGCAGCGATTCGCGCTGGGCTGAGGTGACCGAGGTACGAGATGAAACCCAAGGTGCTCGTCACATCGGCCAGCCGCCACCAGGCGACGCACGAGATCGCCGCGGCGATCGCATACGCACTCGTCGATCGAGGCATCATGGCCGAGGCCCGACCGGTCGGGGAGGTGATCGGGCTGGGTGAGTACGGCGCCGTCGTCCTCGGCAGCGCCGTCTACGGCAACCGCTGGCTGGACGAAGCTCGTCGCTTCGCCCTCCTTCACACCTCCGAGCTCTGCCTGATGCCGGTGTGGCTGTTCAGCTCGGGTCCGCTCGGACCCCCCGGGCACGAGATCCCGCCGGGGGAGTCGGCCGACGTCCCCGTTCTGCTGCGGCTCACCCGGGCAACCGGGCATCGTCGGTTCGGTGGGCGGCTGGAGATGAGGCACCTCCACTTCTCCGAGCGCGCGGTCGTGCGCACCATCCACGCACCCGAGGGGGATAGCCGCGATTGGACGGCCATCGATCGGTTTGCCGCCGAGATTGCCGACGAGCTCCTCGGCGCGCACCTGGCGGCATGAGGCCGATGGACAGATGATCGAGCCACTGATCGAGAACCGCACGTTCGACGAGATCGAGGTTGGCGAGAGCGTCGCCCTCGAGCGCACATTGACCTGGCGGGACATCGAGCTGTTCGCCGTGATGTCGGGCGATGTGAACCCGGCCCACGTGGACGAGGAATACGCGCGCAACGACATGTTCCACGGGATCGTGGCCCACGGGATGTGGGGCGCGTCGCTGATCTCCACGTTGCTGGGCACGCGCCTGCCTGGCCCGGGAACGATCTACCTCGAGCAGACGCTCCGCTTCCGCCATCCGGTGACCATCGGGGACAGCATCACCGTCTCGGTCACCGTGGCGTCCAAGGAGCAGCACCACCGGGTCGTGCTCGATTGTCGCTGCGTCAACGAGGAGGGCGAGACGGTGATCGACGGAACCGCAAGGGTGCTGGCCCCGACGGAGAAGATCCGACGCCCGCGTTTCGAGTTGCCCGACGTCTCGCTGCACGAGCACGTCCCGCATCCCGGCGAGATTCCGGCCGCGCCACGCGGCGAGTAGTTCTCCGCACCGTCCGTGTGGACGCTGGCGGATGAGTTATCGGCCGCGCGTCGCGAGACTCATCACTTGAGTTTACGTCTGTCCGCTCCCTCCGGGGACCGGGATAAGGAGGAGAAACCATGCCTGAAGCAGTCATCGTCGACGCAATTCGAACCCCTATCGGGCGGGCAGTGAAAGGGACGCTGCGCGACATCCGCGCCGATGATCTCGCCGCGATCCCGCTGCGTGCCCTGGTCGACCGCAACCCAGAAGTCGACTTCAACGAGACCGAGGACGTAATGATGGGCTGCGGCTTCCCCGACCACGAACAGGGATACAACGTGGCCCGCAACGCCGTCCTGCTGGCCGGACTCGACCACCATATCCCGGCGGTCACCGTGAGCCGCTTCTGCGCCTCGTCGCTGCAGACGATCCGGATGGCGTTCCACGCGATCAAGGCGGGTGAGGGCGACCAGTACATCGCCGCGGGCGTGGAGTGCACATCGCGTGGCGCGGGGATGAGCCTTCCGGTGATGAACCCGCGGCTCGACGGGACGAACGGCAGCCCGTACAACGTGTATATCCCGATGGGGCTCACGGCCGAGAACGTGGCCGTGCGCTGCAACGTCAGCCGCGAAGCCCAGGACGAGTGGGCGGCTCGTTCCCAGCAACGCGCGGTCGCCGCACGGGAGAGCGGCTATTTCGACTCGGAGATCGTCGGCGTCGACATCCCCGAGACCCATGACGCGGGCGGCGACGTCATCACCGCGCACACGGTCACCCGGGACGACGGCCCGCGGGCCGGCACCACGATGGAGGGCCTGGCCAAGCTCAAGCCCGCCTTCGGTTCGAAGGGCACCGTGACCGCGGGCAACGCGTGCCCGCTCAACGACGGGGCCGCGGCCATCCTGGTGATGTCGGAGGAGAAGGCGCGCGAGCGCGGCCTCAAGCCGCGGGCGCGGATCGTGGCCTCGTCGGTGGCGGCGATCGAGCCCGAGTACATGGGCCTCGGACCGATCCCCGCGGTCAAGGCGGTGCTCAAGCGGGCCGGCCTGACGATTGACGACATCGACCTGGTGGAGCTCAACGAGGCCTTCGCCGCGCAGGTACTGCCCTGCCGCGACGAACTGGGCATCGACCCGGAGAAGCTCAACATCAACGGTGGCGCGATCGCGCTGGGTCACCCGTTCGGGATGACCGGTGCGCGGATCATGACCACCCTGCTCCACAACCTCGACTCGGTCGGCGGGCGATACGGCCTCGAGTCGATGTGCGTCGCCGGCGGATTGGGCCAGGCGATGATCGTCGAGCGGCTCTACTAGGAATGGAAAGGGAAAGGCAAAGCACCATGGCAACCACAGGCACTAAAGCTCAGACCATCGGGCGGGACCGCGATCTCACCGGCCGGGTCGCGCTGGTCACGGGAGGTACCCGCGGAATCGGCGCGGCGATCTGCCACGCGCTCGCCGCGGACGGCGCGGCGGTCGCAGCCGGCTACTCCTCAAACCAGGCGCGCGCCGACGAGCTGCGTCAGGCGGTCGAGGCCGAGGGAGGCACGCTGTCGCTGCACCAGGGCAACATCGGCGACGCAGAGGACTGCGCACGCGTGGTCAACGACGTGATCAGCCAACACGGCCGGCTGGACATCCTCGTCAACAACGCGGGCATCACCGTCGACAAGGGGTTTTTGAAGATGTCGGCGGCCGATTGGGACAAGGTGGTGCAGGTCGACCTATCGGGAGCGTTCTACATGGCCAAGCCGGCGCTCGCCGCCATGATCAAGCAGGGCTCGGGCCGAGTCATCAACATCTCGTCGGTGAGCGGCGAGATGGGGAACATCGGCCAGGTGAACTACACGGCCGCGAAGGCAGGGATGTTCGGGCTCACCAAGACGCTGGCCAAAGAGGCGGCGCTGACGCTCCGCCTGGCCGGCACTCTCGAGAAAGGTACCGGCGTCACGGTCAACTGCATCGCTGCTGGGCTGACCGAGACCGACATGGTTTCCACGATCCCGCCGTTCATGCTGGCTGACATCATCGAGCGGATCCCGATGCACCGGGCTGGACACCCGGAGGAAATCGCGCGTGTAGTGGCCTTTCTCGCCCAGGACGCCTCGGGTTACATCACCGGGCAGATCTGGGATGTCGACGGCGGACTCAACATGTGATTGGACTGGCAAATGGCTACGAACGTTTCAGAAAAAGAAGCTCGCGACGTCGTCGAGGCGGCGCGAGAGAGCGAGTGGAAGCTCCCGAGCTTCGGCAAGCAACTGTTCCTCGGCGATTTCCGCCTCGATCTGATCCATCCGCAGCCGCGGCTGGACCCCGAGGCGATCGAGAAGGGCGAGCACTTCCTCGCCGAACTCCAGGCGGTGCTGGCCGCGGAGGTTGACCCGCTCGAGATCGAGCGCGACGCGAAGATCCCCGATCGCGTGGTCGACGCCCTGAAGGGGATCGGCGCCCTGGGGATGAAGGTCCCAACGGAGTACGGCGGCTTGGGACTCTCGCAGGTCTACTACGCCAAGGCGCTCTCGCTCGCCGGCAACTACAGCTCGGCGATCTGCACGCTGCTGAGTGCGCACCAGTCGATCGGCGTCGCCGAGCCGCTACGGCAGTTCGGCAGCGAGGAGCAGCGGCGTAAGTGGCTGCCCCTGGTGGCCAAGGACCACATCAGCGCATTCCTGCTGACCGAGCCGGGGGTGGGCTCCGACCCGGCACGGATGGCCTCGACGGCCACGCCGGTGGCCCCGGAACACGCCGCGTCTCCGATCGACGACGACATGACGGCTACGCCGGTCGACGGCGGTTACATAATCAACGGCCGCAAGCTGTGGGCGACCAACGGCACCGTCGCGGACATAGTCGTGGTGATGGCCAAGGTACCCAAGGGCGACGGCCACCGCGGCGGGATCAGCGCGTTCGTGCTGCCGTACACCAGCGAGGGCGTCACGGTCCTGCATCGCAACGCGTTCATGGGCCTGCGCGGGATCGAGAACTCGGTGACGATCCTCAAGGACGTTTTCGTGCCCGAGGAGAACCGGATCGCCCGCGAGGGCGACGGGCTCAAGATCGCGCTCACCACCTTGAACACCGGGCGGCTCGCGCTGATGGCAATCGCCGTCGGGGCGTCGAAGTGGGCGACGAAGATCGCCCGCGAGTGGTCGGCCGAGCGTGTGCAGTGGGGCAGGCCGATCGGCAAGCACGACGCGGTGGCGCAGAAGCTGGCGTTCATCGCCGGGAGCGCGTTCGGCCTCGAGGCGATGCTCGACGTCGCCGCCCGGCTGGCCGACAACAAGCGCAACGACATCCGGATCGAAGCCGCCCTGTGCAAGCTGTACGGCTCGGAGCTCGCGTGGAAGGTGATCGACGAGCTCATGCAGGTCCGCGGCGGGCGCGGCTACGAGACCGCGGCGTCGCTGAAGGCGCGGGGCGAGAGGCCCGTGCCGGTCGAGCAGGTGATGCGCGACATGCGCGTGAATCGAATCTTCGAAGGTTCGAGCGAGATCATGCACCTGCTGATCGCCCGCGAGGCGGTCGACACGCACCTCCACGCCGCGGGCGGGCTGCTCATGGGCGACGGCGATGTCAAGGCCAAGGCGGACGCCGCGATGAAGGCCGGGTTGTTCTACGGCAAGTGGCTGCCGCAGCTGGCCGTCGGCAAGGGCCAGGTCCCCACTTCCTACGACGAGTTCGGACCGCTGGCGGGCTATCTGCGCTACGTCGAGCGGGCGTCGCGCAAGCTGGCCCGCGAGACGTTCTACGGAATGGCGCGGTGGCAGGCCAAGCTCGAGCAGAAGCAGACGTTCCTGGGCCGCATCGTCGACATCGGCGCCGAGCTGTTCGCGATTTCCGCGACGGTCTGCTACGCCGACACGATCGGGCGAGAGACCCCGGAGCGTAAGACCGAGGCGATCGAGCTCGCAGAGCTGTTCTGCGCGATGGCCAAGCGCCGAGCGGAGAACCTGTTCGGCGAGCTGTTCAACAACGACGACGACGCCCGCTACAAGGCCGCGCAGAACGTGCTGGACGGCCGCTACCGCTGGCTCGAGGAAGGGATCGTCGACCCATCGGGCGACGGCCCGATGATCCCGGCGCTCGACTAGATAGGGACAGAACACAATGGCGACAGCAATCAAAGAAGACGCCGCCCGCTCGACGGACGAGTGGGCCGCCCGGTTGGACGGCTTCGTCGAGCGCGCGCATACGGCGTCGGTGGCGCTGCGCGAGCTCGACCAGGAGGGGGTCGACCGGATCGTCTGGGCGATGACGGTCGCGGGCCTCGAGAACGCGGTCGAGCTGGCCGAGCTGGCGATGGAGGAAACCCAGTTCGGCGTGCTCGAGGACAAGGTGCTCAAGAACTACATCGCCACCGAGTTCCTCTACGACTACCTGAAAGACAAGAAATCGGTCGGCGTGATCGACGAGGACCGTGAGCGCGCGCTCCAGTACGTCGCCGAGCCGATCGGGGTGGTACTCGCGCTGCTGCCGATCACCAACCCGACCTCGACGACCCTGTTCAAATCGATCGTCTGCACCAAGACCCGCAACGCGCTGATCATGCGTCCGTCGCCGCGCGCGGTGCGTTGTTGCCGCCACGCGGCGGGGCTGCTCCAGGAGGCGGGCGAGAAGGTTGGCCTGCCGCCCAACTCGCTTCAGGTGATCCCGGATCCCTCGCTCGAGGTGTCGCAATACCTGTTCCATCACCCCGGCGTCGACTTCATCTGGACGACCGGCGGGCCGAAGGCGGTGGCGGCTGCCAACGAAGCCGGCAAGCCGTGCCTGAGCGTCGGACCCGGTAACGCGCCGGTGTACGTGCACCGCACCGCCGACATCCGGATGGCGGTCATGGACATGCTGATCTCCAAGACGTTCGACGCGTCGGTCATCTGCCCCGCCGAGCAAACCTGTGTGATCGACGAGCAGATCTACGATCAGGTGGTCGACGAGTTCCAGCGGATGGGCGCCCGGCTGCTCACCGACCAGGAGTCGGACGCGCTGGCGGCTCGGTCGTTCACCGACGAGGGCAAGGTGCAGCTCGACGTCCTCGGGCAGTCGTGCGTCAACCTCGCCGGCCTGGCCGGCTTCGAGGTGGCGGACACCGACAAGGTCCTGCTCGCCCCGCTGCCGACCGACCTCGACGCCCTGGCCGCGCACCCGTTCATCGCCGAGAAGCTGATGCCAGTGCTCGGGCTGGTGCGCTCGCCGTCGGTCGAGCACGGGATCCGGGCCTGCGAACTGGTCACCGAGCACTTCGGTCTGGGCCACACCTCAGCCGTATACGCGAACGACGATGAGGTAATCAACCGCTTCTCGCTGGCGATCCGCACGGGGCGGATCCTCGTCAACGCGCCGACCGCGGTCGGGGCGCTGGGTGGCGTCTACAACTCGATGACACCGACGTTCTCGCTCGGCTGCGGCACATGGGGAGGCTCGAACACAACCGACAACGTCAACTACCGAAACCTCTTGAACATCAAAACCGTGTCACGCCGCCAGACCCCGCCCCAGTGGTTCCGGGTGCCCTCGGACACGTACTTCAACCCCGGGTCGCTCGACAGCCTCCGACTGCTGGACGCCTCCCGGCCGATGATCGTGACGGACAGGTGGACCGTGGCCCGCGGCGTGGCCGAGGAAGTTCGCCACTACCTCACCGCGGGCGCCGTGCACGTGTACTCCGGCGTCGAGCCCGAGCCCACGGAAGCACAGATCCGCGCTGGAATCGAGCAGCTCGAGCAGGTCAACGCCGACGCGATCATCGCGATCGGCGGCGGCTCCGTCATGGACGCCGCCAAGGCCATGCGCCTGTTCCACGAAAGTCCGCAGCTGACCATCAGGGAGCTCTCGCTGCCGTTCCTCGACGCGCGCAAACGCATCGCCAACTTCCCCCAGATCGAGCACAAGGTGCGGCTGGTCGCGATCCCCACAACATCCGGCACGGGCTCGGAGGTCTCACCCGCCGCCGTGATCAGCGTCGGAGATCGCAAGGTCACCCTGGTCGACTACTCACTCGTCCCCGACATGGCGATCGTCGACCCGAACCTGACGCTGACGATGCCGAAGGAGATCACCGCCGACACCGGAATCGATGCGCTCACCCACGCGCTCGAGGCGGCGGTCTCGATCTTCGCCTCGCCGTTCACCGACGCGTTCTGCGTGCAGGCGGCCAACCTGATCTTCACGGCGCTGCCGCGTGCCTACCACGAAGGTTCCGACCTCAAGGCGCGCACGGCGATGCACAACGCTGCGACGATCGCGGGGCTTGCGTTCTCGAACGCGTTCGTGGGGCTCAACCACGCGCTCGCGCACCCAGTCGGGGCGCGCTTCGGGATCGCGCACGGACGCGCGAACGCGATCTTCCTGCCCCACGTGCTGCGCTACAACGCGTCGCTGCCGAGCAAGTTCATGCCCGCGCCCGGCTACTCCGCTTACGTCGCACCCGAGAAGTATGCGGAGATTGGGCGGATCCTCGGTTTCGGCGGACACACCGAGGAGGATCGGCGCGCGCGGCTGTTCGCCCGCGTGGATGAGCTGCTGGCCGAGGTCCATGAGCCTCGCACACTCGCCGACTGCGGTGTGAAGCGCAAGGATTTCGAAGCCGCCGTGCCCGACCTGGCCAGGGCGGCCTTCATGGACCCGAGCATCCGCACCAACCCGCGCATCCCGATGATCCGCGAGGTCGTCGAGCTGCTGATGGCGGGCTACGGCGAGGGGGGTTGACGGCAAGGTCGGCGCAGCCGCCGGCCCCCCAAGAGATTCAATGCTCCAGCGCGAGTTCTCCCGCTTGGCGATCATCGATCGCGGCGAGTCCGCGATGCGCGTCATCCACGCCGTGCGCGAGCTGAACGAGGGTCGAGCAACCCCGGTGTGCCTGATCGCCGTGCACGCCGAGGCCGAGCGCGACGCGCTATTCGTTCGCGATGCCGATGAGGCCGTGTGCCTCGGTCCGGCCCCCGCCGGCCTGGAGCGTGCGCTGCGCGACTCGTGCGCCGATGCCGCGTGGACCAGTCGTCCGCTGGTGGCCGACCGGCCCGAGCTCGCGGACCTATGCGAGCGGCTCGGGCTCGTGTTCGTGGGACCCGATCCGGCGGTGATGCGACGGATGCGCACGATCGCCCCCAAACACCGCGCTGTCTCGGTGGCGGCGACGTCGAACGGCCTCGCTGGGGTGCGCCGACTGGCGGTTCCGATCGCTGCCGGCGGCCACGGCGCGGTGTGGCCGCTTGGTGTAAGCGATTGCTCTTGTGAGCGGCGGGGGGAAGCGATCCTCGCCGAATCCGCGAGTACGGCCCTCACCGCCGATCAGGAGCGAGCAATCATGGACGCGGCCCAGCGGCTGGCGCGGCACGCCGGATACTGCGGCGCAGGGACGGTCGAGTTTCTCTACGAGATCGAAACGCGTCGCTTCTATCCCGCGAAAGTGACGGCGCAGCTAAGCCATCCGGTGAGCGAGGCGGTCACCGGCCTCGACCTGGTCAAGCTCCAGCTCCACATCGCCGCCGGTGGACGGCTCGAGGGTGACCCGCCGACACCGATCGGGCACGCCATCGAGGCGCGCCTGTGCGCCGAGGACCCTGCGCTTGCCTTCGCGCCGGCGCCCGGGCACCTCGTCCACCTCCGACTGCCGACCGGGCCCGGCCTGAGGGTCGACACCGGGGTCGTCGAAGGCGATCCGATCCCGGCCGAGCTCGACTCGACGATCGTCAAGGTGACCGCCTGGGGCGCCGACCGCGGCGAGGCGCTGGCGCGGCTGCGCCGGGCGCTCGCCGACACCGTCGCGGTGGTCGAAGGCGGGACCACGAACCAGGGCTTCCTGCTCCAGCTGCTCGGCCGTCCCGAGGTACGCGCCGGTGATCTCGACATGGGCTGGCTCGAGCGGTTGTGCCTGAGTGGGGGGACCGTTCCGGCGCGCCACGCCGATCTGGCGCTGCTCCAGGCCGCGATCGAGCTGGCCGACCGGGACGCGGCCGATGACCGCGCCCGGTTTTACGCCTTCGCTCGCCGAGGCCGTCCTGGAGCAAGCGGCGCACTGTCGCGTGCCTACGAGCTGAGCCACCGCGGGCAGTCCTACCGGCTCGCCGTCACGCAGATCGCTCCCGACCGCTACCGGGTCAGGGTCGACGGGCACTCGGTCGAGCTGATCGCTCGGCGGCTCGAAACCCACGAGCGCCGGCTCGAGCTACGCGGCCGGAGCCACCGGACCATGATCTCGAACCGTGGCGAGGACCTGGTCGTGGACCTCGACGGCATGCCGCACCGTTTCTCGCGCGATGACGGCGGCATTGTCCGCGCACCCGGCCCCGTCTTGCTGGTCTCGGTTCCCGTGTCCCCTGGCGACGTCGTCGAGGCTGGGGATGTCGTCGCGGTGGTCGAGGCGATGAAGATGGAGTCGTCCCTGACCGCGCCGTTCCGGGGCCGGGTGAAGGAGGTGCTGGTCGGCGAGAACGTCCACGTCGGCGCCCGGGCGCCGCTGGTGGCGCTCGAACCGATCGAGCCGGCTGCGTCGGAGCCGCCGAGCGAGCGTCTGTCGTTCGCTTCCCTGGCCGCCTCCGGCGACGGCGCGCTCGACCCCTGCGCAGAGAACCTGCGCCGGATGCAGTGGCTGGTGCTCGGCTACGACATCGGTGCCGCCGAGGTGCAGCGGACGATCGCCGACCTGCACGGACAGTGCGCCGACTTGCTCGCCTGCGACCCCGCGCTGATCCCGGGCGAGCACCGGCTGCTGGGGATGTTCGCCGATCTGCGCGCGCTGTCGCGCCCCGACCGCGGCGATCAGGACGTTGAGGCCGTGCTCCTGCAGAGCCCGCAGGAGCACCTGAACGCGTGGCTGCGCTCGCTCGACGCCGAGGCGGAGAGACTGCCGGCCGGGTTCACCGCCGCACTTCGCCGGGCGCTCGCTTACTACGGAATCGGCAGCCTCGAGCGCACGCCCCGCTTGGAGGAGGCGTGCTACCGGATGTTCCTATCCCAGCAGAGGGCTGAGATCGCGCGCAGCGCGATCGTGGCGATTCTCGACCGCCGGCTCGAGGACGCCGAAGAGCTCGCCGGCCATATGGGCGGGGAGTTCCGCGAGGTCCTTGACCGCCTCGCGGCCGCGCTCGACCGCCGCGATCCGGTCCTCGCGGACCTCGCTCGCGAGGTCCGCTTTCGCTACTTCGAAGAACCGGTGATCGAGGAGGCTCGCGAACGGGTCTATGGCGAGATGGAGGAGCACGTGGCGGATCTGACCAGCGACCCCGAGCGGACCGACGCGCAGGACCTGATCGCCGCGATCGTCGAGTGCCCGCGTCCGCTCGCCCCGCGGCTGACGGTGGCGATGGGCGCGGCCAACCCGGCCGCTCGTCGGCTGCTCGTCGAGGCGATGGCGCGCCGCTACTACCGCACCCGGTCGCTGTCGGGATTCGAGCACACGCAACTCGACGGACACGACGTGGCGCTGGCGCGCTATCAATTCGGCGGACGCCGGCGAGAGCTGGCCACGGCGTATGTCGAGCTCGAGCAGGTCGCGTCGATTGCGAGCGCCTTCGCCCGCCACGCGCAAACGCTCCCCCCCGGTCAGCTCGGTGCGCTGGACCTGTACGTGGAGCACCGCGAGGGGGCGGCGGTGGGTGAGGAGCTAGCGACTTGGCTGCGCGCCACGCTTGCCGAGGTTCCTTCCCCTGCGGCGCTGCACCGGATTGTCGTCGCGGTGGCCGAGCCGCGGCGCGGTCGGGGGATGGCGGCGATCGACCTGTTCACGTTCCGCCCGGGAGCGGACGGGCTGGCCGAGGACGAGGTGCTGCGCGGCCTTCACCCGATGATGGGCGATCGTCTGCAGCTGTGGAGACTGCGCGAGTTCGAGCTGGAGCGGGTCGAATCGGCCGAGGACGTCTACATGTTCCACGGCGTCGCCCACGCCAACGCCAGGGATGAGCGGCTGTTCGCGCTGGCCGAGGTGCGCGACCTGACCCTCGTGCGTGACGAACTGGGTCGCGCGATCGGGCTACCGGAGCTCGAGCGGGCGCTGGTGTCGGTGCTCGAGGCGATCCGCGGCTTCCAGGCCCGCCGGCCCTTGCCACGCCGCCTGATGTGGAACCGCGTCCTGGTGCACGCGTGGCCCGAGATCGAGCTCCACCCTGAGGAGATCCGCGCGATCGTCGCACGCGTGGGGTCGTCATGGGCGGGGCTCGGAATCGAGCTGATCGCCATCCAGGGTCGACTCCGTGGGGAAGATGGCGCGCTGCGCGACGGGGTCCTGAACTTCTTCGCGCCGACCGGCCACGATGTCGCGGTCGAGGTGAGCGACCCGCCGAGCAAGCCGCTTCGACCGCTCGACGAGGGAACGCGGCGCATCATCTCGGCCCGCCGGCGGGGCATGCTGCATCCCGCGGAGATCGTCAAGCTGCTCGCGCCTGCGCAGCCCAGCGCCGATCAGCCGGCCGGGGAGTTCATCGAGCTCGAGCTGTGCGACAGCGGCCGGCTCGAAGCCGTCGACCGCCCGCCGGCGACCAACCCCACCGGCATCGTCGTCGGCACCGTGCGGAACTTCACCGAACGCTATCCCGAGGGGATGCTCCGCGTGATTCTGCTCGGCGACCCCACGCGCGCGCTCGGATCGCTGGCCGAGCCCGAGTGCCGGCGGATCGTCGCCGCGATCGACCTGGCCGAGGAGCTCGGCGCCCCGCTGGAATGGTTCGCGCTCTCGGCGGGAGCCAAGATCTCGATGGACGCCGGCACCGAGACGATGGACGCCATCGCGGCCGGGCTGCGCCGGATCGTGCTGTTCACCCAGGCCGGTGGCGAGCTCAACGTCGTGGTGGCCGGCATCAACGTCGGGGCCCAGCCCTACTGCAACGCGCAGGCAACGATGCTGATGCACACCCGCGGCGCACTGATCATGACCCCAGACAGCGCCATGGTGCTGGCCGGCAAGCAGGCGCTCGACTACTCGGGCGGAGTGTCGGCCGAGGACAACCTCGGGATCGGCGGCTACGAGCGGATCATGGGACCGAACGGTCAGGCGCAGTATTGGGCCGCCGATCTCGCCGGCGCCTGCCGGGTGCTCCTGCGCTACTACGAGCACACCTATGTGGCGCCCGGCGAGCGTTTTCCGCGCCGGGCCTGGACGTCGGATGGCGCAGATCGCGACGTCGGCGAAGCACCACACGAGCTGCCCGGCTCAGGCTTGAAACGCATCGGGGACGTTTTCTCCGATGCGGCGAACCGCGGCCGCAAGCAACCGTTCGACATCCGCTCGGTGATGCGCGCCGTGATCGACTCCGACCACCGGCCGCTGGAGCGCTGGGCGGGGATGCGCGACGCCGAGGTCGCGGTCGTGTGGGAGGCGCATCTCGGAGGCTGGCCGGTGTCGCTGATCGGGATCGAGTCCCGGCCGCTGCCGCGACGCGGCCCGATCCCCCCCGATGGACCGGAGCAGTGGACCGCGGGCACGCTGTTCCCGCGCGCGGCCAAGAAGATCGCGCGCGCTCTCAACGCGTCGGCCGGTCGCCGGCCGATGGTTGTCCTCGCCAACCTGGCCGGCTTCGACGGATCGCCCGAGTCGCTTCGGGAGTGGCAGCTCGAGTTCGGCGCCGAGATCGCCCGCGCGGTGGTGAACTTCGACGGCCCGATCGTGTTCTGCGTTCTGTCGCGGTACCACGGAGGCGCGTTCGTGGTCTTCTCGCAGAGCCTCAATCCAAGCCTCGAGACAGTCGCGCTCGAAGGCGCCAGCGCCTCGGTGATCGGCGGCGCGACGGCGGCGGCGGTCGTGTTCGCCGGCGAGGTCGAACGAGCCGCCGCCGGCGATGAGCGAATCCAGGTCCTGGACCAGGCCATAGCCGCGGCCGAGGGCACGGAGCGCCAACAGCTGCGAGCTCGCCGAGCCGCCGAATGGGAATCGGTGCTGGCGCAGAGGCGGCGAGAGTTCGCCGAGCGCTTCGACCACGTCCATAGCATCGAGCGTGCGGTGCGCATGGGATCGGTGAAGGCGGTCGTTCCACCGGCCGGGCTGCGGGCCTTCCTAATCGACGCCGTCGAGCGCGGAATCCGGCGCGCTGACCCTTCAGGCCACCGGGTCGACGGTGCCATCGTCGTGGACGAGCACACCGCCGTAGTGGGCGCGCAGCAGCCGCCGCCCCGCCGCCGGACCTGACAGCAGCGCGGCCTTGGCCAACGCCTCCGCGTACAAGGCCGTCGGTGCCAGCGCCGTGGCCGCGATCAGCCCCGTCCAGGCCGGGGTTCCGGTGGAGGGATCGATCAGATGGTGGGCGAAGCCACCATCCCGGCCCTTCCACAGTCGCGCGTCGATCCCGGAGGTGGCCACACCCCCGGCACGGATGCGGAACGCGTGGGCGACCTCGCCGGTCAGCGGATGGCGCAACCGCACCTCCCAGGGGGCTCCCCGCCCGGCGATCACGCGGACATCGCCGCCACAGTCCACGGCACAGCGACCATAGTGCCCGAGCCGTGCGGCGAGCAGATCGGCCGCCCACCCTTTGACCGAGCCTCCCAGGTCGAGCTCGAGGCCGGGCGGACGGCGGATCACGCCAGCGCGCTCGTCGACCTCGACCGCGCGCCAGGCGGCGGCGGGGTCGGGCCGGGCGGCGCACCTCGGGGGCGCTGCGCGCAGTCCCTGCCGTAGCGACCCTGGACGGCTGTGGGCGCGGGATTTCTCATAGCCGGCGCGGCGCAGCGCCCCCAGCAGGGTCGGGTCGACCAGGCCACCGGTCGCGGACGCGGCCATCAAGGAAGCGGACACGGCCGCGCGCAACAGCGGCGGGGCGGGAACGCCCGCACGCCGGTCCGCGTTCAGGCGCGAGAGATCGCTGCTCGGGTCGAACCGCGACAGCCGGCGCTCGATCTCAGCGAACACCGCCGCCGGGTCGATCCCGCCGTCGGCGTCGCGCACGACCCGCGCGATCGTGCCCATCGTTGGGAAGCGGTCGTCTAGCACTCACCCGTCCGTCGCGTCGGCCACCGCGGGCGAGGACGGCGGGGCCATGTCCGCGCCGTACTCTTGTTGCAGGTCCGCGATTTGGCCGGGGCTCGACTGGGTCGTGAGCGGTGGCGGGGGCTCCGGTTCCGCGCGCGCCGCGCGTCGGCGCCGGGCCAACGTGCCCAGGCCACCGGCCGCGGCGGCTGCCACAAGAACATGCGACAGCCGCCGTCGAGCCATTTCACTCTCAGGCGAGTGCGGGTTCAGCGGCACGTTCGGCGTCCGCGCTCGGGCGCCCGAAAGCGCTGAGCACGACCTTGAGCGCGCCGGTGTGGGCGGCGTCGGCGAACGTGTCATACGCGCTCATCGTGTCGCCCAGGGCGAAGCGGTGAGTCGCGAACATCGACGGATCCAGCCGGCCGCTGGCGATCAGCCGCAGCAACCGGGGGATGCTGAACGTATCCACCAGACCGGTGGTGACCGTCACGTCGCGAATCCACAGCTTCTCCAGATGCAGGGTCGCGGGCTTGCCGTGGACCCCGATGTTGGCCAGGCGTCCGCCCGGCCGGATGAGTTCGGTTGCGAGCTCGAAGGTCGACGGAACGCCGACCGCCTCGAACGCGACATCCGCGCCCAGGCCATCGGTGAGCTCCATGACCTGCGCGACCGCGTCCTCGAGCCCGTTGTTGATCGTTGTGTCGGCGCCGAAGCGGCGGGCGCCGTCGAGGCGGCTGTCGGCCAGGTCGATGGCCACGATCCGCCCCGGCGTGTACAGCTTCGCGGTGAGGATCGCGGCGAGACCGATCGGGCCGGCGCCGACGATCGCGACGGTGTCGCCGGGCGAAACCATCCCGTTCAGCACGCCCACCTCGTAGGCGGTGGGCAGGATGTCGGCCAGGAACAGGACCTGCTCATCGGTGAGCTCGCCGGGGATCTTGTACACCGAGTTGTCGGCGAACGGCACCCGTGCATACTCGGCCTGCAGGCCGTCGATCAGGTGGCCGAAGATCCAGCCGCCACCACCGAGGCACTGCCCGTAGCGACCCTCCTTGCAGAACCGGCAGCGCCCGCACGAACTGACGCACGAGATCAGCACCCGGTCACCCGGAGCCACGGTGGTGACAGCCGATCCGATCTCCTCCACGGTGCCCACCGCTTCGTGGCCCAGGACCGTCCCGGGAGTCGTCTCGGGAACGTCCCCCTTGAGGATGTGCAGATCCGTGCCGCAGATCGTGGTCGTGTCGATCCGGGCGATGATGTCCGTCGGCTCGAGGATCGTGGGATCCGCCACCGAATCCCAACCCCGCTCACCGGGGCCGTGATAGACGAGAGCTTTCATGGCTGCTTCTCCTATCTCTGGCCAGCGTCTCGCACCGCCAGCCATAACCTCACCGGCGGTCACTTCGGACGGCCAGGCAACTACATTTTTCGGCGGTTGCCGCCTTAGTCGAATGGGCCGACCATAGAACCGGGTGAATTTCCCGGCATCGGTGTTATCCCGCACCTCAGCCAGTAATACCTGGACGCTGTGTGCTCCGATAGTGACACTCGGTCACGTCGGCGACGGTCGTGGTGCCTGGGCGAAGCGCAAATCTGCTCGCTGGGCTCCGGCGCCGAAGCCGAGCACCAGGCTTCCCCCGTCATGGTCGGGCGCGCCGGCGAACGAGCATCCTCGACCCTGCCACGGAGCGAAATTGCGGAAAACCACGTACGGCCAGGGGCAGGGACCCGCGATGGCCGACTGCCCAGGACGCCGTAGTGTCGATCTCGACTGCCGCGCAATCCCGGAGATGATCAGAGATGACCACGCAAGTAGCCACCGGCAATGCCAAACGCCAGACGCCTCGAGCGCACAAGTGGGTGTACGACTTCGCGGAGGGCTCGCGGGAGATGCGCGACCTGCTCGGCGGCAAGGGTGCCGGCATCGCAGAGATGACGCGCGTCCTCGGCGCGGAGCTGGTCCCGGCCGGCTTCACGATCACCACCGAGGCGTGCGTGGCCTACATGCGCGGCTCGGGCGCGTGGCCCGCCGGCCTGGAAAAGCAGGTCGAGGCGGCCCTGGCGCGCCTGGAAGCGCTGGCCGGTAAGCGTCTTGGGGACCCGGAGGACCCGCTGCTGGTCTCGGTTCGCTCGGGCGCGCGCGTGTCGATGCCGGGGATGATGGACACGGTGCTCAACTTGGGCCTGAACGACGAGTCGGCGGCCGGACTGGCCGCCCGCACCGGGGATGAGCGGTTCGCCGCCGACTGCTTCCGGCGCCTCGTGCAGATGTTCGGCAACGTCGTGCGCGGGGTGCCGGGCGAGCGCTTCGAGGACGAGATCGCGCGCGTCAAGCGCGAGCGGGACGTGACGCTCGACACCGAGCTCGACGCCGCCGCGCTGCGCGAGCTGACCGAGCACTTCCGGTCCTTCTTTGACTTCCCCACCGACCCCCAGCAGCAGCTGACCGAGGCGATTCGCGCGGTGTTCGGCTCGTGGATGGGAGAGCGGGCGATCCAGTACCGGCGCATCAACCGGCTTCCCGACGACTGGGGTACTGCGGTCAACGTGCAGCAGATGGTGTACGGCAACAAGGGCGAGACCTCGTGCTCGGGAGTGGCGTTCAGCCGTGACGAGGTGACGGGCGCGCCGCAACCGTCCGGCGACTTCCTGCCCAATGCCCAGGGCGAGGATGTCGTCTCGGGCGTGCGGACGCCACGCGACCTGGCGGAGCTGCGCGAGTGGATGCCGGAGATCTCCGATCGGCTCCTCGATATCCTGCGCACGCTCGAAGCGCACTACAAGGACATGCAGGACACCGAGTTCACCGTGGAGGAGGGACGACTGTTCATGCTCCAGACGCGCAGCGCCAAGCGTCCGGCCCAGGCGGGCGTCCGGTTCGCCGTCGACGCGTTCGAGGAGCGGCTGCTGAGCAAGGCCGAGGCGGTGGCGACGATCGACGCCACGGCGCTCGAGGCACTCCTGCACCCCTCGTTCGACACCACGGCGCGGTTCACGGTCCTCGCCCATGGCGTGGCCGCTTCGCCGGGCGCCGCCAAGGGATCGATCGTGTTCACCGCGCCCGAAGCGGTCGCGCAGGCGGCCGACGGTAAGGCAGTGATCCTGGTGCGGCCGTTCACCGAGGCCGACGACGTCGCCGGCTTCCATGCCGCCGTCGGGATCCTGACCTCCGAGGGCGGCAAGGCCTCGCATGCCGCCCTGGTCGCTCGCGGCATGGGCCGTCCCGCGGTCACCGGCGCGGCCGCGATGGAGGTCGACCTGAAGGCGGGCGAGGCGCGAATCGGCGACCTTCGCCTCCACGCCGGCGACTTCATCGCGATCGACGGCACCAACGGGGTGATCACCGTTGACGACGTCCCGCTCGTCGAAGCCCACATCGACGCGCGCTTCGAGACCGTCCTGCGCTGGTCCGACGAGCTGCGCCAGATCGGCGTGCGTGCCAACGCCGACACGCCGGAGGACGCCACCCGTGCGCATCGGTTCGGAGCGGAGGGAATCGGGCTGTGCCGGACCGAGCACATGTTCATGGCGGCTGACCGGCAGCCCAAGATGCGGGCGATGATCATGGCCGGGGACGAGGTCGGGCGCCGGGCGGCGCTCGACGAGCTGCTACCCCTCCAGCAGAGCGACTTCGAGGGGCTGTTCGAGGCGATGGCGGGGTGGCCGGTGACGATCCGCCTGCTCGATCCGCCGCTGCACGAATTCCTGCCCGATCGGTTCGAGCTGCACGAGGAGATCGTGCGCGCGCGCATCGACCGCAGCCCCCGGCTGGCGTTCCTCGAGACTGAGTTCGACCGAGTGCGGTCGCTCGAGGAGACGAACCCAATGCTCGGAACCCGGGGGGTGCGCCTGGGGGTGATGTATCCGGAGGTCTACGAGATGCAGGTGCGGGCGATCGCGCGCGCCGCGCTGGCGGTGCGTGAGCGCACCGGCCGCGCGCCCCACCTCGAGATCATGATCCCGCTGGTGGACTACGAGCGGGAGCTCGAGCTCGTGCGCGACCGCCTGCTGGCGGTCACCATGGAGGAAGGCCTGACCTATGGGACCGACTTCAGCGTGGGAACGATGATCGAGCTACCGCGGGCCTGTTTCGTCGCCGATGAGATCGCCCGTCACGCCGACTTCTTCTCGTTCGGCACGAATGATCTCACCCAGTGCGGTCTCGGCTTCTCCCGCGACGACATCGAAGGTCGGATCATCCCCCGGTACATCGAGGAGAAGATCGTCGACGCGTCGCCATTCGCGACGATCGACCAGCCGGGCGTCGGGGAGCTGGTGAAGCTCGCCGTGCAGAAAGGACGTGCTGAGCGCTCGGACCTCGAGCTTGGCGTGTGCGGTGAGCACGGTGGGGATCCGGAGTCCATCCGCTTCTTCCACGACGCGGGGCTCGACTACGTCAGCTGCTCCCCCTTCCGTCTACCGATCGCTCGGGTGGCCGCCGCTCAGGCGGCGATTGCGGCTCCGCGATGACATCCGCTCGTTCGATCACCGACCTCACGCCCCTGCCCGACCTGCCGCAGGGGCGCTCCCGCACGGGACCCGTGCGCGACGAGCGACCGGTGTACGTCGACCTACTCCCCCCGTGCAACGCGGGCTGCCCGGCCGGGGAGAACATCCAGGGCTGGATGGCTCACGTCAAGGACGGCGAGCACGAGCAGGCCTGGCGCGTGCTGACCATGGACAACCCGTTCCCGGCGATCCACGGCCGGGTCTGCTACCACCCGTGCGAGAGCGTCTGCAATCGCGCCGATCTGGACAGCGCGCTGTCGATTCACGGGGTCGAGCGCTTCCTGGGCGACCTGGCCCTAGAGCAAGCGTGGCGCTTTGACCCTCCGCGCGTGCGCAGTGGCCAGCGGGTGCTGGTGATCGGCGCCGGGCCGAGCGGGCTGTCCGCCGCCTGCCATCTGGCCCGTCTCGGACACGAGGTCGAGATTCGCGACGCCGGCCCGGAGCCGGGCGGGATGATGCGCTACGGAATTCCGGCCTACCGGTTGCCACGCGACGTGATCGGCGCCGAGATCGATCGCCTCGCGGGGCTCGGGGTGCGGATGACCAGCAACTATACGGTCGAGGACCTCGACGCGGAGCGCCGCGAGGGCGCGTTCGACGCCGTGTTCGTTGCCGTTGGCGCCCACCTTTCCAAGCGGGTCGACATCCCCGCCGCCGACGCCGGGCACATCGTCGACGCCGTGTCGTTCCTGCGCGGCGTCGCCGCGGGCTCTCACCCCGTTATCGGACGTCGCGTGGCGGTCTACGGCGGTGGGAACACGGCGATGGATGCCGCGCGCGTCGCCCGGCGGATGGGCGCGGAGGAGGCGCTGATCGTCTACCGACGGACTCGCGCGCAGATGCCCGCCCATGAGGAGGAAGCGGCCGACGCCGAGCGCGAGGGCGTGCGGATCAACTGGCTGCGGACGATCAAGGCGATGGAGGGCTCCGAGCTCCAGGTCGAGGTGATGGAGCTCGACGAGAGCGGCTACCCGCAGCCAACCGGCCGCTTCGAGACTCTGGCTGCCGACACGGTGATCCTGGCCCTGGGCCAGGAGAGCGATACCGACTTCATGCGCAGCATGCCGGGCGTGGAGTTCGAGCGCGACGGGACGGTGCGCGTCTCCACCTCGCTGATGACCGGCTGCCCGGGCGTGTTCGCCGGCGGCGACATGGTCCCCTCTGAGCGCACTGTGACGGTCGGCGTCGGGCACGGAAAACGCGCCGCGCGTGAGATCGACGCGTGGCTGGGTGGCGCACGCTACGAGCGGGGAGCCAAGCATCCGCAGGCCGAATTCGAACTTCTGAACCTCTGGTACTTCGGCGATCACCCCCGCCGCCAGCAGCCCGAGCTGTCCCCGGAAGAGCGGCTCGGCGGATTCGATGAGGTGGTCGGCGCGTTGACGCTGCAGGAGGCCGTGTTCGAAGCTCGCCGGTGCCTGTCGTGCGGGAACTGCATCGAATGCGACGGCTGTCTGGGCGCCTGCCCCGAGGACGCGGTGATCAAGCTCGGGCCGGGACTGCGCTACCGGTTCGA
This sequence comes from uncultured Solirubrobacterales bacterium, assembly GCA_963757235.1. Classification (GTDB taxonomy): domain Bacteria; phylum Actinomycetota; class Thermoleophilia; order Solirubrobacterales; family Solirubrobacteraceae; genus Palsa-465. The sequence goes on along the minus strand of CAVWRC010000015.1, from coordinate 97,397 downwards.
CTATGACCGCTGCACCGGCTGCCGGGCGTGTTTCGAGCAGTGCCCGGTCCATTCGATCGAGATGATCGCGGAGCAGGCACCCGATCCACCCTATGCGTTCGTCGCCCCGCCGGACCCCGGGACGGAGGCCCACTGATGCGTGCCACGGTCGACGGCAATGAAGCAACCGCGTGGGTCGCCTTCCGGTGCAGCGAGGTGTGCTGCATCTTCCCCATCACGCCCTCCTCGCCGATGGCCGAGTTGGCCGACGAGTGGTCGAGCAAGGGCCGCACGAACCTGTGGGGCACGGTCCCGGCAGTGGTGGAGATGCAGAGCGAGGCCGGCGCCGCCGGGGCGTTGCACGGCGCACTTCAGGGCGGGGCGCTCGGGACCACCTTCACCGCGTCTCAGGGCCTGCTGCTGATGATCCCGAACATGTACAAAATCGCGGGGGAGCTGACCTCGGCGGTGATGCACGTGGCCGCGCGATCGCTGGCGGCGCAGGGGCTGTCGATCTTCGGCGACCACTCCGACGTGATGGCGGTCCGCCAGACCGGCTTCGCACTGCTGGCGGCGGCGTCGGTCCAGGAGGCCCACGACCTCGCGCTCGTGGCCCACGCGGCCACGCTCGAAACCCGCGTCCCGTTCGTGCACTTCTTCGATGGCTTTCGTACCTCGCATGAGCTCCAGACGATCGAGATGCTGGATGACGAAGACGTCCGTGCGCTGATCCCGGACGAGTTGGTCCGCGCGCACCGCGCGCGGTCGCTGTCCCCAGCGCGGCCGTTCATCCGCGGCACCGCGCAGAACCCCGACATCTACTTCCAGGCGCGCGAGACGGTGAATCCCTTCTACGCCCGCGTCCCGGAGGTCGTACAGCGCGCGATGGACCGGCTGGCCGAGCGGACCGGGCGTCCCTATCGACTCGTCGAGTACAGCGGCCACCCGGAGGCCGAGCGAGTGCTCGTCGTAATGGGATCCGGCGGGGAGACCGTGCGCGAGACCGTCGCCTTCCTGCAGGCGCGAGGCGAGCGAGTGGGCGTCGCGCAGATGCGGCTCTACCGGCCCTTCCCGGCGCGCGAGCTGGCCCAGGCGCTCCCGCAGACCGTGCGACGCGTGGCCGTGCTCGACCGCACCAAGGAGCCGGGTTCGTTCGGCGAGCCGCTGTTCCTGGACGTGCTGGCTGCGCTGAGTGAGGCTCACGGCGCCGGGGAGCGCGAGCTGTTGCCGACGGTGATCGGCGGCCGCTACGGCCTCTCGTCGAAGGAGTTCACGCCGGGGATGGTGGCCGGCGTGTTCGAGGAGCTAACCCGCGAGCAGCCCAGACGGCGCTTCACGATCGGGATCAACGACGACGTGTCCCACAGCAGCCTGGGCTACGACGCCTCGCTCGATATCGAGCCCGACGACACCGTTCGCGCCGTGTTCTTCGGGCTTGGGTCGGACGGTACGGTCGGCGCCAACAAGAACACGATCAAGATCCTGGGCGACGCGGCGAACCTGCACGCCCAGGGTTACTTCGTGTACGACTCCAAGAAGTCCGGGTCGCAGACCGTCTCGCACCTGCGCTTCGGACCGCGATCGATCCGCGCCCCGTATCTGGTGTCCGCGGCGAGCTTCGTCGGCTGTCATCAGGTCGGACTGATCGAGCGAGACGAGGTCCTGGATCGCGCTGCACGCCGCGCGACGTTGCTGCTCAACTGTCCCTACGAGCCAGATCGGGTATGGGATGAGCTCTCCCGCCCGGTGCAGGAGAAGATCCTCGAGAAGGAGATTGAGCTGTACGTGATCGATGCTCGAAAGATCGCGCGCGAGGCGGGTCTGGCCGGCCGCACCAACACGGTGCTCCAGACCTGCTTCTTCGCCATTTCGGGCGTGATGGAGCCCAAGCAGGCGATCGCGGCGATCAAGGCGTCGATCCGCAAGACCTACGGCAAGCGCGGCGAAGAGGTCGTGAACCGCAACATCCAGGCGGTCGATAACTCGCTCGCGGCACTTCACCGGGTTTCGGTCCCCGATCGCGTCTCATCCGCGCGAGAGGCGCCGGCGATGGTGCCCGCGGACGCTCCCGAGTTCGTGCGCACCGTGACCGCGGCGATGATGGCCGGCCACGGCGACGAGCTGCCGGTCAGCGCACTGCCGGTCGACGGCACGTATCCGAGCGGCACGACCAAGTACGAGAAGCGCAACATCTCGGACTTCGTCGCGGTGTGGGACTCGGAGCTATGCATCCAGTGCGGCAACTGCAGCTTCGTGTGCCCGCACAGCGTGATCCGGTCGCGGTTCTACGAGCCACGCGAGCTCGAAAGCGCGCCGGACGGCTTCCGCTCGGCCGTGTTGAACGGGGCCGGGCTCCCCGACGCCCGGTACACGCTTCAGGTGTACGTCGAGGACTGCACCGGGTGCGGCCTTTGCGTCGAGGCCTGTCCGGTGTCGTCTCCACAACAGCCCGGTCACAAAGCGATCAATCTCGACTCCCGAGAGCCGCTGGTCGAGACCGAGCGCGAGAACATCGCCTTCTTCGAGCGACTGCCGGCGAACGACCGCACGCGCGTGGACTTCGGGACGGTACGCGGGACCCAGTTCCTCGACCCTTTGTTCGAGTTCTCGGGTGCATGCGCCGGCTGCGGCGAGACGCCCTACCTCAAGCTTCTCTCGCAGCTGTTCGGCGACCGCCTGACGGTCGCCAACGCGACCGGATGCTCGTCCATCTACGGGGGGAACCAACCGACCACGCCGTGGACGGTCGACGCTCACGGGCACGGCCCGGCGTGGTCGAACTCGCTGTTCGAGGACAACGCCGAGTTCGGGTTGGGTCTGCGGCTCGCCGCGGACCGCCACACCGAGCTGGCCCGCCGCCGGCTTACCGAGTTGCGAGACAGCGTGGGCGCTGACCTGGTCGACGAGATCCTGTCCGCGCCGCAGGTCAACGAGTCGGAGCTGCTCAAGCAGCGCGAGCGGATCGCCGAGCTAGAGCGTCGCCTCGACGGCCTGGACGCTCGGGACGGCGGCGCCTCGGTGGCGGACCTTCGCAGCGTGCTCGATCACCTGATCCGCCGCAGCGTCTGGATCGTCGGCGGTGACGGGTGGGCGTATGACATCGGGTCAGGCGGCCTCGACCATGTGCTGGGAAGCGGCCGCAACGTGAACGTGCTGGTGATGGACACCGAGGTGTACTCGAACACCGGGGGGCAGATGTCCAAGGCGACGCCCCTCGGCGCGGTGGCCAAGTTCTCCGCTGCCGGCAAGACCGTCCCGACCAAGGACCTCGCCCTCCAGGCGATCTCCTACGCCAATGTCTACGTTGCGAGAGTCGCCTTCGGCGCCGATCCGCAGCAGACGCTGCGAGCCTTCCGCGAGGCCGAGGCCTACGACGGACCGTCTTTGATCATCGCCTACAGCCACTGCGTTGCTCACGGCTACGACATGCGCGAGGGACTCACGCAGCAGTACCGATCGGTGGCCAGCGGCCACTGGCCGCTGGTCCGCTACGACCCGGTGGTGCGGGCAGCGGGCGAGAATCCGTTCCTGCTCGATTCGCCCCGGCCGCGAATGTCGCTGGCGGAGTACCGCCAGGGCGAACTGAGGTTTCGCGCCCTCGCCGCGGCCCAGCCGACGGAGGCCGAGCGCCTGCTCGGGCTCGCCCAACAGGTCGTCGACCAGCGCTGGCGGCTCTACGAGGAGATGGCCACCCGCGACGCGGCTGAGTTCCCGTCCGACCCCCGTCGCCGGAGCGGATCATGACCGACCTCTCGACCACATACATGGGCCTGTCGCTGAGCAACCCGCTCGTGGCCTCACCATCGCCGCTGTCGTACACGCTCGACGGCATCTGCCGCCTGGCGAACGGAGGGGTGGGCGCGATCGTGCTGTTCTCGCTGTTCGAGGAGCAGCTGCGAGAGCAGACGGCCCGAGCCATCCGGCTCGTCGAGGAGTCCGCCGAGAGCTTCCCGGAGGCGCTCAGTTACTTCCCTTCGGTGGCCGAGGAGGACGGCGGCCCCCGCGGCTATCTCGAGCTGATCGAGCGGGCCGCGGCCACGGTTGACGTGCCGGTGATCGCGAGCCTAAACGGCGTCACCCCCGAGGGCTGGACCGATTATGCCCGCGCCATGCAGGACGCAGGCGCGGCTGCCATCGAGCTCAACATCTATCACCTCGCCGGCGATCCGGACGTGTCGGGGCGCGAGGTCGAGCAACGCCACGTCGACGTGCTCGAGCGCGTGAAGTCGGCCGTCACCGTGCCGGTCGCGGTCAAGCTCAGCCCCTATTTCAGCTCGCCGGGTGAGATGGCACTGCGCCTGGACGGATGCGGTGCCGACGCGCTCGTGCTGTTCAACCGCTTCCTTCAGCCCGACATCGATCCCGAGGAGCTCATTGTCCTGCCCAGGGTGAATCTCTCGAGCCCCGCCGACGCCCGTCTGGCGCAGACCTGGATCGCGCTGCTGCGAGGAAGAGCCCGGGCCTCGCTAGCCGCCACATCCGGCGTGGAGGTGGCCGCCGACCTCGCGCGTTATCTGCTGGCGGGAGCGGACGTGGTGATGAGCACCTCTGCCCTGTTGCGCCACGGTCCGGGGTATGCCTCCGAGCTCCTCGACGGACTGTCTGCCTGGATGGCGCGCAAGGGCTTTGAATCGATCGACGAGGTGCGCGGCCTCCTGGCTGTGCCCTCCGACGCCGACCCGGCCGCGTACGAACGCGCGGGCTATGTGACCGCGATGCGAGCGGCGAATGCAGGTGCCTACAACCCCTGGTGAGTGCACAATGACCGAACCCAATCACCCCAATTCCAACCATGTCGTCATCGTCGGCGGCGGCGTCGCCGGCCTGGAGGCGCTGCTCGCGCTGCGCGCGCTGGCCGGCGATCGCGTCGACGTGACGCTCGTCTCGCCGAGCGAGTGGTTCATCGATCGGCCCATGACGGTGGCCGAGCCATTCGGCTTGGGATCGCCGGGGCGCCTATCGCTGCCGGAAGCCACGGCGGAATGCGGCGCGGAGTTCGTCCCCGGAACCGTGAGGGCGGTTGACGGCCCCGCTCGGCGGATCAGTTGCGCCGATGGCCGGGACGTCGCCTTCGACACCCTGATCCTGGCGCCGGGGGCGCAGGCGCACGCCGCGGTCCCCGATGCAATCACCTTCGGCTTTGAAGGCTCGGGCCAGGCCATTCGGAACATGCTCGCCGCTCTGCGAAGTGGAGATGCGCGCAGCGTGGCATTCGTCGCTCCGAGCGCGACCGGATGGCTGCTTCCGTTGTACGAGCTTGCCCTAATGACGGCGCGCGAGCTTGCCCGGAGCAACGTGGACGGGGTCGAGCTGCGCCTCCTGACCCCGGAAGACGGTCCGCTGGCGCTGTTCGGCGACCGGCTGAGCGAGGGCGTCGGCCGCTTGCTGGAGGCAGCGGGCATCGACTCGCTTCACGCCTCCTTCGCCAAGCTCGACGAGGGCGGGCTGATGTACGGCGCGATCGGCCAGGAGAGCACCGATTACGTCGTCACGCTTCCGGTCCTGAGTGGCCCGGGCCTGGCCGGCGTTCCGGCCACCGAGGCGCATGGGTTCATCCCGGTCAACGAGTACGGACAGGTGACGGGACTGGAAGACGTGTACGCGGCCGGCGACGCCATCGACTTCCCGGTCAAGCAGGGAGGGCTTGCCGCGCAGCAGGCGGACAGCGTGGCCGAGCATGTCGCGGCGAGGTATGGCGCAGACGTGGAACCGGCGCCGTTGAGACCCACGCTGCGAGGCATGCTGTTCTCGGGTGGCGAGCCGCTGTACATGCGCTCGAACGTGCCCGGCGCCGACCCCGACGTTCCCGTCGCCTGGTACCCCCTGTGGTGGCCGCCGACCAAGGTCGCCGGTCGTTACCTAGGCCCGTACCTGTTCGAGCGCGGCGACGAAGACAGACTGGGCGCGCCACCGGTGGGCTTCGTCGACGTCGACCTCCCCCTGGCTCAGATGACGCTGCCGGGCTGAGAGCCAATTCCTCCGCAAATGAAACTGGTCACAACGTGACGATCGATCCCGACATCAGCCCTGCCCTGCAGCACGAAGCCGTTCCCGCGATGGCGCCGGAGCGGTTCGCCTCGGTGCTGTCGCCGGGTGAGTTCGAGGCGCTGCTCGACCTGACCGGACAGGCCGCCCGGGAGCTGCACGGTCGGGTCATCTGGAACGTGAACTCGACCGCGAAGGGCGGTGGGGTCGTAGAGATGCTGCGGCCGCTGCTCGGTTACTGCCGCGGCGCCGGTGTCGACGCGCGCTGGGCGGTGATTTCAGGGCAGTCGCCATTCTTTGCCATCACGAAGCGGTTGCACAATCGCCTGCATGGGTTCGCCGGAGACGGCGGCCCCCTGGGCGACGCCGAGCGCGAGGTCTACGAGCAGACGCTGGCCGGGGCCGCGGAGGAGCTCGCACGACTGGTGCATCCCCGGGACATCGTGATCCTGCACGATCCGCAGACGGCTGGGCTGGCCGCCGCGGTGCGGGAGACCGGGGCGACCGTCATCTGGCGCTGTCACGTCGGTCTCGATGTCGCCAACGGTCATTCTCACGAGGCCTGGGATTTCCTGCGTGGGTATGTGCTCGATGCGCACGCGTTCGTCTTCTCGCGGGCGGGATTCGCGTGGGAGGGATTACCCCGTGATCGGATCGCGGTGATCCGCCCCTCGATCGACGCGTTCGCGCCGAAGAACGCCGAGCAGACGCGCGAGCAGTCGTTGGCGATCATGGGCACCGCGGGGGTCGTGGCGGGCGACGTCGACGCCTATCCGACGTTTACCCGCTCCGACGGCACGCCCGGGCGCGTCGCGCGCCAGGCCGAAATGCTGGAAGAGGAGTCACTAGTGGCCGACGTGCCCGTGGCGATGCAGGTCTCGCGGTGGGATCAGCTCAAGGATCCGCTCGGCGTCCTGGGCGCGTTCGCGGGGCACGTCCCCGATCGCAGCGGGGCGCACCTGCTGCTCGTCGGTCCGTCCACGGCGGCGGTCGCCGATGATCCCGAGGGTGTGCAGGTCCTCGACGCGGTCCGGGCCGCCTGGCACGAGTTGCCGGCGAAGGTTCGCCGGCGCGTGCACCTGTGCTCGCTGCCGATGGACGACATCGAGGAGAACGCGGCTATCGTCAACGCCCTGCAACGGCACGCGACCGTGGTCGTGCAGAAGAGCCTCGCGGAGGGATTCGGCCTGACCGTTGCCGAGGCGATGTGGAAGCAGCGACCGGTCGTGGCAAGCCGGATCGGTGGCATTCGCGATCAGATCGAGGATGGGCTATCGGGACGGCTGCTGGCGGACCCACGTGACCTCGAGCAAGCGGGGGCGGCGATCAGCGAGCTGCTGGCGGATGGCGACCTCGCGCGAGCATTCGGAATCGAGGCGCAGCTTCGCGTGCAGCAGCAGTTCCTCGGCCCCTCCCACCTCGGGCGCTACTTCGAGGTCATCAACCGGGTTACGTCGCAGCGCGGCCGCGTCGGGGACGCAGGGCGCGACGTGACGGCGGCGACGCCGCCGGCCAACGCATAGAAACGGCGGCGGGATGCCAGGACCGGAGTTACCCACCGCTCCCCTCGGCGGGACCCCGATGAGCGCAAGCCCGTCCTGGCTTCGGACGCTCGTCAGTCGCTATGACCGGTCCGTGTTCGAGGCGCCCGCAAGCGGGGTGCGCGTCCGGCTGGTCGCGCCGGATGATGGCGCATGGGACGTCGTCCTCTCGGAAGGCGCAGCGACAACCGGATCGTCAGATGACCGTCCCCAAGCGGTCCTCACCGCCGACACCGGGACGTGGGGCAGGATCGCCTCCGAACCGCGGGCGGCCATCGACGCCTACTTCGCCGGCCGACTTTCGGTGCGCCACAACCTGCACGTCGGCGTCGGGTTTCTCGCCGCGACCAGCGGAGCGAGCGGGCCTACGCGGCTGCGGTTCCGGTCTGTGGCCACGCGCCGGGCGCGCCTGTCGATCGTCGAGGCCGGAGAAGGCCCGCCGGTCCTGGCCGTGCACGGACTCGGAGCGACAAAAGGTTCCTTTGTACCGACGATCGACGCGCTGTCGACTCGATTTCGCACAATCGCGCTCGATCTGCCGGGCTTCGGCGACTCCAGCAAGCCGATCGGGGCCGCGTATGACGCGCGATTCTTCGCCACGGCCTGCATCGACCTGCTCGACGCGCTCGAGCTGGATCGCGTCCACCTGATCGGCAACAGCCTCGGCGGACGGGTGGCGCTCGAGATCGCGCTGCGCCACCCCGACCGCGTCGGCCGACTCGCCCTGCTCGCGCCGGCCCTGGCCTGGCGGCGCCCACGTCGGTGGGCGCCGCTGCTGCGGCTAACGCGACCAGAGCTTGGCCTGGTCCAGCTCGCGCCCCGCACGATTGTTGATGGGCTCGTTCGGCAGCTCGTCCCCGGCGCGAACCAGGGGTGGAGAGCCGCCGGCGTCGACGAGTTCCTGCGCGCGTATCACACCCCGGCCGGACGGGCGGCGTTCTACGCGGCAGCGCGACACATCTACCTCGACGAGCCGCACGGGAAGGACGGTTTCTGGCCCCGGCTGGCGACGCTGCAGGCCGAGGCTCTGTTCGTCTGGGGCCGACGAGACCAGCTGGTGCCGATCGGCTTCGCCCGGCACGTCGCAGATGCCGTACCCCACGCCCGCCAGCTCGAGCTCGACTGCGGACACGTGCCGCAGATCGAATGCCCAACCGTGACGAACGACGCAATCGCCACGTTCTTCTCACGGACGCCAGCCCTGGCCCTGAGGGCAATCCCTGGGCGATCCCAAGAACCCGGCACTGGCGGGGGAGAAGTCGCTAGGCCGCCCTGGCCTGACACAGCCGCGAGTGCGTGACGAAGTGCGCGTCCGCGAGCCCGAAGGAGAATCCCTCGGGAGCACCCGCGGCGAGGTCGAGCACGAACTGCGGCTTGCCCCACCGCTGGAACTGGTCGGCATCCATGTAGAACGGCACCCCGGCCACTTCTCCCAGCCGCAGGTCACCGGAAGCGGGCGCCATTTCATCGGCGAGCAGGCAGAGCGGGAGCGAACCGTCACAGCATCCTCCCGACTGAAACAGCGCGAGCGGGCCGTGCGTCAGGGCGAGCCGCCGGAGCGCCTCGGTCGCCTCGGCTGTTGCATTGATGAAGGTCGTCTCGTCGGTGCTGGGCATCGCAATCGCTTCTTTCGCTTGGGGTGAAACCAGATAACGCGAACCTAGATCAAAGACGCCGCGACGAGAACCGAAGTCGTCCGAGGCCGCGATGCGAATGCTCCGAAGGCGTCATGCGCGTCCCCCGTTGTGGAATCCGCTCTTTCCCGCACCGAATCACGGGTGACCCCCCGATTTGAAGAGGCCCGAATCGGCGGAGTATCTATCGGTGACGCTTTCCATCACTGAAGGAGAGACCCGCTATGTCCATAATCGAATCCACCACATTCGCCCCGCCCGGTGAGGCTGGCAGCCCAGTCGAGCTGGACGAGCGCTACGAGAACTTCATCGGCGGAGAATGGGTCCGCCCCACGACCGGCGAGTACCGGGAGAATCCCACGCCGTCGACCGGTGAGACGTTCTGCGAAGTGGCCCAGTCCGGCGCGCAGGACATCGAGTTGGCGCTCGACGCGGCCGATGCAGCCAAGGGCGCGTGGGGACGGCGCTCACCGGCCGAGCGCGCCGCGGTGCTGAACGCGGTCGCGGACGCAATCGAGGAGAACCTCGAGATGCTCGCCGTGGCCGAGAGCTATGAGAACGGCAAGCCGGTGCGCGAGACGCTGGCCGCCGACATTCCCCTGTCAGCCGACCACTTCCGCTACTTCGCCGGCGCCGCCCGCTCCGAGGAGGGGCGGATCTCCGAGATCGACGAGCAGACCTACGCCTATCACTTCCACGAGCCGCTGGGGGTGGTCGGCCAGATCATCCCGTTCAACTTCCCGCTGCTGATGGCGGCGTGGAAGATGGCGCCCGCACTGGCGGCCGGGAACTGCACGGTGATCAAGCCGGCCAGCCCCACCCCATGGTCGATCCTGAAGCTGATGGAGGTGATCGGCGACATCGTCCCGCCGGGGGTTATCAACGTGGTCAACGGTCCCGGGGCCGAGATCGGCAAGGCGCTGGCGTCGAATAAGCGGATCGCGAAGATCGGGTTCACCGGCGAGACCGTGACCGGGCGCCTGATCATGTCCTACGCGGCCCAGAACCTGATCCCGTCGACCACCGAGCTCGGCGGCAAGTCCCCGAACGTCTTCTTCGAAGACGTGATGGCCGCCGATGACGCGTTCCTCGACAAGGCGATCGAGGGCCTCGTGCTCTACGCCTTCAATAAGGGCGAGGTCTGCACGTGCCCGTCGCGGGCGCTGATTCAGGAATCGATCTACGACGAATTCATGGCGCGCGTGGTGGAGCGCATTGGCCAGATCAAGCAAGGCGATCCGCTCGATCGCGAGACGATGATCGGCCCGCAGGTGTCGATCAGCCAGCTCGAGAAGATCGAGAGCTACGTCGCGATCGGCCTCAACGAGGGTGCCGAGATCCTGATCGGCGGTCACCGGCCGCCGTTGAACGAACGCCTGGCGGGCGGCTACTACTTCCAACCGACGGCGCTCAAGGGTCACAACAAGATGCGGGTGTTCCAGGAGGAAATCTTCGGCCCGGTCGTCGCCGTGACGACCTTCAAGGACGAGGCCGAGGCACTCGAGATCGCCAACGACACCATGTACGGCCTGGGAGCCGGAGTGTGGACCCGGGACGGAAGCCGGGCCTTCCGCATGGGCCGGGCGATCCAGGCCGGTCGTGTGTGGACCAATTGCTACCACCAGTATCCGGCCCACGCAGCGTTCGGCGGCTACAAGGCCTCCGGCGTTGGGCGCGAGAACCATCGGATGATGCTCGACCACTACACGCAGACCAAGTGCCTGCTGGTCAGCTATGACCCGAACCCCCTCGGGTTCTTCTGAGATGTCGCACGACGGCGTCGAGTGGGACGCTGTCGCGACGGCCACCCCCGCGGCGCTTGGGGTCATCGATGGCCCCGGCGCCGCGTGCGGGCGGCTTGGCGACGCTCCCATCGCGCCGTTGGCGACCGACTCCCCGCCGCCCGACCCGGACGCCGTGCGCGAGGTGGCGCTCGAGGCGCTTCGTGTCGAGCACGCCCATGCCGAGGCTTCCCGCTCGCGCGCGGCCGGGCTCCTCACCGCCTGCGGCGTACTGCTCGCGCTCACGGCCGGACTCGGATCAGCCGCAGCGCAGGCCGCGCAGAAACTCTCTCATCTCGGCGCCGCGGTCACGGTCTGCGCCGCGGGATTGACCGCGGTGTTCCTGCTCGCCGCCGCCGCCATCTCTGGCCAGGTCTTTGCGCCGTCTGAGAAAAGCCGCATGGCGCTCGAGGAGTTCCGCGACTTCGCCGAGTTGAGTTTCCAGGCCGCAGACAAGGAACTGCTCGCGAATGCGGCACTCGAGCGCCTGGCCGCTGCGCGGGCCTCCAACCTGACGTCCCGCACACGAAGCATCCGCGCGATGGCGCTCTACCTCGGCGCCCTCGGCGTGCTCGGAGCGCAGGTGCTTCTGATCGCCATCGTTCACCTGCTCGGGGTCTGACGGGCTCATGCCTGACACCCTGACAGCGCTCGACGCGACGTTCCTCGAACTCGAACAGCAGGACGAGGGCGCGCTGATGAGCATCGGCGGCGTGATGGTTTTCGACCCGGTGCCCGGGGGCGGGGCGCCCACGGGCGAGGAGCTGTGCGCAAACCTCGAGTCGCGGCTGAGTCAACTGCCGCGCTATTCGCAGCGGCTGTCCGCCACCCGCACCGGCGGTTTAGCGTGGCCGCAGTGGATCGACGACGAGCGGTTCCACATCGCTGACCACGTCACCCGCGTGGCCCTCCCCTCCCCGGGTGGCAAGGCGGAGCTGTCTGCCTGGGCCGCCGACTTTTACTCGCACCGGCTCGACCGGACGCGTCCCCTATGGGAGGTGGCGCTGATCGAAGGGCTTTCCGACGGCCGCTGGGCGCTGGCCCACAAGACCCATCACTGTCTGGTCGACGGGGTCGGCTCCGTCGACGTCGCCTACCTGCTGCTCGACGCCGAACCGAATCCGCCCGAACGCCCAACGGCCCCGGTGCCACCACCGGACGGTCGTCCGGCCCTGCGGCCCTTCCTGCCCGGGCCACCGCAGCCGATCGTCCACGCGGCACACGCCGGCGCCGAGGTCGCTCGGGCCGGACTCCACGCGGCGCTCCACCCGCGCGAGGCGCTGGAGCGCTCGCGGTCGGTGGCTGAGCTGATCGTCCGCGACGAACTCATCGGCGCGCCCCACACGTCGCTCAGCGTCCCGATCGGCTCGACCCGGCGGTTCGCAGCCTTCAATCGTCCGCTGGCGGATCTCAAGTCCGTCCGTCGCGGTTTCGGAGGCTCGATCAACGACGCTGCGCTCGCCGTCTGCACCACCGGCCTGCGGCGTCTGCTCCTCGAGCGTGGCGAGGAGCTCCCGTCACGAGGTCTGCGCGCGATGGTCCCGATGAACCTCCGTCAGAGCTCGCAGCGGCTGATGCTCGGGAATCGCGTCAGCTCGCTGTTCGTCGACCTTCCGGTCGCCACCTCCGATCCCTACGAGCGCCATCGGCGAATCGTGGCCGCCACCGAGCGCCTGAAGTCCTCGGGCGCCGCCACCGGTGCCGCGGCGGTGCTCGACCTGGCAGCGCTGGCTCCGCCGATCGTGCACGCGGGACTCGCGCGCTCGCTGTACGCGACCCGCCTGTTCAACGTGACGATCACCAACGTGCCCGGGCCGCAGATCCCGCTCTACGCGTTCGGAGCGCGGCTGCGCGAGGTCCAGCCGATCGTGCCGCTGGCCGCGTCGCACTCGGTCGGGATCGCGATCTTCTCCTACGACGGGCTAGTCACCTTCGGTGTGATTGCCGACAGCGAATCGACACCCGATATCGACGTACTGGCGCACGGCATCGAGGAGGGAATCGACGAGCTCCTAGCCCCCGTCCGCAACCGAGAGCGCCGGGGCAGCGTCGAGCGGGCGACGAGCTAGCCGAGTGCGTTAAGGCGCTGGCCGCGTCGACCGTGTGGCAGGCAGCGGTTGGCGGCGGCTGTGGCCGGCGACCGCGGAGGCGTTCGGACGATCCGCGGAGGCCTGCGGGCGATCCGCGCTGAACCTCCGCGCGGTCGCGATCACCGCGCGGACGAGCGGCGCCGCGCTGTCACGGCGAGCCCCACTCGAGAACCTGCGCGCTGAAGCCGGAGTGTCCAACGCAATCTCCTCTCACGACTGCGACTTCCCGGTCGGCATGGTCACGGTGGCCGCCGTTACGGGCCGACGGTCCGTGCGCGGAGCATAGGCGCAACGTTTCCCAGCGTCCAGACCGGCTTTCTACGTAACTTGCATCCGTAGATGTGAGCAGTGCCGGCGCCGATCGAGGACCGAGGCGGGTGGTCCGGGCCCCCTTGGGTGGCTGCTTCAGCCGGGCTTGCGCCGAGCCCTGGCCAGACGCGCGCGCCGCTCATTGCGCTGGCGCAGGTCGCGAAAAACCTGTTCCTGGCCCGTGCCAGCCCGGGTCGGACGCTCATCCCGCGTTTGTGGCTCTCGATCGAGCTCTCGCCGGTGGGCTGCGGTGGCGTCGGTACCCGGGCTATGCGCGTGTGACTTTGTCGGCTTCATGCTGCTGCCCGCCAATCGTCCGTAGGCGGCTCGAGCGTTTCCAGGTAGGGCACGAGGTAACGACCGAGCACCTTCGCGGCCTTTGCGGCACGCTCGTCGTCGCCGCGCACGAGCGCGGCGGCCGTCGGTCTCCCCGTCCAGTCGAATTCGGTCCGCAGAAACACGGCCTGCTCTCCTCCCAGCAGCCGGGCCTGCACGACGTGCGGTGCCCGAATCGCCTTCACCGGGACGCCCAGCCGGGCGACAATGGTCTGTGCCACGACGTCGGCCTGCTGCGCTGCCAGGCCGCCCTGCTTGATCGGGAAGGTGGTCACGTCGCCGGCTGCGTAGACGTCCGCGAGCGCTTCGACACGTCCGGAACCATCTGTGGGCACGAACCCCAATCGACCGGCCGGCACGCCGCTGAACCGGCGTGCGCGCAACTCGGGCAGTGCCACCACGCGGTCGCCCGCGATCAGCTCACCGTCGGCGAGGGCAAGCGCTCCATCACGCCGAACGGCCGCGGGGATCACGCCGCCGACGAAGGCAACGCCGCGTTCCTCGAGCAGATCGCGAACCAGCCGGGACGCTTCGCGGCCGAACACCGACAGCGGCCCCAACTCCGGGGTGACCAGCGTCGTCTCGACCGCCAGGCCGAGGTCGCGGGCGTGCCCAGCCGAGAGCAGCGCAAGTTCGTAAAGAGGCAAAGGCCAAGTTGTCCCGGCCGGCAGCGCAAACACGATGCGTCTGACAGCTCCGCGCTCGACCTCGCCGATCAGCCGTCGGATCAACCCGATGTCGCGCTGGTCGCGCAGCGTGCTCGCGCCCGCCACACCGACCATCGCGCGGGCGCCGGTCGCGATGATCAACGCGTCATAGTGCAGGCGGGCCCCCGCTGCCGTGCGCACGGTGTGCTTGCGTGAGGCAACCGCCTCTAGCCGCGACTGGTGGTACTTCGCATCCATGTCACTGGCGATCGCGCGCAGGTCATAGCACCGTGACGGCGCAAGGTCGAACGGCTCGCTCGTGGCCGCCGGGCGATAACGAAACACCGGCTCTGGAGCGAGCATCGTCAGTGTGACTCGGTCCTCGGCGAGGGCACGCAGGGCGAGGGCCGCCTCGATGGCGGCGAATCCGCCCCCGGCGATCAGGACCTCGGCACGACTATGCGATGAGTTCTGTGTGGCCACGCCCTCATGCCTCCCCCCACGCGAGCACTCCGGCGATGTCGGCCGTGGACAGGATGCCGATCGGCCGCTCGGTGACGGGCTCCACGACAACCAGATGGCTGACGCCATGCTCGGACATCAACTCGCCGGCCTTTCGTAACGGGAGCGAAGGCTCCACCGTCACCAGCGGCTGCTGCGCGATCGCGCGCGCGCTCGATCCCTCACCGTCGCGGACGCCCGCGCGGACCAGATCGAGATCGGAGATCACGCTCCAGACGCCACACGGCGGGTCCTCGTGTGAGATCCCGACTACGGCGACGCAGTGAACGTGATGTGTGGCCATTATCCGGGCCACCTCGGGCAGGCTCGCGTCAGGCTCGCAGGCGAGAAGCCCCGGATGCATCGCGTCCGACACCGTGGCGTGCTCAAGCGAGGGCATCAGGTAGCTGCCGGTGTAGGTCTGACTCGTCGTTAGCGACATGACTGCCTCCTCGATCTTTCGGTATCCGAACCGACGCTAGATCCAGCGTTGGCCGCGGTCATCGGTAGTTGGCCGGTAGACGGCTCGGTATCGAGCCGCAGCCGTCGTCTGCCCGCGGCTCGCACCCGGCTCCCCCGCCCTGCCTGTCGGCCGCACCCCCGCGCAATCAGTGCTGGGCCGTATTGACGTCGCGGGTTTTCCACGCCGATCTGCTCGCGTCCGCGGATGGTGAGCCCGCCTGGCTCCTCGACCATCCGAGCAGACGACCTCAAAGGAGAAAACTTCCATGGCCACTACGCTTTCCGAGCCCACCACGACAGCCGCAGAGCTCACGAGCTATCGCGCAGCGGTGGTGCACGAATTCCACGCGCCCCTGACCGTCGATGAAGTGCCGGCAACGCCACTCCAAGCCGGGCAGATCAGAGTCAAGATCGAGGCGTCGGGTCTTTGCCACACCGACATCCACGCGGCGAATGGCGACTGGCCGATCAAGCCCTCACCACCCTTCGTTCCCGGCCACGAGGGCGTCGGCATCGTCACCGAGCTCGGTTCAGGCGTGACCGAGGTGGCGCTCGGCGATCGCGTGGCGATGCCGTGGCTCGGCTACGCCTGCGGTACATGCGACTACTGCGTGTCCGGGTGGGAGACCCTGTGCGAGTCCCAGGAGAACATGGGGTACTCGATCGACGGCACCTTCGGCGAGTACGCCACCGCGTACGCGCGCTACGTCGTCGAGGTGCCCGAGGGAATCGACCCATTCGACGCGGCGCCGTTGACCTGCGCCGGTGTGACCACCTACAAGGCGGTCAAGGTCGCCGGCACGCGTTCGTCGGACCTGGTCGCCGTGTTTGGCGTCGGCGGGCTTGGGCACCTCGCGATCCAGTACGCCGCGATCGCCGGCGGACGGGTGATCGCCGTCGACCTGGTCGAGGAGAAGCTCGAGTTGGCGCGTGAACTTGGCGCCGAGTTCACGGTCAACGCAGCAAAGGAGGACCCGGTCGAGGCGATCAAGGCGCTCGGCGGAGCCGACCAGGCGATCGCTCTGGCTGTCTCGCCGCGGGCGTTCGAGCAGGCCTACGGCACGCTTCGCCGTGGCGGCAAGCTCGTGTTCGTGGCGCTCCCCGCTGACAACGACGTCACCCTCCCCATCTTCGAGACCGTGTTGAACGGGATCACCATCGTCGGGTCGATCGTCGGCACTCGCACGGACCTGCGCGAGGTGTTCGAGCTCCACCGGGCCGGTAAGACCAAGGTCATACACGAGGTACGTCCGCTCAGCCGGGTCAACGAGTCGATCGCCGATGTCGAGGCCGGTCGCGTGGCGGCCAGGATCGTCTTGGTGCCCTGAGCGCCGCAGCTAGATCCAGCCCGGATCAGCGAGAGTGGGCGACGGTCGCTCGGCCATCGCCCACTCTCGGTTCGCGGCTCACCACGTCTTGACCCGTTCGATCGGGCCTCGGCGTTCGATCCGCACTCGGGTGTCAAGCACTACGCAACCGCTCGTCGTACAGCGGGTCGGATTGAGATCGGCTTCGACCACCTCTGGAACGCGTCGAAGCAGGAGCGCTAAACGGAGGATCAGCTCGCGCAAGGATTGGCGATCGAGCGGTTCGCTGCCGCGAAATCCATCCAGCTCGGCGGCCACGCTCCGCGAGGCATCGATCAATTCGTCGGCGTCGGCGTCCGTGAGCGGCAGCAGCCGGAACGCGGTGCTGCGGCCGAGACCTGCCTGGCGTCCGCCGAGGCCTACCGCCAGCACCGGCCCCAGATCGGGATCGGCTACGGCGCCTACGAGCACGCTAACTCCTTGGTCGTAGAGCGGTTGAACGATCGCGCCGATCCATGGGTACCCGGTGACTCGCATACGCCCTTGCAGCTCCCGCCAGCCGGCTTTGATTGCCGCCTCACCGAGCAGTCCACGTAGGACCGCGTCGATGTCGCCCGCGGGACCGGGCGCCTCGAAGTCCGCCTTCAGGGCGATCGGTTTGCCAATTTCCGCCGCTACCGCGATCGCGCGCGCGAGATCCCGACAGCGATGCGACGCGACGATAGGAATCCCGTGCGTGGCCAACAGGGTCTCGGCCTCGCCAAGCGAGATCCACCCGCCCGCGGGGTTCTGCTCGAGGAATGCTTCGACCAACGCCCGCGCCGCCGGTCCGTCAAGATCGGGATAGTCTCGGACCTCGCCCAGCGGCCGCGACAGCCATTCGCGACGCTCGACCGCGCTGGCGAGCACGTTCGCGCAGGATTCCGGGAACAAGAAGTTGGGGACTCCGGCGGCGGTGCGCGGTCGCGGGCGTCCATCGGAGCGCACCACGCACGCGACAGCTGGCTTGGGCTGCCCGGCACAGGCGGTCGAGATCGTTTGCAGCACTGCGTCTGGGTCTCCCTCGTAGACTTCCACGTAGAACACCATCAGCGCGTCGATCGAGGGCTCGCCAAGTAGCCTGGTGATTTCGGTTCCGTAATCATCCGGTCCCGCGCCGGCTGTCAGGGTGAGCGGGTTTGACGCGTCGCCTGCTTCCCTTACCTCGAGCCCCCGCGCAGCGGCTGCGTCGGCGGCGATCGTCGCCACACCAACCGAGTTGCTGACGATTCCGATGCGACGACCGGCGGGCAGCGGCTGGCGCTCGAAGAACTCGGCCGCGTTGAACAGTTCATCGCCGCTGCGGAACCGGAGCAGCCCGGCCTGATGCAGCAGGGCATCGAGGACCTCGTCGCCGCGCAGCGCCGCGGCGGTATGAGAGCGCGCGTCGGCGATGACCCGCCCGGCACTCTGTCTACCCTTGATGGCAAGTATGGGCTTGGTCCGTGAGACCCGCCGGGCGATTCGCGTGAAATGCTCGGGATTGCCGAACGTGTCGACATATAGGATCACGGCCGCCGTCCGCTGATCCTGTTCGCACCACTCGAGCAAGTCGTTGGTCGACACATCGGCCCGGTTACCGAGCGAGGCGAACAGCGAGACGCCCAGGCCGAGAGCCGCCGCATGAGAAAGAAGTCCGATCCCCACCGCGCCTGAGGGTGAGCAGATCGCCAGCCCCCCCGAGCTCACGGAGGCGCCCGTGAACGTCGCGTTCAGGCGAACCTCCGGCGCGTTGTTGATCAGCCCCAGCGAGTTGGGGCCAATCAGACGCAGCCCAGCGTCCCGGACGATGTCCAGCAGTCTGGGTTCAAGCCAGGACGATGCCTCGATGTCCTGCGCTGGGCCGGCCGGGACAACTAGTAGCGCTTTCGCCCCCCTGGCGGCAGCCGCGGCCGCGAAATCCAGAACGGCAGCCCCCTCGACCGCGAGGATGACCAGATCCGGAGCGACCTCAAGCTCGCCGACGCGCTGCAAAGACCGCTCGGCGGACACGGCGGCACCCCCGGCGTCGACCCACTCGACCACACCCCCGAAGCCACCGTTGCGGATGTTCTCAAGCACCGCGCGCCCGACATTTCCCGGCGTGTCCACCGCCCCGATGACCGCGACCGATGAAGGGGCGAGGAACGGCCGCAGCGAAGCAAGCGCAGCAAAATGGTCGCGCTCATCGATCCGCTGCACTACCGCCACAACCGGGGTGATGTCAACCGACACGTTGAGCTCCTCGAGGACGGCCCGATTGACCGCGAAGCCGGCGTTCCGAAACACGCTGAGCATCACACGGTTCGACGACAGCACCGCCGCATCGAAGCGGCGCACCCCGCGCTCCGCCCCGATCGCAGCCAACTGCTCGAGCATCCGTGTACCGATGCCGCGCCGCTGCTCGTCATCCGCCACTGCCAACGCGATCTCGGCGACACCCGGCTCGCGCAGCCCCTCGTAGCTGCACGCCGCGATCACGCGCCCGGCACGACGTGCGATCAGGGAAACGCGATCGATGCCGCTCGACTCCACGGCGGCTCGCGCGACGATGTCAGGGCGTCCCCTCCCGTGGAAGCGGAAGTACCTGCTCTGCGGAGAGAGCTGCTCATAGAACGCCCTGATGCCCTCGTAATCCGCTGGGCTTGGCGCCTGCAGCCGCAGCGTCGAGCCATCGCGAAGCAGAACGTCGCGAACCACCCGGACGGGTTCGCCGGGCGAATCACGCACACTCGCCCCACGGAGCCAGGGGTCTATGCTGTTTCGGCGATCGCGCTGTGTAGGTCAAGCCATTCGATTGCTTGATCGCGGAGTTTGAATTTCTGGACCTTGCCGGTGATGGTCATCGGGAACTCTTCTACGGGGATCACGTAGCGCGGAATCTTGTAGTGCGCGATCTTGTCGCGACAGAATTCGCGCACCGCCGGGGCGTCGATTTGGTTGGGTGTGCGCGCGATTACAAAGGCGGCTATCTCTTCGCCGTAGCGCGAGTCCGGGACTCCGACGATCTGTACATCCTTGATTTGCGGGTGGCTGTAGAGGAACTCCTCGATTTCCCGCGGATAGATGTTCTCCCCACCACGAATGATCATGTCCTTGGAGCGGCCAACGATGTTGACGTACCCATCCTGGTCAATGGTCGCGAGGTCGCCGGTGTGCATCCATCCGGCCTGGTCGATCGCTTCGGCTGTGTGCTCGGCGTCGTTCCAGTAGCCGAGCATGACGCTGTAACCTCGGGTGCACAGCTCGCCTGGTGTGTTGCGCTCAACGCAATCGCCGGTGGTGGGGTCGATGATCTTTATCTCGACGTGGGGGTGCACGCGTCCGACCGTGGAGGTGCGGTGATCGATGTCGTCATCGGCAGTCGTTTGTGTTGATACCGGAGAGGTCTCGGTCATGCCGTAGCAGATCGTCACGTCGCTCATGTGCATGTGCTCGATCACTTTGCGCATCACCTCGATCGGGCAAGGGGAGCCGGCCATGATTCCGGTTCGCAGTGAGGTGAGATCGAAGTCGCCGAATTCGGGCAGGTCGAGTTCGGCGATAAACATCGTCGGTACGCCGTAGAGTGACGTGCACCGCTCCTCCTCGACGGCGGTAAGCGTCGCGTCCGGCTCGAAGGACGGGGCTGGGATGACGATGCACGCCCCGTGGGTGGTGCACGCAAGGTTGCCGAGCACCATTCCGAAACAGTGGTAGAACGGTACGGGGATGCAGACCCGGTCCTCCGGGGTGTACCGGCAGGTCTCGCCGATGAAGAAGCCGTTGTTGAGAATGTTGTGGTGAGTGAGCGTGGCGCCCTTCGGAAAGCCTGTGGTGCCGCTCGTGTACTGGATGTTGATCGGATCGTCGAACTGCAAGCTCGCGGGCAGCGAGACCTCGTCCGCGCCCGCCGCGAGTTGCTCCCAGTCGGGCGAGTCGAGGAACACCACCTGTTCCAGGTCTGGGCAGCGGGGGGCGACCTCCTCGACCATGCCCGCGTAGTCTGAGCTCTTGAACGCGCGAGCCGAGACCAGCATCCGACAGCCAGACTGGCCGAGAACATACTCCAGCTCGGACGTTCGATATGCCGGGTTGATGTTGACGAGGATGACTCCTGCCTTGGCCGAGGCATACTGAACCAGCAGCCATTCCGCACAGTTGGGGGACCAGATCCCCAACCGATCCCCAGGGCGCAATCCGCTGGTGATGAACCCGCGGGCGAGACGCCCGACGCGGTCGGCGAACTCCGAGTAGGTCCAGCGCGCCTTCTGGTGGCGGACGATCACCGCGTCGCGGTCAGGATAAGTCGCGGCAATCCGGTCGAAGTTCGCGCCAAGTGTCTCGCCGATCAGCGGCGTAAGCGAGCTTCCATGCACGTATGAGATTTGGTTCGCCATGCCTTCACATCCTCTTCTTATGGTGGGTGTGACTGGCCTCTGCGCGCGGCGAGAGGCCGGATCGGGAAGTTGCCAGCGACCAGGAGCCGGAACGCGAACACCAGAATCGCCAGCGCCACCACACCGACGCTCGTGCGCGCGTGCGTGTCGCTGTAGCGGATCGGTCCGGCGGTAGCTCTCTATCCGCCACCTCACCCGATGTACAGTCCGGGGATCCTGATAGCCGACGACTCCAATACCTGCCAGCGTATTTTTATGGCGATCAGGTCCTCAATCTCGCGGTCCGCTGACGCGTCGACGTCTAAGAACCGCAGTCCCGTGCCTCTGTTGCTGCTGTGCGCGACCGCGGCGAGGCCGGCGAGCCGGAACTCTCTAGGGCCGGAGAGCTCGTAGCTGACGATCTCTCCGACGTCGAGTTCGCCTCCCGCGACGAGCACGCCACCTTTAGATAGGTTCAGCACGCGATCGGCGGCCTCAGAGCGGCCGCGAGACCGGAGTCTTGCCGCCAGATCTTGCGTGTCCGCGATACGCATATGACGGCGTATGGGCGGCATTCGGACGCCTCCAGGATTGAGGAAACACTTTGGGGAAAACGCTAAGGCGGAAAATGGGACCGGCGGCATCGGTACTCAACGCGGCTGGTCTCATACTTCTAGATCTCGATGGTCTTCGCGTCATGCGTAGCGACTACGGATACCGCCTCCCTCGACTACGGATTAGGCATAAGAGGCCGTAGAACTGCGAATCATCGTTGTGCAAGCCTCGCCGGCGAGCTTGCGACGATCGAGCAGGACGGGCGCGTCAACATCGTCGGTCGCTCAAAGGATTTGATCCTCCGCGGCGCGGAGAATAGTCGTGCTCACCCGCCTCGGTAGCTGTTCGCTTGGTTATGCGGCGATACCCGGATGCCCCGGTGCCGCGGGCCGCGCATGATGAGCGGAGCGATCCCATGTCAACCAACCTCGCAAAGCTGCTGACCGAGACAGCGCCCAGGCACGGTGATCGGCCGGCGCTGAAGCTCGAGGACAGCAGCCTCACATACGACATGCTCAACGAAGGCGCGACCCGGGTGGCGGGCCTGCTGAAAGAGCGGGGCCTGCGGCCGGGCGATCGCGTCGGGGTGATGCTCCCGAACGTGCCGTACTTCGGGGTTGTTTACTACGGCGTGCTCCGCGCCGGCGGCGTGGTCGTCCCGATGAACGTGCTGCTGAAGGGACGAGAAGTCAACTTCTACCTCTCGGATTCGGGCGCGCGGCTGATGTTCGCGTGGCACGGCTTCGCGGAGTCAGCGCAGGAAGGCGCCGCAGTATCCGGAACCGAGGTGATCGTCGTTGAGCCGGGCGACTTCGAGGCCCTGCTCGCAGACGCCTCGCGAGAACCCGACGACATCGAGCGCGATGACTCGGACACCGCCGTGATCCTCTACACCTCCGGCACCACGGGCACGCCCAAGGGCGCCGAGCTGACGCACTCCAACATGCTCGAGAACTGCCGGACCGGCGGCACCGAACTCTTCCACGTCTGCGAGCACGACGTGATCTTCGGCGCGCTGCCGTTGTTTCACTCCTTCGGGCAGACCTGCTGCCTGAATACCGGGATCCGCGCCGGAGCGTGCCTGACCATGATCCCCCGCTTCGAGCCCGGCAAGGCGCTGGAGATCATCCAACGAGACAAGGTCACGCTGTTCGCCGGCGTGCCGACGATGTACCACGCCCTGCTCAACTACCCCGACCGGGCGCGCTACGACGTCTCGAGCCTCCGCACATGCGTGTCCGGAGGCTCGGCAATGCCAGTCGAGGTCATGCGCGGATTCGAGAAGGCATTTGGCTGCGTCATCCTCGAGGGCTACGGACTGTCTGAAACCTCACCGGTAGCGTCGTTTAACCACCCCGAGCGCGAGCGCAAGCCCGGGTCGATCGGGACACCCATCCGCGGTGTCGAGATGAAGGTCCTCGACGACGTCGCCGGCAACGAGCTGCCGCCGGGCGACGTCGGCGAGATCGCGATCCGCGGCCACAACGTGATGAAGGGCTATTGGAACCGCCCCGACGCCACCGCCGAGGTACTCAACGATGGCTGGCTACTCACCGGAGACCTCGCCCGAGTGGACGAGGACGGCTACTTCTTCATCGTCGACCGCAAAAAGGAAATGATCATCCGCGGCGGCTTCAACGTATACCCGCGCGAGATCGAGGAGGTGCTCTACGAGCACCCCGCCGTGCTCGAGGCCGCAGTATTCGGCATCCCCGTCCAGGCGCTCGGCGAGGAGATCGCCGCCGCGATCGTACTCAGACCCGACCAACACGCAAGCGCCGATGAAATCCGACAGTTCGTCAAGAACCGACTGGCAGCCTACAAATACCCCCGCCACGTCTGGTTCATGGACGAGCTACCCAAAGGATCAACCGGCAAGGTCCTCAAGCGCGAGATCCCCATACCCAACCCCCCCACCCCGACGGCCCGGCACTAGCCGCCGCAGCCGCAAGAGGCACCAATTTGCGAGCGGAGACCTCGCCGAGCCGTGCCGGGCGCATGCATGAGGCATGAGCGCCGTGACTGTTATTGCACCTGGCCCTTGCCCGCGGAACGTCCGCGCCGTGCTGGACCCGGAGTAACGATCACGCCGTCGGCTGGGTACACGATCGACTCGTGCTGCTCATCCCAGCGCACGCGGTAATGCTCGTGTCCTTCGCCGCCGAGCAGCTCGATGATCTCTCCCCGGCGCGGCGCCTGGCCGTGCACACCAAACGGCTCAACCCAGTCACCCACGCGGGCGCCGGTGTCAACGAACTCATTCGCCATCAGTTCACCTCCTTTGACAGCATCAAACCACTCGGTCCCGAGCTCGGCATCGGTGGCCGCGTGAAGCCGGCTGCGGCGATCTACGGATGTGTGTCCTCGGCGCAGAAGCAATCGTTACGGCCTTCGGCCCACTGGTCGGCGAGGAATCCCGGACGCGCCCCCGAAGCGCGGCGAGTGTTCGGTGTCTGTGCCGAATGTGAGGTTTCGAGCTGAACGCCTACCATGAGTCGCACTGTCTCGCTGAGGAGGAGAACCAAATGGTGATGCACCTGGCTGCGCTGCCCGACGAGCGGGCCGCCTCACATCCGGGAGCGCCGTGTCTCGCTGACGGCGACCGAGAGCTCGACAACGCGGCCTTCGCCGCGGAGGTACAGCGCGTGTCCGGCGGATTAATCGGGATGGGCATCGGCCCTGGTGATGTGGTCGCGGTGGTACTTCCCAACAGCGTCGAGTTGGTTGTGATCATGTTCGCCGCCTGGCGCCTCGGCGCGGCGCTTAGTCCGGTGAATCCTGCTCTAACGAGACCCGAGGTGCAGTACCAGCTCGCCGACTCAGGCGCTCGACTGGTCGTGGCGGATGATTCATCGTTCTCGAAGGTCGAGGACGGCGCCGCACGGGTGTGCGTTATCGACGAGCTCCTGCATCGAGACGGCGCGAATGACGCGATGCTGCCGAGGACCGACCCCGACGAGCTGGCCTTGATGATCTACACGGGCGGGACGACTGGCCGCCCGAAGGGCGTGATGCTCGACCACGCCAACCTCGTGGCGACCGCGGCGATGATCGTCGACTGGTTTGAGATGACCTCGGCCGATCGTTGTCTGCTGGTGTTGCCGTTGTTCCATGTCAATGGAATCATGGTCAGTGTTGTCTCGCCGCTCGTAGCGGGCGGCTCCACGGTGATCGCCCCCAGGTTCGACCCGAAGACGTTCTGGGATCTAGTGGAGCGGGTCCGGCCCACCTATTTCTCCGCGGTGCCGACGATCTACGCGATGCTCACGGCTCTGCCGGCGGAGGTCCGACCGGATAGCACCTCACTACGGTGCGTAGTGTGCGGAGCCGCGCCGATGCCCGCCGCGGCGATTCATGCGTTCGAGGATCGCTACGGCATTGCGATCCTCGAGGGATACGGGCAATCGGAGGGGACGGTTGTGACGACGGCAAATCCCTTGAGGGGCTTGCGCAAGCCCGGCACGGTGGGTTTGCCGTTGCCAGGACAGGAGGTTCGGGTTGTCGGCGAGGACGACGAGCCGTTGCCATCCGGACAAGTGGGCGAAGTTACGGTGCAGGGCCCGAACGTGATGCGAGGGTATCTCGGCAAACCGAAGGAAACGGCCGAGACTTTGCGTGGAGGTTGGCTGCACACCGGCGATCTCGGCCGGTTTGACGAGGATGGCTACCTGGTGCTCGTCGACCGACTCAAAGACATGATCATCCGGGGCGGTGAGAACATCTACCCAAAGGAGATCGAAGACGCCCTTCATACGCATCCGTCCGTGCTCGAGGCGGCGGTAGTCGGCCGGCCGGATCCGCTGTTCGGTGAAGAGCCGGTCGCGTTCGTGTTGCTGCGTCCCGGCCTTGCCGCCGAACCCGATGAGCTCATCGAGCACTGCAAGAACGTGCTGGCAAAGTTCAAGGTCCCGCGCGCCATCTTCATCGAGGCCACGCTACCCAGGACCCCGATTGGCAAGGTCGCCAAGCCGCTGCTGCGCGAGCGTATCCCATCCCCCACCGCGAAAGCGATGTGATGGATCGCCAGGCCGTCCTCCTACAACCAGCAGACGCGGGCTGTCGGCTCTTGCTGCTACCGACCGCTCCGCGCTGACCCTCCTGAGCAGGACCGGCGGCTATGACGCCGTCTGCCGCCGGCAGCGTCGCTTCAGCAGACTGCCCAAGGGCCCGTGGCGTGGGTCCGTCCACGCTGGCCGAGATGCGCCCCACCGGCCGGTGAGCCGGCGATCCGCAGGACGGCCGCCGGCCCCGTTCGTCCAGCCACCTCGGCTTGACGGCGGCTGATGACTGCTTCGTCTCACGCGAAGATCGGGAAGCGTCGCTGCTTGGCGAGCCGATTCATGCCGGCCTGGATAGCTGATTCCACTTCCTGATAGACGGCGTTGACGTACTCCCGATCGTTGACCCGCTCTGGGTCGTGGTCAACGTGAATCGGATCCAGCAGCTCGGTACGGATCTTCGCCGGGAGCGGAAGGTGCGTCGGAATCGTCTCGATCGTCAACCCGAAGGGGAAACCGAGAACGATCGGCAGCTGAGAACCGCGAAGCTTCTTCTTGAGCCCGGTGACACGATCGAGCCCGTTCGCAATCCAGCGGCCCTCGGATAGGACGAATGCGGTGTCGTGCCCGCCGATCGTGGCGACGGGAACGATCGGCACGCCTGAGCGAATCGCCGTGCGCACGAAGCCCTTGCGCCCGGCCAGCACCGCCTCATCGCGCCTGCGCCAGTTGCGCATAGCGTCGACGTCACCCCCCGGCCAGATGATCACGTCGCACCCGGCGCCGAGCGCGGCAGTCACGCCTTGGCGCGAAGCTGGGATCACCCCGACCTGGCGGAAGTAGTCGCCCAGCCCGGGCGCCGCCATGAGCACATCGTGAGCAGTCGGATGAAGCACGCGCTCGGCGCCAAATCGCCGCCACCAGGCGGCCACAAACGTCCAGGCATCCATCGTCAGCGACCCTCCGGAATGATTCCCGATCAGCAGTGAGGTCTCCTCCGGGAGTCGCTCCCACCCGGATATGTCGAGCCGGAAGTAGTACTTGCTTAGGAGATCCCAGACAGGCCTCTGAGCCCGCATCAGTGTCTGGTTGGGACCGTCGAGGGCGTGTTCGGTCGCGGCGGCGACACGCTTGCCAATTAGGCCTTGGATTCCCCCCTTGGATCCCTGCCCGGACTTTGCCGCCAGGGACGGCTCGGTCGGGCCATTGGCCTTTTCCGGAGTGGTCGCGCCTGGGAGCGGGCCGCAGATGTAAGGAACTCCGCGCTGTGGCGCACCGTCGGGCTGAGCCCAGCCCCGGGGCGGTACTGAAGAGACGGTGGTTGACATGAGCGCACCTACTTCCTTGCGCGTTGGAGCCTCGGCGCCCCATCTGGGGAAGGGCCCCGGTCGACGGGTAACCCGCACGTCGCACCTAAGTCGAGGTGCGACGAGTGAGCTACACCGGTTCTCGACACGCATCGATAGTCGCCGAATATCTGAAGAGATCCCAGCATCCCTCCTTTACGTTGCTGTGACATCGGTACGAGACACCGGCTCCGATGCGGGATCCCCGCAGCCAATCTCTGACCGTGCCGGTCTCAGGCAGACCACCTCCTCACACCAGCTGCCGCCGACGGCAGCGGGGGGCTGCGCTGCGGCGACAACCCGCGGCAGCGACTGCCTACGCAGACATCTCGTCAGGTTCGCTGTTTCGCTCAGTCTTCGTGGCTCAAGCGGCCGCTCACAACAGCGCGCACCCGTTAAGCAGCCAGTGAGGCCGACCGGCGAACTCAACTCGGACAGGAAATATGGGCTGAACGACACCCTCATCCGCTACCTGGTCGCCGGCCGCTGCCGACCGCTTGGGCGGCGGGTCGGGCGCCAGCCCCACCCGTCCGGGGCAGGAGCGGCCCGCTCGGCGCTACCTCGCTCGCGGTCCGGTGACGTCCGACGGCGCAGCGTCTTCGTGGCCCGCGGCTGGGTACGCGTCGACCATTTACATGTCGCCGTGAAGCGCGCTCATCACCCTCGTGAACGCGATCTTGACCGGGTTTCGTCGTTGCGGCTTCGGATCGTCTGGCTTTCTCGATGTCGCGGGCGGCCACGCCAAGTTGTCGTTCAGGTGAGGTGGCGCCGGGATGATCCCGGGTGCTGGCGATCGGTCAGGCTGGTTGGTGGCGGTCATGCGGTATCAGCTCTCCGTTCGTAGAACCTGTCGTTACCTCTGGGGTGGGAAACTCGCGGGCGGCTTTGGACTCGCGGGCCAGGAACGCTCCGACCTCGGCGATCGTGCTCATGAGCGGGGCGGGGAAGACGACAGTCGAGTTCTTGTCGACCGCGACGTCGACCAGGGTCTGAAGGTTGCGCAGCTGAAGGGCAAGCGGGTGGGCCATCATCACGTCCGAGGCGACCGCGAGCTCGCCGGCGGCGAGCGCTTCGCCCTGGGCGGCGATGATCTTGGCGCGCTTCTCGCGCTCGGCCTCGGCCTGGCGCGCCATGGCGCGCTGCATGCTCTCAGGCAGCTGAATGTCCCTGAGCTCGACGACCGTGACCTTGACTCCCCACTCCTCGGTCTGCACGTCAAGAATCTCGCGAATGTTCTGATTGATCGCGTCGGTCTCAGACAGCGTCTCATCGAGCGTGTGACGTCCCACCACCGCGCGAAGCGTGGTCTGCGCGATCTGCCCGATCGCGGACTGCACGTTCTCGATCGCGACCACCGACCGGATGGGATCCTCCACCCGGTAGTACGCCACCGCAGACACGTCGATGCTCACGTTGTCCTTGGTGATGATCCCCTGCGACTGGATCGGCAGCGTGACGATCCGCAACGACACGCGATGAATACGCTCGACGAACGGCATGATCAAAATCAGACCAGGTCCGCGCGCCTCGCCCGTGACCTTCCCGAGCTTGAACACGACGGCGCGCTCGTACTGCTTGATGACATAGAAAGCGATCATCGTCCTACCTTTCCCGCTGCGTTGGTGGTGGCTGGCGTGGGCGCCACGGGGCGACGCGGCCCAGTGGTAGACGCCGGCTCGTGCCGGCTCTCGCGTGGCTGCGATGGCCAGCCGTATCGGTCGGGCGCTTGGGTGCGGCGAGGCATGGACTGGGCTCCTTGCGTGACCGGTCGCGATGACCATCAGTACGCGTACGTCGGCCGATTGCTGGAGCCGGAAAACTCGGACCGCCGAAGCGTTGGAGCGGACCTAGTATCGATGGCACTCCGGGCAACCGAGGGGCGTAGTGGACACGCTGGTCGAGCCGGATTTGGCATCGGGTCTAGCGGCCGCTCGCATACGGGATTGATTCGTTGCCGTCAACTCGGGGCTCCCAAGCTGGGTGGCTCGTTGAACCGGGCAACCCGGTCGCTGTTCGATGGAACGCCGCCTGGGAGCTGCGCGCTGCCCAGGTGGTTCCGACGCCGCACTAGCCGGCGGTTCGCTTCCGGTCACGGGCTGGCGGTGTGAGGCCGCGTCCAAGAGACCGGTGAGTTGAGCGATGTCGCCGTCTTTTGGCCAATACCCGGCGGCGCCAGCGGCTTGTAGTGGCGCGGTGTAGACGCGCGGGTCGCTCATCCCCATCACGATGACTGGAGTTCGGCGCGAGAGTTCCTCGAGTCCGGCGCGCGCGGATTCGCTTCGGATTCCAGCGACCCGCGCATCCGCTAGGACAATGTCGACTCGGTCAGCGGCGACGGCATTAATCGCTGATGGAAGGTCCGAAGCCTCGCCGACGACTGTGACAGTGCTGGCATCCATGAGGGCGTTGCGTATGGCGCTCCGAGAGCCTGGGTGGGGATCAGCGATCAGCACCGTGACGGGCGCAGGATCGCCCTGCCCCGGCCGTCTGTCATTAGGCACGCTCGTGAACATCCACCCAGGATGCTGTGTCCGGGAAGCCGTGTCATCCGCACTAACTCTCGCACCCGTTAGGTAGAAGCC
The DNA here is from genome assembly GCA_963757235.1 of uncultured Solirubrobacterales bacterium. Lineage (GTDB taxonomy): Bacteria > Actinomycetota > Thermoleophilia > Solirubrobacterales > Solirubrobacteraceae > Palsa-465. Next base: position 67,968 of record CAVWRC010000015.1, on the reverse strand, counting down.
CCTCCCCCCGATGTGGCTGCACGGTAAATCCGCAGCCGACACACGTCCGTGCCACAAGAGCTCTTGGGTGTGCTCTCGGGGGCGGGCGTCTCAGGACGGCGCGACGCAGACGATCCGAGCGGGGCCCCTAACGAACGGCGGCAGCCGTCGACTGACGCCCGAGGTAAGCCGTTACAACCGTCTCAAATCGTCGTCTCGCCTAACGATCGGCGGTCGCCAAACGGGAGGTCGGCCGCACTTGCCCCTCGGCATATTCCGCTTCGCTTTGTGTCAGCCGGCTGCCTGACGCGGCTGCGGGACCTGAGGCCCTCCGTGGCTCTGGCCGACGTTGAACCGGAAGCGTGCAGCGAATGGCCGTTCCCTCGCCCGGGGAGGACTCGATCTCCAGCGTGCCGTGCAGTAGCGCTGCGCGCTCGCGCATGCCGAGGACCCCAAACCCTTCGGACCGTGTCGCGGGGTCAAAGCCGACTCCATCGTCGCGGATGCTCATTGCGATTGTCGTCGCTCCTTCGATGACGTCGACGCTGCCGTGCGTAGCGCGGCCGTTCTTGGCGGCATTGGTCAGTGCTTCTTGGACGATGCGGTACATCGTGAGCTCCAGCTCCGGTGTGTGCCGCTGAGTCGCTCGCCCGCTCTCGTAGGCGAGCTCGACAGTCGCATCGACGATCAATCCGGTGCTACTGACCCGTTCTGCGAGAGCTTGGATCGCAGCCTTTGCCCCGAGATCGTCGAGAATCGGGGGGCGGAGCTCTGTGATCAACGCGCGCAGGCCCGACATATCGCTCTCGAGCTGGTCGATCGCGGTACGCACGGCCGCCTGCAATACCTCAAGGACGCCCGAGCGGTCAGCGGCGCCCAGGGCAATTCGCAGCGCCGCGAGGCCCTGCAGGGTCTCGTCGTGCAGCTCGCGCGCCCACCGCGCTCGCTCCTGCTCAGTAGCCGCGAGCCGCTGGCGCTGGCGCTCGGTCGCGACTGACTGAGCCGTCGAGACTGCGGTCGCCGCGCTCGTGGCGAACGCGTCCAAGAGCCGCTCGTCCTGTGCGGTAAACCGCGGGCCGCCGACGAGCCGATCGACAGCGACGAGCACCCCCAGGGACTGTCCGCGGAATACCAGCGGCACGATCAGACCGTCCTCGGGGTCGAATCCAAACCGGCCGAGACCGTGGTCGTTGAATCGAGCTCTGCTGAACTGATCCCCGAGGTGCTGCGTGGCGCCGGTACGCAGCGCGGCTTGCGCGACCGAGCCCTCGAGCGCCATCTGTCGCCCGACGAGATTGGCGGGCAGCTCGCCAGCGGCGGCGACGACCTCCAGGCCGCCATCGATTTGGAGCTCGATGACCAGCGCCCGAGCGGAGACCAAGGCGCGGCCACGTTTAGCAACGAGCGTCAAGATCAAGGCCAGATCGGTATGGCCGCCGATCGCGCGCGAGATCTCGACCATCACCCCGAGCGCATCAACGGTCTGCTTGAGCTCGTCGCGATCGGCTTCCAGACCGCTGTAGCGCCGCGCATGGTCGATTGCGATCCCGGCGAACTCCGCCAGTCCGACCAGCGCCCGCTCGTCAGCCTCCGTGAATTCGCCCCCGCCGTGTTTCTCGGTGAGGTACAGATTCCCGAAGGGCTCGCCCGCGACCATGATCGGGACCCCGAGGAAGCTCCCCATCGGGGGATGCCCGGCGGGAAACCCATACGACCTGGGGTGATCGCCGACGCTCGCAATCCGCAGCGGTGTCGGGTCGCTGATCAGCTCCCCAAGCACTCCCCGCCCCGTCGGCGGCGATCCGATCTGCTGCCGCGTTGACTCGTCAACGCCCGTCGTGATGAACCGCGCCAACCCGGTCCGGGACTCATCAAGAACACCGATGGCGGCATACCGAGCCCCGGCCAGCTTCCGAGCGGACTCGAGCACACGCTCGAGCACATGCTCGAGATCCAAATCGCCGAGCATGCCGCGAGCAATGCCAAGGACGTCCGGTGGGGCGACGTGCGCCACACCCTCCGCCGATCCCAGTCGCTCACTCATCTCGCGAACCGGCGGGGCGCCACGCAACCGCGTGCGCGATTCGGGCAGTTCGGCAAATCGGGAATGTCGGCTCCTTCGAGTCGGGTGGGCGCAGACCGTTCAGGCCTGGCACGGACACGCCGGCCAAGGGTTAGAGCCGAAGCGCTGCCACTCCGCCGAGCGTATGAGGCGAAGCGAACATCCACCATACACCCGCGTCAAAGCCGGCGGCGGGCGCGCTCCCCAATTCTGGCCCGTGGCTAAACTCGATCGGGGTCGAACGCTGATGAGCCACCGGGACACCGAGCATCTGCGCGTCCTGATCGCCAACGAGCGCAAGGACCGGCTGGCGCTCGTCGCCGCCGCCGTGGTCGCGCTCGGACACGAGGTGATCGCACGCGAGATTGAGGTCCAAGACGTGGCTGCCGTCACCGCGCGAGAGCGACCCGACGTGGCGCTCGTCGGGCTCGGCGAAAGCTCGCAGCACGCGCTCGAACTGATCGATCGGATCGTCCGAGAAGCCGCCTGCCCGGTCATCGTCCTGATCCACGCCCGAAACCCCGAATTCATCAAAGAGGCCTCCAAACGCGGCGTGTTCGCCCACCTCACCGACGCCGACGTCGACGACTGGCAGAGCTCAATCGACATCGTGCTGCGGCGCTTCACCGAATACCACGACCTCGAAGGCGCATTTGCCCGCCGAGCGCTGATCGAACGCGCCAAGGGCATCCTGATGGAGCGCCACACCATCGACGAGCGACACGCCTACGAACTGCTCCGCGAGCACTCGCGGATCAACAACCGCAAACTCATCGACCTCGCCACCGCCGTAGTCGACGGCCACCGGCTCCTCCCCAAACAGCCCCCAACCCCTCGTCTGCCCTACTCGACTCCGATCGAATGAGCACGCAGAGCACTGTGCTTGGTCCGGCGTTGCCATCAACCGCGCTTTGGGGCGGGCTTCCGGAAGGACTACCGGCGACGTGCCGCAGGTCGGCAATCAGCGCGCGGTCGCGGTGAACCACGAGCAGCGAGAGCAGAGCAAAGCCGCGCCGACGGCGCGGGACGGCGATGGCCCACACTGTGTGCCGTCAGCCCCTGATCAGGCCGCGCCCGAGCGCGTACTCGACTAGCTCTGAACGCCGTACCAGCCCCAGCTTGCGATGGATCCGCCGGCGGTGGGATTCCACCGTGCGCCTGGAGAGATAAAGCCTGTCTGAGATCTCGGCGCTCGTTAGCCCCAACGCGATCAACCGCAACACGTCCACCTCGCGTGGGCTCAGACCGTCATCGTCGACCGAACTCTGCAGCGCATCAAGCCGCGCGCCCACCCGAGCGCTGACGTACTGCTCCCCGCGCGCGGCGCACCGGACCGCGACCGGAAGGTCGTGCGTCGCGTATTGCTTGAGCACGAAACCCATCGCGCCGGCATCGATCGCAGCGCGCGCATACGCCGGGCCATCCTCCATCGTCACGACGACGACTTCGGTCTCTGGCACCCGTAAGCGGAGCTGCCGGATCAGCTCGATGCTGGATCCGTCGGGCATCTGGAGATCCAGCACAAGCACGTGGGGCAGATGGCCGTTCACCTCGCGCACCGCCGTGAGTAGATCCCCCGCCTCGGCGATCACCTCGACGTCCTCCTCCCCACCCAACACCAACCGTAAGCTCCGACGCATCAACTCGTGGTCGTCGGCCACCACGACCGTGATCGGCGAACTGGCCCGAGACGAACACGGTTCTGCCAGCGGTCTTGCGAGTTGCGGAGTAGACATGACCCCAACCTAGATCCACCCACCCCCCCGCCACATCGCGCCGTCGCCGACGAATCGGCCAGAGGACTACTTCCGCCCGGATGTGGAAAATTACGCAAACACCTCGAGCATCGAACCGCTCGGCGGCTTCAACGGTCCGCCCGCGCTACCTCATCGTATGGATTCGACGTCCCGAACCGCGGCCGCGGTCTACCCGAGCTCGAGTTACCCTCAGTCAGCCTCGGACACCGGCCGGCCACCGGCCTCTCCAAGCCCCGCATCCGGCACACAGCCGCGGTGCGCGAGGACTTCGCGTCCTGACCCGAGCACCGGCTCTCGGGCCAGCGAAGTGGTCCTCATCGACTCGGCCGCCACCACGACAAGCGGCTCATAGACACCGATCACATCGCCGCACACGGCACACCACACGCCCGACATCCCCCTGAACTATCAGGGAACGTCCTGCGGTCAGCATCCGTATTTTTCCGCCGCGGCCCCACGGCCATCTCCCATCCATTGCCGAGTCTGACGCCGCGCAACAAGCCGATGGCGTAGTCAAGACTGGCTCAACCCCCCGGCGTTCCGAGCGAGCCGAACCCGACTCGCCTCGGTCTCCTAGCGGAGGATCAGGACCAGCGACGGCTGCTCGTCGATCAGCGCCGACCGTCACCATCCGGGCGGCGGAGCAGCCGCCCCGCTAACTCGGTGGCCCGGCTTCGCGGCGCGCCTCGGCGCGCCGTTGCCGCAAGCGAGCACGCTCGTCCTCGCCGCGAAGCCTCGCCTGGCGCAATGCGTCGGCGACAGACGGAACCTCGAGCTCGAGGTCGAGATCGACCGGTTGACCGTCGGGTTGCTCCGTATCACCGACGATGCCGGATTCCTGTCGCGCCGCCAGATACGGAGCCAGGTATCGCCCAGCGATCTTGGTCGGCGGCCACCACAGCGCGCGGCGCTCAGCGGTTCCCTCGCCCTCGCCAGCCGGCGCGTGGCGCATCCAGGCTTGGCCACGTCCGGTGAGCATCATTCCTCGCAGCACCGGGTGAAACGGCTGCGGCGCAACGTCCACACCGACCACCGCCGCGATCGACTCGGCTGCAGCATCAGCCTGCTGGGCTGCGAGACCACCCTGTTTGACGGGAAAGGCAATCGCGTCCCCGGCCGCCCACACACCGTCGAGGTCTGGGACCTTGCCGTACAGGTCGGTCAGAACGAACCCGCGAGCGTCCGCAGGAAGCCCAGGCAGCGCCGGCCCGACCGCACGAGGCAGAGCTACGACGCGATCAACATCGAGCGCTCGCTCGCCCGGCAGCAAAACCAGCCGACGCGGGTCGCGAGGATCCTCGGTCACGTACACCCCGGTCTCCGCTCGAACCCCTGCCTCCTCCAGGTCCTCGCGAAGCGCCGCAGTCGCCCGCGTGCCGAACAAACCCAGCGGCGCATCCTCCGGCGTGTAGACCGTCACCTCGACATCGTCCTGCCCCATCCCCCAGGCCTGCCACGCAGTCATCATCGCCAACTCGTACGCAGGCAAGGCCCAGGCCACCCCGGGCGGCACAACGAACGCCACACGCTTGATATAGCCCTCCTCGAGATCGCGCAACAACCCGCCAAACAACTCGGCGTCCGTTTCCGGGGTCCAGGTCAGCGCCCGGCGCAGCGCCGGCTCGCTGCGTGCCCCGACCGCGACCAGAAGCGCGTCGTACGGCATGCGCCCGCCTATCTCGGTGACCGCGGCGCGGCCGGCAGGATCGACCTCGACGAGCGCCGACTGGACAAGCTCGGCCTCGAACTCCGATGCGATATCCGCCAATGGATGGCGATCCGCCCGCCCGCGGCCGAACGGCTCAGCGACCGCCATTGGCCGATACACGAACTCGGTTTCGGGAGCCAGCAGCGTCAGGTCCACGCGATCACCCGCCATATCGCGCAACGCCAGCAGCGCCTCCAGCCCCGCGACCCCGCCACCGGCAATCAGCACTCTAAATCGACCAGAACCCATGATCCGGACTCTATCCGCAGCCAGGTCGCGCGCGGGTGCGACAACCGCTACCTAGAAGAAGCCTCTAGGTTTGACGCGCACGAATCGATGGCGCAAGCGGAACGCTCCCCACGTCGCCTCTGAAGCACACGCTTCGCCCGTCAACGGCCCTCGCGCGCGCGTACGTCGTGGAGTCGTTCCTCGGCGCGCTGCAGCTCTCCTTCGAGCTGGCGCAGCTGAGGGCCAGGTCGCACCCCCCACCTGTACAACCTCGCCCGCAGGAGCGCCACCTGATCCCGGCAAGAAAATACGTCGGCCTGCGCCAGCTCGAGCTCGCGAGCCCAGCTCACGAGTCGAACTCCAACACTGCATACGCTTTGGAACCCAGGATCTCACGCACTCCGTCAGGTACTCCGTTGTCCGGTTGCCACCAGACGACGAACGGCTGATTGGGGCCCATGTCGAAGATCGCCACGACGGTACCGCCGCGCAGCGGGTCGGAGCGGCCGACCTCGGTGATGCAGTCCAGGCTTCCCCGCCGCGTCCACAACCTCAGGATCCGCCGGGCATGGGGACGACGGCCCATCTCGAACTCGATCACGCCGCTCATGTCACGGTACGCGCCCTCGAGGGCAAGCAGGTCACTCGCGACGCCCGGGATAAAGAGCTTTGTCACGTCTTGCTAGAGCCCGCGGGTGCGAGCATCCTCTGCGAGCGCTGAGCCCATCGCGCCGGGCTCGACCTGCGCTTGGAGCTCAGCGATCAGCTTCAGGTGCCGCTCAGATTCCCGGTGCACGGAATCCTGCAGGCCCTCGACGAGCCGCTCCAGGTGAGCGATTCGCGCCTCGAGCACGGGAATACGATCATCCTGTTTATCTACCGTCGAGCGTCGGCCCGATGCGTCTGCGTCGGCTGCCGGGCGGCGAAGCTGGCGGATTCGTGCGACCAGTCCCTCAGGCTCCCCCATGATCATCGCCTCCCCGATCGCTTCGGCGGTGCGCTCCGGGGCGGGTAGCGCCGGCGCTCCTCAGCGGTCATGCGGCGGATCACGAGCGCTCCGCTCTGCACCTGCTCATCGATGAGATCAAGCTTGGCTTGACGCTTCTCCTCGGCTCGCTCACGCGTCGTCTTCACCGGAACGTGTCACTTCCCGAGAGGCGACTCGGAGCACGACCCCGACCCACCAACCGTCGCTCGGAGCGGTCGAATGACATGTGATTCCTTCCCGGGCCGGCGCGACTGCTGAGAGGTAGATTCGCTGCGTCGGCCGAGAAGAACCTCACGGGCGGCAAAGGCGCCCATGTGTAGCACGGTAGCACCTAAAAGACCAGACCACGACCGCAGGCCGGTGCGAGGTCTCGCATTGCGCCAGCGGGTACCGCGGAGTAGGCTAAGAACACATCTAATCCCTCGCGGGCAGGATTTTCCGGCGGGGCGACACTCGGGGCGGACACCCGGCTCGCGTCTGCTGTTCACGGCGAGAGTCGCGCCACCAACTCCTCGTCCAAGGCTTTAACGTCATGACCTCGATAACCGAGATCACCATGCTGGGTGGCCAGTGCTATCGCGTCGAGGGCGAGGTTAAAGCTGTCGAGCGACTGATCATCGACGCGGCGCGTGGCTCCATCATGCAGCTCGCGTGGTTGAGTGACACTCAGACCGGAGATTCGCTCGCCGTCAACCCCAAGTGTGTATTGATGCTGCGCGCTCTCAGCGCTTAGCCGCTGGACCGGGCACGGGCGCGACCGCCGGTGACGGACATGCGCCTATTGCGGGCTGACGATCGAGGGCTCGCTCGGTTCACTTGCGGGGTGTGCTGCGGCCTGCTTTCTCGCCTGCTTCCTGGCCTCCTTCTCTGCGCGACGCTCGCGCAGTCGACTCTCGCGGGCGAGCTTTGCCATCGTGGTCTTCTTCTTGCCGGTCGATGCCATATGCGTCGGTTCCTTTCCTCGGGTATGGAGCGAGGCGATGAGGAGCGAATCAGCAAAAAACGCCTAACGATTCGCTCGGATCGAACTCGAGAAGGCGTGCAGGTGCTGCCCGCGGTGGCGCCGGGGCTCTTGCCCCGCAGCCCGCTGAACACCCGCGTTGCTGCCGATCATGCGGCGCAAGGTCAACAACAGAGGAGGGCGCGTGCGCGCCCTCCTGGTCGTTTGGCTGAACGCCGGATCTAGAGCACCTGGACGTTCGCCGCCGCTGGGCCCTTCTGGCCCTGCTCGGCGTCGTAGCTCACTTTCGCGCCCTCGGCGAGCGACTTGAAGCCGTTGCCCTGGATCGCGGTGTGATGCACGAACAGGTCCTTGCCGGCGTCATCGGGCGTGATAAATCCAAAGCCCTTGTCGTCGCTGAACCACTTCACAGTTCCTGTGGCCATCGTTGTTCCCTCCTGGGTATGTGCGCTGCGAAACGCGGAGGTGCAACGAGGCAACGACTGCGAAAACGCTGGGCACTGCTTTTGTCGAGACCGATGCTCGACCGTTACCCCAAGTCTAGCTCCCAGCAGCTGATCCGAGCGATCACCCTAACCAAGGTCCTCGCGGCGACGCCTCAGGACCTGCTCTTGCTCGCGAGCGTCCGCCGTCGATTCCAGCTCGGACTGGTCGCGTTTGTGGCGGTGAGCGACGTGCGCCGGCCCCGCCGCCGCCGGCTCGGTCCTCCGAGCGCTTAGCGCAGGCAGAAGCCCGTGCCGGTAGCGTTGGCACAGAGCAGCCCGCGCAGGGTGACGCCGTCGGCGTCGAGCACGACCAGCCGGGGCTCGGCTCGAGTCTCGAGCAGGTTGATGGCGTCCGACATCGGTGTCTGCGGCGTCGCGGTCGGCGGCGCCGGCTCGCGGTAGTCAACCGCCGGCGCATCGTCAGGGGCATCGGCAGGCACGCCGTCCCGCTCGATCAGCCCCGTGAAGCGCTCGCCGTCCGCCAGCAGCACGGTTCGCACGCTGGGTCGCTCGAAAGCGCGTCGAACGTCGAGGACGGATGCGTCGGCCGGGAGCGTCTTCGGCGCCCCGATCATCACCTCGCCGACTGTCTGAGCTAGTGCCTCTTCCCGCGTGACGGTGCGGCTGGCCATGTGCCGGATGCTAGCGATCGCCCCACCATGGCCAACCCGGGAGCCGGCTCTGGCCGACCACGAGGTCGACGACGCCCGATACGTAGCGCCCTCCCTTGACATCCCCATCGGTTACGAGGCGGGGCGTGTCCTGCGACGTGCCGTCCTCACTCAGGGAAATCAGCGGCGGGCGACCGCCCGCCCAGGCCTCGGCGGGCGTGACCATGGCGACGTAGCCGTCGGAGCCGACGGCGGCAACCCAGGTCTTGAGGTCGGTCCGGATATGTGCCGCGCGGAGCACGGCCTGTAGCGTCGGTCCGACCTCAACGTGCTGTTGCGTCGCCGTACCGGCCTCGAACGTTACGTCGAGCGTGTGCTGCGGCAGTGAGGCGAGCTCAGTCGCGGTAAGGACTTGGGTGTGGAGCCCTCCTCGATCGTCAATGCGCCGGTCACGGTCGAGGTCGTTGCCGCTGGGCTCTGCACCGCGACCGTGACCCGATTCACGTCGTCCAGCGACCGGGCGTCGTTCCTGTCGCCGGGGACGACCAGCTCGGGAGCGTGAAATCCACCGCCACTAAGCGCCAGATAGGCCGGGTGATTTCCGAAGTTCGAGTCAAGCTCGCCCCAGGCGAAGGTCACGGACTGGCCAAAGGCGTTGCCGACCGTGATCGTCTCGCGCAGCTGCGCGTTCTTCGCCGAGGGCAGGGTCGGGTCGGCTGCGTTGACGAGGGTCTCGACCGACACACCTTGCTCGGTGACGGTCCGCGGGTGGCCCCACCACGAGGCGCGGGTGACGGTGAACGTCGTTTCGAGCGGCTGCAGCTGGCTGAGCGAATACGTCATGGGTGTCGCCACCGTTCCGCCGACGGTCACGGTCGGGCTCGGAGCGTGCCGGAGCCCGTTAGCGGACGCCGCCGCCGGAGCCGTGAGCATGAATCCGGCGAGGACGATCGAAAGCAGCCACCTCCGCGTCATATGAAACCCCTATCGTTGGTCGAAACGGAAACTTGCCTGTCAAATCGGGTACTGGCGCGGCAGTTCCTGAACGGTGATCCACCGCAGCTCGGTGAACTCCTCGAGCGCCGCGCGCCCGCCAAAGCGTCCGAAGCCACTCGCCTTGACGCCGCCGAACGGCATCTGGGGCTCGTCCTGAACGGTCGTGTCGTTGATGTGGCAGATGCCCGATTCGATGCGCTGGGCGAGCTCGAGCGCCGCCGGGACGTTCTCACTGAAGACGGCCGCCGAGAGCCCGTACTCGGTGTCGTTCGCCACCCGCACGGCCTCATCCACCCCGTCGACCGGCATCACCGCGACCAGCGGCCCGAACGACTCCTCCGCGTACATCCGCATGTCGGGCGTGACGCCGGACAGGACGGTGGGCGGGAAACACGGACCATCGGGCTCGCCGCCACTTAAAGCTCTGGCGCCTTTCTGCACCGCATCGTCCACGAGCCCACTGACACGCTCGATCGCGGCCTGGTCGATGAGCGGCCCGATCGCTGTGCCCTGGTCGCGTGGGTCGCCGACGGGCAGCGCGCGGGCTCGCTCGGCGAGCTTCTCGGCCAGCGAATCCGCGACCGCCCGATCGACCACGACCCGCTCGGTCGACATGCATATCTGCCCCTGATGAAAGAAGGCTCCGAAGCTCGCCGCCGCGGCTGCGCGGTCGAGGTCGGCGTCCGCGAGCACGACCATCGGCGCCTTGCCGCCGAGCTCGAGCAGGACCCGCTTGAGATGCCTGCCGGCCTTCTCGGCGATGATCCGCCCCACCTTGGTCGAGCCGGTGAAGTTGATCCTCCGGGTCGCCGGATGTGCGATCAACGCATCCACGACTTCAGCCGCATCTTCTGGACGGTTGGTGATCAGGTTCACCACCCCGGCAGGAAGACCCGCGTCTACCAGCGCCTGGACGATCGTCGCGTGCGTACGGGGGCAGATCTCGGACGCCTTCAGGACGACCGTGTTGGCGTAGGCGAGCGGCGTGGCAAGCGCGCGGGTGCCGAGGATCACTGGCGCGTTCCACGGCGCGATCCCCACCACGACCCCGGCTGGCGCCCGGACGCCCATCGCCAGCTTGCCCGGCACGTCGGAGGGGATCACCTCGCCGACCAGACCGTATGACTGGGCGGCTGCCTCTCGCAGCATCCCGGCGGCGAGGTGGACGTTGAACATTCCCCAGCCGAACACACCGCCGGTCTCCTCGGTGACGATCCCGGCGATCTCCGGTTGGCGCTCCATGAGCAGATCGGCTGCTTTGTTGAGGATCTCGCGCCGCATCGAGGGTGCGCTGCGCGACCACTCGGCGAAGGCCGCGGAGGCCGCCTCGACCGCCGCGCGGGCGTCCTCGCGGCCTGCGGCGGCTGCCGTCCCAACTTGGTCGCCGGTGTATGGGAAAGTCTGGCGGTACGTCTGGCCGGACCGGGCGTCGGTCCACTGGCCCCCGATCAACAGGCGTTGCAGGGACCCGTTGGTCGTTGTCATCTCTCTCCTTAGCTCAACTGGGAACCGGCCCGAGCGTCGCCCACGCTCGCTCGATGCCTCCGTAGCGGCGCTGCATCGTGCGTGAGGTTGGACCGCGCCAATGCGCGGTAAACAGATCCGCGCGCACCGGCGCCCGACCGGTCCGGGTCCAGAAGTCGGCCAGCGCGGCCCGGATCGCATCATCGCTCCAGCGCTGGAACCGGATCGAGGCGCCGGCGTCGAGAATTGCCGCGTTCCACGGATTGCGGTAGTCGCCGTAGACATCACACACCACGGCCGCGCTCGGCCACCGCGGACTTTCGGCTTCCCACACCCCGGGGAAGGACCGCGAGGGCGTCCACTCGTGATAACTGGGCGCGTGTCCACGCTCGACCGTCCAGTCGCGGATCGCATCGCGCACGGTGTCCTGCGTCCAGGCTCGCTTGACGGTCGGCTCGGACGCGGTGCAGCACAGGCAACGCTGCGCGCGCGGACTCGCGACCGGGCCTCCGCACTGCATGCAGTTGCCGGCGCGGAGGTAGTTGTGGACCGTCGAGACCGAAACGCCGAGCTGTCCGGCGATCGCTCGGATGTGTGCCCTTCGGCGCGCAGCCGCCACGCCGTCTCGATCCTCTCGGCGACGGTGTCCTCGAAGGTCAGACTGCGCGCCGGTAGGCCAGCGGCTTTGAGGGCATTGCTCCAGGTGTCGAAGTGCGCGGCCACGCACGAACTGCTCGGCCAGTACGGGTGCTCCCGCATCCATTTGCGCTGGGCCGCCGGCGCGTCATGCGGCCGCTCCCCACACCAGTCCTGCCGTCGAGGCGGAGCACCCATCTCCTCCGCCCAGTCGCGGAGCGCGCGCAGGATCGCCTCGTCGGTCCATCGACCCGGCGTCCCCGGGTGAGCCGCCGGCGCGTAGCGCGCCGGCGCGGCGACCGTCTCCGTCCGGCTCGAACCGGGGTTCGAAACCGGACGGATGATCGCCATCGTGCTGTCGTCCGCCCGGCTCAGAGAGCCGTGACGACGGACTTGGTCTCGAGGTAGTTGTTCAGGACCTGGTGACCCATCTCGCGGCCCCAGCCCGATTCCTTGTAACCGCCGAACGGCATCGCGGCGTCGAACACGTGGTAGGTGTTGATCCACACCGTGCCGGCCCGCAACCGCTTCGCCGTGCGATGAGCCTTGGAGATATCGCGCGTGAACACCCCGGCGGCCAAGCCGTAGTTGGTGTTGTTCGCGGCCGGCACGATGTCGTCGGGATCATCGAACGGGATCGCGCACACGACCGGTCCGAAGATCTCCTCGCGCACGACTTTCATGTTCGGGTTGGTGTTGGTCAGAACCGTGGGCTGAACGAAGTAGCCGCGATCGCCGAAGCGGTCGCCACCGACCACGGCCTCGGCGCCGTCACCGCGCCCGGAGTTGAGGTAGCCGAGCACCTTCCCGAACTGCTCGTCGGAGATGAGCGGACCCATCTGCGACTCGGGATCCGTCCCCGGGGCGACCTTGATCTGCTTGGCCTGCTCGGCCACGCCAGCGACGATGTCGTCGAAGATCGGGCTCTGCACGTACAACCGCGAGCCGGCGTTGCAGCACTGTCCGTGGTTGAAGAAGATCCCGTTGGCCGCGCCGATGATCGCGCTCTCCGGATCGGCATCCGCGAACACCACGTTCGGCCGCCGACGCCGGTCACGATGTTCACGACCCCGTCCGGCACTCCAGCCTCCTGGAGCAGCTCACCGAGTCGGAGCGCCGACAGCGGCGTCTGCTCGGCCGGCTTGAGGACGACCGTGCAACCGCACGCGAGCACCGGTCCCAGCTTCCAGGCTGCCATCAGCAGCGGGAAGTTCCACGGGATGATCTGACCCACCACCCCGACGGGTTCGCGCAGCGTGTAGGCGAGATACTCGCCCGGCGCGGGCAGCGCCGAGATCGGCACTGTGGTGCCCTCGATCTTGGTCGGCCAGCCCGCCATGTAGCGGAACAGGTCCGCCGACAGCGCCACATCGGCCGCCTTGGCGATGTGATAAGGCTTGCCGTTGTCGAGCGACTCGAGCATCGCGAGCTCGTCTGCGTTCTGTTCGATGAGCTCGGCAATCCGCCAGATCAGACGGCCGCGATCCGATGCGTTCATCCGGCGCCAGGGTGAGTCGTCCGCGAACGCCCTGCGCGCCGCCTTGACCGCCCGCTCGATGTCCTCCGCCTGTCCGTGGGCGACCTCCGCCAGGACCTCCTCGGTGGCCGGGTTGATCGTCTCGAACGTCTGCCCGGAAGCCGCCTCGACCCACTCGCCGTCGATCAGCAGCTTGTGCTGTGAGCGAACGAAGCTGTCGGCCTGCTGCTCTACCGATTCCAGAACCGCCATGTCCATCTCCTCTCCGCGCGAGCCGCGCTCGCGCGTCTCGATGTGTGGTCCCCAGTTCGCGCGGGCTACACGCTAGTCCAATCCTGACTACCAGACAAGTCCATTTCTTCCCGCAATCGGTCGCGTTAGCGTTCCGGGGCAAGGTGCCGCGCGCGGACGAGCGAATGACCCCGAGCGAGTGGGCGGTCCTGGCCCTGCTCGCCGAAGGTCCCACCCACGGCTTTGCGATCGCCCGGGCGATGGCCGAGGAGGGCGAGATCGGGCGGATCTGGTCGCTGCGCCGGCCTCGCGTCTACTACGCGATCGAAGCGCTTACGCGCCAGGGCCTCGTGCGCCCTGCCAGGAGGGTGGCGAGCGAATCGGGGCCCCACAGGACCGTCCTTCGAATCACCCCGGCCGGTGCTCGCGCGGTCGCCGAGTGGCTGAACGCGCCGGTTGAGCATGTACGCGACGCGCGCTCATTGCTCCTGCTCAAGCTGCTGTTCCTGGATCGCCGCACCGCCGACCCGCGACCGCTGCTGAACGCTCAACGGGAGCGGTTTGAGCGGATCGCCGGGCGACTCGGGACCGCGGTGAACGAAGCCTCCGGGTTCGACCACACCCTCCTCAGCTGGCGCCTCGAGGCGGCAACGGCCGCGCTGCGATTCATCAGCACCGTCATCGAGGCGCGCGGCGCTGAGCAGGATTCAGGGGCCGACCAGCGAGCTCAACGCGACTGATCGCGCAGGCTGCCGATCTGGAGCGAGCCGTCGTCCGACTCCGACTCGGACTCCGCCGGTGCCGCCGGTGCCGGTGCCGGTGCCGTGGTGGCGTCGGCCCCAGCCAGCGCCAGATTTTCCAGAAGGTCCGCTGACGGGACGAAGAAAAGCGTCCCGGTGAGGGCCGTCGAGAAGTCGAGAATCCGGTCGGTGGTACCGGGCGGATCGCCGATGAACATGTTGCTCAGCATCAGCTCGATCAGCGCCGAGGTCCGCGCGTAGGCGATGTAGTAGGTGCCGAATTCGGCCTGGCCGACGCGGCCGAACGGCATGTTGAAGCGCATGATCTGCTGCTCCTCCCCGTCCGGCCCCGTGATCACGTTGAGGGCGAGGTGGGAGTTCGGGGGCTTGTCCTCGTCGGGCAACTCGATGTCGTTCAGCTTCGTGCGGCCGATGGCGAGCTCTTGCTGCTCGGTCGACAGCGCATCCCATGCGACCAGGTCGTGCACGTACTTCTGGACGATGACGTAGCTGCCACCGGCGAAGCCCGGATCCTCGTCGCCGATCAGCACCGCCTCGTCGGCGGCGCCCCCCTCCGGGTTCTCGGTCCCGTCGACGAATCCGAGCACGTCGCGCTCGTCGAAGGAACGGAAACCGTGGACCTCATCCACAACCTGGGCGAAACCACGCAGGCGATCGGTCAGCCGCTGGGCCAGCTCGAAGCACATGTCGAAGCGATGGGCCCGGATGTGGAACAGCAAGTCGCCAGCCGTCGCCACCGCGGTGTGGCGCGGACCGGCGAGCTCGCGGAACGGATGGAGCCCGGCCGGGCGGGGACCCACTCCGAGCCGATCCCACAACGCCGCGCCGATCCCCGTCACGCACGTGAGCTCCGCCTCCGGCACCCGAAAGCCCACCGACCGCTTGAGCCCCGACACGTCGGCGAGCACATCGACGAGATCGGCTTCGGATCCGGACGCGACGGTCAGCACCAGGAATATGGCGGCCTCCGTCGGGTGGCTCAGGATCGCCTGGGGCTCGGGAGCGGGCACTGTCTGTCGCAACATACGCGACCGACCGCCGCGGCGGGGTCTTCGAGCGCCGGACCACGGTCATCGCTCGCCGAAGCCGACGTCTCGGACCCGGCCGAACCGGCTCATCAGGACGTATGTCGCGAGCAGCGCCAGGGCGATCAGCACCGCCGCAAACGGCGCGGCCGCCGCGAACGCGACCGTGCCGCTGTCGGCCCAGAACTGAGTGCCGAGCGTGTTCAGGCCGGCCGGCAGAAGGACCTGGGCGGTCGAGAGATCGCCCAGGACGAACGCGAACACGAGCACGCCGGCGGCCGCCAGCCCCGGGCGGGCCAGCGGCACCGTCACTCGCCACAGCGTCCCCAGCGGGCCTAGGCCAAGCGCACGGCCCGACTCCTCGAGCGCGGGCTCGATCAGGCCGATCGTCCCGCGCAGCGCCACGACCGCAAACGGGACGAACAACATCGCCTCCGCGAGCACCAGCAGCACCACCGTCCCGTACAAGAAATGGCCAACGTGGCTGGCTCCGTACGCCACCGCAATCGCCGCGACCAGATCCGGAAGGGCGAACGACAGGTACACACTGCGCTCGATGGCGGTCACGAGTCGGCCCGACCGACGCACAGCGAGGATCGCGACCGGCAGCGCGAACAGCACCGCCACCAGCCCGGAGGCGACCCCGAGCAGCACCGTGGTCACGGTGGCCGACCACAGCGAGCCGACCCCGGCCGGGGCGCCGGCCGTACTGCCGCCCTGAGCAAACCAGTGCGCGAGCAGGGCGAGCGGAATCCCGAGGGCCACTGCCGCCAGCAGGGCCAATCCTCCGACAGCGAGCGGCGTGCCCCGGCCCAGCCGGTAGCGGACCACGCCGCGCCGGGCGCCCTGACTGATCCGCGTGTAGTTGGCATCGCCCCGGATCTGGCGCTCGCCAAGCAAGACGACGACGCAGATCAGCGTGGAGAACAGCGACAGCGCCGCCGCGCCAGCGGCGCTGAAACCGAGCTGGTACTGCGAATAGACGTTGACCGACAACGTCTGGAACTTCAGCGCCACGAACGCGTCGAACTCCACGAGGGTGTCGAGCAGGACCAGCAACATGCCGCCCAACAGGGCGGGGCGCAGCTGCGGCAGCACCACCCGGACAAACGTGCGCCATGCCCCGAGGCCCAATGATCGCGCCGTCTCCTCGAGCGCCGGGTCCATCACGCGCAACGAGGCGGCGACCAGCAGAAACACGATCGGGTAGTAGGAGAAGGTGACGATCCCAGCCGCGCCCCAGAACCCGGTCAGCGACGAGCTCAGCGTCGCCCAGGCGTAGCTGGTCACGAACAGCGGCACGGCCAGCGGCGCCACCAGCAATAGCGACCACGCCCGCCGGCCGGGGACGCTCGTGCGCTCGACCAGCCACGCCGCCGCCAAGCCGAGCACCCCGCACGCCGGGGTCGCGAGCGCCGCCAGCTCGATCGTGTGCAGCAAGAGCCTGGGTGTCGCGCTGTCGGTGATCGCCGCCCGCGCAGCCGGGATGCCTCCCTGAAACGCCTGGACGACGGTGATCACGACCGGCAAGGCGACCACCACGGCGACCGCCAGACTGACGAGCACGAGCGTCCGCGACCCCTGCAACCCCCGCGGCGCTCGAGCGCGCGCGTACCTCATCGGTTGTGTCGTCACGCACCGAACGACGCCGGCGGTGGGCGGGACCTTCCTCGATGACGCGTGCCCAGCCCGCCGGCGACGGGATGTGAGAGGCTTGCCGGGTGCCTTGGCTCCCCGAGTTCTTCACCGCCCCGGCGCTCGAGCAGATCGAGGAGAAACGCCATCGCAAGCTTTCCTCGGTGCCCTACTACGACGGCGTGGTGACCGGGCAGTACGACGCCCTGGTCGAGTCATTCGCGGGCGAGCCCGTCCTTTTCCATCCCGTGCGCGGGCGCATCCGCGGTGTGCAGGCGTTCGTGGCCTACGTCACCGGAATGAACACGTGGCTGACCGATCGCAACATCGAAGTTGAGGAGGTCGACCATCTCGTCGAGCCAGGCCACGGCTTCGAGGAAGTGGTTCTGCACCTCGACGCTCCGACCGGACGCGTCGACGTTCCGGTGGTGATCGCCGCCGACAGGGAAGCGGACGGACGAATCGACGAGCTGCGGCTGTACTTCAGCAGCTGGCCGCTAACCGGGCGACATCTGAACCGGCCGCCCCTGCTCCAGCCCGATCCGGACGTATCCGAGGCGGACGTGATTGCCGAGTACCAGCGCGCACTGTCGGCCGGCGACGTCGACGCGATCTTGGCCGCGTTCGAACCGGACGGGTATGTCCGCGAGCCCGCGGGCGCTCAGTACGTCCACCGCGGCCGGGACGCTCTGCGCGGCTTCTACACCTACATGTTCTCGAACGGCGGCGGGATCCCGATGGAGCAGTGCTCGATCGTCGACGACGGGCGGGCGTGCGCCGTCGAGTACAACATCGTGCGCTGGGGCGTGTCCGAGGTGCCGCCCGAGGCAGCGATGGCCGTCTACGTGCGAGGTGACAGCGGCAAGCTCGCCGCAGCGCGCATCTACGACGACGTCGACCCGCCGCTCGGTCCTCGCATGTAGTCGCGCCCATGGCAGCGGCGGGTCGGCCGGGCGGTCTTCAATTCGGCATCGGTGGCCCGGTGCCGGCCGGCTTGGTCGCGGTGGCAATCTGGGCTCGGAGCGCCTTGAGCGCCTGAACGTAGATCTCCGAGAACGTCGGGAACGGTTGGATCGTGTCGGTCAGCACCTCGAGCGGGATGTGGGCCCGGATCGCCAGCGTGGCCTGCTGTAGCCACTCGCCCGCCTCGGGACCGAGCGCGTATGCGCCGGTCAGCCGCTGGCCGTCGGAGAGCAGGGTCAAGAAGCCCTTGCTGTCGGCGTACGCGCGCGTGTAGGTGGCGGTCTTGGCCACCCCGGAGACGGGGACCATCGCGCTGAAGCGCCCAGCGCTGGCGCCGACCGCCCCCGCCTGCGGGTCTGTGTAGGTGACCCTCGGAACGGCCTCGTAGTTCGCCATCCTGGGCTGGCCGAGGATGTTCGCGGCCACCACCTCGCCCTGATATTTGCCGACATGGGTCAGCTGCCACAGTCCGGTCACGTCGCCGATGGCCCACAGCCCTTCGGCCGCGCGCAGGTGTGCGTCGACGGGCACGCCGTGAGCGTCGGGCTCGACGCCTACCGTCTCAAGTCCGATGTCTCGCACGCGCGGGCGCCGGCCGGTCGCGACCAGCAGCCGTTCCCCGCGCAGCTCCCGGCCACCGTCGAGTTCGAGTACGTAATCCTCGCCGTCGCGCCGTGCGCCGGACACGTTCGTTGACAGGACTAACTCGACTCCCTCGTCGCTCAGTACCTCGCCGAGCGCCGCGCCCAGCGGCGCCGGCTCCCGGCCGATCAGATGGTCAGCCATGTCGACGACCGCCACTTCGCCGCCGAACCGACGCACGGCCTGCGCCATCTCCGCCCCGACCGGCCCGCCCCCCAGGATGACCAGTCGCTTCGGGATGGTCTTCATCGACGTCACCTCGCGGCTTGTCCAGACGCCGTCGAGGTCGCGCAGGCCCGGGACGGGTGGGATGACCGGATCGGCACCGTTGGCGAGCACCACGTGGTCGGCGGTGTGGCGGGCGCCATCGACCTCGACCACGCCGGTGCCGGCCAACCGGCCGGTGCCGCGGATCAGGTCGATCCCGTTGTCGGCCAGCCACCGCACCTGCCCGGCATCGGAGTAGTCCGAGACCTCGAAGTTGCGCCAGGCGAGTGCCGCGTCGATATCGACCTCGGCGGTTGCGGCCGCCTCTCGCGCCCCGTGAACCGCCTCCCCCGGCCGGAGCAGCGTCTTGGATGGAATGCACGCGTAGTACGAGCACTCCCCTCCCACCAGCTCCCGCTCGACGACGGCGACGCGCAGGCCGCCCTCGGCCAACGCTCCCGCGCAGTGCTCGCCCGGCGAGCCCCCGCCGAGCACGATCACGTCGTAGTCGCTGCTCATGTCGGCAGCTCCTCGCCGGCGCGCTCGCGCACCATATAGAGCGCGTACCAGTCCGGCCAGTCCGCGTCCGCGTGACCGATGCGCTCCTCGTGCTTGCCGTGCGCTGCCTCGGCCCGCCGCAGCGCGGCGGCGAGGTCGGCATCCGAGGCGTACGACGTCTCCCCCGGGTCGACGCGACCGGGGAGCCGCGTGGTGATCTCCTGGAGCAGCCAGCCGTTGCCGTCCGGGTCGTTGAACGAGGCAAACGAGCCGTAGCTCTTGTGCTCGGGCGCGGGGCCGTCTACACGATCGCTCGCGCCGGCGGGATGCAACCGGGCACCAAGCCCCTCTTCATGGAACACCTCGCTGACATCGGCGCCGTGAGCGACGAGCTCGCCGCGCGCGGCCGCGACGTCTGAGACGACGAGGTAGAGGCCCTGGGCCGATCCGGGCGCCGCCGAGGTGAGACCCGTCCCGAACTGGATCGAGCAGCCCGAGCCCGGGGGGGTGAACTGGATCAGGCGCAGGTCCGCGCTCCGGATGACGTCCGCGTCGAGTCTCCACCCGAGACGGCGGTAGAACTCCTTCGCGCGGTCGACGTCCGACACGGGAAGGACGATCACCTCGAGGTTGGTGTCGACCCTCCCGGCGGTCCCGGATCCACCCACGTCGTCACTGCTCACTTCGGTCGTACTCATCTCCGCCTCCATAAGTTGGGCGGCGCCCCCTTGGCTGATCCTTTATATCGCTCGGCGGAAGTCAACCGGTTCGGGCCATTGGTCTCAGCGTCCAGCTCCTTGCCTGCCAGCGGGCACTGACCTGCCTGAGGATCTCCAACATGGCCCGCGCCGCCCCCGACTGGTAGCCAGCGGGCATCACGGCGACGATCGGCCGCGTCAGCCTCACGCCTTGCAGGCTGCAGATCCTGACGCCGGCCGACGCGTTTCGGGCGACCATGTCGGGGACCGGTGCCACGCCAACCCCGGCGGCCACGAAGCCGAGGATTGCCGCGTAGTCGTCGTGGTGGAACGCGATCTGGGGGTCGAACCCCTCGGCCTGACACGCGCGGACAAACCGGCTGGCGTCGGGGCACGCGTGTGCGGTACCGAGCATCCACCGCTCCTCGGCGAGCTCGCTCAGCCGTAGGCGTCTGCGTCCGGCCAGGCGATGGCGCGCGGGCAGCGCCACCAGCATCGGCTCCTCCAGCAGCAGCGCGCCGTCGGACTCGGGCAGCTCCAGAACGCTCGCATCGTTACAGAGCGCCAGATCGACATCACCGCTCCGCAGCAGCGGCATAACCCCGGGCGGCTCCAGGATCGACACGGACAGCTCCACGTCGGGCAGGCGGTCGCGGAACTCGAGGATGGCCTCGGGTACGATCGTCGCCGCCGTCGAGCTGAGCGTGGACATGCGCAGCTTCCCGGCCCGGAGACCTAGTAGGTCGTCCAGGTCCTCTTCGGCATCGTGCAGGCGCGCCAGGATGGCGTCGGCGTGTCGAACCAGCAGCGCGCCGGCCTCGGTGAGCCGCACGCCCGTGTTTCGCCGCTCCAGCAGGGTGGCTCCGGTCTCGCGCTCGAGCAGCGCGACATGCCGAGAGATCGCGGGCTGTGTGTAGCCGAGGGACTCGGCGGCACTCGAGAACGAACCGCACCGGGCCACCTCACGGAGGACTCGCAGTCGCCTCACGTCGAGCATAACGAGAAGTTATATCGGACCCAGTTGATCCCTATTTGCATTTATGGCGCCCCGCCCCCAACCTTGGGCGGGATGCGCTTCCGCTTTCGGACACAAACACACAACCGGGTGGCCGGCTACCGCCGCTCCCCGGCCCTGACCATCCGCTGGGCGACGCCGGCCGACGCGCCCAGCCTGACCATCCTGGCCGAGCTCGACGATTCGCGCATACCCCCTCCCCCTGTCCTGCTCGCCTTCGTCGGCGACGAGCTCTGGGTGGCGCTGTCGCTTCGCACCGGCACGGTCATCCGCGACCCCTTCAGGCCAAGCGCAGACGTGGCCAAACTCGTTCACGAGCGCGGGCGACAGCTGATCGCACCGGGGTGATCAGGCGCCGTGATCGTGCTCAGCGTCCTGGCGGTCCTCTTCCTGGTCGGGACGATCATGCTCATTCCGCTCGGCCTCCGCGCCGGCGATCGATCCGACGATGCCCTGCTGGTCAACGTCGAGCTCCGGATCACCCCGCGCGGCGCGGCCGTTACCGTCACCAACCCCGGTCGAGACTCGGTCATGCTCGGACTGTCACTGCGCCGGCCCGGCCTCCGCCTCCGTCTCGAAGGCAGGTCCTACGTCAGACTGAGGACGGGAAGCATGAGCTCCGATCTGCGAGCCGGCCAGCCCGACCGGCTTCGCACGATTCACCGGCTCGTCGTCGTGCCCCAGCGAGAGCTAGGCGGGAATGATCCGCGCCACCAGGTCCGCAAACCCGGTCTTGAGCCGCTCGAGCGGTAGGCCTCGTACGTGTCGTTGGTGGTGGAACACTCCGGGTGACAGTGCCGCGAGGAGGACGTCCGCCAGATACTCCTGGTCGGCGTGAGGCAAGGCGTCTTCGAGCAGCGTGCGGACGTGCAGCCAGAGGGCTGCATAGGGCCGGGAGCGCTGCCAATGGCCGACGTGCGCCTCGGTCTCGAGCAGCAGGTCGCCGTTGTGCTCGAGGCGGTCGAGCATCGCGTCGCCGAATGCGGTCAACCGTGCGATCGGGGGCGCTCCGGGGCCGAGCGGCGGCGGGCCGCGCAGGATCGCCTCCTGGAAGGCCCGCTCGGTCTGGTCCAGCAGCGCGAATACGAGCGAGGCGCGGTCGCCGAAGCGGCGAAACACGGTCCCCTTCCCCACCCCGGCCGCGCTGGCGATGTCCTCCATCGTGGTCGCGTGCACGCCACGCTCGGCGAACAGTCGCTCCGCGGCGGCCATGATGCGCAACCGGTTGCGGGCCGCGTCGGCTCGCGCCGGTGTCGCGGACTGGATGACAGGGAGCTCGGGCACCGCTTCCGATCATAGAAGCTCAACCGGACCACGGTCCGCTTATTCGTGCTATTGTTGAGGACGCAACAGCACGGCTCCGGTACGAATCTGGCCGTGCGTAACGGATGAGGAGCAGCATGTCAGCCACCACCACGAATGAGCGGATCGCCGGCCAGTGGCGCTTCGCGCAGGTGCATTCCGCCGCAGAGTTCGCCGTCAAGTACGTAGTGGCGAAGTTCCGCGGCAGCTTCAGCGAGCTCGACGCCAGCCTCGAGGACGGGGTGCTCAGCGGCTCGGTCAAGGTCGCGTCGGTCAGCGTCAAGGACCAGAACCTCTACCCGCACCTCCAGTCCCCCGACTTCTTCGACGCCGAGCAGTACCCGGAGATCAAGTTCCGCTCGACCAGTATCGACATCCAGGGCGACAACGTCGAGATCGACGGCGAGCTCGAGCTCAAGGGCAACACTCGGCCGATCCATGCGAGCGGCACGATCGAGGGCCCGGTTGAGGACGCGATGGGCAACACCCGCCTCGGCTTCACGCTCGAGACCAAGATCGACCGCACCGAGTTCGGCATCAACTGGAACGCCCCGCTGCCCAAGGGCGGCCCGTCGCTCTCCAACGAGGTCACGCTGACCGTCGAGCTCGAGTTCCACAAGGTCGCGTAGCACGATGCACATCCTGGCCATATCTGGATCTCTGCGCCAGGGCTCGCACAACACGGCGCTCCTGCGGGCGGCAGCGGACATGCTGCCGCCCGGGGTGACCGTGGACCTCTACGACCGCCTGGAGGAGATCCCGGCTTTCAACGAGGACCGAGTGGCGCAACGCCCCGAGCCGGTCGACCGGCTGTGGGATGCCGTCGCGGAGGCCGACGGCCTGTTGATCGCGACCCCCGAGTACAACAGCTCAATCCCGGGCGTCCTCAAGAACGCGCTCGACTGGCTCTCGCGGCCGCTGATCGAGAGCCCGATGCGCAACAAGCCGGCGGCCGTGATCGGCGCTTCGACCGGCATGTTCGGGGCCGTCTGGTCCCAAGCGGAGACGCGCAAGGTCCTGGGGGCGATCGGCGCGCGCGTTCTCGATCGCGAGCTGCCCGTGCCGAGCGCGGACGAGCAGTTCGACGAGGCTGGCAAGCTGGTCGAGAAGGAGATCGAGCAGGACCTCAGCTCCATCCTGCAGGCGCTGGTCGACGCGATCGAGGCGCGCGCGGCAACTCTGGCCCAGCGTTAGCCCGCATTGTCGACTCGAAATCCGTCCGCGAGACAGGCCGGACCGACGGAAGCGTGACCCGCCTCCAGGCTTGATTGGGGTCGGCCCCGGTGGAAGGATCGGTCTGACATAAACGCCGATCCGAGGAGCCGTGGACTAGATGCTCGACAGCAGCGCCCGGACCACTCAGCCGTTCACCGGCGCGGAATATCTGGAGAGCCTCCGCGATCGACGCGAGGTCTACGTCTACGGCGAGCGGGTCAAGGACGTCACCACTCACCCGGCGTTCCGCAACACCGCCCGCTCGATCGCGCGCCTCTACGACGCGCTGCACGATCCGGACCGGCGTGAAGTCATCACCACTCCCACCGACACCGGCAGTGACGGGGTCACCCACAAGTTCTTCCGCTACCCGCGGACCGTCGAGGACTGCGTGGGCGATCTGGAAGCGATCGCCGAGTGGGCTCGGCTCGGATACGGCTGGCTCGGACGCAGCCCCGATTACAAGGCGGCGTTCCTGGCCACGCTTGGCGCCAACGCCGACTTCTATGACCCTTACCAGGACAACGCGCGACGCTGGTACCGCGAGGCTCAGGAGCGCGTCCTGTACTGGAACCACGCGATCATCCATCCCCCGGTCGACCGCAACCGCCCGCCCGAGGAGGTCAGCGACGTGTTCATGCACGTCGAGTCCGAGCGCGATGACGGCATCGTGGTCAGCGGCGCGAAGGTCGTCGCCACCGGCTCCGCGCTGACCCACTTCAACTTCATCGCCCACTACGGGCCGATCCCGGTGCAGAAGAAGGAGTACGCGCTGGTCTGCGCCGTGTCCATGGACACGCCGGGCGTGAAGCTGATCTGCCGCCCGTCTTACGAGATGACCGCCGAGGTGATGGGCACCCCATTCGACTATCCGCTGTCCAGCCGCCTGGACGAGAACGACGCCATCTTCATCTTCGACGAGGTGCTCGTGCCGTGGGAGAACGTATTCGTCTACGGCGACACCGATAAGGCCAACAACTTCTTCCCCCAGACCGGCTTCATCCCCCGCTTCTGCTTCCACGGCTGCATCCGGCTCGCCGTCAAGCTCGACTTCATCGGGGGCCTGCTCCTGAAGGCGGTGGAGGCGACCGGGACCAAGGACTTCCGCGGCGTGCAAGCGCAGGTCGGCGAAGTGCTCGCCTGGCGCAACCTGCTGTGGGGCCTCGCGAGCGCCATGGCCCGCGAGCCCCAGCCCTGGAAGCAGGGCGCGCTGCTGCCGAACATGGACTACGCAATGGCCTACCGACTGTTCTCCACGATTGGCTACCCACGCGTGAAGGAGATCATCGAGCAGACGGTGGCCAGCGGCCTGATCTACATCAACTCCAACGCGCGTGACTTCAAGAACCCCGAGATCCGTGCGTATTTGGAGCGATACGTCCGGGGCTCGAACGGCGTCGACGCGCTTGAGCGCGTCAAGCTGATGAAGCTCCTCTGGGACGCCGTCGGCAGCGAGTTCGGTGGACGCCACGAGCTCTACGAGCGCAACTACAGCGGCAACAACGAGAACATCCGTATGGAGGTCCTTTTCGCCGCGATGGGCGGCGGCCAGACCGAGCGCTACAAGGGCTTCGCCGAGCAGTGCATGGGCGAGTACGACCTCGATGGCTGGACGGTCCCCGACCTGATCAACCCCGACGACGTCCGTTTCCCAGGGATCCCCGGCTAGGGCGGCGGCGAAGCGCTACCGCGAGGGTCCGCCGCTAGAATTCCCGCTTCGTCAGATCACGCGGCTGTAGCTCAGTTGGCTAGAGCGTCTGCTTGCCATGCAGAAGGTCGAGGGTTCGAGTCCCTTCAGCCGCTCCTCAAGAAGCCCCGCAAATCGCGGGGTTTTTTGTTGCCCGAACGGCACGGACAGGTGGTGATCCGGCCGGCGCTACCAGTCGGCGCTACCAAATCCTCGGAGGCGGACCGGCCGCGTCGTAGTCGGCGACGATCGGAGCAATCTCGGCCGCTGCCCTTACTAGCCCGTTGCGACAGCGAAGCCCCGGTCAGGTCATGCGCACGCCGCCGCGCGCGATCAGGTTGTTGACGGCGGCGAGTGCGTCCGCCGTCACCTCGTCCGGCTTTCCATAGATGCCTTCGTCCGCTAGGTAGAAAGCGTCGTCGAGGCCGACGAAGACACCCAGGTCAGCATAGTCCGGGTGCTCCCACAGGTCCGCGCCGAGGAGGTTCAGCTCGTGGGTACCCGCCCTGACGTCGAGGCGACCGGCGGCGATCTCGCGGAGGAGATCATCAGCGAGCATTTTTATGGCCTCCGGAAATGACGGCACGGCACGACCTCGCTGCTCGAAGACCTCGGCCACCACCGATGGAAACTCCGACCATGTGGCGCCGTCCATGCCTGCCAGCCGGGCGAGTGATGGCGTGTCGCATCCCGCGACCATCGCGGCGACTGCAGCGTCGGGGATCTCCGCGGGCTGCGCCATCTTCAGGATCCAGCGACACACGGCCAAGTCGAACTCGTGCCATGGGTCCTCCATTCGGCACGACGATACGACGCCCGTGGCACCAGCCCCCTTGATGGAGAACCGGCACTTTCGGTCGGCTTGTCGGATGCGATTGGAGCGAGTTCAGGCTGCCGGCTGGCAGGTGGGCCGGTTGAGCTTGTCGAGCGCGAGCGGTGGGCAGCGAAGCTCGCCGCTGCGGAAGCGCCCGACGGGACGTAGCAGGCGGACTGTGACGGCGTGGTCGTCGAGGTCGACGATCAGGCCGTGTTCGCCGTGTAGGTAGCTGGGTGGGGCGTTGCGGTTGATCCGGACCGAATCGCCGATACAGAGCTCAGCGATCGCATTCGCGGAGCGAACGGTATGCAGCAGCGCACGGCGTGCGTGGACGGCGTCCGCGGGCGCGACGAGGTGCTCGTCGAGCTCGCCGGCGGCGATCGCGTCAAGGAGCAAGCGCTCGGGAGCACTCGAGGACCGGTCGCTGACCTCGGCCCAGAGGGCTGCTTGAGACTTTTCGCCAGCGGCAGTGGCCACGGCGTCAAATGATGTCGCCCACATCGGACCGATCGACCTGCCTTCGTTCGAGCGGTAATTTCTCGTTGTGGCTAGCACCCGGAGCGAGCTTGTCGTCATCTCGCCGATCAAAGACTGGACCTGCAGCTCGTGTGGCGGGACCGGTGAGCTGTTGATCATGGACGATCCTGGGCCGCTGTGCATGGCGTGCGCCGAGCTGGATCATCTTGTGTTTCTCCCCTCAGGCGACGCCGCGCTGACCCGGCGTGCCAGGCGCGGCAGCGGACTGTCGGCGGTGGTTGTGCGGTTCAGTCGTGCCCGCGGGCGCTATGGGCGCCGAGGCGTCTTGGTTGAGGAGGAGGCGCTCGGACAAGCGGAGGCAGAGTGTCTCGCCGACGAGCCGGCTCGTGTCCGTCGTCGCGAACGCGATGCCGTACGCCGAGGGAGCGAGGACCTCAAGCTGCAAGCCGAGATGGCGGCCGCGATCACCGACCTGTATCCCGGGTGCCCCAGCGAACGCGCGCATGCGATCGCCCGGCATGCCGCGACTCGCGGCAGCGGACGCGTCGGACGATCCGCCGCTGGACGCGCACTCCAACAACAGGCGCTCGAGCTGGCCGTCACCGCGTCGGTCCGCCACCAGGACACCCCCTACGACGAACTGCTGATGTCAGGCATCGAGCGAAACGAAGCACGCGAACGGGTACGCGACACGGTCAACAGCATCCTGGACGCTTGGCGAAATAGCTAAGACAGAACCAGCGTGAGCGATCACACTGGTGCCCACTCGGGGACTGTGCTGCTCCTCGATCAAGGCGGAAGCGGCGGATTCACCCGTCCAGTCCAGGACCTTACATGCCGCCCTGCCCTGAGCGAAAGGCGATGCTCACCAGCTTGTCGAGAGTCGCCACCTCGTCCGGCTCGCGGTCACCCGCACGACGCATGTCATCGTGGGCATCGCTGTCCTCGTCGCCGTCCGTCTGCCCCTTTGGCTTCTGTCGAAAATGACGAGCCAGCTTGCCCCAGAGCGATTCATGGGCGTGCACCACGTGGACTCCGTCCGCGGTAGGTGACGATGCACTTGGCGATTGTGCCGCGCGAGGCACAGACGATGGCTCTATTGCTTTCGCCATGGCTTACCCCTTATATGGAAGTTAGGCCGACAACTCCCATTCTGGTCGTCGCCTTCGCCCCCCGTCATCCGGAAAAGACCTCATGCTCCCCGCTCGGAAACCGCACGCAGGCTGCGCGGCAGGAGCTGCCGCCGCCCCTCTCCCGACTGCTGGATTGGGCTAGAAGCGGCAGCGGGGTCGCCGACGCGGGCCTAAGCGGCGTTCACCATGCGCTCACCAGGAGCGCAGTCGGCGATGACGTGGCCGGCATCGTCGAACGCCACGAGCAGCAGCGCGTCACGTGTGTCCGTGTTCGCGGCGGCGAGACGCTCGAGCGCCGTGTACGCCTCGTCCTCTCGGTCGAAGGACGCGACCAGATTGCCGGCGTCGAAGATCGAGTACGTCATCTCCATCATGGTATCGGCGCCGACAGGCGGCTACTTGCGCACCGGGACTACGCCGACTACGCACGACGCGAGCTCGTCCGGGATGCCCCAGACCGACCAATGGCCGCGGCTTCCGGTGTCTGCGAGGCAGATCCCGTGACCGGGCTGTAGTTCGATGCGCGCCCGGTACGTGCCGATGCGATCAGGGCGGCGCCGCGCGAGCCGCAGCAGCACCTCGGCATCTTCGAACATCGAAACCGCCGTGTTTCGGACGCTCGCGCGGAGATTCGCGGGATGCGCCGGCCGACCGGTTTCGTAGTTCGACCGCATCGCATGGACTAGCGCCGCGCGACCGACGTCGTGGCAGCCGCGGAACACGGTCATCGGCCGTTCGAGCAGGGCAACAGTGATCGGGAAGTCGAGTCCTGGCATCTGAGCGGCCGCGGATTATGGCCGCGGATGCGGCTCGATCATGCGGCCTCTGCCTCGCCGCCGGCACGAGTCCGCTCGAACTCGGCGCGTGTCTGATCCTTGATCGTGTCGAGCAGCTCGACCCGCAGGCGGTAGCCCGGCATCACATCTACGCGCGCATTCGCGCGCTGGATGCGCCGTCGGCCTTCCTCGTTGCCGCAGATGTAGACGATGCCGTTGGTCTTCTTTTCCCACAGCCAGTCGCGGTGCAGGCGCAGAATCGCGTCCAGCCTCCGCTTGGATTTCGGGGCCAGCTCGACCTCGACCGCGATTCGGTCGTCGCCAACTAACCCGACGAAGTCGGGCCGATGGCCCAGCTGCCGGCCGCTGATGCGATGGGTTAGCTCCAACCGCCCGGACCACGATGGATCAACGAGCAGCTCGCGGGCCCGAGGAACGCACGACCTCGAACGGTCATCCACGCTGCCGTCCACGCGCAGGCGACGTCGTGAGCCCACGAGGTCGGCGCCGGCGTCGTGCAGCCGATCAGGGGCACGCCGAGCATCCGGACGCCCTTCCGTGTGGCGGAGAACAGCGAGCCGTCGCCACGCAGCATCGGAACCCGCTCGATCCAGCCCTCCCGCTCGAGTCGCCGGGCATGATTCCGCGCCGCCACCTCGCTCCAACCCATTGCGTACCGCCAAGGATCAAGCGGTGATGGCCCCACTCTCGCCAGCCACATCAGACCCCTCATCGACCCCGGCCCTGGACGCAGCACTTTCGTCACTGACCCACCTCTCACTGCTCCGCCAGCTCGATTCCGTGCCTGCGATCACCCCGCCTCCGCCCCCGACCAGGATCGAATCGCTGAATGCGCCTGACTACCCGCACTCCCTTCCTCGTGTCATATGTGGAGGGCGGGTAGTCAGGCGCTCCGAAGCATTCGATCCCCAGCAACCACGGGGGCGGAGGCGGGCCTTAGGTCCAGCTCGCCAAACAACAGTTCACGAAACACTTTGCGCTGGAGTGGTCAACCCTCGTCGGTCTCCCCTGCCCCCTCATCGCCGCCTCTTTCCGGCTCCCCGACCGGCGGCGGCCACTGGCGATCCTCCTGGTCGAGGAGCGCATCGACGATCTCGTGGAGGACGAGCGAGACCTCTTCCAGCGCGGATTGCTCCCCCGGCGCCGAGTGCTCCCCCATCGCGCGAGCGAGCTCGTCGACCGCCCGATCGAATCTCGCCCAGAGCTCCCCCGGCCCCGGCCTGTTCGCGCCTGAACGCAGCTCGTAGGACAGAGAGCCGCCGGGCAGCCCCGACTGCCGCTGCCACCACGCGCCCGGTTCGTCATCGCCAAGGTTGTCGAGCGCCGCCGCCTTCCGCGCCGCGGCGTCGGCGATGTCTTTGATGCGGACGACGAAGCCCGGGTCTGGAGGCGCCATCGCGCTCGCGCGCAGCGCCTCGCGCCACTCTGTCTCGGCGACGCCGAGCCAGCTTCCGCGCCGGACGTGCTCGCGCGCCTCTTCGGACCAGTGCGGAGACCGGTGGGGCGGCGCGATCGTGTCGGGGAACCGCCAGCCTGGACCGCCCGGCTGATCTTCGGGACCGAGCAGGTCCTGTCCCCCGAGCATCCGGTCGAGCTCGGACCGTCGCACCAGCCACTTGCGCTGCCCGGCCCGCGTCGCCCGCAGAGTCCCGTTCGAGATCCACGAGCGGATCGTCGCCGGACTCATCCTCAGTTCCTCGGCGATCTCCGCGAGCGTGCGGAACGGATCGTCCTGAGGCTCTGGATCCTTGACAGTCATTTTCTTCGGATCGACAGTAGCGTGATTAGCGCAATTAAGCTACAGTCTTCTTACGACATGAGCATCACGCGCGACGATGTCCTGACGGTTGCCGACGTTGCGGCGCTGCTCGACCTGAAGCCCTATACGGTCAAGGAGTACGCACGGCGCGCGATCCTGCCCGGGCGTAAGCTCGGACGGACTTGGAGGTTTCTCCGTCCTGAGCTTAAAGAGGCCATCAGGCACCTGCCGAGACAGCCGGAATAGGCGCCGGAGACGACACCCGTCGGAGCTACGATCATCTCCGTGACCACGCTCGCAACGACTGTGCCCCTGTCCGCCGGTGACCCTCGCATAACGGTCCCGCTGTTCACCCTGCACGAGTGTGCGACGTATCTGCAGACGCCCCTCTCCACGCTTCACGCGTGGGCTCGCCCGAAGGACGGAGCGCCGCTGGTCACGGTCCTCCCGTCGGCAGGACGGCAGGCGACCGTCCCGTTTGTCGGGTTCGCGGAGGCATTCGTGCTTGGCGCGCTCCGCCAGGCCGGCGTACCGATGCAGCGGATCCGCCCGGCCGTGACGAAGCTGAACGATGAGATCGGGTTGGACCACGCGCTCGCCTCCCGGCGGGTGTACACCGACGGCGCCGAACTGATCTTTGATTACGCGTGCAACAGTGACGACGAGGCGCTGCTGACCGTCGTACGCACTGGCCAGGAGCATCTAGCCGACGTGATCCGTGGCTACCTGAAGCGCATTACGTATGGTGACGACGGCTGGGCTGAGCGCGTGCGCCTGCCGGCATACACCCAGGCCGAGGTCACGGTCGATCCCACCGAGGCATTCGGACAGCCGCTCGTCGTGCACGGCGGCGCCAGGGTCGAGGATCTGGTGGATCGCTTCAAGGCCGGCGACGGCTTCGCCGATATCGCGGCCGACTTCGACGTTCCCAGCGCCGAAGTCGAGGACGTGATCCGCGTTGCCCTCCGACTCCCCGCCTGAGTTCTTCGTCGATCGCAGCCTCGGCAGGCACGTCGTGTCGGACGCACTGCGCGCCGCTGGCGCCACCGTCCACGTGATGGCCGATGTCTACGGTGAAAGAATCGGCCAGGGCTTGGCTGACGCTGAGTGGCTCCGGGACGCCGGCGCCAACGGCTGGGTGGTGCTGATGAAGGACAACAAGGTCCGCTATCGACCAGCCGAACTCGAAGCCCTGACCACGTCCGGTGTTCGTGCGTTCTGCCTGACCAACGCGAACCTCCGAGCCACGGAGATGGCCCAGCGGTTCGTCGACCACCTACCGAGGATCCAGAGCATTGCCAGCGAGCACCTCGGGCCCTACATCTACGGCGTCTATGCCGACGGCGTTCGCGTGCTCTGGCCGAAGTGACGCCAGACGGCACCGAGACTCAGCCCCAGAAGATGCACGTCGGGTCTTGCTCGATCTCGCCGAGCAGCACGGTCACATCCGCTGTCGGCTCGACGCGGTCGTAGCGGTGCCAGCGCTCGTTGCGATCGCGCCACAACAGCGTCCAGTGCCGGTACTTGTGGACGTAGCGCAGCCGAGCGACCGGTCCGGTGGTCCACTCAGGTCCGAAGTCGGGGCGCCACGGTGCCCGCCGCTCCACGATCGTGACGGTGTTGCCGTCGACGATCGCCTCGACGCGGACCTGGTCGATCGCAGGAGGCGGGACTCGCTGCTCACAATAGGAGCGGATCGCGGCAACGTCGATCGGCGGCGGACCGGGCACCGCCATATCGAATCAGGACCGGGAGCGGTCGTGGTCCTCGAGCGGGCTCACGCTCACTTCGAAGATCGAGTCCATCCGCTCGGCGAGCTCGGTGAGCGGCCGCGCGTGTAGGTAGCGCTCGGTCGTCGTGATCTTCGAGTGGCCCAGAAGCGACTGCACAGTCGCCGGATCGAGACCGCGGATCGCGAGCGTCGCGAACGTGTGGCGCAGATGGTGGAAGGGCAGCGGCGGCAGACCCGCCGCATCCCGTGCAGAGTTGTAGCGGCGCCGGAGCGCCGAGTCGTCGAGTGGACCACCCGCAGGCCCGCAGAAGACGTAGTCCTCCGGGCTGGTGAACCACTCGCGCCGGCTGAGCTGGTCGAGGACGACGAACGCCTCGCGCGGCAACGGCACCGCTCGCCATTTACCCGACTTCGTGCTGCTGTCCTCGCCCCCGGACATGCCGGCCACGATCACGATCGTTCGGTCGGCGAAGCGGACGTGTTTCCAGCGGAGCGCGCGCAGCTCGCCCTGGCGGAGTCCTGTGAAGCCAGCCACGGTGTAGAGCGCAGCGTCTTGTGCGTTGGCGCGGTCTTGCTCCACGTCCCGTTCATCGCTCGCCCATCGGCGGCCGCCGTTCACGTGCCGCCCCTCGCGTGCCGCCCGGGCCAACGCGAGGATCTGCTCGGCGGTTAAGGTGTCGGGCGAACACGTTGGCAAGCGCCTGGCGGTGTGAGTTGACGTTGCGCGCACGGGCAGTCTAAACCGGCGCTACCACGGCGCTACCAGCGGCGCTACCACTCGAACCCGATTCGCGGCCCGTGGAACCCCCGTGGAAACAGGCAATTCCCAGTATCCATGGGATTCCAACGCGATGCCGCGCAGTTGCCATGCAGAAGGTCGAGGGTTCGAGTCCCTTCAGCCGCTTCGGAAAAGCCCCGCTAATGTGGGGTTTTTTGTTGGCACCGCTCGGGTCGGCAGGAGCGAAATCGGTCGAAATCGAGCCACGGTGTTCATTACGGCGTTAAATCGCCTGGCCCTCCCCCCGTCTGCAGGTCTCGCCGTCGCCGCCGAGACGATCGACGCCCAGGTCCCCTCCGCTTGCCGGACCGGGACGCGGCCCCGCAAATCCACACGCTGCGACATGGGGCACTGGCGGCTTGACGCACGGTGCGGAGCTCGGATCGCGGCGAACCCGATCGCGTGGCCGGGATGGCGCTGACGATTCAGATCGTGGCAAAGCTCAAGCTGGCGCTGCCGCCATCGGAGTGCTGGATCGTCGCCAAAGGCGGTCGCCCGCATCGAGGGGGGCGGATGGCGAATGCGATCGTCCGCCCGCATGCCAGGTGCTCGCGCCCGTGGACGAGCGCGCAGATCGACGGACCGGGGTGATGTGTTTGCTGATGGCGGGCGTGCGCGTTTGCATCACGTCGCGGGCGAGGGTTAGGCTCGTCGCGCGACCGGCCGTGAAAGACGAATCAACTGGACAGCCGTTGGTGAGGCGCGTGATCTGGGCGATGGCGCCGCTGATCGGAGTGCTGGCTGCTGCCCTGGGCGCGCTCGGCGTCTGGTCGGCTTCGGCCAGCACGGTCAGCGGGCCGAGCCTCGGCCGGACGATCGAGCTGGCACCGGTCAGCGGGCAGGTGTTCGTGCGTTTGCCGGGGGCGTCTCACTCCGTGGCGCTCGTGCATCAGATGGTGGTACCGGTCGGATCGCGCATCGACACGACCCACGGCACGGTCGATCTGACCTCTGAGGGTCCCGCCGGGGCCGGACTCCAGAAGGGCGTGTTCGATGGCGGCGCGTTCATCGTGCAGCAGCGCCGCAGCGGCCAGACGAATCTGATCCTGACCGGCGGGACGCGCCCGGCCGTCTGTGTGTCCGGGCGGGGGAGCTCGGCCCGGGCCGCCAACCTATCGCCGCGAGTGTTGCGGTTGCTGCACGCCAGTGCCCGCGGGCCGTTCACGACCCGGGGGCGCTACGCGTCGGCCACCGTCCGCGGCACGATCTGGACCACGGCCGACACTTGCGCGGGAACGACCATCTCCGCCCAGAAGGACACCGTCGATACGACGGCGAACACGTTCCCGGAGTCGGTGCACGTGCCGCTGACGGCGGGCGAATCGGTCACCTACCGGTGCGCCACGCGCGCCGCAGGCCCGGTGAGAAAGGCGTACTGCGTCGTCGTCCTGACCTCGAACGCGCCGGCGCCGAACCAGCCGGCCTTCTCGACATTCCTGGCCACGACCGATCCCGCCCAGTCGGCCCAGCTCTGCGTCCAACCGCCGGGCGCCGCCACGGCAGAGTGCACCACCTACCCACTGTCGCATCCCACCGACCTCGGCCTGCGTGACCTCAACGTCGCCTGCCCCGCCAGTCAGGGTCCCGGCCTCTATCGGATCGCCTACCGTCTCGACGGGGTGGCACTCGGCTCTCCGTTCGATTATCAGGCGCCGCGCATCCGGTTGGGGCACGGGCCGTGTCAGAGCTTCCTCGGCCAGTTGAAACAGGGGCCGGACACGGCCGTCCTTGAGGCGAACGTCAAGCTCGTGAACGACTACTCGTTGCTCTCGCCGGCGGCCGCGCAGTGGCTGGGACTGGCCCTGACGCCGACGGGCGCTCCCGGCTCAGAGCAGGTGCGGGGCATCGTCTATGCCGACCAGAACGGCGCCCCCGGCGCGCTCGTCGCGGCGACGAAGCCGGTGACGATCCGCCGCACGAGCGCGTCGACGCTCTACCCACTGTTCTTCGGACAGGCGCTCCACCTGAGCCCCGGCACCTACTGGCTCGGGCTGCTGACAGGCGGCGACTCGGGCGTCGCTGGAGT
The DNA here is from genome assembly GCA_963757235.1 of uncultured Solirubrobacterales bacterium. Lineage (GTDB taxonomy): Bacteria > Actinomycetota > Thermoleophilia > Solirubrobacterales > Solirubrobacteraceae > Palsa-465. Next base: position 33,218 of record CAVWRC010000015.1, on the reverse strand, counting down.
CCTCGTCTTCCCAACTCGACACTCAGCGCCGGCGAACAGCAACCCCTTCGCCGCCGGCCCCAGCAACCCGTTCGGGCCGATCGCCAGCGTCGCCAACGCCCAGATGACGCTGCTCCTGCACTACCAACTCGCGCCCTAAAGAACGGGACGGGGGTTCCGCTGCTTCTCGGACCCGGCAGGCGCTGCTGTCCGACGCCTCAGTGAGGCAGTCACCCCGTCGGACCACTACTCCCGGCCTGGTTCGGCGAGGAGCAGCCACGCGCGCGTAGCGACTCGCGTCGCCCCTCCAGTCGCGTCGCGGCTGTCTCGGCGGACGCGGCATTGGCCGCGCCTTTCGACACATCGCGATCGGCTCGACGGACCGAACCCGGACGAGCGAGTGCCTGGCGATCCGATCGCCGTCGTGGCTGCCGGCGGACGCGCGGTCCGTCGCCCATGCACTCCCGAAGGCGGGGCTGCGTGAGAGGCGAAAGCGATCGCCGACGCGACGCCCACTCCGCGGATGCGCGACGAGCGTAACTCGACGAATGTCTCTGCTGGGTTTGCCGGCTAACGAATCCGTTCGCGACGGCGGGCTCGCGAGCGTTCTGAGATCAGATCGAACCGTTGTCGAAGCGTTTTCCCGAGTCGTCGTGGCTCTCATACTCGGGGCAACCTGGTGCGCCGCCGCGCCCCTACGAGGTAGGTGACGAGAGCGCTTAGGACGAGAGCACTCGAAGCCGGATAGAGGAACACGACGCCGTGCGCGCACGGGCTTGTCGCGCGAGACGGGCGAGGTGCTTTGCTGGCCGACCGGGGCGTCCGTATCGCTGCCGCCGCAAACGCCGAGCTCTCGCTCCCGCGGCGGCGCTCGATGGGCACCAAGCGGCTGCACCGACGGCACGCCGCGTCTCGGTGCGGCTTGCCACCGGCGCGCGGGTCAGTATCTCGGCGCGAGGGCCGCGTACATGGCGCTGAACTGTCCGAAGGCGACCGCGAACGCTTGGTCGGTGCCGGTCAGGTGCGCCAGCCGCCTGATTCGCGCTGATGAGTCCTCTCCCCAATTGTTCTGGAGGGCTGCGTTCGCGACATCGAGTTCCCGGGGGCCGGTGATGCCGACTGGGTCGATCACCACGATCGTGCCGCGGTGCTCAAGGATGTTCGCCGGCTGGAGGTCGCCGTGCAGGGCGACGACCGGACGGCCCTCTCCCTGTTTGAGCAGCGCCTGGCCGAGTGCTTGCAAGGAAGGTACGTGCGTTACGGCGGCGTCGATGCTCGTGCGCCAGTCTCCGAGTCCTCGCCGGCTGGAGGTCGTGGGTCGGTGAAGGGCGTCGAGGAGGAGCGCTAACCGCGTGGGCGCGAGCCGCGACGGTCGTCCCGGACGGGCGCGTTCTAGGAGCAACGCGCCCGGTCGATGTGCGAGGACGCGGACCGCCGGATGCCCGCCCCAGGCGAGCACCGCGTTCGTCTCGGCCGACAGGCGCTGCTCGTTGGCGCACAGCTTCAGCGCCGCCTCGAGGCCGCTCTCGGTGTGACACCACGCCACGACTCCCCACGCGCCTGCGGCTAGCCGCTCATCATCAAGTGACAGGTGCCACTCCTCGCACACAGCATCGATGAGCTCCGGCAGATGCGAGACCCAATCCTCGCCCGCGCACGCCGGGCGGCGCTCAAGCTGTACCAAGGCGGGAGACTTCAACCGTCGTGGCCGCGCGAGGCGTAGCATCAGGCGGACCAGAACGCCGCTGCGAATTTCGCGTCAAGCGGCCGTGAACCATCCGAGCGAGACCGAACGGCTGCTGTGTCGGAGACAGTCGGCGGCATGTGCGAATCCGACACCGTGCAAGCTAGGACCAGAGGCTGCAGCGAGCACAGCCCGGGAAACGAAGCACTCAGTCGCATGTGACTGATTCTGCATCCCCGCGCGGTGTGTGTCGTTGGCCATCGGGCCAAAGACCAACTCGCCACAGCGAGCGGCTGCCGCCAGGCGAGAGCGATGGTTCGCTTGCCCTCACCCCATCGCAGCGGGGCCAGTTCACACCGTCGTTCTCAGCAGGTCCGCAGCCGACCGGATCACTGATGAGCGGCGGTGCGCTTCACCAGCGATCGAACCCGACCCGGTCGGCGTCAGGCAGCGGTCCCGGCGGCGAGCGCTTCGCCCGGGACAGGAGTGGGTTCGAGCGCGCCGTCGACGATCTTGAAACAAGCGCTTTTCGCCGTCCGTGCGCCGCTGGACCGGCCATCCCAATGACGACCTTCGGCTAGTTCTGGCCGGGTCGTTTTCCGCTCCGCGTCGTCCCGCGCGCTATACGGTGACCCCCGCCGTTGCGTTCGGAATGTCGGGCGACCGCGATGCGCGGTCGTTGAGGCGCTCGGGTGGCCGCTGATCGACGGCGTCAGAGACATGGACTGCGCCCGCCGCGACAGGATGCGCGCCGCGCTGGGGCCGCGATCTGGGGCGTGGTCACGCTCCGTGGGGACGGTGGGTGCGTAATACTGGTCGTGAAAGGATGCTTTGACCGTGGGCGCCAACGCGATTATCTCTTACGACGGAACTCCGAATGATGACGACGCGCTTGCGCTGGGCAAGATGCTGGCGCGGGCCGGTTTCGCGTTGGCGCTCGCATATGTGCGTCATTCGCGTGAGTTTGACCCGCGCCGGGAGGAGGTGGCCCAGCATGACGCCGAGCAGCGCCTGGAGCGCGGCGCCGCCACGTTGGGTGATGCGGAAATCACTCGGCACGTCGTCATCGGTGCATCTACCGGAGACAGCTTGGGGCAGCTGGCCGAGAGGGAGGGAGCGTCGGCGGTCGTGTTTGGCTCGGACTACCGGACCCCACCTGGTCACGTCGAGCCTGGCACGTCGGCTCAGTATCTCCTCGACGGCGGCTCGGTGGCGGTCGCCATCGCCGCCGCCGGTCTGCGGACGCAATTGGACGGCGCGATCAGGTCGATCGCGGTGCCTCTGGCCGGCCCGACGAACGATGTCGCCCGCGAGACCGCGAGCGCGCTGGCCGCGAAGCTCGGGGCAACGGTTCGCGAGTCAAGCGCTGAGCCGGCGGACCTGATCGTCGTCGGGTCGCAGCCGGGCGCACCGGCCGGCCGCGTCGTGATCGGCGGTGACGTGCGCAACGAGCTGAACAGCGCCCGCAGTTCGGTGCTGGTCCTCGCGGGCGGCGTGCCGCTTTTCCCGTAGGCGACTCGTCCTTCTGGCACCGCGGCCTGGGCATCTCGCCGACCGTGGCCGCCGCCGCAGACGAGCTCAGTACGCCGGGCGTCGCAGTCCGGCGGGGGTGTACTGTGGCGGGGTGGAGCAGGTGTGGGACTATCCCCGTCCGCCCGCCGTCAAACCGTGTGACCGTCGGGTCCGGGTTGAGTGGGCGGGCGAGTTGCTCGCTGATTGAATCCATGCGCTGCGAGTGCTCGAGACCAGTCACCCGCCGACGATCTACGTTCCGCCCGCCGACGTGCGCCTCAGTTTGCTGACCGCCAGCGATGCCCGTCCGACGTGGTGCGAGTTCAAGGGCAAAGCGCGGTACCTGGATGCGATCGTCACCGGGCACCGGGCGCACGCGGTCGCCTTGAGCTACCCAGCGCCCGCCGCGGGCTATGAGACGTTGCGCGACCACGTCGCGTTCTATCCCGGGCGATTGGACGCCGCGTGGCTAGATGATGAACGCGTGCGGGCGCAGTCGGGCGACTTTTACGGAGGATGGATTACCGGCGATCTGGCCGGCCCGTTCAAAGGCCCGCCCGGCACCCACGCCTGGTAGCGACTCCCTTTGTGCCGAGCTCGCCGCGGTCCGCACAAGCCGCGGGAGTCTCCGCCGGGAGCCCGGTCCGAAACTCCGGCCGTGGCTTGGAGACCGGGATCGTCAGCTGGACGTTCACCCGCACAATGTCAACGCACGCCTACATGCCTGGATGGGGTGTCAGGCTGCTGGGCCGCCAACAACAGGTCCCGATGGGGTGTCAGGCTGCTGGGCCGCCAACAACAGGTCCCGATTACTAAGCCGCCGACGGCGCGAGTTGTAGGCGAGGCGGACGAGCTGACGATCCCGTCCGTGGGAGGCCGTCGCAGAAACCCGGGTGCGTCGCGATTCTTTGTGGGCACCTCACAAGGGACCAAGCCGCGACCCGGAGCCTGGCCGAGAAACGTCCCTGGGGGGACGATCGCGGTAGGGACCGTCGTTGCCGGCGGCCCCCCGCACAGATCCCAGCGTGCGCGTCAACGCACTGGGCTCCTCCCTTGGGTTCTGGCGTCGAAGCGTCGGTCGGGCCAGGGGTGAAGGATGCGGGGTTGAGGTAGCCATCGGGCGGCGAGGCGATACGCTCGCTCCCAGGTGATGCGGCCTTTCTGGCTGCGGCGCGAGAGCGCTCTTTGCCAGTGCCGGAGCACCTGTCTTTGAAAGCAACGCAGCGCTTCGCTGTTATCGGGCACCGCGTAATAGCGGTAATGCCCGCGCAGGACACTGGCGAGCCAGCGTCCCTGCTCGGGGATCGGGTGATGCATCCGCCTGCGCATTTCGGTCTTGACCGCTCTGAGCTTGGCGCGCATCTTCTTCTTGCTCGTGACCCGCTTGAGCTTGAACCGCCCGTGTCTGTCCTTCGCGCAGATGTGCGTGAAGCCCAGAAACTCGAACGTCTCAGGCTTCCGGTCGCCACGCGCCTGGCGTCGTTCGGCGGCGTACCGTCCGAACTCGATCAGCCGCGTCTTGTCCGGATGCAGCTCCAGCCCGAACTGCGCGAACCTGTCACGCAGATCGGCGAGGAACCGCTCGGCGTCCTCACGATGCTCAAAGCCCGCCACGTAGTCGTCGGCGAACCGCACGAGAACCACTGCTCCGCGCGCGTGCCGCCGCCGCCACTGGTCGGCCCACAGGTCGAACACGTAGTGCAGGAAGACGTTCGAGAGCAACGGCGAAACCGAAGCCCCCTGCGCCGTCCCCGCCCGCGTGCTTGACCATTCCCCGTCCTCAATGACCCCCGCGGCCAGCCATTTCTGGATCAGCCGCAGGACCCTCTCGTCCGCGATCCGATGCTCGAGGAACTTCACCAACCACGACTGGTCGAGGCCGGTAAAGAAGTCGCTGATATCAGCGTCGAGCACGAAGTTCACCCTCTTGCGCGTGATCGCGACCGCGAGCGCATCCAACGCATCATGCTGCGAGCGCCCAGGTCGGAACCCGTACGAGAAACCGAGGAAGTCCTGCTCGTACACGGCGTTCAGCACCTCGACCACCGCCCGCTGAAGGACCTTGTCCTCCAGCGCCGCGACCCCGAGCGGCCGCAGCCGCCCGTCCGCCTTCGGTATGAACACCCTGCGAGACGGCCTCGCTCGATACGCACCCCGATGAACCCGGGCGTGCAGATCCCGAAGGTTTTCCTCCAGATCCAGCCCGTAGTCCCGCCACGTGACCCCATCGACCCCCGGGGCCGCGTCCGGACGAATCGCCCGGTACGCCTCCCGCAAACGATCGACGCTCACGTGATGAAGGAGCGCGGTGAACCGCACATCCCTGTCCTTCCGCGCCACCTGGCGCACACGCTCCAGATCACTGGACACGCCCTGTCCGGCACTGCGTCCGGGACGCGTTTCACTGACCGTGTTCCCCTCGGGCAGGCCCCTTCCCTCCACCACCTCCGCCCCCGCATCAGCGGGCTTGTTCGGCAGCTTCGCAGGTACTACGGGCCTGTCTGACTTCCCGCGATCGTGCATCAAGGGATTACCGCCTCAGCGTTCCCCTCACGGCCCACCAGACGCCGACCTGCCACCCCGCGAACCATCCGGGACGGGGCATCAACAACGCCCACGGGCAACCACGGGATCTCCCGGTTCTCGCGCATGGAGCTCGTCGTGCGTGCCTGGGTTCTTCGACCGCGCAGGGCCCCTCAGCGACTCGCGATAACGCCGCCAACGATGTTGCCTTCCGCTTGAGAAAAGAGCGTCAGCACCCCGAACGTCTGGATTTCGCGGCTCAATAACCCCGCCCGCACGCCCCCTATCAACGCTTCGCTGCGCCCTCACAGAACGCCAACGCATGACTCGGGGCCACCGCGGATCGCTACCCCTTCGATGTAGAGCATTCCCATCTCCTACTCCATGCCGGTTCATCCCGGCGCTTTCTTTCTCAGCCAGCCTCGGTGCTTCGGCGGGGTGGGCGAGGCTCACGCGGACGGCACTTGTGACCAGCTCACAATCGTTTCCATTTCTACGACAGTCTCGTGGCATTGCGCAAGCGCGCTCGACGGCGCCTCTGAAGGCCGGCGGGCGCGAATGCAATCGTGCGGCCCGAGCCAGGCCGCGACGATCAGCGTGATTCAGATGTCGCCGAAGCAGTCGTCCGCTGCGTCCACGCGGGAGGAGGAATGCGATCGTGTGGAGGAGCACCGGCTTCCGCGCCACGCAGCGTCGGCGACGGTAGGATTGAGCACGACTACACGAGCTTGATGAGGTTAGTTGCCTATGGCGTTTCTGGACACAGCGGAGTCGCAGCGAGGTCTTGTGATCGATCGTGCTGAGTTGGAGTTGTTGGCATCCGGGTCGGCTCCGTTGACGCCGCTCGAGTGCATGGAGCGCGCCGAGCGCGCTGCGAGGGCGTTGGATGTCTCGGCGCTTGACCGCGCTAGTGCGGGGGACGCCGTGCTGCTGTGGCGGGGTGAGGCGTCGGAGGCGTGGTTGAACCTGTGGTGGCGAGCGCGTGACACCGGTTATCACGACCACGACGGGTCGCGTGATGCAAGCGCCCGACAACACCGCGGCGGCGGCGCTTTCGATGCTCGTCGGCGGATCAGGGGCGCTGTCGAAGTTCGAGACGACCGTCCTGCTGACCATGGATGAAGCGCAAGAGGCGATGCGGAGAGCGGCGGCCACGTCCTACACACCTCCGGCCTAGCGTTCGAGCATGCGCCCGGCGGGACTCGGCCATCAGTCAACACCGTCCCGGGCGTACGCGTCTCGCTCGGCGTCCGGCAGCTTCAGCACGCGGTTCGCCCAGCCACCCGCCCCGCGCGTTTCGCGCCCGCGCGCCGCTGAGGACGGTGGACTCGGGTGATATGCCAGTAGGGCCAGGCGAACCGGCCTCCACCACCCCGTTACCGCCGATGATGAAAAATCCAAACGCCAACTAGCGAGAACGCCAGGTTCTGGCTCGTGCCCGCGCCGCGTATTGAGTATTCGTCCGCCCCGGATGATCGACGATCGCTTACGTCGTCTGGCCGCCCAGGCCTCGCTAATGCAATGGCGACATCTCGATGCCGCGACGTCTGCAGCTTCGCAGCGCTCGATGCCCGAATAGCGATCGTCGGACTTGATCGCCGGCACGATCGCTTCGGCCGTCCGGGCGCCGGGGAGCGTCGCGATTCCTTAGCCACGCACTCACCTGCCTTGCTGCGCGCGACGGACGGCTGGATTGTCCAGATGATGCGCGAGCCGTACCGCGCGAGGCTGGCGTCAGACGCCGCGTTGCTGCTTTCGTAGGGCGTCGGGCTGCTGGTTAGCCACGAACACGGGCGCCCACAGCCGATGCGCTCGGCGAGTGCAAGCTGGAACTGGATCAGGTGCTCCGGATCGATCTCGGATCTCGATGGAAGAGAATCGTCCGGACTCGCAGATGGCGGCGTCGTTTGCTTATCCAGGTAGCACGGCGGCAAGTCGTTGGTAGAGGTCGTTGACCCGCTCCGGTGTGATTGGTCTGGCGCGCCGCTGGAGATGTCCAGCGAGCATCCGGGCCGGCAGGATCAGGACCCCGTCACGTCGTGTGACCGCCGGGATCAGGTAGGCGTTGCCGAATACGAGCAGCGGATCGGCCCTCAGTCCGGTGATTCGCTCGATCAGCTTCGCCTGGGCGTAGGCCTGCTTGAGCATCCGTACTTCGATCGCGCTTGCGCGCAACCGCCCGCAGTGGCTCTTGGTCTCGATCGTGAAGACGCCCGCGGGTCCAACGAGCACGTGATCGATATTCCCACGGCCTAGCTGCACGTCGTGTAGAGCGAACCAGCCACGCTCGCGCAACCGGTCGAGCACCTTCCCCACGAGTTCCTCCCCCGCGGCACCGCGACCCCATCGGTCAACGAGCGTTGACGCCGTCCGGTCAATCACCACGAAGCAGACGACGACCCCAGCCTCGATTGCACACGTCGCCCAGCCGAATCCGAGAACTGCTGGCGCGCCCACCAGAACCGAAAGGCCGCAGCGACCTTCACAATCGCTCGGCGAGCGAGGCTCCGCGGGATCACACGAGCATGCTGCCCCGCTCGGCGTGCAGCCGCGGGTTGCGTCGCGGCCACTGCATTCCCTTACGGCGAGTCGGCCGGAGTTGTGAGGACGGCTACGCGTCGGCGGTCGCCGGCGTGTCCGCCGGTCCGGCAGCGTTTGCAGCCGCGCCGTTAGTGGTGGGGAGCCGGTAGCCACGGTCGGCCTTGACGACCTCGCCGGTCTTCGAGAGCTTTGACAGAGTCGTGCTGACCGTTCCCCGCGCGAGCCCGGTCGTCTTCGCGACCTCGCCCGCGGTCAACGCATGCTCGCTCGACAGCGCGGCGAGCACCCTCGCCTTGGTCTCACCCGGCGCCGTTCGCGTCGACGCGCTAGCGGCCGTTCGCCGTGCTGGCAGTGCGTGTTCGGGTGCGCGCCGGCGTGTGCTTGGGAGGGTGTGGGCTCGTCGCAGCCGGCCCCGCGGTCGGCCGCGACGTCGTTTTCGGTTTGGGCGTGGGACGCTCGCGGGGATCGAGCGCGGCGAGCGCGTGCCGTAGCTTGTCGGCCTCGGCGAGCAACTGCTCGAGCCGCTGCTGGATGTCGTGACGAATGCGATCGATCAACTTGATGACCCTCCTGGTCTTAGCTTGGCGGGCGCCGAGACGGCACCGAGTCAGCATCGTGTCAGACCTCGTCGGCAGCGGCAATTGGTGGGTTGTAGAACGACGGTCACTTGATCGTCCTGCGCGACCTGGTCACGGAACTGGCTCGCTGCCGACCGCGATCATCCCCGAGGTCTCGCGATAGGCCACCTCGGCCTCCGGCGCGAGGCGTGCCGGTCGTTAGACCGCGGCCGCGCGCGGCCTCGCTCCTCGCCGCCCAAGGCGACTCCGTGACGCTCCGCCTTGCCTATGCGATGAGCGCCGGCCGCCGGCCGCCGGCCGCGTCGCTCAACCAGCCCGCTGGCACGCGGTACCTCCGAGTCGAGCTGGTGAGAAAGCGTTGTTGCGCGTCACGGGGCCGGGCTCGAGCCGGCTGTCAGCTCCTCTTTGGCGTGGTCGGGCTTGAAGAACACCCGGTCGGCCACGACAGCGTTGACCGTCTCCTCAGGGCGTTCGACCATCAGCTGCGCACCGGGTTCGCTGTGCTCGATGGGGACCATCGCGTAGCCGATGTTCTTCTCCAGCCGCGGTGAAAAGCAGGCCGAGGTGACCTTGCCGATCAGCGCTCCGTCTTTCGTGACCGGGAAGAAGTCGGGCATCGAGCCGTCGCTATAGGCGCCCAGCCGCGTCCCGCCGAGCTCGACGCCGACGAGTTTGCGGGTGACGCCCCGCGTTGCGATCTCGCGCAGCGCGTCGCGGCCGATGAAGTCCTGTTCCTGCTCGAGCTCGACCATCCACTGGTAGGCGTAGCCGACCTCGTAGGGGTTTTCCTCGATCGTCATATCGCACCCGTGGGCGAGGATCCCAGCCTCGATCCGACGGATGTGGCAGGGGCCGATTGGCGCGAGGCTGTATGGCTCGCCGGCCTGGATCACCGCGTCCCACAGCTTGACTCCGTCGCGGCTGGCGTCGCGGAGGTAGAGCTCGTAGCCGAGCTCGCCTGAGTAGCCGGTGCGCGAGATCACCATCCGCATGCCTTCGAGCTCGCGCTCGGCCAGGTGGTAGTAGGGGAGCTCGAGGATGTCGGCGCCGAACAAGTCAGTCATGACCTCCTTCGATTTCGGTCCCTGGATCTGGAGCGGGCCGACATCCGGCTCGGTGATCGTCACTTGCATCCCGGCGTGGTAGGCCACGCCCTTGGCCCACAGCAGAACGTCGCTGTCGGCGAGCGAGAGCCAGAAGTGGTTCTCCCCCAGTCGCAGCAGCACCGGGTCGTTGATGATCCCTCCGCGCTCGTCGGTGATAAACGCGTACTTGCACTGGCCTACCGCGCACCGGGCGAGGTTGCGCGGTGTGAGCATGTTCGCGAAGCGGAAGGCGTCCGGACCCCTGATCTCAACCTGGCGCTCGGCCCCGCCGACGTCCCACACGGTCACTCCCTCGAGTAGCTGCCAATACTCCTCGATCGGATCGCGGTACAGCCGCGGGTGGTAGTGGTGGTTATAGACGCTGTACAGCTGCACGCCATGACGGCGCGCCGCGTAGTAATACGGGGACTTCTTGATCCGGGTGTACAGCAGAATCCCCGGATGAGGGTTTACCCGGCCGGCCATCGAGCCGTCTCCTTTCGTCGAACGGCGCTCCCGCCCAGCCATCTTAGGGTGCGGGCGCCCACCCGGGATCACGAGAACCAGCCACGCCCCGTAGAGGGCCGCTTGAGATCCGTCCGCTGCAGGATCTACTACCGGGCATCCCGGGCCTTCAGTTCGCAAGGACGAACGCCACAGCGGACGCTGTCTCACTTGAGGTGTGCGATGTCTTTCGCAATGAGCCCGGCTGTACGAACGCAACGGTGGGCCGCCGAGCGCGTTCGCTCGTGGGGTCAGCGTCGGGCTGTAAGGCCAGCACAATCTCCACGGTCGTGGCGTTCAGACGCTCGACTGCTGCTTGCGCAGGCATTGCACAAACGCGTCGCGCCCCGGGTTTGGCTGCCACTGCGGACGAAACCGAGCAGCCTCAAGCCGGCCGCGCCAGGCCGGTGCCAAGCCTGCCCCCTTTCAAGCCTGCCCCCTTTCGTCCTTTCCACTAGCCAGCTCGCGGCCCGAGCTGACTTCTGCTTCAACCGGATCGTTTGCAGCCAGGCTGCAAGCACCGCCTCCGGCGAGACTTCCGCGTTCTCGGCGGAGCAGTCATCTCGCCGTCCACGAGCCGAGCGCTATCGAAGCTCGTCCGAAGGGGTAGTCACTGTGTGACTAGGCCGTCTAGCGCAACGACAGGCTGAGCAGGCACCGTGCCCTTCTATCCGCGTATTCCAGGTCGGTCGCCATTAGGCCGAGATATTTGTCGCGGAGCAAGGCTCGCGACGGATCCGATCACGGCTACCGTCAGCCACGTTCTCTTTGCGGGATCGCCTATCGAGGCCACGGCCGCATATGATCGCTTCCCCGCCAGATGGGCAGGGCGGCCTCTGGCGCTCGGCCACCGCCAGGCCGCCTGCGGCTTAGGCAAAGGCGCGAAGCGCCACGGGCCGTCGGACGAGTTCGTTCCGAGGACGCGACGGACTCCGCGCTCCTACCGGAGCGACTGGAATGTGGCGCGGATCTCGGTCGAGAACAGCTCAGGCTCCTCCCAGGCGGCGAAGTGCCCGCCCTTGTCGACCTTGTTGAAATAGGTGAGGGTGGGGTAGGCCTGCTCGACCCAGCTGCGCGGGGCCCGGACGCGCTCGCCGGGGAACTGGGTGAATCCGACCGGGACCCTGACCGGCGGCTTAGCCTGTCCGGCGGCACGATCGGCGGCCTGTCCGTTTTCCCAGTACCAGCGCGCCGCCGAGGCTCCGGTGCCTGTCAGCCAGTACAGCGTGATGTTGTCCAGGATGTGGTCTCGGGTCAGATTGCCCGAGGGCCTGCCGTCGACGAAGGCGCTGGAGATCTTGTAGTAGCTGTCGGTGTCGTGGTCGAGCATCCATGCCGCCAGGGCGATCGGCGAATCGAGCAGGGCGTAGCCGATCGTCTGGGGCCGCGTGGCCTGCTCGATGAAGTACCCGAAGCCGGTCTTCCTGGAGGTGGCATCGTCCTCGGCGGCCGCGCGTTCCTCCTCGGTGTTCGTCGGGAAGCCCGCCGACCCCGGCGCAAACAGGTTGGTGTGGATGCCGATCAGCCCCTCGGGAGCCTGCCGGCCCATCGCGTCGGTGACATAGGCGCCGACGTCGCCGCCCTGGGCGACGTAGCGGGTGTACCCGAGACGGCGCATCAACTTCCCCCACGCCTGCGCGAAGCGAGCGGCGTCCCAGCCGAGCTCGGATGGCGCGGCCGAGAAGCCGTATCCGGGGAGGGACGGCAGCACCACGTGGAAGGCGTCTTCCGCCTGTCCATCGTGAGCGGTCGGGTCGGTCAGCGGGCCGACGATCTCGAGCATCTCGATGATCGAGCCTGGCCACCCGTGAGTGATGATCAGCGGCAAGGCGTTCTTGTGTCGCGACTTCAGGTGGATGAAGTGGACGTCCTCTCCGTCGATCTCGGTCGTGTATTGCGGCAGTGCGTTGAGCCTCGCCTCGCACGTGCGCCAGTCGTAATCGTTCAGCCAGTAACGCGCGACCGCCTGGATCGTCGCCAGTTGCACGCCCTGCGACCGATCGTCGACCAGCTCCTTGGAGGGCAGCCGGGCCGCGGCGACGCGGCGACGCAGGTCCTCCAAGGCGGCAACGGGAGTTTCAACGTGGAAAGGTCGAATCGCGGCGTTGGCGCCGCTCGTCCTGGATTCAACTCCAACAGCGGTCATGTGTTCCTCCTGCGGTTTCGGAATGCGGACGGCGCCGCCCCATCGTCAGACGACGCCGTCTCCTCAATTAGCTGCCTGTGTGAACAGCTCGTCAGAGAACTCCGAGCTTCACACCCCAGAGCTGCGTGGCGGGTACCGCGTGGGCGGGGCCACGGAAATGCAGATGGAACAGCCGGATCGGGGGAAGCATCGTGTCCGTGTCGACGTGACGTGGATAGGTCATCGCGAACGGATGAACGAAGTCCGTCGTTGCCCCGCTGATGATGGGAAAGAACCCGGCCGACGTGGGACTCCCGATGATCCAGACGGTGCGACCAGGGACCGTGCAGGGCTGCAGGCTGAGCGCCTCGCCCGAGTAGGGAGAGGTCGGGACGCCCACACATAGCCCGGTGGGCTGACCGAGCGGGGCGTACTCGAGCTGGGCGGCTGACAGGCCGCTGTAGTGGCGGTCCACGTCGGCCGAGACCAGTCCAAGGCTGTAGTAATCGGATACGTCACCCTGATGCGGGTTCACGAAATCCTCGGAGGAATCGGTGCTGCTGGCCGTGGTCAGGCCTGTCTCCGTGTCGATCCTGGCCACTCCACCGAACACATGCTCGACGAAGTTCGGCTCGGCAAAGGTGCCCAGCTCACTGCTGAACACCCCGATGCAGTGCTGGCCGCACGCTGGGGTGGCGGCGCTCGCCGGGATCGCCGCCGCCGCGCTCATGCCGCAGACGGTCGTCAGCGCCGCGGCGATCGCCCCGACCTTCTTCTTCACGGACATTGACCTTCTCCTTTCCTGTCATGGTCTCGACGGACCACGGAAGTGATGAGGTCACACAGAGTGAACAAGTGATGCGGCCCTCGCGCCCGTCACATACTGGTCGACACCCTTGTCCCCTGGCAGGCCCCGGGGGATACGCCAGTGAGTCACTGGCGCGACGCACTCGCGCCACGCGCGATCCTGGCCGGGCATCGACAACCATCTACAGGAGGCACGGCATGACCTACCACCGCCCGACGTACATGGGCAGTGACGATCCCGCCCGCGGGCACACGGACTACTACCCGTGGTGGCTGGACAACCTCGCCGACGACGTCACCGGTGAGGGAGCGTTCATGCAGGGGGCGGCGCAGGGCGCTCAGGAGGTTCGGTCCCTCGTGACCTACGCCTGCACGGTGTACGAGTACCAGGACTTCAACCACTTCGGCGACTACGGGGGAAGCGGCTTTATCGAGGACTACACGACCCGGATCCACGGCGAGCCGACGGGTGTGATCGTCACGGTCGCGCGGAATCCTGCCGGCGAAGCCCAGCACATTGTGGTCAACCACCGGCCGCGCAGCTCTGTCCTGCTGTTGGCGGGCTTGTGCGCGGAGCGCTTTGCCGGCACATCCCTGGAAGACGTCTTCGCCGACCCGGCGGGTGGCGTTGGCGAGCGGACGCGCGCGACATACCTGCGAAACGACGACGGTGGGGCCACCGACTACTACCCGGCATGGCTGGACAACCTGGCCGACGACGTCACCCTCGAGGGTGCCGCGATGAACGGCGCCGCCCACGGCGCGGAGGCCGTCCATTCAATCGTGACCTACGCCCGCACGCTATATGAGCACCAGGTGTTCACGTTCACCGGCTCCTACGGAGACGACGGCTTCGTCGAGGAATACACCACGCCGATCAAGGGGGAGCCGACCGGTGTCGTCGTCAGAGTGAGCTTCAATCCCGGCGGGGAGGCCCAGCACCTCGTGGTGAGCCACCGGCCCCGCAGCTCGATGCTGCTGTTCTCCCGGCTGATGGGCGAGAAGTTCGCCCACACTGCGATCGGCGAGCACTTCATTACGAGCGAACCCGAGACGGGCGTACCAACAACGGCCGGCACCGCGTCCGCCGTGTGACGGCCGAGTTTCGAGCTGTCCCCTTCAAGGTCGAACGGAGCGATCGCTACGCGGTCGCTCCGTTTGACGCAGTGGTCAGTGCGTCGTGTTCAGGAATATCTCGACATCCTCGGCAAACGCCGCGTGGTGCTGGAACAGGAATCCGTGCGCGGCGTCCGCGTAGATCTTGACCTGCGCTTGCGGGATTAGCCCGGCGAGCAGGTAGGAATAGTGCGGGAGGATCATCGGGTCGCTATCGCCGTTCGCGACGAAGACGGGCACGTCGATGGCGCCGGCTCGCTGCAGCAGACCGTGATCTGGGATTCCCCATGCGCACACCGCGTCGTACTGCGCCTGCCGAGTCTGCCACGTCGTCGGCTTGTCTCGCTCCTCGTGACGTTCGGTTATCCGCTCCAGGGTCTCCAACCCCGCTTCCCGACTTGGCGCCGAGCTCGTGAAGAACACGCTCAGATAGCCGTCTGGGTTCGGAGCGCGCCCGCCGACGGCCTCGATCACCGGGCGCGCCCACCCGTGCATTCCCACCGCCCCCTGGGGAGCCGAGGACGCGAGGATCAGACGTCGGACCGCCGAGGGCCGGATCAGCGCGATCTCCTGGGCGACGAAACTGCCGATCGAGAACCCGAGGACGTCGACCGCGACGAGCTCCATCGCGTCGAGGAACGCGATCGCGTCGATCGCCATCTGCGTGATCGTGCTCGGCGTGGTTCCAGTCGACCCGCCGACGCCGGCGTTGTCGAACGTCACGACGCGTCGAGCCGCCGCCAGCGCGTCGATCAGCGCCGGATCCCAGTTGTCCAAGTTTCCGCGGAAGTGCTGCAGCAGCACGAGCGGCGGCGTGCCTTCACCGAGCTCGCGATACGCATAGCTGATCCCATTCGCAGCCCGCACCACTCTATTGGGACACGCAACGTATTCGCGGGTGGTAGGCGTCGTTGCAGTCATAGGAATCTCCTGTTTATCGGATTGATCGATGCTCACCCGAGTCTCATCGCCGTCGTGGCGGCAGCGGCATCCTCGAGCCTGAACAGGGTGCGGGGCCCGGGTACAGGAACCGGGCCCCGCACCGAGAGCGGGCAGCTGCCCGCACCGGGAGAGTCGTCGCTCTGAAGTTCGTCCGTCCCCGGCGGCCAGCGATGATTCACAGGGCGCCGACGTGGAGCTCTCGCTCCATGTAGCGTCCGGCGGCGTCTGATGCTTCGTCGGGCGTGCTGCCGTGCTCGCGCGCCGTCATGTAAGCGGCGTACCAGTCCCACCAGTTGTGGGGGGCGTGGCTCTTCTCGTAGGGGTCGTGATGCTCGGCCGTTTCGTGGAGTAGCTCTGCCAGCGAACCGATGTCCATCGTCAGTCCTCCCACTCCCGGCCCGGAAGCCGGGTCTTGATCTCCTGGAGCAGCCACTCGTTGCCATCCGGATCAGAGAAAGACGCGTAGGTCTGGTAGGAGCGGCCTTGCGGATCCGGGCCGGGGACGCGTCCACCATCGAGGTGGAACACCTCGCTGACCTCCACCCCGCACCTGCTGACGCTCTCCCGCGCCGCGTCGATGTCGTCGACCGCGAGCAGCAGGCGCTTCACGGACCCGGGCTCGCCGGTGGTGAGGCCCTTCCCGAACGCGATCGAACACGCCGAGTGCGGCGGCGTCAGCTGGACGGCGCGGAAGTTCTCGCCGCGGACGATGTCGGCGTCGCATCGCCATCCAAGGCTCTCGTAGAAGCCTTTTGCTCGATCGACATCGGAGACGGGCAACGTCACGACCTCGAGCTTCATGTCGCAGACCCCGACGTGCGGGACCCCCGTCGAGCTCGCGATGCTCAATCCGGTGCTGCTCATGTTGACCTCCGTCGGACGATTGGTTGTTGCCGCAGCTTGCCGCTCGAGCTAATGCGTCGCGCCCGTGACTCCCTGGTCACGGGCCGCGACCAGGGAGTCACGGGCGCGACGGACCGATGAAGAGCGCATCTTGTGCGTGCAGCTAAACCGCGTCCCCGGTATAGGAGGAACTTCCATGTCCGTCAACACCAACAGGCAACCCGCGGAAGTCACGCCGACATATCTGCGCGGCGGCGATCCCGCCCTCGCCGACTACTACCCGGCCTGGCTCGACAACCTGGCCGACGACGTCACCCTGGAGGG
The DNA here is from genome assembly GCA_963757235.1 of uncultured Solirubrobacterales bacterium. Lineage (GTDB taxonomy): Bacteria > Actinomycetota > Thermoleophilia > Solirubrobacterales > Solirubrobacteraceae > Palsa-465. The sequence continues at coordinate 16,655 of CAVWRC010000015.1, read as the reverse complement.
CTCGATGATGGACGGCGCCGTTCAAGGCACCGACGCAGTACGGGCTGTGCTCGTCGCTATCCGCTCGCTCTATGACGAGCAGGAGTTCCACTTCGCTGGCGCCTACGGGGAGAACGGCTTCCTCGAGGACTACACCGCCCAGGTCGCCGGCGAGACGATCGGCAACTACACCGTGATCACCCGCAACGCCGCCGGCCAGACCCAGCACATCGTGGGCAACTACCGGCCCCGGAGCGCGCTCCTGCTCCTGTCCCGGCTGATCGGCGAGCACTTCGCCGGCACTCCATACGCCGAGCACTTCGCCACCGGCGGGGACTGAGCCGCAAAGGCCGCTCCTCGGGCGCGACCCCGCGCCCGCCTGGCCGACGCACCGCTTCGTTGGAGCCGGAATTGCGCCCGCGCTGACGGGGGTAGGACCGCTCGTCGCCTCAGGCTGGGTCTCGACTCCGAGCCTCGTCCTATTCCAGCCCGGCGGGATCGTGTCTGGAGCGGGCAGCGGCGCGATCTTCCGCGGAGCCTGACGCTCGTGGTCTCCATCTCCGATCCAGGTGACCGCGCCGGACCGCTGGCCACGTTTTTCATCGCGGCGCATACCGGTCTGTCGATACCCGTGGTCGGTCTCGGGATCGCGTTTTCCAGCACGTCAGCCCGCGCGTGACGCTGTTGGTCTTAGGTCTCATCGTCCGCCTCGGGAACCTGGCCGCCGTCCCCGTCCTCGTCCGCCCACCCGATGCCAATTCACAACTCTGAGGAACCTGCCATGAGCACCTGCGACGCCCACCCCTCTGACAACGGCCGAGGGTCGGATGCTTGGTCGTGGTCCTTTACACACTTCCGCCTCGACCGCCCCAGCCCAAGCTACTGCCGGGTGACCTTCAACAACCCTCCGATCAACGGCGTTACCGCGACGACCGTCGCGGAGCTCGTCGAACTCGTCGGCCTGATCGAACAGGACCCGGACCTCAACGTCGTCGTCTTCGACAGCGCCAACCCCGATTTCTACCTGGCCGCTCACGACATCGGGCACAGCCCGGGCCGGAGCTCGGTGCTGCCCCGAGGTACGACCGGATTGGACGCCTGGCTCGACGTCCTGGTGCGCCTGTCCCGCGCACCGGTAGTGAGCATCGCGTCGATCCGGGGGCACACGGGCGGCGCCGGAACCGAGTTCGTCCTCGCCTGCGATCTCCGCTTCGCGTCGCGGAAGAACACGCTGCTCGGACACCTCGACCCTCGTTGGAGTGTCATCCCCGACGGCGGTGCTGCGGCCCGGCTCCCTCGCTTCGTCGGTCGCGCGCGGGCGCTTGAGATCCTGCTCGCGGCACACGATCTCGACGGGCCGAGCGCGGAACGGTATGGGTACCTGAACCGGTTGATCGCCGACGACCGGCTCGACGACGAGGTCGAGGAGATAGCCGAGCGGATCGGCCGGTTCGATCACGACACTGTCGCGCACACCAAGTGGTACGTCGACCGGGTGACTGCGCCGGCAAACAGCGAGTTCGTAGCAACCCATGCCTCTCCGGGTGCTTGAGGTCAGGTCTGGACGAGCTCGGCCTTGGAGCCGACAAGCGCGTCGGCCAGCTCGTGCCGTGAGTGGACCCCGAGCTTGCCGAACACCTTGCGCAGATGCCACTCCACCGTGCGCGGGCTGAGGAACAGCCGCGCCCCGATCTCCGGGTTCGACAACCCATCGCGGGCCAGCTCGGCGATCTGCCGCTCCTGCGCGGTCAGATCGTCGCGCGTCTCCACGTTCCGCTTGCGCGCCTTCTCGCCGGTCGCGAGCAGCTCCTTACGGGCGCGCTCGCCGAACGCTTCCATCCCCATCTTCGCGAGCATGTCGTGCGCCGTGTGTAGGTGCGCCCGCGCGTCGACGCGGCGCCCCTCGCGGCGCAACCACTCGCCATAGAGGAGGTGCGCGCGGGCCAGCTCGGGCCGCAGCCGGGTACGCGCGAGACGCTCGATCGCTTCTCGATAGAGACCCTCGGCAGCGTCACCCTGGCTGACGAGGGCACCGCAGCGCGCTGCGAGTCCCAGACCCCAGTCCGTACCCCCATCGAGGGTTATCTCCTGTAACCGCCTGACGCGGTCCGTAGCGATATCCGGTCGTCCGGCTCGGGCCGCGGCCTCAATCTGCTCGCTGATCGCCCAGTTCTCGGTGTTCAAGTCCTGTGGGCCGACCTCTTGAGCCGCGGCCAATGCCTCGTCGTAGCGCCCAAGCCCGTTGTAGAGCACTGCCTTGGCCACCTCCGCCAGCGCCGTCCCACTGCCTTGGCCGCGTCGCGTCATATCCTCGCTGCTGGCCTCGATCAGCGATGAAACGTCGGATTCGCGCCCTCGCATCGCCGCCAGATGTAGATCGCAGCCGGCTGCGAGGAAGCTCCCCGTTGCTTCGGTCACCATCCGCATCTCCTCGATCAGGGACGCTGCGACGTCCAGCTCGCCGCAGAACAGATGCACATATGCGCGTGACAGGAGCGCGTGGGGGATCTCGCTCAGCGCACCTACCTGGCGGCCAATTTCGACGTACCGCTCGCAGAGCGTGTGCCACATGTCGTAATCCCAGAGCTGGACTGCAACACAAGACGCCAAGAACAACCAACGGAGGGCCTCCTCCGCGGAGGCGTCGTCGACCAATGCGCGAAGCGCCCGCGTCAGGATCGGGACCGCCGCAGTTCGTCCATCGAGGTATAGAGCCGCGAGTCCATCGAGCATCAGATCCGGTCCCCGAGGACGGCCCATCGCCGGAGGCGCTGCCCGCGCCGCTCGCGCGACCTCGGTCACGCCAGTGCTTGTGCTGATCGCGCGGCCGGCGAAGGTCAATGCCGCCAGCGTGTTCAGGTAGGTTTCGCGCGCGAGCTGCACATCGAGCGTCTCGAGCCGCTTGGCTGCCTTGAGCAGCAGTGCTGGAGCGTCGCTGCCGTGACTGGAGACGAACGCGAGCTGCGCGCGCAGCAGCTCCCCTCGCGCGCGCTGCACCTGATCGAGCGGCCCGGTTTCCGCCACCGCCAACAGCGCCTGCGCGGCATCAGAAGCCCCTGCACCGAGGCTGACCTGGGCAGCCGCGAGCGCGCGCTCCGCTCGCCGCGTAGGATCGGCGGACAGCGACACCGAGCGCTCCAGGAATGCGGCTGCCGCTGCGAGCCCGCCGCGCGCCTGGGCCCGTCCCGCTGAGCGCTCGAGCTCCGAAGCGACCTCCTCGTCGGGTCCTAGCGCGGCGCTAGCCAGATGCCACGCGCGGCGATCGGGATCGGCCTCCTTGTCGGTCGCTTCTGCCAAGGCCAGGTGGACCGCCCGGCGCTGCTCCGCTTTAGCCGATCGGTACACCGCCGACCGAACCAACGGATGGCGAAAGGTCACGCGCCCGCTTATCTCCAGCAGACCATCCGTTTCGGCGGCACCAGCGGCCGCTCGCGGGAGGTCAAGGCGCTCGGCCGCGCGCCAGAGCAGAAGCGGATCACCGGCAGGCTCCGCGGCCGCGGCCAGAAGCAGGAGCCGCGTGTCCTCGGGCAGCGGCACGAGCCGTCGCACAAAGCTCTCCTCGATCCGTGACGAAAGCCCCTGAGCGTCCAGCAACCCGAAGCCACCTGCCAACTGTGTGGCGGTCAATCCCTGCGGCAACTCGAGCAGGGCGAGTGGGTTACCGCGTGTCTCGGCGACGATCCGGTCCCGAACTTGCCCATCCAGCTTGAACATCACCGCCGAGCCCAGCAGCGCGCGGGCGTCGCCGTTGACCAAGCCCTTGACGTGATGCTGGGGAAGGTTCCGGAGCTCCTCGCCCGGCTCACGCGTGCTGAACACGATCCCGACCGGATCCGCTTGCAGGCGACGGGCGACGAACGTGAGCGTCAGCGCAGACGCCTGATCCAGCCATTGCGCGTCATCAAGAACACAAAGTAAGGCGCGCTCCTCGGCCACGTCCGAGAGCAGGCTCAACATCGCCAACCCGACGAGAAACCGATCTGGGGCGGCGCCGGAGCTGAGCCCAAACACGGTCTCGAGGGCCTGGCGCTGGGGCTCCGGGAGTCTCGGCAGCCGACCGAGAAGCGGAGCGCACAGCTGATGCAGGCTGGCGTAGGGCAGCTCCATCTCCGACTCGACCCCGACCGCTCGGACGACTATGAGATCTGACGCCGCTGCAATTAGGTACTGCAGCAGCGCTGTCTTCCCGATCCCAGCCTCACCCCGAAGAACCAACGACCGGCCCTCGCCGCGGCGAATTGCCGAGACCAATTCGTCGAGCAGCACGCACTCGGTAGCCCGCCCGAGCAAGTGAGTGCGCCGCCCCGGTCCGCGAAAAGCACTCTCCATCGGTGACGACGATCCTAAGACGCCTCGCCAAGCGTTACAACCACGCGGGGCCCATGTTCGCGGAACCCCGAGAACTCCACGTCTCCGTTTCGCCGAGAAGAATGAGACTTCCCCGTGCATACCGATCAACAGCCGCTGGGCGCACGCGGCCCGGAGCTCCACAACATTGGGCCGGCCTGGGACGCCACTACCGGTGGAGGAAGCAGAATCGGCGAGATCCTGCGGCGCGACGAGACCCACCTCAAGTCGACCCGACTGCTCGCCGCAGCATCGAATAAGCGTCAATAGCGCCGTTGCATCCCGTTCGTTGACCCGGCATGATTTTCTTCTGTGATGCCGTCCGCTGAGACCGAGGCGAACAAGGCGAACATTCGGCGATATGTGGACGAGGCGCTCAACCGTGGGATTCTCGAAGTCATCGACGAGACGCGTGGCGAGTTGGCGGAACACGCGAAGGAGAAGGTCGTCGCATGGCGGACGGCGTTCCCAGACTTCCATACGACGATCGAGACGCTGGTCGCGGAAGACGACTGGGTCGCGTATAACGTCCTGCACGAGGGCACGCACGAAGGAGAGTTCGAGGGGGTTGCTCCGACCGGCAGGCGCGTCGCATTCAGGACGATGGTCTTCAACCGCTTTGCCGATGGCGTCGTCGTGGAGAACTGGGGATTGCACGACCACGCGAGCGTCTTAGAGCAACTCCTGGCCTAGTAGGATCGCGGCGCTTCGCCGCGTCGGGATTAGCCGGCCGCGCGAGCCTGCGGCTTCAGCTTGTATGCGGCGTCGCTAGCCAGGACTGTGACCAGGGAATGCGTTTAGCCCGTAGCCGGTCGCGCTGCCGCCTAGAGACGATCTGCAGCAGCGATCCCCGGTGGTAGCCATGTGGCTCCCCCTTCTCTAGGCGGAGCGGCACACGGGGGTCGAGCGCCGCGGTGCTAGCTCGCTGCTCGACCCGCCGCGTTCCAGCGAACAGAGCGCCGCTACCGCTTGGGACGACCAGGGGCAGCGCCGGACCGGACACTCGGATCCTTCCCACGCGGAAGTACGGCAGCTTGGAGCCGCAGACCCGACCTTGGGCACCGCCGCGTTATCGGTCGCCGAGCACAGATAAGCAGCCGCGCAGGCGCCGTGACCCGGTAAAGGCGTCATAGAGCGCGACTCGACTCTCGCGTGGCCGCATTCACCGGCGACCGGTCACCGACGCTGGCGATCACTTTCGTTTTCCGACGGCGGCCCGGGCGACGATTGCTTTGCGATCCCGGGCGAGTTGGCCCGGCGCGAGTGCTTGGCCACGGACGGGGTCGTCCGCTCGCGGATCTACCGGACGACTCCTGTGGCGCGCGATCGGCTGGACGGCGACACAGGATGCCGGCGAACCGCAGCGCCCCCGCTATTCGGCGAGCCCTGGGTCATGGGCACATTCACGCCTGTTGGTTGCGCGCGGTTCGGTCGCTTCGGCGGTGGTCGCTGATCGGGCGACCTGGCGTTTCGGGAAGCCCGCGGATCGCGAGCGGGTCCGTCTTGAGCAGGTGGTAGGTCGCAAGCCCAGAGAGCACCCGTCAAGCAGCCTCCTCAGCATCGTCAGGGTCGCGACGGGTTCGGAGCGATCGTCGCCGGGGCCCTTCAGCGATCGATCCACTTCGAGTCAGGCTTCGGGGATCACGTGCGTTGATCGTGCGCGACATGGGCCGCGACGGCACCGCCCGTGCGCGGCGTCGGGATAGGCACAGGGGTAAACGCCGCCGCCGGCCCGCTCATCGCGAGAACCGCAAGCACTGTAAGCGCGATCCCGTTGCTGACAATCCGTTTCATCTCAGACGCTCCCATCTCGCAGCCCGTAGGGGTGCGGCATCGCTGTTTTATCCCGGTACGGCGCGCCGGCGGAAACGGTTCATGGCGGCGGTGTCCCCGTGGTGGCGAGTCGCAACGCTCGCCCCGGTGATTCTGCGAATACCGTGCTCCAGTCCTCCCCTGGCACGCAAGGAGCTTGTCGCCTGAATCGCGTAGCGAAGCTGGATTCGGCACAGCGACGCTCACGACCGGGGCAAGCACGGGCGGGTCGACCACCCCCGGGCCGAGTGGCGGGAACGCCTGCGGGCGGCGGTCAACGCCGGACGCGATCTCGTCGCTGCTGCATCCGTGAAGCACCACAGTCGCACGAGCGCACGCGCTTCGTCCGGCCGGGCTATCTCCTCGAGGAACTTTTCCCCGCAACTGCGTCGCGGGTGTACCTTTGCGCTTGCCCTGCTTCAGGACGGGCTTGTTGGCGGCGAGCTTACTCGGCTCTGGCTTGATCGCGTGGCCATTACCCATCTTTTCTCAGTAGCCCCGGAGGGCCACGCCGCCGAGCTTGCTCGGTGCATAGACCAAAGGAGCTACCCGCCTCAGAGGCGGACAGGACCGCGTTGGCGCCCGCCCACCGAACCTCGGCCCACCATTTCCCCTGGAGGCCTGGAGTATCACTGCAACGAGCGAGATCGCCGGGGTACGTTGGGCCCCACGGCCCCGCGTCGAAGCTCCGGGCAGAGCTCGCGAAATCGCTCACGCAGCCCCAAGCGCGGCTAGAGGCGACGACGTTGTGCTCGGCGCCCCATTCCAGCCGTTATCTCAAGCGGCGTCCCCGATTGGCGCGGGCGCTCGACCGCTCACAGGACACTGAAACGCACCCCATCCACGATCACAACCGAGGAGGTACCACCGATGCCGGCGGTGTTCCAGATCGTCTCGCGTGCCTCGCAAAAGGCGCTCGCTATAGGCGATCCTGATTATCCCCACCCAGGGACCGGAGATTACCTCTGGCAACTCACGCAGAATAATCAGGATCCCACTCAAATGTGGGTGTTGGCGCCCGAGGAATTCGGTAATTTCTTGATCCAGTCCGTGGGCTCGCCGGATCTGGCGATCGGAGTAGGAGCGCCATCGGACTCCGACGACACTGCTTTCTATCTATCTCTTGGCCCAGTTGCACAGGCTCAGATATGGACCATCAGCCCCGTTCCGCCCTACTACTTCTTGATCGTGGGCAGTGAGGATCTCCTGATGGACGTCCCAGGCGGCTCGCACGACGACTTCGAGCCAATCCAGGTGTTCCAACGCAACGAGCACGCTAACCAGCAGTGGACGTTCCTGCCGGTCTTTGCTCAGTTACGTAACGACGGATAGAGGCGACAGATCGTCGGAAGGTCCGGGATGGCCGGAACGTCATCGTTGCAGAGGCAGCGAACCGTCGGGAAAGCAGGGTGCGCCGGCTGTGACAAGGCAACAGACGCCCCGCCAGCCAATTGGCGGGAGCCTTGGACGTCTGACGGTCCGAGAACTCTTGTGCACACGACGACACGCAGCACTCGTTCCTCACCCGTCGCTTCGTCCAGAAGCACGAGAGCCCGAACCGCCCCCGGGTACTCGTCCCGCTTAGCGACTCCAGCCCCACATTCCAACAGGTCGTTAGCTTCTGCTTCCGCAAGCGAGAGAGAGCCAGATGGGGTCAGGACTCGGCCTCAGGGGCTCCGCACTCAGAGGAATCGGGCGGTCGTGGCCGAGTCCGCCAGGCGCTTTCTTCGACCAGCAAGTAGGGGAGCCGCGAGGAAGAGGCGCAGCGGGTCGAACCAGAAGTCGTCCACGCTCTCGGGGCGGGCTGTGGATCGGACGACTTGGGAAAATCTGTCGACGCCGGTGCGGCCTGCCTCCGAGTTTCCTGCAAATCGTCTGTTGCGGACTCCCTTGGAGAGCTGGACGTTGACCACCCAGCTCTACCGCCCGGGAGCCGATCCATCGAGCACCCGATCAACGTCGAGCGCCGTCGCCAGGACCGAGATCCCGATCACGCGCTACCGCATCCTGAGTAAGCAGCAGCCACCCGACTCCTCGGCTCATGCGAACCAGCAGTCGGATGACCTACAAAAGCAGTGCGGCGTCTGACGTCAGCCTCGCGCCGTTCGGCTTGCGCGTCATCCGGGCGATGCAGCCGTCCGCCGCGCGGGGCGAGACAGCTGAGTGCGTGGCAAACGACTAGCGCGAAACCTGGCTCGACAGACGCGCCAAACGTCGCCGAGGGAGTCGGGCGTCGGGCGGCGGCAGGAGAGTCAAAGCGATCGTGGCGGTGGTAGCTGCGGCGCGATCGCGTTGCCGGAAGTCCTCGGGGACCCATGGCCTCGGCGGGCACGCCCGAGCAGTGACTTGTCGACACGAAAAGAGAACTCCCGAGGATGTCTCAAGCGCCCCGGGCTGGCGCGCGGCGAGGGGGATCAGGATTGAGGGAGGGATCGTCCGAACATCGGGGCGAGTTTGGCCGCGACCGTGAGGTCACCGTCGAGCTTGAGCCGCTCCTGGGTGAGCAGCGTGACCGGCGAGACCGCCCCGAGGCTGAAGCGGACGAAGTCGCCGACCGTGAGCTTGAGCGTGACCGCCGGGTCGGTCGGGAACCCAAACGACGCCTTCGCCGCGGACGCCGTGATGCGCAGGGCCCAGCCCTCGATGACGGCTCCGTTGTGCCGGCGCAGTTCGTAGCAGATCGAGCCCTCGAATCCCTCAGCGGCGGATGGCACGAACTGTCGGCTCATGACGCCGAAGATGACCCGGATCGCGAGTCGGCTGCCGGCGGTCAGCTCGAGGACGCGGTCGTTGAGATGAGCCATGCTCCACATCAGCAGCTTCATCACCGGCTCTAACACCGCATTGGTCATGTTGGTCATCTCGTTCGCCGTGGGACAGAGGGGTACATTGAACCGGGATTCGCTGGCGCGTGTCAGCGCTGCTCTGTTCGCGTCGCGCTCAGCCCCGCGAGTGGCGCCCCGGGGGACGACGCGGCCGACCAGCGCCCGCACACGTCGAATGGGACCCCGGTGCGCATCAGGCTGGGTCCGGCTTGGTCGCCTCCACTGGGTCCACGACCGACGGCTTGCCGTCAGGATCCGCCGGTCAATCATGAACCAGAAGCGGTGCAGCGCCTAGTAGTACTTTGTTACTCCTCGGGGGTGTGTGGCAAGGATAGATCGGCGAGGTCTATCGGTTGGCGGCAGGTGTGGCAGTGGCCGGACCAGCAGTCGAAGATGGGCATGAATAGGCGGACCGCTTGGGGGAGCGTGAGGCCCGCCGCCGGCGATTTGGGTTCTGCCGCTCCAGGGTGAGGAACGCGTGCGCTGTGGTGACGAGCGCGGTGTGGTGATACCAGCCGAGGTAGGAGCGGCCTTCGTAGTGATCGAGCCCGAGCTCGCCTTTGAGCTGTTTGTAGTCCAGCTCGATCATCCACCGTAGCCGGGCGAGCCGGGCGAGCCGCTGGGGCTCGGTGCGGGCCGGGAGGTTTGAGATCCAGTAGTCGCTGGGTGCCTCGGCGCCTTCGGGCCATTCGATGATCAGCCACTCCTCGCGGGGAGCGACGCGGTCGCGGGTGACCGGGTGCGCGGCGGTGACACGCTTGAACGCGAACCGCGACGGACGCGTGCGTCTTGCCCCGTCCCGCGGAACACGACCGTCTGGAAGTCCGCGGGTCGGTCAATGTCTTGGCGTATTCGCCGACCGAGACCGGGTCGCGGTCTGCGCGGTGCGCGGCGGGGTTGCGGCCGGCGCTCCGGGTTTGCGGTCAGGGACGGCGAACGACCGCACCCGGTCTCGAAGATCGTCGTCTCGGGGTTGATCGACAGCACGTACTCGAACCCGCCCGCGTCAAGCTCGCAGCGCAGCCTGCGTGTTCTCGCCGTACGCGGCGTCGCCGAGCAGCGGCGCGCCGGTCGATCGCCCAGCACCGCGGCCTGCTCAGAACAGCGCCAACGCCCCGAGCTGCGGCGTGGTCTGGAACGACGAGCTCGCTCGGGGATCTTCGCCTTCCGGCGACGCTCCGGCGTCGCGCACACCAGTCCTCCGGCGAGATACAGCGCCCACCCCAACGGCAGCGTCGCATGCTCGCGAGCACCGCGTGCAGCGACGCGCCGATCTGGCAGTTGCCGATCTGCCAGCGTCGGGCGTGTCCGGCACCCGCAGATCTGCCTCCCCGTCGGACAGTCACGCTGCGGCTCACTAGCCAGCTCAGACCGAGCCGCGTGCGGTGCTCGCGGCATGTCCCGCCCGCGCTGGAGTCGCCGGCGGGGTGGTGGATGGCCGTCGTGACCCCGATCGTCGGAAGGCACCCGCCCCGTCGCGTACCGTGAGGCGCGATCAGCGACTCCTTGGTCGCCCAAGCGCAAGCCGGCTCGGGACCGTCACCGCGATCGAAGCGATCGTCCGCCAGAACGACCGCCGTCCGTCGAATGGAGCCACGGGGAGGCGCCCAGCCGTTGCTGCTGCCTGACGCCTGTAGCGACAGTCTCGGCGGCGTGGCCGCAATGGCGACATGGCAGAAGCGGCGCCGTCGCGCGGGGCGCTTCATTCACACGCACGCACAACATCCGCACGGGGCGCCGCGGCTGGTACTTGCATAGGCATCGCCAAGCAGCAGTCGGACTGGCCACATCCCCTCCTACCCGCGCGCGGAGCAGGTACGCGCCGACCCGAACGGGGAGCCTGTGCGCAGACACAACAAGGTCTCGCCTGACAGTGAATCAACGGACCCAGAGCTGGTCGAGCAGCACGCCCAGTTGTGGGTTGTACTGGTAGTTGCCGACTCGACGCGAGACGAAGTCTGTGATGCTCGGGGTGACGAGATTCACGGCGGGCGCTTGGCCGGTGAGCGCTCGGTCAGCGTTCGCCCAAAGTGTGGCGGCAGCCGGCGACTCGGCGGCTTGTGCCGCGAGGGCGGCGCGAACGATGGCGTCGGTCTGCGGGTCGCAGAACTCGTAGAAGTTGTAGTGGCCAGAGCAGCCGGTGAAATCCGGACCGAGGAACTGCGACGGCGCCGGAAAGGTTGGGACGTCGACGCGATCAAAGGCCTGGAACTTCGAGCCCGGCTTAAACACCTGTTGGTACATGATGCCTTGCACACTGAAGGTCTTGACTCGCGTGGGATAGCCGAGCTGGTTGAGGACGGATGCGAGATATCGTGCCGCCGGCGTGAAGTCCGGCGTGCTGTAACCGGGGCCGCTCCAGATCGTGATCGGCGTCCCACGCGTGCGCGACGCAGCGATCAGCCGGCGCGCGGCGCCGAGGTCCGGCGCGCTCCAGGTGCCGGCACTGACGGGGCTCAGTGTGTACGGGCAGTAGGGCTCGTATCCGAGCGCATCGGGCGGGAGCCACTGGCAGGTCGGTTGCGAGTCCTGCCCCAACAGCTGTGCGACCTTCTCGCGATCCACGGCGTAGCTGAGCGCGCGGCGCACGCGCACGTCGTCGAATGGCGCCGCCCTCGTGTTGAGGGCCAGTTGGATCGTGACGTCGTCGAGGGTGACGTGCAGCTGGCCGGGCAGGCGCGTCTCGATGGCGGCCAGGCTGGCTGGCGGCGGCGGGTCAAGCGTGTAATCAGCCTCACCCCGCTCGACCTCGGTGATTGCCGTCTCGACGCTCGCGCCAGTCCGCCAGACGATCCGGTCCGGATAGCCGTTCGGCTGGGCGGCATGCGACCACTCGTGAAAGTACGGATTGCGCGCGAGCACAACCTGGCGCGGCGTGACGCTGACGACCTTGTACGGGCCCGTTGCGGGGAGCGGGTGGCCGTTGATGTCTTGAAACGGCGTGCCGGGGGCGACGGCGGCAGCGTCGGGCTGCGCAAGCTTCGCGAAGAAGTCGGGATCGGCCGTGGCCAGGTGGAAGGTGACGGTGCCAGAGGCGTCGTCAGTGACGATGCTCTGCGACAGGTCACAGCGCGACGGTCGGGCAGCGCACGCGGACGCGCCGACGAGGTTCTCGAAGTCGAAGTTGTCGCCGGCCATGAGGTCGCGCTGAGCCGCTCGGCGAAAGTCCTCGGGCCGGACCGGCTGGCCGCTGGAGTAGCGGACCCCGGTTCGCAGCCGGAATGTGTACGTGCGACCACCGTCGGTCGGCGTCGGCAGGGAGACAGCGAGGTCCGGTACGACCTCATCCCCGTCGCTGCCACCGACCCGCTTGAACGCTGTCAACCCATCATTGGTCACGACCTGTGTCAGGAACGCAGCGATCGACCCTGGGCCGTACGGATAGAGTGACCCGAACGGAGCGTTCTGCAGAACGATCAGCGTGCCGCCACGATGCACGGCGGTCGACGCCCGCACTCCGGCCCAGACCAGCTCGTTGCTGATCGCGAGCGAGGTCGGCGGATCAGCGACCGCGATGATGCGCGCAGGGATGTCGGTAGCGGGGTCGATGCGCGCCACGCTGTTGCCGAACTCGTTGGCCACCCACACGCCGCCGGCGCCCGCGATCAGCGCGGTCGGGGTGTTGCCGACCTGGATTGTCGCGGCGACCTGGCTCGTTTGCGGATTGATCCGGGAGATGGTCTCGTCGAGGGTGTTCGCGACCCACACCGAGCCGTAGCCGACGGCGATCGCCCCCGGTCCCGCGCCAACATCGATCGGCTGGGTCACCTGGTTGGTGCTCGGGTCGATCTCGAGGACGCGACTGTCGGCCGCGTCACTGACCCAGACGGCGCCGAAACCGACCGCGACGCCGGTCGGGTCGCCCCCGAGCGCGATCGGCTTGCCCGGGACGCCAGTGACCGCGTTGATCCGGGTCAGCGTGCCGTCGCTGCTATTGGTCACCCACACCGAGCCGAAGCCGACGGCCACTCCGGTCGGGCCGTTGCCGACCCGGATCGTTTGCACCACACGGTTGACGGTCGGGTTTATCCGCGACACCGTCCCCACGATGTAGTTCGCCACCCAGACCGCGCCCGCGCCGACGGCGATCCCGCTTGGTGTCTCCCCAGCCGGGATAGTCTCCACGAGCGCCCGGGTCGTCGGGTCGATCCGCGAGACGGTCCCAGCGTTGTAGTTGCTCACCCACAGTGCGCTTACACCGGAGGTCATCGCCGACGGCGAACTCGCCACCGGCACGTCCGCGCTGACCCCGCCGCTGGACGGGCGGAGCGCCCCCACCGAATCGGCGGCGAGCAGCGAACGCGCCGCGGCCCCGCCGAGGCTTGACGCGCCCACCACAGCCGCGAGCACGAGCGCGACCACCGCCAGAATGCCGACCGCCAGCCTCCGCTGACGATCGACGCTCTCCCGCGCCGGGACGGGCGAGGGCTCCGTGATACCGGTCGGCCCGCCATTTCCCGACCGCGGCTCCAGCGAGGGATCGCGGTTGAGGATCGATGCCTCGAGCTGACGTAGAGCGGGGTTTGGGTCAAGCCCGAGTCGCTCGGAGACGGCCCTGCGGTACTCCTGGAAGGTCTGCAGCGCCTCCGCCTGCCGGCCACACCGATATAACGCCAGCATCAGCTGCGCGCGGACCCGCTCACGGAGCGGGTGTTGCTCGACCAGCGCCTGCAGCTCGCCACGAGCTCGCCGTGGCCTTCTAGCGCCAGGTCCGCCTCGACGCGCTCCTCGATCGCCGACAGACGCAACTCTTCGGCTTGCGCGATCGCCGCCTGAGCGAACGGCTCATACGTGAAGTCGGCCAACGGCGGCCCGCGCCACAACTTGAGCCCAGCGCGCAGCACGCTCGCCGCCTGCGCCGCCTCACCGGCCGCGAGCGCGCGACGGCCCTGCTCGACTAGAGCGCGAAAGCGGTCGATGTCAAGCTCACCCGGCGAGACCCGCAGCAGATAACCGTGCCCACGAGTCACCAAGATCTCGTTCGATGACCCCGCCGTCTTGTGCTCGCTCTGATCGAGCGCCCTGCGCAGACGAGCGATATAGCCCTGCGTCGTCTTCACTGCGGTCGCGGGTGGCCGTTCCCCCCAAACCCCGTCGATGAGCCCGTCCACCGACACCGACTCGTTGGCGTGCAGCAGCAAGATCGCCAGCAGCGCGCGCTGCTTCTCGCCGCCCAGCGGGACCGGACGATCACCGGCCCAGACCTCCAGCGGACCCAGAATCCGATAGTCCATGCGCCCTCGCTGTGCTGCTCGCAGCCAGGCTACCACCAGATTGCCGCCGAAATACAGCCGTCCCCGGTCAGCCTGGCGACCGATGCCGAACATCGGCGAAGAACCAGAGGTCCCGTCCTCGAGCCAGAACGCCGGAGCGCCCAGCGTGGGCTTCCGACGCCACGCGCGGGGCGACCGCGCCGCAGCAGAACAAGGCCTCGCGCGGCTCCGAAACTGGCGGGCGGGGAGCATCGCGACCGCCGTTGTGAGCGGCGGGCTGCTACCGCTCGCGGTCGCCTGGCATCGGAGCTACGCGATCGCCGTTGCCGCGGCGCTGATCGGCGCCGTCACGCTCGCCCTCTGGTGCCACCTTTCTCGGGAGCATCGGCTCTCGAGGTGGGCGGTCTTCCCGGAGCTCCACGCGCTGCCGGACCTCGCGCGCAAACGCAAGCGACTCCAGAGCGCCCGCACGCGCCACGCGCTCGCCGCCGGGCTACGGCGAACCGCCGACCCAGAACAGCCGCCCCGCCGTTTTGACTGCTGCCCCGTGCTCCCCGACCGGGTCGCGGCCGTGCGCACCGAACTGCTCCAACTCGCCACCGACCTCGAACAACAACAACCACCCGACCCCTCCAGCGTCGCGCTCATCCACGAACTACTCACCGACGCCACCAGCCCGCTCTACAACCCCAACCGCTCAGCCGACGACCTCCGAGACACCCTCGCCCGAGCACACGCCCGACTAACCACCCAACCCAGCGGCTGACGCAGCCTCCCCGCGCCACCAGCCTCAGGACAACCGCGTGAGAGACACGGATCCGCCAAACGGAGCGAACGGCCACCCAATCGCTCAGCGGCAGGCCGCGACGATGACCACACCCCGCACCGTCCCGGCCGACAACGCGTCTACCCGCATCGGCGTGAGGCAGCCGAGGCATCGCCGCAAGGCAGACTCGTAGGATGGGTTCGGTCCGGATGCTCCGAGTCGTTCCGGTAGCGACAGTTCAGTCGTGGTTGCCGTGTTGATCGAGCTGTCCGGGGCGAAGGCGTCGTTCGCTGTGACGATGGCGAGATCGTGCTTACGCACGACGTCAGGCTGGAGTGGGGCCAACTGCTGCAGCCGCACGACAGTTATTGGTGGCGGAGGTTGGCTTCAGCCGGGATCATCGTGTGATGCGCGGGGAGGCGAATCCTTTGGCGACGAGCCAGATCGTGAGGATCGACTCGAAGAGGCCACCGGGGACCAGCGCGAGCATCCCGGCGCCGTGAGTGACGTGGATCAGGTTGAACATGGCCAGAACCGTGCCGACCAAGAACACCGGGTAGCCGATCAAGCCGAGCATGGATACGTTCCGCGGCACGAGCCACGACGTCCACAGGGCGGAGGACAGGATGAGCCCAGCTGCGCCGGAGACGACGTAGACCGGAAGCACGGAAGCGTTCCACTGTGTGCGGCTCGTCAGGAAGTATCCGCCGATTGCCACGATGGTCAGGCACTCGACCGCCGTCAAGATCAGATAGGCATGCGAACGGAGGCGTGTGTGTGGCGTCAAGACACTGCGCATCGCCAGGCCGTTCGTCACGGCCGCTAGGCCGGTGCAGGCGAGAAGGAAGACGCCGGCGACGAGGGTGCCGTCGCGGGACGTCCCGCTCGAGAAGTGCGACTGGATGAGCGAGCTACCGATCGCGAAGGTGAAGGTCGCCACTAAGAAGCAGAGTCCAACGAGCACGGCCGTCTTCCTCGTGGACGTCTTCGTCAGTCCCTCCAGCGGGTACAGAGCTGGCTGCGGGATGCGGCTTATCGACTGGCTGAGCGTTGCGGCCGTCATGGTTCCTGGGATGATCGAGCCTTACGTTGTAAGTCGCAACCGCCGAGGCGCGGCTGGAGCTGCCGACTTGCTCGGCCGGCAGCTCCAGCCTGTGTTCGAGCGGATGGTGGCTGCTGCGTGGTCTGTTGGTTGTTTGTCGGGATGGTTGCGTCAGATGAGGTCGCGGCTACGCAGGCGCCAGGCGGCTGCCGCGAAGATGGTGAGTGTCCAAGCGACCATGACCGCGAGCGCGGGAGCGGGCGACAGGTCCCCGTGGGTGCCGCCGAGGACGCCTCCGGGAGCGCCGGCGAGCGGGAGGAGGCGACCGACTTCCGGGATCGCCTGGAAGACGGCGGGCTCGATCGCCGCGGCGATGATGATGAGCCCGACGACGGTGACGATCTGGTTGCGTACCAGCGCGCCGACGCAGACGCCGAGGGGGCCGAGCAGGGCCGCGACGGCCAGGTTGCGCCACAGCACGTCGGCGATGCCGCCGGCGCCCAGCGTTGCTAGCCCGCGGTCTGACAGGACCAGCTCGCCGACGATGATGGTCGGCACCGTCACGAGGATCGAGAGGGCGATGCCGGCCACGGAGTAGGAGATCGCCTTGGCGGCGAGCAGCCGCACTCGGTTGGGGGCGGCGAGCACGGAGCCTGTGATCGTGCGATGAC
>CAVWRC010000014.1:0-160665 GCA_963757235.1 uncultured Solirubrobacterales bacterium | reverse complement strand
GCGGCGGCCTGGCCAGCGGAGCCGCTGTCTTCAGCACTCGAACGGGCGCGGTCGTGCGCACCGTCCCCACACCCCCGACGCTGTCGGTCATGTCGGCCAGCGCGGACGGACGGGTGCTCGCGTTGATCGCCGATCCGTCACGGATCGTGGATCTGGCCACCGGTCGCGCCCTGATTCTCGCCGCGTTGCCCGGGCCCCCGCCGGCGGTCTCGGGCTGTCAATGGGTGGCCGGCGCGGTCAGCGACAACGACCGGCTGGTGGCGGGGGCCGACTTTTGTGGCCGGGTCGTGGTCTGGGACACGACGACAGGGCGGATACGCGCGAGCTTCACCAATCAAGGGGAGATCTCGCACATCGCGTTCTCCCCCGACGGTCGGCACCTCGCGGTCGCATCCTGGAACAGCACGATCACGATTGGGACGTACTGCATGACCGGGCGAGCCGGGTGCTGACCGGCGACACGCTGGCGGTCACCATCCGCGACAGTCCCGACGGCGCGCTCCTCGCCTCGTCCAGCCTCGACGACACCGCGCGTGTGTGGGATCCATCGAACGGGCGGTTGCTCCGTGTCTGGCGCGAGCAGCAGCCCCTGGAGAGCGTCGCGTTCTCTTCAGACGGCAGCAGACTCGTGACCTCCGACGCCGCCGGCACGGTCAGCGTATGGGACGCCTGCACAGCCTGTGGCAATGCCGGTGAGCTCCTCGCGATTGCTCGCACCAGAGTCACCCGCCAGCTCACCCCACTCGAGCGCGCGACGTTCGTGGGTGGCTCGCGCTGAGCGACGGCACGCTGAACCAAGCCCCGCCGGGCGGCACCCCCAGAGCATCTGGCTCGCGTCCAAGCCGACGTCACGTGACAGGCTGGCGGCACAACGTGCCGACGCGTCCAACGCTGTCGGTGTCGCTCAGCAACCGATCAACAACCGACGCCGCCGTCCAGCGCGCTGCCCGCGCGATCCTCGACGCGCCAACTGACGGCCGACTCATTGTCGGCCATCGGCTGCAAAGCCCTCCCCGGCGCTGCGGTGCCGTGCCGCTGCTCCTAGACGATGCAGAGCGGCAGCCGCTCGTCGCGCACCGTGCTGCTAGCTCACCGCTCGGCCTGTCGTGCTCCAGGAAAACAGCGGGCCGTTCTGAGTTGGACGCTTTCCACAACGGTCGGAGGTCCGCCGCGCCGACGGTCGGCAGACTCTCCCAAATCGTCCGGACCGGCAGCGAGGTAGCGGTCGACGGGGTGGCTGCTCGGCCACGCGAGCGAGAGCCACGCGTGCTTGCGGGTCGCCCCGGGTTAGACCGGCAGCAAGTGCACCGGCGACTCCCGCAACCGCGGCAAGGAGGGCCGCCGGCGTGGCTAATCACAACGCGGAACCGTCGAGGGCGTCGAGATGCGAACCTTTGGCGAGACCCGGGGCTGCGACCTGCCTGGGGGTGCAGGCCCGCTTATGTGTCTGCGGGGTCTTTTGCTGGTGCAGCGCTTTGGCGAGGTCGCTGTGTGCGAGGTGTCCATTTCGCCGAACTCGCTCGTCGTAGGGGTGTTGAGTCAATCACCAGACCCGAGGAGGTCTCGATGCACCCGATGATGATCATGGCTGTGGCCCGGGAGATTGAGGACGAGCGCCAGCGCGGCCGGCACAAGGTCCAGCTGCGATCGGTGGCACTAGCGAATCGCGCTCAAGGCTTTGATTGCTCGCCGGCGGCGGGTGGGTTCGCGCGGCGGCTGCTCAGCGGTATTAGCGTGCGGTCCCGGCTTTCATAGCGGCTGCTGGAAACCAATACTTTTGAAAGCGAGGAATTTGATGCGGTACATGATGCTGGTGTGCGTTGATGAAGCGATGGAGTTGGAACTGCCAGCCGACGAATCGGCGAGGATCGGGCCGGAGGCCCAGGCGTGGGTTAGCGAGATGGAGGAGCGGGGAGTGCGTGTGCAGGGCCAGGAGCTCGCGCGGAGGACGCAACCACGCTCCGCGTCCGGCGTGGTGAGGTCGTCGTTGCGGACGGTCCCTTCGCGGAGACCAAGGAACAGATCGCGGGCTTTGACATCCTGGAGTGCACAGATCTGGATGAGGCGATGGAGGTAGCGGCGAAGCATCCGGTTGCTCGGTTCGGCGCGCTCGAGCTGCGTCCGTTTGCGGAGGAGTGAGCTCGGAGGCGACGCGTGCGATCGAGGACGCCTTCGCCGAGGAGTGGGGGCGGATTGTCGCTGGCTTGATCCGCCGGATCGGCGACTGGGATCTGGCCGAGGATTGCGCGCAGCAGGCATTTACCGAGGCGGCTCGACGGTGGCCGGGCGAGGGTGTCCCCCGTCGCCCCGGCGCTTGGTTGATGACGGTTGCGCGCAATCGAGCGATCGACCGGCTGCGCCACGAACGGATGCGGAACGCTCGGCTGCGGGAGGCAGCGCCGTTGATTGACGACAGATCAGAGGATGAGGACGCGGAAGACTTGGGCGATGGCAGCGGGATCGAGGATGGCCGGCTGCGGCTGATCTTCACCTGCCGCCACCCGGTGCTGCCGCTAGAGGGCCGGGTCGCGCTGACGCTCCGTGCGCTAGCCGGCTTGACGACCACGGAGCTCGCGAACGCGTTCCTCGTGCCGGAGGCCACGATGGCCAAACGACTGGTCCGCGCCAAGCACAAGATCGAGCGCGCCGGCATCCCGTATCGAGTTCCGCCCGCGCACCTGCTTTCCGAGCGCACGAGCAGTGTGTTCGCGGTGCTGTACCTGATGTTCAACGAGGGATACGCCGCGTCGACGGGGGAGGGGCTGATCAGGGTGGACCTCTGCGCGGAGGCCATCCGGTTGGCGCGAATGCTGAACGGGCTGATGCTGGATGGAGCCGAGAGCGGTGGCCTGCTTGCGCTGCTGCTGTTCCAGCACTCCCGGCGCGAGGCGCGAACCGACCGCTCAGGCGACGTGATCACGCTGGAGGAACAGGACCGCTCTCGCTGGAACGGGGCGGAGATCGACCAGGCGAACGCGATTCTCGACGCGGCCGTTCGCAGGGACGCGATCGGCCCCTACCAGGTGCAGGCTCTAATTGCCGCTTGCCACGCCAACGCGCCGCACGCCGACGCGACCGACTGGGCCCGGATCGCCGCCCTGTACGAGCGGCTCCTCGAAGTCACAACGAATCCGTTCGTCAAGCTCAACCACGCCGTCGCCGTCGGGATGGCCACCGGCCCCGAGGAAGGCCTCGCGCTCGTCGACCAGCTCGCAGCCTCGAGCGAGCTGGGCGCCTACCACCTCCTGCACGCAACCCGCGCAGACTTCCTGCGCAGGCTGGACCGGAACTCCGACGCCGCGGACGCATACCGCGAAGCTCTCAACCTGGCCCGGACCGACGCCGAGCGTCGTTACCTAACCAAACGCCTCCACGAGGTCAGCACCGGTCCAGCACCAGCCGAGGCCGAAGACACATAGCCGCCACGACCAGCGTCACCGAGCACCCCCGCTTACTGCGCCGCACGAGCATCCAGTCGGAGCCGAGGTCTTCCCTGCACTGCGCGCGATCCGCGAGCCGAGCTGCGACCCTGCTCTCTGATTTGGGAGAAGCGGCGCTGCGACGCCCTCGCCACGCGCCTGGCGTTGCTCAGATGCAGCAGCGTCCGGACCCGTGGAAATTGATCGCAAGAGCAGTTTCGCTGCTCGTGTCCGAGGAGGGCGGAGTAATCGCTAGCCTCGGCTCCGTTCCCAGGTTCGCCTCGCGTCAGCGGTGCCTTGCCTTCACTGGGCGACGCGCATGCCACAACGGAGGACGATCGGCCCCGCAATGCGCGCGATAGGGCGTCTCAGCCGTCGCCCTCGGCGCCGATGACGCACCAAGCCGGTCCGAGCCCCGGGATCCGCGCATTTCAGAACAGAGATCGCTCCCGATGTGGATGGCCGTCCGCGTGAAAGCGGGAGTTCAGCCGGTTCATGTTGCGCGCGGTGACTTTGCTCGGGAAGTGGAGCCGCGGGCGGCGGACGAGTGTTGGGGGGCTGCGGGTGGATCGCCACCGGGACTCCCGTGGTAGGCCTGGAGCGAGCCTTCGGGCCCGGGGGTGGCTTGGCTTGTTGACGAGAGTCGTTCAGATCCGTGCTGCTCTGCCGTTGCGAACGGAGTGTGTCGATTTCGGCGGTTCGCGCTCGTGTAGGGGTGAGAGACCGGAATAACCTGGTCTCGGAATCCCCAGGCGGCGGGGCTTGCCGGCGAGACCGAAAGGACAGGTGATGGGAAAGGTAATCGTGATGAACTGGGTCACGCTGGACGGCGTGATGCAGGGCCCTGCCCGCCCGGACGAGGACACGCGGGACGGCTTTGCACACGGCGGATGGGGAATCCGGTACGGAGACGAGGCGACGGTCACCAAGCTAGGCGAACGATTGGCGGAGCTGACGGGCGGGACTCACGCGTGGCTGTTCGGGCGGTGGAGCTACGAGTCGCTGCTGGCCATCTGGAACGCCCGCGGCGGCCCGTTCAAAGACGCGCTCAACAACACTCTCAAGTACGTTGTTTCCAGCAACCCTGAGACGAGGCTCGAGTGGCCGAACTCGACGCTCTTGCACGGGGATATCCGGGCCGCCGTCGCTGAGCTCAAAGAGAGCTCTGAGGCGAATCTCGTGATCATGGGCAGCGGCGTGCTGATCGGCTCTCTGATGTCCGCCAGTCTGATCGATGAGTACCTGCTGATGATCGCGCCCCTGGTACTCGGCACCGGTCGGCGGATGTTCGCCGACGGTGTCCGGGCCGCGTTGCGGCTGCTCGACTGCACGCCCACCAGCACCGGCGCGCTTATTGCAACCTACGAGACGATCCTGGGAGAAGAACTCCCATGAGCAGTGCAGGTCGTCACGACGAGCACGGGCGCTGATGCCGAGCGCCGTCTTCGAGCCAAGGGTTCTGCTGGACGGCTTGGCGTATGTCGAGTCGCCCCGCTGGCACGAGGGCGATTGTGGTTCTGCCGTTGCGGCGCCGGCGAGATCGTCGCGGTCGACCTCGACGGCAACTGTGAAATCATGGGCGCCGGTCCGCCCAAGGTCAACGCCGCGAAGCCAGGCCATGGTCTCGGCCGGTCGATCGACTGGCTTCCCGACGGCCGCCTCCTGCTCACCGGCAAGGAGCTCCTGCGCATAGCGCCGGACGGGTCAATGGTCCCGCACGCCGACCTCGCGCGGCTTGCCGACTTCTGGAACGAGATCGTGGTTGACGCCCGCGGCAACGTCTATGTCAACAGCATCGCCTTCCAGTTCATCGCCGGCGCCAAGCCCAACTCCGGGATCATCGCGCTCGTCACCCAAGACGGCTCCGCCCGGCGGGTCGCCGGCGGCCTCGGGCCGGACGGCATCTGCATCGACCAAGAAGGCACCGTCTGGGCTCAGACTTCTCGCCTGGGCGAGCACCGCCACCCCCGTCTGGCCGCTCGTGCTCGCACTCGTCCCAGCCGGCTTCAGCTCCGGACTGCTCGTTCCGACGCTCACCTCCGAAGCGATCAGCGCCGTCGACCCCCGCCTCCACGGCGCCGCGACGCTCGGACCGCTCCTCGGAACCTCCGGATCGATCAGCCACCGATTCACCCTATGCCTGCTCATCCAGCCGCAGCGACAAACACACCCTCTCCTCGCCGGAGAGAAAACGACCTCCCGAGTGTTGCCTACACCTACGCACACCCGCGATTTCGTAAGCTGCCGTCTCGCCCCTGCTCTCGGCGAAATCCGCGCACCCCGCGACAACTGGTTTCGCAATCCAGACAGCCCATCGCGGGCTTGTCCGGCAAATCCGTTGAGGCTCGTGTTGGCGTGCACCGAACTCTGCCGGCCCACGCACGCCAGGGTCGGACTACCGGCGCGGGCGAAGCGGTCGGAGTCTGAGGGCCAGCTACGATCGGCGCGTGGTCCAACCCCAACCCGGAGAACGCACTCGCGATGCCTGAAGCACTGCCTGGATCCGAAGTCGTAGATTGGGCCGACCTTCCAGGCCTGGACGGCCAGCCGCTTGACAGCGGCCGGCTCGCTGGCAAGGCCGTGCTGGTTGTAAACGTGGCCTCCAGGTGCGGCCTGACGCCGCAATACGAGGGCCTCGAGCGCCTTCAGCGCACCTACAGCGATCGGGGGTTCACGGTGTTGGGCGTCCCTTGCAATCAGTTCGCCGGTCAGGAACCGGGAACGCCGGAGGAGATCGAGGGCTTCTGTCAGACCACGTACGGGACGACGTTTCCGATGACGGCCAAGCTAGAGGTCAATGGCCGTCGGCGCCACCCTCTGTACCAGCGCCTGATAACTGTTGCCGATTCGGCGGGAGAGGCGGGCGAGATCGAGTGGAACTTCGAGAAGTTTCTGGTTGCGCCGTCTGGCGAGATACTGGCTCGCTTTCGTCCTACGGTCGAACCGGAGGACGAGCGGATCGTCGAGCGGATCGAGCGGGCACTGGGGTGACTGCGGTCAAGGCGACCGATGTGCGGATCGGAGACCGGTTGCGCACTCGCGCGGGCCTCGAACTCACGGTCACGCGGATCGATCACGGACTCCTGGGCCGCGAGGACTTCCTATCGTTTGTGGAGGACTCCGACGAGCAGTGGCTGAAGATGCCTGCCCCACGGGACGGAGAGGTCGAGCTCGTCAGGCGGAACGCAACGAAGGACCAGGGCGAGCGGTTCTCGTGATCCGCTGACCCGCTCAGCTGGGCGCCGGCTCGGGCTCCGGGACCGCCGGCTCTAGCGCGGCACGCTCCTCGGCAGCAGCGCGGCCCGCCGAGCCCTCGATCCGCATGTGCGGAAGGACGCGCTCCAGCCACGCGGGCAGCCACCAGTTGCGGTCACCGAGCAGGATCATCACGGCAGGCACGAGCACCGAGCGCACGATCAGTGCGTCGAGCAGGACGGCGGTAGCGAGGCCGATCCCGAACAGCTCGATGATCCGCATGCCGCCCAGCACGAACGCGCCGAACACGAGCACCATGATCGTGGCCGCGGCCGTAATCGTGCGACCGGTCGCCGCGAGGCCGTGCGTGACCGCCTCACGGTTGTTCCCGCGCCGGTGCCACTCCTCATACACGCGGCTGATCAGGAACACCTCGTAGTCCATCGAGAGGCCGAACAGGATCGGGAACATCAGCACCGGCAGGAACGCCTCGATCGGCCCGGTCCCGTCGATCCCGAGCAGGCTCGCCCCCCACCCGAACTGGAACACGGCGGTCACCACACCAAACGCCGCGCCGGCCGAGAGCGCGTTCATGATCGCTGCCGTAAGCGGGATCAGCAGGCTGCGGAACACGAGCACCAGCAACAAGAAGCTGAGCGCAACGACGATTCCGATGAACAGCGGCAGCTTGTTCGACAGGATCTGGCTGAAGTCCTCGAAGATCGCAGTGGTCCCCCCCACCAGCACATGCAGGCCGGTGCCCTCAGAGGCAGCCGGTATGACCTGATCGCGGACCTTCTGCAGCAGGTCGGAGGTCGAGGCGGCCTGCGGTGAGCCCTTCGGGTAGATGTTGGCGATCGCGACCGACGCGTGGCCGTCAACGCCCGGCAGGATCGTGGGTTTGGTCGAGCCGACCACTCCGGGCGTTTGCGACACCTTCTCCGTTACGGCCTCGAACGCCGCCTTCTGCTGATCGGAGCTGACCTCTGCGACCAGCTGGAGCGGACCGTTGTAGCCCGGGCCGAAGCCTTTGGCAAGCAGGTCGTACGCCTTGCGCGTAGTCGAGTTCGCGGGATCGCTGCCCGCGTCCGCCGACCCGAGTCGCATCGAGAAGAACGGGATCGCGAGCACGACCATGATCAGCGTCGCGACGCCGGCGAACGCGGCCGGGCGCTTCTGGATCGCGTCCGCCCACCGCGCCCACCGGCGTGACTCATCGCTGACGCGGTACTTGCCCTCGCGCAGGGCGCGCCGCTCGCGGCGACGCGGCACCCGCTTGCCCACCACACCGAGGAGCGCAGGCAACAGCGTCAGCGCGGCCAGGACCGTGAACGCCACCGCGATCGCGGCCGCGACGGCGACGCCGTACAGGAAGCTGACACCGAGCGCGAACATACCCAGCATCGCGATGCACACGATCGCGCCCGCGAACAACACCGCGCGCCCCGACGTATCCAGCGACTCGACGGTCGCCTCCTCTCGAGACTTTCCCCGCAGAAGCGCCTGTCGGTACCGGGTGACGATGAACAGCGCATAGTCGATGCCGACGCCGAGGCCGATCAGCAGCGCCAGCTCGCTCGAGAACGAAGCCATCGTGATCACATGCGAGAGCAGTCCGATCACCGCGACCCCGGTTCCGAGCGACAAGCCCGCCGTGATCAACGGCAGCAGCATCGCAAGGAATGACCCAAACACGATGAACAACACCACCGCCGCCGCGAGGAAGCCGAACAGCAACCCAGTCGAGGAGTTGTCCTGGTTACCGCTCTCCGCGATGTTCCCCTCGACCTGGAACTGGACACCGTCACCCGACGCCGACGTGATCGTCGACACGAAGTGCTTCGCCGCGGTGCTCGTGATCTTGTTCTTATTTGCGGCCTCGTCGAAAGTCACATCAGCGAACGCGACCTGCCCCGAGGGCGAGATCTGATGCTCGGCGCCCGGCGCGAACGGCGAGCCGACCGTCGACACGTTCGGCACCTGCTCGACCTTCTTGAAAAGCGCCTCAGCACGAGCGCGGACGGCTGGATCGGTGACCTTGCCGTGATCGACTGCGATCACGAGCTGATCGGTCTCACCGGAGGCGCGCGGAGAGTTGCGCTCCAGCAGCCGGATCGCGTCAAAGCTCTGCGTGTGCGGCAGCTGGAAGTTGTCGCTGTAGGCGCTTCCGGCAGCCCCGTGGATCGCCGTCAGCGCAACAAGCCCGACGACCCACGCCAGAACTGTTATCGCGCGGTGTCTGAAGCACCAGCGAGCGAGCCTTCTCAAAGTCGATCTACCTCCGGTATCGAACCACGCCTTGTCCCGCCCCCGAGTCGCGGCGTCCTAATTGAAGCGCGCAACTCTGACATTTGGCTGACACTCGAACCGCGACGAGCGCACGCAACCACCCCGAGCGTACACAGACCCGAGCACGAAGTAACTTCAGAGCACCTTGTCCAGCGTGATCGGCAGGTCGCGCACGCGGCGGCCGGTCGCGTTGTAGATCGCGTTGGCGATCGCAGCGGCCACGCCGGTGATCCCGATCTCGCCGATCCCGCGCGCGCCCGCCGGCGCGTACGGATCGGGGATGTCGGTCCACATCACGTCGATCCTTGGCACATCCATGTGGACGGGCACGTGGTACTCCGCGAGGCTCGGGTTCATGATCCGCGCGGTCCGCTCGTCGAAGTTGGTGTCCTCCATGAGCGCGAGCCCGATCCCCATGATGATCCCACCCTTGAACTGGCTCGCGGCGGTCTTGGCATTGATGATGCGGCCGCAGTCATACGAGCCGAGCATGCGGTCGACTCGACTCTCGCCCGTGACGCTGTTGACGCGGACCTCGCTGAAGACAGCCCCGTACGAGTGCATCGAGTGGGTCTGCATCTCCGCCGGGTCGGCCGCAGAGGCGACGACGGCCAGCTCTTCACGGCCCGCGCGTTCCAGGATCTTCGAGTAACTATCCCAGCGGCTCGGGTCGGCGAGCTCGCACAGCCCCTCGTCGCGACCCCCGACCTCGTCGGCGGTCAGCCCGGCTAGAGGCGAGTCGTCGCCGGCGAGCAGCAGCAGCTGCTCGACGAGCGCGCGCTGAGCCGCGATCACCGCGCCAATGATGGAGGCCGTCTGCGAAGAGCCCCCGGCAATCATGCTGCCGGGGAACGAGGAATCACCGTGAGCGACCGCCACCCGCTCAAGCGGCAGACCGAGCCGCTCGGCGGTGACGATTGTCTGGGTCGTCGAGGTCCCCATCCCCATGTCGTTGGCCGGGACCTCGACCGTCGCGTGGCCCGTCATATCCAGCCGGATCCGCGCAGCGGCCCCGGGAAAGCGATGGTACGGATAGGTCGCACTGGCGCACCCCATACCGATCAGCCATTCGCCCTCCCGACGCGCGCCCGGCGCCACGCGCCGCTCCCAGCCGAAGCGCTCGGCACCGTTGCGCCAAGCCTCGACGAGGTGACGGGTAGAAAACGGTAGACCGGAGCTCGGGTCCCGTTCGGGCTCGTTGCGGATCCGCAATTCGATCGGGTCCAGGTCGAGCTCGATCGCGAGCTCGTCGATCGCCGACTCCAGCGCGAAGGTACCGACCGACTCCCCGGGCGCACGCATGAAGGAGTTGGCGAGCATGTCCAGGTCGACGACCTGCTGGTCGGTCTTCAACGTGTCGCTCGCGTACATGTGCCGCGCGGGGAACGTGAATTGCTCAGCGAGCGCGTTGTTGGGCGTCATCGCGGAGATGCCGGTGTGCACGAGCGCGGTGAAGCGGCCGTCCTCATCGGCGCCAATTGCGACTCGCTGCTCGGTGTTCGTGCGACCGCCGACCAGCCGGTAGACGCCCTCGCGAGAGAGCGTGACCCGCACGGGACGCCCGGCGAGCTTCGACGCGGCAGCCCCGAGCACATGGTGGGACCACATCGTCTTGCCACCGAACCCCCCGCCGACGTACGGCGAGGTGAGGTGAACCTGGCTCTCGTCGATTCCGAAGACCTGCGCCAACGTCCAGGCGTGCAGTTTCACGCCCTGGCTGGCGTCGTGGACGATGAGCTCGTCGCCGTCCCACGCGAGCGTCACCGCGTGGGGCTCGATCGCGTTGTGATTGTGTCGCGGCGTGCGGTAGGTGAGGTCCACGGAGTGTGGAGCGTCCTTGAGGGCGGCTTCGGCATCGCCGACCAGAACCTGGACCGGCTGGCCGACGAGGCTGTCAGGTGTCCGTGGGTGCGCCCTGGCCTCCTCGAAGGTTCGCGGCGTCGAGGACTCGTAGGCAACCTTGATCAGCGAGGCGGCGTGGTCGGCCTGCTCCTGTGTCTCGGCCAGGACGACCGCGACCGGCTCGCCGTTCCAGTGGACGCTGTCGTCCTGCATGACCGGCAGGTCGCTTCCCCCGGCCGCCTTCGGCGCAGTGAGGAACAGCGGCGGGGGCTGCATCCGCGGGGCGTTGCGGTGGGTCATGACAAGCACGACGCCGGCCGCGCTCGCGGCGGCGCTCGCGTCGAGCGTCGTGATGCGACCGCGGGCGATCGTGCTGTAGCGCAGGGCGGCGTAGACCATGCCCTCCATCGGGTACTCGGCGGCGAAGCGGGCCTCGCCGCGGACCTTGAGCGGCCCGTCCAGGCGCGAGACCTGCGCGCCGATCAGGCCGTGCTTGGCGCGCAGGACCGGATCGGGACCGGCATTCGGCGTCCAGCCCTCGGGGGCGGTCGGGACCGCGGGTCGGGATTCTGCGGTGCTCATCGGCGGGCTCCCTCGGTCAGCTGTAGCAGGACGGCGACGAGCGTGCGTCGGGCGAGGTCGATCTTGAACGCATTGCCGGCGAGTGGGCGGGCATCGGCAAGCTCGGCATCGGCCGCCCGAAGGAAACTGGCCTGCGTAGCCGGTCGGCCTCGTAACGAGTCCTCGGCGTGCCGCGCCCGCCAGGGCTTGGGGGCGACCCCGCCAAGAGCGAGGCGCGCACCGGCGAGCGTGTCGCCGTCGAGCTCAAGCTCGGCGGCCACCGAGACGAGCGCGAACGCATAGCTCGAGCGGTCCCGCACCTTTCGGTACGTCGAATGCGCGGCGAGGTTCGCCGGAGGCAGCTGCACGGCGGTAATCAGCTCGCCGGGCTCGAGCACCGTCTCGACGTCGGGACGATCCTCGGGCAGCCTGTGCAGGTCGTGCAGAGCCACCGTGCGCACTCCCGACGTGCTGCGAACGTGGACGACGGCGTCCAGCGCGGCCAGCGCGACGCACATGTCCGACGGGTGCGTGGCCACGCACGCGGGTGACCCGCCGAGGATCGCATGGGCGCGGCTGAACCCGTCGATTGCGTCGCAGCCCTCGCCCGGAGAGCGCTTGTTGCAGCGCGAGCCATCGGTGTCATAGAAGTACGTGCAGCGGGTGCGCTGGAGCAGATTGCCGCCGACCGTCGCCATGTTGCGGATCTGCGGCGAGGCGCCGGCGACGATCGCGCGGGTGAGCATCGGGTAGCGCGTGCGGACCGCGCGGTGCTCGGCCACCGCGGTGTTACGGGCGGCCGCCCCGATCATCAGACCGCCGTCGTCGGTCTCCTCGATCTCCGCCGACAGGCCGGTCACGTCGACGAGCACCGAGGGGACCTCGACCGTCTCGCGCATCAGGTCGACGAGGTTCGTGCCGCCACCAAGGTATTTCGCGCCCTCACCCTCACCGCGGTGGATCGCGTCGGCGGCGTCGGTGGCGCGTGTGTATGCGACCTCGATCACGCGCCCTGCCCCGCGTATACCTCGAAGATCGCGTCGACGATCCCGTTGTGGGCGCCGCAGCGGCACAGGTTCCCGCTCATCCGCTCGCGCAGCTCGTCGTAATCGAGCGCTATCTCGACGGCCGCGACATCGGCGGTGACGTGGCTGGGCACCCCGCGGACAATCTCTTGCGCCATCGCCACCGCCGAGCAGATCTGGCCCGGGGTGCAGTAGCCACATTGAAATCCGTCATGGTCGATGAACGCCTGCTGCAACGGGTGCAGCGCGCCATCGTTCGAAAGACCCTCGATCGTGGTCACGTCGCGCCCGTCGTACTGGACGGCAAGAGCCAGGCAAGAGAGGATCCGCTCCCCGTCGACGAGCACCGTACAGGCGCCGCACGCTCCCTGGTTGCATCCCTTCTTCGTGCCGTAGAGCCCAAGCTGTTCGCGCACGAAGTCGAGCAGCGAAACACGGGCGTCGGCAGGTACCGGCACCTCGCGGCCGTTGATGATGATCGGCACGTGGCTTCCCCCTTTCGGTGACGAACTCCGGACAGAGCCAGGCTACAACGCCCCATACCCAGGCCCACGCCACCTGTCCCACCCAGGCCTCGGGTATAGGCGACCGTCTGGTTCGTCACCGCCCGCGGCTCAGCTGGTACAAGCTGGTGCGATGGGGCTCTTTGGTAAGCGCGACGATCTCGTGGTTCATCAGGCGCAGCCGTTCAACGCCGAGACCGGCGTAAAGTCGCTGATCGACGCGATAACCGCCACGGATGCGTTCTACGTTCGCAACCACGGATCCGTGCCGGACATAGCACCGGACGACTGGCGACTGCGAGTCGGCGGAATGGTCGAGCGGGAGCTGAGCCTGTCGCTGAGGACGTTGCGCGAGGCGTTTCGCCGGCGGACGCTCACGGCGACGCTTCAGTGCGCGGGCAACCGCCGGGCGGGCCTGACCGCTCTCCGCGACATCCCGAGAGAGGCGCCGTGGGGCCCGGGCGCCACGGGCACCGCAAGCTGGACCGGCGTCGCGCTGGCCGACGTGCTCGGGCTCGCCGGGCCCCTGGCCGATGCCTCGGACGTCGGCTTCGAGGCCGCCGACGTGTGTCCGGAGGCAAAGCCCGTGCAACGGTTCGGCGGCTCGATCCCGCTCGACAAAGCGCGGCGTTCGGAGGTGCTGCTCGCCTGGGCGATGAACGGCGAGCCGCTGGCGCCGGTGCACGGCGCTCCGGTACGCGTCGTCGTACCGGGCTACATCGGCGCACGCAGCGTTAAGTGGCTCGAGCGCATCGAGCTGCGCTCACGTCCGTGGCCGGGTTACTTCCAGCATGTCGTCTACCGGCTCGTACCCGCAGATTCAGCTCCCGGCCCGGGAATCGGGATGCCACTCGGTCTCGTCGCGCTCAACTCCGAGGTGCTCTCTCCTCGCGACGGGGACATCGTCACCGCCGGCCCGGTCGAGGTACGGGGCTACGCGTTTGCCGGCGGGGATCGGTACGTCGGCCGCATCGATGTCTCGCTCGACGGCGGTGCGAACTGGAGGCAAGCCGACCTCCTGGACGATCTCGGTCGGTGGGCCTGGCGGCAATGGCGCATAACGCTGGACCTGGCGCCCGGTGAGCACGAGCTCATCGTGCGCGCCTGGGACTCCTCGGCGGCCACCCAGCCCGAGGACGAGGCCGCCATCTGGAACCCAAAGGGCTACGTGAACAACGCCCGCCCTCGGATCCGCATCCGCGCCATCGCCGCCGGGTGATCAAGACCCTCCCGCCGACGTGCCTCAGGCTGGAGTCAGGCGAGCTTCCTCTAGATCGAGGTCGTGTTCGATCCGGCGCAGGGTGGTGATCTCGACGCGTCCCTGGTCGCGCATGTCGCTCAACTTGTGGCGCTGGAGGGCGATCAGGTCGCGACGCAGGACCAATTCGGCCTGGGCGGTGGCGGCGACCGCGTCCTCGAGGTCCAGTTCGTCGGCGGAGGCCTCCAGCCGGTGCAATCGGGCGAGGTATTGCGCCCGCAGCCCGTCGGCGAGCTCCTCGGGTAGTCCGTCGTGGTCGGTGGCGTCTCCGAGGTGATCGAGCACGGCCTGGGTGATCTGTAGGCGCGCCCGGCGTTCGGCGTCGACGACCGAGGGGTGCTCGCTCAGGCCTAGGCGGTGCACCAGCGCAGGGAGGGTCATGCCCTGGGCGACCAGCGTCACGATGATCACCGCGAATCCCAGGTAGATGATGTCGTCGCGACCGGCGAGCGGGCGCCCGGCGTTAGTCGTCAATGGCACAGCGAGGAGAGCTGCCAGCGTGATTGCGCCTCGCATTCCCGACCAGCCCAGGATCAATCGTTGGCGCCACCCTTCCTTCTGAATGCCATCCTCTCCGCGGCGTCGCACCCTGACCGGCCAACCGAGGCCTTCGATCCAAATCAGTCGGACCAGGACAACGGTCAACACGACGCCCGCGCCGGTCAGCGCTAGCCGGCCCGCCGGGCCACTCGCGCTGCTGCTGAACGTGTGAAACGACAGTCCCACCAGCACAAACAGGGCGGCGTTCACCAGGAATACCAGCGTCGCCCAGAACGCCCGCGACTGGAGTCGGCTGCGCGCCGAGAACGCCCCGCCGCTGCTGTGCCAACCCAGATAGAGCCCAGCGACCACGGCGGCCAGCACGCCCGAGGCGTGGAGTGCCTCGGCGGGCAGATAGGCGGCGTAGGCCATCAGGAGCGAGCCGGCGATCTCGATCGGCGGATCGTCGACACGGTTGCGCAGCCAGCGGCCCGCGAGTCCAACGGCGAGGCCGATTGCGGCACCTGCCACGGTCGAGTACACGATCGACCCCGCGGTGTGCAGAACCGAGAAATGGCCTGTCGTGGCGGCGGTCACCGCAGCTGCGTAAAGGACGAGGGCGGTGGCGTCGTTGAACAGCGCCTCTCCTTCCAAGATGGTGAGCAACCGCCGCGGCAGGCCAAGCCTGCGACCAATGCTGGTCGCCGCCGACGCGTCCGTCGGACCCACCGCCGTGCCGAGCACGAACGCCACCGGCCAAGACAGATGACCGAGCCAATGGGCGACGGCAGCCACCCCGAAGGCAGTCGCCACCACCAACCCAACGGCGAGCACACCGATCGAGCGAGCGTTGCGAAGAAACGCGGTTGGCGACGAAGTCACCGCGGCATCGAACACCAGCAGGGGAAGCAGGCCGAGCAACACCACATCCGGATGCAGAGTCACGTCGGGGACGAACGGCAGAAAGCCGATGATCAAGCCGGCCACCACGAGGACGACCGCGGCCGGCACGCCCACCTTGCGGAGCGCCGCCACGGCGAACAGCGTGACTGCGGCCAGGCCGAGGACGATGATCAGCTGCCCGGAGCTCACAACCGAATACTGACCCCTCGGCCCTCAGGGAAGTTCGGTCAGGACACTCCGGGCTCGGGAAGCGGCAGCGCGGCCAGCAGCTCCTCGGTGGGGGCCTCGGCGATCACGCCTCGGTCTGTCTCGCTGGCCTCTGAGGCCCTGACAATGTCGATCGCGATCGAACGCACCTGGCCGGCGATGTCGTTGAGAGCGATCGTGGGTTCGCGCGTCGCGGTGGAGGTCGCGCGGCCGGCGGCCTGCAGCGCCATGCGGAGCACATCGCCGCCCCGCCAAGGCTCTTCAAACTGGGCTGGAAGCTCCCATGCCGCCAGGCCGAGATCCCGGATCGCATCCGCGAGTTCGTGCTGCGGGGGACCTCCGCTGCGGACGTACTGCCGCGTGTTGCGCACGAGCACCCGCGCGCTGCGAGCCGCGAGGTCTGCGTGGTCCACGATTCGTGCGTAGCGCTCGAGCTCGACCCGTGCACCGCGCCGCAGCGGAGCCCATCGAGCGGTGTCGCTGCCGACAACGACGGCGTGCCTCAGCTCGCCGACCTGGCTCTCAACAGTCTCGGCTGCCCGTGCCGCGGCCTCGCCGCGAAGCACGTCGCCGCCCGTCAGCACCCCCGCGGTATCGCGCAGCACGGCCCCCAACTCGCCAAACACGGTGTTGGTGGCGCGCGCGACGCCGACGACGGGATCGGGTGGGAACACCAGTGTGTGGACCGCGAGCGCCACCCCTCCGCCGATCAAAACGTCGAGCAGCCGCACCTCGGGCGTCGAGGACAGCGTCGCTACGAGAATCGCCGAGACTGCCGCCTCGCTCACCAGCAGCTCGCCTCCTCCCAGGATGACAGCGGCCAACATCGCCAAGACCACGAGCAATCCGATCTGTGGGAGTCCGGCTCCGATCGCCCGTACCAGCAGGTCGGCAAGCACGATTCCCAACATCACCCCCGCGATTAGCTGTACCGCTCGCTGCCTGCGCTCCCCAAACGCCGCGCCCAACGAGACCACGGCAGCGATCGACGCGAACGCCGGCCGATGCTCGACTCCCAACAGCACCGCGCAGTACCACGCCCCGACCGCCGCCACACCCGTCTGCAGAATCGGCCACAGGTGGCCAGAAACCCGTCGACGAGCCAATGAGATGAACCGCTGCACACTAGAAAGAACCCGCCGCTGAGGAACCGTTACACCCGCCTCGAGCCCGATCACGAGGCGCTAACACCGGGCTTACGCCGTCGTCAGGAGTAGACGACGGGAAGGGCGTAGCGCGGGTCGCGATGCAGGTCCCAGTAGCGGCGGCGCAGGTCCATCGTCACGGGCCCCGGACGGCCGTCACCGACCGGCTCGCCGTCGAGGGTGGTGACCGGCATCACGCCGCCCGCGGTGCTCGTGAAGAACAGCTCGTTCGCCTGGTAGAGCGCGTCGACCGGGACTTCGCCGACGACCATCCCGAGTCCCATCTCCTCGGCGAGCTCGATCACGGTTCTGCGGGTGATCCCCTCGAGCACGCCCGCGGAGGGTGTGAGCAGGCGGCCGTCGACGAGCGCGAACACGTTGAAGCCAGGCCCCTCCATCACGTGCCCCTGTCCGTCGGTGAGGATCGGCAGCCAGGCGTCGCGGTCGTAGGCCTCAAACAGGCCGCGGACCAGGTCGCCCCAGTGGAAGTTCTTGACTCGCGGGTCGACCGAGCCGGGTGGGATCCGGATCGAGTCACGGGCCACCACGGCCTGGGTGCCGATCTCCTGGCTCTCGGGCCGGACGATCCAGACGTACGGGATCGCGTAGGCGTAGAAGCGGGGCGTCCACTTCCGCGGGTCGCGCTCGCCCGGCGTCGGGACGCCGCGGGTGACGACCGACTCGACGTAGGCGCCGCGCAGGCCGGAGCGACGCACGACCTCGAACAGGATTCGCTTGACCTCCTCGAACGGCAGCGGGCATTCCAGCCGGATTCGCCTGAGTCCCGCGGCCAGACGCTCCATGTGGTCGTCGAGGCGGAAGAAGTTGCCCTCCCAGACGCCGACCACGTCGTAGGTCAGGTCGGAGCGGACGAACCCGGCGTCGAGGATCGGAATTCGCGCCTCGCCGATCGGCACGTACTCGCCTTCGATCCAGGCACACCCGGACGCGAACCGGTCGCCGTCCTCAGAGGACGGCGTGACTGCCCCCGGTGCCGATGCAGATGTGCTCATGAGATGACCTCCGCTCGAACGGTCGAATCAACAGCGCATCGAGACCGCTGCCTCGCCGACCCGCTGACCGCTACCGACCCGCTGACCGCTACCGACCCGCTGACCGCGATGAACGGGGTCGGCGGGTCGGCGATGACCGCGCTCAGCCGCCGATGCGGATCAGCTTCTTGTTCACGAACTCGTCCATGCCGAAACGGCCGAGCTCGCGACCGAAGCCCGAGCGCTTGATTCCTCCGAACGGCAACTCGACGCCCTCGGCGCCAACCGCGTTGACGAACACCATGCCGGCCTCGAGCTTGTCGGCGACGCGCTGAGCCTGATCCGGGTCGTCGCTCATCACGTAGGAGCCGAGGCCGAAGGGCGTGTCGTTGGCGAGCTTGACCGCCTCGTCCTCGCCCTCGACGCGGTACACCTGAGCCACCGGTCCGAAGAACTCTTCGTGGTAGGCGTCGTTGTCGGGCGTGATCTCGGTGAGGACCGTCGGCTCGAAGAAGTTGCCCTCGCGCTTGCCGCCGGCCACGAGGTTCGCGCCGTGCTCGACCGCTCGGTTTACCTGATCCTCAAGCCGGTCGGCCGCCGTCTTTGAGGACAGGGGACCGATCGTGGTTTCCGACGAGGTCGGGTCGCCGGGCTTGACCGCGGTGAGCGCGGCGGTGAACTTCTCCAGGAACGGCTCGTAGAGCTCGTCGACGACGATGAAGCGCTTGGCCGCGTTGCAGGCCTGACCGGTGTTCTCGAGCCGGGCCGCCACAGCCGCTTCGACCGCCTTGTCGAGATCGTTGGTCCTCAGCAAGATGAACGGGTCCGAGCCACCGAGCTCGAGCACCACCTTCTTGAGATTCCGGCCGGCGATCGCCGCAACCGCGGCGCCGGCGCGCTCGGAGCCGGTCAGCGACACCCCGCGCACCCGCGGGTCGGCGATCACCCACTCGATCTGCTCGTTGGTCGCGTAGATGTTGATGTAGGCGCCCTCGGGGAAGCCGGCCTCGTGGAAGATGTCCGCCATCGCCGCCGCCGACTCGGGGCACTGCGGGGCGTG
The DNA here is from genome assembly GCA_963757235.1 of uncultured Solirubrobacterales bacterium. Taxonomy (GTDB): domain Bacteria; phylum Actinomycetota; class Thermoleophilia; order Solirubrobacterales; family Solirubrobacteraceae; genus Palsa-465. Next base: position 141,786 of record CAVWRC010000014.1, on the reverse strand, counting down.
CTTGAGCAGGATCGTGTTGCCGATGACCAGGTTCGGGCCGGCGAAGCGCGCCACCTGGTAGTAAGGGTAGTTCCAGGGCATGATCCCGAGCAGCGCGCCGTAGGGAGCTGCGGCGCACGAGGCCGAGCCGTCGCCGTCCAACAGCGCGATCGGCTCATCGGCCATCAGCGCCTCGCCGTTGTCGGCGTAGAACTCGTAGATGGCGGCTGCAGAAGTCGACCTCGCCGATCGCCTGCTCGATCGGCTTGCCCATCTCCCGCACGATGATCTCGCCCAGGTGCTCCCGGCGCTCCGCGTGTAGCTCGCCCACACGGCGGATGAGCTCGGCGCGCTCCTTGACGGTCGTCGAGCTCGACCACGTGCGGAACGTCTCGTCGGCCAGCGCGATCGCGTCGCGCAGCTCGTCGTCGCTGATCGTCGGGTATTCCTTGACCGTCTCGCCGTTCGACGGGTCTATGACTGCGTAAACGCTCATGTGGTCCCTCGCTCCTCGTTCTCGTTTCTCTGCCCCGTGGCTCGCGCCATCGGACTTCAATCATGACGGTAGCCCGTGGCGTCTGCATCGCCAATGACAGCGGCCGCAAGCCGCCGCGTCAGTCGATGGGCACGAACTCGTTGAGCGTCCAGGTGTGATCGAGCCACGCTTGTAGGGGCCCGTAGAGGCTCGGAGATTCCCGGTGCTGCTGGACAGCGCGGCGTGAATCGTGGCCGGCACCTGGAGCAGTGACCGGGTTTGGGTGTCGTACAGGTCGACCGACCAGAAGTTCTTCGCCGGCGGATCGGGGTCGACGTGCGGCTGATACGTGCGGCCACCGTCGAGGACATCGCCGCCTGAGTCGTGCGCGGTGTAGGCGCGCCGTTGCGCAAGAACTCGTAGCTGCCGCCGATGAAACGCAGGGTGGCTCGGGGCTAGCGATTGGCCATCTCGTCGATGCAGACCGTGACCGCGAGTATGAGCGGGTCGTCCTGACCGGGGGCGACCTCTATTCCGTAGGTGTCCCGCACCCTGAACCAGCGCTTGGAGATCTCGGCCACGGTCTCGCCGTCGCGTTCGATCTCAAATTCGTGATCGACGACGTTGCCCTTGGCGCTGAGCTCGGTCCCGTCGTCCAGCTCGACGGAAAAACGGTCGCGGAACGGGGTGATCAAGGCCTTTTTGATCGTCGCCACGTCCTTCCCCTCGCGCTCCACCTTCATCGTGTCGTGGACGTGCATCGCCTTCTTCTGGATCTTGTAGAGCTCCTCGCCAGACGGGCTCTCGAGGATGAACGTCTCACGGGCGCGCAGCACCTTTCCGTTGACCTTGAAGGCGTGCGCCCCGTGCTCGTCCTCGATCCAGAAGTCGTCGCCGATCGCCAGCACCTTCTGCCGCATCTGGTAGCGGGCACCCGCGGCATCTTCGTGCCTATGTAGGAATCCCATGGCGCGAGCCTCACAGGACTCGCAGTCGTCGCATCACCCGATCCGGATGACCTCGGAGCGGCCGCGCGCGCGGGCAGATGGACCGTCTGGGCGTCTGCCAGGGCGGCGATGGACAGGTGTCGGGACAACGCTGTTCCGCTCAGGTTCGAGAGCCGGCGTGCCGAGGGGGTCCTCGTATGGGTCAGCTTCGCCACCGACTCCCACTCCTCGCTGTGCTCGCTCGGCTCGCCGTCGGGCCGCTGCTGCTGCTGATCGGCACGGGAGTGCATCAGATGGTCATGCTCGCCCCGGTCGTCCACATGATCGTGGTCGGCGCCGCCGGCGTGATCGCGGGAGCGGCGTCAGTCGTCATGTCGATAGTCGCGACCCGCCGAAACGACGGCCGCGCCGTATGGATCGGCATGGCGTTCTCGGTCGTCGCGACGATGCTCATCATCCACGGCCTCGCCACGCCGGGCGTCATCTTCCCCGCCAACGGCGTCGTACAGATAGCCGGCGCCCTGAACTTGCCGGTCGGCGGGACAATTCTGGCCGCCTCGGCGTTGCCGCTGTTGCGCCGCCCGCGCCGGGCCCGGCTGCTCCTCGGCGTCCAGTTCGGGGTGGTCGTGCTGCTCGCGTCCGTGGGCGTAACCGCCCTCCTGCTGTCCTCATCGATCCCGGTGGTGCCGACGCCCTCCTCGGTGCTCGCCAACCTGATCTTCGTCGCCGGCGCGATCCCGCTCGCGGTGCTCGCCTGGCGTGCCGCCCGGACTTATCTGCTCACCCGACGGGTGATGGACCTGCTCGTGGCCCAGGGCGTCGTCTGCCTGATCTGCGCCCAGTACGGGCTGCTGAACTTCGGCATGATGGATTGCTCCTGGTGGGCTGCGCACCTGCTCGAGCTTTGCGGCATCGGGATGGTCGGCATCCCGGCGGCGCTAGACCTTCGGCACGCGGCCGGGTCCCGTCCCCTCGTCGGAGACTTCCGCGCGCGCGACCTTGTCGAGCACGAGGAGATGTTCCTCGGCGGTCGTGTCCGCGCCATCCTGGTCCGGCTGGGCGACAAGGATCCATCGACCGAAGGGCACACTCGCCGAGTCGCCACGCTCGCGGTCGCGATCGGCGAGCGTCTCGGGTTAACTGAGGGCCGCTTGCGCCAGCTAGCCCTGGGCGGTCTGCTCCACGACGTCGGCAAGCTGTCTGTGCCCAACTCGATCCTCAACAAGCCCGGCGAGCTGACCGACACCGAGTTCGCCGAGATCCGCCGGCACCCCGGCGCCGGCCGCGAGCTTCTGACGGAGCTCGGCGGATTCTCGCCGCTCGTCCTCGACCTGGTGGAGAGCCACCACGAGCGCCTCGACGGCCGCGGCTACCCCAATGGAGTTCGCGCCGGCGAGCTTGACCTCGCCGTGCGCGTCCTCACCGTCGCTGACGTCTACGACGCGCTGACGGCGGATCGCGTCTACCGCGCAGCGTGGCCGGCCGAGCGCGCGCTCGCGCTGCTCGAGGAGGACTGCGACACCGCTTTCGATCCCGGGTGCGTGGCGGCGCTTCGCACCGTCGTGGCGGTCGAGCAGCCGAGCCCCCAGCCGGCGGCTCCGGTTCTCGAGCACCGGCCGGCACCCGCTCGCGGGCTGCCTTCCCCGGCGTTCGGGGAAGCCGCCGCGTAGCGATCCGGGTTCGATCCGCCAGACCCAAGCGGTCGACGCCGACCGCTGTCAGGCCGAGGTCCGCGCGCGCGATCGCTTCGGCGCCGGGGCCTCGTCCGCTTCCTCGAGCACCTCGATGCTCTCCGGCGGAGCGAGTTCCTCCTCGATCTGCCTCTGGCGGGGCGCGCGCTTCGCGGGGAGTCGGCCCGCCCGCCGCGCCTCGTCGGTGAGCAGATACTCGATCTGGGCATTGATGCTCCGCAGATCGTCGTCGGCCCAGCGCCGAATGGCCTCGAACAGGTCGGGGTTGAGTCGGAGAAGGAAACGCTTGCTTTCGGCCATCGTGTCTCGCTACCCGCTACGTATACAGGGAACCCGTGTTGAGTACCGGCGTGGGCGCGTGATCACCCGACAGGACGACCATCAGGTTCGAGACCATCGCCGCCTTACGCTCGGGATCGAGCTCGAACAGGTCTGAGTCGGCGAGTTGGGCCACGGCCATCTGGACGATGCCGACCGCGCCGGTGACCATCTTTCTGCGGGCGGCCAGGATCGCCTCGGCCTGCTGCCGGCGCAGCATCACCTCGGCGATTTCGGCCGCGTAGGCGAGGTGCGTGAGACGGGTCTCGAGCACCTCGATGCCGGCGGCCACCAGCCGGGACTGAAGCTCCCCGTGCAGGCTGCTGACGACCTCATCAGCGCCGCTTCGCAGCGACACGCGCGTCTCGTCGTAGTCGTCGTAGGCGAAGCGGCTGGCCAGGTGCCGCACCGCGGTCTCGCTCTGGACGACCACGAACTGCTCGTAGTTCTCGACGTCGAACGCGGCCTTGGCCGTATCCGTGACACGCCAGACCACCACCGCCGCGATCTCGATCGGATTGCCGCTGGCGTCGTTGACCTTGATGCGGTCGCTCTGAAAATTATGTACGCGCAGCGACACGGCACTGCGCCAGAAGACGGTGAAGGGGTTCACCCACCACAGCCCGGGCTCGGTGAGCGTGCCGATGTAGCGGCCAAACAGGATCAGGACCCGAGATGAATTCGGCTGCACGACCACGAACCCGGGCAGGAGCAGCAGGTCGACCAGCACGACGACGCCCCCGATGATGGCGGGGACGGCCGCGGACCCCGAGAGGCCGACGATTAAGAACACGAGGCCCAGGACGGCTGCCACGACGGCAATGCCGGCCGCTTGAGCGCCGGCCACCGCGCGGGCTCGCTGCTGCTCGTAGTCCCGCCGGCCAGGGGAAGCCACATTCCGCTCAACAGCCGTTGCCGTGTGCTGGTCCGCTATCACTGCGATATTAGTTTAGTACGCGGATCGGCGCGGCGCCACCGATTTTGTGGGCGGAGGCGCGGCGTGTCCGAGCCAGACGTCTCGGCGGTAGCTAGGGCAGCGGGTGCGAGCCCTTGTGAACGACCGTCACCGTGCCGGAGCTCTCGGGATGGGTGCTCCCCGGGGCGTAGTCGAACACGACGCCGGTCGAGAAGTTCATGACGAACACGTCCAACAGCGCGTGCGTCTTCGTGTCCTGCCAGGCCACGTAGATCTCGTGGTTCCCGATCGGCATCGCGACGTAGTCCTCGCGCGGGAACTTCGTCCCAACGTACGGGCCCTTGATCGGGACGCCAATCACGGTCGACGCCTTGTACGTCTGCTGGAACGTGTTGCCGGTGTTGCGCCCGAGGCTGTAGTCGGTGTTGATCACGTAGCCGCTCAGGTTGAACCGCTTGACGCTCGGGCCGCCGGCCGAGGCGCTGCGCGCCCGGGCCGCGTGGCTCGGACCCGCGGTCGCGGTGGCGCTCGCCACCGCCACGTACGCCCCGACCGAGGCGGTCGCGACGAGCACGGCGGCGCTGAACCGCCATGACTTGATTTGAAGCATGAACTCTCCCCTCATTTAGGTACTCGGCGCCGCTCGCCGGCGGCATCCTAATCGGTCCGGCTCCGGGGGTTTACGCTTGGTCGCATGTGTCGAAACATCCGAACCCTCTACAACTTCGAGCCGCCCGCCACCGAGGAGGAGGTCAGCGCTGCCGCCCTCCAGTACGTGCGCAAGATCAGCGGCTTCACCAAGCCCTCCCGCGCCAACGAGGAGGCGTTTGCCCGCGCGGTCGAGGCGGTGGCGCAGGCCTCCGCCGAGCTGCTGGAAGCCCTGAGCACGACCGCGCCGACCAAGAACCGCGAGGAGGAGGCGGCCAAGGCCCGCGCCCGGTCCGCTCAGCGTTACGCCGCCTAGCCGAACATGCCGCGGGTCACCCCGGCGATCTCGATCACCGCGTCGCGCGCCGCGCGGCTGACCCCGGCCGCCGCGACGAACGCGTGGATGAAACCCGGGAAGCGGCGCACCGCGGCCGGCGTGCCGGCCGCGCGCAAGGCCTGCGCGTACTCCTCGCCCTCGTCGCGCAGCGGATCGAAGGCGGCGGTCACCACGAACGCCGGCGCCAGGCCCGAGAGATCCTCGGCGAGCAGCGGTGAGGCGCGCGGGTCGGCGGCATGGGTCCTCGCCGCTCCGAGGTAGTTCGTCTCAAACCAGTTCATCTCGTCGTTGCTGAGCAGGAAGCCCTCGCCGAACAGCTCGCGCGAGCGCCGCCGCCGGGTGAAGTCGGTGGCCGGGTAGATGAGCAGCTGGAGCACAGGCGCCGGACCCCCGTCGCGAGCCGCCAGCTGGGCGGCGACCGCGGCCAGGTTGCCCCCGGCGCTGTCGCCGGAGACGCCCACCCGACTCGGGTCGGCGCCCAGGCTGCCGGCGTTCGCGCACGCCCAGGCCAGCGCGGCCCGCGCGTCCTGCACCGCAGCCGGGAACGGGTGCTCGGGGGCCAGCCGGTAGTCGATCGCAAGCACGTGCGCGCCGGCGTGACGACAGAGCAGCCGGCACGTGCGGTCGTGCGTCTCGAGGTCCCCGTAGGTGAAGCCGCCGCCGTGGTAGTAGACGAGCAGCGGGTGGGGGTCGCCGAGCTCGCGGGGCGTGTAGTGGCGAGCGCGCAGAGGCCCAGCCCCGCCGGGGAGCTCTAGGTCCTCGACGGCCCCTACCGGCACCGGCCGGCCCGCGTAGACGGCGGACAGTCGCCTGCGGGCCTCGCGGGCCTCGGGCGGCGCCAGCGTCTCCGGCGAGGGCTCGCGCCGGCGCTCGAGCAGGGCCAGGCCGAGCTGCACCTCGGGCGCCAGCGTGTCCCCGTCGATCGTGACCGGCGGCTTGCCAGAAAGGCGCACCTGAATCCTCGGTGGCAGGGTGTCGAGCGCAAGCGCCGCCCACTGCTGCACCCGGAGGCTCAGCGACTCATGCGTGAGGACGCCCGGCATGGCGCGGGAGACTATGCGATGGCCGCGCCCGCGACGGCTAGTTGTACGCGGGGGCGCTCTGCCGGGATACTGTGGCCGTGGGCCAGCAGGTCGCTCCCAGGACCTTCAGCCGCGAGGACCGCCAGCGGTACCGCCGTAAGGTCCGGGCCTGCCTGGACGTCTTCGCCCGGATGCTCTCGGAGGCGCGCTTTCATCCCGAGCGGCGCTCGTTCGGGATGGAGATCGAGCTCAACCTGACCGACGACGCGGGGGAGCCGGCGCTGGTCAACGCCGCGGCGCTCGAGGCGATCGCCGACCCGGCCTTCCAGACCGAGCTGGGCCAGTTCAACGTCGAGATCAACGTCGCCCCCCGGCTGCTCGAGGGCGAGGTCTTCTCCGAGCTCGAGAACGACGCCCGGGCCAGCCTCAACGACGCCGAGGAGCGGGCTCGGACGGTGGGCGCGCACATGATGATCATCGGGATCCTGCCCACGATCGGCCCCCAGCAGCTCCGGGCCGAGGTGTTCAGCGCCAATCCGCGCTACGCGCTGCTCAACGAGCAGGTGTTCGCGGCGCGCGGAGAGGACCTCGAGATCGCGATCGACGGCGTCGAGCGACTGTTGATCCACGCGGACACGATCGCCCCCGAGGCGGCGTGCACGAGCGTCCAGCTCCACCAGCAGGTCGAGCCCGAGGCGTTCGCCCGCTACTGGAACGCCGCCCAGGCGATCGCCGGCGTGCAGGTCGGGGTGGCGGCCAACTCCCCGTTCTTCTGCGGCAAGGAGTTGTGGCGCGAGACGCGCATCGCCCTGTTCGAGCAGGCCACCGACACGCGTCCCGAGGAGCTAAAGATCCAGGGCGTGCGCCCCCGCGTGTGGTTCGGGGAGCGGTGGATCACCTCGATCTTCGACTTGTTCGAGGAGAACGTGCGGTACTTCCCCTCGCTGCTGCCGGTGACCGAGGACGAGGATCCGCTCGAGACGCTCGAGCGCGGCGACGTCCCCCAGCTCGCCGAGCTGCGGCTCCACAACGGGACGATCTACCGCTGGAACCGCCCGATCTACGATGTCGTGCGCGACCAGCCCCATCTCCGCGTCGAGAACCGCGTCCTGCCGGCGGGCCCGACGGTCATCGACATCATGGCCAACGCGGCCTTCTACTACGGCCTGATCCGGGTCATCGCCGACGACGAGCGTCCCGTGTGGTCGCAGATGTCCTTCTCGGCCGCGGAGGAGAACTTCCACGCGGGCGCCCGCGGAGGGATCGACGCCAAGCTGTACTGGCCCGGGCTGGGCGAGGTTCCCGCCGCCGAGCTCGTGCTGCGCCGGCTCCTGCCGCTCGCGCACGAGGGCCTTTCGCGCTGGGGGCTCGCGTCGGCCGACGCCGATCGGTTGCTCGGCATCATCGAGCGCCGATGTGTCACGCTGCGAAACGGTGCCGCGTGGCAATCGCAGATGTTCCATCACCTGTACGAGGGCGGAGGCCTGGACCGGGGTGAGGCGCTGCTCGAGATGACACGGCGCTACCGCGAGTACATGCACTCGAACCAGCCGGTCCACGAGTGGCCGCTCAACTGAGCGCGTGAGCGACGCCTATCGCTCAGCCGGCGTCGACTATGAGGCGCTGGATGCCGGCAAGCGCAGCGCTCTGACCGAGGCCCTCGCGACCTCGGACCTGCTGCGCGCGGCCGGCGGGCAGGCGCTCGATGAGTCCCGGGGCGAGCCGGCGTTCGTGTTCGAGGCCGGCGGCCGGCAGCTGGCCTTCGTCGTCGAAGGGCTCGGGACGAAGTCGATCATCGCGCGGCAGGTCCAGGAGGAACTCGGTTTCGACGGGTTTGGCGGCGTTGCCTACGACACGGTGGCGGCGATCGTCAATGACCTCATCTGCGTGGGGGCGCTGCCGATGGTCGTCAACGCCTACTTCGCGACCGGATCGTCGGACTGGTACGCCCGCCGCGAGCGGCACGAGGCGCTCCTGGCCGGGTGGCGCGCCGCGTGCGCGGACGCGGGGGCGACGTGGGGCGGCGGCGAGTCGCCCTCCCTGCCCGGACTGGTGCAGCCGCACGACATCGAGCTGGCGGGCAGCGCGGTCGGGCTCGTCCCCGAGGGCCGCCACGCGATCCTCGGCCGGGATCTGCGGCCCGGCGATGAGATCGTGCTCGTCGCGAGCAGCGGCCTGCACGCCAACGGCGCGTCACTGGCGCGGGCCGTGGCTTCGCGCCTCGAGCACGGGTACGCGACGCCCCTGCCCAGCGGACGGCCGTTCGGCGAGGCGCTGCTCGACCGCAGCGTGCTCTATGCGGGCCTCGTCCGCGCGCTGCTGGCGAGCTCGGTGCAGGTGCGCTACCTGAGCCACATCACCGGCCACGGGCTGCTCAAGCTGATGCGCCCGCGCCGCGAGCTGACCTACCGGATCACGTGGCTGCCGCCGGTCCCCGAAGTCCTCGAATTCCTCGTCGAGCAGGCCGACATGGCGCCGGCGTCGGCCTACTCCACGTTCAACATGGGGTGCGGGTTCGCCGTGTACTGCGCCGCCGGAGCGGGTTCGGAGGTCGTGCAGATTGCCGAGCGCCTCCGCCTGTCCGCCGGCGTGGCGGGCGTGGTCGAGAACGGGCCGCGGCGCGTGCTGCTCGAGCCGGTCGGGGTCGTGTTCGAGTCCGGCGACATGGATCTCGCGCCGCGCTAAGCCGGCAGCTCTGCGTACGGCGTGGCCGCCGCGCGCGCCACCGCGCCGAGCAGCTCAGCCCGGTTCTGGAGGCTGGTGGCGATCACCGCCGTATCGACCGCCGGCCCGGGCTGCGCGAGGTGGCTGACCGAATCGCGCACGCCGGCCGTGAAGTGGACGCCGGTGGAGGCGAGATCGCCGCCCAGGATGACCGCCTCGGGATTGAGCGTGTTGCACAGGTTGGCGATGACGACCCCGACGGTGCGGCCCGATTCGGCCAGCACCTTGGTCGCCACCGGATGCTCCATGTCCTCGGGATTAAGCGGGTCCAGACCGAGCGGCTCGAGCTGGCGCCGCACGACGTCGATCGACACGGTCGCCTCCAGGCAGCCGCGATTGCCGCACCGGCACCACGCACCGGTCGGATCGATCTGCGTGTGGCCGATCTCCCCGGCCATGCCGTGGGAGCCGCGATACAGGCGGCCGTTCAGGACGAGTGCGGCGCCGATGCCGTTTGAGGCCTTGACGTAGATGAAGTCGGTGAAGTCGCGGGCCGCGCCGTAGGTCATCTCGCCCAGCGCGCCGAAGGCGGCGTCGTTGCCGAGCGTGACGGTGAGGCCGGTGCGCCGGCGGAGCTCCTCGGCGGGGTCGAGGTCGACCCAGCTGGCCAGGATGGTCGGCGAGCCGACCCGACCCGTCTGGCTGTTCAGCGGCGCGGGGATCCCGGCGGCGGCGGCGCGGATCTCGGCCGCCGACACGCCGGCCCGATCGAGGACCGTGTTCAGCAACTCGTGCGCGCAGTCGAGGGCGTCGGCGGCGTGCCGGTCGACGTCGAGCAGGATGCTCTCTTCGGCCAGGAGGCGGCCGTCCCCCGCCGCTACCGCCACGCGAAGGTGGCGGTGCCCGAAGTCGAATCCGGCCACCAGCCCGTCGGGTTTGCGCAGCGATAAGAGCGTGGCGGGGCGCCCGCTTCCCGAGCCGGCGCCTCCCCCGTGCCCGGGCTCCTCGGCGATCACGCCCTCGAGCAGCAACTCGGCGACCAGCGCGGTCGTGGTGCTCCGTGGCAGCCCGATCACGCGCGAGAGCTCGGACCGGCTGACCGGCGCCTGGTCGCGGATCGTTCCGAGCAGATGAGAGCGCAGCAGCGCGTGAGCCGTGCTCGGGGCTATCTCGGGGTTCGAGGTGCGAGCCACGCGAGCAGCGTAACGGACCGTGCGCGGTTTTGGCTCGCTGCAGGTCTAAAAGGAGGCAAAGATTCCCTTCTTGACGCGTCCGCTCCCTGAGTGTTAGCGTGCGGCGCCTCCGTACCCTCGGGTTTTTTGACATCAGCTGCTCAAATTCCGCAGACGGGAGGGAGACCGGCCGAAGAATCTTGCGACCAATGCCCCAGCCAGTGCCGCCAGCGCCGGCGACGCGCGCGAAGCACGTGTCGACGCGTCGCGCTGAGCGCGCGAAGCGTGTGGCCTGGGCCCCCGACACCCCAACCCCCAACACGATTTGACGCGGTTAGCCTCCTTGGGTCACCTATGTTTATGAAGCGTTAATCTGGGTGGACGGCAGCGTGGCGGTTTGCCACTGTAAGTCTGGGACCGTCTGGGACCGGGCCGAAAGCTCGGCTAGATAGTTCATTTTTGTAGTGTCAGTTGCGCGTCTTGAGAGGAGCGTGCAGGTATGAAGGCTCGTGCGTTACGAGTGTGTGCATTAGGCTTGGCGGTGTCCGCAGTGGCCGCCGGGTGTGGTAGTTCGTCCAGTAGTACGACGACCAGCTCAGCGAGCGCCACCAGTTCGGCGACTTCCTCGACTGCTGCTGCTACGTCGACGCCGGGCATCTCGGTGACATCGTTCACGAACGATTTCTCCGCGATGAACGCGCTACGGCCCCTGGCGGCGGCCGGTAAGGGTAAGGTCGCGGCGATCCTTCCGGACACGACCAGCTCGACGCGGTACGTCGAGTTCGACGCGCCCTATCTGAAGAAGGCGGCGGCGGCCGCGGGTCTGCCCAGTGGCGACATGACTGTCGAGAATGCGCTGGGCAGCGATTCGACCTTCGTGACTGATGCCGAGAGCGCCATCACCAATGGCGCGACCGTTCTGCTGATCGACCCCGAGGATTCGGGTACCGGTGTCACGGTGCAGCGCTACGCCAAGGCCCACGGTGTCGCTGTGGTCGACTACGACCGGCTCACGCTCGGCGCGCCGGCGGGCACGGCTGACTACGTCAGCTTCAACAACGTGCACGTCGGTCAGCTGATCGGCTCGGGTTTCGTGCAGTGCGTCAATGCGTGGCACGTGGCCAAGCCGAACGTCGTCGTGATGGCAGGCGCGGTGACCGACAACAACGCCACGCTGTTTGCCCAGGGCTACAACGGGGTCCTCGCGTCCTACTTCCAGTCCGGAAAGTACACGCTCGCCGCCCGCCCCGCGGGGACGTGGATGCCGCCTCAAGCGCTGACCGAGTTCGAGGGCGCCTACACCGCCCATCACGGCATCAACTCGGCGGTGATCCCGAACGATGAGAACGGGGCGCCGATCATCTCGTTCCTGCAGGCCCACGGCGTCAAGCCGAAGACGTTCCCGACGACGGGCCAGGATGCGACCCTGACCGGACTCCAGAACATCCTCTCCGGCTACCAGTGCGGAACGGTCTACAAGCCGATCTACCTGGAGGCGCAGGCGGCAATCGCGCTCGCGATGTACCTCCGGGCCGGCAAGACGGCGCCGGCCAGCTTGCTGAACGCCAACACCGTCGACCCGACCACCCACGTGTCGGTGCCCTCCTCGCTGCTGGTTCCCGAGTGGGTCACGCCGACGAACATGAACGACACCGTCATCAAGGACAACTTCGTGCCGGCGGCGCAGCTCTGCTCCGGGAAATACGCGGCGGACTGTAAAGCCGCGGGGATCACGAGCTGACCTAAGAATCCTGTCGAAGCGATAGTGTGTATGGGCCCTTCCGGCGCACCGGAGGGGCCCATTGCACGTAGGGAGGACGATGAGCACTTCGGAGAGCCCCGCCACCGAGCCAGCCTCCGCCCCTGGCAGCTCGAACGGGGCAGCGCTGCTGGAGGTCCGCGGGGTCACCAAGCGGTTCGGCCCGGTGCAGGCGCTGACCAAAATCGATTTCGAGATCCCGCTGGGCAAGGTCACGGCGCTGGCGGGCGACAACGGTGCCGGTAAGTCGGTGACGATCAAGACGATCGCCGGGCTGTGGCCGCCCGACGAGGGCGAGATCGTATGGGAGGGAAAGCCGGTTCATTTCCATGGGCCGCGCGATGCCGAGGCCGCTGGAATCACGACGATCTATCAGGATCTGGCGCTCGCCGACAACCTCGACATCGTCCAGAACATGTTTCTCGGCCACGAGCCGCTCGAGCGCGGCCTGCTCGACGAAGCGAAGATGGAGACGAGCGCCAAGCAGACGCTCGAAGAGCTCTCGGTCAAGACGATCAGGTCGATCCGCCAGCCGGTAGCCTCCCTATCAGGCGGCCAGCGCCAGTCGGTCGCGGTTGCCAAGGCGGTGATGTCCAAGGCCAAGCTCGTGATCATGGACGAGCCGACCGCGGCGCTCGGCGTATCGCAGACGAGGACGGTATTGAGCCTGATCAAGCGGCTCGCCTCGCAGGGGGTCTCCGTTCTCGTGGTCTCCCACAACCTCAACGATGTGTTCGCGGTGGCGGACCGCGTCGTGATCCTGTACCTCGGCCACATGGTCGCGCAAGGTCCAGTGTCCGATTTCGACCCCAGCACGGTCGTCGACTACATGACAACCGGGCGCTCGTCGCGCGCGGTAGACCACGCGGCGGTCCCACGCTCGGCTGGACAGGAGGGCGTCTGATGCCTGACGAGTTCTCAAGCTCCAACGTGCCGTCCGAGCTGCAGGAGCCGCCGCTCGCAACCGAGCTAGAGGAGGACGAGACCGCCACCCCCGAGACCGAGGCGGACCTCATAACGGCGGCGCCGGAGGTGCTGGCCGACTCGCTCGGCGACTACCTGCGCGCGCAGTGGCGTCGCATCAAGAGTGGAGAGAGCGGCGCGCTGCCGGTCGTCGCCGGCCTGATCGTCATCATCATCTTCTTCCAGATCGAGCGGTCCAGGTTCGGTTCCGCCGAGAATCTGGTCAACCTGTTCGATCAGGCGTCGCTCTACATCATGCTCGGCGCTGCCCAGATCTTCGCTCTGATCCTGTCGGAAATCGATCTCTCCGTCGGATTCGTGCTCGGCGTCGGCGGGTTCGTGATCGCTGAGTTGATCGCTCCCCCGGTCAACTTCCCGTGGTGGCTGGGGATCATCTGCGGCGTCGGCGTGACCGCGGGGATCGGCTACATCCAGGGGAGCCTGATCACGAGGCTCCACGTCCCGTCGTTCGTGGTGACACTCGCGGGGCTGCTGTTCTTCGAGGGCGTCGTGATCGAGCTCGCCACCATCGACAAGCAGGCGGTCGGCGGCGTGATATCGGTCTCGACCACGAGCCCCGTCTTCAAGCTCGTGAACTCCAACCTCAGCGTCGCGGCCGGCTGGATCGGCCTGGTGGTGGTGATCGCGATCTACGCGGCCGTGTCGATACGCCGCGCGGCGCGCCGTCGCGCCAAAGGGCTGACTGCGCCGCCGCTCAGCATCACCTTGCTCCAGATCGGCGCCGCCGCGGTCGGGGGAATCCTGCTCGTCTACGTGTGCAACATCAACCGTGGCCTACTGACCCCGCTGAAGGGGGTCCCGTACGTGGTTCCGTTCGTCGGGATCGTGCTGCTCCTGTACTCCATCTTCCTGGCTCGGACGCGGCTCGGGCGGTACATGTACGCCATCGGCGGAAATCCCGAGGCCGCTCGTCGCGCCGGCATCAACGTGCAGGGAGTGCGGAGGCTCGCGTTTGTGTTCAGCGGGATGACCGCGGGGCTCGCCGGGCTGATCTACGTGTCCACCCTCGGGTCGATCTCGACCGGCGTCGACGGCGGGACGTACACGCTGTACGCGGTGGCGGCGGCCGTCATCGGCGGCGCCAGCCTGTTCGGCGGCCGCGGCAAGCCGCTCCACGCGCTGCTCGGTGGGCTCGTGATCGGCGTTGTGTATAACGGCCTCGCGTTGATGGGCATCAGCGCGGCCGGCCAGTTCATCGCGACCGCGATCGTCCTCCTGGTCGCGGCGGCGATCGACGCGCTCGTGCGCCGGCGCAGCGAATCCACAATCTGATCGCGCCGACCGCAGGCTCAGCGCAGCGGAAGCTCCGCCCAGACGGTCTTGCCGTCGGGGCCGGCGTCGACGCCCCACGTTTCGGCCATCGCTGCGACCAGGTGCAGGCCCCGTCCCGATAGCGAGGCGGGTCCTCCGTTGCGCAGGACCGGTCGCGTCGGGCTCTCGTCTCGGACAGAGATCCGCACGGCCGAGCCGGTATACCGGAGCGAGACCGCGAACGGCGTGCCGGCGTGGAGCACGGCGTTGCTGGCGAGCTCGCTGACCACCAGGCGCGCGTCGGCGAGGTGGACGCGGTCCTCGTAGGGGCGGCGGGTGAGCACGCTCGAGACGAACCGGCGCGCGGCCAGCGGCGCGTCGGCCACGGCGGCGAACCGGGCTGTTGCCTCCTCGATCACGCACGTGTGCAGATGGCAGACGTCGTGCAGCTCGTCCGCGTGCTCATGCACGGCAAGGGAATGGACGTGGTACGCGCACCAGAGCGAGAACTCGAACTCCCGGGCCAGCTCGTTCCATAGCTTCTCGAGCTCGATGGCGCCGAGCACGTCGCCGGCGTCCCACAGCAGGGCGACCATCTCTCCGTAGGCACGAATGCGGCCGGTGCCGCGGCGGATGCGCTTGGCGCGTCCACTTTGGCTTGCCTCGCGCACGAGACCGCCGACCACGTCGTGGAAGGCGTCGGGGTCGATCCGTCCGTCGGGCGTGAACCGGGCCAGCGTCGCCGCCGCGTCCATCCAAACGATCGCGCCGGAATCGAGCTCGCCGGGGGCGAAACCGGCCGCCGCGAGCTCTTCCCGGAACGCGGCCCGGTGCTCCGGCGTGGCGATCACAATCGAGACGCCTCCCGTCCGAAGCGCCTGCGAAAGGTACGCGCCCACGGCCCGAGCCAGGTCGGACTCATGGTCGTAGAACTGGACGACGTGCTCCCCAGTGCCAGCGACTATCTCTGGTGTCTGGACCTTCATCTCTGGCCTGCCTCCGTGCGCCGCCCCGGGGCGCCTCTTTCCCGTTGCTCCGATGCTACCCACGAGCGGCCGCGTCTACGCTCCCTTCGATGATCCAGCTGACGGCAGGCGCTTGAGACGATTCGGGTGCCGATTGAGGCGGCGGCGT
This sequence comes from uncultured Solirubrobacterales bacterium, assembly GCA_963757235.1. GTDB lineage: Bacteria > Actinomycetota > Thermoleophilia > Solirubrobacterales > Solirubrobacteraceae > Palsa-465. The sequence continues at coordinate 126,489 of CAVWRC010000014.1, read as the reverse complement.
AGCCCATGCACGAAACTCGACGACGTTTCGCCGACGAGTTGTACGCGGTCAGCCACGAACACGACCGCGCGCATGCCGACCGGCTCGAGCGTTTCCGCAACGTCGAGCCGCTCACCGCGGAGCTCCTCGGCGTGCTGATCCGCGCCGCGGGAGCTCGGCACGTCCTCGAGCTCGGGACCTCCAACGGGTACTCGACGCTCTGGCTGGCCGACGCGGTCGACGCGACCGGGGGGCAGGTTTAAAGCGTCGACCTCGACGCGGCACGCATCGAGCTGGCGCGCGCGAACCTCAGCGCCGCTGGCCTGAGCGAGCTCGTCGAGCTGCGCTGTCAGGACGCCGCCGATGCGTTGAGGCGCTCGGAGGACGGGGCGTGGGAGTTCGTCTTCCTCGACGCGGAGCGGCCGGCCTATCCGGGATATCTGCGAGATCTCGTGCGGACGCTCGCGCCGGGAGGCGTGCTCGCGATCGACAACGTCATCTCGCACGAGCACGAGCTGGTCGAGTTCACGGCCCTGATCGAGGCCGAGTCGGCGCTGACCCAGATGGTCGTGCCTGTCGGCGCCGGCTTGCGGCTCGCGGTCCGCGACCCGTTGGTAGGCCGGGTCTGAGCCGAAGAGTGGGCAGCGACCGGATGGGCGCGGGGGCTAGCCTCGCCGGCGGTCGGGGCTCGCACGCCGGGCGCTCTGGCGCCGCTCGCCCGGACTAGCCCGGTTGCTCTGGGCCAGCGCCCGCCGGAAGAACGTGGCCAGTTCCTGGTCACCGATCCGCTCGGCGTGCGCGATGTAGCGCTCGAGCGGCGCTCCGTTGGTCATGCACTGCTCGGAGAACCACGCCAGTCCGGCGTCCGGCTCCTGTCGTGAGCCGGCGCCGGGGGCGAGGTGGAGTGTCCGGTCCGCGGCTGGCATGACTCGGTCAGGGCCGCGCGGCCGCGCGGCCGCGCGCTCGCGTCGATCCGCGGGACGACGTGCTCCGGGGCGCCGCGCTGCGGGATGCTGTGCTCCGCGATCCCGAAGCGCGGGACGCGGTGCTCCGCGAGCCCGTGCCCCGCGCCGCGGCGCTGCGCGACGTCGTCCGTGCTCGGTTGCTGCTCGCGGTCGCGCGTGACCGGCCGGTCGTGGCGGCGCGCCGCGAGCGGGAGCGCGAGGCGGTGGGACGCTGGTCACGCGGGATCTCGGCGCGGATCACGTCCTTGACCAGCCGCCCAAGCTCGGCCTGGAGGTACTTGGCCATCCGCTCGTCCTCGCGCCGGATGGCCCGCGCGAGCTGCGCCGTATCGCGGTCCCCGACTTCGGTGGCGAAGAATTCGATCCGGGAATACAGCGCGATCTCGACCTGCTCTTCGCGGAGTTCGTCCTCCGCGTTGCGCAAATGGGTCTCGGCCTGATTGGTGACGAGTGCACGGGCCGCGCCAACCTGGCCTTTGACCGCGGCCACGGTCTTGCCGGCGACCTCGCCCACGGCAGCGCCGGTCGCGCCGATGAGGCCCTGGCCGGCGGGCCCGCCGAGCTGCTTGATCCGCGCGGCGACGCGCCGCTTGTGGTCGCGCGTCTCCTTGAGGTGCTGCTGCAGCCGCTTCTTGTAGGACTGCTTCTCGGTGAGGGCGATGTGGGCGGTCAGATCGGCCTCGAGCTCGGCCTCCTTGGCGTGCGCCTCGCCCAGCCATCTGACCAACTTCGTGTCGCGCTCGTTCAGGATCTTCGCTGCGGGCATGTCGTTGGTCCTTTCGTCGGCAGTGCGGATCAGGCCGGCGCGCCGCCGCCGGCCAGCTTGAGCTGGCGATCGACCGCGGCGAGCACGGTCTGGCGGCTGCGGTGCCGGGATTCATAGAGCCTCATGGCGGCGAGCTGGGCGGCATTCGCGGACTTGGCCCGCGCGATCACGTCCTTTGCGCTCATCCGCCCGTATCCATTCCACGGCTCGGCCACGCTGATCGTTGCCCCCGCGCCGTCTTCGGCGCCGGGCTCGGCGACCTCACGAACGAGCTCGGGCTGTTCGGAGACGTGGATGGGTTCTGTGACTTCTGGGGTCTGCGAGGGCGCGGGTTCGGGCTGCGGCGCGCGAATCGACGAAACAGCGCGGACCGATGGAGCTTCCCTTGGGGGTGGCGGTGGCGCCGGCGCCGTTGTCCGGGGGGTCGGCGGCGAGGGCGCCACGGCGCCGATCGTCCGTCCGACCAGCGACAGCGCCCGTTCGGTCGTCTCGCCTGCGAGCCGCCTCAACACACGCGCAGACCCGAAAGGCACGCGCAGCGGCAGCGTGATGATGTTCCCCGCCATCGCCAGGTGTATTACCCAGGCCGGCGGAAACGATTCACGAAACGGTGTTGCGATTGAGAGGTCTAAGCGACGCCGCCGCCGCGTGGGGTCGGCGGCGGCGTCATGTCATCGCTGCTTGATCCGCAGCGAGTTGGCTGCGTCAAGGCTCGCGGAGTCGACCGCGAGCGGCGCATACCCGGCAAGAATCACGAATAGTTTCGGGTCAGTCCTGGTAGGCATGCCCATGATCAGCATGACGCCCGAAGTGCGGGCAACCTTCCCGGCCTGATCAGTCCCTACGGAGGAGAATCTCATCGTCAACCTGGACCCGAAGGCCATTATCGGCGCCGCGCTCGACCCGAGGGGTCTGATCGGAAGCGCCGCCAAGCTTGCCGAGCGCGCCGGCGACGAGGCACATTTCGCCACGCTGTGCATCCGCCGCGGGCTGGTAGGCCCCGAGCCGCCACATCGCGTCGCGCAGCTGGTGGCTGGCTTCCAGCGCTACGGCCTGCTCGGGGGTGCGGTCGTGGCCGGTGCGGTTCGCCACGGCGACCGGGTCGTGATGATCGACGAGTTGGGCGAGCTCAGCTATCGGGAGCTCGACCGTCGCACCAACGCGCTGGCCAACGCGTGGCGCGAGCGCGGTCTGGGAGCCGGCGAGGGCGTGGCGATTCTCGCGCGCAACCACCGGGGCTTCCTGGAGGCGGTATTTGCCGGCGCCAAGTGCGGCGCGCGGATCGTGCTCCTCAACACCTCGTTCGCGGGACCGCAGATCCGTGAGGTGGCCCAGCGCGAGGGGACCGATCTGCTCGTCTACGACGACGAGTACTCAGACACCCTGCGCGGGATCGACGATCCCCCCCGGGGACGGTTCCGCGCCTGGGCGGACGAGCCCGGCGACGACACGCTCGATGCGCTGATCGCGGGCGCCGGCGCCGGCGGCCCACCCAAGCCCGACGAGTGGCCGCGGATCACCATCCTGACCAGTGGGACCACCGGCACGCCCAAAGGCGCACCTCGCTCGGAGCCGCGCTCGCTGTCGCTGATCGGCGGGCTGCTCGGCAAGGTTCCGTTCCGCGCAAACGAGGTCACCGAGCTGTGCGTCCCGATGTTCCACGCCCTCGGCTTCATGCAGGCGATCGTCGGCGTCGGGCTCGGGTCGACGCTCGTGGTGCGCCGGCGCTTCGACCCAGAGACGACACTCGACAGCCTCGAGGAGCACCGCGCCACCGCGCTGGTCGTGGTGCCGGTGATGCTCTCGCGGATCCTCGACCTCGGCGGGCAGAAGATCGAGCAGCGTGACACCTCGGACCTGCGGATCATCTTCGTGAGCGGATCGGCGCTCGGCGCCGATCTGGCGCAGAAGGCGACTAAGGCGTTCGGACCGGTGGTCTACAACCTCTACGGGTCGACCGAGATCGCCTACGCCACGATCGCTACCCCGGAGGACCTCCGGGATGAGCCGAGCACGGTGGGCAAGGTGGTGCGCGGGTCGATCGTCAAGCTGTTCGACGAGCACGGCCAGGAAGTCTCGGAGGGTGAGAGCGGGCGCATCTTCGTGGGCAACCTGTCTCAGTTCGAGGGCTACACCGGCGGCGGCAATAAGGACATGCTTCAGGGGTTGATGGCCTCGGGCGACGTCGGCCACTTCGACGCGGAGGGGCGTCTCTACATCGACGGCCGCGACGACGAGATGATCGTCTCGGGCGGGGAGAACGTGTTCCCGGCCGAGGTCGAGGAACTGCTGTGCGCGCACGAGTCGATCCAGGAGGCGGCTGCGATCGGCGTCGATGACGAGAAGTTCGGGCAACGGCTCAAGGCGTTTGTCGTCGTGCACCGAGGCGCCAAGCTGACCCAGGACGAGGTCAAGGACTACGTCAGGGACAACCTGGCCAACTACAAGGTGCCGCGCGAGGTCGTGTTCCTCCACGAGCTCCCGCGCAACCCGACCGGAAAGGTCCTCAAGCGCGAACTCGCCGGGCACGACGCCCAAGACGAAGACTCAGACTCGGGCAAGCCGCAGAAGATCGACCGGAAGACGAAGGCGACGCCGGCTGCTTAGGCGATGTGGTGCTCGAGGAAGCCGAGCATCCGTCGCCACGCGTCCTCGCACGCCTCCGCGTGCTCCTCGTAGCGGCGGTCGAAGAACGAGTGCGGCGCGCCCGGGTAGACGTGGATCTCGTGCTCGAGGCCGGCTTCGGTGAGGCGCGCGTCGAACTGCTCGACCTGCTCGACCGGGATGGCCTGGTCGGCTCCCCCGAATAGCCCAAGAAGCGGCGTCCGGATCTCAGCCGCGCGCTGAAGCGGCCCGCTGATGCCGAAGCGCGACCCGTCGAGCGCGGCGTAGAAGCCGACGACCGCGGTCAGCTCGGACATGTCCGCGCCGGCCAGGAACGACTCCATGCCGCCCAGGCAGAAACCGACGGTGGCGAACCTGTCGGCGCCCGCGCGTTCTCGCAGCGCGGCGACCGCGGCGGCTGCGTCCTCCTGGACCTGGGGGACCTTGAGCTGCTGGACGTGGGGCATGTACTCGAAGTCCTCGTCTCGCGGTCCCAGCCCCGCGGTGCGCCCGAAGTAGTCAATCGCGATCGCGTGATAGCCGGCCTGAGCGAAACGCTCGGCCAGCTCGACGTAGAACGGATAGAGGCCGCGCACGTCGGGGAAGATCACGATCCCGCCTCTCCGGTCCGCGCCGGCTTGCGCCAGCGAGGCCGAGAACCGGGTCCCGTCGGCCGAGGTCAGCTCAAGCAATTCCGCCCCGGCGGCGCCGGCGATCGGGGCGAGCAACAGGTCCTCGGGCGGCGCGGGAGGCCGGGCGTCGAACTCGAAGCACATGCGGCCAGACACAATAGGGGTATGACCGAATCGTTGACTTCCGCCACTGACCCGACGACTTTCCGAGCCCAGTTCCCGGTGCTCGAGCGACTCTCCTACCTGAACGCGGGCACGGAGGGCCCGGTGCCGCGTGCGGCCGCGGAGGCGGCTCACCTCCGCATCGACATGGAAACCCACGACGGCCGCTGTGGACGTCCGTACTTCGAGAAGACGATCGCACTGCGCGACCAGGCGCGGGCCGGATACGCGTCGGTGCTCGGCTGTGACCCCTCCGAGGTCGCGCTGACCGGCTCGACGACCGACGGCGTCAACACCGTCATCGGCGGGCTCGACCTGCGTCCGGGCGAGGAGATCCTGACCACCGACCAGGAGCACCCCGGACTGCTCGCGCCGCTGGCCCGGGCGCGCGTGCGCCACGGGGTCGACGTGCGGGTCGTCCCGTTCGCCGAGATCGCCGGTGAGGTGTCGTCGAAGACGCGGTTGATCGCGTGCTCGCATGTCTCCTGGGTAGGCGGCGAGGTCGTCGACGTACCGGCGCTCGTCGCCACCGGCGTTCCCGTCCTGCTCGACGCCGCCCAGGGCATCGGCGCGGTGCCGCTCGACATGCACGCGCTCGGCGTCGACTTCTACGCCGCCTCCGGCCAGAAGTGGTTGTGCGGCCCGGAGGGGAGCGGCTGCCTGTACGTACGCCCCGAGCGGCTCGAGGACCTGCTCGTCCCGTGGCCGGGCTACGGCTCGCTGGCCGACGCCGGCAACGCGCTCGAGTCCGACTGGGCGGAGGGCGTGGCGCGTCTGGACCACGGCTTCCCGAGCGGCCTGCGGAGCGCCTGGGCGCTCGCCTCGCTCGGCGTGTTCGAGGCCGCCGGCTGGGACTGGGTGCACGAGCGCGCCGCCACGCTGGCGGCCGGGCTCGCCGACCGGCTGACGGAGCGCGGCTTGACGGTACGCCCGCGCGGGCGCTCGACGCTCGTCTCCTGGCACACCGAGGATGCCCAGGGCGAGGTCGAGCGACTCGCCGGCGAGGGCGTGATCGTGCGGAGCATCCCCGCGTTCGGGGTGGTGCGCGCGTCGGTGGGCGCGTGGACCTCGGAGGAGGAGCTCGAGCGGCTGGTCGAGCTGGTCGCTGGTTAGGGCGCCGATAGGGTCCTGATCACGCGACCGTCCGCGTCGCGCCAGATCATCTTGGTCGTCGAGGCTCGCACACGACGGCGGCCCGTGTGACGGTCAGCCCTCGAGGACGCGCTCCGCGTGCGTGTAGACATTTATCCTCCCGCGGCGGGCGAAGCCGCACAGCGTCATCCCGCGGTCGTCGGCAAGCGAGACGGCCAGCGAGCTCGGGGCGCCGACTCCGACCAGGATCGGCGCGCCGGCGACGGCCGCCTTCTGGACGAGCTCGAACGACAGTCGGCCACTCACGCACAGGATCCGCTCGCCGAGCGGAACCCCGCCGTCCAGCAGAGAGCGCCCGATAACCTTGTCCATCGCGTTGTGACGCCCGACGTCCTCGTGGGCGAGGATCAGCTCCCCGCTGGGGTCGAACAGGCCCGTCGCGTGGACGCCGCCGGTCCGTTCGAACGCGGGCTGGACCAGGCGGTCGGGGAGGGCGGCGAGCAGCGAGCGCGCGACCACCGGACCCTCGGGCAGGGGAGCGCTGTGCACGGCGACCTCTTCGAGCGCACCCTTGCCGCACACCCCGCACGAGGAGGTCGTATAGAAGCGTCGCTCCCCGGGGTCGCGTTTCAGTGGGCCGGCGACCTCCACCGTGTTGTTGGCGAAGTCCTGCGTCGGGCCCGCCTCGTGCGGGCCGTCGATCAGGCCCTCGCCGTACAGGAACCCGAGCGCGAGCTCCTCGTCGTGGCCCGGCGTGCGCATGGTGATCACCAGGGGCACACCGTCCACGCGGATTTCGAGCGGTTCCTCTACCGCCACGACGTCCTCGCGCCCATCGTGCTCGACCTTGGTGAAGGTGGAGGCCAGTTATGCCTCCGCCGGCCAGAAGGTGGGGTCCATAACGGCATCGCCGGGACTCTTCGCTCCGAACACGAGGAGCTCAAGCCCGTCCGGCCCGGCCTCGAACGCGCGGGCCGTGCTCGGCGCGAAGCGGATCGCGTCGAGCGGACAGATGTCCCGGATCTCGTCGTCGATCTTGACCTTGCCGGAGCCGGCGAGCACCACGACCACCTCCTCGGCGTGCTGGTGGCGGTGGCCGAACGCCTGCCGGATGTTCGGCCGCAGCCGCTGGTGACTGACGCCGGTCCCGGCCGTGCCGAGCGCCCGGTTGGCAAAGCGCGATTCGCCCATCTCGCCCAGCCCGAACCGGGGCGCCATGTCCTCCACGTCTTCGTCGAGGTTGACGTGGGTGTATCCGCTGCCGCCGGGCAGGTAGCCGACCCCGCCCAGCGGCGTCACGTCGATCCGCTCGGGCGGCTCGGCCAGAAGGGCCTGGAGCTCGGCGAGGAGGGCCTTGGCGTCCCCAGCGCGCAGCTGCTCGAGCGATGCGTCGAGCGCGTCCTGGCTGAGCCACAGCTCGGTCACCCACACCACGTCCGGCTCTTCCGGAACGCGATTGATGACGTAGAGCTCGCAGCCGGGCGTGTCGCTCAAGGACGCGGCGGCCTTCAGCAGCACGTCGGCCAGCTCGTCGACGCGACCCGGCTGCGCGGTGAACTTCATGTACCGACCGACGCCCGCCATCGGCCTAATCCTACGGGGGCCTGTGGCTCAGCTGTGCGCGGGCGTGGCGCGGAGCTCTTCCTCGCCCGAGAGCAGCTCGCGCTCGAGCTCGCCGTCCGGGCCGATCCGATAAGCGCCGGTGCGGACCAGCGGTGGCGAGTAGGCGTGAATCGTGACCGCCGGCACGCTGCCCGCGTGCAGGACGCGGTGGATCGCCGTGGCCGGCACGGTGAAGATCGAGCCGGGGCCGATCGTGCGTGAGCGCGGGGCCTGGTCGAGACGAAGGCGGTCCTCGCGGACGTGGCCGTCGATCACGGCGATCGCGGCCGAGGACTCGTCGTGGTCGTGGAACCCGGTGTCCTGGTCGTGGCTCCAGCAGATCACCCAGGCGTTCACGTCCTCGTCCTCCCAGATCTGCTCGTACACGCGGACATCGTTGGCGTGCCTGACCGCGTGGCGCCAGCGCTCGGGGGCGGCGGCGAGCCGGGCGACGAACTGCTCGAGCTCGAGGGGGCTGAGGCTCATGCGGCCACCGTCGACTTGCGCTTGCGCAGCTGGGTTCGCACGAGGCGGCTTGCGTTGGTCTGGAGGGTCTGCTCCCAGCCGGTTCGCGCCGGCTCGACCACGGGCCGGTCTGAGCCGTACACCAGCTGGTCGGCGCCGACCAGCTCGACCATCGTCTCGACCGCGGCGGGGCCGAAGCTCGAGGTCTCGTAGAAGCTGAGCGGATCACGTAGCTCGATCGGCGGTCCCCCGCGGGCGCCGAGCCGCTCGCTGAGCAGTGGCGCGCCCCCGGCGAGCAGTGCGAACAGGACCCGCAGGCGCGGATACCGCCGGCGCCCGAGCGCGGCGAACGTGAGCCAGGCCGCCTGCATCTGCGCGATGTAGGCGGTCATCGCCGCCCACCAGACCGGCTCGGTAAGGGACGGCTCGCGGGTCGGCCGGCCCAGGCCAGGGCCGGGATGGACGAACACCAGGGCGTCGAGCTCGGCGGCGCGGGCGATCACGGGCTCGAGGTGGTCCAGGTCGTCGGGAGTGCTGAGCCCGCCCGCGGGCAGCGAGATCCCCACGCACCCGCGGGCGAGCAGATCATCGACGTCGCCGGCGTCCGGTCGATCGAGCGCCACCGGCCCCCAGGGTCGGAACGGCTCGTCCGCGTCCTCGACGCCGGCGAGGTGAGCCTCGATCAGCTCGTGGGCCTCGGCGCGCGGCAGGCATTCCATTCCGATCGGGCTCGAAGGCGCGATCAGCACCAGGTCGAGGCCCTCATCCCGTGCCAGGCGGGCGCGCCGTTGCGGATTCTCGGCGGCGAGATCGATCGCGTACGCCTGCTCGCCGGCGCAGTGGACGATTGCCGTTCCGTCGCCGCGGGTCACGAACGGCAGGCGGTCACGGGCGGCCAGGGCGTCGAGCAGGGACTCGGTCCACAAGTGCTGGTGGACGTCGGTCGTGGTGAGCGAGGGAGTGACGGGCATGGGACGAGTATACAGCACTAACTTGATCGAATTTCTCTATATGCTTTCCGGAGGATCACCACGTGGCGCCGGGTTCGGGGGCATGCATAACCGCGCGCCCCGGCCGCCCCCGCAGTGACCGCGAGCGCTTATGCATTCCACAGATGTAGAAGTGCGCGCGGGCTTCGGATCCCCGGCGCGACGCGCGCTTTTGCAGGTGCTGCAACTGCTGGTCCTCGGCGCGGTCCGATGCTCTAGAGATGCTGCCGCGGCGGTTCGGATTACGCTCTCGGCGTGTTGCCGACCAGCCGCCATCTGCTGTTCAAGCTCGCTACCAGCGAGCGGTTCGAGCGGGCCGTGCGCGCGATCCCGGGCGGGATCGAGCTGGCCTACCGGCTGGCCTCGCCGTATGTCGCCGGCCCGACCGCCGAGGACGCCATGTCGACGGCGCTCGAGCTGGCCGAGCGGGGCATACGCAGCTCGGTCGATTTCTTCGGCGAGAACGTCGTTGACGCGCGCGAGGCGGATCTGGTGGCCGACGAATACGTCCGCCTCGCGACTCGCGTGGCCGACGCGCCGCCCGGCACCTACCTCGCGCTCGACCTGTCGCATATCGGGCTGGACGGCCCCGGCGAGGCGGTGACGGCGCGGCTCGAGCGGATCGCCACGGCGCTGCCTGAGGGCTCGCGCGTCCAGGTCGGCGCCGAGCAGGCGTCGCGAACCGACCGGATCCTCGCCGCGGTGCTGAGCACCGCTCGTGCAGGCGGTTCGGTCGGCGCCACGATTCAGGCCAACCTGCGCCGCAGCCCCACCGATGCCGTGGCGCTCGCCGAGGCGGGCGTGCCGATCCGTCTGGTCAAGGGCGCCTACGTCGAGTCGCCCGCGCTGGCGCACGCCTGGGGTGACGCGACCGACGTGGCCTTCGTCGAGCTCGCGTACACCCTTCAGCGCGCCGGCGCCTCGTTCTCGCTGGCAACGCACGACCCAGTGCTGCGGGAGGCGCTCCTGCCGGCGCTGCCCGGGACCGAGGTGGAGATGCTCCTAGGTGTCCGGCCGGCCGACCAGGCGTCGCTGGCTGCACGCGGGATCCCGGTTCGCCTCTACGTCCCGTTTGGCGACGCGTGGTTCCGCTATGCGATGCGACGGTGGGCCGAATCGCGGGGCGTGCGCTAGCTCTTACACGTCCTGGTAGACGGTGACCTCTTCGGTGTAGAACTGCATCGCCGAGCGTCCCTGCTCGTGGGGGCCGAAGCCGGACTCCTTCACGCCGCCGAACGGGACGTGGACGTCGGCCCCCGCGGTCTGCGAGTTGACGTGGACGAGCCCCGCCTGGAAGTCGTTGACGCAGCGCGTGGCGGTCTCCAGGCTGGTGGTGAACACGGCAGCCGAGAGTCCGAAGCGCACGGCGTTGGCGCGCTCGATCGCCTCCTCCAGCGTCCCATAACGGTAGAGGGAGGTGACCGGACCGAACACCTCCTCGCAGGACAGGAAGGCGTCGTCGCCGACGTTCTCGAACACGGTCGGCGCGATCAGGTAGGCGTCCGGATCGGCCCGCTCGCCGCCCGCCAGCACCGTGCCGCCCTCCTCGCGGCCGCGGGCGATTCCGTCGAGCACGCTCTCGAACTGGGCCTCGTTGACCACCGGACCGACCTCGGTCTCCGGATCGGTGGGATCGCCCACCTTCCCCTGCTCGACGCGCTTGAGGAAGCGGTCGCGGAACTCCTCGTAGACGTCGTCTTGAACGTAGATGCGACGGGTCGCGGTGCACTTCTGTCCCGCTGACCAGAACGCGCCGGCGTAGGCGGCCTGGACGGCGGCGTCGAGCTTGGCGTCGCCCGCGACGATCAACGGGTTCTGGCCACCGAGCTCCAGCTGGACGCGCTTGCCGCCCGCGGTGGCGCGCTCGCGCACGCCGTGGCCGACGGTGACCGAGCCCGTGAACGAGATTGCCGCCACCCGGGGATCGTCGACCAGTGGCTCGCCGACCTGGCTGCCGCGACCGATGACCACGTTCAGCACGCCCTCGGGAAGCTCGGCCTCCTCGAGCGCCCGGGCCAGATGAAGCCCGGTCAGCGGGGAGTCCTGCGCCAGCTTCATCACCACCGCGTTGCCGTAGGCCAGCGCGGGGGCGAGCTTCCAGGCCGGGATCGCGGCGGGGAAGTTCCACGGGGTGATCAGCCCGACCACGCCGAGCGGCCGGCGCCGGGTGTAGACGGTGGAGCCGGTCGCGGACTGCTCGAACATCTCTCCGACCGGCCGCCATCCCTCGCCGGCGAAGAAGCGGAAGATCTGTGCTGCGCGGCCTGCCTCGAGGCGCGACTCGCGCAGGGGCTTGCCCATCTCGCGGGTCATGTCCTGCGCGATGTCCTCGACGCGGGCCTCGATCGCCTCCGCGGCGCGCGTCAGGATCGCGCCGCGCTTGACCGCGGGCAGCGCCGCCCAGCTCGGCCAGGCCTCGGCGGCGGCACCGACGGCATGGTCGACGTCCTCCTTGGTCGAGCTGGGGAACTCGCCGAGCACCTCCGAGGGCCGCCACGGGTTGTGGCGCTCGTACGTCCGGCCTCCGCGGCTGGCGATCCATTGCCCCCCGACGAAGTTGGCCGGGCCGGGCGCTGTGATCGTGTCAGACATTGTCGTGAGGCTCCTGTGGTCGCTGTTCCAGCGCCGGCGCGGCTGGCTCTGCGTAGCATGTCACGCGTTACACCCCGGACGGCTCCCGGATCGCCACGCCGAGTTCGGACGCCACGTCGAGCACCTCTCGCCAGGTGGCCTCCGCGATCGGGATCCCATCGCGCCGTCGGCGCTCGGCGGTGAGCAGCTCGGGCTGGCCGGGAAGCAGCACCCGCTCCACCCCGGGAGCGGTGGGAGCGCCCTCGAGCGCCTCAGCCATCTCCTCCACCTGGCTCATGAACCGCTCGACCGAGATGAACGCACCCACCTCGAGGGCCAGCACGAACATGCCGTTGCCCGCCCCATAGGCAGGGATCATCGCCGGTCCCATCCCCGAGAGGATGCCACCCAGCGCCTCGATCGCGACCGCGAGCGCATAGCCCTTGTGGCCCTCGGCCGGCAGAAGCGCCCCGCCCGCGTAGAAGTCCTCGGGATCGTCGCTGGGGCGGCCGTCGCGGTCGATCAGCGTGCCTGGCGGAACCATGCGGCCCGCGGCGCGCGCAACCCTAACCTTGCCCTCCGCCCGCACCGCGGTCGCGAAGTCGACAACGATCGGGGGCCGTCCCTCGGGGCGGGGTATGGCGAACGCGATGGGATCGGTTCCGAGGCGCCGGTCGCGGCCGCCGAACGGCGCCACGTTGGGGGTCGCGTTGGTAACGGTCATGCCCAGGTGTCCACCGGCCGCGATCAGCTCGACGTAGTCGGCCATGCGTCCCACGTGCGGGGACTCTTGGAGGACAACGGCGCCAACTCCGAGCTCGCCGGCGATCTCGGCTGCCGTCCGCGCGGCGAGCCGAGCGCCGGGCTGACCCCAGCCGCGGTGCGCCGAAACGCACGCCGTGGCACCTCGTCGCCGGACCACCTCGGCCCGCGCGGCGGGCTCGATAACGCCCTGGCGGGCCCGCTCGAGATATTGGGGCAGGCGCACGAGCCCGTGTGAGTCGTGGCCGGTTAGGTTCGCATCGCGCAGTCCCTCGGCGACCACGAGGGCGAGGTCGGGCGGAGTGCCCACCGCGCAGAGCAGCTCGACGCAGACTCGCTCGAGCTCGTCGCCGCTGAGCCTCACCTCGGCCACGGTCGCTCAGTACAGCAGCTGGGGATCGACGCGGTTCAGGAGATCCTCGCCGCGCAGGTAGCGACGGAGATTCTCGACGAACAGTGACACGAGCCGCTCGTTCTCGTGCACCGAGAGCCCCGCCGTATGCGGGCTCACCAGCACGTTGGGCAGCTCCCACAGCGGGCTGTCGGCGGCCAGCGGCTCGGTGGCGAACACGTCGAGCGCCGCGCCGGCCAGCCGCTCGCTGCGTAGCGCGTCGATCAGAGCCGGCTCGTCGAGCACCCCGCCCCGGCCGACGTTGACCAACGTGGCGCCGGGCTTGACCCGGCCGATCGCAGTGGCGTCGAGCAGCCCCGTGGTCTGGGGGGTCAGCGGCAGGGAGATCACGATCGCGTCGGCCTCCGGCAACCGATCGCCGAGCGCGTCGATGCGATCCAGCTCCTCGACATACGGATGGTCGCCGGAGCCTGTGCGGTTGAGCCCGACGACCCGCATGCCAAACGCGGCCGCCAGCCGGGCCACCTCGGCGCCGATCTGCCCCAACCCGACGATCAGCAGCGTGCGGCCGGAGAGCTCGGCTACCGGGTAGTGCCCCCAGCGGCGGGCTCGCTGGTCGGCCAGCATCCGGGGAAGGCCCTTGGCGAACGCGAGCATCCCGAACAGCGCGAACTCCGCGAGGGGTCTGGCGTGAACCCCGGCGCCGCTCGTGACGATCACCCGGCCGAGCTCCTCATCGGTCAGCCCCGCCGCGCCGACCTGCTCGCCGGCTCCGGCCGCGGTGGCCTGCACCCACCGCAGACCGGGGGCTGCGCGCACCGCGTCGGCCAGTCCGCGCGGAGACTCGCGGGGGATCCCGAACAGCACCTCGGCGACGGCGAGCATTTGCCGCCACCGCCGCTCGTCCTCTGGGCTGCGCCGGAACCCGTCGACGCCGCGGTGGTCGCCCGGGAAGCGAGGGGGCGGCAACAGATCGGGGTCGTACTCGACTTCCACGCGGGAATCGACGGCCCGGATCGATTCCACCAGCTCCGCCTCGAGCGGGCCGGCAATCGTGACTCTGACGGACTCGGTCATCGAGCCGGGGATTATCCCCGCCTACGGAGCGGCGATCAGGACCGACTGCTGGCCGGCTTGGGCTGCCGGCGCGGCTCGACGAACGGCTCGACGTCGGCCGGATGTCCCGCCTCGATCACTCGGGCTCGGGCGAGCTCGGCGTTGAGCTCGGCGCCGAGCAGGATGGCCACGTTGCTGATCCACAGCCAGACCAGGAAGATGATCACGCCGGCGAGGGCGCCGTAGGTCTTGTTGTAGGAGCCGAAGTTCGACACGTACAAGGCGAACACGGCCGAGGCAAGCACCCACACGGCTACCGCAAACAGCCCGCCCGGCGTCAGCCAGCGAAAGCCCGGCTGCTTCACGTTGGGCGAGGCCCAGTAGAGGATCGCGAACATGACGCCCACGGCGAGCAGCAGCACCGGCCACTTGGCGATGTCCCACGCAGTTACCGCGCTCCCGCCGACTCCGAGCAGCTTGCCGACCTGGCCGGCCAGGCCGCCGGTGATCACCACGGCCAGCGCGCCGGCCGTGAGCAGCAGCACCATCACGATCGTCACCGCCAGCCGCACCGGATAGGTCATCCAGAAGGGGCGACCCTCCTCGACGTCGTAGATCGCGTTCGATGCGCGCATGAACGCGGCCACATAGCTCGAGGCCGCCCACAGCGAGCCGAGAATCCCCACGACGAACAGCACGCCGGCCCCGCCGCGGCTCTTCTGCAGGCCCTGGATCGCGCTGATAAAGACCTGCCGCGCGGTTCCGGGGGCCAGCTTTCCGAGATGAGTGATCAGCGGCTCGGTGGCGGAGTGACCGATCAGCCCGACGATCGAGATCAGCGCGATCGCGGCCGGGAAGATGGCCAGCACCCCGTAGTAGGTCAGGGCCGCCGCCCAGTCGCTCAGGTTGTCGGCCTTGTACTCCCGAAACGTCCGGGTGAACACGCCACGCCACGAGCGGCGGGGCAGGCGGGTCGGGCCGCTCGGCGCGGCGTCGTCGACGTTCGGTGCGGTGCCGTCGACGTTCGATGTGCCGGCGACTGCGGTATCGCGATCGGCCGGGGCGTCGCGCTCGACGCTCATGTGTCCCCTCCTCCGGCGGCTCGTCTCTTGTCCGGAGTGCTTCCCGCTGTGCGGGGCCGCAAACCTGCGTCGCGGCGCGGCGACCCTATCCGAGCGCGAGCCTGCACAACTCGCCAAAGCCCCCGCCCTGGGCGCCTCCTCGGCGACGTAAGCATGCGGTCAATGCTTATGTCGCCAATGGGGTGGGGGTGGGCGAGGGTTTGGCGACTTTTCCAGGCGGGAGCGGCTGGTTGGTAACACGGGCGCGCCCGCGCGCCCGCTACAACTACTGGATGCGCGATGCTGAGCTGCTCCTGCGGGGATCGAGGCGCCCGCTGGTGATCGGCATGGGCGGTGGGGGCGACGTGGTGGGCGCGCTCGCCACCGCCGAGCTGGCCCGGTTGTACGACAACGCGGAACCCGTGCTCGGCGGGCTGACCTGGGAGCGGCGGCCGTTCGACCCGGTGCCGGGTCCGCGGACGGTCGCGGAGATCGAGGGCGCGGAGGAGCTCGCCCCCGGCATCCTGCTCGCCGGCGCCGACACTCGCGTGCGCGGCCGCGATGTGGTGTTCGCCGAGTCGCGCATGGCGGAGTTTCTGAACCAGCCGACGGTCCTGATCGATCCGGATGCGGGCCCCGGGGCGGTGGCCGATGGCCTGGCCGAGGCACTTGCGGCGCTGAAGTGCGATCTGCTCGTGCTGGTCGACGTGGGCGGCGACGTGATCGCCAACGGAGATGAGCCGGGGCTGCGCAGCCCGCTGTGCGACGCGGTCATGCTGGCCGCCGGCGGGCGTCTGAGCACGAGCGGCCAGCCGGTCCTGCTGGGCGTGTTCGGGATCGGGTGCGACGCCGAGCTGACGCCGGACGAGGTGCTCGCTCGGCTGGCGACGGTCGCTGCCGCCGGCGGTCTGTGCGGTGCCCGCGGTCTGACCGGCTCGGTGGCCGACCGGCTGGAGGCGGCGATGCGGCTGGTCGAGACGGAGGCCAGCGCGCAGGCCGTGCGCGCCTTCCGTGGCGCCTCTGGCTTGACGACGATCCGCGGCGGCACGCGGACGCTCGAGCTGAGCCCCGTCGCGGCGCTGACCTTCTACCTCGACGTGGACATCGCCATCAACGCCGTGGGCCGGCTGGCTCAGGCGGTGGCGGACGCCGGCAGTCTGGAGGAGGCCAACGACGCGCTGCACGTGCTCGGGGTGAGCACCGAGCTCGATTACGAGCGCGACGCCGCGGGCGCGGTCAGCCCGCCGGGCGCTTAGGGCTCACGACAGAATTATTGACGTCTTTGACGGCGTCTGGCCGCGCCTGACGTGAGGGGATGAGTCCGCCGTACCACCAGTACGACTTGGCTCATCCCCTCCCGCCAGCCACGCCCAGCCACTCGTCAAACCCTGCCATTAATTCTGTCGTGAACCCTTGAACGCCGCTCGGTAGTCGACGCCCTCCACTTCGATCGCCGCGTTCACCGTCCGGCACCGGGCGCAGCGGATCCGCAGCTTGCGGTTCATGTACTCGGGCGGCATCGCCACCGCGAGCACGTTGCCGCACTCCACGCACACGTAGTCGTCGGGACCGTGGCCCGAGAAGACGGGCCGGTCCGGGTGCATCTGCACCGCGGTGCCACCGTCGGGAGGCACCTCGCCCGGCTCAGTTCGTCTCATCGCGATCCGCGCCACGGACGACGCCTACAGCGCCGCCAGCTTCGAGGTGAAGTCGTTGATCAGCGCGTCGAGCACGTTCTGCACGACGCCCTCGCCCATCGACGCCGCCTTGCCCGTGATCTGCGCCGCGGTGTGAAGCTCCGCGCCTCCGTCCGAGAGCGTGAACGTGACGTCGGCGTTCGCGTGGCCCTGCCCGCCGGCCTCGCGCGATTTGACCTGCAGGACCGCGCGATGGGCGTCGGCGTCCTGGTCGATCACTGCGACGGTGCCCTTGAAAGTCATCGACATCGCGCCCATCTTGATCTTGATCTCGGCCTTGACGCTTTCCGGGCTGGTCGCCTCGGTCACACTCCCGCCATCGACGCACGAGATCAGCTTCTCGAGATCGAGGATCGTCTCCCAGTTGTGCTCGATCGGCTTGCCGTTCGTGTAGGAGTGGTCCAGTTCAACCATTAGTCGTCTCCTGGGTTAGGGTTGGGGATATGTCACAGAACTTTGGACCAGACAACGGGAGCCTCAAGATCAGGACTGGAAGGACGGGGGGCGCCGCCAAGGCCGGCCATGACCTGGTGATCGAGGTGCAGTCGTGGCAGGCGACACTCGACCCCGAAGGGCAGCCCGCTCTGACGCTCACCGCCGACTCGCGCTCGCTGCGAGTCCTCGACGGCACCGGCGGGCTCAAATCCCTCAGCGACGGCGACAAGGCGGACATCAAGAAGACGATCGACAAGGAAGTGCTGAAGGGATGTGCGATCGAGTTCCGCTCGAGCGATGTGTCCTCGGTGCCGGGTGGCCTGGCGGTGCGGGGCGAACTCAGCCTGAACGGCAAGCAGGGCCCGGCCGAGTTCGACCTCGCGATCGGCGATGACGGCCGGGTCAGCGGGCGCGCGAAGGTGGCGCAGACCGCGTTCGGGATGAAGCCGTATTCGGCACTGTTCGGGGCGCTGAAGGTCGCCGACGAGGTCGACATCGAGATCGACGCCAATCCGGCCAGCTAGCGCGGGCCGTGAGGCCGAAGGCCTCGTCGGTGCGGCCCGCCACATCAATCTGCCTTGTAGACGGTCTGGGCGTCGAGGCCGCCCTCGACGCCCGGCGGTAGCTGCCCAGTGCCGTGGGCATACAGCGCGACGTCGGCGATCGTCTTGGCCTGTGACGGATCGGTGCTCGACACGAACGCGCCATCGACCCACCGAAGCGTGTCCGGGGAGGTCTCGAGCGCCGCGCCGGCGAGCAGCTTCGCCTTGTCCAGGATCTTCCCGGTGGCGCTCTGGATCGCGGCCGGGGTCTCCGTCGACGGCGCCGTGTTGTAGCCGTGACCGACGCCGAACCGGTCGGTGTCGGCGGGGACGACCTTGACGTCGAGCGCTGGGACGCCGAGTTCGACTGCGACGAGCTGGGCGTAGCGCGCCTCTTCGCCGTCGGACTCGCTGGTCAGGCTCAGCACCATCTTGCCGGTGGGGTGCACGCGCAGGAACACCGCCCGGTACGCCTCGTTCGCCATCACTCATCCTCCTCGGTTGTCGTCTCGCGTGCGAGCCGCTGGCGCTCCAAGTGGGCACTCAGCGCGTTGTGCGACTCCAGGTCGCAGAAGCTGGGCTGTGGCCCGCCAAGTGGGTGCGGTGGCACCGCCGGGCGGTTGCAGCCCGGGTAGATGCAGATCTTCGAGTCGGCACCGCTCATGACCCCAGCGACCACCCTGGAGTTGTCTTGCCCCGGCTCGGGCCGTACCCACTCGGCATCGCCACCGAGCTGCCGGGGACCGGGGACGCGCTCGGCCACGCTTCCTCCTCCGGCTCGGTCGCGGATTCCGGTGCGGGCGGAGGCACGAGGTCCTGCTCGCCGGAGGCGCCGATCGCGCGGACCACCTCGTCTAGCGCATCCAGGCTATGTCCGCTCACCAGCGCGTCGCATGAAGGCAGCGCCGCGACCAGGCCACCCGCGCGGGCCTCGAATCCCGGCGCGCTGACGCGCGGATTAACCCACACGATGCGATGGGCGAGCCGGCGCAGGCGCTCCATCTCGCGGCCCACCAGGGTGGGGTCGCCCCGCTCCCAGCCGTCGGACAGGATCACGACGACCGCTCCGCGCGCCATGCCGCGGCGGCCATGACGGTCGTTGAACGCCTTGAGCGCGTCGCCGATCCGAGTCCCGCTTGACCAGTCCGGGGCGGCGGAGGCCGCCCGCTGGATGGCCCGCTCGGGATTGCGCGAGGACAGCGCGCGGGTGATCCGGGTCAGGCGCGTGGCAAACACGAAGGCCTCGCTTTGGGTCCGGCCCGCCCGCCCCCCACCGCCGCCCCCGGCCGCGCACGTCAGGAACTGCAGGTACGCGCGCGCATAGGGCTCCATCGAGCCCGAGATGTCACACAGGAGCACCAGCCGTCGGCGCACCACTCGCCGCCGCCGCCGAGCCAGTCGGATCGGATCCCCGGCGGTACGCAGGCTGCCGCGCAGCGTGCGGCGCATGTCGAGTCGCTCGCCGTGCCGCGCGCGCTCGGCTCGCCGGGTCCGCCGTACCGGCGTGGCGATGCGCAGTCGCGTCATCAGGCGATAAAGCTGGGCGAGCTCGTGGGCCTCTAGGGCGTCGAAGCGCTTGGTACGGAGCAGCTCCTCGTCGCTGGCGAGCGTGGGCACGGGCTCGTCGTGCGTGACCTCAGCCGGGGTCCGCGTGGATGCGCTCGAGCGGGTCGCGCCCGACGGTGGCCCGTCGACGCTCTCGGCGCTTCGCCGCCGCTCGTCCGCCGGTGCCGGCTCGGTTTCGTCCAGGGCGGGAACGCGTTCGGAGGCATCCTCCACCGCGCCCGCGCCAAACACGCTGAAAAACACGTCATCGAACGCGCGCACCTGGGCGCGATCGGACACGAATGCGGCCCGCGCGGTCCAATAAAGCCGGCGGCGCGAGATCGGCTCCACGACAGCGAGGGCCTGCGCGAACCAGCCGGCGCGCTCGGTCGTCACCGGCACGCCGGCGTCGTGGAGCCGCCGGCCGAACGCGCCCGCGACCGCAGGCAGGTCGAGCGCGAGGGTGCGAACGCGGAACGGCTCGGTCATCGGGGGAACACCAGCTCGTCCAGCCCGGCCGCGCGCACGACCTCCTGGTCCTCGGCGTATTTCAAAACCGAGCCCAAGGTCCGGTCGATCGCGTTCATGTTCAGCTCCTCGATGCCGAGGACGGTCAGCGCGGCCACCCAGTCGATGGCCTCGGCCACCCCGGGTGGCTTCTGTATGTCCGAGTCGCGCATCCGCGACACGGCGTCGGCCACCTGAACGGCGAGCGACTGCGACGAGTCAGGCACCCGACGCCGGATGATCTCGACCTCGCGCTCGGCGCTTGGATAGTCGATCCACTGGTAAAGACAGCGGCGCTTGACCGCGTCGTGCAGGTCGCGCGTGCGGTTCGACGTCAGCACGATGATGGGAGGATGGGTAGCGCGGATCGTGCCGAGCTCGGGGATCGTGACCGCGGCCTCGGCCAGCAGCTCGAGCAGGAACGCCTCGAAGTCGTCGTCGGCCCGGTCGATCTCGTCGACGAGGAGGACGGCCGGGCGGGGACCTGGATGCTCGAGCGCGCGCAGGAGCGGACGGCGGATCAGGTACTCGCGACCGAACAGGTCCTGTTCCGACAGCGCGGCACCCTGCGCCTCGGCGAGTCGGATGCTGAGCAGCTGGCGCGGATAGTTCCACTCGTACAGCGCCTCGGCCGCGTCGATCCCGTCGTAGCACTGCAGGCGGACCAGGGGTGTGTCGAGCACGGCGGCGAGTGCCTTGCCGGCCTCGGTCTTGCCCACCCCAGCCTCGCCCTCGAGCAGGAGCGGCTGGGGCAAGCGCAGGCTGAGGAACATGGAGGTCGCGAGTGCCTCGTCGACGAGGTAGTCGATCGAACCCAGGCGGACGGCCAGCGTTTCCACGTCGGGGGCGAGCTGCCGGACCTCATCGGCCGCCTCGCCGGTCACGCGCGGCGGCGTCATGCCAACGCGTGCTGGCGCTCGAAGGCGCGGAGACAGCCCTCACCGCAGAAGTAGTGCGTGTCACCCGCGTGCTGCACCGACAGCGCGTCCGCGCTCACGACCACGGTCATGCCGCAGATCGGATCGACCGCGGTCGGGGGGGCAGCCGCCCACGAGCGTGGGGCCGTGCTGTCCCGGCGGCGCACCTCGATGATCGAGGCCAGGATCGAGAGTGCGACCTCGGAGGGCGTGCGCGCGCCGATGTCCAGCCCCGCCGGCGTGTCGATCCGGGCGAGCAGTTCCTCTCCAACACCCTCACCACGCAGTTGATCGAGCACGCCGGCGCCACGCTTGCGACTGGCCACCAGCCCCACATACTGGACTTCCGCCTCGAGTGCCGCCCGCAGGATCGAGAGCTCGTCCCGCCCGTGGGCGGCGACGACCAGCGCCAGGTCGTCGGCGGACGGCACCACCGCTCCGCTGTCGCCGCCTCGCGAGTCGACCGCGTCGAGTCCGAGGTCCGGTCCCAGCCGCAGGAGTGCGGCGGCGATCGGCGTGTCGCCGGCGACAATCATCCGGGGCGGGGGCAGGAACGGCTCGAGGAACACCTCGATCGCACCACCGGACAGGCACGGGTTCTGGACGGTGACCGAGCCTTCGTCGTGCGCAACCTCCAGAACGGGATCCTCAACCTGGGAGTTGGCGTTGGCCCCGTTCTTGACCGAGGCGAGACCCGGTCCATCGGGCAGGATCCGCAGGAGCAGCGGCTCGCCCCGCTCGATCGCCTTGAGCGAGTAGAGCCGCACGCTGTTCTGCGCGCACACGCCGCCCACGAACCCCTCCATGCTCCCGTCCTCGTGCACGAGCGCGACGTTGCCCGGCTTGGCGCTCGTCGGGTGCTCGACCCGTACCACGGTCGCCGTCACGAACGCCGCCCCCTGGGCGGTGAGCTCCTGCGCCCGCGCACTCAGAGGGCCGGTGATCATTGCGGCGGCTCGGGCCTTCCCTGCATCGCCGCCCACACCCGCGCCGGCGTGCACGGCATGTCGACGTGGTCGACGCCGTGGGTCTCGTGGAGCGCGTCGATGATCGCGTTGACGATCGCCGGCGGCGAGCCCACGTTCGGCGACTCGCCCACGCCCTTAGCGCCGAGCGGGTGGTGCGGGCAGGGCGTGACGGTTTCGCCGAGCTCGAAGTCGGGACACTCGAGCGCCGTCGGGATCAGGTAGTCCATAAACGAACCGTTCAGGCAGTTGCCCTCCTCGTCGAAGGTGATCACCTCCATCAGCGCGATGCCGACGCCCTCGGCCAGGCCGCCGTGGATCTGGCCCTCGACGATCATCGGGTTGATCCGCACGCCGCAGTCGTCGACCGCGATGAATCGCCGTACGGTGACCGCAGCGGTGTCCGGATCGATGTCGACTACGCAGATGTAGGCCCCGCACGGGTAGGTCAGGTTCGGCGGGTCGTAGATCACCTGGGCGTCAAGCCCGCCCTCCATGCCCTCGGGCATCGGCTCGCCGCTGTACGCGTAGGCGGAGATCTCCTCGATCATCACGCCCTTCTCGGGATCGCCCTTGACATACCAGCGGCCCTTCTCCCACGCCAGGTCCTCGGGCCGCGTCTCGAGCATGGTCGCCGCGATCAGGCGGGCGCGGTCGCGCACCTTGCGCGAGACAACCGCCACCGCCGCACCGGACACCGGGGTTGAGCGGGAGCCGTAGGTCCCCAGCCCGTATGGGGTCCGGTCGGTGTCGCCGTGGCGGACCTCGATGTTCTCGGGCGGGATCCCAAGCTCCTCGGCCACGATCTGCGCGAACGTCGTCTCGTGGCCCTGGCCCTGGGTCTGCGCCGAGATGCTGACCACTGCCTTGCCGGACGGATGGACGCGCAGGTCGGCGCCGTCGTTCATGGCCAGTCCGAGGATGTCCATGTGCTTGCGCGGGCCGGCGCCCACGCCCTCGGTGAAGAACGAGGTGCCGATGCCCATCAGCTCGCCGCGCGCCCGCTTCTCGGCCTGCTCCTTGCGCAGCTCGTCATAGCCGGCGATCCGGATCGCCTCGCGCATCGTCGCGGCGTAGTTGCCCGAGTCATAGGTCCAGCCGGTGGTCGTCTCGTACGGGAACTGGTCGGGCGCGATGAAGCTGTTCATCCGCAGATCGATCGGGTCGACCTTCATCTCGAGCGCGAGCGCGTCGACCATCCGCTCGACCAGGTACACGGCCTCGGTGATGCGGAACGAGCAGCGGTAGGCCACGCCGCCCGGGGCCTTATTGGTGTAGACGGCCTTGACCTGCACGTGGGCGGCCTCGAGGTCGTAGGAGCCGCACACGATGTGGAAGAAGCCGGCGGGGAACTTCGTCGGCTGCGCGGTCGAGTCAAACGCGCCGTGGTCGGCGATCACGTCGACCCGCAGGCCGGTGATCTTCCCGTCCTTGGAGCACATCTCGGCGTGCATGATGTAGTCGCGCGCGAAGCCGGTCGACATCAGGTTCTCCGAGCGGTCCTCGATCCACTTGACCGGGACGCCGGCGACGATCGAGCCGGCGATCGCGCATACGTAGCCCGGATAGACCGGCACCTTGTTCCCGAACCCGCCGCCGATGTCGTTGCAGCGGATGCGGATCATGTGCTCGGCGAGGCCGGCGACGTGCGCATACACCGTGCGGTGCGCGTTGGGTGCCTGGTTGCCGTTGTAGATGTCGAGCTGGCCGGTCTTCGGATTGAAGTCGGCGATCATCCCGCACGTCTCGAGTGGCGCCGGGTGGCAGCGCGGGTAAATGATGTCGCGGGTGACGATCGTGTCGGCCTCGGCGAAGGCGCGGTCGGTCGCCTCGGAGTCGCCGGCCTCCCACAGCGGGCTGGCCAGGTTGTCGGCCTGGCCGTCCTTGTCGTCGCGGATCAGCGGCGCGTCGGGGTCGAGCGCCTTGCGCGCGTTGACGACGGCGGGCAGCGGCTCGTACTCGACGTCGATGAGCGACAGCGCGTCGCGCGCCGTGTACTCATCGACGGCGATCACGAACGCCACCTCCTGCCCCTGGAACCGGACCTTGTCGCCGGCGAGCACGGCCTGCGTGTCGTAGGAGATCGTCGGCATCCAGGCGAGCCCGAGTGTCTCGAGGTCCTTGGCGGTGACGACCGCTGCGACGCCCGGGTGGGCGAGCGCTCGGGAGGTGTCGATCGAGACGATCCTGGCGTGGGCGTACGGGCTTCGGAGCATCACGCCGTGGACCATCCCTGGGAGCCGGATGTCGTCGAGATAGGTCCCCTTGCCGCGGATGAACCGCGCGTCCTCCTTGCGCTTCAGTCGCCCGAACCCGATGGGGCGCTCGGTGGTCGTCTCAATGGTCGCCATACCTCACGCCTCCTGTTTCATGCTCGATGAACCGGATGTCATCGCGGCCTCGTGCTCGGCCGCCCAGCGCACCGCGCTGACGATGTTCTTGTAGCCCGTACAGCGACAGATCGCCCCCGAGATCGCGGTCCGGATCTCTGCCTCGGTCGGGTTCGGATTCGAGTCGAGCAGCGCGCGGGTCGTCATCAGCATCCCCGGCGTACAGAAGCCGCAGTGCAGCCCGTGCTTCTCGTGGAAGCCCATCTGGATCGGGTCGAGCTGTCCGTCGCGCTCGAGCGATTCGACGGTCAGGATCTCGTGCCCGACACACATCGCCGCCAGCGTCGTGCACGACTTGATCGGCTTACCGTCCATCAGTACGACGCAGGCGCCGCAGTTGGACGTGTCGCACCCCCAGTGCGTGCCCGTCAATCCGGGTGTGTCGCGGATGAAGTGCACGAGCAGTGTCCGCGGCTCGACGTCGCGCGACACCTCCTGCCCGTTGATCGTGATCTTCACTTCCATGTCACTAGGCCTCCTGTTGCAGGGCGCGAGCGGTGGCGCGCCGCAGCGCGCGAACGGTGAGGACGCTCGCGAGGTGGCGCTTGTAGTCGACGGGTCCGCGACCGTCGGCGACCGGCATGCAGTCCTCCTTGGCGATCTCGCCCGCCTGCGCGAACAACTCCTCCGAGGGCGGCTTGCCCTTGAGCGCCTCCTCGGCGCGCGAGGCGATGATCGTGCTCGGTCCGAGCGCGGCGAGCGCGATCCCCGCGTCGGCAATCGTGCCACCGTCGATCCATACCGCGGCCGACACGGCCGCGATCGCGAAGTCGCCGGCGCGCCGCTCGACCTTCTCGTGCGCGCTCCCCGCTCCAGCCCGCAGCGGGATCCGGATCTCGGTCAGCATCTCATCGGCGCCGACCGCGGTCGTGAACGGTCCGAGGTAGAAGCCGTCCATGCCCGTGGTGCGCTCGCCGGACGGCCCGCGGATTACGAGGAGGGCCTTCAGGGCCGCGCACACCGCGGACAGGTCCTCGGCGGCGTCGGCCTGGCACAGCGATCCGCCGATCGTGCCGCGGTTGCGGACGACCGGGTCGGCGATCATCTCCTCGGCATCGCGGAACACCGGTGCGCGCGCTGCGAGCAGTTCGGACTCGAGCAGCTCGCAGTGCCGCGTCAGCGCTCCGATGCGGATGTCGGTCATACGCTCCTGAATGTAGGAGAGCTCCTCGAGGTCGTTGATGTCGATCAGGTACTCGGGGGTGGCCAGGCGCAGCTTCATCATCGGCAGCAGGCTGTGCCCGCCTGCGATGAGCCGCGCCTCCGGGCCATGCTCGGCGAGCGCAGCGATCGCGCCGTCCACCGTGGTCGCGCGCTCGTAGTCAAACGGCGCTGGAGTTTGCATCCCTTCTCCTTACTCCTCGTCGTTCTTCAGGCGGCGCAGGAAGGCCAGCCCGGATTTCACGATTCCGCCCTCGGGTTGCTCCTGGCCCTGGGCCGGCGTCGTCGTTGCCCCCACCGCCACCGGCATCCGTTTGCGGACTCCGGGCGACTCGCTCGGGACGTACTGGACGGGCGAGTCGGTCCCGATGACCGGCGAGCGGGGCATGGCCTGCGGTCGCGTCTGCCTGATCTCCGGGTACAGGCCACGGGCGGCTGTGCTGCCGTACGCCGGGTTCCTCAGCGCCGGGCCGTTTGGACTGGCGGCGGCAATCGGGGCTTCCCGTCCGAGCCGGGCCAGGGTCAGGGTGCCCTTCGTATAGACCTCGCTGATCCGCGGCGCCTTCGTCTCCTTGCTCTCCGGGAAGTCGCGGAAGCCTTCGCCCGCCGCGCCCGGGTATAGCCCCTCGACGATGCCGACGGCGTCTTCCATGCCCGCCTTCTTGACGAGCAAGCCCTCGAGCAGGCCGACCCCCGCATCCAGGTTCGTGTTGATCGAGGTCACGACCTCGTCGACGGGCGCGCTCTTCTCGATGATTCCGACCACGCCCGTGATCGCCTCATCGAGTGAGTTGGTGATCCGCTGGAGCGCGACGATCGTCGACACGAGGTAGTAGACGACCGCGAGCACGATCAGCAGGACCGCGATGATCATGACTACACCAGCTGCTGGCATTTGTGCCTCCCTAATCAGTCGGCGTCGTCGAGGATCACGTCGAGCGAGCCGCCGTAGTCGGCGGCGAGAACGATCGTCGTCTTTACCTGGTCCTGCGTGGTGAGCAGGAGGGCGGTCGCGTCGAGGTCCTTCGAGCCCGCGGTCGCGGCGACCGCGATCTGCTGGGCGCTCGGGACGATGCTGTTCGCGGCGTTCAGCACTCCGCGCAGCAGGTAGACGACGACCGGCAGGACGACGAGCAGCAGCAGCGCGTCGCCGATCCACTCGAGCGTCATTGGGGCCTCCTGTCCGCGACGATCTTGGCCTTCCGCGCGATCCCCGGGAACGCGCCGATGATCACGTCGAACTGACCGTTGATCGCCTTGACCGCGGGCTCGAGCGGCTGCAGGTGCTCGGACTCGACCATCTTGAGTGCACCGGCGAGCGTGGCGAGGTCGGCCGAGGTCGCCTCGAGGTCCTGGCGGATCTTGATCAACGCCGCCGCGACCACCGCGATGATGATCACCGCGAGCACGACGCTGAGAATGATGAGCGTGGTCATTCGCCACCACCGTTCCCGTTGCCGAATCCGTCGGTGAGCGCGTTCATGTAGCCGTCCTGGATCACGGCCTCCTCCACGATCAGCCCCAGCACCGGCGCGGTGGCCTGGAGCTGAGGGATGTTCTGGGTGTTGCCGGCGACCTTGCCGGCGACGTCGAGCAGGGCGCCGACCGATTTCCTGATCTCACCCACGGTCCGGACCAGCACGAACAGAAGGCCGGCGACGGCAAGGGCAACGACCAAGCCGATCACGAGCGCGAGCGCCCACGCGTCGTGGTTGGTGAAGGCGGCGAAGCCAATCATTTGCCCACCGCCACCTTGCGCAGCGCGCGCGCCGAGTGCAGGATCCGGACCCCCGAGTCGTTGATCCGCCCGATCCCGGCCAGCCCCTCCGTCTGTTCCCGCACCTTCTCGACCCCGTCCACGGCGGTCCGCGCCTGGGCGGCGATCTTCCTCGCCAGCATCACGATCGTGATCACGATCGCCGCCGCCACCGCGGCCACGACGATCCCGAGCACGAGCCCGATGTACCAACCGGTGGAAGCACCGATCACCAACGCCAAGTCACACCTCCTGTGTTTTTCTACGTCTGCGTGGGGGCTGTCCGGGTTGCGCCCGGGCTGCGGCTCGCAGCAGCGCACGATCCGTCAGCACGCCGACGACATGCCGCTTGTATTCGGCCGATCCCCGCTGATCGGTGACCGGGCGACAAGCTTGCGCGGCCGCTGCCGCGGCCCGCTTGAAGAGTTCCTCCGACGGAGCCTCGCCCACCAATGTGTCCTCCGCCTGGCGCGAGGTGACCTCCGAGCCGACCGCGGCCAGGGCGACGCCGGCGCGGGCGATGGCTCCGTCCTTCGACAGCGCTAGCGACGCCCCGGCCGCTGCCACCGCCCAGTCGCCCACCCGGCGGTCGACCTTCTCGTACGCGCTGCCGGAGGCGTCGGGCAGTGGGACGCGGATCTCGACGAGCATCTCGGCCGGCCCGACCGCCGTCTGGTAAGGACCGCGGTGGAACTCGTCCATGCCGAGCACTCGCTCCCCGTCCGTGCCGCGGATCACCATCAGGGCGCCGATCGCCGCGCACACCGCGCTGAGATCCTCCGAGGGATCCGCCTGGCAGAGGGCGCCGCCGATCGTTCCGCGGTTGCGGACCACCGGATCGGCGATCACGCGCTCGGCGTCGGTGAAGATGGCCAGCCGATTGGCGAGCAACTCGGACTCGAGCAGCGCGCGGTGGCGGGTCATCGCCCCGATCCGGACCTCGCCGTCGTGCTCGGAGATGTACCCGAGCTCGTCCGCGAGCGGATCGATGTCGATCAGGTACGCGGGCGAAGCAAGGCGAAGCTTCATCATCGGGAGCAACGAGTGGCCGCCCGCCAGCAGGCGCGCGTCGGGTCCCAGCTGGGTGAGCAACTCGAGCGCCTCCTCGACGCTGGTCGCTCGCTCGTACTCAAACGGGGCCGGAACTTGCAATGCGCTCCCTCGCGTACCAACAACGGAGAGCACTGGCCATACCGTTCGAGCCTTCTCTCCTTGACGGAACTTTGACGTTGTTATCGTGGGCCGTCAACTTGAGTTAAGTGATCGCTTAGGAGCCAACTGTTTGACCCTCGCCCAGCTGCAGTCGTTCGTGCTCGTCGCCCGGCTGGGCTCGGTCAAGGCGGCCGCCGCTCAGCTCGAGGTGACCGAGCCCGCGGTCTCGGTCGCGGTCGCGGCGCTTCGCAAGGAACTCGGCGATGAGCTGTTCGTCCGCGAGGGCCGGGGAATCGCGCTGACCGCCGGCGGCCGGCGGCTGGCGGCGCTGGCCGGCGAGATCCTCGGCCTGGCCGAGCAGGCCCGGCGGTCGGTCCACGACTCGGCCGGTCAGCCGCGTCGCTTGCAGGTCATCGCGACTAACGTCGTGGCCGAGCACATCGGACCGCTGGTCGAGGCGTTCACCGCCCGGGACGAGGGACTCGAGATCTCGATCGAGGCCGTCCCCGGCGCGTCGTTCGCCGATCGCCTCGAGCATCGGCAGGCGGACATCGCGCTCGGCCCGCATCCAGGGCCCGAGCGCGCGAACACGATCGCCACGGTGCCCTTCCTGCGCTGCCGCCTCATCATCGTCTCCGCGCCGGGTCACCCGCTGTCGGGGCGGCCGGACGTCGCGCCCGCCGAGCTGGCCACCGAGCGCTGGCTGGTAGGCCCGCCTGACATCGATCCGACGACCGCGACCGGCCTGTTCTTCGCTCGCAACGGCTTGGCCCCGACGAATATCTCCGCCTACGCTTCTCACGCCGCCGCGATCGCGGCCGCCGCCGCGGGCGAGGGCATCCTGCTCACGCTCGCGCACTCGGTGATCGAGGAGGTCCGCCGGCGGGCGCTGACGCGGATCGACGTTCGCGGCACCCCGATCGAGGAGATGTGGCACGCGAGCACGCTTGGCCTTGAGCGCGCCGTGCCCGCGGCGCTCGCGCTGCAGCGTTTCGCGACGACCTCGGATGCGACTCAGGCGATTTCGACGGGCCGTGCCGGCACGGTCTCGACGCGGGTCCGGCCGAAGGTACACGTGACGCTGTGGCGCTCGGTGGCGGACGAGATCGACGCCGCCGCTAAGCGCTGATCAGCCGCTCGCGGTGGCTGCTCGGCGCACCACTGCCTCGTAGTCCTCCCACGTGTCGACGTCGAGCGGGATTGGCCCGGGGACCGGTACGTCGACGACCTCGTCGCCCGCGCGGTCGAGCAGCTTCCACACGCCCTTGTCGCCGTGGAGCGACGCGAGCTGATCGAACGTGCTCCGCGCGAACGCGAGCGGATGGCCGCGCCCGTCGTCGTACGCGCACGCAGCGAGCGCGCTGTCGCCCCGGCCGGCCAGCAGCTTCTCCACGGTGGCCGAGGTGACGCCGGGCTGGTCGCCCAGCATCAGGACCAGCACCCCGCACCGCTCATCGACTGCAGTCAGGGCAATGGCGATCGAGGACGAACAGCCGTCACCGAAAAAGTCGTTCTCAATCAAATCAACCCCGCCGAGGTCGACTCCGTCCTTGATCGCGCCGGCGCCACCGCCGATCACGCAGATCAGCTGATCGAAGCGGCAGGACCGTGCGGTGTTCAGGACGTGGTCGAGCAGGGTGGCCGGCCCGTAGGGTAGGAGTTGCTTTGGTTGCCCGAGCCGCTTGGAGCCGCCCGCGGCGAGCACGAGGCCGGTGGTGAACTCGCGGCTCACTTTGGACTTTCGTGCATCGCGTGCCACACCCGCGACGGCGTGCACGGCATGTCCACGTGCCGCACGCCGAACGGCCGCAGCGCGTCGCAGACCGCGTTGACGATCGTCGGCGGCGAGCCCACCGTCGCGGATTCGCCGATGCCCTTGGCGCCGATCGGGTGGTGGGGCGAGGGCGTGACCGTGAAGTCGGTCTCCCAGTCGGGCACCTCGAGCGCGGTCGGGATCAGGTAGTCCATCAACGACCCCCCGAGGCAGTTGCCGTCCTCGTCGAACGCGATCTGCTCCATCAAGGCGATGCCGACCCCATCGGTGAGCCCGCCGTGGACCTGGCCCTCGATGATCATCGGGTTGATCCGGGTGCCGCAGTCGTCGACGGCGACGAACCGTCTGATCCGCACCTTGGCCGTGCCGGGATCGATGTCGACGACGCAGATGTAGGCGCCGTAGGGGAACGTCAGGTTGGGCGGGTCGTAGACCGTCTCCGCGTCCAGGCCGGCTTCGACGCCGGCCGGCAGCTCCACCGATCCGCGCGCCGCCATCGCGATCTCCTGAATCGTCGCGTCTTTCTCGGGATCGCCCTTGACCAACCAGCGGCCCTTCTCCCATTCGAGGTCGTCGGGCGAGGCCTCGAGCATCGCCGCGGCGACGAGCCGCGCCCGGTCGCGTACCTTGCGCGCGACGATCGCCGTGGCGGCGCCGCTGACCGGAGTCGAACGCGACCCGTAGGTCCCGAGCCCGTAAGGCGTCACGTCGGTGTCGCCGTGGACGACCTCGATGTCCTCCGGCGGGATGCCGAGCTCCTCGGCGACGATCTGGGCGAAGGTGGTCTCGTGGCCCTGGCCCTGGGTCTGAACGCTGATGCTGAGCTGCGCCTTGCCGGTCGGGTGCACGCGCAGCGCCGCCCCGTCGTTCATGCCCAGCCCGAGGATGTTCATGTGCTTGCGCGGGCCGGCGCCGACCGCCTCGGTGAAGAAGCCGACGCCGATACCCATCAGCTCGCCGCGAGCGCGCTTGTCGACCTGCTCGCGGCGGAGCTGCGTCGTAATCGGCGAGCTCGAGCGCCTTGCGCAGCGTCCGCTCGTAGTCGCCCGAGTCGTACACCCAACCGGTCTTGCACTCGTAGGGGAACTGGTCGGGCCGGATCAGGTTCGCGAGCCGCAGCTCGGCGGGGTCGATTCCGAGCTCGTAGGCGAGGCAGTCGACCATGCGCTCGACCAGGTACACGGCCTCGGCGATCCGGAACGAGCACGCGTACGCGACGCCTCCCGGCGCCTTGTTCGTGTACACGCCGGTGACGTGACAGTGGGCCGCCTCGATGTCATAGGAGCCTGTGAACACGTGGAAGAACCCGGCCGGGAAGTTGGTCGGCTGGGCGGTCGCGTTGAAGGCGCCATGATCGGCGATCACGTCGACCCGGACGGCGAGGATCTCGCCCGTCGCTGGTGGCGGCGATCGCGCCGCGCATCGCGTAATCGCGCGCGAACGCCGTGGACATCAGGTTCTCCGAGCGGTCCTCCATCCACTTGACCGGCCGGCCGGTGTCGATCGCGGCGATGATCGCGCACACGTAACCCGGGATACACCGGCACCTTGTTGCCGAACCCGCCGCCGACATCCGGGGAGACGACGCGGATCTTGTGCTCGGGCAACCCGGTGAGCAGCGCGTACACGGTCCGGTGGGCGTGCGGCGCCTGGGTCGTGCACCAAACGGTCAACTTGCCCGACACCGGGTCGTACTGGGCCACCGCCCCGCAGGTCTCCATCGGAGCCGGATGCGAGCGCGGGAACACGAGGTCCTGCTCGACGACGACGTCGGCGTCAGCGAACACGCGGTCGGTCGCCGATCGATCGCCCGACTCCCAATCGAAGATGTGATTGTCGGTCTGTCCCGGCTTGTCGTTGCGGATCAGCGGCGCGTCGGGCTCGAGCGCCCGGCGCGGATCGACGACGGCCGGCAGCAGTTCGTAGTCAACGTCGATCAGCTCGAGCGCGTCGCGCGCCGAGTATCCGTCGTCGGCCACCACGAACGCCACCTCCTGGCCCTGGAAGCGCACCTTGTCGGTGGCGAGCACGGCCTGCGTGTCGGCCGAGATCGTCTGCATCCAGGCGATGCCGCGATCCTCGAGATCCCGGCCGGTGATCACCGCGTGCACCTTCGGGTGCTGGAGCGCCGCGGACGCGTCGATCGACACGATCCGGGCATGCGCGACCGGGCTTCGCAGGATGGCGCCGTGGAGCATGCCCGGCAGCTTCACGTCGTCCACGAAGTAGCCCTGGCCGCGGATGAAGCGCGGGTCCTCCTTGCGCCGCATGCGGCCGAAGCCGATCGGGTTCCCGTTGGCATCGCTCACGTGCGGGCTCGATGTTCGGCTGCCCAGCGGACCGAGCGGACGATCGTGGCGTAACCCGTGCAGCGACAGATCTGGCCGGAGATGGCCTCGCGGATCTCGGCCTCGCTCGGATCTGCGTTGCGCTCGAGCAGGGCGCGCGCCGTGAGCATCATGCCGGGCGTGCAGAAGCCGCACTGCAGGCCGTGCATCTCGGTAAATCCCTGCTGCACGGGGTCGAGCACGCCGTCGATCTCGAGCCCCTCTACGGTGAGGATCTCGTGGCCCTCGGCGGTGGCCGCGAGCATCGTGCACGACTTGACCGGCTCGCCGTCCATCAGCACCACGCACGTGCCGCAGTTGGACGTGTCGCAACCCCAATGCGTGCCGGTGAGGCCGAGCTCGTCGCGCAGGAAGTGGACCAAGCAGCATGCGCGGCTCGACGTCGCGCGCGTACTCGCGGGAGTTCACCGACGTGGTAACGAGCATCGGCGCAATGATGACGACCCGTGCCCGCGGGCCGGAGCCGCGTCCTGGGGGACAGCGACTAGGCGGCGCTGGCTCGGCGCGCGGGGAGGACCGGAAGCGTGCGCCGACCCAGCTCGAGCTCGGCGGCGGGCTTGGGCTTCGAGATCACATAGCCCTGCACGAGGTCGCACCGCAGACCCGAGAGCAGGCCGAGGCACTGATCGTCCTCGACCCCTTCGGCCACCACCCTCAGGCCGAGCGCATGGGCGAGCTCGACGGTGGCGCGCACCAGAGCCAGGTCGCGGCTCTCGCTCGACTCGCTCAGCCGGGTGATGAAGCTGCGGTCGAGCTTCAGCTCCCCGACGGCCAGGCTACCCAGGTAGGCGAGCGAGGTGAAGCCGGCGCCGAAGTCGTCGACCGAGACCACCAGCCCGAGGTCGTGGAGTCGCTGGATGGCGTGCTGGCAGCGCTCAAAATCCGCGATCGCGGTCGTCTCGGTCATCTCCAGGACGAGGACCTCGGGGCCAAGCCCGTAGCCCGTGAGCAGTCCGGCGACCAGGTCCGGGAACTCTGGGTTGAGCAGGTCGGACGCCGAGATGTTGACGGCGACGGTCAGGTTCTTGCCGCCGGAGCGCCACGTGGCGCACTGGAACAGGGCCTCGTCGAGCACAAGCGCTGTCAGTCCGCCCATCAGCCCGGCATCCTCGGCCAGCGCGATGAACTCGAGCGGCGGGATGAAGCCCAGGCGCGGATGAAGCCATCGCACCAGCGCCTCGACCGCGGTGATCTCGCCGTTTGAGAGGTCGACCTGCGGCTGGTAGTGGAGCTCGAGCTGGCGCCCCTCGATCGCCGCCCGCAGCTCCTCGACCAGCTGGATCCGGTTGGCCGCGCCGTCGAGATCCTCCTGGTAGATGGCGAACTGCTTGCCCTCGACCTTGGCCCGGTACATCGCGAGGTCGGCGCACCGGACGAGATCGACCGAGTTCAGCGCATCGTCCGGGAAGAGCGCGATGCCGATACTCGCCCCGATCTCGACGCGTACGGCGTCGAGCGCGAACGGCTCCTCGATACGGGAGTTCAGGCGCCCGGCGACGGTGGCGGCATAGTCGGCGTCGCTATCCAACAGCGCCAGCGCGAACTCGTCGCCCCCCAGACGGACGACCAGGTCGGACTCGCGCAGCGAGCCTTCTAGCCGGGCGCCGAGCTGGCGGAGCAGCTCGTCGCCGGTGGCATGGCCGAAGGAGTCGTTGACCTCCTTGAAACGGTCGAGGTCGACGAACATAAAGGCCAGGCTGCGTGGAGACGTGTCCGTGTCGTTCTGCTCAACGAGGAACCCGTCGAGGAGCTCGAACAGCGCCCGGCGATTGCCCAGGCCGGTGAGCTGGTCGGTCACGGCCTCGCGCCGACGCTGCTCGGTGAGCGTGCGCAGCCCGATGAGCGAAAGGGCGGAGCGCCCACCGGCCACGACGAGCGTCGCCGCGGCCAGTCCTAGGGAGACCCCTCCCACGTGGTTCAGTGAGCCGACGAACAGGATCGTGAGCGCGGCGGCGGCGGCCAGCGCCGGGAGCAGGAAGCCCGGCGGCTCTTCCGCTACGGCGGGCCGCGAGGCCGGCGTCCTGATCCACACGGCCGCCGAGACCACAAGGATCGACAGCGGCCACGCGACCGCGTTGAACGCCGTTCCCACGAACGAGGTGGAGTTCAACGCGTTGAAGATGTCGCCGATGGTGATCAGCGCGTAGCCGGCCGCGAGCGCCAGCCAGGGCAGTCGCCGCCGGCCCGACACGATCGCGGCGCTGCCGACCACGAGGCCGAGCAGCAGCACGTCGCCGACCGGATAGGCGAGGTTGACCGCGACGCCGAGAGCATCACCGCCGTCGTGATGCAGTACGGACGTGAAGGCGAACGTCGCGCACAGCGCCGCCGCGCCGAGGCCGGCGACGGCGCCGTCCAGCCAGGTGGCCAGGCTGAAACGCTTGACCTGGCTGCGCAGCAGCAGCATCAGCGCGGCGTACGTGACGGGATAGAAGGTCACGTAAAAGGCGTCGGCCAGCGAGGGCGACGGCGGCGTCGCTCCGCCCAGGGATTGGATCGTCAGGACGATGTCGCCGGCGGTCCAGCAGAACAGGCCGAGCCCGAGCAGGATCGGCACCGCTCGGCCGCGTCGCATGGTGAGCGCCTTGAACACGCAGAGGCCGGTCGCGACTACCTCGAGGGCGTTGATGCCCCAGCCGTTCATCCAGTCCCAGTTCAGATTCAAGAGCTGGGTCGCCACGTAGCCGGCGGCGAGCAGGCCCAGCAAGCCGTAGAGCGGCCAGACGAAGGCGGGCGCGCGATCGAGCGCGCGGCGGTGCGGCGGGAAGGCAGTGCGAAGCCGCGAGCCCATGGGGTCGCCGTTCATCGCCTGGTGTGGTTTGAAGTTGTGCCCATATGGGTCCTCTAACTCCCTCTCCGCCGGGTCATTCGGCAGCTACGCCAGAAACTTGTGCGAAGAGGCCGGACTGGGGCCGAATAGACAGCCCGTGGAGTCGTGGTGGGGCTGAGACGACGCCAGCGCTAGAGGCGATATACGGCGGCCAGCAGCGCGGCGTAGGAGCGCACCAGGGCCGCGCGCTCCTGGGGCACCAGCGGGCTAGCGAGGTCGCAGCCCTGCTCCACCCACTGATCCGAGTACCGCATCGCGAGCGCGCGCTCCTGAGCCGCCGCGGTCACGTCGGCCTCGGGAACGCCGTAGACGTACGAATACAGCGCGCTAACTGCGGCCACGAGGGGGCGTTCATCGCCGTCGCGCCGCTCGCGCTGGTGCTCGCGGTGAACGCGCCACCACTCGACCTCGAGCTCGGAGGCGTGACGGGGATCGAACGGCTCGTGGTGGCGCCGGGCGAGCAGGCGGTAGAAGCGCTCCATCGTCCGCCGCGCCCCCTCCGGATTGTTGTTCGGGTACGGCGCCCAGAGCTGATTCGCCCGCAGCACGAGCCACGCGCCGCGTATCGTCGAGGGCCAGGGCAGGCCGAACGCGTGGCGCGTGAGCGCGATCGCCGAGCGCAGGAATGAAGCCCAGTCGCGGCGGTAGTAGGCCACCCACGCGTTGGCCTCGAGCTCGCCGAGCTGGCGGGGGTCGAAGGCCCGGTGAGGACTGACCGCGGAGGCGGGCGGCCGGCGCCGGCGGCGTGGGGAGCGGATGCGCATGTTCAGTGCGACCCTAACCGCACAGGTGTGCGGGTTTCCACCTAGGGTGGCTGGGCGAGCCGGCGGCGGGGCCCATACGGTCGCTCCAGACACGAGCAACAGGGCAATCCAGCCGGAGGGCATCGGCCGGCCAGGCCGGCCCGAGCGAGGCCGACGCACTCGCACCCGCGAGCGTGAGCCCGCCTGGGCCGGGGTGGGCCGAGTGGGGGCACGTCCGGGGAGGCGCACACCGGGTGCGCCTCCCCTTCGGTGGGAGGCGCGCATTGGGTGTGCCCCCCGGTGGGAGGCGCGCATTGGGTGTGTCCCCCCGATAGTACGTGCACTTCGCTGCGCATTCCTCCCGATCGCTGATCATCTAGTCTCTCACCGCGTTTCGGTTCGTAGCGGATCGCCTAGTCTTGTCCCGGCAGGGGACTTCGCCCTGCACGGATAAATCGACCTGGTAGGGGAGTGACTACATGGACTGGCGGCGGCGGTTGGTGCTGATGGTGACGCTCGGAGGGATCGTTGTGCTCGCCCTGGCGATGATGAGCACGGCCTCGGGTGCCTCACCCAAGGCGCACGCGGCGGCGGCACAGTGCACGTCGAGTGACACTTCTGCCACCGATCCCGCGAATCCGCTCGACACGCCGGGGTTCACGGGCACGGACCCGCTGGCCGGCGCGAATCTGTTCGTGGAGAGCCCGTGGCTCTACGGCGGAGACGCGGCCAACGAGATCGCCAACATGGTTGGCCTCGGGTGGATGACCCACCAGGAGGGCGGGACGCCGATGCCGTGGAGCCAGTTCGCGGCGAAGGTGAACTCGATGCACCTGTCCAAGAGCACGGCGTACAAGGTGGCCATGCTCGAGAAGATCGGCGAGTATCCCCAGGCTCACCAGTTCAGCGTGTACACCGCTGGTGGATCGGGGCCGGCGATCTTCACTCAGGTAGAGAATTACCTGTGCCGGATGCAGCGCACCACCCCCGGCTCGGTGGCGGAGATCACCACTTACTTCATCAAGCACGGCTCGGGCTGTACTCCCAGTAACAATCCGAACTTCGACGACGAGGTCAACGCGACGAAGGATGCGATCGGGAACTTCCCGGCGCTGATCTTCGTCGAGGAGGACGCGATCGACACCATCTGCTGGCGCAGTCCGGCGGTGATCGCGCAACGGGAGTCGCTCCTCAAGTACGAGATCGACACGCTTTCGCAGTTGCCACACGCTTTGCTCTACGTCGAGGGCGGCACCTCGGACGCGAACAATCCACGGCAGGTGGCCCGGGTCCTGAACGCCAGCGACGCCTCGAAGATCCGCGGTTTCTTCATGAACGACACCCACTTCAACTGGGCCTACAAGGAGATCCAGTTCGGCAACAAGGTCGCGAAGCTGACCGGCGGCCTGCACTTCGTGATCGACACCCGCGGCGACGGCAACGGCCCGCTCAAGACCAAGCATCCGGTCACGCAGGGCAACGAGGTGCTATGCAACCCGCCCGGACGCGGCCTCGGTCCGAAGCCGGGCGCCAGCGACGGCTCGTCGTACGGCCTGTACTCGCCGTACCTGGACGGCTTCGTTTGGGTGACGACGCCAGGCGAGAGCGCGAACTCGACCTGCCCGGGCAGCAACCAGCACTACGCGGCCTCGGGCATCTTCGACCCGAACATCGCGATCGGGTACGCATCGCGCGCGAACGACCGGATTGGTCCGTCGCCGCGGTTCCCGAGCCGCCCCTGGTGAGACAACGCCCCGCCGGGCAGGGATGCCCGGCGGAACGGTCCCATGGACGCCGCCGCTAGGCGGCCCATCAATCGCGCCTTAGTGCGCCCGGGCGTGCCGAGGCAGCCAGAACACGGCCGCGCACGCAGCGGCGAGGAACGCCACAGCCACCAGCAGGGCGTGGTCTGAGGCATCCACGAAGGCGGTCGGGCCGTGGCCGCTGCCGACCCGGTCGAACAGGACGGTGCCGACCGCGGCGATCCCGACCGACATGGCCAGCTGCTGGATCGACTCGAGCAGACCCGAGGCCGAGCCCATCTCGTGCGGGGCGACGCCGGCCAGGATCACGTCGAACATCGGGACAAACACCATGCCCATACCGAAGCCGGTGATGGTCAGCGGACCGGCCAGATCCCACGCGGTCAGACCGCCGCTTTTTGACCGCATCACGAGGTCGGCGACGACGAGACCCGCGGCCATGACCACGATGCCGATGTGCATCGTGTGCCGGCCGATCTTCGGCAGTAGCGTCGAGGAGGTGATCGAGCCGCCGATGGCCGCGAGCGGGATCGCGAGTGTTGCGACGGCGCAGGCCAGCGGGGTGAACCCGAGGCCGGTCTGGAACATCACATTGAGCGCGATCATCATGCCGCCCATCGCGCCGATGAAGCCGAGCACGACGGCGAGGCCCGCGACGTAGGCGCGGCGGCGGAGGATCGAGGGCTCGACCAACGGAGTCCGACCCTGGCGGGAGCGGCGTGCCTGGAGCAGGCCGAACGCGGCCAGGGTGAGGGCGCCGGCGGCGAGCAGCGCGAACGACCAGGCCGGCCAGCCCTGCTCGCGCCCCTCGATCAGCGGATACACGAGCGCGAAGCCACCCACCATCGCGAGCGTCACGCTGGGAGCGTCGAGGCGAGCATTCGGCGTCACTGGCGGGCGGTTCGGCAGAAAGCGCCGGCCGGCGGCGAGGGCGAGCAGCCCGACCGGGACATTGACGAGGAAGATCGCCCGCCAACCGGTTCCGAGCACGTCGAGGTTGATCAGGCCGCCGCCGACGAGCGGGCCGGCGATCGCGGCTAGACCCATGATCGGCCCGACTACACCGAGCGCTTTCTGCTGGCCCTCGTCGCCGAACAGCTCGCGGATCAGGCCAAAGCCCTGTGGGACCATGAGCGCCGCGACCGCGCCCTGGAGCGCCCGCGCGGCGATCAGGGCGTTCGGATTGGGAGCCAATGAGCACAGCGCCGAGGCGAGCACGAAGCCGCCGATGCCGGCGAGCAGGACCCGGCGACGCCCGAGCACGTCGCCCAGCCGGCTGCCCAGCATCAGTGTCACGGCCATGGCCAGGGTGTAGGCGGCCGAGATCCACTCGAGCGCCGCGTAGGAGCCGCCCAGGTCACGACGGATCGCGGGGGCGGCGGTCTGCGCGATCGTCGAGTCCAGCAGGTCCATGACCAGGGCGGCCACGACCACGGCAAAGCCCAGCCAGGCGGCTCGGCTGGAGGTCCGCGCGAAGGCGGCTTCTGAGGGGTTGAACGTGGTGGTTGACATGGGTTGAAGCCTCGCGTCAATTGCGGCCATATTCGGTCCTTAATAGGCGCCGAACGTGGCTATTGCGGTCAGCTTATGTCCTCGATCTCTGAAAGGATGCGCCGCACCATGGTTCAGACATCCGCCCGCCTTCTCGCCCTGCTCTCCCTGCTCCAGGTCCGCCGTGAGTGGACCGGTCAGGAGCTGGCCAACCGCCTCGAGGTCGGTCCCCGCACGATCCGTCGTGACGTCGACAAGCTGCGCTCGCTCGGCTATCCGATCGAGGCCGCGCCCGGGGTGGCGGGCGGCTACCGGCTGGGCAGCGGCGGCGAGCTGCCGCCGCTTCTCCTCGACGACGCCGAGGCGGTGGCCGTGGCGGTTGGGCTGCGGACCGCGGCGGCCGGGGGGATCGCGGGGATCGAGGAGACCTCGGTGCGCGCGCTGGCCAAGCTCGAGCAGGTACTGCCCGGTCGTTTGCGTCGTCGGGTCAGCGCCCTGAGCCAGGCGACGTCCGCCTTCGGGATGGAGGGGCCGCGGATCGATTCAGAGGTGCTGGCCACGCTGGCCGGCGCGTGCCGCGACCAGGTGCGGCTGCGCTTTCCCTACATCGCACGCGACGAGCGCGCTTCCCAGCGGGCGGTCGAGCCGGTGGCGGTCGTGTACAGCGGTCACCGCTGGTACCTGGTCGCCTACGACCTCGATCGTGACGACTGGCGCACGTTCCGGATCGACCGGATCCGCGGGCGCGTGCGGGCGGGCGAGCGCGGCCGGCGGCGGATCGTCCCGGGCGGCGACGCGGCCGCGTTCGTGCGCGATCGGCTCCGCGGCACGCGGGAGGGCGACGGGCTCTCCGAGGCCCCGCCCGGCCGGATCCGGCTCGAGGCCCCGGCGGCCCGAGCGCGATCCCGGATCCCGAGTCGCTATGCGGAGGTGGAACCCGACGGCGAGGAGGCGTGCATCGTCACCTCCCGGGGCGCGTGGTCGCGCGGGTTCCTCGTGTGGATGGCGACGCTAGATGAGCCGATGGAGGTACTCGACCCGCCGCAGATGGTCGAGGTGGCGCTGGCGGTGGCCGCGCGGCTAGCGCCCAACCCAGTTGGGTGACCGCTTCTGCAGAAACGCGGTCATGCCCTCCTGGGCGTCGGCGGCGAGCGCGTTCTCGGTCATCACGGACTTCGTGTGCTCGTAGGCGTCGGGCTCGGCGCGGTCGATCTGGTCGTAGAAGGCGCGCTTACCGGTCGCGACCGTGTAGGAGCTCGAGCGTGCGATGGCTTGGGTTAGACGCTCGACTGCAGCGTCGAGTTGGTCGGCGGGGACGACCTCGTTGATGAGGCCCCAGTCGAGCGCGGTGGCGGCGTCGATCGGCTCACCGGTGAGCAGCATCTGCATGGCGCGCTTGCGACCGACTGCGCGCGAGACCGGGACCATCGGGGTCGAGCAGAACAGGCCGATCTTGACCCCGGGCGTGCCGAAGCGCGTGCCCTCGGCCGCCACCGCCAGATCGCAGGCCGCAACCAGCTGACAGCCGGCCGCGGTGGCGATGCCGTGCACCTTGGCGATCACGGGCTGGGGCAGCTCGTGGATCGTCTCCATCATCACCGTGCAGGTGGCGAACAGCTCGTCCAGGAAGGCCTGGTCGCGGTCGATCATCTCCGACAGGTCGTGGCCGGCGGAAAAGGCAGGGCCGGCCGCGTCGATCACGATCGCGCGGGTTTCGGGGTGCTTCGATGCGTCCCGGAGCGCCGCGATGACCTCCTGCATCAGCTCGAGCGACAGCGCGTTGCGCTTCTCGGGACGATTCAGCGTGATGCCGGCGGCCGGCTGTGTCTCGTCGGCCGGGTGAACGATCAGGTTGCGATATGCGGTGGCGGGTTCGGCGCTCATGTTCGTCAGCCTACCGCCCGTGGGTCACCGCGCCCCATGTAAAAGTCGCCAAACCCTCCCCGCCGGCGACCATCGTTGCCGGATAAGCATTGTGGGCGTGCTTACGTCGCCATGGCGCACCGGCTGGAGGGGACTCTGGTTCGTTTTACATGGGTTTCCACGGGCGTCCAGTCTGCTGGGTCGCGGCGGCCCGAGTCAGAGTGGGGTGGCGCTGGTGGCCCCGGCTCCTGACCCGCCCGAACGCGGTGAAGCCGGCTCTGGGACCCGCCCCAACGCGGTGGAGCGGGCCCCAGATCGTTGGTGAGCCGCGTCGGCGCCTCCCGCCGTTACTGGCCCAGCCAGGTGTCAAACGAGGGACTGGCCCAGCCGCCTGAGTTCGGTCCTGGATCGGTCGCCTTGGAGCGCCCTGCACGCTCTGGAGCACGTATGCCCAAAACACTTTCGTACCAAACAGGAACGCATGACGTTCACGGCGGTACTTCCGCGTTCCACGCTGTTAGGGTGTGCGCGGTGGCCACCGCGCCCTCGCTCTTCCTTCGGTCGGTCCACGTGCCCCAGGACTGGGACGACGTCAGCGAGACGACGAGCTCGATCACTCGCGCGCGGATCTTCGAGGCGATGGCGGCCGCGGTGTCCGAACGTGGCTACGCCGCGGTGACCGTGAAGGATGTCGTGACCACGGGCCGCATCTCGCGTCGTACGTTCTACGAGCACTTCCAGGACAAGGAGCAGTGCTTCCTGGAGACCTACCGGACCGGGTGTGAGAACGGGATTGCCCAGATCGACGCCTCACTCCGAGAGCTCGAGGACCCCGACTGGCGCACGCGCCTATCGGTTTCACTGGAGAGCTACCTGGCGATGCTCGCGGCCGAGCCTCACTTCGCGCGTGTGCTGCTGATCGATGTGCTCGGCGCCGGACCCGAGGCGCTCGCGGCTCGCGAGCGGGTGCTCGCCGGCTACGTCGAGCATTACCGTGGATTGGGTGAGCGTGCGCGTGCGGAGGAGCCGGACCTGCCCGCGGTTCCCGACGCGTTCCTACGCGGGCTGGTGGGAGGGATTGCCGAGCTCTCGCAGCAGTGCCTGCTGGAGAGCTCCGCCGAGGAGGTCTCGGACAACCTGCGGGCGCTGCACCCGACGCTGTTTAGCTTCGCCGCCTCGGTACTGACCGGCGGGCGCGAGAACCGCTCGCGCGCGTTTTAGCTACACCGCAGTGGGCGCCGGCGTCGGGTCGCGCTCGACGGTCGACGACCTCACGATCGGAGCGGCGGTCGGGAAGGTGACCTGGACGTGCAGCCCGCCGTGCTCACCGGCACGGACGTCGAGCCGGGCGTCGTGTGCGGCGGCGATTGCCGCGACGATCGACAGGCCGAGGCCGAACCCCTCGCGATGGCCGAGGCGATCGGCCGTCAGGCGCTGGAACGGCTGGAGCAGCCGCTCGACCGCGTCGGGCGGCACGTTAGGCCCGGTGTTGGCGATCGTGAGCGA
This sequence comes from uncultured Solirubrobacterales bacterium, assembly GCA_963757235.1. Taxonomy (GTDB): domain Bacteria; phylum Actinomycetota; class Thermoleophilia; order Solirubrobacterales; family Solirubrobacteraceae; genus Palsa-465. The sequence goes on along the minus strand of CAVWRC010000014.1, from coordinate 84,046 downwards.
GGCCCGGCCGTCGAGCGCGCCGACGTGAACGTGAACGTCTCCGCCGGGGACGTTGTAGTGGACCGCGTTCTGAAGCAGGTTCGATACCAGGCGGGCGATCAGCCGGCGATCACCGAGGACGGTCGCCGGCTCGACGGTCACGTCGACGTGGAGGTGACGCTGGTCGGCCTCTGCGGCGATGCCCTTGATCGCGTCATCCGTGACCGTCGCCAGATCGGTGGGTTCGCGATGGTCGAGTCCGCGCTGGCCCTGGGCGAGCGCGAGCAGGGCATCGATCAGCTGCTCTTGCTGCTCGCTCTCCTCGAGCGCCGCGCGGCAGGTGTCGCGAAACGTTTGGACGGTGGCGCGGGGGTCGCTGATGACCATCTCGAGCAGGGCGCGGACCGCGGTGAGCGGCGTGCGGAGCTCGTGTGAGGCGTTGGCGACGAAGCGCCGCTGCGCCTCGAACGCGCTTTCCAGGCGTGCCAGCAGGTTGTCGATCGTGTCGGCCAGCGTCCTCAGCTCGTCGGGCGGGCCCGGGAGGTCCAGCCGGCGGTGCAGGTTGGCTTCGGAGATCTCCTGCGCGGTCGCGGTGATCGTGCGCAGCGGGCGCAGCACGCGGCCGGCGATGTACCACCCGAGCAGCGCCGAGATGATCGCCATGATGGCCAGCGCAATCGCCGACTCGATCTCGAGCTGGTGCAGGTCGGCGATCTGCTGTTGGCGACCCACGAACCGCACCGCCTGTTGTCCGGTCGCGGAGCGCAGCAGCCGGCTGACGGTGGGCGGCACCTTCACCTCCTTGCCCTTGATGACAAAGGATGGGTTCGGCGTCGCGTGCAGCTGAATCGGACTACCGCCGGAAGGTCGGCTTTGGATCGCAACGCCGCCGGGAAGTTGCTTGCCCAGGGCGGGCGAAGCCGCCGTCGGTGCGGGGCCAAAGGCGACGATGCCGCCTCCGGTGACCGAATGCGAGACGAGGCCGTAGGTGACCGCCAGCAGCGCCGCCCCGCAGACGAGGAACATGCCTCCGTAGAGCAGCGTGAGGCGCCACCGGATCGTCGTGTGGGGGTGAAGCAAGCGCTCGCGGGCGCGGGCGAGCGTCACGTCTCGTCTCCGATCCGGTAGCCGACCGGCGTGACCGTCTGGATAACCGGAGGGTCGCCGAGCTTGCCGCGCAGCCGGCTGATCGTCATGCGCACAGCGTTGGTGAAGGGGTCGGTGGCGTCATCCCATGCCCGCTCGAGAATCTCCTCGGTCGAGACCACGGCCCCGTCGGCGCCGAGCAGCAGCTCGAGCACGGCGAACTCCTTGGGGCTGAGAGACAGCGGCTTGCCGGCTCGCGTTACACGGCGGTGCGCGCTGTCGAGCTGAAGGTCTCCGTAGGCGAGCGTGGGCGGGAGCGCCCGGCGCGAGCGCCGGGCGAGCGCGCGGATCCGTGCCACCAGCTCGGCGATATGAAACGGCTTGGGGAGATAGTCGTCGGCGCCGAGCCCGAGGCCGGCGACGCGGTCCTCGATCGTGCCGGCGGCGGTGAGCATCAGCACGGCGCTCTGGCCGGCGTCGACCAGCGACCGGCAGACGTCATCGCCGTGGACGTTCGGCAGGTCGCGATCGAGCACGACCACGTCATAGCTGGTGACCGCCGTCCGTTCCAGCGCCTCCCGGCCGTCGAAGGCGAGGTCGACCGCCATCCCTTCCCGGCGTAGCACCGCGGCCACGGTCTCGGCCAGGCGCGGATGGTCCTCAACGACCAGGACTCTCATACGTACGTCTCACGATGGCGGTCCCGACATAACAGTGGGATAACAAAGTTACGGGCCGGTTATGGGCGGCTGCGTACAACCTGGCGCCATGAGCAGGATCGGCAGGTTGCACATAGGCCCGGTTATCGTCGCGCTTGGAGCCGCGGGTTGCCTTGCGCTCGCCGGCTGCGGCTCGACCGACGCCGCGAGTGGGACGACCACCGACCCCGGGACCCCCAGCGGGAAGAGCCCCCAGCAGGCTCTCCAGTTCGCGCAGTGCATGCGTGCCCACGGCGTTTCGAACTTCCCGGACCCCACGGGACAGGGCATCCAGATCGCACCGGGGAGCGGCATCAATCCCCAGTCCCCGGCATTCCAGAGAGCGCAGAACGCGTGCAAGCAGTACCTGCCCAATGGCGGGGCGCCGCCGGTGACCTCCTCGCACGACACCGCGGCGGCCCTCGCGTTTGCCAAGTGCATGCGCGCGCACGGCGTGCCCGACTTCCCGGATCCGCTTACGACCGCTCCCAGCTCGCCTCCCGCCGGGGCGGTGGCGATCATCGATCTGCGCGGGATGGCGTTCGAGCTCGGCTCGGGAATCAACCCGCGCTCACCGGCGTTCCAGCAGGCGGCGACCGACTGCGGGATACGCTTACCCAAGGGTCCGAAGGTAAAGGCGGCCGCCCCATGATTTCAGCTGGTCATTTCCTCCTCGTACCGGTCTTCAATAGGAGGTCATCGTGAGGTTGCCGTGGAGGCGCCGGGAGACGGGGGAGGATCGGACGTCGGAGAGCCGCGACGGGCCGCCGCGCGGGGCGCCGTCTCGGCGCGCTGGTGGCGCTGGTGGTGGCCGTTGGCGTGGTGGTGGCGATCGTGCTCGGAACCGAGTCATCGCCTTCGTCGGGCAGCTCGGGTAACGCGAACAGCTCGTCGGGCGCGACCGCCGTCGAAACGCGCAATCTCACCGAGACCGACACCGAGTCCGGCACGTTGAGTTACGCGAACTCGTACACGGTCTACAACCGGCTGTCGGGCACGATCACCTGGCTCCCGGCCGTCGGCCAGGTGATCAGGCCGGGCCAGGCGCTGTACCGGGTCGAGAACGCGCCGGTGACCCTGATGGACGGCAACACTCCGGCTTACCGCGACCTGGACTCGTCCGACAGCGACGGCCCCGACATCCTCGAGCTCAACCGGAACCTGGTCAAGCTCGGCTTCGATGCGGGCGGGATCGTCGTCGACGACGTGTGGCAGGCCGCGACCACCGAGGGCGTCGACCTGTTCCAGGAGTCACTGGGCGAGACCCAGACCGGAGATCTCACGCTCGGGCAGGTCGTGTTCCTGCCCGGCAACCAGCTCGTCTCGAACGTCGTCCGCGACCGTGGGCTCGGACGGCTCCGGCTCGGCCGCCTCGTACGATCCGCCCGCCGGCGGCACGCGGCCCGAGTTCGTCAGCCTGACCAAGTCGAGCAGCCCGGGCACGAGCGGCTCGGGCACGGGCAGCCCAGACTCGAGCACGACGCCGTCCTCGACGACTCCGAGCAAGCTGTGCAAGCCGAAGTCCAAGTCCAAGTCGAAGTCGAAGTCCGACAAGAAGTCGTGCAACCCGTCGACTAGCGCCGAGACGCTTGCGGCTCTGATCGCGCTGCTCCGGGCGGAAACGGCGCAGCTGAATTCGGAGCACGGCAACTCGGGCTCGCCGGGGCACTCAGGCTCGGGCTCACCGTCTGGATCCGGCAACTCCGGAAACTCGGGTAACTCCCCTAGCTCCGGTAACTCAGGTAATTCCGGTAACAGCGGCAACTCCGGGGGCAGCGGCAACTCCGGCAACTCCGGTAACAGTGGGAACAGCGGTGGCGGAAGCGCCACCGCGATCATGACGACGAGCTCGACCCGATTGGTCGCCACCGTCGACCTCGATGCCACCAAGCAGAGCGAGGCCAAGGTCGGCGAGAAAGTGCAGGTGGAGCTTCCGAACGGCGACTACGTGAACGGGAAGATCACCGTGGTCAGCCCGGTGGCCCAGAGCTCGAGCGGAAATGGAAACGGCGGCAATGGCAACGGGAACGGCAACGGCAACGGCAACGGGAACAGCGGCAACGGTTCGAGTGGTGCAGTGGTTCCGGTCACGATCGCGCTGAGCGGCCATCAGGCGGGGGCCGGGGCCGGCTTGGATCAGGCAGCGGTCAGCGTCAACTTCTCGGAGGCCGAGGCGAAGAACGTGCTGTCGGTGCCGGTCACCGCGCTGCTTGCCACCTCCGGCGGCAACTACGAGGTGCAGGAGGCCGCGCCGCCCCACAAGCTGATCCCGGTCACCACAGGATTGTTCGCTGCGGGTGACGTGGCGATCTCGGGCCCGGGGATTTACTCGGGGCTCGAGGTGACCGACTCGCAGGGTTGACCGTGGCGCTCACGCTCGACGAGGTGGTCAAGGAGTATCCGGGGGGCGTCGCGGCGCTTCGTGGGGTCAGCCTCGAGATACCCGACGGCGATCAGGTGGCCGTCGTCGGCCCATCCGGGTCGGGTAAGACCACGATGCTCACGATCATGGGCACGCTGGAGCGAGCCTCGGGGGGACGCGTCGAGGTGGCCGGCCGCGATGTGGCGAGCGCCTCGGACATCCAGCTGGCGGGCCTGCGCGCCCACGAGATCGGATTCGTCTTCCAGGGCTTTCACCTCCAGGAGGCGATGACCGCGACGGACAACGTCGCGCTCGGGATGCTCTACACCGGGCTGCCGCTCAAGCATCGCCGCGACGTGGCGCGCGCGGCGCTCGATCGCGTCGGACTCAGCCACCGGGCTGATTTCAAGCCCAAGCAGCTGTCGGGCGGCGAGCGCCAGCGCGTTGCGATCGCCCGGGCCATCGCCAAGCGACCGGTGATCGTCCTGGCCGACGAGCCGACCGGCAACCTGGACTCGAAGTCAGGGGGCGAGGTGATCGCGCTGCTGCACGAGCTGGCCACCGAAGGCGCCACGCTGGTGCTGATCACCCACGACGAGAAGATCGCTGCGAGCTTCCCCCGCCGCGTGCAGATGCGTGACGGTGAGATCGTCGGGGACGATCGGACTTGACCAGCACCACCGAGGCGCCCCCGCGCCCTCCGCGTCCCGCGAGCATCGACTCCGCACGATTGCCGCTGCGCGAGCTCTTCGGCACCGCGGTGCAAGGGCTGCGTACTCGGCGCTTGCGCGCGGCGCTGTCGGCGCTGGGGATCGCGATCGGCATCGGCGCGATGGTGGCCGTCGTCGGCGTGTCCGCGTCCGCCCAGGCGAACCTGCTCGCGGAGATCGACTCGCTCGGCACCAACCTGCTGACGGTCACGCCGGGGCAGACCTTCCTCGGCGCCAATGAGGTCCTGCCCGACACCGCGGTACCGTCGATCGAGCACCAGCTGAACGTGCAAGGCGCTGCGGCCGTCTATCAGGTCTCCAACGTCAACGTGTACCGCAGCCCGTTGGTGCCGCCCGCGGAGACCGGCGGGATCGGCGTCGACGCCGCCGGCGACAACCTGCCGGAGGTGATGGGCACGAAGATGACCTCCGGGCACTTCCTCAATGCGGTCAGTAGCCAGTTTCCCGAGTGTGTCCTAGGCGCGCAGGCGGCGCAGGTCCTCCAGATAACGCAGGTTGCCGGACACCTGATGGTCTACCTCGGCAACACCTGGTTCACCGTGGTCGGCGTCATGAGTTCGGCCGTTCTGGATAGCTCGCTCGACTCGACCGTGTTCATTTCCCTGCCGGTGGCCGAGCGCATGTTCTCGGAGCAGCCGAACCCCTCGGAGATCTACGTCCGCGCCAATCAGAACGATGTCGTCGGCGTCTCAAACGTGCTCGCCCCGACCGCCGACCCGCAGAACGCCGACGGAGTGCAGGTCAGCCGCCCGTCCGACGCGCTCGAGGCGCGGGCCGCGGCCAAGGGGCAGTTCACCACGCTGCTGCTCGGGCTTGGCGCGGTGGCGCTGCTGGTCGGGGCGATCGGGATCGCCAACATCATGGTGATCTCGGTGCTGGAGCGGCGCGGAGAGATCGGACTTCGCCGGGCGCTCGGCGCCACCAGGCGACACATCAGCTCGCAGTTCCTGGCCGAATCGGCGCTGCTGGCCGTACTTGGCGGGATCGCCGGGCTCGCGCTCGGTGCCGGCGCGACCGAGGTCTATGCCGTCACCCGACACGAACCGTTCGTCGTACCGCTGTACGCGCTGGTGGCCGCGCCCGCCGCCGGGTTCCTGATCGGGACGATCGCCGGGCTCTACCCGGCGGCGAAAGCAGCGCGCCTCAGCCCGACCGAAGCGCTCCGGTCCACGTGATCCGCTGATGTCGCAAAACCGCTAGACGCCGCGGTTGCCCTGTGTCACGCTCGGGGTGTGATCGAGGACTTCGAGCACTGCTACAGAGCCGTCAGCGCCAAGGACTCGCGGTTCGACGGATGGTTGTTCACCGCGGTGACGTCGACCCACATCTACTGCCGTCCGAGCTGTCCGGCGATGGTGCCGAAACGCGAGCACGTCCGCTTCTACCCGTCGGCGGCCGCCTGCCAGCACGCCGGTTTTCGCGCCTGTAAGCGCTGTCGACCAGATGCATCCCCCGGATCCCCGGAGTGGCACACGCGCGGGGACGTGGTGGCGCGCGCGATGCGACTGATCGCCGACGGGGTCATCGACCGCGGCGGCGTCCCCGCGCTCGCCTCCCAGCTGAGGTACAGCCCCCGCCAGCTCGAGCGAGTGCTGCTCGCCGAGGTCGGCGCGAGTCCGGTGGCGCTGGCCCGGGCGCAGCGCGCGCAGTCGGCGCGGATCCTGCTCGAGAGCAGCGCGCTGTCGATGGCCGAGGTCGCGATGGCCGCCGGGTTCCGCAGCATCCGGCAGTTCAACGACACGGTGCGGCAGGTGTTCGCGCTCAGCCCGACCGAGCTGCGCCGCCGGTCGGCAAGGGGGAATGGGACTGCCGGTGCGCCTGACGCGGCCGGTGCCCCGGGTTCGGCGGGGGTCGCCGGCAACTCGCTGCGGCTGCGGCTGGCGTTTCGCCGCCCGCTCTCGCCGGACAACCTATTCGGCCACCTGGCCGCCACGGCGATCCCGGGGGTGGAGGAGGTCCGCGACGGTACCTACCGGCGAACGCTCCGGCTCCCCCGCGGTCCTGGGATCGTCGAGTTGACTCCGCACCCCGATCACGTTTCCTGCCGGGCGACGCTGGCCGATCTGCGCGACCTGACCGCCGCGATCGCGCGCTGCCGCTGGCTGCTCGACCTCGACGCCGATCCCGAGGCGGTCGATTCGCAGCTCGCCCAGGAGCCCGAGCTGCGCGGCGCGGTCCGCCGCACTCCGGGCCGTCGCGTGCCGCGCGCGGTGGACGGCGCCGAGATGGCGATCCGCGCCGTGCTCGGGCAGCAGATCTCGACCGCGGCCGCTCGGACCCACGGGGCGCGGCTAGCCGCCGAGCACGGCGAGCACCTCGACGACCCGGACGGTGGGTTGAGCCGTCTGTTCCCGGCGCCCGAAGCGCTTGTCGATGCGCAGCTGGCGATGCCGGCGGCGAGGCAGCGAACCGTGCGTGCACTCGTGGGGGCGCTCGTCTCCGGGCAGCTCTCGGTCGATCCGGCCGCCGATCGTGAGGCGACGCTCGCGGTCGTGGGGCAGCTTCCGGGGATCGGGCCATGGACCCGGGACATCATCTCGATGCGCGCTCTCGGTGATCCGGACGTGTTTCCCGCCGGCGATCTGGGCGTCCGGCGAGGCGCCGCCGCCCTCGGGTTGCCGTCGCAGGCGCGAGCTCTGAGCGAGCGGTCGGAGCGGTGGCGGCCGTGGCGCGCTTACGCGGTGCAGTACCTGTGGGCGGCGACGGCGCACCCGATCAACGACTGGCCCCCGGTCATGCGACCAGTGTCCGGACGGGGTGGAAGGCCCCGGGGAATTCGGCGCCCGAACACCTAGGGCATGAGCACGGCAGTCGCGCCGAATTCCCTTAAGGAAATCCGGCGCATCCGCGTTTGCGTTCCGCACCGGGTCGGCGCCGGATTCCCCGGGGAATTCGGCGCCCGAACACCTAGGGCATGAGCACGGCAGTCGCGCCGAATTCCCTTAAGGAAATCCGGCGCATCCGCGTTTGCGTTCCGCACCGGGTCGGCGCCGGATTCCCCGGGGAATTCGGCGCCCGAACACCTAGGGCATGAGCACGGCAGTCGCGCCGAATTCCCTTAAGGAAATCCGGCGCGTCCGCGTTTGCGTTCCGCACCGGGTCGGCGCCGGATTTCCCACGGACGCCGAGCGCAGCGAGGCCCAGTAGCCGCGTAATCAGTCCGCGATGCCAAGGCCCCAGCCGCCGTCGATCACGATCTCCTGACCGGTGATGTACTCGCAGGCCGGCGAGGCGAGGAAGAGCGCGAGCGACTTGATGTCGTCCGGCCACCCGACGCGGTGCATCGGGATCACCTGGCTCATCGCGGCCTGGACGTCGAGATCGTGGGCGTGGCCACCGCCGATGTTGGTGATGAAGAAGCCGGGCGCGATCGCGTTGACCATGATCCCGTCCGCTGCGAGCTCGAGCGCGAGCACGTGCATGAAGTGCCGGGCGCCGGCCTTGGCCGTCATGTAGGCGGAGCCGATCGCGCCCTCCGCGGTCGTCGCGGCCAGCGAGGTGGTGATGACGATCCGTCCGAAGCGGCGCGGGCGCATGTGGCGAGCGGCGGCGCGCGTGGTGGCGAAGATCCCGTTCAGGTTGATATCGATCACCCGGTTCCAGCGCTCGTCCTCGTAGCGCTCGATCGCGCCCTCCGGAACGCGCGGGCGCGAGTTGCCCGCCCACGCGCCGACAAAGCCCACTCCCGGATCGATGCCCGCGTTGGCGAACGCCACGTCGAGGCGGCCGTAGGTCTCGGCCGCCTCGTCGATGACGCGGTCGAGCGTCGCGTGATCGGTCACGTCGGCGGTGGCGCCCCGCACGTCGAGGCCCTCACCGCGAAGGCGCTCCGCCTCCGCCGCGACCCGATCGCCGTCAACGTCGATCAGCGTGACCCGGGCGCCGTGCGCGGCGAGGACCTCGCCGTAGGCCAGGCCGAGCCCGCTGGCGCCGCCGGTGACGATCACGCCGAACGCGGCCACGTCGAATCGCGAGGAAACGTTCACGCTCACTGCTCCTATGGTGTGGTTGGCGGCGCGAGACTATCGCGACGCCGGATCGTCAACACCGGACAGGAGCCGAAGCGTGGAATACGTGAACCTTGGGAGGACGGGCCTGCGCGTCTCGCGCATTTGCCTGGGCATGATGAGCTACGGCAAGCACGAGACCCGCCCCTGGACGCTCGACGAGGCCGAGGCGGAGCCCATCCTCCGCAGCGCGGTCGAGGGCGGGATCACCTTCTTCGACACCGCCGACGTTTACAACGGTGGCGAGAGCGAGGTGATCACGGGGCGCCTGCTGCAAAAGCTGTTCGGGATGCGCGAGGAGTACGTCCTCGCCACCAAGGTGAACGGCCGCACGATGCCGGGGGAGAACGGCCGTGGGCTGTCGCGCAAGCACATCATGGCCTCGATCGACGCCTCGCTGAGCCGCCTCGGCCACGACTACGTCGACCTGTACCAGATCCACCGCTGGGATCCGACGACTCCGATCGAGGAGACGATGGACGCGCTGCACGACGTCGTGGTCGCGGGTAAGGCGCGCTACATCGGGGCCAGCAGCATGTTCGCCTGGCAATTCGCCAAGGCCCAGCACGTGGCCCGCACGCGGTTCGTGTCGATGCAGGACCACTACAACCTGATCTACCGCGAGGAGGAGCGGGAGATGATCCCGCAGTGCCTGGATCAGGGCGTCGGGATCATCCCGTGGAGTCCGCTGGCCCGGGGGCTGCTGGCCGGCAACCGCACCCGGGAGGGCGAGAAGCTGACGACCCGGGCGCAGACCGATGCGTTCGCCGACAACCTGTACAAGCCGGATCTCGACTTACCCGTGATCGATCGCCTGGTCGAGGTGGCCGGGGAGCGAGGGGACAAACCGGTGCAGGTTGGGCTCGCGTGGCTGCTGCACAAGCCCGGCGTCACCGCGCCGATCATCGGCGCGACGAAGCTCTCGCACCTCCAGGACGCGCTCGCCGCCGAGCGGCTGTCTCTCAGTCCGGAGGAGATGGAGCGCCTGGAGGAGCCGTACGTTCCGCACCGGATCGCCGGTCACTCGTAGGCGAGATGGACGGAGGGCTGGGCGCGGTCGCGTCGAACAAGCAGACCACGTGCGGCATCGGCCGCGCCCAGAACTCGAAACCGGAGAGTGAACATGACCGAGAAGGCCAGCAAGCCCGCCGTCCGACGGACGCGCACGCGCAAGCCGAAGGTAGAGCAGCGCCAGCCCACCCAGGCCGAGATCGCCGAGCGCGCCTACTACCTCTACCTGGAGGAGGCCGGCGTCGACGAGCTCGGAAACTGGCTGCGGGCCGAGGCCGAATTGACGGCCGCCTAGTGCGCTAACCGGGGGCTCGGGGCCCGGCGTTCATCGCCGGGTAGTTCATCCGTCCAGCTGGGCGGCAGGACCGTCTCCTCGTGGGTATCCACGCTTCATGACAATGGCCGCAGGGCAGGGTCCGGAGACGGCGCACTCGCCGCCATCCGAGCGGCCACTCCGGGGCCTGCGCCTTGACCACGCGGCGACGCTGCTCGGGGTCAGTCCGCGCACGTTGCTGGCGTGGCAGGCGCGCTATGGGTTCCCCACTTCGAATCGGTCGGAGCCGCGCTACAGCCAATCCGAGGTGCTCGCCCTACGCGACAGCCTCGCGCACGGGCTATCGATCGCGTCCGCGGTCAGCCGTGCCCGACAGCAGACCAAGCGGCGGCGGGGGGCGAGCGCCACGCCGCCGTTTGATCATCGCGACGGGGGACCGGCTTCCTAGCGCTCAGTGGTGCAGCCGCACCTGATCGCCCGGTTGGAGCGACGAGGGCTTGAGGTTGGGGTTGAGCTGCTCCAGGGTGGTGATATCTATCTTGGTGCTGGCGGCGATCGAGCCGAACGACTCGCCGGGCTTCACGACCCAGAACATTGGCCCGAGCGGCTTGGGCTTGGGCCCCGCCGGCTTGGGCGGATGCTGCCAGAGGTTCAGCCGCTCCCCCGGGGTGAGAGCCAGGGGATTGACGGTCGGGTTGTAGGCCTGGAGGAGCTCGACCGACAGGCCGGTCTGCGCGGAGATCTGCGCGAGCGTATCCCCGGACCGCACCGTGAAGTACGGAGGGAGCCGGCGCACCGCGGCGGCGGGTTGATGTGATCTCTGGTCCGCGTCGAAATTCGCCGAGCTGACGATGAGGTAGATCGCGGCCGCGATACCGAGAATCACCAGCGGCACGAGCAGGCGCGCGAGTATCCGCCCCGATCGCCGGGCAGTGGGTGCGTGGTGTACTGCTGTTGCCACGTTCGCACCGATAGGGCGCTACTGACCTCAAGGGAACTTTGACGCATCGGCTCGGGGTTGCCAAGGGGTGACAGGATTCTCACGCTCACGGGGTGGTGGGCATCAGACAGCCGGTTACCACCAGTTCGCTGCGGTCTGAGATCATCCCGAGCGGGCTCCAGGTCATGCCCAGCTCGCGGTGGAGCGCGCTGATGGATGCTTCGATCGCGAGCTCCCCGTCGAGAACGCGAACCTTGGCGTCGAGCTCAAGCGGGATCGACTGGTCGCGGGCAAACAGCCGGCCACGCACCTTCAGCACGTCGCCCTGGGGGACGGCTGAGTCGGACACGAACCGCACCGTTCCGTGATTTTCGATGTCGAAGAAATCAGCCGAGCGCAGATGTTCGTCGCGCTTTCGGTTGCCGGTCTGCACGCTTGCTGCGTCGATCTTCAGTTCGATTGCCGGCTCGGCGCTCAGGTCGAGCCGGCCCTCAAACTCATCGAAGTGGCCTTTGACCTTCATCAGGCCCCAGAAGTGCCCGGTGCGGAAGGCAACATTCGAGCGCCGTGGGTCAAGCTGCCAGCGGCCGGCGAGGGTGTCGCCATTGCGATGGTTCAAGACGGAGTTCATGGCTGCCTCCACGATTGGTCAGGGGTGGGCGGCGATTGCGCCGCCAACCCTGCTGACCCGCGACCTCGCCAAAACGTGACCTGGCAACCCAGACAGCGCGGACGTATGATCGGCCCGGGATGGATCCTGAGGGCGTTTCCGGGGGGATGGTTGAGCGCGGCGAGGAGTTGAGCGCGCTATATGGCCTGCTAGAGCGAGCTCGACTCGGAGGCGGTCGGTTCGTCCTGGTCGAGGGTCCAGCCGGGATCGGGAAGACGTCGCTGTTGGACGCGAGTATCGAGAGAGGTGCGGGGCTCGGCCTCCAGGTGCTGCGGGCGCGGGGCGATGAGGTGGCGATGGAGTCCCCGTTCTCCGCCGTCCGAGAGCTTCTCTGGCCGGGTGTCTCCGACGGCGAGGTTGCGCTGCTCGCCGGGGCCGCACAGTTCGCCGCGCCGGTGTTCGACGTCGTGGCGGACGCGGGCGAGACGCGCGATCGCGTCGGCGCGGTCCTGCATGGCCTCTACTGGTTGGTCGCGAACCTCGGCGACCGCCGCCCACTGCTGCTCGTCCTCGACGACGCTCACTGGATCGACCCGGCGTCCGCTCGCTTCGTCCTCTACCTGGCGCGACGGATCGAGTCTCTCCCCGTCCTGCTCCTCGCCGCTGCCCGGCCCGGTGAGGGGGCTGACCCGATCGGCGGGGTGCCCGCGCTGTCCGCCGTCGCCGACACGATCCTGCGGCCCTCGCCGCTGAGCGAGCTCGGAGCCGGGGTGCTGGTTCGCCGTGAGTTGGGACCGCGCGCGGACGACGAGTTGTGTCGCTCATGCCGCGAGGCGACCGGTGGCAACCCGTTCTATCTGCAGGCGCTGACCGTGGCGCTCCGGACCGAGGGCGGACGCCCGACGGTCGAGCTGGCCCGCCAGGTGCGAGCCCTCGGGACCGGGGCACTGGGCCGTAGCCTCCTCGTCCGTCTGGCCAGGCTCGGCCATGAATGCGAGCGACTCGCGCAGGCGGTCGCCGTGCTCGGTCCGGACTCGCCGTTGCGACACGCGGCGGCGCTCGCGGGACTCGGACGCGAGCGCGCGCAGGCAGCCGCCGACCAGCTGCGGCGCGTCGAGCTGCTCGCTCCCGGCGAAGGCCTGTCGTTCATGCACCCGATCGTGCAGGAGGCGGTCACGGCCGAGCTGGCGCCGTCGGCGCGCGCCTCGCAGCACCTGCAAGCGGCGGCACTTCTGGTCGCCGAGACGGCGCCGCTTGACCGGGTGGCGACGCACCTGCTGGCCGCCGAGGCGTACGGGGAGGCGTGGGTGGTCGAAGCCCTGCGCGGTGCAGCCCGGGAGGCGCTGGGCGAGGTGCCCCCGAGGCAGCAGTCGTCTATCTGCGCCGTGCGCTGGCGGAGCCACCGGGGGCTGAACTGAGGCTCGAGGTGCTCCTGGAGCTGGGGCGGGCGGAAGCGCAGCTCCCGTACGGCAACGACCTCGGCGCGTACCGGGAGGCGCTCGAGTCCACGCGTGGTCCCCAGCAGCGGGCCGAAATCGCGCTGGAGCTGGCCTGGGGCCTCACCGCGATGGGTCGAAACGCCGACGTAGCGGAGCTCCTCACCGGCGTGCTCGACCGCACCGACGAGCTCGATCCAGCGCTGGTGGAGCGGATCGAGGGGCTGCTCATTGGGGCCGGCGCCGTTGACCTGACGATGACCAAGCGGGTGCTGGCCATCGCGGCGCGCCACTTCGATCGGTTCGACCGGGGTGAGAGCTTCGATGCGGTCGCGGTCGCGCCGGCGCTTGCCTGGACCGGAGCGGTGACCGGCCTGCCCTCGGCCACGGCCACCGAGCTAGCGAGAAGGGCACACCGAGACCCGCGCATCCTGGACTTCTCGCCCGCGTACCTGGGGGCGAGCATGGCGCTGTTCGTGAGCGATCACCTCGAGGATGCGCGCGAGGCCTTAGACGCGGGGCTCGCGGAGGCTCAGCGTCGCGGGTCGGTGCCGATGTTCGTACAGATGTCGGAGTTCCGAGCCGGCGTGGCGCTGCGAATGGGTGATCTGGATGTCGCCGAGGACCACGCCCAGCGGGCCTACGAGCTGGGCGGCGAGCTCGGCCTCAAACACTGGCCGATGACCTATCTGCTTCCGATCCTGCTCGAGCGGGGACGCGCTGAGGAGGCCATGCGGGTGATCGCCACGCTCCCGTTGGGTGAGCTCGAGTTGCGGCTGTGGCCAGGGGTGATGGTGCTTGCCCACCGAGGGTGCGGGCAGGTCATGCGTGGCGACCCGGGCGCGGGGGTGGCCGACCTGCTCGACGCCGATCGGCGAATGGCGGCCGGCGGCTGTGACCTGAGCGTGTGCATCGACTGGGTGGCAACCGCGGCGCCGGCGCTGGCCGCGGTCGGGCGCGAGGACGAGGCACGGGCGCTGAGCGCGCGCGAGCTCGCAGCCGCAGCGGCATTCGGCGCTCCCCGCCGGTATGGGGTCGCGCTGTCGGTTTGCGGGATGTTGGATCCGGGTCCGCTCGGGCTCGAGCGGCTTGGTGAGGCGGTCGCACGGCTCGATGCCACGACGGCGCGGCTCGATCATGCGCGAGCGCTGGTCAACCTCGGTGTCGGGCTGCGCGAGCGCGGCGAGAGCGCGCAGGCTCGCACGGCGCTCGCCCGGGGACTCGACATCGCGCACGGGTGCGGGGCGTTCGCCCTTGCGGAGCGGGCGCGCGAGGAGTTGGTGGTAGCGGGCGCGAGGCCGCGGCGGGAGGCGCTGAGTGGTCCCGATGCACTCACTCCCGCCGAGCTGCGCACGGTCCGCATGGCCACCGACGGACTTACCAATCGGGAGATCGCCCAAGCCCTGTTCGTCTCCACCAAGACCGTTGAGACGCACCTTTCCCATGCGTACGCCAAGCTTGGGATCGAGCGGCGAGCGCAGTTGCCCGCCGCGCTCGCCGCCGCGGGCGGGGCGGCGGCGGTATTGGCATAAAGTGCACTCCATGCCGATTTCTCTGGCCTGGTCCGGTGACGGCGCTCCACGGATGGAGGTCGCGCACGTGGAGCGCAGTGACTCTGGCTTGACCGCAGTGGGGACGCAGCTTGGTCCGGTCTACGAGCTGCGCTACCGGCTCGAGCCGACTCGCCTGCACCTCGAGGTCGTCGGGCAGCGGTCGCTCGAGGTGGACCTCTCGGAGGCCGACTTCTTTGACCTGGGCTTCTCGCCCTTGTTCAACTCGCTTCCGGTGATCCGCGACAAGCTCTTGGAAGCCGGCCCGGCGCGACTGTACGAGATGCGCTGGGTCGACGTACCGTCACTTGAGGTGTCCATCTCAGAGCAGCGCTACGAGCCGCTCGGGAATGGTCAGGTTCGATTCTCATCCGCCGATTTCACGTCCGAGATCCGTTTCGACGAGGCGGGGTTCGTACTCGACTACCCGGGAATCGCTACGCGCATATCGGGTTAGATGGCCAAGCTGATCTACGTGATGAACGCGTCGCTTGACGGGTACGTCGAGGACGAGCGGGGCGGCCCGGAATGGGCCGCGCCCGATGACGAGCTGATGGCTGCGTTCAACGACCTCGAGCGGCCGATCGGCACCTATCTGTACGGGCGGCGGATGTACGAGACGATGGTCGTGTGGGAGACGATGAGCATTGGCCCTGATCAGTTGGCCGGTATGGGCGACTTCGCGGAGCTGTGGCGGGTTGCCGAGAAGGTCGTCTACTCCCGCACGCTCGATGAAGTCACGAGCACGAGGACCCGGATCGAGCGCGAGTTCGACGCCGGCGCGGTCCGGCGTCTCAAGGAGACGTCGGTCGCGGACATCACAATTGGTGGCCCGGAGCTCGCTGGTCAGGCCTTCGCTGCCGGCCTCGTCGACGAATGCCACCTCTTCGTCCATCCGATCATCTTCGGGGCAGGAAAGCGCGCCTTGCCGGACAAGGTGCGCGCTCGTCTTCGGCTCCTGGACGAGCGGCGATTCGGAAGCGGCGTCGTCCAGCTCCACTACGCATCGACGTCTGATCCGCCCGTTGGTGGAGGGGTGAGGCCCGGCGACGAGCGGTCGGCTTGTTCAGCTTTCGGTTGGATCCTCCCCGGGCAGTTCGCCGATCTCGTCACCCTGCGTCGGGTCCTCGTCGGGATCTTCGCCAACTTCCATTCCTTGGGTCGGGTCTTCGGTTGGCGTCGCTCCGGGCTCGGTTCCCTGGGTCGGGTCGCCGGATGGATCCCCCATGCCCGATCCCTGTGTGGGGTCTTGACCCGGAGTCGGAGATCCCTGCGTGGGGTCGTCGGCAAAAGACAATGCGCTACTCCTCTCGGACGTTGATCCGCCGCTTGGCACCGGGATGCGGCGCGAGCAGCATCAGCCCGTCGGTTTATCACCGCGGGCGCAGCTTGGCAACGCCGGGACAACACATCTGTCGCCAAGAGACGCGACAATGCGCGTATCAACGAAGACAGCCACCCCGAGCTAATCGGACCGCATCGACGTGTGGAGGCGTCCTTCGAGCCGCTGGTGGAGGTGATCGCGGAGGAGTTCTCTGCGCGGCGCCCTGGTCCTGAGTTGGAGACAGCCGACGACGCGCGCGGCGTTGCGGAGTCGATCGCCGACGCGATTCTTGACCGATTTGTCGTCCGAGCGCGACCCGTGGCGCCTGTGGAGCGCCCGGCGAGTCGGCTGGCTGTCGGCGCCGCAGGCGTCATCTTGGATGTCAGCAACCTGACTGTCACCTACGGCGCGACGAAGGCGGTCGACCGGGTCAGCCTGCAAATCATGCGGGGTGAGATATTTGGGCTGCTCGGTCCGAATGGAGCCGGGAAGACGAGCACGCTCAGCGCGATCGAGGGGTTGATCAAGCCACAGAGCGGAACCGTCATGCTCGACGGGATCGACATCCGACGCCATCCGTCGCAGGCCAAGGCCAACCTCGGCGTGCAGCTGCAGGCGACCAGCTTCCAGTCACAGCTCACGATCAGGCAGATCGTGAGTCTGTACGCGGGGCTCTACGGCGTCAGGCTGTCTGCCGATGAGATCGCCGAAGGCCTGCGCGAGATCGGGCTCGAAACTGACGCGTCCAAGCCGTTCAAGCAGCTGTCGGGTGGCCAGCAGCAGCGCCTGTCTCTGTACGTGGCGGTTCTCCACGGGCCGGCTTTGCTGCTGCTCGACGAGCCGACGTCGGGTCTCGATCCTCAGTCGCGGCGTCAGCTCTGGGGCCGGATCGAGACCCTCCGGCAGCGGGGCGGGAGCATCCTCCTCACGACCCACTCGATGGAGGAAGCCGAAGCGGTGTGTGACCGAGTCGCGATCATCGACCACGGCACGCTGCTGACGGCCGAGACACCTAAGAACCTGATCGCGAAGCATAAGGACGATCCCGCCGTTCGGAAGGTCGCCCGCGGTGAGGTCACTCTGGAGGACGTGTTCATCGGCCTGACCGGGAGCGAAATCCGTGAATAGTCAGCAACCGACGGCGGCGCCGCCGCTTCAACTTGTTCTCACCTCTCTGTTCCGGGCGGACTTCATCGTGATGCTCAAGAACCGAAGATCCTTGCTGCTCAGCACCATCCTCCCGGTCTTCATCCTGATCACGACCGACTCGAGCAAGGGCGTGCAGCGCTTCGGTGGAGCCGAGTTCATCATCGGACTCGCGATCGCCTACGGGCTCGTCTCGGCCTCGGTCCTCGGCTACGCGCTCACGGTGGCACGCGATCGCGACCAGGGCGTCTTCCAACGCCTGAGGGTCACGCCGGCTCCGACGTGGACGATCATGACGAGCCGTCTGGCGATGCAGGCGCTCGGCAACCTGGTCATCGCGCTGGTCGTCGTGATCGTCGGCAGCGAAATGCACAACCTCACGCTGTCGGCCGGCACCTACCTGCTGGTGATCGCCGTCTCGATCCTCGGCGGCGCCGTGTTCCTCAGCATCGGACAGGCGCTCGTCGGTCTTCTTAAGAACGCCGACAGTGTCAACGCCGGCGGTCGGGTGCTGGTCATCGGCCTGATCCTGCTCGGGACATTCGGCCAGAGCGGAACGCTCGGACCGACGTGGGAATCGATCGCTCGCTGGTCACCTGTGGGGGCCGTGATGACGCTGTTCGCGGCGGTCCTCAACCTGTCCGCCTGGGACGCCCGTGACTCGCTGACGCTCCTGGCGTGCATCGGCTACATCGTCGTGTTCGCCGGTATCGGGATTCGCTGGTTCCAGTGGGACGCCCGCTGACCCTGCGCTAATCACGCCAGGGTGCGCGGTCTACGGGCGGCCGGCGTGGGGCGCCGGCTGACCGGGTGCGGCGAGGAGCCGGCCGGTGGTGCCGGGGCCTTCGCGCATCGCCTGCTCCATCCCATGCCATTCCGCGGCCGCGATGAACAAGGTCCGGCCGTCCTCGCCGCCGAGCATGCACGCGAAACAGCCTCGATCGGCGGTCACCGTGCCTGCGACCTCGCCTCCCTCTCGCACCCGAACGCAGTACTGGCCGGGGACGCTCGCAACCCAGACCGCGCCGTCTGCGTCGGCGCAGATCCCGTCCGGCGCGTGCTCGAGCTCAGCCCACACGCGACGGTCGGTCAGGGCCCCCGTCATCAGTCACCTCGAAGCCGAGTAGATGCTCGGCATGGGAGTCCGCCACCACCAGCGTTCGGCCGTCATCGACGATCGCCATCCCGTTAGGCCACCTCAGACCGTCGGCGACCGTCCGTGCGCCGCCATCCGGCTGCACGCAGACCACGAGTCCCGGGCCTCCGTTGACGAAGGCGTCGCCGTTCGCCGCGACGACAAGCTCGTTGAAGGGGGGCGTGCCGAGCGCCGTGAGGTCGGCCACGGTGCTGAGTGCTCCATCCGCCTCCTGACGCAGAAGCAGCCCCCGCGGGCCGTCGATGATCAGAAGGCGCCCATCGGGTAGCCAGTCGATGCTGAACGGCAGCGTCTGCGGCGCGAGACGAGCCGCCACCTCCGTGTTGCCATCGGGCGTGACGGCCAGGACTTCACCGGCGCCCCAGTTACACAGCCAGGCGCGTCCGTCGTGCCAGCGCGTCGACTCCGGAAAGCCAAGCCCGTCAATCACCACTTGTGTCTCACTCATCGCGCGAACTCCTCTCAATCGGCCAGCGCCTTAGCGGCGTGCCTTTCGTCCCGCGACGGCTGGAGGGCGGCGCGCAGTTGCGCCCTGGCGCTGATTCCCAGCTTCGGGAACATCCGATAGAGGTGCGATCCGACGGTGCGATGGGAGAGGAACAGGCGCTCTCCAATCTCGCGATTCGACAGTCCGGCCGCGGCCAGCTCGGCGATCTGGAGTTCCTGGGCAGTAAGCCGGTCGCGGGCGTCCGGCGTTCGCGGCCCGATTTTCTCGCCGCTCGCCCGCAACTCTTGGCGTGCGCGCTCACTCCAGCGCATCGCGCCTAGCGCGTCGAACAGGTTGATCGCGTCGCGCAGCGGTGCGCGCGAGTCCGCGCTTCTGCGCTGCCGGCGCAGCCAGCGCCCGAATGAGTAGAGCGTGCGCGCGCGCAGGAACGGGTAGCTGGCCGACTCTTCCCCGAGCGCCGCCACGAACAGCGCCTCGGCGTGCTCGTCGTCGCTCAGCAGCGGTCGGGCGCAGGCCAGACCGGCGCGGAGGATGGGCGGGTCACTGCGCCTCGCGATCTCCTCGAGGTCGGCCGTGACTTGGGTGATGTGCGCGGCGTGCTCCCCGCGACCGCCGGCCTCGACGAGGTCAAGCAGGGCCGGCCAGCGCATGAAGCGGTGAAACGCTGGGTCGTCCTCGTCGAACACGGGCCACAGTGCGTGGAACGCGTCGTCGTGCCGTCCCTCGCTTAGGGCCGCCGCGCCTCGGGTGAGGTGCGCAGGCGCGAGCAGCGAGCCGTCCTGCATCGCCCTCAATGCTCGCTCGGGCCCGGCGAGGAGACCATCGAGGTCGGCTTCGCTCCCGCGATGCGCGGCCGCGAGGGCGCCCACGAGGTGGCCGGTCAAGCCGTACTGCGGCTGGCGAGTGTCGCGTGCCAGGATCGCTGCCTCGGCACCCGCCCGCTCGGCCGCTTCCCAATCGCCCGAGTAAGTGGCAGCCCATGCGTAGTGGACGAGCGCCTGGGTGAGTAGGCCCAGCCGGCCCTGCTCGCGCAGATGCTCGATGGCTCGCCCCAGGAAGCGCGAGCCCCCCGCGAAGTCGCCGGCTTTTTCGGCGGCGATGCCCACGTACATCGCCGCGACGGGATCATGCACCTCCAGCAGTCGTATGCGTGCCACCCGACGCCGCACCGACGGCGCCGCCACCTCCGGGTTGGCGAGCGCGATGACAGCGAGTAGCAATGGGTCATCGTCGGCACAGCCGATGCCCTCAGCGGCATCGACGATGTACTGCCGCGTCCTGGCGCTGGACCGGGTCCACCAACAGCGATGCGCGATCGGTATGAGCGACCGCAACGCCGCGTCCGGGTCATCGCCGACGAGCTGACTCGCGATCGTCACGAACGTCCGCGCAGCCCCTTTCGCGCGCCAGACGTCACCGCTGATCATTTGCTCCAGCCAGGCCGCGCGCGCGGCATCGGCCGGGCCCACCTCAAGCGATTGCGCCTCGCGCAGGAGCCGGCTGGCAACATCGACCCGCCCGAGGTCGTAGACAAGCTCCGCGGCTCGGACCAGTCGCTTGGCCTTGCGGCGAGGATCCGCCGTGAGCATGGCAGCGCGCTCGAGTGCGGCGGCGGCGACCATGACCGCGCCGCGCCGATGTGCGATCAGCGCGTGCTCGTCCAACGCGGATGCGACCTCCTCATCATGGCCCATTGCGCTCGCGGCGCGGTGCCACAGCTGCCGCTCCGAATCGCTCACGACCTCGGCCAGAGCGGCGTACATGGCGAGTCGCTGGGCCGGCGCCGCCGCGCTCTCGACCGCCGAGCGGATGAGCGGATGCGCAAAGCGCACCTCGGACCCGTGCGCTTGCGCGAGAGCGCGTTCGGCCGCGCCGTCCAGGGCAGAAAGCGCGATCTCGTTCCCGGCGACGAGCGTCGCTGCCGCGAGGAGTTCCTCGATCGACGCTCGGCCGTCGAGTGCCGCGGCGAGCAGCACCAGGCGCGTGTCCTCGCCGAGCCCGCCGAGACGCGCGCCGAACGCGCGCTCCAGCCGCGCGGTCAGTGTCGCCGGCGCAGGCGACAGCAGTTCGACGGGATCGCCGGGGTCCGGCATGACCCGACCCAACTCGACGAGCCCGAGCGGATTCCCGGCAGCCTCGGCCAGCACGCGGTCGCGCACCTCGAGGGACAACCCCGGAGCGACGCGATCGAGCAACTGCTCGGCATCGGGAGCCGACAGCGGATCGAGCTGAAGGATCGGCAGCCCGGCGTCCTCGAGTGCGGTCGCGAACCCGTCGCGCAGGGCGGCGATGAATACCACCGGCTCGTTGTCAAGGCGTCGCGCGATGAAGGTCAGCACGTCAACGCTCGACCGGTCGAGCCATTGCGTGTCGTCGGCGATCAAGAGCAACGCGCTCGCGTCGGCCGCGTCGGAGATGAGCCGGTATGCGGCAAGGGCGACCCGGAACGGATCCGGCTCGACGAGGTTGTTGACGCCGAAAGCCGCGTTGAGCGCTTGTCGCTGGGGATCGGGGAGCCCATCGATGCGACTGGCAATGGGGGCGAGCAGCTGGTGGAGTCCGGCAAAGGCGAGCTCGGACTCCGACTCGACGCCAACCGTCCTGAGCGTGCGAGCGCCCAACGCGCTCGCCCGGCCGCGCGCGCGGTCAAGCAATGCCGACTTACCTATCCCCGGTTCACCGCGGATCAGCAACGCTGCCCCGCGGTCGCGGACTCCATCGAGAACCGCGTCGACCCGCGCGAGGTCCTGGTCGCGCCCGATCAGCTCGCCGGTCGTGTCCGGCGAGATCGAGACGGTCATTCGCGGAGCATAAGCCCAAGCAGTCGCATGACTGAAGCGACGGGGCGCCGATCGCGCCTACTTTGCCCCCATGGCAACGAGTCACGAGACCTACAGCGTGAGACGGCTAAACGTCGAGGTGCCCGGCGTGCGCGAGTTCCAACGGCTCTACGAGCAGGCGGTGCCGGCGAATCCCGTCGATGAGATCGTCGGGCTCGAGCACCGTGGGGCGAGCTGGGCGGAGGTCATCGATCTCCACGCCGAGATCGCCCCGCACGGGTTTCTCATCTACTGGCGCAACGACGTCCATGGGGTCATGGAGCTCGCCCACGACGAGGCCGACTGCATCGCCTACCTCATGGGCAACGTCACCGTCGCCGAGCAGATGTTCCGGCACGACCCCCGCGCCATGCTGTACGCCCCGCTGCGGACGGTCATCTGGGAAGACGCTCACGGACGTGCGTGGTTCACCGTCGTCCAGCCGAGCACGCAGTTCGCCAGCTTCGGGATCCCCGCGGTCTCGGCCGTCGGGGTCGAGCTCGACCGAAAGCTCGCCGAGCTGCTGGAAGCGCTCCGCGTCGAGGTGCCGATGGCGCTGCTCTCCTCGACCGCGATTGCCTGATCAAACCGCCTAACGAAAGGATTGGTATGTCCCCGCAGAACAAGCCGAGCATCGTCTTCTGCCACGGCCTCTGGGCCGATGGCTCGTGCTTCAGCAAGCTGATCCCCGCGCTCCGCGCGGACGGCCACGAGGTGATCACCGCCGAGTACGGGCTCGACAGTGCCCAGGGTGACGTCGACTGCACCATTCGCGCGCTCGGGCGAGTCTCTAGCCCCGCGATCCTCGTCGGTCACTCCTACGGCGGCAGCGTCATCACCGCCGCGGGAACCGACGACCGCGTCGCCGGTCTGGTGTACATCGCGGCGCTCGCCCCCGACGAGGAGGAGACCTCGCAGAGCCAGCAGGACAAGTTCGCGGCCACTGACGTGTTCGCCCATATCGAGGTCGCGGACAACCGGGTCTGGCTGCTCGAGTCCGGGATCGACTGCTTTGCCGGCGACCTGACCGAGGAGGAGAAGCAGGTCGTGTGGGCCACCGCGATGTCGCCGGTGGCGGACCTGTTCAACCAGAAGGTCCAAGGCGTCGCCTGGAGGACGAAGCCAAGCGCGTACATCGTGGCCAACAACGACCACACCGTCAATCCCGACCTCGAGCGGTTCGCCGCCGATCGGATGGGCGCGACCACCTACGACGTCGACTCGAGCCACGTCCCGATGCTCTCGCACCCTGAGGTCGTGCTCGATGCGATCCGAAACGCTGCGGCGGCGGTCCAGGGCTCGGCCACTGTGGGGGCGGCGTAGGTGTACGCGGCGTCCCCCAACCGGGCGATTGGCGCTGGCAACGGGGTCGACTATGCGTATCGCGCGGTGGGCGACGGAACGCCGCCGCTCGTGCTGCTCCAGCACTTCCGCGGAAATCTCGATAACTGGGACCCGGCGCTGATCGACGCGCTGACGTCGGGCCGGCGGGTCGTGACCTTCGACAACGTCGGCGTGGGCGGCTCGACGGGAACCACGCCCAACACCATCAGGCATATGGCGATCGATGCGATCGCGTTCCTCGACGCGATGGAGTTCGCGCAGGTCGACCTCCTGGGGTTCTCGATCGGCAGCTTCGTCGCCCAGGAGATCGCGCTGATCCGCCCGGCCGTGGTCCGCGGTCTGGTCCTCGCGTCCTCCGCCCCCCAGGGCGCGGCCGGCATGCACGGCTGGGCGCCGGAGGTGATCGGGGCGGTCGGCGCGCCCGCGCCCAATCCGGAGGGCTACCTCGGGGTCTTCTTCGCGAGTTCGGCGGCGAGCCGTCAGTCGGGCATGGAGGCCCTGGGACGGATGACCGCACGCGGCGAAGATCGCGACCAGCAGACGACGTGGCAGACCCGCCAGGCGCAATACGACGCGGTGTGCGCCTGGGGGATTCCGGATCACGGTCTCCTACAGCGGGTCAGTGCGATCGACGTCCCCGTGTTCGTGGCGAACGGCGACAGCGACCCGATGATCCTGCCCCACTACTCGTATCTGCTCGCGGGTCTGATTTCGCAAGCGCAGGTGAAAATCTACCCGGACTCGGCGCACGGCTTCTTGTTCCAGCATCACGCTGCTTTCGCCGGCGACGTCGAGGCGTTCCTCAGCGCAGCGTGATGTACGGCTCCTCACGGGTGTGAGGTGATGCCCGTGAAGAGAATTGCGCCGGTCCGCTTGTCGCGCAACACGAATATGAACGGGCGATTGACGGTGAAGTGGATCTTCGGCGGCAGCTGGATCGCGGTGGTGCCGATCACGACCCCGGTCGCTGCGGCGGCCTTGGTGCCGGCCTCGTCGACGTCGATGTAGGCCTCGTGGATCACGTGCTGGATGAAGAGGTACCCCGGCGGTCCGGCGATCCCGGACAGGTCTGCGCGGCCGGGCTGGAACGCGAGTGGCATGCCCAGGCGCGCCAACGGTGCGCTCAGGTCGAACTGGGTGCGGAGCTGGAACTTCGGTAGGGCGACGGCCACGTACTGGGGCGTAAGACCGTCGAGCAGGCGTAGCGGTCCGCTCGCGGCTATCCGCGCGAGCAGTGGCTGGAGCTGTCCCTCGCCGGGGAGCAGGATGTCGAGTGCGAGCCGGCCGCCCCGGTAGGGGAGCTCGAGCGCCTGGTAGCCATCGGCGCTGCGGTAGGCAAACATCCCGTCCTGGTGCATGGTCGGCACCTGAATGGAGCCGGTGGGAGCGTGGAAGACGTCCGCATGGGTGTTCTGGGCCTGGAAGGGTGATAGCCACTTCGCGTCCAGGTAGACGGCGTCGGCGAGGACGAGCCTGGTCAGGGCGTTGACATCCCCCGGGGCGAACAGGTGAGGGATGTTTCCTGCGGTGTTGTCGGACACCCACGCGTTGATCTGCGCAACGGCGTCTGAGTTGGCGAAGTCGACCGGGTGCATGGCCGCGCCGTAGTCGCGCGCGAGGATGGCGAGGAACGGCTGGCGGAAGGTCTGTCCGCTCTGTCCGAACAGGGCGTTGGCGACCTCGAGCGTCGCGCCGGGCCGGTTGGCCTTCGCGAGCGATTGACCCTGGGCGTTGAACGCGGCCGCGAGCCGCGGCCGCGGCAGACCGAACTGGAGCGCGGTCGCGATCTGATCGGCCGTGCTCCCCCGCGCGCCCGCGTAGGTCATCGACAGCACGTCTGAGATGCTGAACGGCGACAAGGCGAGGGTCGAGTGGGTGCGCGCCAACTGCGCCAACAGCCGGCCGGCAAAGCGGGCATTGCCGTCGGCGAGCGCGGCCGCGTCGGCGCGGGTGACGCTTGGCACGGCCCTCGGGGCGGCGGCGGTCACCGTCGCGGGTGGCTTTGTGTCCGGCTGATCGGTCGCTGTCCGAGTCGTCGAGGCGCAGCCGGCGAGAAGAATCACCGCTGCGATGACAGTGAGTGCGCGAACGATCATCCCTACAACCTACGCTCGAGCGGGCGATCCATCACGCGGTCGCCGGGGTCGCAATTCGCGTTCGGACAGGGCCGGTAGATCAGTTGTGCGGCGCTGGGGTTCCGATCGGGCGGCCGAAGAGGACGCCCCGATACGCGAAGTCCTCCTCGAGCAATGCCCGCGAGTAGTGGGTTAGCGCGTCGCCGGGGATGGTCGCGCCGTGCATCGCGTGGATCCAGTCCGGATGGAGGTCGCCGATCCGTCGGGCAACCGCTCGGACTGGGTCCTCGTGCGCGAAGATTCCATACAGGCGGTATGCCTGAAGCATCTCGTGGGCGAGGTTCTCGGTGGTCACGGGAGGCTGCTCGCCCGGCTGGAGGAACAGGTCTGACGGGAACAGGCTGTTGGTCTTCTCCTCGACGACCATCATCGAGTCCCAGTGGTGCACGTGCGGCGTCTCGAGGAAGCGCAGGGTGTGCTCGCCCAGCTCGAGGGTCTGGCCGTCCCTGTAGCCTTGCGAGCGTTCGCGCAGGCCAAATCCGGCCGCGTTCAGGCCGATCGACAGGGCTGAGCCGACGAGCCGAGAGCGCGGGGCGTACGCCATGAAGCGATCCATCCCACCGTTCTCATCGCCCTCCCAGTGCAGCAGGACGAGGTTCTCCAGCCGCGCTGGATCGAGCACCTCGGCGACGGCCGTGACGACTGCGTCGTAGTCGTCATACCGTCCCGTGTGCACGAGCGTCGGTGCCTCGTCGTCGATGAGGAACTGATTGAAGGTGAGACCGGTCTCCGGCGACCAGACGGAAATCCGGTAGATCCCGCCGACGATGTGATCGATCCGCGCCTTCGTCATGCCCGGAGGCTAACGGAGTCTCAGCGCGGGTCGACCGATGAGTTCGGCGCCGATGTTCGGTCCTAGCGTCGAATGATGAGCGCGGAAAGGAGCGTTGTGATGGCTCGCCCGGTGGTTCACTTCGAGGTGATTGGTTCGGATCCGGACGGACTGCGCCGTTACTACGGCGCTCTGTTCGGGTGGACGTTCGACACGCCTTCGCCCGTCGCGAAGGAGGTCTCTGACACTAACAGCTATGGGTTTATCGACCTCATCACCGCCGAGGACGGATCGGGCATCCGTGGGGGCATCGGAGGCGGCGAGGTGTATGACAGCCACGCGATGTTCTACGTCGGCGTTCCGAACGTCGAAGCCGCCCTCGCCCGGGCCGAAAGCCTCGGCGGTACACGCGTGATGGGTCCGGCGCGCTCGCCGAACGGGCTGGTCGTCGGGCATTTCAAGGACCCCGAGGGGACGCTGATCGGCGTCGCGGGAGTTAGTTGATTTCCCGGGACTGAGGTCAGGATGTCGGCGGGACCGGACCGGAGGGACCCGTGGTCTGGGGTCCGACGATGCCCGTCGGGTGCAGCAACGCGGGCGGGCCGGGATCGAGGAAGTCCATGATGTCCCGCGCGTTCGCGTCACGCCGGGTGAGCGCCGGGAGGTTCCATTTGGCCTCGATGGTCGCGAGCACGGAGGTGTGGTCGTGCACGACGTTCGTCGTGGCACCCGGCTTTGAGTGGGGCGAGACGACGATCGCCGGGACCCGCGGCCCGTACATGTCGTAGCCGCCCGGCGGATCGCCAGGCTGGAGGTTCGGCTGGATGTCGTCGGGCGGAATCGCCGCCGGCGGAGCGACGTGGTCGTAGTAACCGCCGTGTTCGTCATAGAGGTAAATGAGGCACGTCTGTGGCCACTGCGGCGATTGGATGACTGACGTCACCACTTTGTATGCCCATGCCTCCCCGTAGTACATGTCCTGCGGATCCTCTTCCGTTTCCGGGGGATCGGCGTTGCTGAGGTCGACACCTATGCGTTTGAGCCAGTCGTCGAATGGCGGCGGGAGCTGGGCGATCGGCTGGCCGATCCGCGACGCCACGCCGATCCGCGGATCGACGAAGCTGACCCGAGGCAGGGTCCCGGCGCGGCAGTCGTCGTAGAAGGTGTCGATCACGTGGTGATGGTCGGCGTGATCGAGGATGCTGCGTCCGATCACCATGCTCATCGGGACGTCGGAGAAGTAGTCGGCCCAGGTGATCCCATTGTTTGACAGCAGCTCGAACACCGTTCCGCTCGCGGGCGAGTCGGCGAGCAACGGGTCACCGTGGGTCTGGGTCGTGCCGTAGGCCGTCCCGGCCAGCAGGAAGCGCCGGTTCGGGTAGGTCGGGCCCGGCAGGGAACAGAACCACTGATTCGCAACCGTGAACCTCGATGCGAGCGAGTACGCGAATGGGAGAACCGCCGGTGTGTAATAACCCATCGGCTGCTGGGAGTTCATGGTTCGGACGAACCCGTCCATCCGGCCACCGTCGATCTGATCGTGACTGTCCTTCCACGTCTGCGAGACGTCCGAGCCCTGCGATGTGTCGATCAGCGGGAAGGCGGTGACAACGGGCGGCGTGCCCGACCCGCCGGGATTCGAGTTCGTCGCCTTGCCACCCTCGAACGTCAGCCCGGATACGTCACTCCGCGTCAGGGAGAGGGCCCCGAGCAAGTTGTCGAACGAGTGGTTCTCCATCATCACCACCACGAGCTGCTCGAACGGCATGTCCGGATTCGACCAGCCCGGGGCCTCGTCCGGGAACGGCCGGCTTCCAGGGGCGCGCACGGTTTCAGGGGTCACGGTCATCCCGCGGACCGTAACATCACTTGCCCTCCTCGCTCTGGATTTCGCAGCGGACCGGTGCGAAATTTCACGGTGGCGGGGTTCGACCGAACAGGCGCGGAATGCGCGCGGCCGTCGGTGGCGGATTGGGTCTGAATCGGTTGCTTCAGGATCCGAACCATCGCGTCCGGCGCGTAGCACCGAACTCGGCCTTCTCGGCGGCGTATTCGCGAGAGGGCTCGTGACGCTCGGCCGCCGGGGACTCGCCGCGGAGGAAGTTGACCTCGACCTTGCTGACCAGCCCGCCGCCAAACTCGGCGTAGCAGACGCCCGACCCTTCGTAGGGCGCCGGCGGGTCCCCGCCAGAGATCTCCGCGACGATGTCGTCGGCAACGACCCGCGCGGCCGCCTCGGCGAAGATCCCGGCTTTGGCGACCGTCCGTGGGCCGGTGCAGGCGTCGCCGAGGGCGTACACGTGCGGGAAGCTGGTCCGGAGGTTGGCCTGGTCGACCGGCACCCAGCCGTTGACCGCGAGGCCAGCGGCCGCGAGCGGTTCGGGCGCGCGGTGTACCGGGATGCCGACGAAGAGGTCGTAAGGGAGCGTCCCGCCGGTGGCCAGCTGCGCTGAGTGGGCGCTCGGGTCGATGCTGGTGACAAGATGCTGGGGAAGCTCCTCGATCCCGCGCGACGCCAGCCCGTCGCGGAACATCTGCGAGACCGGACCGGTCACCGGCACGGGGCGCTGCATCGGGAACGTCGTCGCCATCTCCACGGCGTCGCGAATCCCCCGTTGCGTGAAGTGCTCGTGTAGGAGGAACGAACCTTCGAACGGCGCCGGCGGACATTTGAACGGCTGGCCGAGGACGGAAACGAGAACGCGTCCCCCCTCGAAGTCGGCAAGCGCATCGCGCAGGCGCTCGGCTCCGGCGAGCGAGTAGTACTCGTGGCCGCCGTCCTCCAATCCCGGAGTCGCCGCCATGTCGTAGTCCGCACCCATCGCTATGACCAGGAAGTCGGCGTCGTGGGTGCCGACATTCGTCTGCACCCGCCGGCCCACCGGGTCGATTCCGACCACCGTCTCTTGGCGGACCTCGACACCGTCCTTGGCGATGTCGAGGTACGGCAGCCGCACGTCGTCGGCCGACTCGCGTCCGAGCATTACCTCGAGCTTCGAGAAGCCGAAGAAGAACGCGTCGTTGCGGTCGAGCAACGTGACGTCGACCGCGTCAGCGGCGGTCTCGGAAAGGCGCGTCGCGAGTTCGAGCCCCCCGAAGCCCGCGCCCAGGACGAGGACGTGCCGCTTCATTGCGCGATCCTACTCGGGGAGCCGAGCGCGCCGCGGTCCCTCGCTTGCGGCCGCCGGAGCCGCGCTGGGCCGCCGTAGACTGCGCCGATGCGGCGACGCGGTCCGGGTTTGGCGCTCGGGGTGGTGATGACCGGGGTGCTGATCACGGCGGTCGATACGACGATCGTCGTGCTCGCCCTGCCGGAGATCGAGCGCGCGCTCCACATCTCGCTCGGTTCCGTGGTGTGGGTGGTGATCGGCTATCTGCTCGTGATCACGCTCCTCGCGACGCAGGTCGGGCGGTTGGGCGACATGTACGGGCGCGTGCGCATGTACGAGGCGGGGTTTGTCGTGTTCGTGGTCGGCTCGGCCGCGTGCGCCCTGAGCTGGAACGAGGCGTCGATGATCGCCTTCCGGATTCTGCAGGGGATCGGCGGCGCGTTCGTGACCGCGAACAGCGGCGCGGTGATCGCCGATCTGTTCCCGCCCGAGCAGCGTGGCCGGGCGTACGGTTACACCGGGGTTGGCTGGAGCCTCGGGGCCGTGCTCGGGATCGTGCTCGGCGGGGTGATCGTCACCTACATATCGTGGCGGTGGATCTTCTGGATCAACGTGCCGATCGGCCTGGGCGCCGTGGCGCTGGCGGTGCGGGTCCTGCACGACAGCGGGGAGCGACGGCGCCGGCGCCTGGACTGGGCGGGGATGATCACGCTCGGACTGGGGCTGTTTGGGCTGCTGTGGGGAATCACGAGGCTCGCGACGGCGCCGCTGGACGCGACCCTGATCGCTTACCTGGTCGGCGGCGTGGTGCTGCTCGCCGTCTTCGTGTGGATCGAGCGGACTGTCACCGATCCGATGCTCGACCTTTCCCTGTTCCGGGTGCCGATGATGACCCCGTCGTTGCTCGCGGCGATGTTCCAGGCGCTGGCCAACTATGCCGTCCTGTTCCTGGTGATCATGTATCTCCAAGGACCACGCGGACTGTCGCCGATCCACGCCTCGCTGCTGCTCGTCCCGGGCTACGTGATCGGTGGGTGCATCGGGCCGTACGCGGGGCAGCTCGCCGACCGGGTCGCACCGGTCCTGCCGGCCACACTCGGGCTGGGAATCCAGGTCCTGGCCCTGTTCGCCTACGCGCAGCTTTCGCTGCACACCGGGCTGTGGCCGGTGGTGCTCGCCTCCATCGCCAACGGCGTCGGTGCGGGCTTCTTCTTCCCCGGCAATAGCTCGGCGGTGATGAAAGCCTCGCCGCCGCAGTTGTTCGGCATCTCCTCCGGGATGCTGCGGACGTTCTCGAACGTGGGGATGGTGTTCTCGTTCTCGCTCGCGATTCTGATCGCGTCGCGCTCGATCAGCCGTACGCTCGCGTTCGCGATCTTTGTCGGCTCGACCAGTTTGCACGGCTCGCTGGCTGTCGCCTTCACCTCCGGCCTACATGCCGCCTTCTACGCCTCGATGGGGCTGATGGTCATCGCGGCGTTGCTGTCCGCGACACGCGCGAGCCGCGGCACGCGCAACTCGACGTCGGTCCCCGAGCCTGCGGCCTGACTATTCCGTGTCGGGCCAGGTCGGGGTGGCGCGGACCCCATCGCCCTCCTCGGGCTTGGGACCGCCGACGGCGATGACGTCGAGCCCGTCCGGGCCGGCCTCGAACGCTCGGACAACCTCGGGCGCGACGCGGACGACATCCCAGGTTCGGAGCTCCTGAGTTTCGTCGTCGAGCAGGATCCGGCCGGAGCCGGCGACGACGACGTAGGCCTCCTCCTGCTCCTTGTGGCTGTGAGCCATCGGACTCCGCAGGTTCGGGGCGTACCGAAAGAGACTCACCCCGAGGTCGCGGGAGTCCAGATGCTTGCGGCCGAAGCGGCCTTCGAGCCCGTCCACCCGCCCGGCGACGGAATCCTCGACCTCGAGCAGGTTGACCTTCGCAAAGCGGGACATGCAGTCTCCTCGGCTGGGCAGCGGGTGGGTACGGGTTCGAGAACCCTAGCCGCCAAGGTCGGTATTAGCGAGGCAAGCCCAGGATGGCCTGCAGCGCACGGCGCAGGCGTTCGCCGTCTTGGTCGGTGAGCGGAGCGAGCAGCGTCGCTTCGGCGCCCTCGCTTGCCTTCGTGGCGCGCCGGACGGTGTCCCAGCCTGCGTCGGTTAGCTCGACGACGTTGCGGCGGCGGTCCTCCGCATGAGGGTGTCGAGATACGAGGCCCTTGTCCTCGAGCGCATCCAGTCGCGCGACCATCGAGGTCCGATCGATGCCGAGCCGCTGCGCCGCCTGCTGCTGGGACCCAGGCTCGTGGCCGGCGATGACGAGCAGGATGCCGAGCTCGCGGGCGTCGATGCCGAACGGTGCCAGCGCCTCCGTCGTTGAGCTCGTGCATTCGCATCTGTGCGTGCTTGAACAGGTAGCCGAGGCGCCGGCTCACGCACCGGCCCAGGGTCCGCTGTCGGTGGACATGACTCCAGCGTATCGCTATGCTGATCGTCAGTGGTGCTGATGATCAGCATACGACGAACGAAAGCGAGGCGAGCGATGATCTTGATCACCGGAGGGCTGGGTTTCATCGGCTCCCACACGGTGCAGGCGCTGCTCGACGCCGGCGAGGAATGCGTGCTCGTTCAGCGCAGCCACGCCGCCGCGCCGGCCGGACGCTTCGACGCGCCGGTCGCAGTCGAGCAGGCCGACGCCACCGACCTCGAGGCGCTGCGCGCCGTCGGGCGCCGACACCGGATCACGCGGGATCGTCCACCTTGCCGGCTCGATGCCCTGGCCGCCGAGCTCCGAGCCGCCGGTGCAGGCGGCGCGCCGGTCGCTCGGCAGCCTGTTCAACATCATCCAGGCCGCCCAGGAGTGGGGTGTGACGCGGGTCGCCCTGGCCAGCACGATCGGCGTCTACGGCGGCGCCAGGGACCCATTCGAGGGTCCGCTCACCGAGGACATGCCGCTGTCGATGAGCGCGCCGCACCTCATCCCCACCTTCAAGAAGGTCAGCGAGCTGCTCGGCGGCCACCTCGCGGACGCCACCGGCATCGAGGTCGTCAACCTCCGCATCTCCGGCACCTGGGGACCGCTCGGCCACAATCCCGATCCGTTCTTCCCCGCGCCGCAGCTCATCCACGCCGCCGCCCACGGCCGGGCACCGGACCTGTCCGGCGTCCGCGGCCGGATGCACGCCGAGGACTCGCTCGACCTCTGCTACGTCAAGGACACCGGCCGGGCGGTCGCCGCTGCTGCAGCTCGCCGACCACCTCAACCACCGCACCTACAACGTCGCCTCCGGCCACGCCACGACCAACGCCGAGGTCGCGGCCGCGATCCGGCACGTCGTACCCGATGCCCAGGTCGACCTCCCGAGCGGCGGCGAGCCCGGCAGGCCTGGCTCGACATCGCCCGCCTGCGCGAGGACACCGGCTACGAGCCCGCCTGGGACGTCGAGCGCGCCGCCGCCGACTACATCGACTGGCTACGCGCAGGTAACGAACGCTGAGCGAACGACACAATGCAGGCGGATAGCTCTCGGTTGCAGCCCGCTGAACAGAACGGGGAGCCCTCGAAGTCGACAACTAGGAAACCCTGCTGGCCATCGCGCGCGCCGCACAAGCCATGAGTGCGCCCGTGATCGTCGAGGCTCATCACGCGAGATGTCAGTCATCCGACCGTCGAACATGCGCTCGCTGGTAGACAACACCTCGCCTAGTTCGGCGTTGAGATGCACATCAACCTCGATCACAGTCCCAACCGTGACGCGTACACGACTTGGTCTCGGCCGTTGCGCTTTGCTTCATACAGCCGCTGGTCAGCGAGTCTGATGACGGCCTCGAGGTTGGTCGGGTCATCGGTCGTGGCCATGCCCAAGCTCGTGGTCACGCTCAGGCCGTCGGCAACGCTCGACCAGACCTCGGTGTTGATGGCCCGGCGGACGCGCTCGCAGCAGGCTTTCGCCGCGTTCGCGTCGGTACGCGGCATGAGGATGATGAACTCCTCGCCGCCGCTGCGGATGATGCTGTCGGATTCGCGCAGATGGTCACAGAGCAGTCGGGCGATCCGGATCAAGACCTCGTCACCCGCGGCGTGTCCGAAGCGGTCGTTGATCGTCTTGAAGTGATCGACGTCGAGTACCGCCAGGCTGATTGCACCGGCCACCCGCTCCTGCGTAAACCGCTCGAGCTCGCGCGCCAGGTAGCGGCGATTGTGCACGCCGGTCAGCGGATCCCGCTCGGCCTGCTCGCGTAGTTGGGCGTGCAGCGCTTCGAGCTCGCTGGCGCGGCGCTCCAGCTCGTCGTGGGCCTCGGCGAGCTGACGGTTCTTGGCCGTGAGCAGATCGCTGTGGCGGCGCGCCTCGCGCGCCTCGAGCGTTGCCCGCTCGAGGCTCAGCTGTACCTGCGAGAGCTCTCGGAACGCTTGGCGCTCGAGCTCGCACGCCCGCTCCAGCGCCTCGTACGCTTGCTCGGTTCGCCCGGCGTCGCGTAGCGCGGTGGCCAGCGTGGTCAGGATCAGGCTGCGCATCTGGGGCACGCGATCCCCCAGCCACGCGAGCGCGCCCTCCCCCGACTCGCGAGCGCCGTCGAGCTGGCCAAGCGCCATCCGGGCCTGCACTTGCGCCCGGACCGTCATCCCGAACACGTACGGGTTGGGGTCGCCGCCCTCCAGCAGGCGAGCGACCGCCGCCTCGGCATCCCGCAGCGCCTCCTCTGGGCGGGCGCCGAGCAGCCGGATGTCGGCGCGCGTCGAAAGCAGGACGCCCAGCGCGAAGTTGTTTCGCCCCGGAACGCTGTGCGCCACGGCGAGCGCGCGATCGATCTCGCGTTTCGCCCCGTTCAGGTCGCCCGTCTCCTGCATGTAGCAGGCGAGATCGTTGCGCGAGATCGCCTCCTCCCACGCGTCGCCGGCCTCGACCGAGAGCCGCAGCAGCAGCTGGAGACGTTGTTCCCAGTCCGGGACACCAACGTTGCCGAACACTAGGCACGCCGACCGCCGGGCGAAGATCCGCAGGTCCCGGTCCGCCGACTCATCGGCGACCCTGACGGCCAGCTCGGCTTCGCGCAGAGCGTCCGCGTACGAACCGGAGAAGAAGCTCACCTGAGCCTTCAGGGCGGCGACCTCGCAGCGAGCCGCCGAGTCGTGCGCCTGCCCCAAGTAGCGCTGCGCCTCGACCGCGAGCTCGAGCGCCCCTTGCAGATCGCCGCGATGCAAACCAACCGCACCCTGGAGGGCGCGCGCTCGCGCGCACAGGCCGGCATCATCGAGCGACCGCCCCGATTCGTAGCCGCGGATCGCCGCATCCAGCGCCGCGGTGGGATCCTCGTAATACGTGCGCCAGCCTCGGGCGATGGCCCCGCGCACCGCGTCTGTCTGGCCGCCGTCCGCGGAGTCCTTTCGAGCCGTTGCCATAGCCATACCTAAAGAGTGAGCGGCGGTCCCGCGTGTCTATCGGCACGCGCCCCGCCATTCTTGACGCGGCCTCCCGGTCCGTCGCCCGATCGCCGAGCGGCAGTCTTGGTCGTCATGGTTCCTGCAGAAGGCCGAGGTCGCGCAGGCTGTCTGCGGTGTCGACGATCGTCGTCTCGGCCGGGCGGGGGCGCCATCCCAGCTCCTGCTTGGCACGGTCGTTGTGGATGATCAGTCGGGGCGGCTCCGGTCCGGGCGCCTCCTCGGCCGGCACTCGCTCCGCGAGTGGACCGAACCGCTCGCGCAGGAGCTCAGCGATCTGCAGGAAGGTGATCGTCGGTCCGTCGGCAAGCGCCAGGTACCGTTTGCCGGCGGCGCCGGGCGCCGCCATGGCACGGATGTGCAGATCGGCCACGTCGCGCACGTCGGCGAGGCCGAAGCGCTGGCGTCGCACGACAGGCATCGTCCCGTCGAGCATTGCCTTGACGATCTGCACCGAGGAACGCGCTTGCGTGGTCAGCGTCGGGCCGAGGATGAACGTCGGGTTGACAACGACCAACTCGGTGTCGCCGCCTTCGCGCTGCACGAAGTCCCACGCGGTCCGCTCGGCAATCGTCTTGGACAGCGGATAGGCCGGCAGTGCCGGGGTGTCGGGATCCGTCCAGTCGGCCTCTGTGTACTCGCCGCCCGGCTTCGGTGTGTACCCGACCGCGGCGAAGGACGAGGTCAACACGACCCGCCTGGCGCCCGCGTCGCGCGCAGCGGTCAGGGCGCGCAGCGTTCCCTCACGGGCAGGAATGATCACCTCATCCGGATCGTCGGTCTGGATCATCGGCGACGCGGTGTGATGAACCTCCTCACAGCCCGCCGCCGCGGCCGCCCAGCCCTCGTCGCTGGTCAGCTCGGCGGCGACGATTTCCAGACCCGCGTCGTCGGCACCACCGCGGCGCACCGCGGCACGGACCTCGTCCTCGCTCGTCAGAGAACGAACGGTCGTGCGCACCGGACGCTCGTCGCGAAGCAGTACGGCAATTAGCCGCGTGCCGAGATAGCCCGACCCGCCGGTCACGAGTACCGGGCTCATCGCGCCATCGCCTCCTCCAGGCGGGGGATCATGTCTCGCACTCGCAGGTTGGCTTCGATCTCCGCGCCGCCATCACCACGCTCGCGCGCGTCCCACAGGGCGGCCTTCACGCGCAGGTAGTCGAGGTGCGTGCGCAGCGTTGCGATCTGTGCTTCGATCCGCTCGGCGTGGCGCAACAGCAGATCGCGCTGCTCACCCGCCGCGGCACGCCCGCGTGCCCGGTTTGCCTGGTACGTGCGCATGTCCTCGATGCCCACGCCCATCGCCCGCAGGCACGCGAGCGCCTGCAACGTATCGAGGTCCTCCTCGCGATACCGGCGGTGCCCGCTGCTCTGATCCCGCGCGATCGGGCCAATCAGGCCGACTTCTTCGTAATACCGCAACGTCGGCTCGCTCAGCCCGCTGCGCCGGGACACATCTTGGATGGTTAGAACTGTCATGCATCCAGCAAACCACACCTCAAGCGCTTGAAGTCAAGGGCCTGCTTCCGGTGTGCGACGATGGGCCAGTTCAAGATGAGTGCGAGCGTTGCCTGATCAGGAGAAAGGCCGCGAGCGGGTTCAGCGGGCCGTGAGCCGGGCCCGGCGAGTGGCTGAGCAAGGTGCCAGAGACATCACGGATGCCGTGACCCGCGGTCTCCAAGATGCCTCAGCGCGCGCGAGGGGCTCCGGCGATAAGGCGAACGACACCGGCGCAGGCGAGCCAGGACGCTCGAATGTCGACGACGTCGCGGCCGATCCGGCGGCGTACTTCAGCGCCGAGCGGGAGAAGGCAGAGAGACAACTCGGGCACGCGAACATCCTCATCAGCGGACAGACCGGCGTCGGGAAGAGCACGCTCATCAACGCCGTGTTCAGGGTTCCGCTGGCCGAGGAGGGCACCGGCAAGCCAGTGACCAAGAACGTCCAGCGATACGACGTCCCCGGTGTGCCAGTGACGATCTACGACACGCCGGGGATCGAGCTCGGGCACGCGAAGAAGGACGTGATCCGCGATTACATGAAGACCATCGCGGACTCCCGAAAAGGCGGCCCGGACATGGTCATCCACGTTGCCTGGTACTGCATCGACGCGGGGCAGACTCGAGTGCAGGACTACGACGTCGAGATCGTGCGCGCGCTGGCCGCCGAGGTGCCGGTGATTCTGGTCCTCACGCAGTGCATCGACGACCAACGGGCAACCGCCCTGGAGCAGACGATCGCGGCCGAGAAGCTGCCGATCGAGGGCAGCCCCGTCCGGACGCTCGCCCGCGAGCGCACGGTCGCCGGACACACCATCCCGCCCCGGGGCCTGGAGGAACTCGTGGAACGGACCGACGACATCCTCCCCGAGGCGGTGAGGCGGGCGTTTACAAACGCCCAAGGGGTAGTCATCCGTCTGAAAGCGAACCAGGCGCGAGCCGTTGTCGGAGCGTCAAGCGTGGCGGCAGCGGGTGTCGGCGCCGTACCCATTCCGGTGCCGGACGCCGTCGTGCTCATGCCGGTGCAGCTCGGGATGCTCGCGAGCATCAACGCCATCTTCGGCATGGACATGGGTAGCGACCGTGCCGTCAACCTGATCCGCGGTCTGGTCGGCCAGGGTGGCGTCACAGTCGTCGGCCGACAAATCGCCGCCAACCTCTTGAAGGTGATTCCCGGCGTCTCCGTGATCAACGCGTCTGTCGCAGCGGCGCTGACCGCCGCGCTCGGCGAGGCGTACGTCCAGCTCTGCAGCGAGATGCTGCGGCGACAAGCGGCGGGAAAGCCGATGCCCGACGCGGACATGCTGCCGTTCCTCCTCGACGCCTACCAGAACGCGTTCAAGAAGCGACGCACCAAAAAGAATCGGACAACTGCATCGCAGGCTGCCGTGGATCCTGCGTCGCGGTCGCAATAGGCGAGCGCTTTGAGGGGAAGTCGAGCCGACGAGCGGGCCGTCGAATTCAAGCGGTCCGACGGGCGGACCGCTCCGCGACGCGACCACGGGGTCATGTAGCTCGAATATGCTGGCCGAATGAACGCTGAGAACGGACCAACTCTGATCGCGTTCGACGGATCGGCCGCGGCGCGTGAGGCCGTGGCCGCGGCGGCCGCGCTGTTGAAGCCGCGCGTGACGCTTGTGCTGTCCGTCTGGGAGCCGGCGCTTGCCTACGCAGCGGCGGCCCCGCCGCCTGATGTCGCGATGACTCCCGCCATCGACCCCGCGACGGCGCTTCAGGTTGACGACGCGTTACGCGGCCACGCCGAACGCGTGGCAAACGAGGGAGCCGAGCTTGCGAGATCTCTGGGGTTGGATGCCGAACCGATCGCCATCGCCGACGTTCACGACATCGCTCGAACGATCGCGGAGGTAGCTCGCGACCGCAAGGCGGCAACGATCGTCGTCGGTTCTCGCGGTCTGAGCGGGCTCCGGGCAAGGTTCGAGGGCAGCACGTCTAAGGGCGTCGTGAAACACGCCCCGTGTCCCGTGGTCGTCGTCCACGACGCCGGCGCGGAGGACCCGGGCTAGAGCTGCAGACGACTGCGCCCCGCGAAATTCTGAGAGGTCATGTTTCGCGTTCGATCTCGGCGATCCATTCGCGATGTAGCCCGACGAGCCGGACGGCGGAGGCGTGGCTGAGCTGGAGGTACCGGGCGCGTGGTGGCACCCGGCCGGCTTGTTGATACATGTCGCGCGCCAGCGCCTCGAGTTGGTCGAGCTCGGGGATCATCCCGCGGAAGCTCGCGACGATCTCGCAGCTAGCGGGGTGGGCCGGTGCGCGGCGCCTCGAGCTGCTTTGCTAGTTCGTCGTCGGCTGTGAAGAACACGTCGATGTAGGCGTCTCCGGACCCCGCGGTCCGCAGTGCCTCGGGCGTAAGGATCGGTCGAACCCCCTCTCGGACGAGTGCGTACATGCGATAGTCGAGCGGCCCGAGCAGCTCCCAGATGCCATCCCTGGTGTCGGGATCGGCCGATACCTCGACGACGAGATCAGGCTTAGTCCGTGCGAGCACGTCCTTCGCCCCTCGAAGGACGTGGAGTTCGTGACCTTCCACGTCGATCTTGATGCAATTCGGTGCGATTCGGTGCTCCTGGCAGTAGGCGTCCAACGTGATCATCTCGACTGCTATTCGCTCCGGGGTTTCGAACCGCGCTACTTGCTCGGGGTCCACGCTGCTGAACCAGCTGCTCGCTGACACATAGAAATCGGCACTAGCCGCAGGCCTATCTCCAACCGCGGACTGCTCGACGGCCAAGTGGGAGAACCGGTTCAGCATCGCGAGCTGTCGCAGATACGTGCCGCAACTCGGCTGCGGTTCGAACGCGATGCATCGCCACCCCGCGAGCGAGAACATCCACGAGTGCGAGCCGTCGTTGGCGCCAACGTCGAGCAGCGTCCCCTCAGCCCCGCGGCACGCCAGGTACGCGCGATACAGGCGGCGTATCGGCAGGTTGGGCGGCCACCTCCACACCAATGCGTTCGTCCAGGAGCGCGGCAGCTCCGGCGTCACAGGCATCAGCAGCACCCCGGATGGCAGCCTCGCTCTCCAGATGAATGGAGTTGTGACTGTCGCCCCGGGAAGTAGGCGTGTCACGAGCGTCGCGAACAATGTGCCGGGCCGTTCGTACGCAGTGTTCAGCGCAGTGCGAGGCCGAGGACGTTTGAGCAGCTGAGTGCCAACCCGTCGGCCTGCCGGCTCGAGCCACCTGATCACGCGGCTTGCGGCCCGCCGCAACCGCCGCGCGACGGTCGAAAAGGACCCATCCATCCCATCTAAGAATAAGTCAAGAGCGCGTCGGTGCCGCCGCACGCTGCGATTTGACGTTCGCGTGATCCGGGCTCCGGCATGGCTCATCTCCTTCCAGGTCTACGGGAAGTCTTGAGGGCGTGTGACGGTGCAGTTGCAGGCGGTCATTGAGCACCCGCCGGCGGACGAGCGAATCTTTAGGCCAAGCAAACGACACGCCCCGCCAGTGGGTGCCCGGCCCGAGCTATAGGCGCCTTCCGTAGCGGCACCCTCACGGTATCAACCGCCGCGCGAGCCCTCACCGTTTCGAAACCGGGGACAGCTCCATGCGGCGGCTGTGGAGGTCCTGCCGGAGTTCCGGGTGGCGGACCCCGTCGTCTCCGCCGGTGTCACTGTCGAGCATCTGCTTACGCACACCAGCGGGATCGACGGTGACGTGTTCACTGACACCGGTCGCGGGGATGACTGCGTGGCCCGGTACGTCCGTGAGTGCGCGAACGTTGTGCAGATCCATCCGCTCGGCGCGACGCTGTCGTATTGCAACCCGGGCTTCGTGATCGCCGGCCGGCTGGTAGAGGTGCTGGCTGGTCAGGTCTGGGACGTGGCGCTGCGAGAGCGTCTCGTCGAACCGCTGCACCTCACTCACACCGTTACGCTGCCCGAAGACGCCCTGCGCTTCCGCGTTGCCATGGGGCACGTCGCTGAACCCGGCGGGAAGTTCGTACCAGCCCCGATGTGGTCGCTACCGCGTTCGGTCGGACCCGCAGGGCTTATCTGCGCCAGCGCTGCGGACCTGATCGAGTTCGCGCGCATGCATCTGCACGGGGGGCGCGGCCCGCAAGGGGAGGAGATTCTGGGCGGCGACCTTGCCGCCGAGATGCAGCGCATCCACGCCGAGGTACCGAACCCGGGGTCTCTCGGCGATCACTGGGGACTGGGTTGGTTTCTGTGCGACTGGGACGGCGCCACGGTCTACGGCCACGATGGCGGGACGATCGGCCAGTACGCCTTCCTGCGGGTGGACCCCGACCACGGCGTGGCCGTCGCGTTGCTCACCAACGGGGGCGATGCCACCGCGGCTTACACCGAGGTCTTCGGTCGCTTGTTCGCCGACGTGCGCGACGTCCGGGTACGCACCTTTGCTCCGCCCGAGGACCCACCGACGCTCGACGGCGCCAGGCACGTCGGCACCTACGAACGCCACGGAGCGCGTATCACGATTACCTCGACCACCGATGGGCTCGTCTGCCGCGGCGAATCGACCGGACGAGCTGGCCGGCCCCGATCCGCCAGTCGAGTATGAGCTAGTGCCCGTACGCGAGGACCTATACGCGGCACGCCACAAGGGCGAGGGACCATGGGCGCCGATGCGCTTCTACCAGCTCGACGGCGGGCAGCGATATGCCCACTTTGGCGGCCGCGCGACACCAATGATCGCTACAGCCTCAGCGAAAGGGTAGGACCGCGAACGCGCTGGTCGGCCGATCCCGCGAGCCGGTTAACCGCCACGCGCGGATCGTCGCCGAAACTGCGGCCAGCGTCGGCGCCGCCATAGACGAATGCGATCGTGCCGTTCGCGGTGGGCCCGAGCTTGGCGCCCGCGTTCTTGACGGAGCGCGGAGACCAGCCCGAGCGGATCCGTCGGCGTGGCCTCGAGCATGTTGCCCGTGGCGCACGGGGCGTCCGCGACGGGTCTGCTCGTGCTTGTCCTGGCTCCCGCTTTGTGGTAGAAAGCTCGACGGCCTCTCATGGGGAATGGGCGGCTCTGGGCTCGGCGGACCGCATTGGGGCTGGCGCCGACCAGATTGGGCCTGACCGGAGAAACGTTACGCGCGGACGGGGCAGCATCCCAAGGGTTGATGTCGGGCGAGCACGCCAGACGGCGGGGCGCCGTCTGTGGTTCGGCGGTTCTCGTGCGAGCTTGGTCGGCTGCACGTTCGTCGCGCTTCTGTTGTTCGCACCGGCAGCGTTGGCGACGACGCAGACTTTCTCGACACCCGGGGAGTCGACGTTCGTCGTCCCGCCAGGGGTCTCGAGCATCACGGTCGCGGCGACCGGCGCCCAAGGCGGTGGCGGCTTCGCGGCGGGTTGTGAAGGTGGGTTTGGCGCCTCGGTGAACGGCACGCTGGCGGTGACGCCGGGGGACACGCTGTATGTCGAGGTCGGCGGTGCGGGCGGGGACTCGCAGAGCGCTGCAGATGTGACCGGCGGGTCAAACGGTGGCGGCGCCGGCGGGTTGGATGACCACGGCGACGGTGCCGGTGGTGGGGGTGGGGCGTCCGACGTTCGCACGCTTCCCGCCGCCGATCTGCTCTCGTCATCGGACTCCCGGCTGCTGGTTGCGGGCGGTGGTGGTGGCGGCGGTGATTTCTACGCGTGTATCGATGGCGTCGGGAGTGGCGGCAATGCGGGCCAGAACCCGGCCGGTGGTGCGGGCACCGCCAGCGGTGCGGGTGGAGGCGGTGCCGGCGGCACCAGCAATTCGAGCCCCGGCGGCGCCGCTGGTGTCTCGGCCGAGGGCTGCTCGGGCGCGACGTCCGGCGGCCTCGGCTCTGGCGGGTCTGGCGCGTCCGGCGACAGCTGCGGCGCGGGCGGAGGCGGTGGTGGCGGTGGCTACTACGGCGGCGGCGGTGGTGGCGGCGCGGATGTCGCCGCAGGCGGCGGTGCCGGGTCGAGCTTTGTCGAGCCGTCCGCTTCGAACGTTTCGATCGGGACCGCGAGCCAGACGAGCAGCGCGCCACCGTCGAACGGCGAGGTGACGATCACCTACACGCTGCCCACGAACGACGCGTGGACGCGCGCGCAGACGATCACGCTCGACGATAACGGGAACGGCTCCGCCATCGGCTCGATCGACCTTTCCGGGCAGGCGCGCTGGTACAAGGTCCCGGTCACGCCGGGAGGAACGATCCAGGTCGATCTCACGAACCTTCCTGCCAACTACGACCTCGCCCTGTTCAGCGACATCGGGCAGGACTACCAGAACCTGACAACGCAGAGCCTGCAGGCCAACTCGGCCCAGTTCGCAAACAACGCGTCCAACCCGTCGCAGTTCAGTCCATCGCAGTTCAGTCCCTCGCAGTTCAGTCCGTCGCAGTTCAGTCCGTCGCAGTTCAGTCCGTCGCAGTTCAGTCCGTCGCAGTTCAGTCCGTCGCAGTTCAGTCCGTCGCAGTTCAGTCCGTCGCAGTTCAGCCCGCGTTCAGTCCGTCGCAGTTCAGTCCGTCGCAGTTCAGTCCGTCGTTGGCCGATCCGAACGCCGAGGACTACGCGGGAGCTCAGGTGCAGAGCCTGCTCGCGGTTTCGAACAACCCGGGCACCGCTGGCCAGGACACCTTCGCCGATGTCTGGAACAACACCGGCTACTTCTACGTGCGCGTCAACGGCCCCAACGGCATCTACGACCCGGGCGCGCAGTTCTCGCTCAGCGTCCACGAGAACGCCGGCACGTGCACCGGCGTCGCGCCGGACACGAACGATCCGCTGCTGTCCGCTGGCGCGCCCGCCGGCGGGTACAAGACGCTGATCCTCGCCGACTACAGCCGCATGACCGACGACGGCGACCTCGCGACGATGCAGGCGGATCTGAAATCGTTCGCGGCGCGCCCCGAGGTCGACGGGACGATCGCCGAACTCGACCAGATCAGTCCGCAGGTGAGTGCGCTCTACGCCCAAGCTGACGCCCACGCCGACTGCCCCTACGCGGAGAACCTCGTCGCGGACGCGATCCAGAACATCGTCGCGGCCTACCGCAGCGCGAACCCCGGACTGCAGTACATCGTGCTCGTCGGCGACGACCACGTGATCCCGTTCTTCCGCTATCCCGACACCGCCGGCATCGGGCCTGAGTCGGGCTACTCCCCGCCCGTGCTGTCGACGAGCGCCTCCGCGGCCAGCCTCGAGTCAAACGACGTGCTCTCGCAGATCCAGTACGGCTCGACCACGGTCCTCCACATCTCGGGCGTCGACTTCCCGATTCCCGACCTGCCCGTCGGTCGGCTCGTCGAGACGCCGACCGAGATCGACGGCATGCTCAAGGCCTATACGAGCACCGCGGACGGGGTCGTGGCGACGCCGACCTCGTCGCTGGTCACCGGCTACGACTTCATGACCAGCGGCGCCGACGC
Source organism: uncultured Solirubrobacterales bacterium (assembly GCA_963757235.1). GTDB lineage: Bacteria > Actinomycetota > Thermoleophilia > Solirubrobacterales > Solirubrobacteraceae > Palsa-465. Next base: position 40,810 of record CAVWRC010000014.1, on the reverse strand, counting down.
GGTCGAGGCCAACCTCAGCGCCGGTCTCGGTCCGAACGCGCGCGACGACACGCTGATCACCAACGACGGCGTTTCCCCGAGCGACACGGGTGCGCCCCCGCTGCATTCCTGGACCGCCAGCCAGCTGGAGTCCTCCCTGCTGGGCTCGCGCCACGACCTCATCTTCCTCGCCGGCCACTTCAGTGCGAACAACACCCTGGCCGCTGACTTCTCGACGACGATGAACGCGACGCAGCTTGCCGCCTCGAGCGTCAACCTCGAGAACTCGATCGTGTTCAGCGCGGGCTGCCACTCGGCCTACAACATCGTCGCCGGCGACGCCGTCCCGAACGTCACCCAGACGCTCGACTGGGTCGGCGCGTTCGCCCAGAAGCAGGCAACCCTGATCGCCGGCACCGGCTACCAGTACGGCGACACGAACTTCCTCGCCTACAGCGAGCAGCTCTACGCCGACTTCTCCCACGCGCTGCGGCTCGGGAGCGGACCGGTGTCCGTCGGGAGTGCGCTCGTCCAGGCCGAGCAGACATACCTCGACGCCACACCGAACCTGCAGGGCATCGACATGAAGTCACTGCTCGAGGCGACGCTCTACGGCCTGCCGATGATGAGCGTCAACATGCCCGACGGCCGCATCCCAATCCCGACAGCGTCGCCCGGCCCGGCGGCGACGCCGTTCACGACCGACCCGGGCGCCACGCTCGGCCTGAGCTCGGCCGACCTCACCCTGACGCCGGCGCTGACGACGCACACGATCCAGCTCGAGAACCTCAGCGGCAGCCAGATGAACGTGCCCGCCGCGACTTACCTGAGCGGCTCCAACGGCGTCGACACGAGCCCGGCCGCTCCGACGCTCCCGCTCTCTATCTCCGATGTCGGCATTGGTGGCGGCAACGTCCTGCGCGGCGTCGGCTTCCTCGGGGGGAGCTACGGCGACACGACCGGCATCACGCCGCTCACCGGCGCCCCCGGCACCGAGCTGAGCGGCGTCCACACGACGTTCGCCTCGAGCGCGTTCTACCCCGCACGGCTGTGGACTGTCAATTATTTCAGCGGGCTGAGCGGCGCGAGCAGCGATCCCACCGACGCGCAGCTGATGCTCACCCCGGTGCAGTACAAGTCCGACGCCCCAGGCTCGCTGACCGATGACCAGCGCACGTTCTCGAGCATCACGACGCGTCTCTTCTACAGCGCCAACACGAAGACCTACGGCGCCAACACGCCGGCGCTCGCCGCCCCACCGACGATCGCTCGCGTCGACGCGTCCGCGAACAGCGCAGCCGGAACAGTGACGTTCACCACCCACGTCGTCGGCGACCCGTCGGCGGGAATCCAGCAGGCGTGGGTCACCTACACGGGCGTCGATCCCGGCAAGTGGGAATCGCTCTTCCTGACCCAGGATCCGCCGAGCTCCGCCACCTGCGGCCAGGGGGACTCCACGTGCTGGACCGGGACGCTCACCGGTCTGAGCGCCTCCCAGATTAACGCGCTGCAGTTCGTCGTCCAGGCCGTGAACGGCGTCGGTCTCGTCAGCCTCGACGACAACCAGGGCAACTATTACCAGCCCGGGCAGATCCCGCCCGCGCTGCAGTCGAGCAACGCGGCGCTCACACCGACGGCCGTTGCGCTCGACTCGCCACCGGCGAATGCGGCCTACGGTGCCACGGTGAGCCTGAGCGCGACGCTGACCGCCGGCGGCCAGCCTCTCCCCAGCGAGCCGGTTGGCTTCTCCATCGGCGGCTCGACGTTGACCACCAACACGAACGCCAGCGGGGTCGCAACGGTGCAACTACCGCTCCTCGAGCTCCCCGGCAGCTATCAGCTCAGCGCGGGCTTCGACGGCGACGCGACCTACTCCAGTTCCGCTGCCTCCGCGGCGTTCACGATCAACACACTCCCGACGACTCTGACTCTGAACCGGAACACCACTAGCTCGGGCAATACCGGGATCAGCGCTGCACTCAAGAGCGGCGGCGTCGGGCTCGGCGAGCGTACGGTGGAATTCGTGCTCACGCCGCACGGCGGCGGCGCGCAGGTGATCCAGACGCGGACCACCGACCTGTACGGCATCGCCTGGCTCGGGCCCGTGGGCCAGCTGAACCCGGGCACCGCGTACAGCGTCCAGGCGTTCTTCGGGCCCGGCGGCCCGCTCGCGCTTGCGGGCGACCCGATCTATCAGAGCAGCGCAAGCGGCGCAGTGTCCGTGTTGAACCAGCAGATCGTTTTCACGTCCAGCCCGCCCGCACACCCCGTGTCCGGAGGCAGGTACTTTGTCGCGGCGGCCGGGGGCGCGTCCGGGAAGCCGGTGGTGTTCTCGATCGACGCGGGCAGCACGGCGGGTGCATGCTCGATCTCACGTGCGACGGTGCACTTCATCGGCGCCGGGACATGCCTGATCGACGCTAACCAGGCCGGCGACAGCAACTACCTGCCGGCGCCGCAGGCGCAGCAGCAGTTGACGATCGTGGCTGGACATTGCGTCGGGGAACCTGACCGCACCGGCTGGGGCGTCGTGCCTCCTGGTTGCGGGTGTCTTCGTGACCGGCAACGCGACCGATGGGGGAACCATGGGGGCTGCCGGCGCGAGCGACAATGGGAGCCACCACACCGGCGTCGATAACGTTCGGCAGTCGTACTCATATCTGCATTCCGTGGTCGCCGGCAGCCACGAGCGAGAGCGCTGCGTCGACGGCCGCGGCCAGGTCGAGCGCCCGCCCGCGCATCCGGATCGCCGCCTGCTCGTCGGCGCCGAGCTGTGCTGTCGCGGGCCCGATCGCCTTCGCGATCTCGGCCTCGAGGCTCTCCGCGCGGGGCGCGCCGATCTCCTCCCGCAGCCTGTGGGCCGCGCCGACCAGCTCCAGCGCGCTTTCGGCCTCGCCGAGGAGCGCGCCGAACCGGCCCACGTCTTCGAGCAGGAACGCGAGTGCCCACTTGTCTCCGTAATCGCGGTACGCGCGGAGGCTCGCCCGGTAGTGCTCGGCCGCGGTCGCGAGGTCACCGAGGTCGCGAGTGGCGTTCCCGAGATTGTTGTCGCTGAGCGCGACACTCCGCGAGTCCCCGACCTCCCGGTAAAGGCTCATCGCCTCTTCGAAACGCGCGCGCGCCTCACCGCACTGACCCTCGAGCAGCGCGATCATCCCGAGGTTCGTCATCGAGTTCGCGATCGCCCAGCGGTCCCCGAGCTCGCGCCGAAGCGCGAGTGACTGCGCGTGGAGGGAGCGCGCGCGCACGTAGTCAGCTTCGTACTCGGCGACGATGCCGAGGTTGCTGAGCACGCTCGCCATCATCGGACGGTCCCGGAGCCGGCGGCGGATCGCCAGGCTCTGCTCGTAGCTTCTGCGTGCTCGCACCAGGTCGCCTCGCTGCGCGGCAAGCGTCCCCTCGATGTGCGCCACCCGCCCGAGGCCGCGGTCGTCTCCAACGGCCTCGAAGGTGGCGGCGGCGCGGGCGAGGCGCTCGCCCGCCTCCTCGTATCGCGCCTGCTTCCATGCGACATCGGCGAGCGCGGTCTCGCAGCGGGCGCGCGCCCGGTCGTCGCCGATCTCCTCGGCGAGGCCGAGCGCGGTCATCTCGGTGCTGTAGGCCCGGTCCCACTCGCCGACGAGCTCGAGCACACCGCCCAGCTCGAGCAGCGCATCGATCCGCTCGCCTTCGCCGAGTAGCGGAGCCAGCCGCTCGTAATAGTCGATCGCCGCGGCGTTCGCGTACGCAGCCTTCGCCGCCTCGGCGGCGCGACCCAGGTAGAGGCGCTTCTTCGCCTCGTCCTTGCTGTGCCAGTAGTGATGGGCGAGCAGGTCGAGATTGCGCTCGATCGCGTCGGGTCCACGCGCCTCCAGGAACTTGCCGACGCGGCCGTGCAGACTGGTACGCAGCCCATAGGGAAGGCTTTCGTAGACCACCGCTTGGGTCAACGCGTGCTTGAACAGGCGAGACTCATCCTCCTCGCGGTCGGGGATCACGAGGTCGAGCAGTAGCAGCGTGTCGAGGTCGGACCGCACACCGTCGATCGTTACCAGGTCCCGGTAGATGACCGGCAGCGCCGGAGCCTGGAAAACGCGGCCGATAACGCTCGCAAGCTTCAGCGTTCGCCGCGAGGATTCCTGGAGCGTGTCGATGCGCGAGAGGATCAGGCTTTGGAGGCTGTCTGGGAGATCGAGCGAACGCAGCCCGATCTCGTCGGCACGGTCGATGCCGCTGGCGTGAATGAAGTTGAGGAGCTCCTCGGCGTATAAGGGGTTCCCCTGCGCTCGCGCCGCGACGAGCTCGATCAGCGGCCTGTCCGGATCGGTCGGCTCCTCTTCGAGAAGCGCCCTCAGCTTCTCCCGTACGGCCGCGGTCATGTCCTCCTCGGCCAGCGCCGAAAGCGGGAGCTCCTGCAGTCCGTGGAGCGCGCCCAGGGCGAGCCCGCCTGAGAGCGCGGCGTCGGGGCGATACGCGCAGACGATCAAGACCGGGGCCGTGGCGGCGGTGCGCGCGATCACGTCGAGCAGCTCGCGCGAGAGCGGGTCGAGCCAGTGGCAATCCTCGAGCACGAGCACGAGCGGCTCCGCGGCGGCTCTCGCCCGCAGACAATCGCCGAGTAGGTTCTCGACCGAGGTCTTGCGCAGCTTCGGGTCAAACGTGCTCGTCAGCGGGTTGTCAGGAATCGTGATACCGAGCACAACGTCGAGCAGCGGCGCGCGCTGGACGAACGCGGGGTCGATCGCTCGCAGTGAGCGCTCGAGCGCGGCGATCTGCTCCGGGTCCGGCGCTCCCTGGGGTATCCCAAGCAGCGAGCGCCATATCTCGCGCCAGACGTAATAGCTGGTGCTCGTGCCGAATGCCTGGCACTCGCCAAACGCCACCGTGATTCCCGCGCCTCTTGTGTTGCGCACGAACTCGGCGATCAGCCGCGACTTTCCCATCCCCGCCTCGGCGGAGATACCGACGGTCTGCCCACGGCCGGCTGCGGAGTCGGCGAGCGCTGCTTGGAGTGCCGCAAGCTCGGACGAACGTCCCACGATCGGCAGCGCGTAGCGGACGACCCGCCGGGTGTGCTGCGCCGAGGCTCCGGCGAGGCTGTGGGCGCCCACGGGCGCCGCCTTGCCCTTCAGCTGCAGGGGCTCCAGCGCTTTCCAGGTGAAGCGCTCCGCGGTCCGCCGGCGCACGAGCTCCGAGACGTAGATCTCCCCCGGGGGTGCCTTCGACATCAGCCGCGCCGCGAGGTTGACGGCGTCTCCGAGGCAGACGAACGTCCGTCGCCGGGCATGGCCGTACGTGCCGCTCCGCAGACGTCCATGCGCGATCCCGACGCGGATCTCGCGCGCTGCCGTCGTCCGCTCGAGCCCCTGCAGCTCGAGGGCGGCTGCGCAGACGCGGTCGGCGTCATCCTCGTGTGCGTACGGGGTCCCGAAAACGCCGTAGAGGTAGGCGCCCTTGTCTCCGAGCGTGAGCTGGAGCACGTTTCCGCCGTAGCCCGAGAGGACCTGCTGCGCAGCGCGGACGAATGCGTCGAGCTCTTCGCTGCCGGCCGCGTCGCCGACGTAGTGAATGCCGCGGAAGCTCACGAAGATCGGATAGGCGGAGCGCAACTCTGCGAGAAACTGACCGCGACCGGCCGAGAGGCGTTCATAGACGGCAGGCAAGAGCCACTGGCGTGCGATTGCCTCGGGCAGGCCGGTGAGGTCGTCCTCGACCAACCGCACATCGGGTACCTCGCCGTGCAGCCGCGTGACGACGGTAACGGGACCGGCCGCGTCCGAGCGGCGCCGCTCGCCAACCTCTGCCGACCCGGCGAGGGCCGCCGCCACGGCGCGGCCGACCACGACCTCCCCAGCCTGCGCGAGGCGCTCAGTGGCGGTGAGCCGGTCGATGAGCGCGCCCGCGAGCACGTCGATCAGCTGAATCGCGGGATCGCCGACGACAAAGCGGCGGGCATGTCCGGTGACGACCGCGACCTTGAGCGCGAGCTGAAAGGCGAGCCCCGCAGGCGTCCGGATCTCGCCCTCGCGCGCCATCGCACCCTGCATTGCCAGCCCGCTTGCCGTGGCGCGCGTGCCGTCGTCGCCGTCCAGCCAGCAGGTGATCGCGTCGCCGCTGAAGTAGATCACCTCGCCGCCGAAGCGGTCGAGCTCGGCGATTACGGCGTGGAAGACGCGGTTCAAATGCCCGGTGAGGACCTCGGAGGCCCGCTGGGAGCCGAGCTCGCTCGCGAGCGCCTCGGTCAGCGCCGTGAATCCTGATATGTCCGCGAACAGCGAAGCGCCTGTCACGTGGCTCGGGAGCGCCTCGCCCGCCGCGAGCGCTCGCCGCCGGTCACCGGGCATATATGCCGACGGATAATCGATGACGGACAGCCCGGAGGCCGTAGTTGCAGCTTCGGCCCGCTGCCGGGTGGTTGCTCCCCTTGCTTGCACGCGGCTCCTCGGTTGGTTGAGATACTAGTGGCCGCGGATTGCTCGTCGAACGTTAGGGCAGCACGGGAGCAAGGCGATCGCGGCACGGTCGGGCCCGGGGCTGCTGCCGGATCGCGGTTGGCCTGCCAGAGGGCGCCAACGGGCGGGCCGCAGCAGGTCGGGATGGAGGTGCGTGTCAGTTGTAGTCTGTGGCCGTTCTCGCCCTCGCGGCCGTTCTTCTGTTCTTCTTGGAGGTCAACATATGCCGGGTCCCTTGCAGGTGATTGCCATTAGCTTTGGTCCTGGCTCCGACTTCCATGGTCGGGTGTTGGCCGAGGTCGATCGTCTACAGGGCCGCGGAGTTTTGCGGCTGCTCGATCTTCTCTTCGTCTCCAAGAGAGACGACGGCACGATCGAGCGGACCGTCATCGGCGATGACGACTTTGGCGCACTGCTGTCGAGGATCGTGCCTTTGGGAGGCGCTGGTCTGGTGGAACCTGCGCCGGACGGTTCCTCGGGCTTTGATCCGACTGACGCTCAGGCGCTGGCGCATTCCCTGCTGCCCGGGACGGCGCTGGCTTTCCTGCTGATCGAGCACGGGTGGGCGCAGCCGCTGTTCGATGCGATCGCGGACACTGGAGGGGAGTTGCTGGGTGAGGGTTTCCTCACGGCCGAAGCCGGGCTGGTTGTTGGAGCTGAGGTAGCGGCGATGGACGAGGCGGTGGAGGTGATTGCGGCCGCGCACGCTGCCGAGGCCGACGCGATGCTCCGGGCGATCGAGGCCGAGACGCGAGCAGCCGACGCGATCGCAGCCTCGGAAGCGATTCGTGCCGCTGCGGCGGCCGACGCTGTGCGAGCGCTCATGAGGGCAGGCATCATCGAGGAGGAAGCCACCCACGAGGCTATTGACGCTTTGGCTGCCGCCGGCCTGATCATCGCCGCGGCCGACGAAGCGACCGCGGAGGCTCTCGCTGAGGGCGCGGCCGTAGTGACCGCAGCTGACGACGCGACCGCGGAGGCTCTCGCTGAGGACGCGGCCGTAGTGACCGCGGCCGACGAGGCGACCGCCGAGGCTCTCGCTGAGGACGCGGCCGAAGTCACCGCGGCCGACGAAGCGACCGCGGAGGCTCTCGCTGAGGACGCGGCCGAAGTGACCGCGGCCGACGACGCCACCACCGAGGCCATCGCGGAGGACGCAGCCGTAATCACCGCGGCCGACGAAGCCACCGCCGAGGCCGTCGCCGAAGCCGCCGTCACAGTCAGCGCAGCGTCCATCAGCTTGGCTGAGGCGCGGATCCTCCGCTATTTACCGACGCCGTTGACCTTCGCGCTGATGGCCGACAAGTTGGGGATCTCTCGCTCGGCAGCAAAGGATCGCGCTAGGCGCCTCTACCAAAAGCTTGGGGTTCACAGTCGTGCGGATGCGGTCATCCAGGCCCGTGCGCTTGGGCTGATCGACTGATCTTGCGCATGTGCCGCTTTCGCGTGAATCGGCAGAGCGGCGCGTAGTTCCGGTCCGGACCGCACAGCTGCTATCCCGGATGATTCAGCCGCGGCGTCGATGGAGTTGTGGTCGTGCTGCATCGGTCGGGGGGTGAGGCATTGGGCCGTCGTTTGAAGCGCTGCTCAGGATACGCGCCTGGTAAGCGTGAGCAGCGGGATTTGTCGCGTTGTCTTGGCTTGGAACTCGCCCAACGCCGGTGACGCCGCGATCAGTTTTGGCCACAGTCTGGCGTGCGCGGCGCCGGTGACTTCTTGCGCCAGTGCAGTGAACGTTTCGGTGCCGAGCTCGACCTCGATCGTCGGGTGTGCCTTGACGTTGTGGTACCAGGCGGGGTGTGTCAGCGACCCGCCGTTGGAGGCAGCGATGACGAGCCGTCCGTCGGGCAACGAGCTGTATGCGACCGGGGTGACGCGCTCGGCCCGCGTTCTGACGCCGAGGTGGTGGATGAGGAGGATCGGCGTGCCGGCCAGCTCTCCGCCGACCCGTCCCTTGTTTGCCCGGAACTCGGCGATGACGCTCTGCGTGAAATCACTGGGCATGATCGGACGGCCTGGCCGTGACGCGGTAGGTGAGGTTGATCCGACCGGCGGCGGTGCGCTCGCTGTCGATGAGCTCCAGGTCCTGTTGCCGGCCGATCCCGTCAAACAGGGCCGCCCCGGCCCCGACGAGGACGGGGTGCACGATCAGGCGAAGCTCGTCCAGCAGCCCGGCATCCATCAGGCTCCTGACCAGGCCAATACCACCGACGACGTACACGGCGCCACCCGGCTGCGCCTTGAACGCCCGCAGCTCGTCGAGGCTAACGATCCGCGCCGTCGGCCAGGCGGCCTCGCCCAGGGTCGTCGAGAGGATCAGGTGCGGGGTCTCAGCGGCGACGTGCGCGTACTCGACCTCGCGCGGGTACGGGTCGCGTCCCAGCCACTCCCCGACGGTCGCCGGGTCATCTCGGATCGCCGCCCAAAACGCCTCGTACTCGGGGAGCATTCCGGCACCGAGAACGAACGCGTCGACCACCGGGAGCAGTCCGAGGCCATCGGCCCAGGAGTCCACCCAGTCGGCCTGGCCGTCCGCATCGCGGCTGTAGCCGTCAAGCGTGACCTGCATCGACGCGATGAAGGTATGTGATGGTGCTGTCGTCATGTCCATCTCCGGTTGGTCGTGGCGGGCATAAAAGCGCAACCGATGGTTGCACATTTACGCCAGATGCGCAACTATAAGTTGCGCGTCCGTGGTATCGTCACGCCTGTGCTGCCCGACGCCATCACCCGGGAGATCGACATCGACGCGCCCCCGGAGGTGGTCTGGTCGATCGTCACCGAGGCGCGGCATCTGGCCCGCTGGTTCAGCGACGAGGCCGAGATCGACCTGCGGCCAGGCGGCGCGATGCTGCTCACCTGGCACGGCCACGGCGCCTACCGCGCGAGCGTCGAGACCGTTGAGCCACCGGTGACGTTCGCGTTTCGCTGGGTGCTGCGCGACGGACAGGATCCCGTCCCGGGCGGCTCCACCCTGGTCGTGATGACGCTCACCCCGACAGGTGCCGGGACCCACTTGCGAGTCGTCGAGAGCGGCTTCTCGGATCTGTCCTGGCCCGAGCACGAGCGAGCCGGCTACGCCGACCAGAACGCCTCCGGCTGGATCAGGGAGCTCGACGAACTGAGCGCCTATGCAGCGCGAGTCACGGGCTCGACGCACGCGCAATGACGCGAGACGGCGAGGACGCCGATCGCCTGTGGGCCGCGCTCGGCGATCCGATGCGGCTGCGCCTGCTCGACCTGCTGCTCGAGCACGGCGAAGCGACAGCCAGCACACTCGCGACCGAACTTCCGATCACCCGACAAGGAATCGCTAAGCACCTCCAGGTGCTTCAGCGTGCCGATCTCGTCCGCGCTCACCGGGCCGGGCGCGAAACCCGCTTCACGGTGCGCGACGAACGTCTCGCCCAAGCGCAGCGCCAGATGGCGCGGCTCGCTACCCGGTGGGACGAGCGCCTCGGCAGGATCAAGCGGATCGCCGAAGAAGCAGCACACACCTCCTCGCGCGCCACCGCGCCGACTGAGAAAGAGGCAAAACACACCCCGGCCACCCGTCAGCATCCAACAAGCGGGCACCACCGCCAGCCATAGGTCCCGCTACTTGCCGCAGGCCTGGCCGGCTACCTTCGCATCTCCGCCGCATTAGTGGTCCGTTGTCGAAGGACTGGTGGGCCGCAGCTGGTCGGTCACACGAACGCGATCACGGCTGAGGAAGCCAGCCCGATCTCGGCGGCGGCGTCGATCGGCCGCGCTTCCACGCAAAGTGCTCGCCCTGTGCGTCATTCGATCGGCCTCGGTTGGGGTTAGGTGGCTCCGAGGGCGGCGTGAGCGCCGAGGCGAAACCCAGCTGCGAGGACCAGCCGGCGCTAGATTGAGCGCGTGATCACGGGACCGGTCCCGGTCAGGAGATGTGCCGCTCGCTTCGCGAGATGAGCCCGCTCGTCGCCGTTCGCCGGAGCGCGGTCGCTTTGGCGTTGATGCTGTCACTGGCGGGGTGCCTCGGCGCCAAGACGGCGGAGGAGCATGCGGCCGACTACGCGCGCTTGATCGCCAGCACGGAGGGGTTGACGGTCCAGAGCGTGAGCTGTTCGCCGAATGGCCAGGTGTGGTGGACGTGCACCGGCCGCCTGCAGTCGGGCCGGGAGTTCACCTGCAGCGTGGGGCCCGCCGGTCGCGTCAGCCCAATTGCCACATGCACGGTGCTGGCGGGCAGGCCGTGATCGCGCGGGACGTGCTGGTTGGCTAGTTGCTGTAGCGCGCCGCTAGAGCGGCGGGGATTGGGAAACGATCGTCGGGGGCGGGCACCGGTCGGTCTAGATCGGACGACTGCGAGAGCCGCGCGCGCCGAAGTCGCTTGCGCCCGAAGTCGCGGGCGCCCCGCAGTCAATCGGGAGCGCGGATTGCCTGCCCCGTTCTGGCCGACCGCTGGGATAGCCGAGCTGCTGCGGGCTACGAGCGGGCGGCGGGAAAGCGTGATGTCGCCACGCCGTTGTGCCGGTCCGTGAGAGGCCCATCCGATTGGGCTCACCTGGACGTAGGGCTGCGATCCGGCCGCGCTGACCTGGGCGTTGGTCCCGAGCGGCCCGTTGATCGAGCCGCCGCCGCTCCTTGCGGAGCGCCGAGCATGCCGCCCTTCCGGGGGCGCATCGATGCCCGTGGGCGGGACGGCGAGCGTCAGCTGTGCCGGATCGAGGTTTCGCGGTCGAGCTTGCGCAGCGCGAGCGGCGGGCATCGGAGCTCGCGGTCGCCGAAGCGCCCCACCGGCCGCCATAGCCGGACGGTGACCATGCGGTCGTCAACCTCGGTGACCTCGGCGAGTTCGTGCTCGAGGTACCGAGGCCGGATCCGATTGGTAAACATCACCCGGTCACCCACGCACAGCTCGGCGATCGCCCGGGCGGACCGGACCGTGTGAAGCAAGTGGACGCGCGCGTGGACGGCGTCGGCGATCGCGACCAGATGGTCATCGAGCTCTCCTGCGGCGATCGCATCGAGCAGCTGACGGTCAGGATCCTTCAATCGGCGATCCTGCGTCTGGGACCACAGCATCGACTTGGCGCCGTCGTCGATCTCGATGCTCACGCCCCTATCTTCGCTGCCCCGGCGGACGGCTCAGCCGAATCGTTTCAGGCGCAACGCGGGCGATCCAATCACGGTGGGGGTCGCAGAGAACGCCACGACTCGACGATGACGATCCGTGCTGCGACGGCGCCCCTCCGCCGTGGCGCAGCGATCCACCCAATTGCGTCGCATACCGTGTCGCTGGCGGCTTACCCGTGCACCCTTCGCGTCGACCCGACTATCTACCCGCCGCGGGTCGCAGAGCGAGCGCGTCGGAGATCGGGATGGAGGACCAAGGATCGTGCGGTAAGCCGGCACGGCCTGTGCGGGGGTTCGTAAGCGGCGCTCGCCGCTGGCGTTCAGGCCGTCGGTAGCACCCGTGCGTAGGTCGGTAGCGTAGGTACACGTTGGGCATCCACATGTGTTCGAGCGCTTCTCAGTTTCGCCCTTACGTGAAGAAGCCTCACCCCTCTCGTTTCGGATGCGGTCGGCGGACATGGATTGCACACCCCGGGGCGGCGACGCCGGCGGAGGGCGGGGTTTTCGGGCGCGGCTTCCGCAATCGTGACGAGCAGAAGTTCGCCGACACCTCGGGCTAGTTCCGCAACTCGTTCTTACGGGAAGCCAGCAGCCCTGTCGGTTCGGGCGCCATCAGGATGTACGGATCGCACACGTCGCGGAACTCGATGCTGGCGGACCGACCTTATATTGAGCGAGACTTCCGCAAACGTGACGAGGAGAAGCTCGTCTACGCCTCGGGTAGTTCCCCAGCTCGTCCGCTGGAGCAGCGATATGTCAGCCGCTTATCGCTTGTGCGATGCATGGGTGAGCGGCGGTGATGGCGCTCGGATTTGGCGATCACCGTGGATCGGATCTGGCGGCCGCGGATGGTGGCCTTCCCGCGTTCGGGGCCGGAGGTGTGCGTTGCGGGACCACAGTCGTCGTGGTCGATCGCGGCGCGTGCCGTCGTGGCTCGCATGTCGTTGAATCGTGGATGTCCAGGACATATGGGGTCCTGACACTGCGCCGCAGAGCGTTGTATGTTGGCGCCGCCATGGGGGCTCAGCCGAGATGAGAGCGCTGCGACTGGTGGAGTTCGGGGATCCTCCCCGCTTCGAGTTGGCCGACTTGCCGGAGCCTGCGCCCGGCCGCGGCGAAGTAGTCATCGCGCTGCGCGCGGCGGCGCTCAACCGCCGCGATCCTTGGGTGTGGACCACGCCGGGCTACTGCCAACTCCCGGTCACGCTCGGCTCAGACGGCGCCGGCGTGGTCGCGGCCGTCGGTCCAGACGTCTGCTGGCCTGCGGTCGGGGACGAGGTCATATTCGACCCCACACTCGGGTGGGGCGAGAGCGAGGAGCACCCAACCGAGGCTTTCGACATCATCGGCGCACCGGTCAACGGCACGTTCGCGCAGCGGATCGTCGTGCCCGCGGCCAACGTCGCGGCTAAGCCCGCGCGGCTCTCCTGGGAGGAGGCCGCGGCGCTCAATCTGGGCGGGCTCACCGCTTGGCGGGCCGTCGTCACGTGCGCCGGCGCGGCAGCCGGCGGGTCGGTGCTCGTCACCGGTGCCGGAAGCGGTGTGGCGACGTTCGCCATACAGATCGCGGTGGCCCGCGGTGCCCGCGTCTACGTGACGTCCTCGACCGAGGAGAAGCTCGCGCGAGCGCGTTCGCTAGGGGCAGCCGGCGCGGTCAGCTACCTGGATCCCGACTGGCCCGACCGACTGCGTGAACTGGCCGGGGGCGGACTTGACGCGGCGATCGACAGCTACGGCGGTCCCTCGTGGGAAGGCGCGCTCCGGTCGTTGCGCACTGGTGGCACCCTTGTCTGCTTCGGCGACACCTCGGGGCCGTCGACGACACTGACCACGGCCGAGGTCTACTGGCAGTGGAGACGAGTCATCGGCACCTCGATGGGGAGCCCGCGCGAGTACCAGGCGATGGTGCAACACGTCACCAGTGCGCGCTGGCGGCCGATCCTAGACAGCGTCTTTCCGCTCGATGAATATGCCGCCGCCATCGCGCGATTGCAAAGCCCGGAGCGGTTCGGAAACATCGTGTTCACGGTATGACCGGTAGGCGGCTCGGCTGCCCGACCTCGATTTGAACCGCTGACGGTTCACGATCGCGTGATCTCAAGGGCGGCGATGGGGGCCTCCTGTTGCACTCCCGAAGGCGCTCTCCCGCGAGCCGGAGTTAACTCATTCTCGATTCGATCCGTGGCGCCGGGTCGTCGCCAGTCATACCAAGTCACCTGCCAGCTCCGAGGGCGTCGACCATTGCTCGCTCAGGCCTTGCAGAAGCGCTGGCCCACCGACGTAGTCGCTCCTGGTGCGGACGACCAGCGACGCTGTGTTCCGAGCTTCTCCTTGCCGATTCTCCGTGGGGGCCTCGTGCAACAACTCGACGGCGTGCGCATGCCGAGGTTGGTGTGGCGCGAATCGGCGCCTGACCACGCGCGACCGCGGGTGGGGCCGTCGATCACGCAGAACAGCGGTCCCGGCGGCAGCGCCGTGCGGTCCGCGGTCCAACTGTTCAAGTTGAGCGATTCCTGCCGGCCGGCTCGCCGTGTTCGCAGCTCGCCGAGCCGGCCGGTGTCACTGACGGACCCGAGTCAGAACCGATGTTCCGCATTCTCAACCCGCTCCAGAGGAGATTGCCATGAAAACTGCTCCCCCGCCACCTCCGTCCTCGAGGAGGTCACCAGCTGGCCCGGCATCAGCACACGAACAACCTCGCGCGGCGCCGCCGCGATCGTATTCGAGGGTCACAAGTTGGCCATGTTCACATGAACCGCGGCACACTCGACATGCCTCTCCCAGACGACAAACGCACGGAGATGCTGAACGCGGGACGGGCTAAGGAATGCTACCCCGGCTGGGTCAGCAAGCCACTCGCCAACGACGCAGACGCACAAGACGGGATCGCGCTGCTGCGCCAAAGCTACGACGAGCTGCGAGCGCGGTGACCCACCCTTGGACGGGGCCCAGAAGCGCCGCCCTGACGATCCGCGACCCGCCGGACCAGAGTGAGGATGCGGCAGCACCGGTGATCGGCTGCGCCCGCGGAGACCTCCTTTGTCGCTTGGCGTGCATCTCGCCGCCGCTCGCGACGGCCTCCGTTTGCGTGGAGGGTGTTGCATAAATCTGGGTGGTTGTGAGGTGCACACAACCACCCGTCGCGGGATGGCGACAGTGGGCACGATTCGCGGAAGGCTGGTCGAGGAAGAAAGCGCCGGGATGAACCGGCATGGAGTAGGAGATGGGAATGCTCTACATCGAAGGGGTAGCGATCCGCGGTGGCCCCGAGTCATGCGTTGGCGTTCCGTGAGGGCGCAGCGAAGCGTTGATAGGGGGCGTGCGGGCGGGGTTATTGAGCCGCGAAATCCAGACGTTCGGGGTGCTGACGCTCTTTTCTCAAGCGGAAGGCAACATCGTTGGCGGCGTTATCGCGAGTCGCTGAGGGGCCCTGCGCGGTCGAAGAACCCAGGCACGCACGACGAGCTCCATGCGCGAGAACCGGGAGATCCCGTGGTTGCCCGTGGGCGTTGTTGATGCCCCGTCCCGGATGGTTCGCGGGGTGGCAGGTCGGCGTCTGGTGGGCCGTGAGGGGAACGCTGAGGCGGTAATCCCTTGATGCACGATCGCGGGAAGTCAGACAGGCCCGTAGTACCTGCGAAGCTGCCGAACAAGCCCGCTGATGCGGGGGCGGAGGTGGTGGAGGGAAGGGGCCTGCCCGAGGGGAACACGGTCAGTGAAACGCGTCCCGGACGCAGTGCCGGACAGGGCGTGTCCAGTGATCTGGAGCGTGTGCGCCAGGTGGCGCGGAAGGACAGGGATGTGCGGTTCACCGCGCTCCTTCATCACGTGAGCGTCGATCGTTTGCGGGAGGCGTACCGGGCGATTCGTCCGGACGCGGCCCCGGGGGTCGATGGGGTCACGTGGCGGGACTACGGGCTGGATCTGGAGGAAAACCTTCGGGATCTGCACGCCCGGGTTCATCGGGGTGCGTATCGAGCGAGGCCGTCTCGCAGGGTGTTCATACCGAAGGCGGACGGGCGGCTGCGGCCGCTCGGGGTCGCGGCGCTGGAGGACAAGGTCCTTCAGCGGGCGGTGGTCGAGGTGCTGAACGCCGTGTACGAGCAGGACTTCCTCGGTTTCTCGTACGGGTTCCGACCTGGGCGCTCGCAGCATGATGCGTTGGATGCGCTCGCGGTCGCGATCACGCGCAAGAGGGTGAACTTCGTGCTCGACGCTGATATCAGCGACTTCTTTACCGGCCTCGACCAGTCGTGGTTGGTGAAGTTCCTCGAGCATCGGATCGCGGACGAGAGGGTCCTGCGGCTGATCCAGAAATGGCTGGCCGCGGGGGTCATTGAGGACGGGGAATGGTCAAGCACGCGGGCGGGGACGGCGCAGGGGGCTTCGGTTTCGCCGTTGCTCTCGAACGTCTTCCTGCACTACGTGTTCGACCTGTGGGCCGACCAGTGGCGGCGGCGGCACGCGCGCGGAGCAGTGGTTCTCGTGCGGTTCGCCGACGACTACGTGGCGGGCTTTGAGCATCGTGAGGACGCCGAGCGGTTCCTCGCCGATCTGCGTGACAGGTTCGCGCAGTTCGGGCTGGAGCTGCATCCGGACAAGACGCGGCTGATCGAGTTCGGACGGTACGCCGCCGAACGACGCCAGGCGCGTGGCGACCGGAAGCCTGAGACGTTCGAGTTTCTGGGCTTCACGCACATCTGCGCGAAGGACAGACACGGGCGGTTCAAGCTCAAGCGGGTCACGAGCAAGAAGAAGATGCGCGCCAAGCTCAGAGCGGTCAAGACCGAAATGCGCAGGCGGATGCATCACCCGATCCCCGAGCAGGGACGCTGGCTCGCCAGTGTCCTGCGCGGGCATTACCGCTATTACGCGGTGCCCGATAACAGCGAAGCGCTGCGTTGCTTTCAAAGACAGGTGCTCCGGCACTGGCAAAGAGCGCTCTCGCGCCGCAGCCAGAAAGGCCGCATCACCTGGGAGCGAGCGTATCGCCTCGCCGCCCGATGGCTACCTCAACCCCGCATCCTTCACCCCTGGCCCGACCGACGCTTCGACGCCAGAACCCAAGGGAGGAGCCCAGTGCGTTGACGCGCACGCTGGGATCTGTGCGGGGGGCCGCCGGCAACGACGGTCCCTACCGCGATCGTGCCCTGTGTGTGGGGACGTTTCTCGACCAGGCTCTACCGCGCTGGTCCACCCCCTGTGAGTTGGCCACAACAAATCGACGCACGCCGGGTTTGTGCAACACCCTCCGTGGAAACCAAGACACTTGCTCGGGTCAACCGTGGTGCCGCGGGACGGGAGGTGCCGAGCTGACTAGGACCAGGGGCCACACGGGTACTCGATCAGCTGGCTAAAACCGGCCGACCCTCACGCGCAGAGATCACCGATGCAGCCATGGGCGTGCAAGCCGAGTGCGTAATGCTCAACAAAGGCCCACGAATCATCGAAGCGATCTCAGTCCTCGACGACATCCTGCGGCGGATGGAGCGACACCACCGCAAGAAGCGCTCGCTGCTGCCTCGGCGCCAGGCGTCCGACTACGTCCACACCGACCGCGGAACGGAGACGCTCACGATCGCGTAGCGCGGCGTTGGCCAGGTCGCTCCATCGCTGCCCGGCAACCCCCAGCGGCAGTCCCGCTGCTCGAGTCGCTGCCCACCGGCGGTACGAGTGCGCTGTACGTGAGCACCGAACCCGGAGGGCTTGGAAGCCAACTACGCGCGGCGCCCGCTGCGCTCGAACCTTCCCCGCGGCATGACCCGGTCAGTGCGGGTCGGGCGACTCTGCGATGACCACCTCGCGGCGGCGTAGTCTCCATGAGGCGGCGCACACGACCGAAACGCCCGCACGGAACGAGTCCGGCCAATCTCCGGGGACAATCGGTGTGAAACGAAGCTTCAACGAGGCCGCCCACAAGCTCGGCGACGTCGCTGCGCCGGCGGCAAACGCTCACGCCCAGGAGTCGGAGGCGACGCGGAAACGGTTCGAGGCACTGGCCGATCCCGACCGGGACGTGATCCCTCACGGGAGCACGGCGATTGTGGCGCTGGGTGCGCTCGGCGTCGTCTACGGGGACCTCGGAACCAGTCCGCTTTACACCGATCAGGCGATCTTCACCTCGTACAAGGCCACGGCCCACATTGCCGCGGCGACCGTATACGGGACCGCGTCTCTCATCTTCTGGGCCTTGATGATCATCGTGTCGATCAAGTACGCCGGCTTCATCATGCGCGCCCACAACCGCGGCGACGGCGGGATCATGGCGCTGACGGCCCTGCTGCAGCGCAACAAGGTCGTCCATGGGACGCTGCTGGTGACGCTCGGGATCTTCGGCGCCGCGCTGTTCTTCGGCGACGGCATGATCACGCCCGCGATCTCAGTGCTAGGCGCGATCCAGGGAGTCCAGGTCGCCACTCCGGCGCTCGCTCACCTGGTCGTGCCGCTTTCGGTCGCGATCCTGCTTGGCCTGTTCATCCTTCAGCGGTTCGGGTCGGGGACGATCGGATGGTTGTTCGGGCCGATCCTGCTCGTCTGGTTCGTCGTGATCGGGCTCGTCGGCCTTAGTCAGGTCGTGAAGGAGCCCGCGGTATTCCAGGCGCTGTCCCCGACTTGGGCCGTCCGGTTCTTCATCGATCACGGCGCCTCCGGCTACCTCGTGCTGGGCGGCGTTGTACTGGCGATTACGGGTGCTGAGGCGCTGTACGCCGATCGGGGTCACTTCGGCGCCGGGCCGATCCGCCTCGGCTGGTTCGGCGTTGCACTGCCGGCGCTAGTGCTCAACTACCTGGGCCAGGGGGTGTTCATCCTGCACCACCCGTCCCTGGCGAAGGACGCGAGCACTTTCAATCCCTTCTACCAGATGGTCCCGCACTGGGGCCTGTGGCCGATGGTGGTACTCGCCGCGATGGCCACGGTGATCGCCTCCCAGGCGGTGATCTCGGGCTCGTTCTCGGTAGCCAAGCAAGCCGTGCAGCTTGGCTTCCTCCCGCGGCTTCGAGTCATGCACACCTCCACGGTCGAGGGTCAGATCTACGTCCCGATGATCAACTGGCTGCTGTGCGTCGGGGTGCTCGCGCTGACGCTCATATTCCGCTCATCGAGCAAGCTGGGCGACATCTACGGCGTCGCGGTGACGGGAACGTTCATCCTCAACACGCTGCTGTTCCTCGCCGTCGCCCGCTTGCTGTGGGGCACGTCGAAACGGAAGCTGGCGCCGATCGCCGTGTTGTTCCTGACCGTGGAGGTCGCGTTCTTCAGCGCGAACATCGCGAAAGTCGAGCACGGTGCCTGGCTGCCGCTGGTGGTCGCTGCCCTACTGTCGATGGTGATGATCAACTGGCGCCGCGGCCAGACGATCGTGACGCGGAATCGTGTCGCCCAGGAAGGACCGCTCGACGACTTCCTCGAGGGTCTCGACTCCAGGCAGCCGCCGTTGGTCCGCACGCCCGGCGTTGCGGTCTTCCTCTGCCGCGACAACGCCACAACTCCGCTGTCGCTCCGCGCCGACGTCGAGCGGATCCACACGCTCCCGGAGAAGGTCGTGATCGTCTCGGTCGACACCGTCAGCATCCCGCACGTCGAGACGTTCGACAGGTGCTCGGTCGAGGTGCTCGGCCACGGCCGCTTCAAGATCGTCCATCTGACCGCCCGCTTCGGATACCACGACAAGCTGAGCATCCCCGGAGCGCTGGCAGAGGCGCGCAAGCAAGGGCTGATCGAGCGCAACCTCGACCTCGAGCACGCCTCGTACTTCGTCTCGCGGGTCACGATCACGCCGACCGACGATCCGGAGATGCGGCGGTGGCAAAAGAACCTGTTCGTCGCGATGGCCCTGAACGCATCGAGCGCGATCGAGCACTTCGGACTCCCAGGCGACCGCACCGTGGTCATGGGCTCACAGGTCGCCCTCTAGACAAGTCGTCGTCTAACTTTCGTTCGGCAGGCGCCCGAGCCAGGACGGCCGCGAACCCGCCTCATCAGTAAAGCCCCCCTTGGGCCTCGCGGGCGCGTTGTGGACGTCGACCATGACGCCGAGCACGATGGTCGCGCCACTAGATGCGAATGCGATCGTCGCGCCACCCGCGTCCGCGTGATCGCCTGAGTGGCAAAGGCATAGCGAGCCCGGACCAGCCGAAGCAGAGTCGTGGCGCCCCCAGGGACCAACAGGCCTGGATGTGCGCGATCACGGCAGGGCACTGAGTTTGCTGAATCCCGATTCCGAGCAAGCAGGGTCACGTTCGTGCGTAGGCAGAGACCGTACCGTCGGTCGTCGCGATCTCGATCAAGTGGCTGCTGCTCGGCTAGGGCGAAGCGGTCATCTCATCGCTGCCGCAATAAGCGCTGCTCCGTTTCGTCGTAAGCGGTCACGTGGTCACAAACAACGGCGACTACTGCTCGCGCGCGGCGAGCGCGCGTCGCGTCCTGCGTTTGGAGAAGCACCTCGCCGCCGAAGGCCGCGCCTCACACCTGCCTTCGTGTTCGCGCGGGTATTCCACGCCAACCGCGGCGTGGCTGCTGATGTCGGACAGCGGCAGCGCTGACGCCGTGCTGGGTGGCGGCGAGACTGCTCGTATCGAACGAGGCCGCCGACGGCGATTCGCAATCCCCTCATTCGCCCACAATCGTCGGTGATGCCGGTGGCAAGGTATCACCGCCGGGAACCGAAGCCGCGTGACCGGACACTTATCAGTATGGACTCCCGCAGCGACCTCGAGCTCTGGAGGCTCGCCCGCGCCGACCCGGACGCGTTCGGCGTGCTGTTCGAGCGCCACGGGCGCGCCGTGTATGCGTTTTGCGCGCGACGCACGGCCGACCTCGCGCTCGCCGAGGACCTCACGAGCATCGTCTTCCTCGAGGCCTGGCGCCGTCGCGAGCGCACCGAGATCACCGGCGAGAGCCTCCTTCCGTGGCTGCTGGGGATCGCCCACAACGCGGTGCGCAATGCGCACCGCTCGCGACGCCGCCACCGGGCCGCTCTCGCCCGGCTGCCGCCCGAGCCCCTTGAGGCCGCGGCGGACGACGTCGCCTCGCGCATCGACGCCGAGCGTGCGCTCGCGGATGCCCTGCAGGCAATTCGCACGTTGCCGGACCGCGAATGTGACGTCGTCGTCCTCGTTCTCTGGAGCGGGCTGTCCTATGAGGACGCCGCCCTCGCCCTTGGCGTGCCCGCGGGCACCGTGCGCTCCCGTCTCTCGAGGGCCCGTGCCCGCCTCAGCGCTTCGCTGGTCAACCCCTTCCCGTCGAATCCTGGAGCCCTCAAATGATCGACCCGACCTCCGTTCCCGTTCCCTCCGACGCCTGGGTCGCGGCGCGCCGCGATCACCTGCTCGCCGAGCTCAGACGCACACCCGAGCGCCGCGCGCACCGCCGCCTGGTCGGCGGCGTGGCTGCGCTCGCCGTCGCCGGGGCGGCGACCGCCGCCGTGCTGCTCATCGCCGGCGGTCCGGCCGCGTCGACCGCGTTCGCCGGCTGGCGCGCCGCGCCCACGGCGGCTGCACCCGGCCAACTGCCGGCCGCCGAGGCGAGCTGCCCGGCCGGTGGGTCGAGTCTGGGCGGCAAAGTCGGGCCTCCGGGGGCGGTGCCGTCAGGCCCGCCTGCGCTCTCGGACGTGCGCGGCCCCTACTCGATGCTGCTCTACCTCGACGGCGCCGGGGGCAGCACGCTGTGCATGAGCGGCGGCTCGTTCGTGCGCGTGCTGCCCACGCCGGCGCCGACCGCGCCCTCGCCGCCCGCCAACGGCCTGGTGATCGACCACCTCGCGAGTGGTGCCGTGACGTTCGTCGAGGGGCGCGTCGGCTCGGCGGTGACCGGTGCGGCGCTCACGCTCGACGACGGCACGCGAGTGACGGTGACCGTCGGCGGCGGGCACTTCATCGCCTGGTGGCCGCGCAGCGAGGGCGTCGCGACGAGCACCGAGACCACGGCGTCCGGGAGCCAGAGCGGTCCGGCCGACGTCGCCACTGACGCCATGCCCCATCCCTGTCCGTCCGGCACGGCGCCATGCAACCATGTGGTGCACGTGCTCGACGGTTCTGCGCCGCCGCCTCATAAGGGCGGCTGATCCTCCCACCAACGGCCGAGGCGCGAAGCGCGGCCAGAACCTATCTCTTCGCGCCCCGGCCGCGGCGCGCGGGTGGCGATAAGTGACGTCAGCGTCGCTGGGCTAGACGAGACGGCCTCGCTGCTCGCGGGGCGCGGCGCCGACGCGCAGCGCGCCGAGCTCGACGTGGGCAATTGGGTCGCGGTCGGGAAGTTACCCGGCTGGGGAGGAGCGCGTCACCCGTTCGCGGTTAGTCGTTGCCCTGGTTTCCGCATCGCGCCGGTTTGAAGGGGCAGACCGACGCCGGCGGGTTTAGCGCGGTTGCCGGCGTGCTCTCCCGCAGGCCGCGCATGCGAGGGGCGCTTGGCGTAGCTGGAGGTCCGCCGCCTCCGAATTCTGCGGGGCCGAAGATCAGGCGAACGCCAGCGGGTCGCCCGCACCCGCATTTCGTGAATTTGCGGGTCGCAGGGTCGAGTGACACCGCGCTTGCTCCTCCCTCCCAGGCGGTGTTCCGGACTCGTCCCGACGCGCCTCGGCTGCTGGTTCGCGCGTCGGTGGGGTCGGCCGCTGAGCGCCGTCAGCTCGCGGTTGGCGGTCGCGCGCCGCGGAATGCGTCGCGCAGGGTTCGGGCGAGCAGCTCGGGCTCCGCGACGGCTGGGAAATGCCCGCCGATCGGGTGCTCGGCCCAGCTGGCGAGCGTGTAGTAGCGCTGTGCGAGCTCGCGCGGTGGCTTGGGGAAAGGGACCCGCTCGCCCCCAAAAATGCTGACCGCGGTTGGGACCGGAGATGGGTCATCGGCCGGCAGGGCGGCACCGGGATTGTGGCGGTAGGACCAGTAGGGCAATAGCGATGTTGTGATCGTGCCCGTGGCCCAGTAGAGCGTGAGGGTGGACAGCAGTAACTCGCGCTCAAACGAGGGACTCCCGTCCGGACGTGTGCTACTCCACGCCACGACCTTCTCGGCGATCCAGGCGGCCAGTCCGGCGGGGCTGTCCAACAAGGCGGCGCCAACTGTGGCGGGCTTGGTGGCATGTTCGTGGGCGTAGCCTCCCTCCTCGGCGGTCCAGGTCTCCACGGCGGCGGCATATGCCTCCTCCGGGTGTGTGCGGGGAGCCGGCGCGGGCGCAAGGCCGGGTGTGGCGAGGTGAATTGCCCGTACGGCATCGGGTTGGTCGCGGGCAAGCCAGGCGGTGACGCCGGCGCCGAGATCACTCCCGTGAGCGACATAGTGCTCATACCCAAGGCCTGAAGCCATCAGCGCGTGCCACAGCGCTGCCACCTGCCGTCCGGTGAAGCCGCTTGGCGGCGGTGGGCCGCTGAACCCGTAGCCGGGTAGCGATGGGACGATCACCGTGAACGCGTCCGCCGGGTCGGCGCCGTGAGCGCCTGGGTCACAGAGCAGCGGCAGCACCTTGAGGTACTCAAGGAACGACCCCGGCCAACCATGCGTGAGCAGCAACGGGAGAGGGTCTGGCCCACGCCCTTCAGCGAGGACCACGTGCAGATCCTGTCGCTCGACCGCGGCGCGCAACTGGCGCAACCCGTCGAGCTGACGCTGTAGACCGCCAGCATCGAACGCCTGCCAATCGCCGAGGAGACCGTGTAGCCAATCGGTGGGCAGGCCTTGCTCCCAGCCCACCCCCTGGCCGGTAGGCAGCCGCGTCCACGCCAGCCGCCTTGCCAGCTCCTCAAGCGCCTGATCCGCCACCACGAACCGCTCCTCGCTCACTTCTACCCGGGCGCTGCTCATGATCGGCATCGTGGCACGGACCCAAGGCTCAGGTCGGTGAGAGTCGGAGCGCCGCTGCGCCGACTCATCAATCTCATCTCGCTGGCGACGTCACGCGTCCTCCTTTGTACGGGTCTCGAGAACGTCCTACCTGCCCACCGGCGGACGAGGGCGGCGGACTGCTGAGTCGCGTTGGCCGCGGATTCCGCGGACGCGACCCCGACCCGCCCGAAGTTGCGCAGCGCAAGGAAAGGAGGTCCACCACCAGCATTGTCCAGCGCCGGCGGCAGCCGGCGCGCGCGGTTCGCGTAGAAGCCACGCAGTGAGAGCGCACCGTGACGCTCCCACTCCTCGCACAGGAGCGCGGTGATCAAGCCCCGACAACGGAAAGAACACGTCGACACCGATGTCCGCGCTGTCGAGCAGCGCGACGCGCACTGCGATCACCAAGAGCACGGCGACGCCGCGCACACCGTCCAACACCGGCCGGTGACCCAACCGCCGCGCGGGGTGCTGATCGCCGGCGCATCGCAACGCAATACCGGCCGTGTCCACCCGGATGCCCGTCGCTTGTGTCTCTGATCCTCGCATGGGGACATCGTTGGTGACCGCGGGGTGAGCGGTCATCGCATGCACCGCATGATCGGCTCGGGGTGTGCGGAGACCCCTGGCCGCTCGCTGGCTGCCGCTTCCACCGGCCGACACCGTCAGCGCGGCTGAGGACCGGGCGCTGACACCCACCGTCGGCGGCCGAAACCGCATCGAATATGTGATGTCCACTCGCATCACGGTGGCGGAGCCTGCAACACCTCACACATTCACCCGCAGGCAGGAAGGAGTTTCGAATGCCGGAACAAGAAACACGATCACGTGGCGCTGCTGCAGCCGAGGGCAGGGAGCGCGGGGACCCGGTTGGCGCGCGGCGTTGGTGGATCTTCGCGGTCCTCGGGATCGCGCAGCTGATGATCGTGCTCGACATCACGGTGGTCAACATCGCGCTGCCCTCAGCGCAGAAGGCGCTGCATTTCTCCAACAACAGCCGGGAGTGGATTGTGACCGCGTACGCGCTCGCGTTCGGCGGTCTGCTGCTGGCCGGGGGGCGGCTCGGCGATCTGTTCGGCCGTAAGGGGCTGTTCGTCGCGAGCACGATCGGATTCGCCGCCGCGTCGGCGATCGGTGGCGCGGCACAGAGCTTCGGCGTGCTCGTGGCCGCGCGCGGCCTGCAGGGCGTGTTCGCGGCGCTGATGGCCCCCGCGGCGCTCTCGCTAGTGAGTAACACCTTCACCAATCCGCGCGAGCGCGGCACCGCGTTCGGGATCTGGGGAGCGATCGGCGGCGCCGGCGCCGCCATCGGGCTGCTGCTCGGCGGCATCCTCACCCAGGACCTGTCGTGGCGCTGGACGCTGTTCGTCAACCTCGGCTTCGCGTTCGTCGCCGCGGTCGGCGCCGCGGCGCTGCTGCGCCGGGACGTAAGCTCGGCCCGCGAACCGATCGACGTCCCCGGAACGCTAACCGCGACGGCCGGCCTGTTCGCGCTCGTCTACGGCTTCGCCTACGCCCAGGATCACAGCTGGGGGTCCTCCACGACGATCGCCTGCCTTGCGGCCGGAGCGATGCTGCTCGCTGTGTTCGTCGCGATCCAAATGCGCGCCGCGCACCCGCTAATGCCGCTGCGGGTCGTGCTCGACCGCAACCGCGGCGGGTCCTACCTGGCCCTCGGCATCGCCGGCCTAGGCCTCTTCGGCGTATTTCTGTTTCTGACCTACTACCTGCAGCAGACCGAGGGCTACTCCCCGATCCGGACCGGACTCGCGTTCCTGCCCTTATCGGGAGCCGTGGTGATCGGCGCCGCGATCGCCAATGCGCGGGTGGTGCCCCGCACAGGCCCCCGACCGGTCATCGCCTCAGGGATGGCGCTCACTGCGATCGCCATGGGCCTGTTCGCGCAACTCGGCGTGCACTCCAGCTACGCCGCGCACCTACTCCCCGCGGCGCTCGTGGCCGGCGTCGGGGTCGGCCTCATATACGCGCCCGCGACCGACTTCGCCGTCCGCGGCGTCGACCCCGCCGACGCCGGGGTCGCCTCCGGGCTGGTCAACGCAACCAACCAGGTCGGCGGCTCCCTCGGGCTGGCGCTCCTCAGCACCCTAGTCGCGACCGCCACCAGGCACTACCTCGCTGGCAAGCGCCCCAACCCGAGCGTCATCGCCCACGCCGCCGTACACGGCTACACCACCGGGTTCTGGTGGGCCGCCGGATTCTTCGCCGCGGGCGCGCTCATAACCGGACTGCTACTGCACGGCCGCGCCCCGCAACCCGCACGGCAAACCCAAGCCCAAGCCCAAGCCCAAGCCAACCCTCAACCCGCCGGCGCGAACTAAACCAAGCGATCCGACGATCGTCGCCGAACAGGCGAACCGGGCGGAGCCGTGAGTTTTCCAGTCGACTCCGCCCGGTCGTCGGCACACCCACGGATCGTGCCCCGTCAGGCGCATGGAGTGCGCGATGACCGGACTATCCCGGATCCCGCGCCTCGCGTCGTCCCGCGGCATCCGCCGGGGGGCGGCGGTCGCCCGAGGCCCCCCGGCGCGCGCTCCCGGGGGTTGCTGCTTTCCGCGATCCGGGGAACTGGTCGAGGCCGTCGAGATCTACGCGCCGGAACGAGATCACGTCGGTGACGACGTCGTTACCGCCATAGAGTTGCCGTCTCGCGCGAGGGTACTAGGCGTTGGCCGGTGGCTGGGACCTGGCTCCGGGCGTCTGGTGCCGCGTCCCAGATCTCAACCTCGCCTTCGAGGTAGAACACGCAACTGCCTTCGAGTTCGACGCGGTCGCCGACGAGGCGGCACACGACCTCCGCGCCGCGTTGCGACGCTTGAAATGCGCGAAACGCGCTCTTTCGCAGTCGGGTGGACCAATACGGCGCGAGCGCGCAGTGAGCGCCGCCGGTAACGGAATCTTCCGCGATGCCCTTTGCGGGGGCGAAGTAGCGACTCACGAAGTCGTAGACACTGTTCGAGCGTGCAGTCACGATCACACCGCTGCGGTCCAGGCGTGCGACCGCTGCGATGTCCGGCGCGAGTTCACGCACGACCTCCTCACTGTCTAGCACGGCGAGGTAGTTGTGGACATCGACGGCCACGTCAAGTGGACCAGTGCCCAGGGCTTCGACCAGCTCAGGCGGCGTCGGGACCGATGTCATGCGGCGCGCGGGAAAATCCATGACGTAGCCTTGATCAGATCGGGTCACCGTCAGCGGGCCGCTGGCCGAGTGAAAGATGACTCGGTCGCGGTGAGGCTCGAGTCTATCCATGATCACCGCCGCGCTGGCGAGGGTGGCATGGCCGCACAGAGGCACTTCCGTCGCGGGGGTGAACCAACGCACGCGATACTCGCCGTCCTCCGGCACGAGGAACGCCGTCTCAGCCAGATTGTTCTCGCGAGCGATCGCTTGCAGGACGGCGTCCGCCAAGAAGCGCTCCAGTGGCATGACCGCCGCAGGATTCCCCGCGAACACGCGGCTGGCGAACGCGTCAGCTTGGAACATCCGAACTCGCATGTCGACCACATGCAATCACGGCACCCCACACTCCGCGCGGAGCAGGTCTCGGCCCTCGGGGGGCGGCGTACTCGTCGCGACCACGAAGCAGGACTGGTCTGGTCGGCGTGCCGACCCAACGCTCCTCTTCGGTGTGCGCGGTAGGTGGATCCTGCAAATCTCGCGTCGCTTTGACTACGCGGAGACGGGAAGTCTTGTCGAGCCATCGCTGCGGCGGCCGCTGCAGGCGTCGAGCGGTAGCGGACGGCACTGGACGACGCCGTCGACGCCACGCTCCGTCCAGGGCTTGACCCAAAGTGTCCGACAGCGATCGAGCTGTGCAGCCTCCAGGGCGTCGACGTCGTGGCTCGTCCGCAGTTCGTCAGCTGCGGGGGCGACCCGAGATTGCAGCCGCCCGTGCGTGCGCCGGGCGCGCCTCACCGCGTTGCACGTAGGCCTCGAGCCCCGGCCAGGGCTCCGGCGGCCCTCGTGCGTTGGCTCCCTGAAGCACGCTCCCGCACATCACATGGGCGACGCTGAAGCGATCCTCGACGAGCCAGTCACGCTCGGCGAGCACCGACTGCATCGCCGCGGCCGCCTCGACGAAGCGGTCGCGCGCCGGCGAGTCGATGACCCCTTCGCCGAGCTCGCGAAACCAGCGAAACAGCGGCCCCTCAAGCTCGGAGACCGCGAACACAACCCACTGGTACACAAGTCCTCGCCGGGTCGAGCCGACGGGACCGATCAATCCAGTGCTCGGGTTTAGATCGGCCAGCTGCGGGCATATCGCCGCGGACTCGGACATCGTCGCACCGTCCCCGAGCTGCAGCGCCGGGACACGCCCGAGCGGGTGGCGCAGCAGGTGCTCCTCCCTAGATCTCGGTCAAGTCATACGGTGCGTCGATCTCCTCGAGCAACCACAGCACGCGGCTCGACCAGGTCCGCGGCATGTAACAGCGCCGCGGTGGAGTCACCTAGAGAAGCCTACTGATGGCGCCAGGCTGCCACGCGACCGGGCGAGCGTCGGCATCGTCGCGAGTGCGACCTATGTCGAGCAGGCCTCCGAGCAACTCGTTCACATCCTCGGGTTGTCCGGGTCCACGGCCGTCTGATTGCCGCGTAGCGGGTCGCGCCTAGGGTCGAACCGAAGCCCTTGAACGGGGCGTCGATGCGGGCCGCCACGATGTCATCCAGAATCGACGAACGCCGACAGTTACGCACCGACTGTCCGCAGTCACATCCCAGGGTCCTCCAGACCCCCACCGCGGGAGGACTGCCTTTCGCCCTCGCTACGTCTCGAGCACCCGTGCGATCCTCGGTGAGCGTTCTCGCCGCACGCGGCAGGCAGTTGCCGTGGGCGAGCTTCGTTAGTGACCGGGGGATTCCTGGGTCGCGTCAACCCTCCAACCCGCCTGGCCCGGCCAGCGCTCTCGGTTTGCAAAGAACGCAGGGTGTGATACCGGACCCTGGCGCCGCGTCGCGCCTACTCTGGCCCCGGACTAGTGAGCTGCCGCTCGCACGCCTCAAAGCGCTGACGTACGAGAGTCGCCGCTTGACGCCAGTTGATCGCTCTGCTGTAGGTAACCCCGCCAGTATTTTCACGCCGTGGACGGCACATCTTAGTGCGCAACACTGCACTGTCTCTCGCGCGTGCGAAACCCGAGTGGAGGCAACGGGGCGAAACGATATACGGCAGAGATATGTCTCGCCAAACGAAGGTCGGTCGCGCCGGAGTCCAACCTGCGCGACGCAAAGCACTTCTATGTGTCATCCCGGCGCTCACTTTCGACGGCATCGCCGCGCATCGACAATCCGTCTGTCAGTTTCGACAAGGAGAGATGGTGTCATGCCTTGGTCACGAACCGGCGGCCCCGCCGAGCCGGTTCGGTTCGACGCCGGCGGCCGACCCCCCGGACGCCCGTAGTTAAGCAGGAGGCGATCATGCAAGAACAGGTTAGGGAAATTCTGAGGCGTGTCCTCAATGATGACGATTTCCTAAACGAGATGCTCAATGACCCTGAGAGCGCGCTTCGTGGTTACGATCTCACCGACGAAGAGCGGGCCATTCTGGTTAATCCCCAAAGAGATCTCATCGAACTGATGAGGCTTGGTGGCGGAGCTGTGCCCGCGAGTGTGGTAATCAACTTCTTGGATCTCGTCACCATAGCGCTCAAGGTCGACCTGACCCATTTCATCACCACCCTGGACATCGACCTCTTCCTCATTATCACGTTCTTTCCTCACGCCGCCGCTCAAATTCCCGTCGGTGACCAAGCCGCTGAGGGGGAGGAGCTACGAGCGATGCTACGCGAACAGGTGACGTCTCTTTCAGCTGCGGTGCGCGACGCGCGAGCTGGCGCGGAGCGTCTCGAACGCATCAAAGAGCTGCTCGAGGTCGCGAGTGGCGCTAGGGCGCTGGTCCGCCGCTCACCCGATCAGGGGGCCGCTGAGGGCGGCTCGCACGAATCATGAGCGCAGAGGTGGCTGGTTCCTCGAACGTCACAGAAAGCGCCGCGAACCGCGACGCTTTTGACCTGTACGTTGTAGGTCTCGGCATTGTTAGCGTTCGCCAAGTAACTCGCGAGGCAGAAAGTGCGATGCGAAGATCTAATGAGATCTTCTACGCCTCCGATGCGATCGGCATCGAGGACTACCTGCACAGCCTTTGCGAGAATGTAACAGAAATCTATGTATTCACACTCAAAGAGGGCGAAGCGCGCCTTCCAAAGTATAACTTGATCGCAGCCAAAGTCCTCGAAGCGGCGCTGGATCACCCTCCGATATCATTCGCGATAGCCGGTCACCCGCTCGTATTCGTCTTGCCCACTCGACTGATCACAGCTGTCGCCGATCAGCTGGGCCTTCGCGTGAAGGTTCTTCCCGGTATTTCGGCGTTCGACTGCATGATCGTCGATCTACAGATCGATCCCGGAATGCTGGGTGTCCAGATGTTCGAGGCTACCGGCTTGCTTTTGCAGGAGCGCGAACTGCAGCCGGATGTTTTGTGCTTTTTGTGGCAGATCGGAGCGATAGAGACTGGCCTCTTCACCCGGTCCCGTAGTGTTCTCGGCCGCTTCGCGCGTCTGCAGAAACACCTGTTGAAGTTCTATCCTGGCGATCATCAGGTCAAATTGGTTTACAGTTCGTCTCATCCGTTGGCCGCAGCGACCGTACTGGAATTCAGCATCGAGGAGATGCACTTGCATGCCGCGGAGATACACCCGGGGGCCACGCTGTACATACCACCCGCGGCGACACCGAAGCTTAAGGACCTCGAACTGGCCGAGCTGGTCGGTAGCTTGGAACATTTGAAATCGATAACCGAGCAGACGAGTGGTCAGACGTTGAAGTAGCTGGTTCCCCAGGCGGCCAATATGCACGTGATGAAGGTTGCACCGTTGTCGTCTGGCAAACCTCGCGCCGACCGATAGCCCCCAAGGGCGTTGGGCGACGAGGCGAGACCAGGCGGCCCGCCTTGGCGGGCCTCGCGGATCCCTCCTCCGTGGATGCGGTGCGTCCGAGCCCGCGCCTTGGCTACCGCCGCGGGACGACGACACTGTCGGCGTCGACCCTGACATGATCCGCGAGTACTTCCTGGAGGACTGCGACGACGTGGAAAACCGCGGATTCCCGCGCACCACCTCGCGGCTGTCGCGCTTGGCGACCACCGAGCGCAGGTTGTCATAGACACACTCCCGCGGGACACCACCGAGCCAGTCGAACACCCGGACATGACCCTCCAGGAATGACTCAAGCGTCATGTCGAAACTGAAATGCGCGGTCTCCGCCCCCGAGAACGGCAACGACGCGATCAACGCATAGACGCGACGCTCGATCCCCTCGATCCGCGGCCGAGTAGGCATCTCCGCCCATTCGAACTGCACCACGTGCCCCGGCCGATAGCCCGTCCGCTGCGCCGGCCGCTCCACCCGCGGCCTCAGCCCCGCCAACCGGCGCCGAACCAGATCCACCGACCCCCCATAGCCATGCTCCTCCCCGAGCAACTCAGTCAACCGCGGCGCCTTGATCTCCGGCCACTGCTCCAGCACCTGCCCGATCACCCCCATCAACCGATCAAGCTGCGACCCCGCCGGCGCCCGAGATACCGCGGCGGCCCATCCGACGCCAACGCCCTGGCCACAGTTCGCCGGTTGATCCCCAACCGCCTCGCAATCGTCCGCTGCGACACGCCATCCCTCGCCAAGGCCCTGATCTCGGCCCACTCCAACGCGCTCACCACCTCTCCCGGCCTCCTCTCGTCGATCAACCCGACGAGCCTGAATGCCGGCTCGGTCGCCACCGAAGCGGCGCACTTTTCGATTCCTAGAAGTGGCGCGCTATTGAGCGCCTGGCGTCACATTTCGGTCGTCCAAAGCGGCACCAGATAAGCGAGGACGGTCGCCGCTCCTCACGCAGGCAAAGCGAGACCCGCGTCCCTGCCTTACGCACGGCGCAGGTTCATCCCGGACCGACGCGCGGCGAGTACTCGTGCTGCCATGAATGCGGGAGCGTCGAGGAAATCGGTTAGGAGATGCCGGCGCGGACTGCTTGGACGGCTGCTTGGATGCGGTTGTCGAGGTGGAGTTTGGCGAGGATGTTGGCGATGTGGTTGGCGACGGTGTTGGTGCTGAGCGAGAGCTCGCGGGCGATCGCCTGGTTGTTCTTGCCGCTCGCGAGCTTGGTGAAGATTTCTAATTCGCGTTCGGTGAGGGCAGCCCGGATCGCGCTGGCGACGTCTTGGCCGTCGGCGGTCATCGGGAGCTCGCGCTCGCGGATCCGCTCCAGGAGTTTTCCGGCGATCTGCGGGGAGAGCACCGACTCGCCGGCGGCGGTGGCGGTGACGGCGGCGATGATCGCTTTGGGCGGCGAGGTCTTGAGGATGTAGCTGCTGGCGCCGGCGAGGATCACTTCGACGACGCGGTTCTCTTCGGAGCGGGTGAGCACCAGGATGCGTGAGGCGGGGGCGAGCAGCGCGAGCTGCTCGATCGCCTGCACGCCCGAGACCCCGGGGAGGCGGATGTCGATCAGCACGACGTCGGGGAGCAGAGCGAGCACGAGCTCCATCGCGTCCTTGGCGTTGGCGGCCTCGCCGACGAGATCGAGCCCGGCAGCGGTCAGTATTTGGCTTAGGGCCGCGCGGATGAGCCGCTCGTCGTCGACGAGCGCCACCGTGATCGGCCGACGGCGGCCTTCAAAGGGGTGCGACTGGAATGGCATCTGGCGTCGTCCCGCGGTTGGCTCCTTCGAGCCGCATCTAATGATCAACGCTTGACGGCCGCCACATTTGCGGATAGTTCGAACGGACCGGGCCTAGTTCGTTCGAGCCACCCAGAAAGGCTCGATCGAACCATTTACATATAGCGCGGATCCGCACTAAGTTCGCCCCCACGGCCCGCCTGGTGTGAGGCGGCCCCTTCTCAAGGATCGAGTGCCGGATGCCACCGGGATGGCTTCAGCAGCAGACCTGGCTGCCCCGCAGAACGAGCGGGGTCATTTATACGGTTTCTGGACCCGCGACGCGTCCAGAAGAAGAAGCGATCTTGCTGACCAATTCGCAACATCGCTCGACGGCGTCCTGCGATCACGTAAGGCGGACGCGACGCGGCAAGACTCCGCCGCGCTTCGCAGCGCTCCTCGCGGTGTTCATCGTTGGTCTGTCGATCGCGACGAGTCCCGCTGGGGCGGCAGCCCTCAGCTCCGGCCCGCAGTCGGCACCGGCCAGCCTGACGGGCGCGGCCCTCTATGGGAGCTTCGCCCAGTTGACGGCAAGCACTGATGGGGCCCCGACCCTGGACAGCGCCAGCTACGACGACGGTGGCGTGTCGCTGTCGTTTACCGCCCCGTCCGTGCCCACGGGTGCGACGATCACCTCATACGACTACGAGATCTCTACCGATGGTGGCTTCACCATCGCCGCCGGTCCGTACAACACGGGCAGCTACGTCGGGGTCTACGGCAATACCAGCGCCACGGCAAGTCCGTACACCGACCCGTTGGGTCCCAGCGTCTGTGGGCAGAACTCCACCTGCTCCTACCAGATCCGGGCCGACCTCAGCGACGGCACGCAGACGCCCTGGTCGGACTGGGTGACCGTCGCTCCCTCCCTCACGGCCCCGACCCTGGGCAGCGCCGGCTACGCTGATAATGGGGTGTCGCTGTCGTTCATCGCCCCGTCGGTGCCCACGGGTGCGACGATCACCTCGTATGACTATGAGATTTCTACCGACGGTGGCACCAGCATCGCCGCCGGTCCGTACAACACGGGCAGCTACGTCGGGGTCTACGGCAATACCAGCGCCACGGCAAGTCCGTACACCGACCCGTTGGGTCCCAGCGTCTGTGGGCAGAACACGACGTGCTCCTACCAGATCCGGGCCGAGATCGGCGCCGGCGATACGTGGCAGACGCCCTGGTCCGGCTGGGTGACCGTCGCTCCTTCGTTCACGGCCCCGGCGCTGGGCGGCGCGGGCTACGTCGACGATGGGGTGTCGCTGTCCTTTACCGCCCCGTCGGTGCCCACGGGTGCGACGATCACCTCGTATGACTATGAGATTTCTACCGACGGTGGCACCAGCATCGCCGCCGGTCCGTACAACACGGGCAGCTACGTCGGGGTCTACGGCAATACCAGCGCCACGGCAAGTCCGTACACCGACCCGTTGGGTCCCAGCGTCTGTGGGCAGAACACGACGTGCTCCTACCAGATCCGGGCCGAGATCGGCGCCGGCGATACGTGGCAGACACCCTGGTCCGGCTGGGTGACCGTCGCTCCTTCGTTCACGGCCCCGGCGCTGGACAGCGCCCTCTCCGTCGACGATGGGGTGTCGCTGTCCTTTACCGCCCCGTCGGTGCCCACGGGTGCGACCATCACCTCGTATGACTATGAGATCTCTACCGACGGTGGCACCAGCATCGCCGCCGGTCCGTACAACACGGGCAGCTACGTCGGGGTCTACGGCAATACCAGCGCCACGGCAAGTCCGTACACCGACCCGTTGGGTCCCAGCGTCTGTGGGCAGAACACGACGTGCTCCTACCAGATCCGGGCCGAGATCGGCGCCGGCGATACGTGGCAGACACCCTGGTCCGGCTGGGTCACGATCAACGTCTCAAGCCCGCCGCTCACCTTCACCGCCGATGGCACCAATGGGTCCGTGCCCCTCGCGACGACGTTCCACCTCACCTCGTCGGACCCGAACGCCGGCACGGTCGACTACACGATTGCCTTCGGCGACGGCACCAGCACGAGCGGCCAGATCAAGCCGCCGTACTCCACGGTCGATGTCGCCCACACGTACGCAACCGTGGGGAGCTACGAAGCGACCGCGACGGTCACGAACGCCGGCGGCGCGGCCTCAACCGCGGCAGTATCCGTCGACGCGACCGCGCCGACGCCGACTAACACCCAGCTCCCCACGATCACCGGCACCGATGATGCCGGCGATACGCTGACCCAGCATCAAGGCTCGTGGACGAATAATCCCACCTCGTACGCGGAGCAGTGGGAGCTGTGCGACGCCGCCGGTGCGAACTGCCAGCCGATTTCCGGGGCGGGCGGCCAGCAATTCACGATCACCCCCGCCGACATCGGCTCAACGATCGCCGTCAGCGAGACCGCCAGCAACGCCGACGGCGCCGGGACGCCCGCGCAGTCGACCCCCACCATGCTGGTGAGCGCGGCGCCGCTGAGCGCCGAGGCCGGCGATCCCATTACCACCGCGGTCAATGTCGCTGCGACGTTTGATGCCAGCGGCAGTAGCCCAGCAGGGCTCATCACCAACTACCAGTGGGACTTCGGCGACGGCACCTCCGCCAACGGCCCGACGGTCCAGCACACATACACATCGCCGGGCAGCTACACGGCGACCCTGACCGTATCTGAAGGCGCGACGACCGCGACCGCGACCGTCGCGGTCACCGTCACGTCCGCGGCCGCTGCCGGAGCTGCCGTCACGGTCAAGGACAGCAACGGCAATCCGATCCCGGGAGCGAGCGTCGTCTACATCGCCCCCGACGGCACCGATACGAACGTTGCCACCGACGGCACCGGCGTCGCGAACCTCCCGGGCCTACCCGACGGCACCGACGCCGTCTACGCGTGGGCCAGCGGCTACCAGGTCGGCACCGGCCAGATCACGATCGCGAACGGTGACGGGTCGACCACGATCACACTCCAGTCTGGCGAGGTCGCGACGGCGTCGATGAGCTCGACCCAGCTCACGCTCCAGCAGATCGAGGCGGCCGGGATCAACACCAGTGACCCGGCCAACCAGAACGTCTACCAGTTCACCGTCGCGCTGAACTTCCCGCCACAGTACGAAGGCGCAGCAAGCAATCCCCCGGTGATCAGCGGCTACGTGAACGGCGCCGGTCAGTACGTCGGTAACACGTTCGTGTCGGGCGGTGGCGGCGGTGGCGGTGGCGGTGCTGGCGGCGGTGGCGGTGGCGGTAGTGGCGGTGGCGGCGGCGATTCGTGCACTGCGACCGAGTGCCAGGGTCCAGGGTTCGTCGCCGTTCCGACGATCGTCGACGGAGCGCCGCTCATCGAATGGCTGGTGCTCAGCGGCGACGCGTCCGTGCTCAAGCAGTTCTTCTCCGTCGACATGGTCGTCAACAACCTCGCGTCGAGCGCGGTCAATCTCGCCGACGGCAGCGCGACACTCAACCTCCCCGCTGGCCTCAGCCTCGCGCCGACCGCAACGCCGCAGGCCGCGACGCAGAGCGTGCCGACGATCCAGGGGAACAGCAGTGCGAACGTCGACTGGGTCGTCCGTGGCGACACAGCCGGCAACTACTACCTCAGCGCCAGCTACGACGGGACCCTCCAGCCGTTCAACATCCCAATCAACTTGCAGGCCTCACTGCAGAACCCGATCGAGGTCTGGGGCGCGAACGGTCTTTCCCTAAGTGTCCTAGGCGACTCCGGGACCTTCGCGGCCGGGCAGCCCTACCACGTCAAGCTCGCGCTCACGAACGTGGCCGACGTCCCGTTCTACAACGTCGGCCTCTCGATCGACTCCTCCGTCCACAAGAACTACATCTTCCAGCCCGACGAGACGTTCAGCGACACGATCTCTGAACTCGATCCCGGCCAGACGCTGTACTCCCACACCTACATTCTCGTCCCCGACTCAGCCAGCGCAGGCCCATTCGACCCCTCGACCTCCTTCATAACTTTTGCCGGCCAACAGGAGCCGGCAGGGCAGGGCATAACCCAGGTCACGCCGCCTCCCCTCTACTCGATCTCCGCACTCACGGACACCCCCGGATACGTGCACCTGCAGTGGAATGCCGTCCCAGGTGCCACCGGCTACGAAGTGTTCTCGACACCGAACCTCGACACACCGTTCGCCGGTACGCCCGACGCAGCGTCCGCGACTCCGGGCGGTAATCCGAGCACGTCTCCGCTTCCTGCCAGCGCCACCGACGCCTACCTAGCCGCCTCCAATGGGAGCGACAGGTACTACGCCGTCTCGACCTTGATCGACGGCACCCCGACGCTCGAGCACACAGTTATCGAGGCCTCCCCCGGGTTGTCAGCCGGGCCGCCATCGGCGTCGATCAGCTCGCCGGCGGACGGGCAGACCTACAACCTGAATCAGTCGGTGCCGTCGAGTTTCTCGTGTTCGGAGGCGAGTGGTGGTCCGGGCATCGCGTCGTGCGTCGATTCCAATGGCGCGTCGGGGGGCAGCGGCACCCTTGACACATCGACAGCTGGGACGTTCACCTACACGGTGACGGCGAGCAGCGAAGACGGGCAGACCGGGACGGCGAGCATCTCCTACACCGTGCTCGGTCCGCCGTCGGCGACGATCAGCTCGCCTGCGAACGGCGGCACCTACAACTTGAACCAGACCGTGGCGACGAACTTCACGTGCGCAGACAGCAGCGGCGGTCCGGGGATCCAGTCGTGCACCGATTCGAACGGGAGCGCGAGCCCGGGGACGCTGGACACCGCGACCGCCGGGACGTTCACCGACACGGTGACGGCGGCCAGCAGCGACGGGCAGACGGGGACCGCGACGATCCATTACACGGTGCTTGGTCCGCCGTCGGCCTCGATCGGCTCGCCCGCCGGCGGCGGGACCTACAACGTGGGTCAGGTGGTGCCGACGAGCTTTAGCTGTTCGGAGGCTTCGGGTGGTCCGGGGCTTAGCTCGTGTCTTGATTCGAACGGTGAGTCGAGCCCCGGAGCGTTGGACACCTCGACCGTCGGACCGCACTCCTACACGGTGACGGCGACCAGCAGCGAGGGGCAGACCGGCACCGCGAGCATCTCCTACACGGTGATTCCGGCCGTGGTCGGGCCGCCATCGGCCTCGATCAGCAAACCGGCCGGCGGCCAGACTTACAACCTGAACCAGGTGGTCGCGACCAGCTTCTTGTGCTCGGATGCTTCGGGCGCTCCGGGGATCCAGTCGTGCATCGATTCAAACGGCGCCTCGGGTGGCAGCGGCGCGCTCGGGACGTCGACCGCCGGGACGTTCACCTACACGGCGACGGCGACGAGCAAGGACGGGCAGAC
Organism: uncultured Solirubrobacterales bacterium; assembly: GCA_963757235.1. GTDB lineage: Bacteria > Actinomycetota > Thermoleophilia > Solirubrobacterales > Solirubrobacteraceae > Palsa-465. The sequence goes on along the minus strand of CAVWRC010000014.1, from coordinate 3,466 downwards.
CGCGACGGCGAGCATCTCCTACACCGTGCTCGGGCCGCCGACGGCGACGATCAGCCGGCCGGCGAGCAACCAGACCTACAACCTCAACCAGGTGGTAGCAACAACATTCGCGTGCACCGAGGCGGCGCACGGCCCCGGGATCGCGACCTGCATCGACTCGAACGGCGCTACTACCGGCACGGGGCAGCTCAACACATCGACGGCGGGGACGTTCACCTACAAGGTGACGGCGACGAGCCAGGACGGGCAGACCGCGACGGCGAGCGTCTCCTACACGGTGCTCGGGCCGCCGACGGCGACGATCACCTCGCCCGCGAACAATCGAACCTACAAGCTCAACCAGACGGTGGCGACCAAGTTCTCCTGCGCGGACGCCGCGGGGGCTCCGGGGGTCGCGTCCTGCGCGGATTCCAACGGCGCGAGCGGTACCACCGGCCAGCTGAAGACCTCCGAGGCGGGGACGTTCACCTACACGGTGACGGCGACGAGCAAGGACGGCCAGACGGGCATGGCGAGCATCACGTACACGGTGTCAAGCCCGCCGACCGCGACGATCGGCTCGCCGGCGAACAACCAGACCTTCAATCTCGGTCAGACCGTGCCGACGAGTTTCAACTGCGCGGACCCGAACGGGCCGGGGATGGCGACCTGTGTCGACTCGAACGGCGCGAGCGCGGGCGCCGGGCAGCTCGGCACCTCGAAGGCGGGGACGTTCACCTACAAGGTGACGGCGACGAGCCAGGACGGCCAGACGGGCACGGCGAGCATCAGCTACACCGTGGCCGGGCCGCCAACGGCGAAGATCACCGCACCCGCGAACCATCAGACCTACAACCTCAGCCAGGTGGTGGCAACGACGTTCGCGTGCACCGAGGCAGCGCACGGGCCGGGGATCGCGACCTGCGTCGACTCGGGCGGCGCGACCGGAGGCACCGGGCAGCTCAACACCTCGACGGCGGGGACGTTCACGTACACGGTGACGGCGACCAGCCAGGACGGGCAGACCGGGACGGCGAGCATCACCTACACCGTGGCCGGGCCGCCGACCGTGACGATCACGGCCCCGTCCAATCATGCGTCGTATGCATTCGGGACCGTTCCGAACGCGTCCTTTAAGTGCACCGACGCGACCGGAGGGCCGGGCATCAAGTCGTGCACGGCGACGATCGATAGCAACGCCGTCACCAACGGCGCGCGCCTCACCGGGACGGCGGCGGACGCGGTGGGAGCGCACACGATGATCGTGACCGCGGTGAGCAAGGATGGGCAGTCGGCCGCTGCCACGATCGGCTACTCGGTCTCGCAGGCGTCAACGAGCCTCACCGCCGCGCCGCAGGAGGTCCTCTACCCACCGCCCACCGGCATCGGCCTGGGCAAGGTGAGCGCCACGCTCACGAGCAACGGCACGAACCTGGCCAGCGAAACGATCACCTTCAGCGTGCCCGCGACGAGCACCTCCCCGGCGCAGACGCTCTGCACTGCGACGACGAACGCGCAGGGCACGGCGAGCTGCAAGCTCACGACCGCACAGGAGAACGAGGTTCTCTACGCCGGCAGCTACGACGCGAGCTTCGCGGGCGACGCCAACCACCTCGCGTCGAGCGCGACCACGCCGTTCATCGTCCAGGGATCCGGAACAGCGACCAGCACGAGCGTCCACGCATCCCGGCACCAAGCGATCACTGGTGGCGCGCTCACGCGAGACGGCGTGGTCTACGCCACCGTCGTGGTCGCCCATAGACAGCACCGACAGCCGGTCCTGGCGCTCCGAGCACGACGGCGGATCCACGCCGGGCGATACACGCTGACCCTGACACTCGCCAGAGGAACGCGAATTCACAGAACGTTCGTGCTCCCATAGGCCCGCGACCACAAGGCAGGGCGATTTGTCGCCCAGCAGCCTTGATCATTCCGATAGCTCTCACAAACACCCGAGCCAGGGCCCCGAGAATGCGTGGATGGTGGCCTGCGGCGGGTTTGAGACAACGCGTGCGCAGCGACCACTAGAGAGGTTTTGATCACCGCTGCCAGCGGCAGTGGATGTCGCGTTGTCCTCGCGGCGCCGGCGGCGTAGCGGGGACGACTGACCCCACTGTGCTCCAACGCATGCTATACCGGCAGCCAGCGGCGACGCGGGTCAAGACTCCGCAATTCCTGGCGACCCGAGGATCCTGGAGCAGATTCGTAGCGCTCTCCCACGGGACGAGCTGGGACGCCGCTGCCTCGCCGACGGCGGATGGCTTCTCAGCCATCTGCGAAGCGGGAGCGCGCTGCGGGCTGCCCACCCCGCCCACGTCCTCAGCCTTGACTTCTGCAACGTCAATCGGGGCGCAGCCGCCTGGGCGTCGCGGGCGTCGCTCTCGCCGATCGACGAGCAGCAGAAGGACGAGCGTCAGCCGCCCGGCTTCTGCTGGTCGAGGCGGAACAGGAATCTGCTCTCCGAGAGCGGATCGAGGGGCTCGTCCGGCTGGGAGGTTGGCGGCGGCTGCGCAGCGGTACCCGGCATAGTCGCCTGACGCCGAGCGGGTGACCTACGCGACCGTCCACACCCCCGCCGTCCCGTGACCTTCACCACTGTGCTGTCTGGCCTGCCGGCCGGGAATGGCGCGCCTGGGGTGGCATCGTGCACGTCCTCCCTTCGCCATGCTCGCGCGCGGAGACGGGGCCGAGCGTCCGTGCTCGGCTGGCACGTCGCGCGCGGCGAGAGTGGCCAAGCCGACCGGGTCGGTGGGCGAAACGACCGAGTTACACGCGCGCGGATCACGACGCTTCTCCTCGCATCCGTGCTCGGCAACGAGTACCTGCTGGCGTAGCCCTCGTCGCCGCGCCCCCCGCCCGACCCGCTCTGGCCGCCCGGCCCAGCCGCCGCGACCCGACGCACACCAACCGCCCATTCGCCAGCGCAGCTCGAGACCATCGCCCTGGAGCCCCAAAGATATGGCCAACATGCATTCTACCACGCCACCGACAACAGCGACACACTCCACGCACTGAGTGCTGACCCTCAAGATGGGGCAAGTTCTGCCGGCCGATCTGGGGTGTCCGAACGGGCTCAGACCCGAAAGACCGTCCTCGGGCGGCGATCATAAAGGCGCAGGCCGGGCTCGGTCAAGTGCGTGTGGTGATGGTCAGCAGCTCCCACTAAGCCCCGCTGAGGTTCAGCGCATGCCTGGGGATACTGGCCAGCTCGCCGAGGCGCGCAGGACGAGCCCAGCAATTCCTCGATCCGCGGGCGCAGATGCCGGAATGTCCGGCCCAGCCGACGCGGTCATCGCCTCATCGCGAGTCAAGCCGCGACGCCCCCAGGCCCGATCACTGCCGCTCGTCGACCTGTGTGGCCGTCAGCGCCATGGCGATCACCTTGCGCCATAAGCGCAGACGGTGCAACCGCATCTCGGGACATCTTGCAAGACGTCCTCGGACAACTTTGAACATCTTCGTTTCCCAGACGACGAAACGCCTGCAC
>CAVWRC010000013.1:0-185412 GCA_963757235.1 uncultured Solirubrobacterales bacterium | reverse complement strand
GAAGGAGCCACGCGCGGCGCGTTCTCGAAGCAGCAGACGGTGGCGGGTCCAGTCCTCGGCGTGAGCGGTGTCGCGGATCGCGATAGACGCAGGCGTGACAATGAGGGGGTGTCGAGGGATCTCGTGGCGGCCGATGAGCGCTTTGTGCTGATCCGCACGAAGCTGTCGGTGCCCGAGGTACCCGCCCGGCGGGTGCCCCGGCCGCGGCTGGTGCGGGCTCTCGGCCAGGGGCTAGGAGCCAAGCTCACGCTCGTGTGCGCGTCCACTGGGTCGGGCAAGACGAGCGTCCTGGCCGAGTGGGCACAGACCGCGGCTGGCGACGTCCGATTCGCGTGGGTCTCGCTCGATGGCGGGGACAGCGAGCCGCTTCGGTTCTGGCGCTACGTAGTGGCGGCGATCGGGTCGGTGGCTCCGGGGGCCGCGGCCGCGGCCGCACGCCGCCTGACCGCGCCCGTGGTCTCGATCCCCGAGGAGGTCTTGCCGCTGCTGGTCAACGATCTGGCCGGGCTCGAGCAGCGGCTGGTGCTGGTGCTCGATGACTATCACACGATCACCGACGCGGGGATCCACGCCGAGCTGCGTCAGCTGATCGAGCGGATGCCGCCGGCGGTTCATGTGGCGCTGGCGAGCCAGGTGGATCCGCCGTTGCGGCTGGGTCGGATGCGCGCGATGGGCGAACTCGCCGAGCTGCGCGACCGGGAGCTGCGCTTCAGCGATGAGGAGGCGGCAACGCTTCTGAATCGAGTGCACGGCCTCGACCTCTCCGCTGCGGAGCTGACGGTCCTCCAGGCTCGCATCGAAGGGTGGGCGGCGGGGCTCAACCTGGCCGCGCTGTCGCTCGCGGGTCGGCAGGACCGCGGACGGGTGCTCGATGAACTCCCCGCCGAGGAGCGCTTCCTAGTCGATTATCTGTGGGACGAGGTGGTGCTGGCCCAGGCGCGGGATGTGCGCCAGTTCCTGATGCACACCGCGATCTTGACCCGGCTGACGGGGGCCCTGTGCGACGCCGTCGCGCAGCGGGAGGAGAGCGATCTGATGCTGAGGGAGCTGGAGCGCGCGAACCTGTTCGTGGTCGCGCTGGACCCGGCGCACGAGTGGTTCCGGTACCACCATCTCTTCCGCGAGCTGTTGCTTCGCCAGCTGCGGCGGTTCGCGCCCGAGCTGATCCCCGACCTGCATCGGCGGGCCAGCGCCTGGCTGGCCGAACACGGGTTGATGGTCGACGCGATCGATCACGCGATCACGGCCGGCGATGTCCACTACGCCGCAGATGAGATCGAGCGGCGCTGGCTCGAGTTCTACTCCAGCGGCCAGGCGACCACGCTGTTGGGGTGGATCGATCGGCTGCCCGCAGAGACGATCGACGCGCACCCCGTGCTCGCGCTGGTTCGCGCCGGGGTCGCACGGGCCCTGGGCCGCCTGGACGAGGTCGAGGAGTGGCTGGCGCGTGCGGAGTCGGCGCCCGCGTCGGCGGACACACCGGCCCGCGGGCTCGGCAGCTCGATCGCCAGCGGTGTGGCGCTCGCACGCTCCATGCACCGGCTCGCGCTGGGAGACGGGCCCGGCGCCGTAAGCTGGGCTCGTAAGGCGCTTGCGCTGGAGCCCGACGCGGGCTTTGCGGAGCACGCGACCGCGAGCTACTTCCTCGGGATCGCCCTCTTCTACAGCGGCCCCGACGAGGCAGAGCCCCTTCTGCGCAACTACCTCGCGGTCGTCCCCAGCGGCGAGCATGACGTGCGCCGCTACTACGCGATGGCGCTGTTGGCCGAGCACCACGCGATCCGGGGCGAGGTTGACGCCGCCGAGCAACTGGCCCGTAAGGCGCTGCAGGTCGCGCTGGCCAACGGCCTCGAGGAGCATCCCCCGACCGAACAGGTGCACGTCGCGCTCGGCGCCACGCACCTCGCCCGAGGCAGGCTCGAACTCGCCGAGGAGGAGCTCGAGCGGGCGGTCAGCCTCGCGCGCCGCGGTGGCGATCGCGTCGAACACGCCCACGCGCTGGCATGGCTCGCTCGCGTCCGCAGCGCCCAGCGCGACCCGACCGGCGCCCGCGACGCACTGCAGCGCGCCCGCGAACTGGTACCCGACGCCGGCCGATCGATCCTGCAAATACCCGTCCACGCCGTCGAGCAGCAGCTCGACCAACCCACACGGCCCCGCGCCACAAATCAATCAGACCAACCCCTGACTGACGCTGAGCTACGGGTCCTGCGCCTGCTCCAAAGCGGCCTCAGCTACCGGGAGATCGCTGCCGAACTATTCCTCTCGCACAACACGGTCCGCACGCACACAAGACACCTGCGCACCAAACTGGGCGCCACCAGCCGCGCCGAAGCCGTCACCCGAGCGCGAGAACTAGGGCTGCTGTAGCGCCAGCTCACATCGACTCTGATCCGATTGGTTGATTGATGAGGATCGTCGTCGCCGCCGCCGCGGGGCTTAGAGGACTCGAACCCGCGACCTCCGGCAACAGCCCACGCCACGCCGGTCGTGACGACCACCGCTCCGGTGGAAAGGAAGAGCCAGGGGAAGGAACCGAAACGCCCGCCAGGCTCCCGCTCCTTCGCGAACGCGATCGTGAAATGCCTTACTGCCGCCCCGGACGAGGCTCGTAACTATCGGGTGGGAGTTCCGTTCTCAGCGAGCGCGGGAGCGGGCGGATATGGGACGATTCGCGACCCATCGTCGGCGGCGTCTGGCGCTAGCTCGGCGGTCGTATCCTCAGCCGTTGCAAAGCGGCGCGCCGCTGCTGTATTCGTACGCCGAGCATCACCGCCGACGCTCCGGCGCGGCGCTGTCGCAGGGGACGACGAGGAACAGCGCCCGCCCGGACTGTCGGATCCGCGCAACGCAGAAGTACGCCCGCTGGCCGGGGCAGCCGACCGGCCTTGAGCCCAGCCCGCGCTACCTGTCGCCGAGCAAAGGAGCCGCGCGGGCGCCGTGACCGGTAAAGGCGTCGAGCAGCAGCGGACGACGCCGTCGACGCCGCGCACCGGGCCCAGGCGTGACCCAAATGTCCCGAAGTCAGCTGTCCGGGCGGTGCCGCCGAGGTTGCTGCTCTTGTGCTTGCTACTCAGGAATCCGTGGCACGCCGCGCAGGTGGACACCGCCCGCGGGATCAGCGGCGTGCCTGTCGGCCGGTGTCTGGCACATTACCGCGACGATCGCATCGACCGTCGGCGGGATCGGCCGGATATACCTGCCCCTTGTTCCTTGGCGCGTGCCCGGCGTTGCGGCCGGGAGTCGCCGCCGGTGAATGCCGCCTACCGGTCGCGTCGATCAACAGCTCAGAAGACTAAGAAGCGGCCGCGCCCCGGCGGTTACGGACCGTGCTGTTCGGTCGTCGTTAGTGGGAGCGTCCCGCCGTGCCCGGCGGGACGCTTGCTTGGGTGGGTAGTTGGAGCCGCGACGTGTGGGCGCGAGCGGGGTCAGTCGTCGCTGAGTGGCGGCCCGAGCAGCGACATGTCGTGCTTTTCGAAGATGGCTGCGACGACGGCTCGGTCGGGTGTGCCGTTGCGGGTTGCGGGTCCCAGCTCTTCGTAGAAGTGGTGCCCGCCGCCCGGGGTGTACACCACGATGATCTCGGCGGGCGCGTCGGTCAGGTTCAGGAAGGCGTGTGGAACCTTGGACGGCAGGTACGCGAAGCCGCCTTGATCGAGTTCGAAGGTCTCCTCGCCGATCCTGACCTTGAAGCGCCCGCTCAGGACGTGGATCGTCTCCTCCCGCTTGTGGTGGACGTGCAGCGGGGGCCCGCCGTGTGGGGCGACTTCGACCGTGAAGTAGTCGAACGCACCTCCGGTGTCTTCTCCGGTGACCTTGAAGACGAGGTCTCGCCCCGGGCCAGACCGAAGCCGCAGGCCGTCGTTTGCGGCCCGGACCGTGTACTGAGCAGTCGTGGTTGTCATTGCCAACTCTCTCCTCGCGTGGTGCTACATCATTTTGCTGTGCGGTCGTGAACCAGGTCTGAGGCGGCCCGTGTCTGCCGGCGCTGCGGCGGCTCAGGGCGAGGGCGAGGACGCGAACGGCTGCGCCCTGGAGGCTCACGCTAAGCGACGACGCCGTGCCGGACGGGCTGGTTATCGAGCTCGTCGTCGACCCTCAGGCGTCCTGGTAGATCTCGACGCGTGGTGCGCCCGCGACGCCGGCGCGCTGCATCGTTTCGCGCAGCTCGGCGCTGTTGAGGAAGGTCTCGGCTTCGGTGAGCGTGCCGAAGCCGTGGATGATGAGGACGTCGTTGGGATCGTCGCTGGCCTGGTGCACGCTCTCCTGGGTGACGCCGCCAGCTCGCTGGCTGGGAGCGAACCCGTCGTAGACCTCGCGCCACGCGTCGTAGTCGTCGACGCGGTGCTTGATAAGTGCGGTTACCGACATGGCGTCCTCCTTCGGAAGACCAGACCGGGTTGTGATACGCTCTACAAAAGTTGTAATGAGTGCTAATGCAAAGCGAATAGTTGCAGGGCGAACGAATGATGTCAAGCCTTACCAAAAAAGAACTCGCCAGCTGGCGCGTCTTCATCGAAACCTCACTTGCGATGATCGACATCATCGATGTCGAGCTGCAGACCGGTTGTGGGCTCTCATTGCGGTGGTACGACGTGCTCGTCCACCTCGAGGACGCAACCGACGGGCTCCGCATGAACGACCTCGCTGGCCGCATCCTCGCGAGCAAAAGCGGCCTCACCCGCGTCATCGACAACATGGACAAAGCGGGTCTCGTCCGTCGGGAACGTCCCGAAGACGACAGGCGCACCGTCCTGGTATTCATCACGCCAGACGGCCTGGCGACACTGCGCTCCGCGCGCGAATGCCACCACACGACCATCCAAGAGCACTTCGCCGAACAACTCGACAACGACCAACTCGCCGAGCTGAAGAACTCGCTCGAGCACATTCGCGAACACGTCCGAGCGCTACGCCCCGGAAGGATCAGCAGCTGACAGCCCCGCCACCGGCTAGGCGACCCGTGCCCAGCACACACCACGACTCGCACCGCCACCCGGCCTGCACCTGCTCCTCGAGCAAGCGCGGAGCGCTTGCGAACGCCTTGCAAGCGATCGGTTGAAGCGGTACCTCGCGGCGCTAACCGAACGTCGAGAAACTGCAAGCACCAAAGCGGTCACGACGGCGTCGACACCAGGACTGCCGCTTCAGGCGCGTGAAGCAGCCACGCTCGGCTCGGCGCGCTGCGAACACCCACAGACGCGCTTTGGTGCTTGCTGGGACGCGCATCCCGGCCTCCACGACGCGCGACCTGGATTGCGCGGAAGGCGCGCACGCCGTCGTCAAGGTGTTGGCTGAGTCTCGGCTAACCCGAACCGCCGGCGTCGTGCTGCCCTTCGTCGCCGTACCAGCCGGACTTCTGGTCCGTCAAGCACGGTCGACCCGCGGCGGCGCGGTCGTTGAACGTCGCGGACGACGACTCCCCGTCTACGTGTAAGGAAAAGGTCGCAACTGCACCCCAGATGCACCCTCGCCGCGTTGTCGAGCACCCCGTGCGCGTCGAGCGGCCGCCAGAAAGGCGGCGGTTTGCAGGGAAATCACCAGTGGGCGATCCAGGACTCGAACCTGGGACCTCTTCCTTATCAGAGAAAGGCGATGCCGCGGTGTGGCCGCAAATGCCCCGTGTTCATTGAGGTTTCGGAGGCGTCCGCGGCCCTGAAGTGGCGTGAGATGTTCCGCCAGAGTTCCGTAACCCCTGCGGCACGAGCGCGAGCACGCACTGCGCGTCCTTGGCGGCGAGCAGTCTGTCCGAGCGCGCCGGCGAGCTTCATCGACGCCGGCGCGGAGCCGCGCTGCCAGCGGCTGACCGCGATCGACTGGCAGGTGAGGTCTCCCTCGGCACTGACGCGGGCGTCATGGAGCGGCGGATGGCCCCGCCACCGACTCGCCCCCGGCAAACGCGGCTGACGCGACCGTCCCCGCATCGCAGAACGGGGCAGTCCGAGGCGGGGTTCAAGCTTAGGCCCGTGTTCGAGTTGAGCTTCCCTCGCCGTCAGCAAGCCCGGCGCCTGCGCCGGGCCGGTGCGAGCGGCGCAGCGGCGGTCGTGGCCGCCGGGCTGGCCGCGATTGCCGCGAGCGTGGGAGCAATCGCCCTGGCCGGGCTGCTGGCGCTGGTGATGGCCGCGTTGGTGCTGGACGCTCGTCGCTGGGTGCGCCTGGCCGCCCGCAGCCGCGTCGGCGCCAGTGTCCGCGCCCATTTCTCGGAAACGGTCAGCTTCTCGACTTCCTCGGCAACCGAGGAGGTTGTTGGCGAGTTGCCGATGTTCACGTTGACCTTCACCGTGGCGTTCAGGCCGATCGCCATGGGATCGAGCGCCCGGTGGTTGACGTTGGCGGGGATGATCATCGGGCCGCGCGCGACCTCTTGGCGGATCAGTTCGGGGTCGAGCTGCTCGCGCTCGGCGACCCGCGCCATCCCGCGACACAATCCCCTTCAGGGCCAACCGCATCTGCGTCACACACGACGCACCGGCATCAAAGACGCTACGGCCTGGCACTCGCCTCTCCCTTCGCTGGCATGATCCAGATCAGGTTCAACGGGTCGGCGCCCAGTCGCGCCCTCTCAGCCCAACCATGGGACTCCCCGAACTTGTGCGGCCTGGGATCCTGCAGAAACCCCGGGCGGGCCGACGCCCGACGGCATCGCTCCGCACACCTCCGCCCGCGGTTTGCGCAAGACCCGGCGCGCGCGGTCGCCGGGCCTTTCATGCTTCCGAGGCCATCGCCCTGACGCGCTCACGGGTCAGCTCTCGCCAGCGGCAGATGAACCCGACAACCGTCTCGCGGCTCCGGCTGGCCCGGCGAATGGCACGACCGAGTGCAGCTGAGGCGCGGGCGGCCGGCTCGTCTCGATCAATGAACAACCCTGATGAGGTTTGGAATACCCGAGCCCGATCCGGTGTCTCTACAGGTATGAGCAAGCCACTCACCGTAGACGATGTGCTCGAGTCGCTCGCCGACTTCGACCGGCACGGCGGCGCGAGCGTCGCCCTCGTGGCCTGGGATCTCTGTGTTAAGCCGGAGCACCTCACCGGGATCTGGAAGCAGCTCACCCGTGACGGACTCATCAACCCGGCCGGTCACGACGAAGACCAGCTGCTGTATCGCCTGACGCCCGCAGGGTGGGCGGCATACGACGGGCAGCTCGAAACCGCGTGAGACGGTGACGCCGACACGGATCGGTCACAGCCGGGGAATCCGACAGCCTCTGCCCTGCGGTTACAGATGAGCCCCCAGGAGTCCAGCTGCAGCACGGTGAGCCCTCGGCGAGAGACGACGCTCGCGGTCGCGAGTGGGCGGGGGTTCGAGGAGCTCGACTCTCGCCGCGGCGACGGGATCGAGGTCTCGATGATGTGGGAGCGCTCGAGCAACCGGGTGCTGGTAGCCGTGCTCGACAGAAAGCACGGACGCTACTTCGAGATCCCGCTAAAACCAGGCCAGCGAGCGCTCGAGGTGTTCCGCCACCCGTTCGTGTGTCAGCCCGCACCCTCCGTGGCGAGATCCGATGCAATGCCGGCAGCGGACCGCGAATGACCTTTCTCGACAACACCCCCATAGGCGCCGATCTCAGAGCGCTCCTGGGGCTGCTTAAGACCGAGCGCCGCATCACGCTCACCTCGCTGGCCGCGCACGATGCGCGGTACCTGGAGGACGTGGTCGACGAGCTCAAAGCGACGCAGGCGGCCTACGTCACGAGGACGGTGATCGAGCTCACGTGATCACGCGCGAGCTGGCATCGCACGCCACACGGCTGATCGGGTCGGGCGGAACGGTGGAATGGTCCAGGCGCTGATGCTGTCTGCTGTTTCTGGAAGGCCAGTCCTGCGATGAAGCTCTGAGCGATCCGAGGTGCCGCGTGCGCGAATTCCTCTCCGCGGCACCGTCGGTGGCGTCCGTGCCCCCACGCGCGCCGGGGCGGCTACCGTGCCGCCCCGGCGCGGATCCTGGCGTGCCAAACCGCGCTCGCCGCAAACGGCAGCACTGGGTTCAAGCGATTGCAGCGGTTGCGCTCGAAATCCTGACGGTCGGCCCCGATTTGCGATGACGGTACGGGCGGGGTTTCGTTAGGCGTGTCGGGTGGTGCGGGCAAGGCGCTCCGTGGCGGTGGCGCGCGGCGCAGGAATACCTCGCCGGCCGCAAACGTCCACGACGACCAGGCTCGGGATGATCGCGGCCTCGTGTCCTTGGTCGATCGAGCAAGCGCCGGCGCCCCATGGAGGCGCTCCGGCGACAATGGCGACGCGACCTTCGAGCCCAACCCGAAGGGACGTCGCCGGCTCGGGCTCTTTCGAGAGGAGTCGGTGAGCGCCTGTGATCGCCGTCAGTCGCCGGCGTAGATCCAGCCACGACCGACGAGTCGCGGTGCGTCGCCGTAGAGGCGGGCGCGGATACCCAGTCGTAGTAGGTACGGCCGGTGCGCTGCTCGATGAGCCGCCAGCTTTCTTCGCGGTGGCTGAACTCGCGCAGCATCCCAGCGGTCTCGGTCTCGGCCCTGGAACGCAACGGTTGCTTGCTCATGCTCGCAACGCCATGGAGGCGCAACCGGAGCTTCGTCGCTGACAAGCTGTTGATCAGCGAACGGCCTGCTGAGGTTGACGACCGGGCTGTTCCGGGTCAGTGGGAGGGCGATTTGATCCTTGGTTTGGACAGGTTAGGTCTGCGATCGGCACTCTGGTCGAGCGCTCAAGCCGGTTCACGATGCTGCTACATCTCCCGCCGATCGAAGGTCACGACAGCCCAAGAACGTAGAGCAGCCCGGCGCTCACCGGTGCTGGCACCGCGGCCGTTCGCGACGCGATCGCCGAGACGATCACGACCCTCCTGAACAAGCCAATCCCCACGGCGCGGGGGGCTTAGCTCAAACCAGTGCGAGACGTCATGGCCCGGATTCGCGTCCGTCGGCAGTCTCGATGGATCGCGCGGAATGGTCCCCGTGAACGTCACGTCATGCCCGATCCGGGCTTGTGGGACAGGAAGGTGATGCTCGGCTCGTCGTGCCCGATGTATGTGCCGTTGTCATAGAACCGGCCATTCCACGTGTTCTGGTTCCACTCGTTGTCGAACCCACGGATGTCGGTGCACTCGGCCGTGCGCCGCGCCGACTGCTGGATCAGGCTCTCCCCGTTACAGTCGAGCCCACCGTGGTGAGTCGCGTTCACCGTGTGGGCGCCGGCCATCCCCCGGCACCATGAGCGCCAGCACTGCCACCGCCGCAACGGACAGCATCACCCCACCGAACGTTGCCTCCTCCGCGACAGACCAGCAACCACGTTTCCATGCGGCCTGCTCCTCGTTCGTGCCCGCCCCCCCGGCAAGCGTCACGACGCGAGGAGCAACCTACACCCACCACCCTGCGGTCAGGGCAAGCTCGCCGGATGGGCCACTGCGGCCAAAGATGGGATGGCAACTGTGGCCGGCGGGTCCCGCTATGGAGTGTCGGGCTCGCCGGGGTAGTGCGGCGGCTCCTGATGGGCGGCGTCATCTATGAGCACCGCGGGATCGGCGGTCTGCCACCACGGCCGGCTGAAGAAGCCCGTGAAGAACGGCCAGGAGGCGAACATCAGCACCACGCCGAGAACCAGCCCGCCGATGCCGACCAGAATTGGCGTCTGGATGCCAAACAGCGCCTTGGAGTAATTGTTCCCGGCGGTGTTGTAGTAGCCGTAGGCCTTGATCGCGACGTAGCCCATCATCAGCCCGCCCACCACCGGGATCAGGCCGGCGAAGAAGAAGTTGCGCGCGCTCTTGAGCAGGTCGCGACGGAAGTACACGCCGCAGGCCAGACCGGTGAACCCGTAGTAGAAGCAGACCGAGAAACCGAGGGCCGAGATCGTGTCGCCGAGCACGTCCTGGTTGGGGTTCAGGGCGAGCAGCGCCACCGTCCAGACGATCGACAGCGCTCCCATAGCGATCGTCGACACCGTGGGGGTGAAGTAGCGCGGATGGACTCGGCCGATGGACTTCGGGATCGCCCCCCAGCGGGCCATCGACAGCGTGATGCGTGCGGTGGGCAGGATCGTTGTCTGGGTGGCGGCCGAGGCCGAGGTCAGCACGCAGATCGTCAGCAGCTTGTACAGCGGCGATCCGAGCACGCCGTGGCCGAGCGGGCTGAGCACGTCGTTCGAGTTCTTGGCGAGGAAGTCGGTGCCATGGAAAGCCTGGGCCGCCGCGGTCACCACCACATAGATCGCCAGCAGGATCAGGGTCGATATGACCGCTGCCTTGCCCGGCCCGCGGTGGCGATCGCGCGACTCCTCGTTGACCGCCACCCCGGAGTCCCACCCCCAATAGATGAAGATTCCGAGCAACACGCCGTCGATCAACGCGCCCCAGCCCATGTTGAACGGGTTGAACCAGTCCGCCGTCGGCCGGATCGAGCCGGTCGGGTGACCGGTGTAAACCTTGATCAGCGCGACCACGGCGAACAGGGCGAGCGTGAAGATCTCGAGGCCCAGAAGGCAGGTCTGGATGCGCGCCGACAGCTCGATCCCGCGGTAGCAGATCCAGGTCATCAGCACGATCCAGATGACCGCGCCCGCGATCAGGCCAAAGTTGGACGGATGGCCGTTCCAGAGCGAGTACGTGTAGCTGCTCGCGATTGCCGACAGCGACGCCATCACGATAACGTCGGCCAGGAAGATCGCCCAGCCGTTGATCCAGCCGAGCTGCGGTCCGAACGCGCGCGTGACCCATGCGAACGTTGTGCCCGCGTCGGGGTCGGCCAGGTTGAAGAAGCGGTAGCCAACCGACACGAACAGGATCGGGATGAACGAGACAATCAGGACCGCCGGCGAATGCACGCCGACCCCGGCGACGGCGACGATGAAACCGAGCGTGGCGGCGAGGCTGTAGGCCGGCGCGGTCGAGGCGATCGCGATGACCAGATTCGAGATGTAGCCGATCGCGTCGGTCTTGAGACCCTTGGCGCCCGGAGCGGTCGGATCCGCGGCGGGGGCTTGTGGGGTGACTGCGGTGGTATCCAAGGCCGGAAACTTAGTGCGGACCCGGAGGCCCAGAGAGGTGTGAAAGCATCGCCGGGTTTAGCCAAGTCCAATGCCTCGACTCTACGGTGGATGCGCGTGGCCGAACGACAGGTAGCGGTATCGGTGGCCGTCGCGGTGCTGGGGGCGGCACCACGATGCTCCGTCCGAACGGTACGCGCGCGAGCGGTAGCTGACCGGTGCCAGTGCGCGGCCCCCACGTGCACAGGATCGCCACTGGGATGGCGCCGAGGACGATGCCGATCCCGAGCGCTAGCGCCCCGAGCCCGAAACCGAGCCCGAACGCAACCGCGACGGTCCCCAGAAAGACCGCGCTCAGCTCCATGTTCCCGGTGAACCAGGGGAAGAACACACGGCCAGCGCCGCCGTAGCGCCCGTTCTCCGGGATCGGCGCGATCCCCCACACCTCGAGGTCGCGCAGATCCCCAGCTCGTTGCGGACGGCCGCCTTCGAAGACGGTGGTGATCTCGGTGTCGGTCATAACTGGGCCGATCTCGGTGTCGGTCATGACTGAGCCTCCAGCTCGGGCCAGCTTTCGCTGCTCCAGTTCATCTCCCAGAAATCGAGTTCCCATAGCGCAACGTTTCTGTAGATCGGCTCGAGGTCGTCAAGCACCTGCTCGGACGGCGGGCCTGCCAACTGATCCAGACAGTCGCCAAGCCCAGCGACTACCGTTCTGAACGCGTCGCAGCTCCAGTTCTCGACCCAGTGGCGGTAGCGCGAGTCCGGCGGGCACGACGGCAGCAGCTCCGTCCACGTGTCCAGGTAGATCCGCTCTACAGCGAGGATGGCCGCAAGCCCCTTGAGCAGTCCACCGTGCACCGCGGCCTGCACGTAGGAGCCGTAACCCAGGCATGTCCGCCACGGCTGCTCCGGCACCGGCGCGCCGAGGCTCGCAAGCAGCTCGGCCAGCTCGCGTGGCTCCCGGATCGTGTCCTCCACCAGCTTCGCGAGCAGGTCATCGAGCTCTCCCGGTTGTATGTAGGAGCGCAGCACCAGAAGCGCGGGCCGCTCCATGAGACAGAACAGCCCGCACTGTCCCGCCCAGTTGATCAGTGCCTGGTCCGGCAGTGTCCCATCTGCGAGCGCCTGGACCCATGGATGCCGCCAGATCGTCCTCTGGACATCAACGCTCGACCTCACGAGCGCCTCGGTGACCCCACACGTGCCCTGGCTGCTAAGGCCAACTGATTGCGTTGCCATCGTGCTAATCCCTCCGCTGAGGATGACCTCTCACGGCCCCGCCTGTGAGCCGAGGAGAGGAGAGGTGACAAGTGGACGCATCCGTCATGATGATTACGTGTCGGGCGTTGCTATTCCGCCCAACGGACAAACACAATTCGGATCCGTGATCGCGACAATCTGCAATCACGAGGATGTGTCAAGAAGCGCAACGTGGAGTGTCAGACGTGCCGGCGCAGCTCATCGTGCCCAGATCCGCCGGATCGCGAACGACGTTCCGCTGCATTTCGTCTCAATGAGCGCCAAGCGTCAGTTCACGATCGGACGCGAAGGTGGGCCAGTTCAAGACGTGCGGCGGCTCGCGGAGGCGACCGGGATCTCGCCGACCACGGTGCACCGGATCTGGCGTGAGCACAAGCTCAAGCCCCACCAGGTTCGCTCGTTTAAGTTCTCGAACGACCCGGCGCTGGTGGAGAAGGTGATCGACGTGGTGGGCCTGTACTTGGACCCGCCGAAGGGTGCGCTGGTGCTGTGCGTGGATGAATGTGATCGATCCCGTGGCCGCGGTTGGCCTCATCGACCGCGAGCGTTGGTTCGGGCACCACGGATGGCAGCGTGCGATAGGTCGGCTGCCAGAACCATCGATTTCAAGGTCGTCGGACGACACGAAGCTGCGGAGCGCGCGCCTCGTGTTGGACGGTCCGCCGGGCCCAAAGTAGCTCCATGTTCGCTTGGATCACGCAGCCCATGGACCTCACGCAGTCGCCGGCCGCGTCGGTGATCAGCGAGGGGAAGTCGCAACCGCCCACCCACCATGCCCACGCGTCGTAGCCGACCCTGTGAGCGTTCATGTAGCTGAGGATGGCGTTGTCGTAGGCGGGGCTGCCGCACTGGAAATCGCCGAACTCGGTCGCCACGACGGCGTGCGTGGCCGACAGGTCACCGAACTCCCGGTTCCATACACCATTGTGCGCGTCGTCGGGGGACGACGGATCGATGTACGGATGGATCGCGTAGACGATGTTCGTGCCCGACAGGAGTGGCATGCCGCTGAGGGTGCCGGCGAAGTTCAGACCGTCGACCACGACGACGTTGCTGGCGCCGGTTGCGCGGATCGTTCCGTATAGCGTCTGCATGCCAACGGCATGAAATCGGAACGTGCCGCGGCTCGCGCCATCGTCGCGCGGACAGGTCACGGTGCCGCCGGTGCGCCAGATTCGCCATTGACCGGCGCTGGCGCCGACGAGCCTCCCAGCGCGGTCGGGTGGAACCGGCTCGTTGTAGAGCTCGAACCAGACACCCGGATCGTGCTCGTAGATCGCAGACAGCTCTCGCCAGAAGGTGATCGTATTACGATCTGGCATGCACTGCTGGCCGGAGGGCTGCTCCTGGAGCCCGAGATCGCCTGCATCCGAATCGTGTACGTCCAGGATCACGATCATGCCTGCCGCCTGAGCCGCTCGGACCGCGGCCTTCACCGTGGCTTCATAGCCGCGGCAGTATTGCGCGGAGCCCCTGAGCATCATGTCTTGGTCGAGGTCGATGCGGACGGAGTTGGCGTACCAGCTCCTGACCATCGTCGTGAAATCGCTGGCCGGGATCCCGATGGGTGAACCGGTCACCGTATCGCCCACGCAACTCCACTCCAGCGACGGACGGTTGACCCCGGCCAACAGGACTGGTCGGCCGCTTGAGCTGCGGATCTGGTTGCCAACGACGGTGTAGGCGTCGTTCCCCGATGCGATCGTCGGTGCGAGCAGCGAGAACACTCCCAGCACTGCGGCGGTCGCGGCTACGACGGCGCACGCTCGCGCTCTCAGGAACCTCGTGCTTGTCATCGGGTGTGACTGTCGGCACGTCATCTCTCTCCCTTCTCTCGCGTATATCGCGTATGCGATTGACGCTCGCTGGCGCGGGACGCTCGGCCCAAGACCGGATGATCGATCGCTAGATGTGCTGACGGCTTCGTCATCGCCGACACCGCAACATTGACTCACTGGACCGGTAGCGCCCCTGCACCGCACGTCGCGCGAGCGCTCCGACCGCAACCTGGTCCGCGCCCCAGCGGACACCCGGACCCCCAAGCTCACACGAGTAAGCCTGTCGGAAGCAGTAGAGGATCTCGTTATCCGAAGAATCTCTCGTGCCCCTTACGGCCCGAAACCGCGCGTCGACGAGGCGCGCGTTCGTGCAGAATCCTATATAGGGAACTTTGAGGCTTCTGTGTGTCACGGCGACCTTCACCGCGCAAGCGGGACACGGTCGCACGTACGCCGGCGATGCTTGTAGGCGGTGCTGACCCATGCGCGGCTCCTCCCCGCGTTGGCTGTCTGACTGGGCACCCAATTACTCAGACGCGCAACGGCCCGGGCATATTCCATCGCCCCCGGTTCAGACGCGCAGATCGCCATCCGATGATCGGACTTTCACCTGATGCGGTCCTACGTCTACGACCCGACCGGGGAAAAGGCTCGCGCGGTCAAGCGGCGCTACCAGGGGGTGTGCCGAGGATGCGGCGCTCCGACCGCTGCCCGGGGCGGCAAGGGTGATGCGTACGAGTTCTGCAAACGCTGCCATCCCGGGGCGAGCGCTCCGACGCGCACGCGCGACTGGGTGCGCGGCTCCATGCACGAATGGCAGCAGCGATACGGCAAACCACCGTCGTCAACCGACTGGTCTCGCACTCACGCCCGCAGGCGCGGCGGCGAAACACTCGGGCGATTCCAAGCCCGAGACTGGCCTCCCGCTTCGACCGTCATTGACATCTACGGGTCCTGGCCTGCGGCTCACGCAGACGCGTTCCGCGACGGCTGACGGACAGCGTCTCCCGGGGCCAGCGGCCGAGACGCCCGGTACTTACGAAACGAGGTGCCCGGCCAGCTTACGCAGCACGACCACGCTGGCAACTTCGGTGTCGGCGCGAAGGTCGCCGCCGGCTCGCGCAACCCGCACGGACTGGAGTTCCGCTCGTGGCATCGGGGCCAGGGCACGCTCGTGTGCTTCAAGCGCCACCCCGACGGGCCGCAGGCGATGGATCACCCGGTACCTCAACGGCCGCTTCCTGCGACTTCCCGAGCAGGTCGAGGTGCTCGTCCGCGAGCAGCAAGGCCACGGACAGCCGCGACAGCTCCAGCAGATCCACGGCGAGCGGCACCACCTCCAGCAGCACGCGATTGCGGCGGGGGCCGTGCCGTTGAGCGCTGCGACCGCCCGGTGGTGGGTGCTCGACGAAGATCATCGGGTCCGTCGCCGCGAGGCCGCGATCTGGGCCTCCACCGGCCACGCCGCCGCCGCGTTTGGCGATGAGCTCTACGACATCCTGCCGCAGACCCGTGGCGGGTACGGGCGCCTTCAGGCCTTCGGCATCCGCTTCGGCTACGAAAGGGTCGTACTGCACCTCGAACCACACGTTCCGGCCGGCCGTCTGCAGTGCAACACCGCGCGAACTTTGCTACTGCTCGACCACGAGCCGCTGCCATGAGCTCGCTGGGCGGAGGAGTTCGCTGCGGCGATGCCCAGCGAGATCTTGCGGCTCCAGGAGCGCGCTGCGAGCGCTGACTGTCTGCCGCGCCACCAGGCGATCCGCAATCGCGTCAGTTCGATCATGCCGCTGTACCAACTGAGCCGCTACCGGCCGACTCGACCACCACGACAACTATTCATCAAGTCAGTCGGCGACGGCGCCAGCGATGAGCCCGCCGGCCGGCCCGCGACCCGGCCCCAGCCGCGTGGTGCACCTGCAAATCGGCCAGTGGGCGATCCAGGACTCGAACCTGGGACCTCTTCCTTATCAGGGAAGCGGCGTGTCGCCTCCAGTCGCGCCAACTCGCAGTTACTCCCTGCAAACGGCTCCAACGGCGGGCACGGAAGACGACTGGAGACGACTGGACGCTACAAGCTGGTGGCCCATCGTGGCCCCACAGCGGCCGAACGAGGGCAAGGCGTCGTATGGCCCAGAAGCGGTCATCACGCCGACGATAAGGTCACGCCCGGACGCTGGGGTGGTGGGCTGCTGCGAGCCTGCAGGATCGCGTCGACCGCGGCGAGCCTTGGCGCGTCATCGAGTTCGTCCATCACGTGGCCGTAGGTGACGAGCGTCAGTCGGGCGCCGTGACCGACCTGTCGGGCTACGTAGTGAACGGAGCGCCCCTTAGGCTAACCGCCGGCGCGAGGAACGAGCAGGCGGCCAAGTGCGCACTGTCTCAGGGTCGCCTCCTGAATCTTGAGATCAAGCGACTACCCCTCCTCGGAGGCAAGTCAGTCGTCTCTCCGTCATACCGGGCCATCGCGAGAAGCAGTCCTATGATGGCGGCAATCGCGGCTGCTCCTGTCACGACTTCCGCCCACTGAACAACGGCGTGAGAGATCGAGGCACCGAGCAGACCTGCCAGGGCCAGCCCTCCGTTGGCTGCTCCTGCGATCCCGAATACCAACCAGGCGTTCCGTTCCCACCCCCGGAGTCGGACCACCACCGGGCGGCGCGAGCCCAACACGACCGGCAGGTTCGTTTGATTGTCGGCCGCCGTGGCAGAGATTGTCTCGCAGACAAGATCGTTCTGCAACTGCTGGAGCATAGCGCTGGTTCGCAGGAGGAAGCGAAGTTGGCCTCGCTTGCGATTCGATCGACCAAGGCGAGAGGCGCCCGTGAGAGGCTCGCTGTCATAGTTTGGGTCATGTGACGAATGCCGGAGGATCGAGCGCCTGGGACTTCAACGACTTTTTCCGCGTTGTGCGCCCGCTGCTTGAGCGGGGCGCGACACTTGCGGAGTTCAAGGCGAAAGCCGATCCGACGCTCGTCGTGCAGTGGCTTCACGCGGCGCAGGTGCGTGGACTCGTCACATCAACCGATCGGCAGGGCGTAGAGACATTAGTCCTGACACCGCAGGGCAGCTGCGTCTACGACGCGCCGTCCGATCGGACGCTCATCACCGTTGGCTTGCCGAGCGACGGCGCAGGCCGCGACTTGCCGCCGCAAGTCGTGTTCGCCGCGCTCGCCGTTCTCGCCTGCGTAGTCGTAGCCGTTCGCCGACGACGGCAGTCGCACTCCGGATCTCGCTGACGATCCGAGCTACGACTCCGCGCAGCGCTTCGCTGATGTGCGGTCTCGTCTGGTCGCGTTCGGGCATGGCTGTCGCAAAGGGCTAAACGCAGCAGGGGCGTATCGCCTCTCCACGCCGTTCGCTGAGGAACGGCCAGCGGACGTCTGGGCGCCCGCTCCGCTGAGCCGGGGCGCGATGGCCGGTCTCAATCACCGAAGGTCATCTGATCCTTCAGTCAAGGCATCGCCCCGCTACACCGCCACGACGAACAGTGCTTCCCGCCGACCCAACACTCGGGGTGAGAATCTCCCAACGGCGCGCAGCGCGAAAGGCGGCCGGCCCGCCGAAGGTTGCCGATGTCATCGTTCCGCCGGCGACCGCTCCTTGGTACGCGCGCTTCAACGCCTGGTTCGCGGTCAAGATCACCGGGGGCGTCGGCACGATGTGGTGCGCCTACGCATTCGCGATACTGGCGCTCGTTTCGCTCCCGTCCGCCATCCAGTCGGAGAGTGCTGTGACCCTCGTATCGTGGATCAGCCTGACCTTCCTCCAGTTGGTCTTGCTCAGCATCATCATCGTCGGCCAGACCGTTCTCGCCGCCGCCGCCGACAAACGGTCCGAGGCGACCTACGAAGACGCCGACGCCGTGCTTCACACCTCTCTCGACATCCAAAGACATCTAGAAGCGCAAGACGCCGAGATCGAGCGGGTTGCGCCTTCAGCACTGTGTACGCAATGAGGTACACTCCGCATATGGCGAAGATGGTGCCGGTCCGGGAGTTCCGAAGCAGGCTTAGCGAGTTATTGAGCGACGTCGCCGATCGTCGTGACCACGTGCTCGTCACTCGCAACGGTAAGCCGGCCGCCGCGCTCGTCCCGATCGACGAATACGAAGCACTCGAGGAGACCGCAGAGATCCTCTCCGATTCCGCGACGCTCGCCGCGATCGAAGCAGGCTTGGCCGAGTTGGCCAGAGACGAAACCGTGACGCTCACGGCCCTGCGCGCCGAACTCGCCGAACGCCGCGCAGCCCGCTGACGGGTGGCTAGCGTCGTCCTGGCGCGCCGCGCCCGAGAAGAACTGCTCGACCTCAGCTGGCCACTCATCGACGCCGTCGAAGACGCGCTCGGCCTGCTCGAACGGGAACCCCTTGCCGGACATGAGCTACGCGGTCGACTCCGCGGCCTTCGCTCGCTGCGGGTTGGCGCCTACCGCATCATCTACCAACTCGCCGACGGCGAACGGACGGTCCGCATCGCCGCGATCCGCCACCGCGCCATTGCGTACCGGACCGACCCACGGTGACGCCGTCCCCGACCAGGCTCGCCACCGAGACCCAGCTCCTAATACGCCGGTCGCCAACGCGGCGCTGAACCGGCTCGCTGTCGAGGCGGTTCCGTTCGCTGAACCTTCCCCGGGTTCTCGCGGATCGCCGAGCGCACGCATAAAATCGTTCCGGTCTCCGCACAAGACCGGGGCGTGGATGCCGTCGCAGTTGGTCCCCGGATCGGACAATCTACCGCGATGTGCTCGGAGCCGACATGATCGACCGCGGCCGCGGCGCATGTGCCTACCGCTTCGGCACAGAGCAGCTCAATGTCCACGGACCGGGGGTGCGTGCGCACCCCGTCGCACGGATACCGGTAGCGCCCGGCAACAGCGATTTGTGCTTCGAGTGGGACGACTCAGTCGAGAGCGCTGTCGCGCACTTGCGCGAGTGCGGCGTCGAGATCGAAGAAGGGCCGGTCCCACGCAACGCCGCCAAGGGAAGCGGAGTGAGCGTCTACTTCCGCGATCCGGACGGCAGCCTCGTAGAGTTCATCACCTACCTCGCGTAGGGCGAACCCGAACCGCTCGAATCGTGGTGCGAGGAGCATCGGCAGTTCCAACGTCGCCTTCCGGGGGATTAAGCCGGATAGCGGAGGGGAATCGCTCACTCACACATCTTCTCCTTAGGGAACTCGCCTATCCGAGCTCGTGCAAGGAGCCCAACGTGGCCTGACCCCCTGAGTTCGGTCCGACCCTTGTGAGAGTTTCTCGCGCCCACGATCATGGGCGAGGAAGGAACTCTGATGAAGCGACGGAGGCACACGCCGGAGCAGGTGATCCGCAAACTGCGCGAGGCCGAGCGGCTGCTCGGCGAGGGCAAGACGATCCCGGAGGCAGCGAAGGAGTTGGGGATCAGCGAGCAGCCCGTAGGCGACCTCGAGGCCCTGTTCGTCGGGCAGCGCGCGGTCGCGCTCGGCGTCGAGCTCGACGAGTGACGGATCCGCCGGCCTCGCCGGCCTCGTGTGGTCGGCCGTTAGCGACCTGTAGAGGTCGACGGCGTCTTCGATCATGCCCGCCGCACGGTCGTCGCGCCGAGCAGGACGACGGCGGCACCGAACACGACAATCACCCGCCCCGCCCCGCCCCGCCCCGCCCCGCCCACCAGCGCACGACCAAGCTGACGTGCCGTCGTGTCCTGACCCGCCCACACGAGCTGCAGCACGAGATTGTGAAGCTCGCGCTCAGTGAGGCGATCGTCGGCCTCCTCGGCCGTGATGAGCGATGAGATCAGGTCGTCGCCGAGATGGGCGCGGCGGTCAGCCACGAGTGACCGGATGTAGGACGACAGCTCGACGATCGCGGCTTCGATTCGAGGCAGCAGCCCCGCCACGCTTCGGGTGAACGCCAGTGCCACATCATTCGAGGCTCGGTGAAACTTGTCGTAGTCCTCAGGTGGGACCCCAAGCATCTCGCACATCACAAACGCTGGTAGCGGATCAGCGAACGCCGCCACGAACTCACACTCCTCGCCGAGCTGGATCTGGTCCACTAGCCCCTCAGCGGTGGCGCGGACAAACGGCCGTAACCGCTCGGCCGCACTCGGTGCGAACCAGCGGCTGACCAGACCACGCAGTCGCGCGTGATCGTCAGCGCTGGCGCGAGCCATCCCATCCATCCACATGTCGTATAACGGCCCGCTCGCAACCCCCAACTTCGCCATTGCCCGCTCGGAGCCGAGCCCAAAGCGGCGGTCGCGCAGGAGCTCGAGCCCCTCGCGATGACGAAGCACGATGATTCCGTGCGGCGTGCTTGCGAACCAGCTTCGCTCGCGTGCCTCTGCGACGTCCGTGGACTCGTACTCAAACTCTGGGTTGAGAAGGTCGAAAAACGGCGCGCCCTGCGCGATCATCTCGCCCGACTGCGACGATGGGTAATCCATCGCCTCCAACAGTAGACCTCAAAGAGAGAGCCCCGATGCCGAGTTCCGATCGGCGGTTACTGCGGCCGTGATCTCCGGACGGCCTGTGTCCCCGGCCGTCACGGCGATGCGGAACGCGTCTTGATCCTGGGGCACAGCCGATGGGCGTCCGCGCGGATCGCGGCCTGGTGTGCGCCGCGCCGCCTGACCGCGATCCCGCCTACGCCGGCTACTATTGCGGCATTTTGGCCGCCGAGGCCGACCGCGAGTTTCGCCCGGTCACCATCGCGCGCCGGGCTGCGGCGATCGCCGCAGGGCGCCGCGCCCAGGATCACCAAAACCCCTGCGATTCGGGCGCGGTGGCCGTAGTTCTGTCGGGCATCCGCCGCCAGCACGGCACCCGAGCGCCGCGCGCTGCTGCGCCACTTGAGCTTGACCCGCTGGCCCGGCTGCTTGAGCCTATCGACGCCGCGCCAGAAGGGCACGCTGCGATCAGGGCGGAGGGGATCGGGTCGTGATTCCCCTCGGCCCTCGATCTGGGACGCATGCCCGATCCGAGCATCCGCCCGCCGGCGAAAGGTGCGGCTCGGCCGCATCCAGCACGAGAGATACGCTGCGGTCGGCCCCGGGGTCGCCCCTACCATGACCGGCCGAGAAGGATCGGGGTCACCAGCGCATCGGCTCAGCGGGCTTCCCGGGGTGGGTATGGCCTGTGGCCCGAGCGCTCCCGTATCCCGAAGTGACATCCATCACACCCTCTCACTCGTGGTGGACTGACAAACGGGTCCGGTCAGTTTACAAGCCAGTAGTTCGGGCTAAGGCTATGCAATGTACAGCGTCGGGCGGTTGCCGTCCGCCGGTCCCACGGTGACGGCTTGCCCGGCGGAGGCGGTGTCAGCATTGGTCCAGTATCGGTTGATCAGGCACCCCCGTCATCGACGCTAATGGCCCCCAGTACGTCCGGGGGCGGGCTGGACACCGTCCTGTTGACCGCGCTGCGGCGAGTTCCGGTCCGGCACCGCGAGGTGGTTGTGCTGCACGACTTCCTCAACCTCGACCTCGAGACAACCGACACCCTGGTGGTAGATTCGCCACCCCGCATAGCACGTCCTGCCCTCGCCTGGCCCGACGGTAGCTATCCGTGCAGATACCGCGGCACTGCTCAGAAAATGAACCCTGCTGCAAGCAGGTTCGGATCCGGGTTGACCGCGGTCGTATAGGCGGCGCTGGTTACGTACATGACGAGCGGGAGACCGAAAGGGGCCCAGAACTTGACGTCGGTCGGGTTGTCGATCCCGTCCGCCGCCGTTAGGACGACGGTGGGCTTGCCGCCGGGGCTGACGATGACCACCTGGCTAGACGCGTTCAGGGCGAGGACGATGAGGTTACCGGGCAGGACGGCGAAGTCATCTGCGCCGCCGACCCCTGTCACCGAAGTGGTGATGGTCCCGGCGTCGCCGCCAGGCTCGATCGGGATCCTCAGCACCGCCCCCCGGTCGGAGTTCGACACCCACACCGCCCCACCTGACAGCTCGACCCCGTTCGCGCCGATGAAGTACAGCGGCTGGAGCGCCGTTCCCGTAGACCACTCTACCGGCGTCCCACCGGTAGACGGTACCCGCCACACGACACCGAGTGAGTCAGCGATGTATAGATAGCCGGTTCTGGAGTCAAGAGCGAGACCGTTAGGCAGGGTGTCGGCCGGCAGCTGGGCGATCTGCACCGGAGTTCCGCCACTGGCCGGGATACTCCATACGCCGGTGGTGCTGTCGCCGTCGCAAGCAAGCACGTCGAGGGTGCCGTCGGCGAGACGGACGATCCCGGTGGTGATGGGCAAGCCAAGAACCGGGCATTTGCCGGTAGCTGGTAGCTGGGCTAGCGTCTGCACCTTCCCGTTCGGCCAGACTCGAACGACCTGGTTGCTGTCGGCCAGGGTGACGTCAGCTGAGCCGTTCGGCTCGACCGTCAGCGCCTCGGCCGTCTGGTGTTCCGTCGGGTCGAAGTGCGCGACGATACGCGGGCTGGTCACCGGCCAGGTAGCAGCCCGCGCCTCACCTAGACTCGTGACGGCGACGAGCGCGGCCACGGCCACCACGATCGCCCCATGCCGTACCAGCCACGCCGTCTGCGGTCGTGCACCGGCGGTCTCGCGATTCCCGATGGTGAGGTTCTGGTTATCACGTTCTCTCCTCCGGAGTCGTGCCCGGACGCGGTACGGTAGCCGGTGAGCGGAGCTGAGCTGCGGGCTTGTACTGGTCGCCGGATTCGGGCGAAAGCCTATCCTCTTCCTGCGGCTACTCCCGTTCGCGCCTCGCGATAACCGCATGCAGAAACTGAGATCAGTACCGCCTAAGCCTGGATCCACCGTGTTGCGCTGATGGTTCCGTCCGGTGGTGGGTCCTAAACGACCTCCTGAACAGGCAGAAAGCTGTCGTATGCGGCGACGGCGGGCCTGCACCAAGAGTTACCCATATGGTGCACGACGATTCGGACGTTCCGCTCGCCGGGGACGCGTGGCTCGTCGTACTCGCCGGCGACTTTACTCTCGCGCCTCGTTTAGCTGACGGACTGTGGGCGGAGGTCCGCAGCGGTCAGCGTGACCCGTGTGGGATGGACGGGGTCGAACGGATCCGCGCGCTCGATCGTTGCACCCGGGTCAGCGGTCCCGACAATCACACCCCCGGGCGACTCGCACCGGCTCGAGGTCAACGCGACGTGATGGGAGATGTTCCGCTGCGTGTAGCTGTGGGTCGCGCGCAGCTCGTCGACACCGAGCGGCAACGTCGAGGCGAACCCCGCAAGACACAGCCTCCGGCCTCGGATCACGCGGGCGTTGGTCAGCGCGTGAAGCTCGCTCGCTGTTTGTTTGACAGTGCGGCCGAACCGCGCGAGCCGTCCGTACGGGTCTCGGATCGAGCAGTAGATCCCGACTCGGTAGACGCGTTCGCGGCGCTCCTTGTACAGCACCGCGGCGCGGAGCCGCTTCCACCGGCGGCGCTGTCGCGCTTGCTCGCGGGCGCGACCGCCGACGCTGATGTGCACCGCGAGCGTCGCCCGGAGCGGACAGCACAGAACACCCCTGGCGACTAGCGCTTGTCAGCCCGCGAGCGATAGCAGAACGACGGCTGAAGCGCTAGGCCGAGCACCGGTCAGGACCGGAAGGGGGACAGACCGCGTCGCGTTTGGGCGGTTGCGGAAGCCGGGCCGCCGATGTCGTTTTCTCGACCGCGGCAACCGGGCCTCGGCGCAGGTTGCGGCGTCGGCCGACGCCCGGCGCTTCTCAGATTCGCCGGACGCATAAGGCGCACTGGCCCGCATAGAGGAAGCATGCGACCGTTTCAGGCTACCACCGCGTGAGACCGGCCGCCGTGTCTGGCGAGCAGCGCAGTGGGGTTGGCGCATGCGAGAATTAGGTAGCACCGTGGCTGATGAGCGGACGAGCATAGACAGATCGAACGAGACCGCTGCGGCGCCGTTCGCCTCGCTTGGTGAGCGGGCGTTATCCCCGATCTCCACAGACGAGCTCGAGCGTCGGTGGGCAGCGGTTCGTTCTGCGATGGAGGATCACAGCATCGACGTGCTGGTCGTGCAGAACAACAACGACCATATGGGCGGGTATGTTCGCTACCTGTGCGATCTGGCGGCGGTGAACGGCGGTGCGGTGACCGTGGTATTTCCGCGCGACGACGCTATGACGTTGATCATGAACGGGCCGTTCGAAGGAGATCGGCGACTGCCGAGCCAAGGAGATGGGTTTCTGCGGGGTGTTGGCCGGGTGCTGACTGCTCCGAGCTTCGCGTCGGTATCGTACTCGCGCTATTACGAGGCCGAGCTCGCGGCGCGCGCGCTGGCGCCGTACGCCAAGGGGTCGATCGGGCTGGTCTGCACTTATCAGATGTCGTTGGCGATGGGTCAGTATCTAAATCGCGCGCTCGACACCGTCAGCTGGAGCGAGGCGTCGGAGCTCGTCGACCGTGTCAGAGCGATCAAGTCGACCGAGGAGCAGGAGCGGCTCAAACTAACCGCCGCGCTCCAGGATGCGGCGATCGGGGCTGCGTTTGCGGCCGTGGAGGTGGGGAAGCGCGACAGCGAGATTGCGGCGGTGGCTCAGCACGCAGCCCACGACCTCGGCGCGGAACAGGGGATCTTCTGGTGTGCGTCCGCGCCACCGGGCGCGCCGGCCATGATTGGTCCGCGCCAGTTGCAGGGCCGGAGGATGCGGGACGGGGACGTGTTCGCGCTGCTGGTCGAGACGAACGGTCCGGGCGGCCTCTACGCGGAGATCGGGCGGACGTGCGTGCTTGGGCCCGCGCCCGAGGCGCTGCTCGAGGAGTTCGAGTTCACGCTGCTGGCGAGGCGTCACTGTCTTGGATTGCTCAAGCCTGGAGCGGAATGCAGTGAGGTCTGGGGGGAGTACAACGCTTTCCTGCGAGCGCACGGGCGGCCGGAGGAACGGCGGCTTCACTGTCATAGCCAGGGCTGTGACATGGTCGAGCGACCGCTGGTTCGGTTCGATGAGACGTTCACTGTGGCGCGAGACATGAACTTCTCGTGCCATCCGCTGTACATCAAAGACGGGTTCCTGCATTGGGTGTGCGACAACTACCTCGTCGGCGGTGACGAGCCCGAACGACTTCACGCGTTTCCGGAGCGGATCACCGAGCTTTGACTGGGTCGCGGTCAGGTGAGTGCAGCTGGGGCGTGGCTGGCGCGAAGACGCCCTGGCTGGGTGCAAGGAGCCGCAGCCGGTCGTAGCGTTCCTTCAGCGCCACGAACTGCTCCCAATGTTCGCCGAAGTGCGCGCGGGCCTCGTCTTCCGTGCTGAGCGGAAAGTCGATCAGGTACCGATGGCCACCGAACCTCGTCCCGAGCTGGCGTATCCACCGGTGCCGGTCAAGCGCGTCGTTGAGATCGTCTCGTTGAGGTACGTGCTGTTCGAGCGCAAGCACGAACAGATCGCGAGCATCAGGCGTTCTCATCAGCGGTACTCCGATCGGGCCCCGTCGGAGCGGGTGGATCAGAAGCCGACCCTCACCGAGGTCGGCTGGACGCAGCTGGCCGAGCAGCTTGTTAATCACAGCCTCGGCTCGGTCGGCGGGGAGGATCAGATGAGTTCCGGGGTGTCGCGCCCGCCACAGGTCGGTGCGCCGCGCGAGCTGGCTGAGCCTCTCGATGTGCTGCATACGTGACATGCGGATCAAGTACCGGTATCGCCGGACGTCACATAGATCGCCTCCGAAGTGGTCCTCGAACCCATTCCTCGAGGCACCGTGGTACCTGGTCGCCTCGATCATGAACAGGATCCGATCGCCGACCAAGTCCTGCGCCACACCGCCGAATCTCGCGCGTAGTGCGTCTCGGGTGGCCGCGAAGCCGGAGCCTTGGAGCCCGTCGAGGGTCCGCACCTCGGTCAGACGCCCGAGATCGCGGATGAGGTCCGTCGGTCGTTCGTACAGAAGGCGGAACTGCGTCGCGTGCGGCAAGGCGGCAACGAGCTGGAGCCGGGCGCTGACGATGATCGCTAGCTGACCGAGCCCGGCGAGGACGCCGTGGAACAGGTCTTGATGATGCCGCTCGGAGCAGGTGATCAATTCGCCAGCACCGGTCACGACGTTCAGCTCCAGTGCACTATCGGCGAGCGTGCCCCAGCGGAGGCTCTCCGGCCCGATGCCGCCCACAGAAAGCGTGCCGCCGACGCTGAGGTCGGGGTAGTCGGGCATGACGGGCGGAACTAGACCGCGCGCTAGCGCGTGAGTAGCGACATCGCCCCAAGTGGCTCCGGCCTGCGCCCATGCGCTCCGGCCCTCGCCGCACGTGACGGCATTGAGACCGGTCATGTCGATCACGATCCCATCCTCGGCCTGGGCTTGCCCCCCCGTGCTGTGGCCGCGCCCGCGCGCGGCGACCGTAACTCCGGTGCTCCGGGCAAACCGAACGACCTGTCGAACCTGCTCTGGCTCCGACGGGCGTACAACCGCCGCCGGCGCTCGGCTTACGATATGACCGAAATCATCGGCCCGCGCCGCGAGCTCTGCCGGATTCACGCTCACATGCCCATGCAACTCGGGCGCGAACCGGACGAGCCGCTCCGAGATCACGCTTGAATCGATCAAGCGTGAACTTGGGTTGCGGGATGCGATCCTACGCATTTCTGGGATGGCCTACCTGCGATCAGGGCTATCTCAATTTGGAATGAGCATTTGTGACTCTTCGCGAGAGTATTGCGCGCGGTGAGTTCGTTTGCGATCACGAACGAGCACGGAGAGAGCTACATGCTTCACGGGGCTCGACTGACCCTTAAGGTGACCGCCGACGATACGCGGGGCGCATATGCGGTGGTCGAGGCGGTGCAGCCACCAAGCTACGTGACGCCGTACCATATACATCGCCGTGAGCACGAGGCGTTGTTCGTGCTCGAAGGCGAGCTGGAGGTTTGCATCGACGGTCAGGTCGCGACACTGGGCCCGGGTGACTTCCTGCATGCGCCGCCGCTCGTCCCGCACTCGCTCGCGAACTCGAGCGATCGGAACAATCGTTTCCTTTGCTTCTTTTCGCCGGCCGGCTTCGAGGAGTTCGTCAGAGCTGCTGGCAGCCCGGCTTCGCCGAGCGAGCCTGTTACGAGACCGACGCCCCCAGCAAATCGCGAGGCATTCCTGGAGGTGGTTCACAGGTTCGGGCAGGAGCTCGCGCCGCCCCCCCAAAGGCTGGTGTCGTCCCTGGACGACGATGGCATCGATCGCCCGCCTTCCCTATCGCCGGATTAAGGAGTGACGATGAAGACCGTGGTAGAGCTTCGAGACCGTCGGCAGGCAGATTTCGAGGAGCATCCGTTCTTCGCCTGGCTACGCTCAGATCGCGTGCCTCTCGAGCGACGGCTTGACTTCTCAACGATGGCGGCGCTGTTCGTGATGCAGTTTCGCGACATGAACCAGTGGGTCCTGCAATTCCCGAAACCGCACAACGAGTTCGAGTGGGTGATCACGCGAGGGACAATCGAGGACGCGACACACTCCGGGCTGTTCTTGGAGGACTGGCGCACGCTTGGACTCGATGAGCGTCTCGGCTGGCGGGCGAGCGACATGCTCTGGTGGCTGTTCCTGTCAGAGGACCAAGAGCCGTATCGGCGGATCGGGATGAAGTACATTTCGATGGGAGTTCGGGACGAAGGCGATCCGCTCGTCCGCTTCGGCCACTCCGAGGCTTCGGAGGCGACCGGGCACGTGATGCTGAGCACCTCCGCCCCAGTCGCCGCGCAGCTGTCTGCCCGAACCGGCGAACCATACCGGTACTGGGGGCCGTATCACCTCGAACGGGAGTCCGGCCACGTGGCCAACACCGAGGGGATCTTCGAGGGCAGCGTCCTGACCGATGGTCAACGCAGCGTCGCCGTCGAGCTCTGTTCCGAGATGTTCGGCCTTTTCGAGGACGTGTTCGACGGGTTCCTCACCTACGCTCAGCGATACGTCGAGAACGGGACGGCTCCCTCCCGCCCGGAGCGGTTCGTCCGTGCCGACCGGGGAATGCCGGAGCCGTTCGATTTGAGCGCGCGGCAGGCAGATGCGCGCGATCTCAGGGTCTGGCGAGTGCTTGAGCAGCGCAGGAGAAGAGCTACCCAGCATCCGTTCTACACGTGGTTGACCGACGTCCCAGCGGCCGCCGACGCGCGCCTGTGCGCGTTCATCCCGATGTGGACGATGGACGTCCTCGGGTACCGGGACCTCGCCAAGTACGCGTTCACTTACGCCGAACCGAAGACCGACGCGGAGCGCGCGATCAACCGCTGGGCTGCCGAGCTCACCACCCACAGCCAGCTCTTCCTAAACGACTGGGACGCTCTGCAACTGGATCAGCGGCTTGGTTTCGCGGCCAGCGACACGCTCGAGTTCCTGTTCCTCGACCCCGACATGGACGTTCACCGGCAGCATCTGATCGAGTTCGCGAAGCTCGCGATTCGGCACCAAGACCCGGCGCTGCGCTGGTGGCTGATGACCGCGCTCGAGTCGACGGGCGAGACGTTCTTCGCCCGCACGCGACCGCTCGCCGAGGCGGTGGAGGCGCAAACGGGCGCTCGGCTCGATTACCTCACTGAGCGCCATTTGCTATCAGGCGAGCGAGACGCGCGTCCGACGGTCCCGCCTACTGCGCTTCAGCCGGAAGACGAAGACGTCGCCGTCGGGCTGATCGAGACCGTCTACGACGCGCTTGAAAGCCAGCTGGAGCGCTCATATTGCGTGGCCCGCGCCGACCGGTTCGATGTCCTAGCCGATCGACCGTCAACCGTCGCCGCGTGATGCGGGCAGGATCGAGAGTGGACTATCCGCAGCAAAGCATGACCCTCAAAGGAGGCACCCGTGACAGCGATTGATGATGCGCTGCTCACCGAGCTGAGGGCGTCGCTCGACGGGGACGTGGTCGCGCCTGATGATCCGGTCTACGAGGAAGCCCGCAAGGTCTTCAACGGGATGATCGACAAGCACCCGGCAGCGATCGCTCGTTGCGCGGGGCCCGCCGACGTCGCTACGGCGATCAAGCTCGCGTGCGATCGCGGCGTGCCCCTTGCCGTCCGCTGCGGCGGGCATAGCGTTGCGGGGCTCGGGATATGTGACGGCGGGATCGTGATCGACCTGTGCTCGATGAAGTCGATCGAGGTCGATTGCGAAGCCGGGATCGCACGCGCAGGGGGCGGGGTGCTCTGGGGGGAGTTCGATCAGGCGACGCAAGCGCACGCTCTGGCCACTCCCGGCGGCCGGATGACGACCACCGGACTGGGCGGCTTCACGCTGGGCGGCGGCTACGGCTGGCTGTCGGACAAGTACGGGCTTGCCTCCGACAACCTGATCGCAGCCGACGTCGTGACCGCGGACGGTCAGCTACTGACCGCCTCCGAGACCGAGAACGAAGACCTGCTGTGGGGTCTTCGCGGCGGCGGCGGCAATTTCGGCGTAGTGACGTCTTACACGTTCCGGCTCCACCAGCTCGGCCCGATCCTGCTCGCCGGTCTCGCGCTGTGGCCCATCGAGCGGGCGCCCGATGTGATCCGGGCCTGGCGCGACTACGTAGACGACGCTCCCGACGAGGTGTCCTCAGCCTGCGTCCTGCTCACGGCGCCGCCGGCCCCGTTCGTGCCCTCGCATCTGCAGGGAAGGCTTTGCCTGGGGATGTCCGTTTGCTACATCGGCGATCCCGAGAAGGGAGCGAGGGTGATTCGGCCGCTCACGGATCTCACACCCGACCTCAACATGATCCAGCCCATGCCCTACACCGCTTTTCAGGCGATGCTCGACCCTAACTCACCGGCCGGCTTCCGGAACTATTGGCGCGGGCAGAATATGACCGCGCTCAGTGACGAGGCGATCGAGGTGTTCCTGGAACGAGCGACGACGCCAATCTCCCCACTGAGCATGATGATCCTCTTCCGGCTCGGCGGCGCGCTCAGCCGCGTCGGCGAGAACGACACGGCATTCTCTCACAGAGATACCCGGTACATGTTCCATCCAATCTCGCTCTGGGCAGCCCCCGCCGAGGACGAGCATCAGATCGCCTGGACCCGTGAGTTCACCAACGCGATGCGACCATTCACGACGGGCTCTGTGTATTTGAACTTCGTACCCGAGCTCGAGGAGCAGGTCACGCGGACAGGGTTTAGGGACACCAAGTTCGAGCGACTCGCCGCGCTCAAGGCGAAGTACGATCCCCATAACCTATTCCGCCTGAACAACAATATCCGGCCCACCGCGCCAGCCGGCGTGCACGCAAAGGAGTGAATTCTCGAGCGAGCGGACGAGCCGACGGCAGCTCGCGCCGTTAGGACCTGCCTTTCTACGAAGGAGGACAGGTCCCTCGACGAATCGACCACCGCTCGCCGGTAGCCATTGCCGCCCAGCTGTGCCTGGGCATGGTTGCCGCGGACGACAAGGTGACCACGACACGCTCTCCGTTCGTCCAGACCGACAGCGGACCCGACACTCGGCCGCACTTCCGCTTCGAGCGTGCCGGCGTTTGCTGGCTCGATCGACCTCAGCTAACGTCCGCCGCCGCTCGTGGAGGCGAACCCCACCGTTGCGCCTCGCCGGAGTTGCGAAGCTCTCGCGCCGGGATCGCGGCTGCTCGATTGCTCGGCGGAGCGGCAGTCGCCATGCGGGTAACCTTCGGCGCGAGAGGCACCGCGCGAGAAGCTTAGTGCCCTGCGAGGGACGAGATTCGCGACCGCTTCTGGAGTCGCACCGTTCACCTGGTCCATTTGCATTTCGCGACGCGTACGGTCAGCGGTCTGGGTAACCGTTGGGCCCGCGGCTGGCCGGCCACCAGGGCTCCAAGTCTGGCTTCAGATAAGCCTCGCGGATGCGGGCGACGCGGGCGATGCGCCCCGCGATGTCATCGATGTTCGCGATCAGCTCGTCGTACTCGATTGCGCCGTTGTCACTGTCGACTACCTGACCTCCGGTGCGAATGGCGATCAGGAGCGCGGCGAGTCGAGCGTCCTGCTCGTGGTCAGCTGTGATCTTGAGCTCGCTGCCGTCTGCGTCGCTTGGACCGATGCCCAAGCGGGCGGGGGGACCGATCCTCGGGCTGACGTCCAGCTCGGTCCAGGCCCGATCGGTGGGCCAGCGGCAATCCCCTTCGGAGTCAAACCAGCGCGGTCCGATGCCCGCGAACCGAACGAACGTCCGCTCAGGAAACGCGTCGGCGCGGTCGCCCCAGGCGATCGCCGGCACTTCTTGAAAGAAGGGCATTGGGCTGTGACCGAGTCGCACGATGTATGAGACTGAGGGCATCCCGCGTGATCGTAATCGCGTTTGCCGACCTCGCACAATCGCGCTGCCGTCTGTGCGCCGCGGATCACGATGGCTGGTTGTCGTCCGCCCCTGGGTGTCTTGGCTGGCTGGCTCGCGTCGCCCTGGCTACGCGGTGGCTTGGCCCCGACTCGTGGACGCTGAGCGGGGATCAGCGATCAGAATGAGCGATAAGCCTGATCGTAGGGGTTGATGGCGGCGGCGGAATAACTGCCGGCGGATCGCGTTCTAGGGAAATGTGTTCACGATTCATCTGCAGGTCGCTCGGGCCATCTGCGTGCGCCGCTCGACCGCCAGGCTTGGCCTGGCTGTGGCCGGTGCCGTGCTGCTCGCCGCCCTCATGCTGGCGGGGTGTGGGGGCTCGCAGGACGATCCGCCGTTGATGTCGCTTTTGCGGGACATTCCCGCTAACGCCGGCACCCGGGCGGACATCGTGATCAACAACTTGCAGGCGTTGCGCGTCGCCGCCGGGCTCCCCGGCAACCTGAGCATCCGGAATCTCACCGGCGGGGAGCTGAACGTGCTTTCGCGCCTCCCGCTGACCAATGGGACCGCGCTCGGTTCCGACCTGTTGGCTCAGGATCCGGACCGGGCGCAGCTGGGCTACGACCCGTTGCGTGTCAACGCCGAGCTAGGCGTCGGGAACCCGCCGGATGAGATCTCAATCGTCGCCGGGACGTTCAGCACTGTAGAGATCAGCCGCGCGCTCACGAGCTACGGTTGGACGAGGCAGGGCGGGTCCGCCGACACCTACGGCGGGCCTATCAACCTCAGTAGTCCTCTCGCTTCCTTGCTGGTGAACCGGATCACGGTTGGGCCCTCGCGGCTGGTTGGCGCTGGGGGCGGCGTAAGCGACTCGGAGCTGAACAGCGTGCTCGCGCAGGATTCGGTGAATCGATCGCTGGCCAGCGATCCGCAGATCAAGACCGTGCTAGGGCTGCTCGGGCACGGCGACACCATCCAGATGGGCACGAGCCTGGTTGGGGGAGTCAAAGCAGTTCTTGGACCAACTGCGACTCCGCTAGAGCTGCGGGAGCTGATCGCCCGGCTCGGGCTCGAGGACCTCCCACGCCCAACCTTCGCCGGTGTCGCCATGAGCAACGGAACGGCCTGGAAGACGGTCACCCTCTATCAATCCACCCGCGATGCCGCCCGCGCCGCCCCTCTGATCGACGCAGTGATGCGCCACGGCATCGAACCGCGGACCGATGCGCCGTATTCGAGGGTTGCGCAGCTGCTCTCGATCCACGTGGACGGCACCGCACTTGTGACGACCCTCACCCGCTCCTCCGAGGTGCCACAGATGATCGAGAACGCCGATCTCCCCCCGTTCTTCTGAGCCGCACCATTGTGGTTTCCCACCAGTCAAGCCAAGGCTCTGAAGTCGCTGAACCGGGCGATTGAACTGGCACCCGGGCAGGTGGCGTGGCACTACCGGCGAGCTGCCGAACTCGCGCGCCTTGGCCGTCCCGCAGAGGCGCTCGCTGACTTCGATTGGGTAGCCGCTCTGATGCCCGGGCAGACTGATGCCAATGACCAGCGTGCCATTCAACTCTCGCGACTAGCCCGTGACACGGAAGCACTCGAGGCCCTCGACGAATTCCTTAGCTGCTTACCCCCTAACCCCGACGCTCTGCTCCTCCGAGGGGCAGAGCTCGTAGAACTCGGCCGCCACCTGGACGCCCTGGAAGTTCTCGACGAGGTCCTAGCCGGCGACCCTGGGCACGCCGCCGCCCACCACCGGGCCATAACGCTCCCCCGGCTCGGTCGCCACGAGGAAGCACTGGCTGCCCATGATCGGGCAGCAGGGAGCGCACCCGAGCAGATCTCCTTCCGCGTCCAAAAACGCAAGGCGCTAACAGCGGCGGCGACCATGCCAGGGTTCCCGCATGCGCCGTTGCATGCTCATGGCGGCAGCAGGAGCCGGGCCACCAGCAACTCCCAGAAGGAACCGCTGCTGCGCAAGCCGGGGCCCGGAAGTAGCACACGCCGCCAGGTCCCGCCAAAACCACAGGAAGGATCAGCATGAGCCCAGTTCGACGACTACTTGTCGCGGCGCCCGCCGCCGCGGCGCTGGCCGCGGTGGGGGTTGCGCCCGCCGTCACCGCAAGCTCCGCCAAGGCGCTCTCGCGCATCCAGGCGCATTCGGCCAGCGTCAGCGGCTGCCAAGCGGACTCCTGGGACGGAGCAACCGTACGAACCTGCGCCTACATTAATGGAGCCGGCCAAAACGTCCGCTACATGAACATGCATGCATGCGTCTACGGGAGCCGGGGGGTATGGCTCAACGAAGCGATTTACGCTCCCAACGGCGGCCCGAGCATCCGGAGTCGTGCGTGGTACCGCTCACATGGCCACTGCACCCCGCTCTTTTATGGCTTCAAGGGCAGCAACGTCGCCGTGGGTCCTTACGCCTTCACCAGCTGGGCAGTGGTCCCGCCGAACTCCGTGACTTTTGACAACGGTCTGCTGGCAGACATAGAACTCACCGTGCAATAACTACTTGCCGCGGAAAAACTTGTAACTAAGTTTAGGCACCCCCATTGGGAAGCGACGGGGCAACTCCAGTCTGCGCTAGCTATCGGCGGAGCAGGAGCGCGGGAAGGATGCTGGGGCTTGCTCAGCCGGAGCCCTCGTCGGCGCGATCGGCTTGTCGTCACACGATGCGTCTGCCGCGATGCTGGTCGGCGGTAGACACGGCGCTGAGGCTGCCTGGGACGGCCGCATCGGTGTTCAGCCTGCCGGCCAGATGGTGGTTAGAACTCGGTCCGGACAGCCGTCGGGGATGTCCCCGTCGCTCAGATACCGTGCGTAGAACGATCCGAACAGTTGGCTGACCTGGTGAGCTGAGACGTTAGTCTCAGCCCCAGGGGCTCTTCCAAATCCCCCGAGCTGCCGTTCGGCGGCGTGGGCTTGGACCTGGTGGGCCTGTTGGTCGGCCCGTTGCCGGGGGCGGTGCTCGATGCCGCGCCGGCGCTTCTCCGCCTCGCTGAGGCGAGCGTTCTGTCGAATGGCGGAGATATCCCGCTTGCGACCGCGGGCCCGCCTGCGCGCCTCCAGACGCCGGCGCGCGGCTGACACGCCGACGGCCGAGCTCCCGGCCGCCGCCGGTCCGCGTCGGCCACCACGTGAAGCGCTGGACCTCGCGGACGGTAAGCGGCTGCGCGCGCCGCGCGACCGCGTCCCGAAGGACCGTGAGGACGATCTTCTCGTCCTCGGGGAGCGCGACGAGCGGGCGGTCGCTCACCCGCGAAACCGCCTCGCTGGAGCGCTTTGCGGGCCTTACCCGGGGCTCGTGGCCCCATCGTGGCCCCATTTCCTGCCCGGACGGTGCGTGTCGACGGGCTGCCCGCCTCCCGAGAAACCCTGGCTTTGCAGGGATTTCCCGGAAGTGGGCGATCCAGGACTCGAACCTGGGACCTCTTCCTTATCAGAGAAGCGCTCTAACCGACTGAGCTAATCGCCCGGCGTCGAGGCATTCTAACCGGGCGGTGGCGAGGCCCTAGGACACCGCGCGAACGCGGAGGCGGCGAGCGACATCGAGCGCGTCGTCGAGCGACTCGAAGCCGATTTGCACGCGATAGCCGGAGGCCTTGGTCGGGGTGACCTCAACCTCGCGGCCGAGCGCGGCGGCGAGGGCGTCGGTGATCAGTTCGATCGCCGACGCTTGATCGGGGTGTACGGCGGGCTTGGAGCGCGCGCGGCGGCTGCGACCAGACCGCGCGGCGGCGGCGCGGGCGCGGGACTCGAGCTCGCGGACCGACCAGCGGGCGCGGTCGGCGTCGCGAGCGAGCGTGCGGCGCACGGCGTGGTCTTCGGCCAGGAGCAGGGCACGTCCGTGACCCTCGGTCAGGTCGCCGTGCTCGATCAATTCGAGCGCTTCATCGGGAAGATCGAGCAGGCGGATCAGGTTCGAGACCGCGACTCGGCTGCGGCCGACTCTCACCCCGACGTCCTCCCGGGTCAGGCCGAGCTCCTCGACGAGCGCGGCGCAGGCGCGCGCCTCCTCGACCGGATTGAGGTCCTCGCGGGCCATGTTCTCGATCAGCGCCACCTCGAGCGAGGCTGCGTCGTCGTGCCGGCGAACTACGGCGGGGATGGCGTCGAGCTCGGCGAGCTGGGCGGCGCGCCAGCGGCGCTCACCGGCGATCAGCTCGTAGCGGCCGCTCGGGTGGGGTCGCACGAGGACGGGCTGAAGCACGCCACGGGCTCGGATCGAGCCCGCCAGGGCCAGCAGCGCGTCCTCGTCAAACAGGCGGCGCGGCTGGTTCGGGCTGGGATCGATCATGTCGAGCGGGATCGGACGGAGCTCCTGGAGCTCGTCGCGCGGTGCGACGGACAGGATCGCGGCAAGACCCCGCCCCATTCCCTTCGGTCGCTCAGCCACGCGCGGCCACCTCCTTTGCCAGCTCGAAGTAGGCATCCGCGCCGGCGCAGTGCGGATCGTGATGAATCACCGGTTTACCAAAACTTGGTGCTTCGCCAATGCGGACGTTGCGCGGGATCACCGTGTCGAACACGAGCTCTGGGAAATGCTCGCGCACCTCGCGCTCGACGTCCTGCGCCAGTCGGGTCCGGCCGTCGTGCATCGTCAACAGCATCCCAGCCACGGTAAGCCATGGGTTGAGCTCACGCTGGACGAGCGACAGCGTGTCCAGCAGTCCGGCGAGGCCCTCGAGCGCGAAGTACTCGGCCTGGACCGGCACGATCACGCGGTTCGCGGCCACGAGCGCGTTGACGGTGAGCGGCCCGAGCGACGGCGGGCAGTCGAGCAGGACGAACGCGTAGCGCTCGCGAACGGACGAAAGCGCGTCCCGGAGAAGGTTCTCGGAGCCCGGCATCCGGGGCAGCTCGACGTTCGCGCCGGCGAGATCCGGACCAGAGGGTGCGAGATCGAGCCGGTCGATGCCCGTGGGCCGGATCACGTCCTCAAACCGGGCCGACCCGACCAGCACGTCGTAGACCGTCCCCGGGCCGTCCTTCCCGATCCCCAGTCCGATCGTTGCGTTCGCCTGCGGATCGATGTCGACCAGCAGAGCCTCGTAGCCGGCCTCGGCGACGCAGGCGGCAAGGTTTACGGCGGTGGTCGTCTTGCCGACCCCGCCCTTCTGGTTGGCGATGGCGTACACGGTCCCCATGAGAGGCTTGACGGTACCGGCGAGACCGGTCAGATCCTGCACGAACTAGTGCCGATTGGCGGCGGCGCCAGGCCGCGGCACCTCCCTTGGCGTTACCGGCCGAGCGGGCGCTTGAGCGCCATGCCGGGCCGGCGCGGGAAGCCAGCCGGCGTGTCCATAACCTTCGACATGAGGTGCAGGTGGCGGTTTCGGGCGGCCTGATAGGGCTGCACGGGCACGATTTCGCCTACCTCGAGCCCCACTGCCGCCGCTGCTCGTGCGCCCGCCGCCTCGGCTTCGGGATCGCGGCCCCCGCGCCAAACAACCAGGGTGCCGTTGAGGGTGAGGAGCGGGGCCGCGTACTCCACGACAACGTCGAGCGGGCCGAGCGCTCGCGCCGTAACCACGTCGAATGAGCCGAGACCCTCGGGCCAGGACTCGAGACGCGCGTGGACAACGCGCGCGTTCGCCACGCCGCACTCGGCCACCGCGCGATCGACGAACGCACATTTGCGCGAGGAGCTCTCGACGAGCGCCACGCTCGTCTCCCGCAGGGCGATTGCGAGTGGTAGGCCCGGAACGCCGGCGCCACTGCCCAGGTCAGCCAGCGTGCGGGCGCTCCGGACGGGTTCGAGCTCGAGCGCCACGAGCGAGTCGGCCAGGTGGTCGTCGATCACCTTGATCGGATCGCGCACCGCGGTCGGGGCCAGCGGATCTTCGGAGAGCACGCGGTGGACGCAGCGGAGCTGCGCCGACGCATCCTCGGTCAGCCGGTAGCGCTCGGCCAGGCTGCGCAGGCGTTGGTCCAGATCGGGCGACCCTGCTCGTCGGGGCATCGGGGCCTAGGCGGTGCGTTCCAATCGGGCTCGCTCGCGTGCGATGTACGGCGCGTAGCGTCTGCACATCGCCTCGAACCTTTCCGCTGCATGGCCGTCGAGCCCGGCGTGGAGCTGTCCTTCAAGCAGCGGGAGCACGTCCCTTACGAGCGCCGTCCCACGCGCCATCCACTGGTAGTACGACCGACCGCCGTGGTGGTAGGGCCCGTACAGGCGGGTTTCCGGGAACCGCTCCATCAACCATGCGAACAGCGCCTCGTGGCGCACGTGCATCCGGATCGTGACCTGGGGCTGCTTGCCGTCGCCGCCGAACGATGCCTCGCCGACGAGCAGTCCGACCAGGAGGCCGTGCTCGAAATCGGAGAGCTCCATCACATCGGGTGTTCTACACGACGGCTTGTTTCACCGCACAAAAAAACGTGAAACGGCGAGGTCGGGCTTGAATCAGGCGCGGGGCGGAGTTCTCGGAGGACGCCGCGACGCGGTCCCCAACATAACCACCCGGGAACGCGGAGCGCGGCGGAGCCGGATCCGGCGAGACCTGCAAAATCCGCGCGGCGTCCGTACGGGCGGTCGGTGATGTGCGCTTTTGCAGGCTCCGTGCCTACCGACGCACGCAGGCAGCAAACGAATCAGGCGAACTCATCCGGCATCTTCCGGATCCCGGCCGTGTCAGTCGACGAGCGGTGCGACGACGAGCCGGCGCTGGGGCTCTTCGCCCTCGCTGTAGGTCTCGACGTCGTGGCGAGTCTTTAGATGCTCGTGGACGACCTTGCGTTCGAGGGCGGTCATCGCTTCGAGCTGTACGGGCCGGCGGTCGTGGATGGCCGCCTCGGCGGCCTGGTCGGCCGCGGCGCGTAGCGCCACGGCTCGGCGCTCGCGGTAGCCGGCGGCGTCGACCACGACGCGTTTGCGGTTGCTCGTACCACGGCCGGCGACGCGGTAGGCGATGTGCTGGATCGCGTCGATCACCTGGCCGTGGCGGCCGATCAATAGACCGAGGTCGTCCCCTTCGAGGTCCGCGTGTACCTCATCCTCGTCCTCGCGAACGAGCACCTCGGCGTCCACGCCGACCGTGTCCACGATGCGCTCGAGCAGATCCTGTACGCGTGACCCCGCCAGGCCGATGTCAGTGTCCACGATTCATCTCCTGCGTCCGGAGCGCTTCTTCTTCTTGCGTGGCGGCGGCGGCGGCGCAGCAGCCGCAACCACAGCGACCTTTTCGGGTTCCTTCGAGCGGCCGCGCAAGAGCCCACTGAGGCCGCTACCGCCGCCGGAGCCGTTCGGACCCGAATCGGGTGGGCCACCGCCACCGCCAGACCCACCCGGTGGACTCTCGTCCACGGGCGGCGTCACCGGGTGTCCGGCAAGTCTTCGCACCGTATATTGCTGGCCCATCGTCCAGAAGTTCGTCGTGATCCAGTAGACGAGGAGCCCGGCGGGGAAGTTGATGACGATCACGACGAAAAACAGCGGCAGGATCATCATCATCCGCCGCTGCGTCTGGTCCATCATCGGGCTCGACATCAGCAGGCTCGAGGCGAGCTGGCTCCCGACGTAGAGGATCAGCAGGACGATCAGGACGACGCCGGTCGCCTTGTTGGTCAGGTCCGGGATGAAGAGGAAGCCGGCGCCGTTGTTCGGGCCACAGGGCGTCGTGTGCCCGGCCGCCGCCTGGAGCGAGATGTGGTGTGCCGCGGCGTACTTGGCCTGGTAAACCGCCTGCGTCTGGGGGCAGATGTTCTTGCGCAGGTCCTGGCGCAGCATGTAGAAGAGCGAGATGAACACCGGGAGCTGCGCCACCAGGGGAAGGCACGAGCCGAGCGGGTTGATCTGGTTCTCCTTGTAGAACTTCATCAACTCCTGCTGCTGGCGCTGCTTGTCGTCCTTGTACTTGGCCTGGACCGCCTTGAGCTGCGGCTGCATCCGCTGCATGCGCTGCATCGAGTG
Source organism: uncultured Solirubrobacterales bacterium (assembly GCA_963757235.1). GTDB lineage: Bacteria > Actinomycetota > Thermoleophilia > Solirubrobacterales > Solirubrobacteraceae > Palsa-465. The sequence continues at coordinate 146,308 of CAVWRC010000013.1, read as the reverse complement.
GAACTGCTTGACCGTCAGTGGCAGCAGGATCGCCCGCATCAGCACCGTCAGCGCGATGATGGACAACCCCCACGAGAACCCCACGTGGTTGTGGAAGAACAGGAGGACCGACTGGAAGACGTCGATCAGTGGCTGGAAGATGTTCGCGGTGAGGAGCAGCATGGTCAGGCGCTCGGGGCCGGGGCTCGGGGCTTGAACAGCCGCTGTTCCTCGACGGGATCGAATCCCCCGTCACTCCAGGGGTTACATCGGAGCAGCCGCCAGCCGGCCAGGACAAGCCCCTTGAGTATGCCGAATCTTCCTATCGCCTGCGCGGCATATTCCGAGCACGACGGGTAATAACGGCAGCGGTTTCCAAACATGGGCGAGAGGATCCGCTGGTAGGCCCGGATCGGCAGCACGGCCAGCCAGCGCACCGCTTTCACGAAAGACTCCCGCTGGTGGCTGCGTTGGGCTCTGCGGCAGGTGCGGCGGCGGCTTGCGGATCAGCCACGCGGTCGACGAGTTGGCTGAGCACGCGGCGAATTCCGGCGAGGCCCTCACGCTCAGCTAGAGCGTTCGCCTCGTGGCGGGCCACCACCACCGCGTCGGTTCCGGCCGGCAACCGCTGTCCTTCGAGCGAGAACGCCTCCCGAAGCAGGCGCTTGACCTTGTTGCGCTGCACCGCGCCCCCCACCTTGCGCGAGACCGACAACCCGAGCCTCGGCGGTTCGGACTCGCCGCGCGGGAAGACGTACAGGACGAGCTCGCGCCCCGCGTGGGACCGCCCGTGGCGGAACACACGGTCGAAGTCGGCGCTGCGCGAGAGCCTCACGCGCCCGGCTCGGGGACGAGCGCCAGGCACGCCGACCATCAGACGGTCAGCCGCTTGCGACCCTTGTCGCGCCGGCGCTTTAGCGTGAGGCGACCGGCGCGGGTTCGCATCCGAGCGCGAAAGCCATGCGTGCGGGCGCGTTTGCGCTTCTTCGGCTGGTAGGTTCGTTTCATGGGTCACCAAGCCCCGCCCAGGGGTTCGTTGGCCAGTATACGCAGGGCCGATCGCGACGCATGAGTCCGCTCAAATCGGGCCGCATCTCTGGTCGGCGAGTGTGGCCGAGCTTTTTGTCGCGCTTTGCGCCAAGGGTGGGCGGGAAGCCAAACCCACGCCGATCCGGCCACGGCGCCGCTGATATATTCGCCGCCCGGGCGCGTTCCGCCGGCCCTTCCTCGCCAATCGTCGTATTCCGTCCCGCAAGGGGTTGCTTGTCGCTGTCCGCGCATCTCGAGCCCACCGGTGCCTGGCGCGAGCTTCGCGCCCAGCTTCGCCGCACGGTCGGGGACTCGACGTTCGAGATCTGGCTCGCCGGACTCGAGCTCAGATCCTTTCAGGACGGCAAGGTCCTCGTCGATGCCCCGCCGGCCACCTACGACTGGGTCTCCAAGCGGTTTGGACGCGTCCTCGCCAGCGCGACCAAGCGCGCGTTTGGCGAGGAAGCCCAAGTCGAGCTCGCGGCTCGCGGCCAGATGGGGTCCGGCCGCATGCTGGCCCGGCACGAGGCGCTCGACCTCGACGGGGTCGCGCTCAACCCGCGCTACACCTTCGACCAGTTCATCATCGGCGACGGTAACCGCCTCGCCCATGCGGCAGCCCTCGCGATCGCCGAGCTGCCCGGCCAGGCCTACAACCCGCTCTTCCTGCACGCCCCGCCGGGGCTCGGCAAGACCCATCTGCTTCATGCCATCGGCAACTACGTACGGGCATTCGGCGGTGGCGCGGGCGTCCGCTACACCACGGCAGAGGCATTCACCAATCACTTCATTCGGGCCCTGGGCTCGCGCTCGGTCGACCGCTTCAAGCAGGCCTACCGCGACGCCGACGTGCTGTTGATCGATGACGTCCAGTTCCTCGCCAGCAAGGCCAAGACCGAGGAGGAGTTCTTCCACACCTTCAACGCGGTGTACGAGACCGGACGGCAGCTGGTGGTGACCTGCGACCGCCTTCCCCGGCAGCTAGTGGCGATCGAGGAACGCCTGCGTGAGCGCTTCGAGTCCGGACTCGTGGCGGTGATCAAGCCGCCGGACCTGGCTACCCGGGTCGCCATCCTGCGCAAGCGTGCGGCGCTCGACCGCATCCTGATCGAAGACGACGCGGTCCTCGACCTGATCGCCGATCGGATAACGGACAACGTCCGGACCCTCGAGGGCGCTCTGATCCGGGTCGTCGCCTACCACTCGCTCACGCAGCTGCCGATCGACGTCAGCCTCGCCCAGCGGGTTCTGGACGAGATCCATCCGCGGCTGCGACAGGCGTCCACGCCATCGATCGAGGACATCCAGCGGGTCGCCGCCGAGCACTTCGGGATCACGCCTACCGAGCTCGTCTCCTCTAGCCGCGCGGCTCGTGTGAGCTGGCCGCGCCAGCTCGCCATCCACCTCTCGCGCGAGCTCACCGACTCATCGCTCAACGACATCGGCAAGGCCTTCGGAGGCCGCAACCACGCGACTGTCCTCCACGCCTGCAAGCGGGTAGAGGAACGGGTCGGCAACGATCAACAAGCTGTTGACGAACTCGCCGAGCTCCAGGCCTTGGTCCGCGGCAGCTCTACCGACCGGCGTCGCTGACAGACTTGCCTGTTCCCTCCACACGACATGTTTCCCGCTCCGTGCGGCTGAATGGGCCGTTTTCAACATCGTTCAAGCCCCTATGACTTCTACACATCTACTGAGGTACTCATCGTGAAGATCTCCTTGGAGCGCGATGCCCTGCTTCGACAGCTCCAGACCGTGAGCCGCGTCGCTTCTACTCGCAGCGCCATCCAGGCGCTCTCGGGAGTTCAGGTCGTGGCGTCCTCGAATGGCTGCGAGCTCCAGGCCACCGATATGGACGTGGGCCTGCGCGTGCCCGTGGAGGCCGAGGTCGCACGCGAGGGCGTGGTCGTTCTCCCGGCGCGCCTGCTGCTCGACGTCGTTCGCCTGCTGCCTTCGCCACAGGCCTCGCTCGAGCTCCGCCCGGCCACGCAAGACGTCGAGATCGTCTCCGGCAACGCGACGTTTCACATCAGGACGCTCAGGGCCGAGGACTTTCCGCCCTTCCCCGAGCCGCAGGACGACTCGGCCGTCACGCTGCCGGTCGAGGCGTTCGTCTCGACCGCGTTGAAGGTGGCGAACTCGGCCTCGCGGGATGAGACGCGGCCGGTGCTGACCGGAATCCTCGTGTCCGCCTCGGACCGCGAGCTGCGGATGGTCGCCACGGACTCCTACCGCCTGAGCGTGAAGGAGACGACGCTCGAGGCGGCGCTGCCAACCGGCTTTGAGGTCAACGTGCCGGCGCGGGCGCTTCAGGAGCTGGCTCGGGTGGCTGCGCACGTCGAGGAGGAGCAGTTGCGGATCAGCGTGCGCCAGAATCAGATTCTGTTCGAGCTCGGTGGCGTGACCTTGTCCTCGCGACTGATCGACGGGCAGTTCCCGAACTACCGCCAGCTTCTGCCCGAGACCTTCGAGCACGAGCTGCGCCTCGCCAGCGCCGAGCTGACCGAGGTCGTGCGGCGGATGAGCCTCCTCGCCCAGAAGAACGCGCCGCTCCGACTGGCGTTCGCACCGGGCGAGCTGACGATCTCGGCCCAGACGCCGGACATCGGGGAGGCGCTCGAGTCGTTGCCGGTGTCGTTCCAGGGCGATCCACTCGAGATCGGCTTCAACCCCGAGTTCCTGCGCGCCGGCCTGGAAGCGATCGAAGAGGGCGATGTGGTGGTCAAGCTGATCAGCCCGTTGCGGCCGGGACTGATCGAGTCCGGCGACGACAGCCGCTTCCGCTACTTGATCATGCCGATCCGGCTCAACGTATGACTTTGACTCCCCGCCGGCCCGCCCCCTGCCACCTCACTCACTCACCCACCCCCGGCCACCGCTCGTGCAGGTACTCGGTCTGACCCTGCGCGACTTCCGTTGCTATCACGACGCCCACGTCGAGCTGGGCGAGGGGCTGACTGTGGTGACAGGCCCGAACGGTGCCGGCAAGACGAACCTGCTCGAAGGTCTCTACTTCGCGTGTACCGGACGCTCGTGCCGGACGAGCAACGAGCGTGAGGTAGTGAAGTTCGGCGCGGGCACCGCCCGTACGGTTCTGACCGGTCAGGCCGAGGACGGGCTGCACGAACTATCGGTTGGCTTCTCCCCCGGTGAGCCGAAGGTGATGCGAGTCGACGGAGCGTCGGTTGAGCGCCTGCTCGATGTCGAGACCCGCCCCCTGGTCAGCGTGTTCCTTCCCGACCGGCTCGAGCTGATCAAGGGCGCGCCGGCGCTGCGCCGCGCTCACCTCGATCAGTTCGTGGCCGCCCTGTGGCCCTCGCGCTGCACCACGCGCCGCCTCTATGGGCAGGCCCTGGCCCAGCGGAACGCACTGCTAGCTCGGATCCGTTCGGGCCGCGCATCGCGCGACTCCCTGTTGAGCTGGGACGCGCAGCTCGCCCGCCACGGGATCGAGCTCATGAGCGATCGGGCCTCGGCGCTCGAGTCGGTCACCGACACGTTCGCGCGCCTCGCGCAGGCGCTTGGCCTGGAGGGCGACGCCACGGTGTCGTACCGGCCGCGCTCGCGCGCGACGGAACCTGACGAACTCGCCCGCGAGCTGAGCGAGCGCCTGGAATCCGATCTGGAGCGGGGGTTCACCGGGCACGGGCCCCACCGCGATGATCTCGTGCTCAAGCACAACGGGCACGACCTGCGCGCCTATGGCTCGCAGGGCCAGCAACGGCTTGCCCTGCTTGCCCTGCTCCTGTCCGAGCGCGAGCTGATCACCGCGTACCGGCCGGCGCCGCCCGTGATGCTGCTCGACGACGTCATGAGCGAGCTCGACCGCGACCGGCGCAGCGCACTGGTCGAGCTGTTGCGCGCGAGTCCTGGACAGTCGGTGATCACCGCCACCGATCTCGATCACGTGCCGGGCGGAGGTGACGCGGACGTGACGCACCTGTCCGTCTCGAGCGGGCGGTTGCTGGAGTTCGTCGCCGAGTGACCTCCTACCGACGCAGCCCCCGACGGGCGGCGATCGCGCTCGACCACGTGCGCTCCGAGCTTGCACCCGATACGTTGCTCGCGGAGGTCCAGCAGGGCTGGCGCGAGGCAGTGGGCGCCGCGATTGCGCTCGAGGCCCGGCCGACACGCGAGCGCGGAGGCGTGATCACGGTTTCGTGCTCGGCCTCCGTGTGGGCGCAGGAGCTCGACCTGATGGCGCCGGCGATCGTCGAGCGACTCAATCACCGGTTACGCTCGGGGCGGGTCTCGCGGCTGCGCTGCGTCGCGCTGCCGGCCGAGACGTAGCCCTCGAGCAGGTGGGTGGAAAAGGCGGAGCCGGTGGCCGCAGCACTGCCGCCACCGGCTCCTGTCAGCCCCCCTATTCCTGGGGTCCGGCACTAGCGAGCATGATTGGGCCTTCCTGGCCCCTCCCAGCTCACCCCAACGGGATCGTTGTCCAGGTCGCGAAGTTCCAGCCCGCCACGCTCGAGTTGACGCTCGAGCTCGGAGTGTTCGAGCAGGTCGTGCAGTCGTAGCTCTTGCCCGTGTAGCCGGCGCGGAGCAGGCCGGTCGCGCGGCTCCAGGTGGCGAAGCTCCAGGTCGCCCACGTGTAGTTGACGTTGCCGCCCGAGCCGGTGAGCAGAGTGCTCGGAGTGAGACCCTGGTCAGCCACCGGCGGATTCCAATCGAGCACCGCCTTCACCGCGTTGGGCTCCTGGAGCGACGGGTTGTCACTCACCGCGGAGGCGGTCAGCACGCCCTTGACCTGATCGGGCGTCCACCGGGGATGGACCTGCAGGAGATCGGCGACCAGCCCGGAGATGGCCGGCGCGGCCATCGAGGTTCCGCTGGTCTGGATGTACTGCCCGTTGCCGACCAGGCAGCCGCAGCCGCTGGTATCGAACACGCTGCCCGGCGCGAGCACGGAGACGATGTGGGCGCCCGGGGCGTACACGTCCGGCTTCTGGAAGCCGTCCTGAGTCGTGCCCTGGCTCGACCACGACGCGATGGTGTCACCGCTCGGGTTCGCGTTCGCGTTCTCGTCCACCCCGCCGACCGTGATCACATACGGGTCGTTGGCGGGTGAGTACTGGACGGCGCCCGGCGTGTTGCCGCGGTTGCCGGCGGCCACGACGACGACGATGCCGTGCATCCAGGTGGCCTCCACCGCCGCGTCGAGCGGGTCGTTCTTGTAGGACTGCGGCGTGGCCGAATCGAGTGACAGGTTGACAACGCGGATGTTGTACTGCGCCTGATGCTCGACCGCGAACTGAAGTGCATAGATGACATCGAGAACGGTGGTGTTGCCGCTCTCGTCGGAGACCTTGAGCGAGATTAGGTTGGCGGTCGGAGCGACGCCGACGTACTGACCGTGAAGCGGATCGGACCCCGGGCGGTTGTCACCGTTACCCGCGATGATGCCCGCGACGTCGGTGCCGTGGCCGTAGCCGTCGGTGGCGGTCTTGGCGTCGGCGTTGTCCACCGCACTCACGATCACGCGTGACTGACCGTTCGTGCCGGAGAAATCGGGCAGCGCGCCGTCGACGCCCGTGTCGATCACGGCCACGCCGACGCCGGTGCCGGTAACGCCGTACTTCCACAGCGGGGTGACCCCGAGCGTCTCGTCGTACGTCGTCTGGAGCTGGGCGCTCGAGACGCTCTGGCTACCGGGCATCATCGGAACGTGAAACCCGGAAGGCACGCTCTGCGTGGTGACGGTGGCGTTGAGAGAAACCGAGTGTACGTCCGGGTTCGCCGCCAGCGACCGCGCCTGGGCGGCGGTCATCTGGAGGGCCAAGCCGTGGATGATCGGGAGCTTGCCGATCACCCGTCCGTGGGCACGTGCGGAGTCGGTCTGTGCCTTTGCCTGGGAGACCGGCGCGTTGAACTGAACGATCGCCTGGATGACGCTGGCGGGATGGTGCTGCGCGAGAGTCGCGATGCGCGGATCGAGCGGAGCCAAGGAACCGGCCGGCGCGGTCGCATTGCCCGCGCTGGCCACCTGCAGCTGTCCGCTCGAAGCGCCGAGCGCCACGACGACGGCCAAGGCCAGAATGGCCGCGCCGGCGAGGGCGGCCATCCACCGCATCCGCTCGACGATTTGAACAGAACGTGTCATGTCAGGGCAACCTCCGTGTCGCAAATCCGCTTACCAGTGACTACTCAACTGGCGGCTGGGCCGTCTCGCGTATTTGGGTTCGCGAGACCCCTGGCTTTGCGTCCCCGCCTCGCGGCGGGTTTGCCCTGATCAGTCGTGTGAGAACTGGCGGCTGGGCCGTCTCGCGTATTTGGGTTCGCGAGACCCCTGGCTTTGCGTCCCCGCCTCGCGGCGGGTTTGCCCCTGTGCAGTCCTTGTTGCAGGGCTCATCGGCCTGTCGGCTGGTGGACATAAGAGGTACTGGACAGATGTATGAAAAGGGATGCAAAGGCATGGCGCGCCGCCTCCGGCGGTGGAAGACATCCTGCGGTCGGGGCGCGGGCGGGCCGAAGTCCCTGCGCGCGGGTGTGATGTTGAGACCCTGGCGGTGGGTCGCAGCGCCCGAGAGGCGGAGCTACGCGACCGAGCGGAGCCCGAGCTCCGGGCGTACGGGCTCGGGCCGGCCAAGATAGAAGCCCTGGCCGAGGTCACACTCGAGCATGACCAGTGCGTTCACCTGCTCGCGCGTCTCTATCCCCTCGGCGATCACCGTCACTCCGAGCGTGCGAGCGAGCTCGATGATCATGCGAACGAAACTGGCCTCACGACCGCCGCGGGCAAGACCGTCGACGAACGACTTGGCGATCTTCAGCATGTCGAACGGCAGGGTGTGCAGGTAGCTGAGCGATGAATAGCCGGTGCCGAAGTCGTCGAGCGCGAAGCGCGCCCCGAGCTCGCGTAGCGCCCCGATCGCGGCCGACACGCGCTCGGACTCGTCGAGGAGAACGGACTCGGTGATCTCGAACACGATGCTCCGGGGGTCGACCTCCGCGGCCCGGAGGGTCGCTCGAACACGGTCGACCAGCTCGGGATCGCGCAACTCGACCGCGGAGAGGTTCACGTGGACGGCGACGTCGGAGCGGCCGCCGGGGTCGCCGACGCCCTGGACCTGCCAGCGACGCGCCTGCTGACACGCCTCCTCGAGCACGTACTGGCCGAGCGAAAGGATCAGGCCGGTCTCCTCCGCCAAGGGCACGAACTCCGACGGACCGACCAGACCACGCCGCGGATGCTCCCAGCGAACCAGCGCCTCCTCGGCGACGAGCTCGCCGGTGTCAATGTCGACGATCGGCTGGAAGTAGAGCGTCAGTTCCTGGCGCTCGATCGCCAGGCGCAGCTCCTCCTTCAGGCCGTGGCGCTCGAGCACCGCCGCCCCGAAGCTGGGATGGAACACCTCGAAGTGGCCCTTGCCCGAGCTCTTGGCCTTGTACATCGCGACGTCGGCGTCGCGGATCAGGTCCTCGGCGGAGAAATCGCCACCCTTGCTGGCGGCAATGCCGACGCTGGCGTACACGGCGACGCTCTCGGAGCCGACGCCGACCGGCAGCACGAACGCCTCCATGATCCGTCGCGCGACCTTGACCGCGGCGGCCTCGGCGTCGTGGGCGTCCTCGACCAGTACCGCGAACTCGTCGCCGCCGAGTCGCGCCACCAGGTCCTCGGGTCGCAGGCTCGCGCGCAGTCGCGAGGCGACCGACACTAGGAGCTCGTCCCCGGCGGCGTGGCCGAGGCTGTCATTGACCGTTTTGAAGTCGTCGAGGTCGATGAACAGGACGGCGAGCTCCCCGCGCCGCTGCGCGATGGTCTCCCTGACCTTGTCGGTGAACAGCACGCGGTTCGCGAGGTTCGTGAGCGGGTCGTGGTAGGCCTGGTGATGGAGCTGCTCCTGAAGCACGCTGAGCTGCGTGACGGCCTGTTCGAGCCGGTCGTATTGGAGCGCGACGCTCGCGTTGCCGGCGAGCGTGTCGAGCAGGCGGAGGTCCTCATGATCGAATGAGCGCACCACGCCAAAGCGGTTGGCGAGCATGATGGCGCCGATGACGCGCTCCTCGCCCGGGAGCGGCGCGACCATCGCATGGGTGACCCCGCGCGCCTCCAGGTAGCGCTGCAGGCGGCCGCCGCCGAACGGCCGGTCGAGGGTGATCGCGCCGGCGCCCCGCTCGAGCAGGTGACGCATCTCGTCGGCGACCTCGGCGTCGACCGGCTCCATCAGCTCGCGGTAGCTGCCGGGCCCCATCAGGGTGCGCAGCGACGGATTCTCCTCGGAGCCGAACAGGATGATCTCGGCCAGCTCGGCCCGGAAGGCCTCCATCGAGCGCACCAGGAGTCCTTCGAGCGCGTGGGCTATCTCGCGCGAGCGCGCCAGCGTGCGGTTGGCCTCGTAGAGGAACTCGAGGCGCTTGTGGCGCTCGCGCTCGGACAGGTAGGCGCGGTAGGCCGCGAACAGCGTCACCGCGGGCACGAGCAGCAGGGGCAGCGCGTGGACGTCAGCCGCGGTGATCACCGCGCCACACAGGCCTAGGCTGGCGTTGCTAGTCGTCACGACGAGGTCCATGCCCAGCATCTCGATCACGGTTCGGAGCTTCACCAGCCCCTCCGAGAGTGAGATCGCGGCGGCGATCAGCGCGGAGCCGACGATCGAGGATGCCTGGGCGGCGATCAAAGCCGAGATCCACGTGCGTGTGTCGACGGTGCCGCTGACGGGCGCCAGCGCGTGCACCACGAGCAGGGCGATGCACGCGTGCAGCGCCAGCTGCCCGAGGTTGAAGACGAGCTTGACCGGCGGCAGGCGGCGGTCGAACAGCAGCACCAGGCCGCAGCCGAGCAGGCATCCGATTCCGAACGACTCTGCGCTGCAGAAGATGAGCCCGAACACGAGCGGGATGTCCCCGAGCGAGAAGGAATGCGCCCCGCGCCGGAAGTGCAGGTGGACCACGCAGCGCTCGGCGATCGCGAACGCGATCGCAATCGCCCACCACGGCAGGTGGGGGCGCGCCAGCGGCGGCAGCCCATGGACCGGCCCGGCGTAGAGCGCGATCGCGGCCGCGAGGATCAGCACGTTGAGCCCCCACACGGGCTGGAGACCTCGGACAGGGCGAAGCGCTCGCCCGAGGCGAGACGGAACTTTGGGCCGGTTTTCGGTGGCGGTCTGGACGGTCATCCTCGCATCGCCGACGGCAGCTGGCCGGCAGCCCTTCGCACAAGCATCGGCTTGCCCGCCGAAAAGTTGAGCGTCGCGCCCGAGGCAGTTATTCAGCCGCCGGACGGCGCCACCCGGGGCACTGTGAAGCTGCCTGGCGTCACGCGCGCGCAAACGGCGTGTAACAGCTCTGCAAATCCTTTCGGTTTCGCTACGTTTGCAGGCAAAATGCGCGGCCCGGAACGGCGGTTTCGACCCTCTCCTGTGCTATCCTAAGTACACAATCTTCGACGCCCCGGAGCGCGCGCCAGGTTGCGCGGGACCGGGGCGTCTCGATGTCATCGGAGGATCGTGGCAACAGACGATGGCGCCGCTGCGCGCCCCAACAATCAAGGTAGTTATGACGCCCAGGACATCACTGTTCTGGAGGGGCTCGAGGCCGTACGTCGACGTCCGGGCATGTACATCGGCTCGACCGGCGAACGTGGTCTGCATCATCTCGTCTACGAGGTTGTCGACAATTCCGTCGACGAGGCCCTAGCCGGGCGCGCCGACCGGGTCGACATCACGATCCATCCCGACAACTCCGTCACCGTGAGCGACAACGGCGCCGGCATCCCGGTGGGGATCATGGAGAAGGAGCAGCGCCCCGCGGTCGAGGTCGTGCTCACCGTCCTGCACGCCGGCGGCAAGTTCGGCGACGGCGGTGGCTACAAGGTCTCAGGCGGGCTGCACGGCGTCGGCGTGTCCGTGGTCAACGCCCTGTCCGAGCGCCTCGACGTCGACGTCCGCCGCGACGGCTTCGTGTGGACCCAGTCTTTCGAGCGAGGCACGCCGCTCGGCGATCTGAAGAAGGGCGAGCCGACCCAGGAACACGGCACCACGATCACCTTCCTCCCGGATGCGGACGTGTTCGAGACGCTCGATCTCAACTTCAACACGCTCGAGGAGCGCATGCGCGATACCGCTTTCCTCACCCGCGGCATGCGCATCACCCTCATCGATAAGCGCGGCGAGGGACATCGCGCCGAGTTCCACTACGAGGGCGGAATCGTCGACTTCGTCAACTACCTCAACCGCAACAAGGAGCCCCTGACCAACAAGGTGATCTTCTTCTCGGGCGAGAGCGACGAGGGCGCGGTCGAGGTGGCGATGCAGTGGAACTCCTCCTATCAGGAGTCGGTGTTCTCGTTCGCCAACAACATCAACACGATTGAGGGCGGCACCCATCTGTCCGGCTTTCGCTCGGCCTTGACCAGGGCGCTCAACAACTACGCCAAGGAGAAGGGCGAGCTCAACAAGGACAAGGACGACGATCTGACCGGCGAGGACGTGCGCGAGGGTCTGACGGCAGTCATCTCGGCCAAGCTGACCGATCCCCAGTTCGAGGGCCAGACCAAGACCAAGCTCGGCAACCCGGGCATGCAGGGCTTCGTGCAGTCGGTCGTGTACGCCCGTCTGTCGGAGTGGTTGGAGGAGAATCCCCAGGACGCCCGGCGGGTGATCCGTAAGAGCATCGACGCCGCCCGGGCGCGCGCGGCTGCTCGCAAGGCGCGCGACCTGACCCGGCGCAAGTCGGCGCTCGAGAACTCGGCCCTGCCCGGCAAGCTCGCCGACTGTTCGGTCAAGGATCCCGCCCTGGCTGAGCTGTTCATCGTCGAGGGCGACTCGGCAGGTGGCTCCGCCGTCAGCGCCCGCGACCGCAGCACACAGGCCATCCTCCCGCTGCGAGGGAAGATCCTCAACGTCGAGAAGAGCCGCATCGACAAGGTGCTGGCCAACACCGAGATCCAGGCGCTGATCACTGCGATCGGCACCGGCGTCCGCGACGAGTTCGACATCGCCAAGGCCCGCTACCACAAGATCGTCCTGCTGACCGACGCGGACGTCGACGGCGCGCACATCCGGACCCTCGCGCTGACCCTCCTGTTCCGGGAGATGCAGCCGCTGATCGAGGCCGGCTACGTCTACATCGCCAAACCGCCCCTCTACCGCCTCACGAAGGGCCAGAAGCATCGCTACATCGAGCGCGAGTCCGAGCTCGAGGACATCCTGCTCGGCGACAAGTTCGAGAAGATCGAGATCTTCGATCGATACAACAAGCCGCTCAAACTGACCGATACGCGCTGGAAGCGCTTCAACCGCCTGCTCAAGCAGTACGACGGTTGGGCCTCGGCGCTACGCGCGGCGCACGGCCACGGCGTGATCACCTTCCTCCAGCAGGCGAGACTGCTCGAGGAGCAGATCACCGATGTCGACGCGCTCATGCGTCACATCGCCAAGGACGGACAGAACGGCGAGTCCCACCGGGCCGAGCTGCTCGCCCAGAACGAGCGCGAGGTCGTGATCCGGACCATCGAGGCCAAGACCGGTCTGGCCACCACGCATCACATCCCGCGGGCGACGCTCGACGCCGAGGAGTACCACAAGCTCGCCGAGGTCCATCGCGAACTGGTCGAACTGGTGGGCACGCCGCCGTTCCACATCCAGCTGGGCGAGCACTCCAGCGATGCTCCCACGTTCGACGAGCTGCGCGAAGGCGTGCTCACGATCGCGCAGCGCGGGATCGAGTACTACCGCTTCAAGGGCCTCGGTGAGATGGACGCGCACGAGCTGCGCGAAACGACGATGGACCCGGCCTCGCGAACCCTCGTCCAGGTGACCATGGACGACGCCGCGTCGGCCGACCTGGTGTTCTCGATGCTGATGGGTGACCAGGTCGAGCCGCGGCGCGCGTTCATCGAGGACAACGCGCTGGCTGCCAACCTCGACGTCTAAGGAGGGACACATGGCATCGATCGACACCATCGGCGGCGGCAACATCGAGCCTCGCGGGCTCGAGGAGGAGATGCGCTCGGCGTACCTCGACTACGCCATGTCGGTGATCGTCGGGCGCGCCCTGCCCGACGTCCGCGACGGGCTCAAGCCCGTCCACCGCCGGATCCTCTACGCGATGAACGAGCTTGGCCTCCGGCCGCCCCGCAGGCACGTCAAGTGCGCGACGATCGTGGGCGAGGTGATGGGGAAGTACCACCCTCACGGCGACTCCGCGATCTACGACACGCTCGCCCGGATGGCGCAGGACTTCTCGATGCGCTACCCGCTCATCGACGGCCACGGGAACTTCGGCAACATCGACGGCTGGGGCGCGGCGGCCATGCGCTACACCGAGGCGCGGCTCGACCCGCTGGCCACGGAGATGCTGCGCGACATCGATCAGGAGACGGTCGACTTCGCGCCGAACTTCGACGGCTCCAAGCAGGAGCCGCTCGTCCTGCCGGCTCGCTTCCCGAACCTGCTCGTCAACGGCGGCTCCGGAATCGCCGTCGGCATGGCCACCAACATCCCACCGCACAACCTGCGCGAGGTCGTCGCGGCGACGATCGCCTACATTGAGGACCCGGCGATCGACGTCGAAGGGCTGATGAAGCACGTCAAGGGGCCGGACTTCCCGACCTCGGGCACGATCCTCGGCCGCGAGGGGATCCGCGACGCGTACGCCACCGGCCGCGGGCGCATTCGAGTGCAGGCCAAGGCGCACATCGAGCCGATCGGCCAGGGCAAGGAGGCGATCATCGTCACCGAGCTCCCGTTCCTGGTGCGCCGGGGCGGCGATGGCGGCGTGATCGAGAAGATCGCGACGCTCGTCCACGAGAAGAAGCTCTCCGAGATCAGCGACATCCGCGACGAGTCCGACCGCAACGGCATGCGGATCGTGATCGAGCTCAAGCGCGACGCGATCCCCAAGGTCGTGCTGAACAAGCTGTTCAAGCACACGCCGATGCAGCAGACCTTCGGCGTGAACATGGTTGCGCTGGTCGACAACGTGCCTCGCACGCTGTCGCTGCGCGAGGTGATCGGCCACTACGTCGACCACCAGCGCGAGGTCATCGTCCGACGTACCAAGTACGAGCTGCGCCGCGCTGAGGAGCGCGCGCACGTTCTGGAGGGCCTGCTGATCGCGCTCGCCAACCTCGACGAGGTGATCGCGCTGATCCGCGGATCACAGACTCCCGAGGTCGCCCGCCACGGGCTGGTCGAGCGCTTCGAGCTGACCGTCGTCCAGGCTCAGGCGATCCTGCAGCTGACCTTGAGCCGGCTGACCGCGCTCGAGGCCGACAAGATCAAGCAGGAGCACACGGATCTGATCGAGCGGATCAAGGAGCTGCGCGAGATCCTCGGCGACGAGAGCAGGGTCATGGCCCTGATCAAGGAAGAGCTGTCGGAGATTGCCGAGACCTACGGCGACGAGCGGCGTACGGAGATCGTCCACGCCGAGGGCGAGATCGACATCGAGGACCTGATTGCCGATCAGCAGATGGTCATCTCGATCACCCACTCGGGTTACATCAAGTCGCTGCCGCTCTCGACCTATCGCCAGCAGCGGCGGGGCGGCGTCGGGGTGACCGGCATGGAGATGAAGGAGGACGACTACATCGAGCACCTGTTTGTCTCCTCGACGCATGACTACCTGCTGTTCTTCACCAACCGCGGGAAGGTGTACCGGCTCAAGGTGTACGAGCTGCCCGAGGCCTCGCGCACCGCGCGCGGCCGGGCGCTGGTCAACCTCCTGCCACTCCGCGAGGGTGAGCGCGTTCAGTCGGTCCTGTCCACGCGCGACTTCAGCGAGGGGAAGTACCTCGTGTTCGCGACCCGCAACGGGATGGTCAAGAAGACCGAGTTCGGCGCCTACAACACCCCGATCAAGGCCGACGGGATCATCGCGATCAACATCCGTGACGACGACGAACTGGTGGCGGTGCGACGCACCAGCGGCCACGACGACATCATGATGGTCTCGCGCTCGGGACAGGCGGCCCGGTTCAACGAGAGCCAGGTCCGCGCGATGGGACGGGACACGAGCGGCGTGCGCGGCATGAACGTCTCGCAAAAGGACAACGCCGTGCTGGTTATGGACGTGGCGCGCGACGACCAGGAGCTGCTCGTGGTCACCGAGAACGGCTACGGCAAGCGCACCCCGATCGCCGACTATCCGGTCAAGGGCCGAGGCACGATGGGGGTCAAGACGATCACCCTGACCGAGAACAAGGGCGCGCTGGCAGGTGCCCTGGTCGTGCGCGAGCACCAGGAGCTGGTGTTCATCTCCCAGAACGGCATGGTCCAACGAACCTCGGTGCGCGGCATCAACCGCTACGGCCGCGCCTCGCAGGGCGTGAAGGTGATGAACATCCGCGACGACGATCAGGTCAGCGCGGTGGCCCTGGTGGTCGAGTCCGACGCGCAGACTGCGGCAGCCGTCGCCGAAGACGACGAGGGGTAGTCAGAAGGCAACATAAGTCGGACCCCCGAGTCGCTAAAGGCTCGGCTCGGAATTCCCGATAGGCCGTTAGATGGGACTCGGGCGGCCACAGGAACGGGCGCGGCTGGCGACGGCCCTCGTGGTCGGGTGGCTGCTGATCATCGCGGCCGGCGGTTGGGCGCTCGCGACTTCCCAGAGCAGCAGCCGGCGGGCCGTTGCGGCGCGAGTCCAAAGCAAGACGCAGTACTCGGCTTCCTTCATCTCGATCTACGCGCGCGACCTGCTCGCCCGCGATCGAGCCGCTGCCCAGGCCTGGCTCTCGGGCCCGGAGGCGAGCCATTCCGCGCTCGAGAAGGCATCGGCGGCGCTTGGGCTCCTGACCGCTTCGGTGTCCGACGTCCGCGGGCATGGCGGGGCCCCGCCCTTGACGATTCGGCTCACGGACGCGAGCGGCATCCCGGCAATCGCGTTCGCCGTCGCCTACCCGACGCCGACGGGCGAGCGCGTGTTCACTGGCGAATACCCGGTGCGGAGCACCGTGCTCCCGACGGTCCTCGGGCACATCTTTGCCATGCCGGGGTGGCGCTCCTACCTGATCGACTCCCGGGGCACCCGCCTGGCGGCCGGACCCGGTAGCCGGCAGGGGCAGCAGGTTCGCTTCAGCGCGGAGGTAGCCGGCACCCACTGGCGGATCTTCGTCACCGTCCCCGCGGGTGATCTGTACGGCTTCCTCGACGGCACCGGGCGCTGGATCCCCTGGCTCGCGCTCGCGGGCCTGGCCGTGGCCGGCCTGGCCATGACCTTCCTGTTCGCTCGACTGCAGCGACACCGCGCGCAGCTCAGTGGGCTCAACGACGAGCTGGCCCGGCTGGCCGCGGTCGACCCGCTCACCGGCCTGCGCAACCGCCGCGCGATCGAGCAGTACCTGTCCGACTCGCTGAGCGCCGCGCGCCGGCACGGCCTGGACCTCTCGCTGCTCATCGTCGACGTCGATCGCTTCAAGGCCTTCAACGACACGCTCGGCCATCAGCAGGGCGACGCCGTCCTCGCCCACGCCGCCCGCGTGCTCGACGATGCACTCCGGGCCGAGGACGCGATCGGCCGGTGGGGCGGTGAGGAGTTCCTCGTGGTGCTCCCCGGCACGGACGAGGAGGGCGCCCTGCACGTGACCGAGCGCTTGCGGGTCGCCCTGGCCGCCGATCAGCCCGAGTCCGCGCGGGCGCATGAGCTGCCGGTGACGATCACGATCGGCGTGGCCGAGTGGGGCGAGGAGTCGATCGGCGAGCTCATCAATCGCGCCGACTCGGCGCTGTATCTGGGCAAGGACGGGGGCCGCGACACGGTGCACGTATGCCGGGATCGCCCGGCGGTCGCCTAAAGCCCCCGGATGGCTGGAATCACGCCCGCGTCATTCGCTAATCTGATCATCACCAGAGAAAGGAGGTGGTCCGACTGTCTGAAAGTACTTGCGGGACCCTGGAGGTGTCTCGCCGCTAAGTCGGAGGCTGACCCCGCGTAGCGGAGTCCACCCGAGACACCGCCGGAGCGAGCGCCGGGATTTGTCCCTCCGGCATTGCACCAAGCTCGTTTCGGTTTAGCAGCCAAATTCGTGGAGGGCGCCGTGGTCGACGGCGCCCTTCGCGTTTTCTGACGGGCCGCGGTGTCGGCTACCGGCTTGGGTGGGGAGTAGCTGGGAACCGGGCTTGTTCGTGGGCGCTGCGAACCCGCTCCGCCCGACCTGCAAAAGCGCGCATCCCGCTCGGGTCGCCGGCGTCGGGTGCGTCTCTGCATCTGGTGGATGAATAACCGCGCGTGCGCCGCGAGCAACGCGGGGAATGCGCGGATTTGCAGGTGCGGACAGGACGTCGGGCCCCGTCCTCGTGCGTCAGGTCGGGAGCGCGAGGCCGACCAGGTACGTGGCGCCGCCGACGATGACCCCGGCAAGCGTCATCTCGAGCCCGGCCGACCACCAGCTGCGGAGCGTGACCAGGGACTTGGCCGCGCCGACAAGGAAGTGCGCGATCAGGGAGATGATCGCCGCGGTGACGATGGCCACGGTTCCCGTGGTGAAGACGAACGGGATCACCGGGACGATTGCGCCCAGCCCGGTCGACACTCCAGCGGCGAGGGCGGCCTGCGCGGGGTCGCCACGATCGCCGGTGATTCCGAACTCTTCGGCCGCGAGCGCACGGAGCATCGCGTCGGGCTTCTTGGCGAGCTGCGAAGCCATCGCGTCGGCGGTCTCCTGATCGATCCCCTTGAGCTGGTAGAAGAGCGATAGCTCCTCTTGCTCCTCCTCGGGGTGCTCGGCGATCTCCTGGCGCTCGCGCTCGAGGTTGGCCGCGGCCACCTCCGCCTCCGAGCGCTCGGCGAGGAAGGCGCCCGTCGCCATCGAAAGCGACGAGGCGACCGCCGCCGAGACGCCGGCGGTCAGGACGAAGCTCGACCCGCCCGTGGCGCCCGACACGCCGGCCACGATCCCGAACACGGCGGCCAGGCCGTCGTTGGCGCCGTAGATTGCGCCGCTGATCCAGCCCCCGCCGCTTCGGTGCCATTTCTCGCGCCCGATGATCTTGTCGAGCTTCACCTGAGCCGGGTGGGGAGGCGCCGGCGGGCCGGCCTCGGCGCCCCCGTCAGCTGAACCGGCGCGTATCTCGTTGACGGTGCGGGAGTGCGCTCGTTCCTCCCGGCGAATCCCGCGCAGCAGCTCGTCGGTCAGCGGGTCGCCGGTTGAGCGCTTGTACAGGTCGTCGACCTCTTCGTCCTCGGCCGCCTCACGCGCCGCCAGCAGCCGGTCGACCGGCGCGATCCGGGCCTGGAGGCGCATCCACGGCGACAGGCGCACGGTGTCGCGCGATGGGATCGCGATCCCCAGCTCGGTCATGCGCGCCTCGAGCCGCTCGCGGTGGCTGCCCTCCGCGGCGGCCATGCGCCGAAGGATGTCCGCCTCGCGCTCGGGCATCCGCGCGGCGATCTCCTCATACATGCGACCGGCGACGATCTCGCCTCGCCATGCCTGGAGCAGACGCTCGCGGACCTCGCTATCGACGTCGGTCGTGGCGGCGGACATGCGCCTTCAGAGTACCCCTGGCTTCGTCCGGCGCACCAAGTCGGGGCGCCCTAAGTGGGCTCTCACCCGGGCGGCCGTCTACGCGGCGAGGTACTGCTGCCAGGCAACCGGGATCGTCGGGCTCGCCACGTGGATGAACACGGTGGCGCTCGGCGTCCGCGGCTGCTTGGCCAGTCGCATCCCGGCTTGGCGCAGCAGTGCGTCGCCCTTGCGCCGGTTGCACGGCGCGCACGAGGCCACGATGTTGTCCCAGCTGGACCCGCCTCCCTTGGAGCGCGGGATCACGTGGTCGACGGTGAGGTTTGACCTCGAGCCGCAGTACTGGCAGGTCCAGTTGTCTCGGGCGAACACGGCGCGTCGAGTGATCTTGCGCCGGTGGGTGTCGCGCGGGATGCGCACGTAGCTGACCAGGCGGATGACCATCGGCCGGACCATCGTGGCGCTGGCCGAATGCAGCTCCCATTCGGCACGCTCGATCACCTCGGCCTTTTCCTTGAGGAGCAGTACCACCGCTCGCCGGACCGTGCATACGTTGATCGGCTCGTACGTGGCGTTCAACACGAGCACCCGCCCAACCTCACGTCCGCGTCGCCGGTGCTCTGGAGGCGACGCGGACCACACTGGCGCAGGTACTGATGTGGCCATAACTAGGCGCGGAGTGTACCGACGCCCCTGGCAGACCTGATAAGCCTTGGTTACGGCTCCGTCACACCGCCGCGGCGGGAAAAGACCCGAGCACGCGGAGCACCTGGACGTGACCGCGCAGGCCGGTTAGAGCGTCGGCCACGTGCGGCTCGATGTCGCGGCCCTCGAGATCGAGGAAGAACATGTAACGCCCCAGTCCCTGCTTGCGCGGCCGCGACTCGATACGGGTCAGGTTTACCTCCCGCGAGGCGAACTCGGACAGGCAGCGGACGAGCCAGCCCGGAGCCTCCGAGCCCACGCCCCAGAACACCACGGCCGTCTTCCACGGGCCGATCGGATCCGCACCGACCCCGCCGGGCGGTGCGCCCACCGGGCCAAGCCACACGAACCGGGTCTCGTTGTCGGGCACGTCCTCCACGCCGGCGCGCAGGACCTGGCAGCGATAGCGCTCGGCGGCGAGACGATTGCCAAGGGCCGCCCACGGCCCCTCGTGCTCGGCCACGGTGCGCACCGCGTCGGCCGTCGAACTGCCAGCCAGCACGCGCGCCTGGGGCAGCCGCGTGCGGATGAAGCGAGCGCATTGGCCGGTGGCCTGGGGATGAGAGACGACCGCCTCGATCTCCGACAGTTCGAGCCCGGTGCGGGCGATGAGGCAGTGCCGGATAGGGTGGACGACCTCGCCCACGATCGCCACGTCCTCGGTCTCCATGGCGAGCGCATCGAGCGTCGCATTGACCGAGCCTTCAAGCGAGTTCTCGATCGGGACCAGTGCGCGCTGCGCCGACCCGAAGTGAACCGCCATGACCGTGTCGTAGATCGTCGGCTGCGACACCAGGTCGAGGCCATCCTGACCGGCAGTGGCCGTGATCAGCGCCTCTTGGGTGAACGTACCCTCGGGGCCGAAGTAGGCGACGCGCATGGGGTGGGCGGGCGGGTGGGCGGGCTTCCTTATCAAACCTGATCCGGCTAGCCCGACTGCGGTCGCCCGTCGGCCTCGAGCGCGCGTTTGATCGCCTCGTCCTCCTCGGGCGAGAGCTCGAGTTCGGGCTTGCCCTCGCGGACCTCCTTGGCGTACAGCCGGGCCTGGTCGCGGTGATGGATCGAGGAGAGGACGAGGCCGGAGCGATTGGCGTCGAGCAGCGCGATCGAGGTCGACTGCCGTCCGGACATCTCGCCGTAGGCGTCGTAGCGGATCAGCGCCCGGTAGGCGACGGCGCGATCGAGTCTGCGCTCCGCCAGCTCCACGCGCTTGTCGAGCCGCTCGGCGGCGTCCGCGACGTAGCCGTAGAGGGCCTCGAACTGCTGCTGAAGCGACGCGGCGTGGGCAACGAGATCCTGTTCGCCGTCACCGAGGACCATCCGCTGAGCGGCCCGTACCCGGCGTAGCTTGAGCCCCAGGACCGCGCAGAAGAGAAGGGCCAGCAGGGCGCACGCGGCGGCAGCCATCGCGACGATGCCAGCGGTGCTGGTCAGGTTGTGCACTGCCGACAGGATACGGTCACGTTTGATGGGGAACCCGCCCACCCCTCGCCCCCCCGGTGCGAACGCTTACTGGAAGTCGACCGGGAAGGTCAGGAAGTTGTTCGCCGCGTTCTTCTCGCCAGGCACCGGCACGACCTCCGCGACGACGCTCTGAGACCCGCTCGGCGGAGCGCCATTGAGCGTGACCTGGCAGGTGTAGGACTGGCCGGCCTTCGTCTGTGGGACCACCGCCTGGCCGCTCACCTTTGACCCCTTGATGGTGACCTTGCAGACGACGTTGGTCTCGGTGTTCTGGCCGGTGTTGGCGAAGCTCAGCGTGAACGTGGGTGCGGGGCTGGCAGGAATCGCGTTCGTGGCGCCCGTGGTGAGGGTGGTTCCGCCGACGCTCACCGAGTTCAGCGCGTGGCCGTGGAGGCCGGGCGCGACCGGGTGGCTGGTCGCGGGCAACGTCACGCTCAATGCGGAGGCGATGGAACTCGGTTGGAGCCATGAGATCGACGGCAGGAACTGGCTGGCGTTGACCTGCTGCCCGCCCAATCCGCCAACCGCGATACCGGCGGCGCGCAGGGCGCCGATGATCTCGGGCACCGTGTAGTCCTTGTAGAGGACGTCGGAGGCGTAGAAGCGGGCCATCTCGGACGCGATCGAGCTGACGGCTCCCTGGCTTGTCTGCGACTGGAGCGCCGGTGGCACCAATCCGGTGATGTTCTTGATTCCATCGGCCCGCATCTGAAGGGCCGTCACAAAGTTCTGCTGGGCGCTCTTGACCTCGTCGGGAACGTTTATTCCCTTGGCCTGACCGAGCTCCGAGGCGGCTTGGCCCGCGACTTCGCTCAGGCTGTTCTGCAACGAGGTCGGGTTGCTCTTGGAGCCGGAGAGCAGGCTGAAGAACGACTGGCCCGTGCTGCTCGACTTGGCGTTGATCGCGGCGACGTTGTTGTTGTAATCCTTGAGCGCGCTGTTGCGGGCGCTCACCTCGCAGCTGTTGACGAGTACGGCGATCAGCACGATCGCCACCACGATCACGACGGCCAGCACGACACGGCGGACCAGGATCGCCTGGCTGTTCGCCGCGCGCGGCGAGCGTCCACCCCCGCCGCCCGTGGGGCGGCGTCTACGGGGGGGCGTCCGTGGCGCTGTACGAGTCTCCTCCGGCTCGTCGAAGAACGACACGCTGCTCCTTAGCGACAATCCGATCGAGGCGTCAGCCTCGATCGGCAGCATCGAATCTCTTTGGGAACTGCCAAGTATGAACCGCCAATCGGCGGTAAGACTCCTCTGAACGCCGTAGCCGCAAGGAGATGGGGAGGGTGGCGGCCTATTTCCTCGAAACAATGCCCGTGCGTCCGAGGATGCGGCATGGTTCAGAGGCACCCACGGTCCGGCGCCGGAAGACTGGGGGAGCCCCCGGCGGTGGGGCGGAGTTGGGCCCTGGCCCGCCTGGCCCGCCTGGCCCGCCCGCCCTGCCCGGCCCGCCGCCGGCCGATGACCCCGGACCGCGGATTCAGGACCGCCGCCCGCGATCCGACGCTCCGATCGTCCTCGGCCGCTACCGCCTCCGCCGCCGGCTCGGCTCCGGCGGCTTTGCCACCGTGTGGCTGGCTCGCGACGAGCGCCTCGACCGCGATGTCGCGATCAAGATCCTCCCCCGCGAGCGGATCGTGGGCGGGCGCTTTGAGCGCGAGGCCCGCGCTGCCGCTCG
Source organism: uncultured Solirubrobacterales bacterium (assembly GCA_963757235.1). Classification (GTDB taxonomy): domain Bacteria; phylum Actinomycetota; class Thermoleophilia; order Solirubrobacterales; family Solirubrobacteraceae; genus Palsa-465. The sequence goes on along the minus strand of CAVWRC010000013.1, from coordinate 124,040 downwards.
GCTCGCCCATCCGGGGATCGTGACGCTGTATGAGGCGGCGGTCGACGACGAGGGGGCCTACCTGGTCTCGGAGCTCGTCCACGGCGCCACCCTCGATGACCTGCTGGGCGCCGGCCGGCTGTCCGATCGCGACGTGCTTCGCATCGGCATCGCGCTATGCGATGCGCTGTCCCACGCGCACGCGCAGGCCGTCATCCACCGCGATGTCAAGCCCTCCAACGTGCTCATTCCGGAGCGGCCGACCACGCCGGCACAGCTGGCCCGGCTGACCGACTTCGGCGTCGCGAAGATTATGGATCCCCATCCCTCCGGGCCCGGTGACTCGCTGACCCGGACGGGCGATGTGATCGGGACTGCCGCTTACATGGCTCCCGAGCAGGCGCAGGGGCTTCCGGCCGGCGCCGCGGCCGATCTGTTCTCGCTCGCGCTCGTCCTATATGAGGCGCTCAGCGGCACGAACCCGCTCCGCACGGTCGCCGCCGCCGGCCGACAGGCGCGCGCCGGCGCGTATCTGCCCGCGCTGCGGCGCCAGCGGCGGGATCTCCCCCGGCAGCTCGGGAGCGCGGTCGATCTCGCGCTACGCCCGCGAGCGAGTGAACGGGGCACGCTCGGAGAGCTGCGCTCCGCGCTTGTGTCCGCCGTCGGCCGCGTTGCCGACGAGCCGGGAGTGGTCGAGGCGCCATGGACGGAGAGAACCCTCACGCGCTCCGGGAAGGAAGAGCGCCAACTCCAACCCGAGATAGCCGACGAGCCCGGGCTCCAAGACGCCGACCGCGGGCGCTCGTCGCGCGGGGCAGCCAGGGTGAGCGAGGACGGGGTCGTCGCGCATCGGGTGGGTAGGGATCGGGTGGGTGGGGATCCGATTTCCTGGCCTCGCCGGGCGCTAGCGGGCGTCGCTGCCGGTGGCCTGACCGCGTGGCTGACCATCCACATCCCGGGCGCGTCGCCCCTGCCGGCGCCGTTGATCGCGTGCGTCGCCGGCGTCCTCGTCGCGTCCCTCCCGAGACTTGGTTGGCTGGTGGTGATCGCGACCCTCGGCGGGTCGTTGGCGCTGCACTCGCGGCCTGGAGCGGGCCTGCTGCTCGTCGTTGGCGGCCTGATCCCCGCGCTCCTGTCCCCGAGGGACGGCCCGAGCTGGTCGATCCCGGCCCTCGCGCCCGCGCTGGCGGTCCTCACGCCTGGGCTTATCACCGCGTGGCCGGCATTCGCGGGATTCGCCTGGACGGCCCGCCGCCGGCTCGTCCTCGGCGCCACCGGGTGGCTTTGGGTCGCGCTGTACCGCCAAAGTCAGGGCCTGGCCGCGGTGACGACGCTGCACGATGCCACCCAGGAGGTGCTCCGGCCACTCCTCACGGTCGGAACCCCGGCCACGTGCGCGGTCTGGGCCCTGGCCGCGCTCGCCCTTCCGTTTACGCGTAGCCGTCGCTCGCCGGAGCTCGAGTACATCCGCACCGCCGCGTGGGCCACGGCGCTCGCGGTGCTGACGGTCGCGACGGTGAGCCTGGGAAGCGCCGCACCCAAGCTGTCACTCGGCGATGCGCTGCTCGGCGCCTGCGTCGGAGGTCTCGTGGCAATTGTCACGAGACAGTTAACGGCGCGTGTGAGCGGGCATTGGAATGGTGAAAGATCGCGATCTGACCGCGTAGCATGAATCGGGCTTGCGACAGGACGTCGCGGCTGTCCCATGAGCGTTTTGAAGAGTCTCGAGAACAAGATCGCCGGCCTCGTCGAAGGTACGTTCAGCCGCGCCTTCCGGTCGGAGGTCCGCCCGGTTGAGATCGCGCGCAAACTGGCCCGCGAGATGGAGGAGCACAAGTCATTCTCGGTGTCGCGCACGTACGCGCCGAACGAGTACCGCGTGTTCCTCTCACCGCGCGATCGCGAGCGGTTCGCCGGCTATGAATCGGCGTTGACAGCGGAGCTGGCGGGATACCTGCTCGAGCACGCACGTCGCGAGCGCCTCACGCTCCTCTCACGCCCGGTGATCGAGTTCGAGACCGACGACCGGCTGGGACTCGGCGAGTTCGGGATCCAGACGCGGGTCGCCCAACTCGACGAGGAGCCGGTGAGCGCCCCGGCCCGGGAAGCGGCGCCCGCGCAGTCGGGCCGGACTATGGTCTACGGCGACGCCGAGCCGATACCCGAACCGCTCCGGGACGAGGAGCCCGCCCGGCCTCGGGCGAGAGCCCAGACCGCGCTGCTCCTAATCGACGGCCGGCGTGTGGTGATCGGCGCGCAGGGAGTCACGATCGGGCGCGGCCGCCAAGCAGACGTCGTCTTGAACGATCCCAACGTGTCACGCCAGCACGCCGAGATCAGGCCGGGTGGCGGCTCCTGGGTCATCGAGGACCTCGGGTCGACCAACGGGTCGCAGTTGAACGGACGCCGCATCGACGGCCCCGAGGTGCTCCGGCCCGGGGACGAGATCGAGCTCGGCGCGTCCGTGATGACGTTCACGCTCGAGTAGGAGCCCCAACCATGCTCGCGCCCGTCTCCGTAGGACTGAAGTTCGGCTTCCTGATCGTCCTCTACCTGTTCCTCATGTGGGTGGCCTGGAGCGCGCTGCGCGACCTGCGCCGCGGACGGGAGGGCGTGGTGCGCTCCGATGATGCCGCTCCCTATGACGCCACCGGCATGTACCCGGCCTCGAGCGACTTCGGCGAGCTCGACGCCAATGGCTTCGAGCCGCGGCTGCTGGTGGAGCACGCCCCGGGCCACGAGACCGGGAGCTCTTATGAAATTCCCAGCCATGGCGCTACTCTCGGCCGCGGAGACGTCGAGATCCGGCTCGACGATCCGTTCGCCTCCGCGCACCATGCCCGCATCTCGCGGGAGGGCCACGTCGTCGTGATCGAGGACCTCGGATCCACCAACGGCACCTACCTGAACGAGGAGCAGCTCGACGGCCCGCAGCCGCTCCATCCGGGCGATCGGATCAGAATCGGCGACAGCGAGTTCTCCTACGAGCAATGACAGACCGGGTTCTCACCATTACGAAGGCCGCGGCGTGAGCATGCTCCGCGCGGCGGACACCACCTGCAAGACCGACACTGGCCGGCAGCGGCGCGACAACGAGGACAACGCCTACGCCCGCGCGCCGGTGTTCGTGGTCGCGGACGGAATGGGCGGCGCCCAGGCCGGCGAGGTCGCCTCGCGGATCGCGATCGAGGCGTTCGAGGGCGGCCTGCCCGATGACGGCAGCCCCGAAGAGCGCCTGCGCACGCTGGTGCGCGAGGCCAACCACGAGATCTACGAGCGCGCCCGCGCCGATCGTCAGCGGGCCGGGATGGGTACGACGCTGACCGCGGCGTACGTCGATGACGCCCACGTGGCCATCGCCCACGTCGGCGACAGCCGGGCCTACCTGTTCCGAGACGGGACGCTCCAGCGCCTGACCCAGGACCACTCTCTCGTCGACGAGCTCGTCCGCCGGGGCAAGCTGACCGAGGAGCAGGCGGCCGAGCATCCCCAGCGGTCGATCATTACGCGCGCACTGGGCCCCGAACCGGACGTCGAGGTCGACACCTGGACCTATCCCGCGCGCGCCGGCGACGTGGTCCTGCTGTGCAGCGACGGCCTCACGTCGATGATTTCCGAGGAGCGCGTGCGGGAGGTCCTCGCCGCTCACAGCAACCTGGACGCCGCCGCCGACGCTCTCATCAACGAGGCCAACGAGGCGGGTGGCCGGGACAACATCACGGTGGTTCTGTTCCGCCTCGAGGAGGTCGCGGACGGCGACGGGGTCGCCGACCAGGAAACGATGGTGGGCATGGTGGGGGTGCCGGCGCAAGCGGTCCCGGACGGAGGTTCCGATGGGGCCGGCGATTCGGGCGCGGCCGGCCGGGCCGAGGAGTCCCGAGGCGCGACGGCGGTTGCCGTCGCCCCGCCCCCGACGCGTCCGGCTCAGCGTCGGCTCGCGCCCAGCCCGCCCGGCGGGACGCGCCGACTGGTCCCGCGCGCTCCGGTCGTCCCGGGTCGCCCGCCGCGCTTCATCAAGCCGCTGGCCGCACTTGCGGCCACGGCGATCGTCGTCGCGATCATCGGCAGCGCCGGCTACCTGGCCAGCCGGCAGCTCTACTTCGTCGGAACCGACGCGCAGGGCATCGTCACGATCTATCGGGGCTTTCCGTTCGACCTGCCGTTCGGGGTCCCTCTGTACGAGACGTACTACGTCTCGGGCGTTCCCGCGTCGCTGATCCCCGCGGCGCGGCGCGGCGACTTGCTCAACAACGACCTGCGTTCACAGACGAACGCGACCAACCTCGTGATGGATCTCGAGCAAGGCAAGATCTCCCCGTGAGATTTAGGACCCCGCCCACCCTGGGCCCACCCACCCTGACGGATACATGAGGGCGCGAAACCGTGAGCTGATCGGGCTCATCCCCGCCTCGCTGTTGGTCACCGCCGGATTCGCCGGCGTCTTCATCCAGCGCCAGAACGCGCTCTCGAACATCTCGTTGACCTACGGGGCCCTGTTTCTCGGGCTGTGCATCGCCGCGCACATCTTCATCCGGATCACGCTGCCGCGGGCCGATCCGTACATGTTCCCCCTGGTCGCCGTGCTGGCGAGCTTCGGCCTGGTGATGATCTACCGGATCAACCCGACGCTGGCGCGCCAGCAGGCCCAGTGGTTCGTGCTCGGGCTGATCCTGTTCGCGGGCACGATCCTGCTGTTCCGGGACTACCGCAAGCTCGAGCAGTACCGCTACATAATCGTGATCGTCTCGCTGGGGCTCCTTGTCCTGCCCCGCCTGCCGGGCATCGGCTACGCCGCCAACGGCGCCTACCTGGGCGTGCGGATTCCCGGAGTGTTCGTGTTCCAGCCGGCCGAGGTGTCGAAGATCGGCCTCGTGATCTTCCTGGCCAGCTATCTGCGCGACACGCGGCAGGTGCTCGTCCAGGGCGGGAGGCGCGTTCTCGGCGTCACGCTGCCGCCGCTCAAGCAGTTCGGGCCCGTGGTCATCATCTGGGGGCTGGCCATGGCGATCCTGGTCGTGCTGAGCGATACCGGGACCTCGATCATGTTCTACGGCGGCCTGCTGGCGATGCTCTACGTCGCGACCAACCGGCTGTCGTTCGTAGCCATCGGGCTGATTGCCGCCGGCATCGGGTTCTGGTACCTGGGTACGCACATCCCTCACATCCATGCTCGGGTGGAGACGTGGCTGCACCCGCTGAATCCGACGCTCTACCACGCTCCGCTCGGCAGCTACCAGGTGGCCAACGCGATGTTCGCCCAGGCCGCCGGGGGCCTGTTCGGCCAGGGCTTCGGCCGAGCTGCGCTGACCTTGCCAAGTGGGGGAACCCTGCTCCCGGCGCCACAGACCGACATGATCTACGCCGTCATCACGGACGAACTCGGGCTGTTCGGGGCGGTCGCCGTGCTGGTCACCTACCTGCTCTTCGTGGCCCGCGGTTTCAAGACCGCGCAACTTGCTCGTGACTCGTTCTCGAAGCTGCTGGCGGTCGGCCTGAGCGCGATGTTCGCGCTCCAGGTGTTCGTGATCGTGGGCGGAGTCACGCGGGTGATTCCGCTGACCGGCGTGACGCTCCCGTTTATCTCCTACGGCGGGTCGTCGATCGTGGCCAACCTGGTGCTGGTGGCGCTGCTGCTGCTCGTTTCTGACCGCGCTCGGAGGCCGGCGTGAGCAGCCCGATCGTCCGGCTGTTCGGCGTGATCGTGGTCCTGTTCGCGCTGCTCGTGTTCTTCACGTCGCGCTGGACGGTGTTCGAGGCGTCGTCCCTGAACAACAACCCGCTGAACGTCCGCACGCTGCTCGACGAGCTCCAGATCAAACGGGGCGAGATCCTGGCCGACGACGGCACCGTACTCGCCAAGTCGGTCCCGGCATCCGACCACACCTGGGGTCGCACCTACCCGAACGGACCGCTGTTCGCGCACGCGGTCGGATACTCGATCGCCGCCAAGGGAGAGGCCTCGGGTCTGGAGGAGTCGGCCGCCCCGCAACTGCGCGGCGTGCAGACCGGCCTGTCCTCGATCTTCGGCCAACTCAGCCCGCGACCGGTGGGCGATGACGTCCACACGACGCTCGATCCCAAGGCCCAGCGCGCGGCGCAGCTGGCGCTGGGCAGCGAGGCGGGCTCCGTCGTCGCGATCGACCCGAGCACCGGTGCCGTCAAGGTCATGTACGCCAATCCGACCTTCGACAACAACGGCCCCAATCCAGGGCAGAACTGCGGCGCGAAGGACTGCCTCGTGAACCGCGTGACCCAGGGCCAGTACGCCCCCGGGTCGACCTTCAAGATCGTCACCGCCGTCGCCGGGATCGACAGCGGCACGTACACCGAGAACTCGGTCATAAACGGCAACTCGCCGATCACCGTGTCTGGCGTTCCCCTCCACAACGACGGTAACCAGAGCTGGGGTCCGCAGACGCTGACCACCGCGATGACCTACTCGATCAACACCATCTTCGCCCAAGTGGCGGAGCACGTCGGAAGTGCGACGATGACCGAGTACATGAAGCGGTTCGGCTTCTACTCCAAGCCCCCGCTGGATTACCCCTCGGGGCAGATCGGCATCAGCCAACCGTGGTCGAGCGTCACGGGCAAGCCACTGCCGCCCGGGAGCCCCGATGAGGACATCGGCCGGATCGGGATCGGCGAAGGGGGACTGCTGGTCACGCCGCTGCAGATGGCGATGGTCGCCTCCGCGGTCGCCAACAACGGAACGCTGATGACACCCCACCTGATCTCCCGGGTCGTCAATCAGGATGGCCAGACTGTGAGCACGACCAATCCGAGCGTCGAGAGCCAGGTAATGAAGCCTTCCACCGCGCAGGCGGTAACGAGGATGATGGAGAAGGTGGTCGAGGAAGGCACCGGCATTACCGTCCAGATTCCCGGGGTCGCGATCGCCGGCAAGACCGGAACGCCGCAGATCCCGACTCCGGATGAACCCCAGCGCACCCAGCCGGCGTTCGTCGCGTTCGCGCCGGCGCAGCACCCGGAGGTGGCGATCGCGGTGATGATCGATCAGTCCAACGGGGGCTACGGAGCGACGGTCGCGGCGCCGGTGGCCAAAGCGGTATTGCGCGTTCTGCTCTCCGAGGGACAGTGATGGCTGGCCTCGCCCCCGGCACCATGGTCGACGACCGCTACAGGATCGTCTCGCGCCTGGGTGCTGGCGGCATGGCCGACGTGTTTCTCGCCGAGGACGAGCAACTCGGGCGCAAGGTGGCGCTCAAGCTGCTCTACCAGCGCTTCGCCGAGGATCCCGGCTTCGTCGAGCGGTTCCGTCGCGAGGCGCAGGCCGCCGCGGGCCTTCAGCACCCCAACGTGGTCAGCGTGTATGACCGGGGCTCCTACGACGGGACCTACTACATCGCGATGGAGTATCTGCCTGGCCGCTCGCTCAAGCAGCTGATCCGCGCCGAGGCGCCGCTGGACCCGGTCCGCGCGATCGACATCACCCTCCAGATCCTCAGGGCGGCCCGGTTCGCCCACCGCCGCGGCGTGATCCACCGCGATCTGAAGCCCCACAACGTGATCGTCGACGATCAGGACAACGCCAAGGTGACCGACTTCGGGATCGCCCGCGCCGGGGCCTCGGACATGACCGAGACGGGCTCGATCATGGGCACCGCCCAGTACCTCTCGCCCGAGCAGGCCCAGGGCCACGCGGTCAGTGCCGGGTCGGACCTGTACTCGATCGGCGTCGTCCTCTACGAGATGCTCACCGGCCGGGTCCCGTTCGACGCCGAGTCGGCGGTCACGATCGCGCTCAAGCACGTTTCTGAGGCGCCCCCGCCGATGACCGTGATCAACCCGAGCGTGCCGCCTGAGCTCGAGCAGGTGGTGATGTGGGCGCTGAACAAGAACCCGGTCGACCGACCGGCCAACGCCGACCAGTTCATCACTGCGCTCGAGCAGGCCAGGACTGCGCTGTTGAGCGGCGATCGCGGCGAGCGTACCGCGAGCCTGCCGGCGCTCGCCGGCGTGGCCGTCGGTCGCTATGCAGCCGCGGCGGGCGCGATCAGCAATCCCCCCGCGGCCGCACCGCGGCAGCCGCCGACGTACTACGACGGCACCTACGAGGTGCTCGACGCGGTGCCCGGGGGGGAGCCGCCCGACCGGGGCCGGCGCTGGTGGCCGTGGCTGATCGCGTTGGGCGTTCTGCTGCTGATCGGCGGCGGCGTCGCCGCCTACCTCCTGACGCGTCCGGCCAAGGTGGCGGTGCCCGCCGTGGTCGGCCAGCAGATCGCCACGGCTCAGACCGAGCTCCAGAACGACGGCCTCACGGTCAGTCCGCTCCAGATCACGAGCTCGACGCCGGCCGGAACGGTGATCCGCCAGGACCCGCTCGCCGGGACGAAGGTCAAGGAAAACACGAACGTCTCGCTCACCGTGTCCTCAGGGCCGGGCAATACGACCGTGCCCACCGTGCTCGGCGAGACGCTCGCGCAGGCCCGGGCGGCAATCCTGATCGAGCACCTAAAGCCGGGTCATGTGGTCCATCAGTCGAGCAGTCAATACTCCGCCGGCCAGGTGATCAACACGATTCCCCCGGCGGGAGCCACGCCGCCGGTCGGCACGAAGGTGACGTTCTTCGTCTCGACCGGGCCGGCCGCGATCAAGGTCCCCGACGTGACCAGCGAGACGCTCGACCAGGCGAAGGCGGATCTTTATGCACCCCCGGGTCAGTTCAACGTGAGCACGACCGACCAGGTTTCGAGCACGGCACCCGCCGGGACCGTCATAGGTCAGACCCCGATCGGTGGCAGCCTGGAGCCACCCGGCTCGACGATCACGATCGTCGTGGCCAAGGCGCCGCCGACGCCCACCGTGCCGAGCGTCGTCGGGCAGAAGTTCGGACCGGCCGAGGCGACGCTCGGTTCCCAGGGCTTCCCGGCCACGGTGCAGCAGCAGGACGTGACCAACCGAAGCCAGGACAAGGTCGTCCTCTCCCAGAGCCCCACCGCGGGTAGCCAGGCCAGGAAGGGGACCACGGTGACGATCGTCGTCGGGCACTACACGACGACGACTACGCCGACGACGACGACGAACGCGCCGAGCACGACGACGACCACGTCCGGCACCACCTCGACGCCGAAGACAGGATGAAGCCCGCTCGTGTTGCCGTGCTCGGAGGCGGCCGCTCCTCCGAGCACGAGGTATCGCTCGCGTCTGCGGCGTCGGTCCGCGTCGGGCTCTCAGAAGCCGGTCACGACCCGATCGCGATCGAGATCGGCCGCGACGGCGTGTGGCGGCGGGACGGCGCGGTTATGGAGGTCAAGCCCGGAGCCGGTCTCGATGGTGTCGACGTCGTCTTCCCGGTGCTGCACGGACCGTTCGGCGAGGACGGGACCGTGCAGGGCTTGCTCGAATGCCTCGACGTCCCGTACGTCGGCGCCGGCGTACTCGCCTCGGCGCTGTGCATGGACAAGCTGATGTTCAAGGAGCTGATGGCGCACGCGGGTATGCCGCAGGTCGACTACCGCGCGGTCCGGGCCGCCGCGTTTGCCGCCGATCGCGAGCGCGTGCTCGCCGGGCTGAGCGCCCTCGGGCTGCCCGTGTTCGTCAAGCCGGCGCGGCTGGGGTCCTCGGTCGGGATTGTCCGGGCGGCGTCTGCGGACGAACTGCCGGCGGCGTTGGACACCGCGCTCGAGCACGACTCGCTGGCGATCGTCGAGGCGGCCGCCCGCGGGATCGAGGTCGAGTGCTCGGTGCTCGGCAACGCCGACCCGATCGCGTCGGACCCAGGCGAGATCGTGCTGGCCGCCGGCGAGGCCGGCTGGTACGACTACGAGGCCAAGTACAGCCCGGGTGGGATGCGTCTGGTCGTGCCTGCGCGCGTGCCCGAACCCGTGCGCGAGCGCATTCGCGACGTGGCAATCGAGGCCTTCTTGCTTGCGCGGTGCAGCGGACTGGCCCGAGTCGACTTCTTCATCGAGGGCGAGCGTGTGCTGCTCAACGAACTCAACACGCTGCCCGGTTTCACCAGCACGAGCGTGTTCGCCGCGCTGTTCGAAGCCAGCGGAGTGCCGTACGCCGAGGTGCTCGACCGGCTGGTGGACCTCGCTTTCGAGCGCCACGCGGCCGAGCAACGCGTTCGTCATTAAGTGGACCCCGCCACTAATCTGCCGCCCATGAGCGAAATCGAATCGGTGGCAGTGGTGGGTGGCGGTTTCATGGGCACGGGCATCGCGGAGTCGGTGGCGGTCGCCGGGATGCCGGTGATCGTGCGGGACATCGACCAGGCGTCGGTGGGACGCGCGGGGGAGCGGATCGAGACGTCGCTGGCGCGCGCGGTGCGGGGCGGCAAGCTCGACGAAGGCGAGGCGCGTGTGGTGCGCGATCGGATCGAGCTGACAACGGAGCTCGGGGCGATCGCCGAGGCCGACCTGGTCGTGGAGGCAGTCCCCGAGGACGAGCGTCTCAAGCTCGAGGTGATGGGCGCGATCGACAGCGTCGTATCCGATCACACGATCGTTGCCTCGAACACCTCCTCGATCCCGATCGCCGAGCTGGCGCAGTCCATTCGCGATCCGACGCGCGTGCTCGGACTGCACTTCTTCTCCCCGGTTCCGGTGATGAATCTCGTCGAGGTGGTCGTCGCTCTCGACACCAGTGAGGAGACGGTGGCGGGCGCTCGGCGCTTCATCGAGCGGCTGGGCAAGCGCCCGATCGAGACCAAGGACCGGTCGGGGTTCATCGTCAACATGCTGCTGGTCCCGTACCTGATGGCGGCGGTCCGCATGTACGAGGAGGGCTTTGCCTCCCGGGAGGACATCGACAACGGCATGAAGCTCGGCTGCGGACACCCGATGGGGCCGCTGACTCTGTGCGACTTCATCGGCCTCGACGTCCTCTATGCGGTGTGCGACTCGCTCTACGAGGAGTTCAAGCGCGACGAGTACGCCCCGCCGCCGCTGTTGAAGCGAATGGTCGCGAGTGGCCGGCTCGGACGGAAGTCAGGGCGAGGTTTTTACGACTACGGGTAGGGTCCGCGGTCGGGGCCGGGTCGCCGCACGCGGTGATTTGGATTCCACCCACCCACCCCACCCCGCCCATCCGCGTCAGTGCGTCAGCTCGTAGAGCGCGATCTCGTCGATCGCGGCGTAGTCAGAGCCAGGAGGCAGCGCCGTGATCCACACCAGGTAATAGCGATAGCTCTTGCCGGCGGTGTTGAGCTCGATCTTCTGTTTTCTGAGCATCGAGGGCACCTCCGCCAGCTCGGTCCAGCCCGCCGGGCCGGTGTTGAACACGTCGGGATCGACCGGGACGTTCGAACCCCAGATCTGCCCGCGCCATCCGGGGGTCTGGGTGTAGACCAGCATGTCGATCACCGGCAACGATTTGCCCATGTCGACGTACAGCCCGACGCCGGCCTTCTGCAGCGAGCCGCTGTAGTAGTGCTCGGTCACCCAGGCCGTGCTCGTGTTCCCGTCGATCGCCAGTTCGTCGTCCTGTGGGTTCTGAGTCTTGGGGCCGGTGAGCGCGTCCGGGTTGTAGTCGTGGGCGCAGTTCTGGCACGGCTGGACCGCGGTCAGGTGCGCCGCCGGCGGCGACACCGCGAGCTTGGGGGCCGAGTGATGGGTCCGGGTGCCCAGCCAGATGACCGCGCCCGCGACGATCGCCACCAGGAGCAGCACCAGCGCAAGCGCGACGGCGCGGTGGCGGACCCCGAACGGGACGCGGCTCTGGGTTTGTGATGGGAGGGTGCGCAGCACGCTGGTGACCTCGCCGGTGGCGCTGCCAGCCCGGGCCGTCTCGATCGCCAGCACGTCCTCCAGATCGGCGATCAGCTCTGCGTCGTCGGCGTAGCGGTCCTCGAGGCGCTTGGCGGTCGCGGCGTCGATCACCGAGGCGAGCGCGGCGGAGATCTCGGGCCGCTTGTACTGGACGTCGGGCAGCTCCTCGCGCACGTGCTTCATCGCCACCGCGATCTGGTTCTCGCCCTTGAACGGGACCTCGCCGGTGAGCATCTCGTACAGCACGATGCCCAGCGAATAGAGGTCCGACTGGCCGGTCACGGGCCGCCCCAGGGCCTGCTCGGGCGAGACGTAGTCGGTTGTCCCGAGCACCCGGCCGTCGACGGTCAGCCCCTCTTCGTCGAGCGTGCGGGCGATCCCGAAGTCCGTGACCTTGGCCTGCCCTTCCTCGTCGATCAGCACGTTCTGGGGCTTGACGTCACGGTGGACGATGTGGTGCGCGTGCGCGGTGCCGAGCGCCCGGGCGATCTCGATCGCGTAGGCGACCGCCTCGGTGATGGGCAGCCGGCCGGTGCGCCGGATGCGCTCCTTGAGCGTCTCGCCCTCCACGTACTCGAACACGATGTATGGCCGGGGAAAGGCAGGGTCGAGATCCTCCCCGTAGTCGATCACCCCAACGATGTGCGGGTGCGAGAGCTGGGCGACGGCCCGCGCCTCGCGCCGGAACCGCTCGAGCTGGTCCGAATCTGAGGCGATCTCGCGGTTCATCAGCTTGATCGCCACCTGGCGCTGCAGGGTCTCGTCGGTCGCTCGGTAGACCGTGGACATCCCGCCCGAGCCGATCCGAGCCTCCAGCCGGTAGCGGCCGTTGAGCGTGGTGCCGAGCAGCGTGCTCATCGAGTGCTCTCTATTTTGCGCTACATCGCCGCGGTCCACACCTACTACTACACCGATCCGATGTGTCCTTGGTCCTGGGCGATCGAACCCGCTCTGCGCAGGCTGGCCGTCGAGTTCGCCGGCGAGCTGTCGACGAGCTACGTGATGTGTGGATTGGCGCGAGAGATCGGCGACCCGATCTGGGTCGTCTCCGAGCTGCTCGAGGCGGCCGATCAGAGCGGGATGCCGGTCGACGCCCGTCTGTGGCTGGCTGGGGTGCCGCGTAGCTCGTATCCGTCATGCCTCGCCGTGAAGGCCGCCGGGGAGCAGCGTGATCCGGGTCGCTATCTTCGCCGCCTCCGGGAGGGGCTGATGTGTCGCCGGCGCAAGCTCGACACCCCCGACGCCCTGATCGAGGAGGCGCGGGCGGTGCCGGGGCTGGACGTGGATCGCCTGCGGCTGGCGCTCGGCTCCCACGCGATCCTGGAGGCGTTCGGTTCCGATCTCGACCGCTGCGGCGCCGTCTCGCCCGAGCACCGCGCGCCGGGCGGCGACCGCGTCAAGCTGCCCTCGATCGAATTCGTCGGCGCCGACGGTGCGGTCCACGGGGTCTACGGCCCGACCGACTACGCGGCCTTGCGGGCCGCGGCGGTGGCCGCCGGAGCGTCGGTGTCTCCCAAGGCCCCGCTGTCGGTGGACGATGCGCTGCGCCGGTTCGGGACGATGGCCACTCCCGAGGTGGCTCTCGTGTGCGATCTACCGGGGCCGCGGGCGCCGGCCGAGCTGTGGCGCCTGGCCTTGGAGTGGCGAGTCCGGCCCGAGCGCGTCGGCACCGGCTACCTCTGGTCGCTGGCCTGAGACAGACGGCGGGCGATCAGGCCGGCTAGGGCGATTCGGTAGAGCGCGTAGGGCAGCAGCGAGCTGTCGCGCTCGAGGGCTCGGATCAGCCGGGTCGAGGCAAGGGTCGAGACGAACGCCGCGCCGGCGCCGGCGGCGAACGGCACGGCGGCTCCTGCCGGCAGGCCGCGGCGGTACAGCCTCACGCCCTTCAGCAAAGTGGCGCCCGCAATCACCGGCAGCGCCGCGTGGCGGGAGAGGCGATTGGCGTCGACGCGGCTGAAGCGCCGCATCCGCGCCGCGGCCAGCGTGGCGCCGTTGCGCGAGACGCCGGGGATCAGCGAGCACGCCTGCGCGACCCCGAGCCACAGGGCGTCCACCACCCCCGCCTGCTCGTGCCGGCGCTCCTGGGGCGAGCGGTCGGCCAGCGCCATCGCCAACGCGCCCGCGACCAACCCGGCCGCGACCGTCGGCGGGGTGCCGAAATGGCGCTCGATCGGGCGCTCGAATCGGTAGCCGATCACCGCCGGCGGCGCGAACGAACACGCGATCAGCAGCGCCCGGCGGAGGGTCAGGCCCCGCGCGGCCTCGTTCACTTCAGCGCGGAGGCTGATCAGCAGGGCGGCGGCCGTACCGGTGTGCAGCGCAACCTCGAAGGACTTGCGCAGCTCGTCGTCGAGCCGGCTGTAGTTCCACCGGGCCAGCCACGGGATCACCGCGATGTGCCCGGAGGAAGAGATCGGGAGCAGCTCCGCCGGCCCGTGCAGCACGCCGAGCGCGACCGCCTGCCAGATCGGGAAATCTTGAGGGGACCCGGATGTCGGGCGGTCCACTAGTGGACCCGTCCGAAAGCCCACTAGGCCACGGCCGTCGGGTCGCTGTCCCGCGTGCGCGCGATCCGCACGATCAGGTAGGCGATCGCCACGACCAGGAGCGCGGCGGCAACGTAGTCGACGTACTCGAGGTTGTGGCGCCAGCTCTGCCAGTCGCTCCCGACCGCGTTGCCCAGGAACGCAAGGGCGGAGATCCAGATGATCGAGCCAATCGTGGCGTAGGCGAAGAAACGCCCGAACGGCATGCGCGCCACGCCCGCCGCGTACGGGAATGCCGCGCGAGCGAACGGGATACATCGCGAGAAAACGATCACGGGTGGGCCGAAGCGCTCGAACCAGCCGTGAGCACGGTCCAGGCGTCGCTCCGAGATGTGCAGCTTGTTGCCATGCCGTTCGACCAGCTCGCGCCGCCCGAAGTAGCCGATTCCGTACGCGGTCGACGCGCCGGCCATGTCGCCGATCACACCGAACACGATGACCCCGACCATCGTCAGGTGGCCCTGGAACACGTTGAAGCCGGCGAACAGCATGGTCGGCTCGGACCCAGGCACGCCAATTACGCCGGACGTGAACGTCATAACCGCGACGCCGCCGTAGCCGAGGTCCCGGATGATGTGTGTAGCCAGCGTTACGAGCGAATCCGTGACGGAGGCGAGGACGATGATCATCGCCGGCAAGGGTATCGGCCAGGGCTGGGTCGACGATCGGGAGCCAATGAGGCTTTACTCACCACCCCCATGCGGATCTGGGTAGACCTCACCAACTCCCCCCACGTGCTCGTGATGCGGCCGGTGATCGCCAACCTGCGCGAGCGCGGTCATGAGGTCGAGGTCACGGCCCGCGATTTCGCCCAGACGCTCGAGCTGTGCGAGCGTTTCGGGATTGCCCACACGGCGATCGGACGGCACCGCGGGGGGCGCCTGGCCGCCAAGGCGCGCGGGCTGGCCGAGCGGTCGTTGGCGCTGGCCCGATGGGCGCGCGGCCGGCGCTTCGACCACGCCCTCGGACACGGCTCGAACGACATCACGATCGCCGCGGCCCTGCTGCGGATTCCGAGCTCGACGATGTTCGACTACGAATGGGCGACGGTCCAGCACAACGTGAACTGCCGGCTGGCCAGATACGTCGTGGTACCCGACGCGATCCCGCCCGAGCGCCTCTATCGCTACGGCGCGCGGGGCAAGATCCGCGCCTATCCGGGTCTCAAGGAGGAGTACTACCTGGCCGACTTCGAACCCGACCGCAGCATCCTCGGCGACCTCGGTCTCGACCCGGCCCGAACGATCGCCGTCGTGCGCACGCCACCGGAGGTGTCGCTGTACCACCGCTTCGAGAATGACCTGTTCGCCGGCGTTCTGGACCGGTTGGCCGGCGAGCAGACGGTGGTGCTCCCCCGGACCCCCGAGCAACGCTCCGAGCTAGCGCGCCGCGGCGGGTTCATCGTCCCCGAGCGGGCGATCGACGCCCAATCCCTGGTCGCCTTCGCCGACGTTGTGGTGTCGGCCGGCGGCACGATGAACCGTGAGGCGGTGGCGCTCGGGACCCCGGTTTATACGGTGTTCGAGGGCCGTCTGGGCGCCGTCGACGAGCGCCTGATCGCGGAGGGCCGCCTGCGACGGCTGTCCCATCCGGATGAGCTCATCGTGGTCAAGCGCGACGGCCAGCGCGCCGCCGGCGATCGGGTGCGGCGCGACCCCGGTTTGCTGGTAGATCTGCTGCTTGGCGGGTAATCGTCCCCGCAACCTTCGCCGCTGCGCCCGTGTTAGGGTCCTCGACTCGCCCGAGGAGGTGCCCGTGCCACGCATCACGTTCAAGCTCAGCCGTCTCGCCGGAATTATCGCCGCCGCATCCTGCGCGCTGGCGATCGCCGCCGCCGGCGCCCAAGCCGCGGGGATCGGGGCGTACACCACCAACGGCGCCTGGAGCTTCGTGTCAGCGCCGAAGTTGCACCCGCCGAAGCTGTCGACCGACGTCAAGACGCAGAGCAGCAAGCTCGCGCCGGGCTACTTCATGGTCGCGGTGTTCAAGGACCTGTTCTTCAAGCAGCCGCTGACCGGCCAAGCCGGTCCGCTGATCCTCGACCACAACCTCCAGCCCGTGTGGTTTTTGCCGATCGGCACGAACGTGCTGGCCGGCAACCTCACGACGCAGACCTACAACGGAAAGCCGGTGCTCAGCTGGTGGCAGGGCACGGTGACCGGCACCGGGCAGACGATCAGCGGCGAGGACGAGGTCGTCGACCAGCACTACCGGCACGTGGCCACGCTCAAGGGCGCCGACGGGTGGGTTATCTCCGAGCACGAGATGGTGATCAGCGGCCCCAACGCCTGGGTCACGGCCTACAAGACGGTGCCGATGAACCTCACGCCGTACGGCGGCTCCGCCAACGGTCAGGTGCTCGACTCGGCCGTGCAGGAGTACGACCTGGGGACCGGCCAACTGCTCTACACCTGGGACGCGCTCAACCCCGGCGGCATGCCGAACATCCCGCTTTCCCAATCACAGCAGAAGCCGTTCCCCGGCGTGCCGTGGGATGCCTACCACATCAACTCGATCCAGTTGACCGGCAACGGCACCTTCCTGGTCTCGATGCGCAACACCTGGACGGCCTACCTGGTCAACCGCGCCACCAACGCGGTGCAGTGGACGGTGAGCGGCAACCCGAAGAACAGCACGTTCACGCTGCCGCGCAGCGCTCAGTTCCACTGGCAGCACGACGTCAAGCTGCAGGGCGACGTGCTCACCGTGTTCAACGACAACTGCTGCTTGATCTCGGGCGACTCGGGCGGCACGGCGAAGTTCGCCAGTCCGAACGGGACGATGGAAGGCCTGGTCCTCAAGCTGAACATCCCCGGCCACACCGGCAGCTTGGTTCACGGCTACACCCGTCCGGGCACCTTCAACGCCGCGTACCTCGGCAACATCGAGCAGCTGCCGGGCGGCAACGTGGCGCTCGGTTGGGGATCTCAGCCGTTCTTCTCGGAGGAGAGCAAGACCGGCAAGCTGCTGCTCGATGCGGTCTGGCCCAAGCCCGACCAGAGCTACCGGGCCTACGTCTGGAAATGGGTCGGAATTCCGTACTACGCACCTAGTGGTGCGGTGCGCAACAATGGCGCCAAGGCCACCATCTATGCGAGTTGGGATGGTGACACGCAGGTTGTGAGCTGGAGGGTCCTGGCCGGTTCGAGCGCCAATAGCCTGAAGGCGGTCGCGACCGCGACGAAGACCGGCTTTGAGACGACGATCCCCCTTACAAGCTCTTCCAAGGTCTACAAGGTGCAGGCGCTCGACTCGCGTCGTCACGTGCTGGGGACATCGAGCGCTTTCCCGACCTCGAGCGGGTCGAACAACGGGCTGCCGGGCGAATACTAGTTCCGGTACGCGTCGCATCGGGTGACGGCGCTGCCCGACTTGGGTCGTTAGGCCACTGTGTCGGACGCGAGTCACCCGACTGCGACACGTACCTCCACAGCTGCCACGATCGTTCTGGCGATCCTCCTCTGCCTGATCGGCGCCACCGCCGCGAGCGCTAAGCCGCCGACCAAGAAGCCCACGCCGGCGCCCAAGCCGAGCGGACCGCCGCCGGTGTACGCGTTTCCGATCCCGGGCAGCCACTTCGCCTCGCCGCAGACGCAGATCGCCTTCCGGGGCGTCCCGGCGGGGCAGCTCGGGGCGATCACGGTCACGGGGTCCAGCAGCGGTGCCCACGCGGGCACGATCGAGGGCGCCTCGGACGGCGACGGCGGCAGCTTCATCCCCATCCCGAGCGATCCGTTTACTCCCGGCGAGACGGTGACCGTGAGCACGTCGCTGAACATCGAGGACTCCCACAACGGCACCTACCAGTTCCAGGTCGCCGTGCCGGCAGGCGCCCTCCCGGTGGAGAAGCGCCCGCAGCTTCCGCGCGTCAAGGGAGACGTCTGGTACTTCCAATCCCGGCCCGACCTCACCCCAGCCGAGGTCACGATCACCAAGTCCGACCCGGCGGCCGCGGGGGACATCTTCGTGGCGCCGCAGATCGGCCCGCTTCAGCAGGGCCCCGAGATCATCGGCCCGCGGGGCGGCCTGATCTGGTTTGACCCCGTGCCGACCAACGACGCGGCGACCGACTTCCGGGTTCAGAGCTACCAGGGCCAACCTGTGCTGACCTGGTGGCAGGGAAACGAGACGGCCGGCGTCGGGGTCGGGCAGGACATCATCATGAACAGCTCGTATCAGGTGATCGACGCGCTCTCAGCCGCCAACGGGCTGTCCGCCGATCTGCACGAGTTCCAGCTGACCTCGCGGGGCAGCGCGCTGATCACCGCTGACTACCCGGTCGTCGTGAATGGCTCCGCGGTCGGCGTCTCGACCAGGGAGGTGGTGCTCGACTCGGTGGTCCAGGAGATCGACATCCCCACCGGCCTGGTTCTGTTCCAGTGGGACAGCCTCGACCACGTGCCGCTCACCGCCGCCTACACCAAGCCGCTCAACCTGCCCAAGAAGAAGGGCACCGCGGCGAAGCCGAACTCGGTGTGGAACCCGTACGACTACTTCCACGTGAACTCGATTGCCGTCGACGACGACGGCAACCTCTTGATCTCGGCTCGGAACACCTGGGCGGTCTACAAGGTGAACCGCGACACGGGTACGGTCATGTGGACGCTGGGCGGCAAGCATTCGAGCTTCAAGCTCAGTAAAGACGCGTCGTTCGCCTTCCAACACGACGTGCGCGTCCGCGCCGCCGGCGACGCCGTCGTGTCGATGTTCGACGACGGTGCCGGTCCGCCGTACGTGCACTCGGAGTCGCGCGCGCTCGAGCTTCGCCTGAACGTCGCGCGCAAGACCGCGACCGTGACCAAGCAACTCGACCTCGATCCGCCGGTCCTCTCGAGCTTTGAGGGCGACGAACAGGAGATGCCGGGCGGCGACGACTTCGTCGGTTGGGGCGAGGCGCCCTACTTCAGCCAGTACAACGCGCAGAACCAGCTGATCTTCGAGGGCCGCTTCGTGGACGACAACATCAGCTATCGCGCCTACCGCTTCCGCTGGAACGGCACGCCAACCACTCCGCCCGCGGTGGCGGCTTCGAGCCACGGCCGCAAAATGACCGTCTACGCGAGCTGGAACGGGGCCACGAACGTGGCCAAGTGGCGCGTGTTTGCCGGCAACAGCCCGTACGACATGCCTGCGGTCGCGACCAGGGCGAAACGCGGCTTCGAGACCGCGATCAAGGCCCCGGCGCGCCAATACGTCTCGGTCCAGGCACTCGACGCCAAGGGCCATTCGCTAGCCCGTACGGCCACGCAGAGCGTTCCCTAACCCAGGGCTAACGACGACGCTAGGAGCGATACGAAGCGACCCCTTTAGCGGGTGTTGACGAGATCGTCATTACAATCCCCGCCGCATGCGCCGGCGGATCAGATCCGCGGCCTTTCCCGTTCATCGCCACTCAGTGCCCCAGCTGCTCGTGGACGGGATCCTGGTCGCGCTCGCTTATTACCTTGCCTTTCGCTTGAGGTTCGAGAACGGCCTCGGCGGGGCCAACGACCGCTACGGGGACCTGCTCACCCACACGATCTTCTGGGTCGTGCCCGTGACGTTGGCCGTACTGGCCGCGTTCGGTCAGTACCAGCGGCTGTGGACGTTCGTGGGCCAGCGCGACTACGAGGCAGTGGTCAAGGGCGTCATCGTCGCCACGCTGGTGATCGTGGGGGCGACCGCCTTCCTGCACCCGGTGACGACCACCGTCGACTTCCAGACCGCGCCGGTCACCCTGCCGGGAAGCGTGATCGCGCTGTTCCTGCTGCTCGCGCTCGCGCTGCTGATCGGCGCCCGGTTCCTCGTGCACCTGGTCATCGAGGGGCGGGTGCGCAGCTTCCGGGCGGCCAAGGGCGCCCGTGACGTGCTGATCGTCGGTGGCGGCGACGGCGGGCGCCTGGTCGTCCGCGAGCTGATCCGCAACCCGCAGCTGCGGCTTCGCCCGGTCGGCTTCGTCGACGACGACCCGCGCAAGCTCGGCATGAAGGACGAGCACGGCTTGAAGGTGGTCGGCACCACCGATTCCGAGGACCTGGCGCGGGTACTCGACGAGGTCGAGCCGGACGAAGTGGTGATCGCGATCCCGTCCGCCCCGGGCACGCTCCGTGGCCGCGTGGTGGCGGCCTGCCGCGAGCGCGGCATCCCGGTGCGCACGACCCCGACGGTGTTCGAGCTGCTCAGGGACTCGACCGGTCATCTGAACGTCACCCGCCAGCTGCGTGAGGTGCGGGTCGAGGACATCCTGGGACGGGAGCCCGTGCGGATGGAGATCGAGCGGGTCGGCGCCTATCTTTCGGGCCAGATCGTGATGGTGACCGGTGCCGGTGGCTCGATCGGCTCCGAGCTGTGCCGTCAGATCGCCCGTGTCGCCCCACGATCGATCATTTTGGTCGACCACGCCGAGGACAACTTGTTCGAGATCGTGCGCGAGCTCGAGGAGGATCGCCACGTTCGGACGGCCGTTCCTGTGCTCGCCGATTGCAGGGAAGAGGAGCGGATGCGCGAAGTCCTCACGGAGCACCGGCCGAGCATCGTTTTCCACGCGGCCGCCTACAAGCACGTGACGATGATGGAAGTCAATCCCGTCGAGGCGATTCGCAACAACGCGCTGGCCACGCGCGTGGTGGCGCGGATCGCGGCCGAGTCGCAGGTCGGGACGTTCGTCCACGTTTCGACGGACAAGGCGGTCACGCCCGCGACCGTGATGGGCGCCTCCAAGGCGCTCGCGGAATGGGCGGTCGAGGCGGCCGCGTTGCGCTATCCGCACACCAAGTACGCGACGGTCCGGTTCGGCAACGTGCTCGGCTCGTCGGGCTCCGTGGTGCCCATCTTCCGTCGCCAGATCGCGGCGGGCGGCCCGGTTACGGTGACCGACCCGCGCATGAAGCGTTACTTCATGACGATCCCCGAAGCCGTGCAGCTGATCATCCGGGCCGGGTCGCTGAGCGAGCGAAGCGGCGAGGTGTTCGTGCTCGAGATGGGCGAGCCGGTGGGCATCCTCGAGTTGGCCAAGACGATGATCCACCTGTCCGGCCTGGAGCCCGAGCGTGACATCGCGATCGAGATCGTCGGGGCGCGACCCGGCGAGAAGCTCCACGAGGAGCTGTTCAATCCCTACGAGCGACTCCAGCCGACGCCGGCCCAGAAGATCCTGCGCGCCGACCGCGAGCCGCTCGAGCCTCAGTCGGTGGAGCGGATCTTCGGCGAGATCAATCTGCTGGTGCTCGAGGGGGACGCCGCCGGGCTGGCCAAGCACGTGGCGAAGCTGTCCGACGCGCGTCTGTCCACGGGCGAGTCGGTTCGTAATCGGGAGTCGGTTCGGCCCGGGATCCACTCGGATCTGCCCGGCCTCCCGACGTAGACTGGCGCCTGCGTGTGATGGCATCGCTTCCGTTCGCCCTCTCGGTCCACCACTTCATCTCTTCGGTCGGAGCCGATGCCGGCTTCGCGTCGCTGATCGGGCTGGCGTTGCTCATCCTGCTGTACTTCGCCCACGCCCGCGAGACTGCGACCCTGCGCTCGCGCGCCGACGAGGCGGGGTTTCGGGTTCAGGAGCTCGAGTCCCAGCTCGCGGACCTGGCCGATCAGGTCGCGGCGATGCCGGCGGAGATCTCGGTGCGAGCCACTGGCCCGCGGATCGCGGCGGCCCCTGCCGGCGTTGCGCAGCGTGCCGTAGCCGGTGTCGGGGCGCCCGGAGCCAACGGTCTTCCGTTCCCGCCCGCGGCGCCCGCCGGCATGGCTGGACCGGCGCTGGCCGCGGCCACCCGCCTGATCCCGATGCCGGAGCTGCCAGTCGAGGAGCCCGAGGTCGCCACTGTGCACGGTGGCGCCGCCAACGGCGCGACTCGCGTACCGGTGGCGGCATCGGCGGGAACCGTCGAGCGCCCCGTCCCAGTGGGCGCGCCGGTCGGTCCCAGGCCGGGTCAGCCCGCTGGGCCTGGTCGGACCGTTGGCGGGGTGGGCGGGAATCCAAATCGTGCCGATGGTGCCCAGTCTCGACCGGCGGGCGGGCAGCGTCGGGTGGGCGGGCCGCCGAATTCCGGAGCAGGGCGTCCTCCGCTGCCGGTGCGACCGGCGCCCAAGCGATCGCGCACCGGGCGGGCGATTCTGGCGGTGCTCGTCGCCTTGATCGGGGCGGCTGCCGTTGCCGTGGCCGTGGTCGTTCTGACCAAGGGGAGCGGCTCCGACAAGCCCAAGTCGTCGGTCGCGAGCAACCTGACCAGTCACCACACGGTGCCCAAGGGGACGGTGCTCGTCCGGCCCTCCGACGTGACCGTGTCGGTGCTCAACGGGACCGACCTGCAGGGGCTGGCCGCGCGCGTCTCGGACAAGCTCGGGACGGAGGGGTTCCGCAAGGGGGCGGTCACCAACGCGACCAACCAGACCGAGACGACGACCGTGGTGGCCTACGCCGCGCCGGCCAACCGGGTGGACGCACTGGCCGTGGCCCAGTACCTCAAGCTCAAGGCGAGCTCGGTGCAGGCGGTCAATTCCGCCACCAAACAGGTCGCCTGCTCGGCGGCGGCGCTGGGGTGCAGTTCGCTGGTCTACGTGACCGTCGGCAGCGACCTATCCGCGCAGTAGCCAGATCCTGAACATGCGCGACCTGCTCGACCTCCCGGAGCGGAGCTCCAAGCCGCGAGAGCGCGGCGTCACCCACGTCATCGACCGGGGCCTGTCGATCGCCGAGATCGAGGGGATGGTCGAGGTCGGCGGCGAGTTCGTCGACATCGTCAAGCTGGGTTGGGGCACCGCGCTGGCCACGCGCAACCTGGATCGCAAGCTGGCCTGCTACCGAGAGCACCAGATCCCCGTGGTGCTCGGCGGGACCCTGACCGAGCTGGCGATCTCGCGTGGACGCTTCGAGGAGCTGATCGCGTGGGTGCACGAGTTGGGCCTTCAGTACTTCGAGATCTCCGACGGGACGATCGCGCTCGAGCACGAACGCAAGCTCGAGCTGATCGAGCGCCTCGGGCGCGAGTTCACGGTCCTGTCCGAGGTCGGCTCCAAGGACGACACGGGCGCGATCACCCCGCCGTACGTATGGGTAGAGCAGATGCGCGCGGAGCTCGCCGTCGGGGCCTGGAAGGTGATCGCCGAGGGACGCGAGGCGGGCACGGCCGGCATCTTCCGCCCCAGCGGGGAGGTCCGCGAGGGGTTGATTGCCGAGATCGTGCACGACATCCCGCCCGACCGGATCCTGTTCGACGCGCCGCGCAAGGACCAGCAGGTGTGGTTCGTGCGCAAGTTCGGGCCCGAGGTGAACCTGAGCAACATTCCGGTCGGCGAGGTGCTCGCGCTCGAGACGCTCCGGCTAGGGCTGCGGTCGGACACGCTGGGCATCGAGGGCCGGTGAACGCGGGGGATTCCCTACCCGATCAGCACCCGTTCCGCGGGATCCTGTTGGCCCGCCACGGCGAGACGAACGACAACGTCCCGCCGATGCGGTTTCAAGGGTTCATGGACACACCGCTGAATGACACCGGGCGCGCCCAGGCACGTGAGCTGGCCGAGCAGATCGCCGCCGAGCCCGAGCCGATGCGCTCGCTGATTTCATCCGACCTGAGCCGCACGCGCGAGACCGCCGAGATCGTGGGCGCGCGCATCGGCCTCGAGGTCCGGCTCGACGCTCGGCTGCGCGAGGCCAGCCGCGGGCGCTGGGAAGGTTTTACGTTCGAGGAGATCAAGCAGTCGGAACCCGAGGAGTACGCCGCCTGGATGCGCGCCGGGCCCGACTGGCGCTTCCCAGGTGGGGAGTCGCTCCAGGAGCAGCAGGATCGCGTGCTCGCCGCCCTGAACGACGTGGAGGCCGCCGGTGAGCTACCGGCCCTAGTGGTCTGCCACGGCGGCTCGATCCGCGTGGTGCTGTGCAGTCGCGATCCGCGGGGCCTGGCGGCGTTCCACGAGTTCAACGTCCCGAACGTGGCAGTCTTGAGGCTGTGAGCAGGCTCGCTGGACCGTACTTCCGTTGACGACGTCCAGGCTCTCGACCGGCGCGTTCGCGGTGTTGGTCGCGGCGACGATCGGAGCGTTCTTCGTCACCCAGCACCTGAAGGTGACCACGCCGCTGATCGCCGGCTACCCGAGCTTCGTGCCCGCCGTGATCGATCCGGCCCACCCGGTCAGATGCGGGAAGTACGACACCGGCTCGGCCACGATCTCGTTCTACCTGCAGCACCGGAGCGACACCGTCGATGTGTACGTGATCAGCGACGCGACGGGGGAGATCGTCGACACCCTGGCCAGCGGCCGCCACATGCGCGCTTATCACCGCCACCCGGACGGCGTGTTCCACTGGAACGGTCGCGAGTCGAACGGACAGATCGCTCCGGACGGGAGCTACTACCTCCGCGTCTCGCTTCGTCACCAGGGCCGCTTGATCGCGCTGACCCAATCGCCCGTGAGGGTCAAGACGGTGCCGCCCCATCCGGTGATCACGAGCATCGTCCCGACGGCCATCCCAACCGTTTCCGGGGCCACGCGCGTGACGATTCACTACCGGGGCAACGAGAACCGCGGCGGGACGATCCTGATCTACCGGACCGGCCTGCCGGGCGGGCCGCGCCTCGTGAAGACGTTCCTGACGCCGTGGAAGGGTCAGACCGCGGTGTGGGACGGCAAGATCCAGCAGCGTCTCGCCCCGGCGGGTACCTACCTGATCGGTCTACAAGTCACCGACGCGGCGTGCAATACGGGCCGGTTCCCAGCGCAGATTCCGCCGGCGCCCGGCACCCCCGATACCACCGTAACAGTCGGATAGCCGTCTGTCGCCTTACCGTTTGTCGGTGTGACGGGTTACCTCAAGCGCCTGGTGAGCTCGCTCGCGGCCTATCAGGTCGCCGATCTCGCGTCGAAGTTCATGGCGGTGCTGCTGCTGCCGGTGTACACCCGGTACATCCCGCCGGCCGGCTACGGCGTGGTCGAGTTGCTGGGCAATGGGGTGATCCTGATCAGCATCCTGGTGCGCTTCGGAATGATCGAGTCGTTCCTTCGCTTCTACTTCGCCGACGAGGACCAGGGCAGGCGAGACGCGCTGGCACGGCGCGCGGTTGGCTTCCTGCTCGTGACCACGACGATTGCGTCGGTGATTCTGGCCGGCTTTGCCGCGCCGCTTTCAAAGCTGGTACTCGGCTACCGCGACCCGAGCATCTTCCGCATCGCGGTGCTCGGCCTGTGGTCGTTCACGAACCTCGAGCTGGCCTACGCGCTACTGCGCGTGGACGAGCGCCTGCGCACCTATGCGATCGCCTCGCTCACCAACGTCGCCATGACCATCGCCTCCTCGGTTGTC
This sequence comes from uncultured Solirubrobacterales bacterium, assembly GCA_963757235.1. Taxonomy (GTDB): domain Bacteria; phylum Actinomycetota; class Thermoleophilia; order Solirubrobacterales; family Solirubrobacteraceae; genus Palsa-465. The sequence continues at coordinate 98,508 of CAVWRC010000013.1, read as the reverse complement.
CTGGTGGTGGTGCTCGGACAGGGCGCGCGCGGGCTCCTGCTCGGCAACTATGGCGCCTCCACCCTCGTCCTGCTGGCGCTGTGGTGGACGATGCGCGACCGCCTGCTGACTCGCCACCCGATGGCCGAGGCGCACGGAGTGCTGCTGCGCTTCGGCCTGCCCACCGTGCCGGCCGAGGCGTCGGTGTACGCGCTCAGCATCGTCGACCGCTACTACATCTACCACCACCGTTCGCCGACGATGGCCGGCCTCTACTCGATAGCGGTCAAGCTGGCCGGCGCGGTCGCGTTCATCGTGCGCGCGTTCCAGTACGCGTGGCCGCCGCTCGCCTATTCGATCCGCGACGACGCCGAGGCGGCGCGGCTCTACGGGCTGGTCACCACCTACTACCTCCTGGTCAGCGGGATGGTGGTGGCGGGACTTGCCCTGCTCGGGCGCTGGGTGCTTCGGGTGCTGGCCGCTCCGGCCTACTTCGAGGCGTACCGGGCGCTCCCGTGGGTCGCGCTCGGCTGGGCCATGTATGGGCTGTGGGTGGTGTTCCTGGTCATCGCCGGCCGCGCCAAGGTGACCACGCGCAACTTCCCGGCCGCGATCTTGGGCCTCGGCACGAACGTGGTCCTGCTGCTGCTGTTGGTCCCGCCGCTGGGGATCGCCGGCGCGGGAATTGCCCTGTGCGGCGCCTATGTTGTGATGATCGGGGTCATGCACCTGCTGATCCGCAGCGCCTTCGCGGCGCGGTTCGAGTGGCGGCGCCTGGTTCAGCTCACCGTGGTGCTGGGCGGCCTGTCGGCGGCCGGGGATCTGCTGCTCCCCACGCATGGGCTGGTCGGCTTCCTGGCGCGCGCGGCCGTCCTGGCGCTGATGCCGCTCGTGCTGCTGGCCACCGGGTTCGCACACCCGCAGGAGCTCACGCAGGCCCGCGCACTGCTCGCACGCGCCTTGCGAGCGCGACGAGGGAGGGCTGCCGGTGAGCCGGCCTGAGGTGAGCGTGGTGATGCCGTTCGCCGGAGACGAGCTCGCGGCGGAGGCGGCGGTCCGGGCGCTGCTCGCGCTCGAGCTCCGCCCGGGTGACGAGCTGATCCTGGCTGATAACTCGGGGGTGGCGGTCGCGCAGGACGGCGTGGCGGTGATCCTGGCGGGTGGAGAGCGCTCGCCCGCCCACGCGCGCAATGCGGGCGCGGCCCGGGCACACGGCGAATGGATCCTGTTCCTCGACGCCGACTGCCAGGCCCCCGCCGCCCTGCTCGACGCCTACTTCGCGGCGCCGGTCGCCGGCGACGTGGGTGCGCTGGCCGGTGAGGTGGTGCCGATGCCGGGGGGCGAAACGCTGGCCTCGCGTTACGGCTCGGCGCGCAGCTTCCTCTCCCAGGAGGCTCACCTCAACCACCCATACCGCCCCCGTGCGGTGGCGGCCAATCTGCTCGTCCGTCGCGCCGCGTTCGAGCAGATCGGTGGCTTCTACGAGGGCGTGCGGGCGGCCGAGGACACCGATTTCAGCTGGCGCCTGCAGCAGGCCGGCTGGCGGCTCGAGCTCCGGCGCGGCGCGGAGGTCGAACATCGGTATCGGGTCACGTTGCGGGAGCTGCGCCGTCAGTGGCGCGGGTACGCCGCCGGACGCGCCTGGCTCGGCCGGCGCTACGACGGGTTCACGCCGCAGCCGGCGGTCTCGCGGGCTTTCGGCCGGCTGCACCGGGGTGGGATTCGGGCTGGGCGACCGGCCCTCGGTCGGGGTGCGCCTCGCCATCGTGGCGCGCCCGCGGTCAACGTCGGGCGCCTCGAGCGTGGCCGCTACCTGGCCCTCGACGCGCTGTTATCCGTCGATGAGCTCGCCGGCCTCGCGTTGTCCAACCGCCCCGCCGGTCGAGCTTCCGCGCCCGCCGAGGTTGTGGTTGTGGCTGACCGGTTCCCGGTGCGGAAGGACCCGATGGCCGAGTTCGTCGGGACCCTCGGGCACGCCCGCGTCGAGGCTTCCGCCCGGCCCGAGTCGCCCTGGCCGGTGGTGTCGCAGGCACTCCGGATCGATTACCGCGAGGACGACGGAACCGCCGCGCGCGCCGCCGCGCTGCTGATGCTCTTCGTGCGCCATCCGCTGCGCTGCGTGATCGACCTGCTGACGCGCGGCTCGGGCCAGCCGAGCCTGTCGGCTCTGGCGCCGGCGGTCTTGCGCCTGCGACACGATCGTCAGGCGCGAGTGCTGGCGATCGGCGGCGAGGAGCTCCGCGCCACTGCCCGTCGGCTCGGGCGGCTCGCTGGTCGCCCGCTCGACGAGCCGCGACACTGATGCGCTGATGCGAGTCCAGATGGTCGACCCATCGGCGTTTACGCGTCCGTACGACCACGCCCTGTGCACGGCCCTGGCCGCGGAGGCTGGGCTCGACGTCGAGCTGATCACCAGTCGGTTCCCCTACGGGACGGTCCCGTCGCCCGAGGGATACGCCGTCCGTGAGCTCTTCTACCGGTGGGCGGTGGGCGCGCCGGGATCGCCGGCGCGGCTCGCGTCCAAGCTGGTCCAGCACGTCCCGGACATGCTCCGCTACCGCAGGCTGGCGCGCGCGGCGGACGTCGTGCACTTTCAGTGGCTCACCGTACAGGCGGTCGACAGGTGGCTGCTGCCCAATCGGCCGACGGTCCTCACCGCGCACGACCTCCTCCCGCGCGAGCCCCGGCCGGGGCAGGCGTGGGCCCAGCGCCGGCTCTACGACGCCGTCGACGCGGTGGTGGCGCACTCGGCGTACGGCCGTGAGCTGCTGGTGTCCGAGCTGGGGGTCGACCCGGGGAAGGTGCGGGTCATCCACCACGGCGCGTTCAGGCATCTGACGCTGATGGAACGCGAGATCCCGCTGCCCGCCGGCCTCGCGGCCGTACGCGGCCCGGTCGTGCTGTTCTTCGGCCTGCTTCGGCCGTACAAGGGTGTCGAGACGCTGCTGGAGGCCTGGCGCGGGGTCTCCGGGGCCGAGCTGTGGATCGTGGGGCGGCCGCGGATGCCGATCGAGCCACTGCGGGCCTGGGCCGACGATCGGGTGCGGTTCATCCCCCGGTTCGTGTCCGACGCCGAGCTACCCGCGTTCTTCCGCCGGGCCGACGTCATCGTGCTTCCGTATGGGCGCACCGAGCGGCTCGACTGGTCAGGAGTGCTCGCCACGGCGCTGGCGTTCGGCAAGCCGATCGTGGTCAGCGAGGTAGGCGGGTTCGGCGAGCTCGCAAATCTGGGCGCGGTGCGGCTGGTTGCGCCCGGGGATCCCGACGCCCTGCGCGTGGCGCTGAACGGGTTGCTGGCCGATTCGCAGGAGCGCGACGGCCTGGCCCGGGGAGCCCTGACGGCGGCGCGCGGGGCGTACTCGTGGGAGGCGGCCGCCCGTGAGACCTTGGCCCTCTATCAGGACCTGGTTGGATAGCCCGCGCTTTGACTGTTGTTGCCATCGTCTTCTGGGCCTCGGTTGGCCTGATCCTGTACGCCCACGCCGGCTATCCGGTGCTGCTCGGGCTGCTCGCGTGGCTGCGCCGCCGGCGTCCCCGGGTGCGGGCGTTGCCGGACGACGAGCTGCCCGCCGTCTCGGTGATCGTGGCCGCCTACGCGGAGGAGGACGTCATCGCCGCGAGGGTGGCGAACATCCGGGCGCTCGACTATCCACCGCAGCTGATCGAGCTGATCATCGCCTGCGACGGTTCGCCGGACGAGACCGCGGCCCGGGCCCGGTCAGCGGGCGCGGACATAGTGCTCGAGCTCCCGCGCGGAGGCAAGATCCGCGCCCAGGACGCCGGCGTGGAGAAGGCCAGGAACGAGCTCGTGGCCTTCTCGGACGCCAACGTGAGCTGGCAGCCCGACGCCCTGCGGCGTCTGGTCGCGCCGTTCGCGGATGCACGCGTGGGCTACGTGTGCGGCGAGGTGCAGCTGGTCGACGCGTCCACTGGGACGAACCAGGAGGGCCTCTACTGGCGTTACGAGCTGGCGCTGCGGTCGCTCGAGTCCCGCGTACGGTCGGTGACGGGGGGAAACGGCGCGATCTACGCCACCCGGCGCGAGTCCTACCTGGTGGTCGACCCGGTCATGGGGCACGACCTGTCGTTCCCGTTCAACATGGTCAAACGGGGATGGCTGGCCCTGGCCGTACGCGAGGCCCAGGCGAGCGAGAAGATGGTGCCCACGATCGGCGGCGAGTTCGCGCGCAAGCGCCGCATGATGAGCCACACCTGGCCGATCGTGGTTAAGGGCGGGATGCTCTCGCCCCGCGGCTACGACCCCTTGTACGCGCTGATGATCGTCTCGCACCGCATCCTCCGCTACTTGACGCCGTTTCTGCACGTTCTCGCTTTCGTGCTGAACGTGGTGCTGCTGGGTCAGGGGTGGGTGTACATCGCGACGTTGGCCTTCCAGATCGCCGTGCTGCTGGCGGCGGCGCTCGCCGGGGTCATCCGGGCGCGGTTTCTGCTGGTTGCCCGTTATTACGTGCTCACAACGGCGTCGCTGGCGGCGGGGCTGTGGGACTGGCTGGTGCACGGGACCTCGGCGGGCTGGGAGCCGGCGGAGGGAACCCGGTGAGGCTCCAGCGGGCGCTCGATGTGGCGATTGCCGGACCGCTCTCGGTTTTGAGCGCGCCGGTCGTGGCTCTACTCGCGTTGCTCGTCCGGCTTGAGACGCCGGGCCATCCGCTCTACACCCAGACCCGCGTCGGCAAGGATGGGGAGTTGTTCGAGATCTACAAGCTGCGCACGATGGTTCGCGGGGCGGAGTTCACCGGAGCCGGGCTGGCCATTCAGGAGGGTGACGACCGGATCACCCGGATCGGGACGTTCCTGCGGCGCTACTCCCTGGACGAGCTCCCGAATCTGTGGAACGTGCTGCGGGGGGAGATGTCGATCGTGGGGCCGCGTCCGACGTTGCCCGCACAGGTGGAGCAGTACACCGAGCGCCAGCGACGGCGGCTGGCGGTCAAGCCCGGGATCAGCGGATGGGCCCAGGTCAACGGGCGCGCCTCACTGCCCTGGCCGGAGCGGATCGAGCTCGACCTGTGGTACGTCGAGCACCGCTCGCTGCGGTTGGATCTGCGGATCCTGGCCCGGACGGTGCGGATGGTGGTTGACGGCGACGGGATCTACAAGGGAGAGAGGGGCGGATGGATTCCCCCAAGCGGGACGTAGCCGTCCTCCTGACCGGCGTCGGCAAGCGCTACGACATCGTCTCGGCGTTCACCCAGCACGCCACCGTCGTCGCCGCGGACCCGAATCCACTGGCGCCGGCCCAGTACGCCGCTCACGTGCGTCGTGCCGTGCCGCCAATCGCAGACCCCGACTACGTGCCGGCATTGCAGTCGCTCTGCTCCGAGTTCGGGGTCGGCGCGGTCGTGCCGCTCACCGATCTGGATCTGGACGTGCTGGCGGACGCCCGGGCCGCCCGTCTGCTGCCCGCGTTCGTCCCGGACCCTGAGATCGCGCGCGCCACGTTCGACAAGTACGAGACACACCTGCTGCTTTCGCGGCTGGGTCTGCCCTCGCCTCCGACCGTTCTTCCGGGCGAGCCGATCGAGCACTTCCCGGTCATGGTCAAGCCGCGCTGGGGCTCGGGCGCGCGCTCGATCCACCGGGCCGACGACATCCACGCCGCCGAGTTCTTCGTGCACTACATCGCCGAGGCAGCGATGGTGCAGTGGTTCATGGACGGGCCGGAGTTCTCGATGGACGCGCTGTCTGATTTAGATGGGCGGTGTCTGAACGTGATCCCTCGGACGATGATCGAGTCACGCGGCGGGGAGTCGATCAAGGGCACAGTGATCGCCGATCCGGAGCTGATCTCGCTCGGCCGGCGCGTGGTCGAGGCCCTGGGCGTACGCGGGCCGTGCACGGTGCAGGCGTTCCGCGACCGCGAGATCGGCCTGGGCATCACCGACGTCAACACCCGCTTCGGTGGCGCCTTCCCCGCGCCGATGTACGCGGCGCTGCCCGGGCGGACGTACCCCGAGCTGATCGTCCGGATGGCGCGCGGAGAGGTGATCGAGCCGCACGTGGGCGAGTTCCGGGCAGGGGTCACGTTCACCCGGTACTACTGGCAGCTCGAGCTCGACCCCGAACTACAGCCCACCGGGCGCGACATCGTCGAGCCTCCCGGCCCTCCGGCACCGCATTAGGGCGTGGTCGATTTGGCCCCATACGCGGGCCTTTTCGATCAAGCCCCCCCGGAGGGGTGGATGCCCAGTCAGGCTCGGGCGGTCCGGGGGCGCCGGCGTGGTGCCTTCGTCTCGCCCCAGCACTCGTCCACGAACGAGGCGATCTTGCGGGTGAGGCGCTCCGGACTGACCCGCAGCTCCAGGATCGAGTTGGCGTCGATCAGCCGCCCGTTGGGCAGTTCAGCGGCGAGCATGTCGGCGTCCGAGAACGGGTGCACGGGATCGCGAGGATGCCCGATCACGAGCGCAGGAGCCTGGAAGCCCTGGCGTGCCTCTCGATCGGGCGCCGTGCGGCCGAACAGAATCCCCTGAAGCACCGCGCCACTCGGCCCGGGCTCTTGGCCGACCCAATCGAGCGCCAGCTCGGCCAGGAATGGGACGCCCAAGCGCGGCACCCTCCGGGCGGCCAGGGCGAGCGCCTTCATCGCGGGCGCGCCGTGGGTGAGCGCGAACAGCAACGGCGTGAACGCCAGCGCGCAGGCGGGGATCGCCTTGTCGAGCACCGGCATCTCGATGATCATCCCGCGCAGCCGATCTGGCGCCAGGGCGGCTACCTCGAGCGTGACGTTGGCGCCGAGCGAGGTCCCCCCGACGATTGCGTTCTCGAGCTCCAGATGGTCGAGCAGCGCCATCGTCTGGCGGGCGAATTCGGGCATCGAGTAGCGGCCCATCTCATTGGGTCGGTCCGACTCGCCGTGCCCAAGAAAGTCGAGCGTGACCACGCGGTTGCCGTGGGCGGCCAGGTCGGCGGCCAGCGGCGCCTGCATCTTCTGCGAGAGGAGCAGAGCCGGGAGCAGCACCGTGGTTCGGGGCCCCTGCCCATGGATCGTGTAGGCGAGCCTCTGTCCTTCGTAACGGAAGAACGCCATCGGATTCAGGATACCCTTAGATGTTGACTGGCTAGTCAGCCAGGCCTGCGCACGGTACTGTGCATAGCGCAAGATCACGAGGAGGATCGACATGGCAAAGACATTGCGATCGCTGAATGGGCAGGTGGTCGCGATCACCGGGGGAGCGCGTGGCATCGGGCGTGCCACCGCGGCGGCGCTGATCGCGCAGGGGGCACGTGTTGGCATCGGCGACATCGACGCCCCGCTGGTCGAGCAGACCGCATCCGAGCTCGGCGGCGGAACCATCGGGCTGCCGCTCGACGTGACCGATCGTGAGAGCTTCGTCAACTTCCTCGACGAGGTCGAGCGTCAGTTGGGGCCGCTCGATGTCCTCGTCAACAACGCCGGAATCATGCCGATCGGCCCGTTCGTCGACGAGACCGACGCGGCCGCCGCCCGACTGATCGACATCAACATCCGGGGCGTGATCCTCGGCTCCAAGCTGGCCGTCGAGCGCTTCACGCCGCGTGGCCGCGGCCACATCGTCCAGCTCGCGTCGATCGCCGGCAAAGGCGGCTTCCCCGGCGTCGCCACCTACTGCGCCACTAAGTACGCCGTGGTCGGGCTGACTGAATCGCTCCGGTCCGAGCTGCGCGGCACCGGGATCGAGGTGCATCAGGTGCTCCCGATCGGGGTCAACACAGAGCTCTACTCGGGCGTGTCGGCACCACGAGGACTGAAGAAGCCCGAGCCCGAGGAAGTCGGGAACACGATCGTCGAGCTCCTCCAGACTGGCAAGTTCGAGCTCTTCGTGCCAAGAAGCGTTGGGGTCCTGATCCGCCTGCAGGGGCTCATGCCGCGGCGCGTCGCCGATGCGATCGTGCGGGTAACCAAGGGCGACCAGCTGATGCTGGCCGCCGACCACGGTGCCCGGGCGGCCTACGAGGCGCGCATGGAGCAGATGATCAACGGCCCGGCGCCGACCAAACGGCGCGAGGCCGCCTAGCCGAGCGACGCGCCCTCAGGGGTGCGCGGCCAGCCAGTCGGCGATGAGGCGCCCGATGTCCGGGCCGGCGTCTTCCTGCAGGAAGTGGGAGGCGCCGGCGATCACGTGGCCGATTTCGCCACCGAGCGCGGTGGCGAACCGCCGTCCGGTCTCGAGCGGGATCACCGGGTCCGAATCGGCCCACAGAAACAGCTTCGGACGGTGATCGCCCCGGAGCGCCTCGAGCACGCGCCCGCACTCGGCCGCCCCGGGCGCGTCGGGTGTTAGAGGCAGGATGAGCGGGAAGGCCCGGGCACCGGCTTTGGACGCCGCGTTTACGTACGGCGCGTCGTAGGCTGCGATCACCTCGTCGCCCGGATCGCGGGCACAGGCCCGGCGGACGAGCAACCCGACCGGGAGGTCCTCCGTGCGCTCGACGAAGTTGCGAAACGTCATCCAGGCGTCGTTCATGCGCTGGTGGCCGGTGAACAGGCCCGTGTCCAGCACGACGATGCGCCCGATGCGGTCCGGCTGATCGACCGCCACCCGTAGCCCGATCGGGCCGCCCCAGTCGTGTACGACCACGGTCGCGTCGTGGAGGTCAAGTTCCTCGATCAGCGCCGCGACGGCCGCCGTGTGGCGGTCGTAGGTGTACCAGTCGATGTCGGTCGGCTTGTCCGAGCGGCCGAAGCCGGGCAGGTCGGGGGCGATGCAGCGATACCCGGCATCGCGGACGGGCGGGATCAACTTGCGCCACAGGAACGACCAGGTCGGCTCGCCGTGCAGGAACACGACGGGCTGGCCGTCGCCGACGTCGAGATGGGCGAGGCGCAGACCCTCGAACTGGCGGTACGTCGGGTCGAATCCGAAGTCGGGGAGGTTTCCGAGCAGCTCGTCGGGGGTCCGGATCGCGTCGGTCACCGCTTGGCCGGGACTTCGCTCTTGAGCCAGCGGAGGATCATCCGCCCCAATTGTTGACCGGCGTCCTCCTGGAGGTAGTGACCGACACCCTTGATCACGTGGTCGATGTCAGCCCCGATCGCCCGGGCGAACCGGTAGCCGGACTCGACGGGAAGGATCGTGTCGCCCTCGCCCCAGATGATGAGCTTGGGACGCGCGTCGGTGCCGAGCTGCTCGAGCACGCGCTGGCTGGTCGCGGCGCCCTCCATCTGCGGCGAGGTGGGCGCTATCAGCGGGAACGCCCGCGCGCCCGCCTTCGAGGCAGGGGTCGGAAACGGTGCCTCGTAGGCAGCAACCACGCTCGGGGCCGGTGGGCGTTTGCACCCGGCCCGGATCAGGAACGAAACCGGCAGGTCCTCGCTGCGTTGAGCCAGCCCCCGGAAGGCCATCCACGCGTCCGACATCTTCTGGTGGCCGGTGAACAGCCCGGTGTCGAGCAGGACCATGCGACCGACCCGGTCGGGATGCTCGACTGCGACGCGCAGTCCGATCGGGCCGCCCCAGTCGTGCACGACAATCGTGGCGTCATGCAGCTTGAGCTCGCCTAACAGAGTCGCGACGCTCGCGGTGTGGCGGTCGTAGGTGTACCACTCGATGTCCAGCGGCTTGTCGGAGCGACCGAACCCGGGGAGGTCGGGCGCGATGCAGCGGTAGCCGGCGTCACGGATCGGCGGGATTACCTTGCGCCACAGAAACGACCAGGTGGGCTCGCCGTGGATGAACACGACCGGCGGTCCCTTACCCTCGTCGACGTACGCCAACCGCAGCCCATCGTGCTTGCGGTACTTCGGCTTGAACGGAAACTCCGGGACGTGCGAGAGGTGCTCGTCAGGGGTGCGGACGATCGCTTCCACGTCATGAAGCTATCGCTCGAGCACCGACGCGGCAGCAGTTCATGGACCGTGCACGAGCGCTTGCGAGGCGTCGGAGGCCACCGTGACCTCGATCACCGACGGGAAGCGCTGCCACGCGATCAGGTTCAGCGCCTGGAGACGGTCGAGCATCGCCTGGAAGGCCTCCGCCTGCGCCTTGTTCACGTAGCGGCGGGCGATCGTGAACGACCAGCCGGCAGCGGCCGGAGGGTCGCTGAACCCGAGCAGTTGCTGGTAACGCTGATCGCTGACCGCGCTGGTCACGGTCAGGGTGCTCGTCGGGTCGTGGGACAGGGTGCGAACGCGAGCGGCGAGCTCGATCAGGAGATCGAGCGCCGGTGTGCGCAGGCCTCGGTAGAGCGCCGGCGGAAAGTGCAGCTGCCGCGCCATCGACCCGATGCCCGGGTCGTAGCTGAGGCCCAGGTGCGCCGCGTTCGAGGGGAGCGGCCGGATCGTCCGCGCTGCGTACGCCCGGTCGAGCGCATCGGGATCCGCGAACGCGCCCACGGCGCCGGGCGGGTGCAGGACGTAGGCATCCGAGCCGGCATCCGTCTGGAGGAACACGAGACGGTCCAGCGCCGCGCGATCTGTTCGGTACAGGCGCATGAGGAGCTCTGCCCCCAACAGACGCCAGTAGTAAAGCGAGGAGTCGTCGCCGAAGCTCGCGAGCAGGTCAAACGCCGAGGTGTGGTGGTCGGGGGCGGTGTCGAAGTACAGCTGGACGTAGGGCACGGGAGCCCCGCCGTCGTAGTCGTCGAGCACGGTTTGCAGGTTGCCGATCCCCATGTGGTAGGACTCGAACGCCAGGTCCCAGCGTCCGAAGTGCGACTCGGCGATCTTCAGGTAGCGAACGGTGGCCGCGAGTTCCTGGCGGGGATCGAAGCGCTCGTCGACGCCCGCCCGTTGGCGCTCGAGGCGCGCCACGCGCCCGTTCTGGCCCTGCGCCGCGGCCGCGTCGATCTGGCCGGTGAGCCGGCGGCTGCGGGCGAGGTTGATGTGCATGCCGAGCAGGGACTGCCCGGTCTCGGCCAGGATCTGAGTGAGCCCTGAGGCGTTGATCGGGTCCCCGCTCGCGATCGCGTTGGGGTCGCCGGCGCTCTCGACGAACACGAGCGCCTCGAGCAGGTTTGGATCGATTCCGGTGCCGGCGAGCGCCTGGTCGATCAGCGGGCGCCACGCGGCCACACGGGCCGCGGTGGCGAGCGCGCCGCCCGGGCTCTTGACGTAGAGGGCGTTGGCCTCGCCGGCCGTGGCGCGGGACACGAAGTCCGACTCGCGGCTCGACGTGTACGCAAACGGGTCACCGGGCTTGGCGGGCTGGCCGATGCCGGGCAGCGGCAGCGGTGGAGGCGGCGCTGAGCTGCCAGCGCTCACGAAGACAATCAGCACTCCAACGATGAGGGCGAGCGCGCCGCCGGCTATCGCCAGGCGTCTGCGACCGGCCTGCTTGCGCCGGGAGTGCAAACCCCGGTCCTCATGAGCCGTGGTAGAAGAGGATTGGCTGCCCATGGAGCACGCGGCTACAGGCCGCCGCGTGCGCCGGGTCGTCGCCGCTCAGGAACACCTTCCAGCCGTTGCCGGCGGTCGGGTAGATGTTGATCAGCGGGTGTGGGTGGGTCTTCACGTAGCTCGGGTTCACATATAGGACGCCGGTCTTGATGCCGGCGTACCAGGCGAACACGCTCTGGTACTCGATCGGGATGTTCGGCTGCCCACAGTCGAACATGTTCGACACCCCGAGCGCCCGCACCACACCGGACAGCCGGCCGATCAGCACCGTCCGCTGGCGCTCGAAGCGCAGGTCGCCGTGTTCGAGCCGCTCCTGCCGGTGCGCCGCTCCTGCGAGCGAGCCAGCGATCAGGATCAAGACGAGCACGGTGCCCCAGGTGCCCACCTGCGACGCCAGGCGCGGGCCTAGACGACCGCCGTCGAATCGCCGGGTCAGCTGTGCGAGGAGCGCCGGGAGCTCGTGGACGATCCGGCCGACGAAAATGCCGGCGAGGATGCCGACCACCGCCCCGGCCTCGAACATGTAGCGCGGCACAGCGGGGAAGCCGTGCAGAGCGAACGCGATTTCGACCAGCACCCAGACCAGCGCGCCCGCTGTCAGTACGAGGATCGCGATGCGTCGGCGCCAGGCCGCCCACGCCACCGTCAGCACAGCCAGGAGCCAGATCGTGTTGGGCAGGAGCTCGTGGAAGCGCGTGATGACCCCGGTTACCTTGTTGCCGTGGATCTCCCTGGGGGAGTTCTCCGCGACGTTGCCGGCCGTCAGCAGGCTCTTCGAGGTGATGCCGGGGATCCCGAACCACAGAAACGCGAGCAGCACCGCCGAGGCGTACAACCACTTCCGGTAGCTCGGGACGTAGCGCCACAGCCACAGTCCCGCCAGACCGTAGAAGGGCCACACCTCGGGGCGACCGAGGGCGCCCAGCCACCACATCCAGAACGCCGCCTTGTGATGGCCGGACAGGTGCAGGTCGATCGCGAGCAGGCAGAGCGACACGATCATCGTGTCGGACTCGGCGCTGAGGATGTAGTGGGTGTAGTTGTAGTTCCCGACGGGGTCCTGCATCGCGAGCACCGCGCAGGCCGCGACCAGGCCGGCCACGTAGGAGGCGTAGCGCCGCTCGGGCCGCGAGTCGGTCAGACGGAAGGCGATCCGCCAGGCGAAGATCAGGCCGCTCAACGAGATCGCCACGGAGGTCACCATCCACAGCCACAGCGCGTAGTGCCCGAACACCGCGTACGGAACCGTGAACAGGTACGGGAGCGGCTTCCACGACGGCGCGCCGTTGGTGTCGAGCGCGAGGTGGATGGTGAGCTTGCCCCAAACAAGCCAGCCGTACGGGTCGTAGCCGGGGCGCGTCCGGGCGTACAGCACGATGGCCAGCGAGACGATCAGCAGACCAGCCGCAGTCAGCACCCACCGGTAGCGGTAGGCGAGTTCCTTGAGGTCGGCTCGCGTGTTCGGTTGCCGCTCGCTGTGAGGCGGCCCGGACGGGACTTCGACCGACGGGACGTCTAGGGTCTGCTCAGACACGGAGGCGGCCCGGACGGTAGCAGTAGCGGTGTACGGCTGCGATCGGCTTCAATGGACTCTCATCACGGCCTGGACGCGGCGGAGCGGGGCGGGCGGGCTCCTTATCAGATCCGTGTCAAGTCCGAGACGTCTTACGTCTCGCGTACGGTTAGTCGGCTATCCTCGTGCGCTCGCGGGCCACGAATCGCCTGGAAGCTGGCCCACGACGAGCACCCTGGCACGGCGAGGGCGCTGAAGATCCCGCAGTCGAACGACAGGCACATTGGAGCGGCTACATGCGAATTTTGGTTCTTGGCGGCGACGGATACCTCGGCTGGCCGACCGCCCTTCACCTCAACGCCCTCGGGCATGAGGTGGCGGTAAACGACAACTTCGCGCGTCGCGGCTACGACGAGGAGATGGGCGTCGAGAGCCTTGTGCCGATCGCCACGCTCGACGAGCGCCTGGCCGCCTGGACCGAAGTCTCCGGCAAGACGATCAAGGGCTATGTCGGGGACCTGTGCGACGCCGCTTTCGTGCACGAGATGGTGGGCGACTTCCGCCCGGACACGATCGTCCACTTTGGCGAGCAGCGCGCCGCCCCCTACTCGATGATCTCCCAGGCCCACTGCGTCTACACGCAGACGAACAACGTGGTCGGCAATCTCAACGTGATGTACGCCATCGCCGACATCGACCGCGACATCCACCTGGTCAAGCTGGGCACGATGGGCGAGTACGGCACGCCGAACATCGACATCGAGGAGGGCTGGCTCGAGGTCGAGCACAACGGCCGCAAGGACCGCGTCCTGTACCCCAAGCGGCCCGGCTCCTTCTACCACCTCTCCAAGGTCCACGACAGCCACAACATCGAGTTCGGCTGTCGCATCTGGGGCCTGCGCGCCACCGACCTCAACCAGGGAGTCGTGTACGGCGCCGACACCGAGCAGACCAAGCTCGATCCGCGTCTGGCCACCCGCTTCGACTACGACGGCGTGTTCGGCACTGTCCTGAACCGGATGGTCATCCAGGCGGTGCTCGGGCACCCACTGACCGTGTACGGAAATGGCTCGCAGACCCGCGGCCTGATCAACATCGTCGACACCGTCGAATGCATTCGGCTGGCGTCCGAGAACCCGGCTGAGCGCGGCGAGTTCCGCGTGTTCAACCAGTTCACCGAGCAGCTGTCCGTGCGGCAGATCGCCGAGACGATCGCCGAAGAGTTTCCGGGTGAGGCCGCGATTGAGACGGTCGAGAATCCGCGCGTCGAGGCCGAGGATCACTACTACAACGCCAAGCACACGGCGCTGGTCGATCTCGGGCTCGAGCCGACGCTGCTCTCGATGACGCTGATCGACCACCTGTTCGACGTGGTCGAGCGCCACAAGGATCGGGTCGACCTTCCCTCGATCATGCCGACCGTCCGGTGGAGCGAGACCTCCAGCCTGCTGCCACGCCGAGCGAGCGAGCTGGCGCCCGCGAAGTGACCGCCCGCTCGGGCGGCGTCAGCCTTCCGCTGTGGTCCGCTGACGCCCGCCCGGCTGGAGCGAGGGGTCGCGTCGCCGCGGCCCTGCGCCCATATCGAACCGCGATCCTCGTGTATGCGGGGACGCGGGTGCTGCTGCTCGCGGTCGCGATCGTCGGCGGTGCGCTACGCGGCCACGGCGTCGCGGGCGAGCTTGGCCACTGGGACGGCGTCTGGTACCGCGCGGTGGCCGAGCATGGCTATGCGCGGCACGTCCTGCACGTCCAATCGACGCTCGGGTTCTTCCCGCTGTATCCGATGGTGGTCTGGCCGTTTGCGCACGTCCTGGCCTGGCTGAGCGCGCACTCGTTCGCCTGGTCGACCGTGTACGCCGGCGTGGCCGTGTCGACGGTGGGCGGACTCGTCGCGACGGTGCTCGCGCAGAAGCTCGCTACCGGCTGGTGGGACGAGGCGAGTGGGAGACGCGCCGCGTTGCTGTTCTGCCTGTTCCCCGGCTCGGTCGTCTTCTCGATGGTCTACGCGGAAGGAATCCTGATCCCGCTGGCCATCGCGACGATCCTTGCTCTCGAACGGCGCCGCTGGCTGCTGGCGGGCATCCTGGCCGGACTCGCGACCGCCACCGAGCCCGAGGCGCTCATACTCGTGCTCGTGTGCGCGGTCTCGGCGGTGCGCGAGTTGCGCCGGCGGGGTTGGAACGATCCAGCCGCGCTCCGGAGCCTGCTCGCGCCCGCCCTGTCCGTGGTCGGTGCCGGCGCCTTCGCGGTGTTCCTGTGGGTGTGGACCGGCAGTCCGTTCGCCAGCCTCGTCGCGCAGCACGACGGGTGGCGAGAGAAGACCGACCCGCTGGCACTGGTGCACCTGGCCCGGATGTTGGACTCGGAGATGTCCTTCTCACACTTCAACCATCCGACGATCAACCTCAATGTGGTCGTCGGACTCCTCGGCGCCGTCGCCCTGATCATCATGCTCGTGCTGGTTTGGAAGTCGCGGCGCGAGATATCGATCGAAGCGATCGTATGGACCCTGGGCATCAGTTTCCTGGCCGTCACGTCGGTCTATCCGTTCTCGCCGAACCCACGCGTCTTGATCACCGCCTTCCCGCTGCTCTTGGTCGTCGGCCACTACGTCTCCGGGCGGTGGTGGGTCGTCCTGGCCTGGGCGAACGGCATCTCGCTCGCCGGCCTGAGCCTGCTGACGTTCGTCGGCACGACGTTGCGCCCGTGAGTCGCGTGAGGGCGAGCGGGGGCAAAGGTGGCGGGGGGCGGTGGTGGCGGGGGTGGCGGGATTCCAGATCCTCCGTCGGCCGGGAGATTGGCTATCCTCAACCGCTCGCAGCGCCGCGTTTGTTCGGCCCTGACCGAGCGGCAGGTGGAGGGCGCTCGCATACCCTCATTCGAGTGAAGGCACTGATGTATGGCTACGCAATTCTTGAAATCCGGCGATGACGGGGCGAGCGCCTCGATGAGCTCGGCGGTAACCGAGCCCGATCTGAACCAGCTCCCCCCCGAGGAGCGGGGACCGGCTGGCGCGTTCCTGGCTGCCCATCCGCCTGGCGCCGGCGCCCCGATCGCGGTGGTGATTCCGGCGTACAACGAGGAGCCGACCGTCGCCAGCGTGATCCGCGAGATTCCGGCCACGCTCGCCGGTCTGCCGACCGAGGTAATCGTCGTCGTCGACGGTTCCGCCGACGCCACCGCCGCCGAGGCCGCGTCGGCCGGGGCGCTCGTATGCGACATCCCCGTGAACCGCGGCCAGGGAGTCGTGTTCAAGCTCGGTTACTGGCTGGCGCGGGCCCGGGGAGCACAGGTGATCGCGACCATCGACGCCGACGGGCAGTACGAGCCGCTCGAGCTTGAGCGCGTGGTCGAGCCGATCGTCGCCGGCCGCGCCGACTTCGTGAACGGATCGCGGCGACTGGGCACCGAGCTGACGACCGATCCGGTTCGTCACGCCGGCGTGATCTTCTTCGGCGGGCTGGTCAGCCTTCTACTGCGTCAGCGCATCACCGATCCCGCGTGCGGCATTCGCGGCATGAGCGCGAAGGTCAGCGAGTCGGTCACGCTCCAGCAGTCGCAGTACCAGAGCTCGGAGCTGTTGATCGGGACGGCGATGCGGGGCTTCCGCGTGATCGAGGTCGCCACGACCATGCTCGATCGCCCGGATGGCGCCACCGGCACCAAGAAGGGCCCGAACCTGCTCTACGGAATGCGGTTCGCTCGCGCGGTCCTGGGCACCTGGCGCAGGGAGCGGAACGCTGCCCGCACGCGACTGCGCTCAGAGAAGACCCAGTAGTCGTAGATCGCGAACTTCGCGAAGAACAGCACCACCGTCACCGCTACATAGGACCCCGTGACGATGATCAGACGCAGGCCGTGGTGCGCCGGAATCGACTGCACCTGCGCGTTCGTCCACCCGGTCACCGCCGAGGTGGTGATGAGCACCACGATCGAGACCCCGATGTAGCCGATCACCTGCCGGGCGGGGGGTCGACCATGTTTCTGCCACGCCCAGCGCCGGTTGAGGATCCAGTTGGGAATTGCCCCGCCGATGAATCCCGCCACCGAGCAGACCGTCGTCGACGCGCTCAACACGTAGAACGCGGCGAAAACGACGTTGCTCAGCATGAACGCGACGACCGAGCCCAGGGCGTACTTGGTGAAGCGCGTCGACAGGGCAGTCCGGGTCATCCGCGTCCACAAAGGATGTCGGTGGACCCGGGCTCTTAGGATCGAGCGCCGGGTCTGGTCGCTGACAGTAGTAGACACGAGCACCCGATCATATCCGTTGTTACGTCTTCTCCGCATAAGTGCGCTATGGCGCGATCTGCTGAGTCGACTGGTAGATCTGCGCAACCACACCGAATGCGGGCTTGAGGTTTCCGTATTGATCGATCAAACCCTTCTGGTCCCACGGTGCTTGCGGCCACGGGTTGCCACCGGTGTAGTTGGGGTTGTTGGCGAAGTCCTGAAGCGGGAAGTACAGCGCCCCGGACAGCCATGGCTTCGTTGCGAACACGTCCAGGTGGAACGCCGCGCTGTTCGCCTGGAAGGCGTAGGTACCGCGGACTTCGACCGGCCCATCCGTGTTGGCGTCGAATCCGAACTCGGTGACGATCATCGCCTTCTTGGGGTAGCAGGCATGTAGCTTGTCCAGGTACGCGCTGAGGTAGTCACTGGGCGAGTTGGATCGAGCCGGCGGGCGATCGCGGCCGCGCCCGCGATGTAGCGGACCTCGGGTCCGGTCGCCGGGGTCGGCAGCTCGTTGCCGATGCTCCACAGGAGGATCGACGGATGGTTCTCGTTGTCGAGGATGTTCTGCTCCAGGATCGAGTGGGCGTGCGCGATCACCGAAGCCTCGGCCAGGTACTGGCTCTGCACTTGGTAGACGGGGACCTCCGACCAGATCAGGATTCCGTCCCGATCGGCCATCTCCTCCATCTCCGGTCCCACCGGATAGTGCGCCCGGATCATCTTCGCGCCGAGCTCCTGCGCCCAACTCATCAGCTGCGGGGTGGCGGCGGGGTCGAGCGCGGCGCCACCTGCCAGGTCCTGCTCGTGAAGGTTGACACCCCGCAGGTCCAGCAGGTGACCATTGAGCTCGAGCCGACCGTCCGAGGTGACTCTCACGCTGCGGACACCACTCCATGTGAAGTAGCCCTGGAGCTCGCGGCCGTGCACATCGGTCAGAGTGAGCGTCGCCTTGTACAGATAGGGATCGTCGATCGACCACAGGTACGGGTGCGCGATCTTCACCGACGCGCTCGCGTTCCAGGTTCCGTGCGGCGCGATTGTGGCTTTGCCGAAGTTCAGCGTCGCGCCGCCATATCGACCGCGCAGAAGAACGGTCTGGCGTTTTGAGGTGACGTTTCGCACGGTGACCTGCTCATCGATCCTCGCGGGACACCGGGCTCGTTTGGCGGATACTGATCCGGGGCTTGGCGACGCACACGAGAGCAACGGACGCACGATCACCTGACTCATGTCGGCTGCCTGCACGGCGCGCAGGTACACCTCGCGCAGGATCCCGCCGTAGTTGAACCACAGGCCACCGGGACCAGGCGGCAGGTCAGCGGGAGTGCGAACGTTGTTGACCCTCACCACAAGTGTGTTGACACCGGGACGCAACCCAACCAGGTCGATCTCGAACGGTAGGAACGCGCCGGTGTGGATGCCGATCTCGCGCCCGTTCAACCACACCGTCGCGCGGTAGTTGACCGACTCGAACCGGATGATCCAGTGACGGGCGGACCGGGGCAAGTAGGAGGCAAACGCGTCACTCGGAAGCGTGAAGTCACGCCTGTACCAGCCGACCCAGCCGTTCATGCTCGCCTGAGTGAAGTTCCCGGCGTTGTACGCATTGGGCACAGTCACCGGCGACCACCCCGTGTTGCTGGTGGTGTCAGCCCACCCCTGCGCGAGGCCGACGTTGTTCGGATCCGCCATGTACAGCCAGGTTCCACCCAGCAGGTAGCGTCCGGTCTGGCCGTCCTGGTAGAGCGCGCCCGGCGTCGGTGGGGTCGCCGCGGGGGCGCTTCCCTGAGCCTGGGCGACGGCGGCAGGCAGCAACAGCGTCGCGAGCGTCACCAGGATGATTGTTCCGAGCGGTGTCCTCATTGACTGATCGCCACGCGCCGCCTGATTGTCCTGACGTTACCCGCCCGGTCGGTGACCGTGACGCGCAGCAGGTAGCGGCCAGGACGGCCGTAGACGTGGAACGCGGTGTGCCCGATCCGGGAGCTCGTAGCGTCGCCCCAGCTCACTGTGACCGATGAGACGCCCGAGGCGTCGCGTGGCGGAAGCCGTCGCGGGACATCCGAGTAAGAGACATGGATGCGGATGGCGGACCCCGCGCGCCGGGAGCCGCTCAGCGTCACGATCACACGTGGCGCGAACGTGTCCACGAACACGGTCGCCGCGCGCGACGCGCTCGACAGTCCGGCCGGGTTGACCGCGGTGACGTGCCATCGGTGGCGGCCCTGGCTGAGGGCGGCCGGGACGGCCACGCTGGTGGCGCTCGTCTGAGCCAGCTGGACCCCGTCGACGCTCACTCGATAGCTCACGCCCCACGAATCCTTCGGCGAGGACCAGGACAGCACAGGATGAGTGGTGCGCGCGTACGACAGTGATATGGGCGCCGGGAACGATCCCGGGGGCTGGTACAGCTGCGCGGCGACAATCTGCGTCGAGCTCCCGGTGCCCTGTACCCACGCGACGGCCGCGTCGCCGTGGGCGTCGCCGGCGGTGGCGAGGCCGGCGCCGGCGTCGGTGGGACCCAGCGCTGGGGAGGACAGCACGAGCTCAGGACCGAACCCGTCGGCGGTGTCGTACAGGCGCGCGCGGATCTCTGGTATCCCGGGGGCGCCCGGGTCGTGCTGCCAGGCCACCAGCCCCGAGGAGAACCCGTCCATACCCGAGGTGGGATACGACCCCGTTACGTTCGGCAGGCTGTCGACCCTCACCGTCTGGGCAAGCTGCCCGTCGTTCTGGAGCACCGAGGCCCAGACCTGGTTGGAGGTGTCGTGGGTGGAGGTGATAAGGCCGGTCCCGTACTCGCTGTCCGAGACCCCCGGCTGATCGGCGCCCTCAGCCCCGGGTGTCGTGAGCCCATCGGGCTGCTGCACGCCGTCAAACGACCCGGCCTGGAGCCGGTTCATCAGGACCCGCTCCTGGCGGCTCGAGCCGTTGCTGAGTAGCTCGCGGAACGCGACGTCGGCGTACGAGGAGTTGCCCTCAGAGCCGACCTCGGGGTCATCTGATGTGACCTCGCTCCAGCCGGACAGCGTCGGGGCGTCGGCCTGCTCGCAGGCGACGCTCGGGCTCGTCTTCCAGACACGCCGAGCGTAGACGTGGCCGTTCTCCCCCCAGCCGACGATCGCGACGCCGTCGTTGGCCGCCGCCACCGCTGGGCGCCCCGCGCCGGTACCGGCGTCGTCGCTCGGCGACACATTCAGAGGCGTCGGCTCGAGCGCCCACGTCCCGGTGTCGTAGTAGGCGGCGCGCACGTCGCTGCCGCCGGGCACCGCCGCCGTGAAGGCGATGTAGGCCTTGCCGAAGTTGGTCATCTGGACCGATGGGTTGCTCGCCCCGCCGATCAGAGCCTGCGGCGCCTGATAGCCGCTCGCGGTGCTCGGGCGGTCGAGGACCCACAGCGAGCCGCCGTTGATGAACGCGATCACCAGCAGCCCACCGTTGCCGGCCGCGATCACCGGCTGCGAGGAAAGGCCGGACAGGGCGGAGTCGACCTCCTCGGGGGGCTCGAAGAAGCCGCCGGCCAGGCGTGAGACGAACACGTGCGCGACACCCGAGACGTCCTTCAGGTACGCGACCCCACCGGTGCCGTCGCGGGCGATCGAGATGCCGCTCAGGCCCACGATGCCCGGACTCGGGCCGTCGAGCACGGTCGCCGGCCCTGGTGTGGGAACCTGGGCTCGTACGGAGCCCGGTAGGCCGGCCATGGCGCATACCAGCACCCCCGACGCCAGCGCCACCCAGGTTGATGCCCTGACAATCCGCCGACCTGGCCCGCTTGGGCTCGCGTGCTCCGGCCGAGAGATCACGAAGGCTTAGAACAGGAAGGCATCCGGAAGGTTGCGGCGTCGCGGCGTTCACAGCAGGCCTAGCAAGGAGGTAGCAAAACGTAAACCGACCCTAACGCGGTAACGCGTAGCGTCAATCGGGATGCGTCTGCGGCTGAGACGGCTGGCTCAATTGCTCGCGGGGATGGGGGCCGTGGTGGGCGCAGCCGTACTGGTGGTGGTGATTCTGGCGCTGCTCGAGCAGGCGACGCCGCACCACTCGGTGGCGGACGCCACGCCCCGGCCCGCATGCGCGGACGAAGACGCGGACGTGGACGCTGCGAGCTATGCGCTGCCCGTGAGTACCGCCGGCGATCAGGCGGAGGCGACAATCTGCTCGCTCCAGCCGGTCCGGACGATTCCGCCGTCGTTCCTGGGTATCTCGACGGAGTACTGGACGCTGCCGCTGTGGGAACCTCACGCCGCGGTGGCGGCCCGGGTGCTGTCGCTGTTGCGTGTCCCGGGCGATGGCCGGCTCGTATTGCGGATCGGGGGCGACTCGTCGCAGCGCACGTTCTGGGTCAAGTCGACTCGTGGAGCGCCGCGGTGGACGTACCTGCTCACGCCGCGATGGTTTGCTCAGACCCGGCAGCTAGTGGACCGCACCCGCGCCCGGGTCATCCTCGACCTCAACACGATCACTGGCACGGTCGCGGACGCCGAGGGGCTCGTCCGAGCTGCCGAGAACCGGCTGCCGCGTGGCAGCATCATCGGCTTCGAGATCGGCAACGAATCCGATCTCTATCTCCGGGCCTACTGGCTCGACACGATCGAGCATCCCTGGGCGGACGCTGCGGTGGCCCCGGCCGCGATCACGGCCAGCGACTACGCCAGGCAGTTCGCGGCGTACTCCGCGGAGGTCCGGAAGGCTGCCCCCGGGGTACCGCTGCTCGGCCCCACGATCGGGAACTCGCTCTACAGCGAGAAGTGGATCCGGACGCTGCTCGCGGATCCTCATCCGGGCCTGGGGACCGTCACCGGCCATTGGTATCCGTACTCAGGCTGCGCTCGGCCCGGACGCCCGAGCTATCCCTCGATCGCCAAGCTGATGGACGGGAACGTGGCCGCGAACATGGCGCGCGGGATGGCGCCGGTGCTCCGGCTGGTGCACCGCATGGGCTTGAAATTCCGGCTGACCGAGCTCAACTCGGTCACGTGCGGCGGACTGCGAGGCGTCAGCAACACGTTTGCCACCGCCCTGTGGACGCCCGATGCCCTGTTCCGGCTGCTCGGCGCTGGCGTAGACGGCATCAACATCCACGTTCGCGAGGACGCCGTCAACCAGGCTTTCGCGCTCCGGCAGTTCGGCCTGCAGGCCCAGCCGCTCCTCTACGGGATGCTCCTGTTTGACCGGACCCTAGGCCCGGATGCCCAGCTGGTCCACGTGCACCTTGCGCTGCATCACGTGCGTCATTTCGATGTGTATGCGGTGCGGGTAGCGCACGATGTCCTCCACGTGCTCGCGATCGACAAGGGCGGCACCGCGGTGCGGCTCGACCTCGTGCTTCCCGCCACCGGCGAGGCGAGCGTGCAACGCCTCCTCGCCCCCTCGGTGAGCGCTCGTTACGGACTCACGCTCGACAGCCAGTGGCTCGGCCGCGACGCTCGCTGGCACGGGCGGGTCTCCTACGAGAGGATCAAGCCGGGCGAGTACGGATATCAGTTGACGGTCCCGCGGTACAGCGCGGCGCTATTGACCGTGCCACTCACGCCCCGCCAGAATCTGATCCGGCCACGTGCGACGTTACCGTTCGCCGTCCATGCGGATCCAGGCCGCCGACGAGGAGCTAGTGCTCGACGCCGACCTAGTGGTCGCCGGCGACAACGCGTTGGTGCTGCCCCGGCTGCCTGACTCGTTCTTCGACCTGATCTACATGGACCCGCCGTTCAACACCGGGCGGGTGCAGGCGCGGCACACGTTGTCGGTGGAGGCGGCGTCGGATGGGTCCGGGGATCGGGTCGGGTTCGGGGGGCGCCGCTACCAGTCTCGGTTGTTGCGGACGTTGAGTTACGACGACGCGTTCGGCGACTACCTGGCGTTCTTGGAGCCGCGGCTGGCCCGGGCGCGTGAACTGTTGGCGCCGCACGGCACGCTCTACTTCCACATCGACTACCGCGAGGCGCACTACTGCAAGCTGCTGCTCGACGAGGTCTTCGGCCGCGACGCCTTCTTGAACGAGCTCATCTGGAGCTACGACTACGGGGCCAAGCCGCGCCGACGCTGGCCGGCCAAGCACGACACGATCCTGGTGTACGTGCGGACCCCGGGCGCGCATTTCTTCGACGCGGATGCCGTCGACCGGGAGCCGTACATGGCGCCCGGACTCGTCACCGCGGAGAAGGCTGCGCGGGGCAAGCGGCCCACCGACGTGTGGTTTCACACGATCGTCCCCACCAACGGCCGCGAGAAGACGGGATATCCGACTCAGAAGCCAGAGGGCGTACTGCGGCGGATGGTCGCGGCATCCTCGAGGCCGGACGGCTGGTGTCTCGATCCGTTCGCGGGCTCAGGGACGCTTGGAGCGGTTTGCCAGGCGCTCGGCCGGCGGTTCGTGCTGGTCGATCACCACCCGGTGGCGATCGAGGTGATGCGCTCCCGCCTCACTCACTCCCCTGATCGCCCCGCACCAGGGGCACGAACTGCACAGCCTCTAGCCGGCGGCGGCTGAAGCGGTCTCCGTCGCGCTCGACCAGCGTAAGGTGCTGCTCCTTCGCGCCCACCGGCGCCACCATCCGCCCTCCGTCGGCGAGCTGCTGCTCGAGCCTCTCTGGGATCTCGAGTCCGGTGGCCGCGGCGACGTTGATCGCGTCGAACGGCGCGTGCTCCGGCCATCCCTCCCATCCATCGCCGACTCGGAAGCTGACGTTTTCGATGCCGAGGTCGGTTAGCGTTCGGCGGGCTCTGGCTGTGAGCTCGGGGTGGCGTTCGATCGTGTAGACGCGGGCGGTCAGAAGCGAGAGGAGGGCGGCGTGGTAGCCCGAGCCGGTGCCGACGTCGAGCACGCGATCGGTGGGCCTGAGATCAAGGACCTCGAGCATCCGCGCCACGACAAGTGGTTGCGAGATCGTCTGGCCGGCGCCGATCGGGAGCGCCACATTGGCATAGGCCCGGTTTCGCTGGGACGGCGGGATGAAGCGCTCGCGCGGGATGCTGGCTATCGCGGCCAGCGCGCGCTCGTCGGCGATCGCCGGCCGAAGCGCCTGCGCGAGCTCGAGGGCCTGGCGTGGGGACATTTAACCCGAGCGTATGCGAAGCATCGCTCGGCAGCGCCCAAGTGACTCGTCAGCTCGCCTCGGCGTCGGCGTCGAGCCACTTGTCGAAGAACTCCTCGGCGTCGAGGCTCGCCAGGTCGGTGCGCAGGAGCTTGAGTAGCTTGGACGCCTGCTTGACGTTCACGTCCCAATACAGCATGACCTCGCCGTCGTCGATGGAGACGACCTCGATCCTGTCAGTGCGCTTGGGATCGGACATGAACGCCGGCTCGCGACCCCCGCGCGAGACGATCAGCTCGTAGGCGCGGTTGGCCTTCACTGGAGTCCGTGCTCCAGCGCGGCCGTCGCCTCGAGGACCGCGTGCGAACCCGAGAACACGCGCTCGCCGATCTGGATCGCTGGCAGCGCCGTCGCGCCGGCGTTTCGGGCGCGCCGGCTCGCTTCGGCCAGGGTAGCTCGTGTGCTCGCCAGATCGACGCCCTTGCGCAGCGCCGTCGGGTGCATCTCGCAGGCCGCCCCTGCGATCAGGATCGTGTCCTGGTCGCCGAGGTCGCGGCCGCCGGCGAAGGCCTGGCGGAACGCGGCCAGCGAGAACGCCACGCCGCGCCCGATGCGCTTCGCGTAGGTCGCCGCCAGCATCGCGCGCTCGGTGTCCGGCGGCCAACTCCTCGGCCAACGGAGCGGTTGCAGGCCCAGCTCCTCGGCTTGGCGGGCGATCCGGTCGCGGTCGGGGTGAGGATCGAGCGGGGCGTGCGGGGCGAACTCAGACCCGAACAACGGCTCCCACTCGGGCACGACCGGAAGCGACGACATGATCGTCTCCGCGGCCAGGTAGCACTCGGGGCTGCCGAGGTCGTAGTAGAAGACCGGCTGCTGATCCACGCTATCCGTGGATGAGCCACCCATCCGCCGCGCGCCCGGCTTCCATGACCGCCTCCGACAGGGTCGGATGGCCGTGGATGATCCGCGCCACCTCCGGGTAGCCGCCTTCGAGCGCGCGCACGTTGACGAGTTCCTGGATCAGCTCGGTCGCCCGGGTGCCGACGATGTGTCCGCCCAGCAACTCGCCGTACTGCTTCTCCCCGACGACCTTCACCAGGCCGGTGCGGTCGCCGTACACAGTGCCGGCGCCCACGGCGCCGTACTGGAGCTTGCCCACGGTGACGTCGTAGCCCTGGTCGCGGGCTTGTTGCTCGGTCAGGCCGAAGCTGCCGACGTTCGGGGTGCAGAAGGTGGCCCGGGGGATGTCCGGGTACTCGATCGGGTGCGTCTCGAGGCCCGCGGCGTCCTCGACAGCGATGATCCCCTCGTCGGATGCCTTGTGGGCGAGCGCCGGTCCGTGGACGAGGTCGCCGATCGCGTAGATGCCCTGGGCGGTCGTGCGCATCGCCCCGTCGACCTCGATCAGGCCCGCGGTGCCTCTTTCCACGCCGGCGGCGTCGAGTCCGAGTCCGTCCACGTCTGGGCCGCGACCGGTGGCGATCACCAGCCACTCGGCCTCACCCGCGTTGTCGCCGTGGGTGTAGCGGCAGACCGACTCCATCGATTGGATGTTCTCGACGAATGTGGCCGTGTGGACCGTGATGCCCTGGCGCTTGAGGCCGCGGTCGACCACCTTGGAGATGTCCTCGTCCTCGGTGGGCAGGACGCGCTCGAGAGCCTCGAACAGCGTCACCTGTGTGCCGAGTCGCGCGTACGCGGACGCGATCTCCGCGCCCGACGCGCCGGCGCCGACGACGGCGAGCGTCTCGGGAAGGTTGGGGAGCGCCCAGGCCTCCTCGGTGCCGATCACCCGGCCGCCGAACTCGGTACCGGGGATTGAGCGCTTGACCGATCCTGTGGCGAGGATGATCGTCTTGGCGGCGATTTGGCTGCCGTTGACGGTGACGGCGCCGCCGCCGGCAAGGGCGCCCTCGCCCTCGATCAGCTCGATCCCGTTCTTCTTGAACAGCCCGGACACGCCGCCGGTGAGGGTCTTGACCACCTTCTCGCGCCTGGCCAGCACCCCCGGCCACTCGACCTGCGGTTCCGCTGAGAGCTTGATCCCGAAGTCATCCGCCTCGCGGATCTCGGTTAGGACATCGGCCACGCGGAGGATGGCCTTGGCCGGGATGCAGGCGTAGTTCAGGCACCGGCCGCCGACGCGGTCCTTCTCGATCACCGCGGTCTTCATCCCGAGCTGCGCGGCCCGGATCGCCGCAACGTACCCACCGGGTCCGGAACCGATCACGATGCAGTCGTATGACGCCTCAGGCATGCGGCCGGAGACTATAGAAGGGTGCCTCAGCGAGACGGAGGCTTGGGCATCTGGAGACGGCTGAGCACCCGGACCAGCTTGAAGAACAGATAGCCGCTTCCGCCGACCACGATCACGCTCGCCGCCACCGCCAGCAGGTTCGCCGCTCGCGTCAGCAGCAGCGAGAAGAACAGGATCACGAACACGAGGATCGCCTGGAAGCCGAGCACTGCCCAGTAGCGGAGCTGCCACATGCCCCAGGCGCACACGATCATCACCGCAGAGAAGAGGATCACGCCACTGGCGGCGGTGTGGGCGCCACCGACGTTGAACTTGCCGTTGATCAGCACCACTACCAGGTCGCTGACGCCGATTAGCAGCGCGATCAGCGCCGCGATCTTGAGCGGCCACGGCCGTTCGCCCGGCGCCAGCGGCGCCAGCGTGGCCCGGACGGCGGCGTTGCGCGCCTCGGAGCCAGGTCGAGGCGACGCGGTCGGCGACGCTGACGCGACCGGGGTGGGTCGCGGTTGGGTGGCGGTCGTCGACGGCGTGGCGACCGACGGGTGCCGCCGGCCACGCTTACGACTAGCGCGCTGCGTCAACTCGCACCTCGCCGCCGTCCGCGGGCGCGCCGAACGCCGCCCGCAGCCCTCGCACGGCTGCTGCCGGGTCCTCCGCATCGGTGATCGCTCGCACGACAGCGAGCCACTCGGCCCCCGCCTCACGCACTGCTCCCGCGTTCGCGGTCGTGATCCCGCCGATCGCGACGAACGGCACGGTCGCGTGGTCGGCGGCGTAGCGCACGAGGGCCAGCCCCACGGCCGGGCGGCCAGGTTTGGTCGGCGTCGCGTGTACCGGCCCCACCCCGATGTAGTCGACGGGTAGGCGCGCGGCGGCGTCCACCTGCTCGGGACTGTGGGTCGAGAGGCCGACGAGCCGGTCGGGGCCTATGGCGGCGCGCGCATCGGCCACCGTCACGTCGTCCTGCCCGACGTGCACCCCGTCGGCGCCCACCGCGTCGACCAGATCCGGCCGGTCGTTGAGCATGAACAGCGCGCCGTGGGCTGATGCAGCGCGGGCGAATCGCTGCCCTACGGCGACGATCCGGCCATCCGGTGCGTCCTTCATCCGCAGCTGGACTATGTCGACGCCAGCGCCCAGCACCACCTCCAGGAACTCGTCGGACTGCTCGTCGCAGACGAGGTACAGGCGGGTGGATCGCAGTCTTTCGCGGCGGTCGGGCACGCGTCGAAGTGTGGCAGGAGCGCGGCGACGAGCCGCCAGGTCGGGCTGGCCGCCGGCCATCAACCCCGCGCTAGGATTGACTAAACGGGAGCCCTACCAGCGGGCTGAGAGGGCGGCCTTGAGCCGCCGACCGTCTGAACCTGAACCGGATAATGCCGGCGCAGGGAGCGTGAACCTTGCCGAACCGCTCAAGCTCATTCGACCTCGCCGTGGTAGGCGCGGGCGCCGTCGGCCTGGCCATCGCTTGGCGGGCCGCGCAGCGCGGTCTGAAGGTGCTCGTGCTCGAGCGCGGCGAGCACGCCGGCGCTGGGACGTCGAGCGTGGCGGCGGGCATGCTGGCGCCGATCAGCGAGGTGACGGCCTCGGAGCAACCGCTGATGCGCCTGGGGCTGGCGAGCGTCGAGGCATACCCCGACTTCGTGGCGGAGCTGAGCGAGGTCACCGGCATGGACACCGGATACCTCCGCTGCGGAACGCTGCTCAGCGCGCGCGACCGTGACGACGCCGAGTGGCTCGAGCGCGAGCGCGAGCTGCGCGAGGGGCTCGGCCTCCCCGTCCAGCGCCTACGCGCAAGTCAGGCGCGCGAGCTCGAGCCGGCGCTCGCGCCGACGCTGCGGCTGGGACTTGAGATTCCCGACGATCACGCGATCGATCCGCGCAAGCTGACCCCGGCGCTCGCGCAGGCGCTCCGTAATGCCGGCGGTGAGCTGCGGACGGCAACGGCCGTGAGCGGATTGACGATTGCGCACGAGCGCGTGAGCGGGATCACGCTCGCCGACGGGTCCGACGTCCCGGCGGAGAACGTTGTCGTCGCCGCCGGCCCGTGGTCGAGCTCGCTCGATGGCATTCCCGAGGGCGCACGTGTACCGATCCATCCAATAAAAGGCCAGATCCTGCGGCTACACGATCCCGCTGGACCCGGGCTCCTCACGCGCGTGCTGCGCATGGCCGGCGGCTACGTGGTTCCGAGAGGGGATGGTCGCTACGTGATTGGCGCGACGATGGAGGAGCGCGGGTTCGACAAGACGGTGACCGCCGGCGCCGCGTTTGAGTTGCTGCGCAACGCGTTCGAGCTGCTGCCGTCGGTGACCGAGCTGGTGATCGACGAGCTGTCCGCCGGACTCCGTCCGGCCACCCCGGACAACGCGCCGGCGATCGGTCCCGGGTCGATCGACGGCCTGCACTGGGCCGTCGGCCACTACCGCCACGGGATTCTGCTCACGCCGATCACGGCGGAGCTCGTCGTCGACGCGCTCACCGGTCACTGCGCGATCCCCGAGGACTTCGCGCCGACTCGATTCGTAGGCGCCACGGTGACGGGATGACTGTGTCGGTCTCGGTCAACGGCGATCAACGCGAGCTACCGGACGGTGCGACGGTGGCCAACGTAATTGCCTCCCTGCCCAACGCCCCCGAGGGTCGCGGCGTGGCGGTGGCGGTGGAGGGCGAGGTCGTGCCGCGCAACCGCTGGCCGAGCACCGAGCTGCGCGAAGGCGCGAAGATCGAGGTTGTCGTGGCGGTGCAAGGAGGTTGAGCAGATGAACCAGCAGTTGCCCTTGACGATCGCCGGCCGCACCCTGGGCTCGCGCCTGATCCTCGGGACCGGCGGCTTCACCAACCACGAGATCCTGGCTGCCGCGCTTCAGGCCTCCGGGACAGAAATGTGCACCGTCGCCCTGCGGCGCCTGGGGGGTGGGCGGGGACCAAATCCTCGTGGCTCGATCCTCGATGTCCTCGAGGCTGCCGGGGTGCAGGTGCTCCCGAACACGGCCGGATGCTTCACCGCCCGGGACGCGATCATCACCGCGCAGCTCGCGCGCGAGGCGTTCGAGACCGACTGGATCAAGCTCGAGGTGATCGGGGATGACCGCACGCTGCTGCCCGACGCCGTCGAGCTCGTGAGCGCCGCCGAGGCGCTGGTCGACGACGGCTTCGTCGTCCTCCCCTACACGACCGACGATCCGATCCTGGCCCGCCGGCTCGAAGACGTGGGGTGTGCCGCGGTGATGCCG
Organism: uncultured Solirubrobacterales bacterium; assembly: GCA_963757235.1. Lineage (GTDB taxonomy): Bacteria > Actinomycetota > Thermoleophilia > Solirubrobacterales > Solirubrobacteraceae > Palsa-465. The sequence continues at coordinate 68,912 of CAVWRC010000013.1, read as the reverse complement.
CTCGGCTCACCGATCGGCAGCGGTATGGGCATCCGCAACCCCTACAACCTCTCGATCATGATCGAGCGGGCAAACGTCCCGGTGATCCTCGACGCCGGTGTCGGCACCGCCTCGGACGCCACGTTCGCGATTGAGCTCGGCTGCGACGCGGTGCTGTGCGCGAGCGCAATCTCGCGCGCCCACGACCCGGTGGCGATGGCAGCGGCGATCCGGCTCGCCGTGGAGGCGGGTTGGCTCGCGCGCGGCGCGGGCCGGATCCCGCGCCGGCGCTACGCCGAGGCGTCGACACCGGATGAGGGGCTCCCGGTCTTCCAGTGAGCGTCGAGCGCACGCTGAACGTTGACGAGCTGATCGACGCCTGGGAGGCCGCGTGGTCGGGCCGCGACGAATCGGCCTTCGCCTCGGTCTGCTCGAGCAGGATCCACTACGAGGACCCGCTCACGCCCGAGCCGCTCGAGGGCATCGAGCAGTTCCTCCAACACCCGACTCGCCTGTGGGCCGGCTTCCCCGACGTTCGGGTCGAGAAGACCGGCGAGCGCCTGACCAACGATCGGTTCGTGGCCGCGCCGTGCAAGGTGCTCGGCACGCACCGAGGCCCGCTCGAGGGCCTCCCCGCAACCAACCGGTTCGTGGTAGTGCACTGCATCTTCTACTGCGAGATCCGGCGCAACCGGCTGTTGCGCGTGCGCGGCTTCTACGACCTGTACGACGCGGCCACCCAGCTCGGGATCCTGCCCGGGCGAGGAACGCTCGGGGAGAAGGCGCTACTGGTGCTTCGCGGCTTCGGGCTGCGGGCCGGACGCGGCGCCTAGGCGCACTCCGAGCTCGTCCGACACGCTGACGAGGACCGGGGCGTGGTCCGAGAGCGTTCCCCGGTCGGGAACTTCGCCGGAGTCGGGCGTGAATCCCCGCACGAACACCAGGTCCACGCTGTGGCCGCCCGCATACGAGAAGCCGTCGAGCCAGAGGTCGCGGATGTTGAAGTCCCCGCCGAGGATCACCGGCCGCTCGCCGGCCCAGCGCAGCGCGCTTTCGGCCGCCCGGTGCGCGTCGCGGAGAGGGCCGCCTCCGTGCAGGTTGGCCACCCACACGTCCGCGCTGCGCAGCCGCACCGCGTGGACCCAGCGGCGCTCCGGCCACACGCACAGTCGGCGCCACCGGTGCTCAGCCACGGTGTCGCCCCGCACGAGAATCGCGTTGGCGCCGCCGCCGCCCGACTTGATCGCATCCGGCCACCGCGTGGCGATCGCACGCCGCATCGGCAGCAGCGCGTTGCGGGAGGTGAGCACGAGCCGCTGGTCCGCCCCGAGGCGGGCACCGAGCGCCGGAGGCCACCACGGCGGGACCTCCTGGAGCAGCGCCACGTCCCACTCCCACCCGGCCAGCGCGTCGGCGAACTCGTCGAATAGGTCGCGTCCGGCGGGCGGTACGGAACGCCCGTGCAGCAGGTTCCAGGTCAGCACGCGCATCGGTCACGACCCAACGTACACTCGTCGCTTGCCGCGCCACTTCATCACCGGGACCGAGCTCACCGCCGACGAGGTGCACCGGCTCATCGACCGCGCGCTCGAGCTCAAGGCGGCGCCCTATAGCTCGGATGCGCTGCACAAGCGCGCCGTGGCGCTCATCTTCGAGAAGCCCTCGACGCGCACCCGCGTCTCGTTCGAGACCGGGGTCACGGAGCTGGGGGGACACCCGATGGTGCTGCGTCCCGACGAGCTCCAGCTCTCGCGCGGGGAGTCGGTGCGCGACACCGCCTACGTTCTGTCCCGCCACGCGGCGGCGATCGGGATCCGGACCGGGCGGGACGAGCTGATCGAGGAGATGGCCGCCCACGCGACCGTTCCCGTGATCAACATGCTGAGCCCGCGATACCACCCGTGTCAGGCGCTCGCCGACCTGCTCACCCTGCGCGAGACCTTCGGCCACCTCGACGGACTGACGCTCGCCTATGTCGGCGACGGCAACAACGTGGCGCGGTCGCTGGTTGACGTGGGTTCGGCGGCGGGCGTAGAGGTCCGGGTCGCCGCGCCCGACGGCTTTCAGCTCGAGTCGGGTGCCCACGGCGTCCTCACCGACGACCCGCGCGAGGCGGCCAGGGGTGCCGACGCGCTCTACGCCGATGTATGGGTCAGCATGAGCGACGATCCGGACTCGGCCGCCGAGCGCCGGCGCCTGCTGGCCCCCTATCAGCTCACCGACGAGCTGCTCGACCTCGCCGCCCCGAGCGCGATCGCGCTCCACTGCCTGCCTGCCCATCCGGGGGAGGAGATCACCGAGCAGGTCCTGTACGGCGAGCGCCAGCGGATCTGGGACCAGGCCGAAAACCGGCGCCACGCGCAGAAGGCGCTGCTCGAGCTGGTCGTCGGCGCCTAAAGCGGGTAGAGGGGATCGACCGGCAGTCGCCGGCGCCTCAGCCCGGGGCGGTTGGGTACGCTCATCAGTAGCGTCCGGTAAGGAGATATCCAAACTATGCCCTCACCCAAGTCGCCGTCGAGTCGTGCGCGTTCGAGCAGTCGGACGCGCTGCGCGAGCGAACCCGACCCCTCGATTGACGGTGGGGCGAGCCTGGCTGAGCAGCTCGTCAATCGGATCATCAAACCCCTAGGGGAGTCGTTTCCGGTCCTCGGCTACGACGAGCTGACGGCCGCCCAGGTGCAGATCCGCCTCGATGGACTCTCCCCGGCGGAGCTGCGCAAGGTGCGCGACTACGAGCGACGGCACGCCAACCGCAAGACCGTGCTCGCGGCCATCGACAAAAACCTGGCCGAGGCCTGAGCGAGCACTTCACCCAGCCGGCGGGCGCAGCTCTTCAGCGCGCCCACGAGGAGGCGCGCGGCCTGCGCCACAGCTTCGTGGGCACCGAGCACATCCTGCTCGGGCTCCTGGCCGTGCCCGAGGGCTCCGCGGCTCAAGTGCTGGCGACGTTCGGCGTGCGGTATCCGGACGTGCGGACGGCGGTGGTCGCGATGATGGGAGTGGGGGTCGACGCGCCAGATGCCGAGCTGTCGTTCACGGGTCGTGCCGAGGACACGGTCGATCGAGCCGGCCGGGAGGCGTCGATGCGCGACCAGCCCCGGGTTGGAACAGAGCACCTGCTGCTCGCGCTGGTGCGCGAGCCGGGCGGGGCCGCGGTGCGGATCCTGCTCGGACTCGACGCCGATCCGGCGGCCGTCCGCGCCGCGATCGACCGGGCGTAGGTGCTCGGGCGGGAGCGGGCCGGGGGCTCTCGGGAAACTGCGGCCATACTGAGGTTCTTCCCGAGGAGCATCCATGGACCACGCCACCGCCAACGCCACTGCCACGAAACGCCCGGCCCGGGGCGATCTGCTCGACCTGACGGTCGATTCGCTGGCGTTCGGCGGCGCCGGGGTCGCGCGCCTGGACGGATACGTCGTGTTCGTCCAGGATGGGCTCCCCGGCGACCGCGTCCGGGCCGAGGTGCAGAACTCCAAGCGTGCCTATGCCCAGGCCCGGGCAGTCGAGATCCTCGAGCCGAGCCCCGACCGGATCGCGCCCCGAGCCGCCCACCCGGGCGCGCCCTGGCAGGTGCTTCCCTACGAGCGCCAGCTCGAGGTCAAGCAGGCGCAGGTCGAGGATGCGCTGCGCCGGATCGGGCGGCTCGAGGGGTTCGAGCTCGAGCCGATCATGCCCGCGGTCGAGCAGTGGCGCTACCGCAACAAGCTCGAGTACTCGTTTGGCACCGACGACGCCGGCCGCCTGGTGTGCGGCTTCCATGCCCCGGGGCGCTGGGAGGAGATTGTCGAGGTGACCGACTGTCTGCTCGCCTCCGAGGCAGGCAACGCCGCTCGTGAGCGGGTCGCCCAGTGGTGCCGCGCTCAGGGCCTCACGTCGTTTAATCGCCGCACGGGCGAAGGGTTTTTGCGCAACCTGGTGGTGCGAGAGGGGCGGCGGACCGGAGAGCTTCAGGTGCGGCTGGTCACGAGCCCGGGCCGGCTCGACACCGAAGACCTGGCGAAAGCTGCGGATCCGGTGGGGGGTCTGCTGTGGACCCAGACCGACAGCGTGGCTGAGACCACCCAGATCGGCGAGACGAAGCTGATCAGCGGCCGCGAGCGGTTCAGGGAGGAGATCGGCGGCCTGCGTATGCACATCTCATTCGGTGCGTTCTTCCAGACCAACACCGAGATGGCCGAGCGCCTGTACGAGCTGGCGATCGGCTACGCCCAACCCAACGGCACCGACCGCGTGTTCGACCTGTACTGCGGGATCGGGACGATCGGGCTGCTGATGGCGCCCCGGGCCGGCGAGGTGTGGGGTCTCGAGCTCGTCGAGGAGGCGATCGCCGACGCCATCGCGGGGGCACGGCGCAACGAGATCGACAATGCCCACTTCTTCGCCGGCGACGTCCGCCTGGCGCTGCGCGAGCTCGTCCAGCGCGCCGGCCGGCCCGACGTGCTCGTCGTCGACCCGCCCCGGTCGGGCCTCTCGCAGAAGGTGGTCCGCCGGATCATCGAGGCCGGGCCGCGCCGGATCGTGTACGTGTCCTGCAACCCGACGACGCTGGCCCCCAACGCGGCCCAGCTGGTCGAGGCGGGATACCAGCTGCGGCGCGTGAGGCCGGTCGACATGTTTCCGCAGACCCCGCACATCGAGGCGGTGGCGGTACTCGATCGTGGGTAGTCCGGTCTACATGAGAATTCGCAGCATCATCGCTAGCGCGGTGCTCGTCGCTGCCGTCCTGCTGGCCGCTGGCGCGGGCCAGGCAGTCGCCGCCACGTCGTCCCAGCCGGCGCTGCGGCTCACCGGTGCGTTTCCGGAGGGCACGGCCCCGGGCGATGCGACGATCGTGCTGCGGTTCTCGACGGCGCTGGCCCCGGTGACCGCGCGGTCTGAGCCGAAGCTGTCCCCGACCGCCGCCGGGACCTGGTCACAGCCGAACCCGACGACGCTCAGGTTCATTCCGACCGGCGCGTACCTGCCGGGAACCGCCGTGCATATCACCGTCCCCAACACGCTGACGGCCGCCGACGGCGCCGCGCTGCGCAGCCCTGTGAGCGCCAGCTTCCAGGTCGGGAGCGGGTCCGTCGTACGCCTCACCCAGCTGCTCGCCGAGCTGCGCTATCTCCCCGTCCATGTCGTCTCGGCCAAGCAGCCGGCCCCGCGCGACACCCCCGGACAGCTCCGGGCCATCTTCCAGCCGCCGGCGGTCCGATTGGCGCTCGGTTCCGAGTGGCCAGGGCAGCTGCGTGCGCTGTGGTCGGGCGACAGCGCCACCGTGCTAACGGGCGCGATCATGGCGTTCGAGGCCCAACACGGGCTCGCCCTGGACGGCGTTCCGAGCACGGCTCTGTGGCAGGCGCTTCTGGCCGCGCGCGCCAACCGCCGGTGGAACACAGGCGGCTACAGCTACGCGGTGGCCAGCGAGAGCAGCCCGGAGACGTTCACCCTCTACCACAACGGACGCGTGGTGGAGAGCACCCCCGCCAACACCGGCATTCCGGGGCAGGGGACCGCGACAGGGACCTTCCCGGTCTACGAGCGTCTGCGCAGCCAGACCATGCAGGGCGCCAACCCCGATGGGTCCCATTACGCCGACTTCGTGCAGTGGGTCGCGTACTTCAACGGAGGAGACGCCGTCCACTACATGCCCCGGGCGGACTACGGGTCGCCACAGAGCCTGGGCTGCGTCGAGCTGCCCTACTCTGCGGCCGAGCAGGCCTGGGGCTATCTGACCTATGGGACGCTGGTCACGGTCCTCCCGTAACTTGTCCGCGTGATGCGAGCCGTCACGATCAAAGACCAGAACCTGACCGTCGAGGACCACCCGGACCCGGCGCCCGGCGCGGGTGAATGCCTGGTGCGTGTCCACGCCGCCGGCCTGAACGGCGCGGACATGATGCAGCGCCGTGGCTTTTATCCGGCTCCTCTGGGCGCCCCCCAGGACATCCCGGGGCTCGAGCTCGCCGGCGAGGTGATCGAACGTGGGCCAGGCGCCATCCGCTTCGAGCTGGGCGATCGGGTCATGGGGATCGTGGCCGGCGGTGGTCAGGCCGAGCTGGCGGTCGTGCACGAGCGGATCCTGATGCCGGTTCCCGACAACCTCGACTGGCCGGCGGCCGGGGGCGTGCCCGAGGTGTTCACCACCGCCCACGACGGGGTCTTCACCCAGGCCGGGCTGAAGCCAGGAGAGCGGCTTCTGGTCCACGGCGGCGCCGGTGGCGTCGGGACCGCCGCGATCCAGCTCGGTCGGGCGTCGGGCGCTCGGGTGACCGCGACCGTGCGCAACCCGGACCACCGTGACGCCGTGGCTGAGCTGGGCGCCGAGGTGATCGCGCCCGAGGGCTTCGAGGAGTACGGACCGTTCGACGTGATCCTCGAGCTCGTCGGTGCCCCGAACTTCCCGGCCAACCTCCAGGCCCTAGGCCTGTGGGGGAGGATCATGGTGATCGGGATCGGTGCCGGCGCCCAGGCCGATTTCAACATGGGCGTGGCCATGCAGAAGCGGGCCCGGATCTACAACTCGACGCTGCGGCCTCGGCCGCTCGAGGAGAAGGCGATGACCGCGCGGGCGCTCGAGCGCTCCGTCTTGCCGCTGCTCGCCTCCGGCGCGGTCCGCGTTCCGGTCGCGGCCACCTATCCGCTCGAGGAGGCGCCGGTGGCGTACGACCGCTTCGCCCAGGGCGGCAAGTTCGGCAAGATCATCCTCACGATGTAAGAATGCTGTCGCGGTCGGCTGCGCGCCCGCGCCGCGGTCGCGAGTCCGCTGGTCTAAGCCGTCCGCCTACTCGTCGTCGAACAGGTCGTCGTCTTCGCCCACCGGGACGAACTCATCCGCGTGGACGGTGCACAGCGCCGGTCCGCCCGACTCGAGCGCGACCTGCATCTCCGCCCGGGTGAGCTTGGCGCCGCATTCCTCGCACCGATCGCCGACCTCCTCGAGGGATCTCTCCTCAAGGTCCATGGGCGCGAGCCTAGCGGGTTAGGGGGGCGGCTGCTGCGCCTCTCGGAGCTCCAGCTCCTTGCGCTCGCGCTTGCTGAGCTTCCGCCCGCGCTTGAGGCCGGTGCCGCCCATTACCGACACCATCCGGACGCGGATGACCGGACCGCCGCTCGGCGTCGCCTCATCGCCGAGCTCCACGCCGTTGGCGCCCATCAGCGCGAAGTTCGTCACCTGCACCTCAACGCCGTGTGGGACCCGGACCTCCGCCCCGCCCATGATCGAGTACACGTTGAGCTCGGTGAGCGGGTCGGCCAGTTCGGCGTCGTTCAGGTCGATATCGCTCCCGCCCCAGAAGTTGAACACCGTGCAGCGGGGCCCGACCCGCCACCGGCCCTTGCGTTCGTGCCCGCTCATGATCGAGATCACCCAGCGATCGCCCCCAGGTCCCTCCCGGACCGTGAGACCGCCGCGCCGTCCCGGCGTGGCGATCGGTTGGCCCTGACCCAGTCGTTGCGGGTCGACGTCGGCGATCAGCCGCTCGAGCTCGGTGCGGGTTCGCACCGTGTAGACCGACCCGAGCCGGTCCTCGAGCTCCTCGACGTCCAGCCGGCCCTCCGAGGCAGCACCTCTCAGGATGTCGGCCGTCTGCTCGCGCTCGGCATCGGAGGCGCGAAGCGCCGGGAGCTGGTCGCTCGGATCGGTCATCGAATGGATCGTAATCGGCCCGCGGAATCAATACGGCGGCAGATCAGTCCACCACTGTCCGAGCACCCGGAACGCGGCCCAGAACTCTCGCTTGGCGCTCTCCTCATCCAGCGCGTCGTCGATGTTGGGCACGTACAGGGCCTCGATCGAGGGCGTCAGGCGCTGAAGATCGCCGGGAATGGGGTGCAGATCCTGGCGCAACGGCAGGTCGAGCTCGTTGACGACCGTCAGAGCGTCGAGCCCCATGACCACGACGATCTTGGGCGAGACGATCTCGAGCTCCTCGATCAGCCTGCCCACACAACCGGGGTCGGCCATGGCCGGGTCCGGCACCGGGCACTTCACGCACAGCGTGCCGTACACCGCCAGTGGGTCGATCGACAGGCGCTTGAGCGACTTCATCAGCGCGTTGCCCGCGCGGCCGTAGAAGGCAACGCCCTCCTCGACCTCAGATGGCCGAGCGAAGTACTTGATCAGGAAGATGTCCGCCTGCGGATGCCCCGAGCCCAGGACGGGCATCAGCGCGCCCCGCGGGCAGTCCGTGCAGGCCTGGACCTCCCGGGAGAAGGCGTTGAGCTCGCGGATCGCGCGCTCGAGGTACTTCTCCCGGATCTCGTCGTCGGTTGCCGGCATCGCTGTCCGATTGGACGGCTCGCGAGCTTGTCCTTGCGAGTGCATCAGGAGTTGCGGCCGCCACGGTGGTTCGCGCCGCGTCGATCGAGCCCCATCGCCCGCCGTACCCGGCGCTCCCGCGAGGCTTTCCGGGCCGATTCGGGGAGGGCCTTGGTCTGCAAGAACTTGAGCGCCTGGACGTAGAGCAGGCTGGCCGGGTTGCGAACGATGTCGGCGTCCCGGAGCGCCTCGAGGAACTCGTCGGGGCCGTCGAATTCGCGCATTCGGATCCGCACCGAGCCCAGGCCCTGAGGCACATGCGCGTCCGAGCCGGCGCCCGCCGGGATCCGGTACTTGGCCGCGAATCGAGCCGCCTCATCGTTGAACTCGCTGATCGCCACGCGCGGATTGAACACCTCGATCGCGTCCACCTCGTCGAGCACATCCAGCAGATGCTCGTAGTCCGGGACCGAGTGCAGCCGGTCGAACGGGTGGGGCACATAGACCAGCCCGCCCTGGCGCTTGATGTCGGCGATCGTCTCCCGGAGAGTCATCCCGCGGGGGATCTTCTCCTCGATGAACAGCCCGATCACCTCGCCCTGATCGGCCGTCTTGACCTCCTCCCCGACGATCACCTCGATCCCGTCCGCCCGCGCCCGCGCGGCGTGGGCGCCCGAGATCTCGTTGTGGTCGGTCACCGCGATTGCCCCCAGCCCACGTGCCCGGGCCTCGGCCAGCAACACCTCGACCGGCGTCGCGCAGTCGTACGAGTGGTCGGTGTGCATGTGCAGGTCGACGTCGATCATGCGCCGCTCGCGCAGGCGCGCCCGGATCCGGTCGTTGGCACGGGTGTCGTGCCGCCGGGCGACGAGCCCGGCGTATACGTCCTCGAGCTCATCGGCGACCCGGGGCCACCCGAATCTGGTTCTGAGCTGTTCTGCGCGTTTGCGGCTCGAGGCCCGGAGCGCCGGCTCCTCGATCAGCCGGGCGAGATGCGTCGAGAGCGTCTGCACGTCCCCGGGCTCGAACTCGAAGCCGTACTCACCCTGGCCGAGGAGCTCCTCGTATGCCCCCAGCCGCGAGGCGACCGGCACCACGCCGGCAGCGAGCGCCCTTATGAGCGTCCCGGGCACAGGCCGAAGCCCCTCGGAGGCCAGCACCAGCACGTCGGCGCCCGCCAGGGCCTGTGCCTCCGACATCCGCTCGGCGTCGACGAACTGGACCCGGTCACGGAGCGATCGGGAGAGCGTGGCGGGCGCCGCCAGGGCACGAGGGGACCACACCGTGGCGCGCCAGGCGGGCTCGGTCGGCAGGGCTCGCAGAGCCCGCAGAAAGACTCGCAGCGCGGCGCGCTCCTCGGTGGCGGTGTAGAGCAGCTCCACCGGCTCGCGGGACCGTGCATCGCTCCACTCGACCTCGGCCCCGGGCAGGATCACCCGGTAATCGCCGGGGAAGTAACGCTGGAGCAGATCGCGGGTGGCGCCGTAGCTGGCGATGCGGGCGTCGAGGCGGCTGAACAGCAGCCGCGACAGGGGTCTGGTCAGCTGGGTCGAGAGGATCCGCTCGGTCGGTCCGTGGAAGCTGCCCACGTTCAGACCCCGCGATTGCCGCAGCGCCACGCTCGAGGCGCTGGGCGCGAACGGCTCGTGAACGTGGACGATGTCGAGCGGAAGGGTGCCGAGCGCCTCCTCGATCGTCCGGGCGACGTCGATCGGTAGCGAGGCGGCGCGCCGGCGGGTGGGCGAGAACGGCAGCACCTCCCCCACGCCGAGCACGAGCGGCTCCCCGTCGGCGCGCTCGAGCAGGGACGCGGCGCCGTTGCGGATCGCCCTCCGGCTGTCGCGCACCAGCGCGCCCGACTCGGACGGCGCGACGATCAGCACCTGATGCCCGCGCCAGGCGAGCTCGCGCGAAACCCGCCCCACGTAGTCGTTGACCTCGTGCGCGACCTCCCAGGCGAACGGCGTCACCTGCGCGATCGCGAGCCGCTCGCTGGCCACGAGCGGCAGTTTATGTCAGCTCGAGCCGGCCTTCGATTTCGCGGCCTTACCCGTGGCCGCGGCCGGCTTGCCGGCGTACTTAGCGATGAACTTGTCGGTGAGCTCGCGAGCCTCGTCGTCCGGACGCTGGTGCATCGGCGACTTCATCAGATACGAGCTCGGACCGTCGAGCTGGCCCGAGAGGCCGTTGTTGAGGGCGAGCTTGCAGCAGCGCACCGCGTCGATCACGATCCCGGCCGAGTTTGGCGAGTCCCACACCTCGAGCTTGAGCTCCATCTGTAGCGGCACGTCGCCGAACGCCTCGCCCTCGAGCCGGATGTGCGCCCACTTTCGGTCGGTCAGCCACGGCACGTAGTCCGAGGGACCGACATGCACGTCGCCGGCGGGCAGCTCGTGACCCATGATCGAGGTCACCGCGTTGGTCTTGGAGATCTTCTTGGACTCCAGCCGCTCGCGCTCGAGCATGTTGTAGAAGTCCATGTTGCCGCCGACGTTGAGCTGGGACGTCCGCAGCAGCTTCACGCCGCGATCGTGCATCAGTCGGGCCAGCGCTCGATGCACGATGGTGGCACCGACCTGGGACTTGATGTCGTCGCCGATGATCGGCAGCCCAGCCTTCTTGAAGCGCTTGTTCCAGTAGTCCTCGCGGGCGATGAACACCGGGATGCAGTTGACGAAGGCGCAACCTGCCTCGAGGATCTGCTCGACGTACCACTTGGTCGCCTGCTCGGAGCCAACCGGCAGGTAGGAGACGACGACGTCGGTGTGGGTCTCCTTGAGGATGTCGACGATGTCGGCGGTGGGCCCGGGCGCCTTGGTGATCTTCTCCTTGAGGTACTTGCCCAGGCCGTCGTGGGTCATCCCACGCTCGACCGTCACGCCGAGATTCGGAACCTTCTCCGCGAACTTCAGCGTGTTGTTCTGACCGGCGAAGATCGCCTCGGAGAGATCCTTGCCTACCTTGTCGGCGTCGATATCAAAAGCCGCGGTGAACTCGATGTCGCGCACGTGATAACCGCCCAGGTCGACATGCATGAGCCCCGGCACCGGCTCGCTGGGGTCGGCGTCGCGGTAGTACTGGACGCCTTGCACGAACGAGCTCGCGCAGTTGCCGACGCCGATGATCGCCACCCGGACCTTGCCGTCCTGGTAGCGAGCGGCGCCGTTGGTGGAACCGTTGGTCGTGCTCACTGTGTGGGGCTGCCTTTCTAAATTTGATGTCCCGACCACCCGCGGGTTCGCCACCCGCGGGTTCGAGATCCCGGGCCACTGAAGATAGTCCGCCGGTGCGGGTTCGTTACACCGGCGGCGGCTGTGCGATCCGCTGGAGCTGGCGACGCACGTGGAAGATGCGTTGCAGCGTCGTGAAGACGGTCAGGGCGGCCAGCACGTACACCGCCGGCGCGAGCAATTCGAAGTGCCCGAGCGATGCGCCCTTGGCGAACACGAGGCCGATCGACAGGATCACGACCCGCACGGGACGCGTGGCCAGTCCGACCTTGCACTCGACGCCGAGCGCCTCGGCGCGGGCACGGGTGTAGGAGACCATCAGCGACCCGAGCACGGCCGCAACCGTCGCCGCGGCGGCGACCTGGTTGTGGCGCGAGGCGAAGTAGGCGCCGATCGCGATCAGGACGATGCCCTCCTCCATACGGTCGAGAGTCGAGTCCAGGAACGCGCCGAACACCGTGCCCTTGCCCGACATGCGGGAGTAGCGGCCGTCGAGCGTGTCCATGATCGAGCCGATGATGAACGCGAGGCCGGCGAGAAAGAACATGCGGCCCACGATCAGGGCCGCCGCGGCGAGGTTCAGGGCGAAGCCCGTGAGCGAGATCGCATTCGGGGTCAGGCGCGACTCGATCAGGCGGTTCCGAACCGTCTCCTGCGCGGTGGGGCCGTTCCGGGGCGCGCGGGCGCGACGCGCGGTCGCGCTGCCCCGCGGGCGCGGGGGGCGGGTCTGCCCGGGTGTGCTCACGCCGTGGCGCGCTCGAACGCCCACGCGTCGGGTCTCGCCCGTGCCAGCAGACTTTGCGCGAGCCACGCGGACACGCCGGCGGTGAGAGCTCCGAGGAACACGTCGGTGAGGTAGTGGTTGGCGGTCGCCACGACGACGAAGGTGATCAGCAGCGGGTACAGCGCCCACAGAATCTTGCCGGGTCGCCAGGACGTGAGGCGCGACATCGAGCCGCCGACCATAACCGCAAAGCACACGTGCATCGAGGGAACCGCTGCGTAGAAGTTCAAGAACGCCTTAGAGGGACCGAAGTCGATCGAGCCGCTGCCGCCGGTCACGAACTGGGAGATCGCGTCGGTGAAGCCCCATTCGGGCATCAGCCGCGGCGGCGCGGTCGGATACAGCCAATACCCGATCAGCGCCAATCCCATCGCGATCATGAACATGTTTCGCACGAAGTAGAACGAGTCGTTCCGCCGCGCGTAGATGAACGCGAGCACCAGGAACGTCACGACGAAGTGTCCGTTCAGGTAGATCCAGTCCAGGGCGTCGATCAGCCAGTGCTTGTTGATCGCCCAGGCCTGAACGCTCGGCTCGATGAAGACGTGCAGGGTCCGCTCGAGATCGATGATCCGCATGGCGTCGCCAAACGGCTTGTAGGGGTTGTCGCTGTCGACGATTCCCCGCACCAGGTCGTACAGCAACAACGCGCCGATGAACAGCGCGATCTGTCGGAACAGGTCAACCCAGCCACGCGGCAATACCCGAGTTCCGATGAATCGGAGGGCGCGGGTGACCCGACTAAACGAGGCGGACCGGGCGGACGGATTCGGTGGGGTGGGCGGGGACCCCATCGATCGGATGCTAGCGAGGCGCGATGTTCGGTCCCTGTCAACTGCACCGCGGCGAGGTCGCGCCGATGCGGGTAAGCGAAAAGCGGATCGCCACATGGACCGGCCCGGCGCGGCGTAGCTGCAAGCGCGTGAACCCGTCGGCGTCGGCGACACAGCCCGTGCCCTGCGTGACTGCCCAGTAGGGGCTCCACCTGACGCGGATGAGCGCCTGCCCCGGGCCGCTCGCCTGGAGTTGGAGCCAGTTCGGCCCCAGTGCGCGTAGGACGGCGGCTCCCTGGGCCATTGGTGTCGCATCCAGCACCGAATAGATGCGCCAGTGCCTCGTGCGACGCACCAGGTGCAGGTACGGCAGGCCGCGATCGATCAGCGCGACCTCGGCCACGGCCGAGTAGTCGAGCTTGGCGTCGGGCACCGCGACGTAACGCACGGCCAGCCAATGCAGCCAGGCGCTGTACCGGGCAGCCGTCAGCCTGCCGCTATAGAACAGCGCGTTGTCCCTGGTGTCGAGTTGGCGCTCCCACCCGCGTGCGAGCGGAAAGGAGGGCGCCACCGCGTACGCCTCCCAGTGGAAGAGCGTGAACGGGATCTCGATGCGGAATGGCTGGTCGGGCTGCCGGCTCAGATAGGAGATGAGCGGCTGGAAGTAGGCACTCGTCACCTCCCGGTTGTCGTCGGCGGTGCGGATGTCCCGGACCGGTGCCTGCCACTGGAGGTAGATGAGTGGAAGCGCCACCGCGACCAGCACCCACTTGCGCCGCGGCCACAACAGCAGCGCCGCGAGCGGACCGGCGATCAGCGGGCCGAGCCGCGTCACGTTGCTGCCCACCGGGCTCGCGATCGCAAAAGAGAGGACGCAGCCGATCGCGTAGAGGGCCGCGCCGGCCCGCAGAGCGAGGTCGCGTCGCGGAAGCAGGAGGACGAACGCAGCCGAGATCAGGATCAGCGGCCAGAGCGCCGAGAATGCGAATGGCTCGATCCCGCCCTCGGGAAACGCCACGGCCAGGGCCAGCACGGGGAGGGCGGAGGCGATCACGACGTAGATCCCCGGCAGCGCCGCGGCCAGGCGCCGTTCTTGAATGTATGCGCCGGCCGCCTGGGCGACGCCCGTCAGGGCGGCGAACACGGCGTCAACCGGGCTGGCCAGGGCTGTGATCGCCGCCAGCGCGACGGCCATTCCGGTGCGCCGTCGCTGGAGCGCGAACGCTGTCCCGAGCGCTGGCAAAAGGCCGAAGGCGAACGTGAGTCGACCGGTGAACAGGCTGGTGCCGGTCGCCGCCCCGAACCAGAGCGCCCCCAGCCATGCGTCCGGGCCGAAACGCCGGTGGGCCATCGACTCGAACAGCGCGGCGCTCGGGACGATCGCGATCGCACCGGCCACCTGCGGCGTCAGCAGTGCGCCCAGCGGCGGGAACAGCACGCTGTATCCGGGGACGTTGTGTCCCGCGTACCACCAGTTGTTCCAGATCCCGAAGCCCTCGGTGGCGAACAGCTTGGCGCGCAGCAGGTGCGCCGCGAGGTCTTCGCTGCGCGGCGAGATGATCACGTACGCGGCTGCGATGACCGCCGCGGTCAGCGTCGGCAGGACCCGCCGGAACGGCGGCAGGCGCCATCGGGCCCGTCTATCTCTCGAGTAGCGCGGCGACGCGCTCCACCACCTCGGGCCGGTCCAGCCACGGCCAATGGCCGGCGTTGGCGACTCGCTCCACCCGCGCTCCTGGAAGCCGTGAGGCGTACGCGTCGGCCAGTGCCGGCGGATACCACGGGTCCTTCTCGCCCCAGAGCAGGGTGGTCTGCGCCGCCGCGGCGTGACCGTTCGCGCTCGCCCGCTCCGCCCCGGCCGACTCGATTTCGGGTGGCCCGTCGGTGCCCGCCGGCCTGTCGGTCCCGACTGGCCAATCTGTCTCGGCCGGGCGGTGCTCCTCCCCCCCGTTTTGGCGCGGTCCACCACTACCAATCGTGTTGTCCTGTGCGGACCGGACGAGCCGGAGGATCGCTCGTTGCGTCCCCTGGTCGAACTGATTCCAGACCGCGTCGATCCGCGCCTTGGGCCAGGCGGCTGGTTCGACGCAACTGTGCCGCAGCGCCCGGGTCAGCACCGTTCGCGTAGTCGCCCCCATCGCCATCTCGCCCACGCCGCGGATCTGCCACCACCGGACGAACCATGGCCACGCGAACCCCTCAACGAGCGCCGGCGCATCGCACAGCACCAGCCTCGAGACCCGCTCGGGATGGCGATAGGCGAACTTCAGAGCCACGGCGGCGCCCCAGTCGTGGCCGACGATCTGCACCTCGTCGACGCCGAGATGGGACAGGAGGTCCTCGACGAAATCGGTCAGGCCGTCGAGGGAAAAGTCGAGTTGTTCGCCCTTGCCCGAGCGTCCGAACCCGATCAGATCGGGCGCGAGCCCTCCGGTCCGAGCCAGGAACTCGGTCCAGTCGTCCGAGCTCGTGGGAACTCCGTGGAGGTAGAGCGGCGGCGCGCCCGTCACCGCCTCGGCACTGCGGTAGTAGACGGGTGAGTCGTCGAGGGAGATGGTGTGCTCGTCGACGTGCACCCGCCGGCGAGGATAACGTCCGCGCGCATGAGCGGTACGAGCCCCAACAACGGGTCCGGCGCCAGCCCCGCACGCTTGGCGGATTCCAGCCCCCGCGAGCGCTCCGATCCGCCACCCGGCGCTCCCACCGTGTGCCTCGGCGAGGCGCTCGTCGACTTCATCTGTGAGCGCCCGCTCGACGACGTCGCGTTGGGTGACGCGTTCGTGCCCCATTTCGGCGGCTCGGTGGCGAACGTCTCGGTGATCGCCGCTCGCCACGGCGCGCATGTCTCCCTGGCTGGCGGCGCGGGCGATGACGCGTGGGGCCGCTGGCTGCAGCACCGCCTCGAGCAAGAGGGCGTCGGCGTGTCGTTGTTCGAACTCACGCCGGGAGTGCCGACGCCGGTGTCGCTGGTCGCTGTGAACGGCGCGGGCGAGCCGAGCTACCAGATCTATGGCGACACGATCGCCACCGTCGTGGAGGCCCTGGGCGAACGGCTCGAGGCGGCGATCGCGGGCGCCGCCGGTCTCTACTTCAGCTCGAACACGCTGGTCGGCGCGAACGAGCGCGAGGTCACCATGCGCGCACGAGAAGTGGCCCTCCGCCTCGGGCGCCCCGTCGTGTTCGACCCGAATCTCCGCCTGCACCGCTGGCGCTCACGGACCGAGGCGGCCGCAGCCACGAACGCGTGCGTCCCGGGGGCGCTGCTGGTGCGGGCCAACGCCGAGGAGGCCACGGTCATGACCGGCGAGGACGATCTCGAACGGGCGGCGCTCGCGTTGCTGAAGGCGGGCGCGCGGATGGTCCTGATCACGCTCGGGCCTGACGGCGCGATCCTGCGCGGCGAGCTTGCACTGGAGGTGGCGGGTCGGGCGGCGACGGTGCTGAGCACGATCGGCGCCGGTGATGTCCTGACCGGCGTCCTCTTGGCGCGCCTGGCGACTTCGGGCTTCTACCCGTCGGCGGTCGCGGCGTCCCTCCCCGAGGCGGTGGAGCAGTCCTCGCTGGCGTGCGAGCGGTGGGGCGCGCTTGAGTAGTGGCGAGCGGGTGTCCGGTAGGGCGCGGGCGGCTCGCGGGCGTCCGTCGCGGACGTGGAAACGTCCGTCCCGACGTCGTGTCCGCGCGATCCGCGACCGGCTGCGGCTCGTCTACGGCGTCCCGCTGGCCAAGCCGCACGAACATCCGATCGCCGAGCTGATCCTCACCGTCCTCTCGCAGTCGACCAACGACCGCAACCGGGACGTCGCCTATCTGGCGCTGCGCGAGCGCTTCCCGACGTGGGAGGACGTGCGCGACGCGCCCGTGGACGCGGTCGAGGAGGCGATCCGGCCAGGCGGCATCTCGAAGGTCAAATCGGCACGCATCAAGTCGATCCTCGCCGCGATTACCGAGACCGCGCCAGAGCACGCTGCGTCGAGCGGCATCACCTTGGACCACTCCCTGTCTCTCGACTGGCTGGCCAGCCAGCCAGTACCGGAGGCGCAGCGCTACCTCACCTCGCTCCCAGGAGTCGGGCGAAAGACGGCGGCCTGCGTGCTCCTGTTCGCTCTCGGGATGCGCGATGTTCCGGTCGACACGCACGTCTCCCGGGTGGGGACGCGCCTGGGCCTGTTCCGGCCGGGTGCGCCGTTCGAGGAGATGCACGACGAAATGCTCGCGATCACCCCGCCGGGCGAAGAGCTCGAGCTGCACCTGAACATGCTGCGTCACGGCCGCCGGACCTGTCACGCGCGCCGTCCTGCGTGCGCCGACTGCGTGCTCCAGCGCATGTGCCCGAGCGCGTTCAAGGTCGGCTGAGAAGGAGCCGCTTGACTCCATCCAAATCTGCTACCCTCTCGCTTAGATTTTTGCGAACAAACAGGAGCAGAACTCGATGGGAAAGACAATCGGAATCGACCTCGGAACGACCAACTCGTGCATGGCGGTGCTCGAGGGTGGCGAGCCGACGGTCATTGAGAACGCGGAGGGCGGCCGTACGACTCCGTCCGTGGTCGCGTTCACTCAGTCCGGTGAGCGCCTGGTCGGGACGGTAGCCAAGCGGCAAGCCGTCACCAACCCTCAGAACACGATCTTCTCGATTAAGCGCTTTATGGGCCGCAAAGAGGCCGAAGTGCGCGAGGAGGAGTCGATCGTTCCGTACAAGGTGGTCTCCGGACCCAACGGCGACGCGCGCGTCGAAGCCGGCGGCAAGCAGTACAGCCCGCCGGAGATCAGCGCGATGATCCTCGGCAAGCTGAAGGCTGACGCCGAGGCGTATCTCGGCGAGCCGGTCGACAGCGCCGTGATCACCGTCCCCGCCTACTTCAACGACGACCAGCGTCAGGCGACCAAGGACGCCGGCCGCGTAGCCGGGCTCGACGTCAAGCGGATCATCAACGAGCCGACGGCGGCGTCGCTGGCCTACGGCCTCGATAAGGAAAACGACCAGACGATCCTGATCTTCGACCTCGGCGGCGGCACGTTTGACGTGTCCGTGCTGGAGATCGGCGACGGTGTGTTCGAGGTCAAGGCGACCGCGGGTGACAACCACCTCGGCGGCGACAACTTCGACAAGGCCCTCGTCGACTGGCTGGTGAGTGAGTTCAAGAAGTCTCAGGGCATCGACCTGAGCGCCGACCCGATGGCGCTGCAGCGGCTCTACGAGGCGGCCGAGAAGGCCAAGATCGAGCTCTCCACCACGCAGGAGACGCAGATCAACCTGCCCTTCATCACCGCTGACTCGAGCGGCCCGAAGCACCTCGACATGCGCCTTACGCGCGCCAAGATGAACGAGCTGACCTCAGGGCTGCTCGACCGCACCGTGGCGCCGGTCCGTCAGGCCCTCGATGACGCCAAGGACAAGGGCGTCGACAAGGTCGACCACGTCGTGCTCGTCGGCGGCATGACCCGCATGCCGTCCGTGCAGGAGAAGGTCAAGGAGCTGACCGGCAAGGAGCCGCACCGGGGTGTCAACCCCGATGAGGTCGTCGCCGTCGGCGCCGCGATCCAGGCCGGCGTGCTCGCCGGAGACGTCAAGGACGTCCTGTTGCTCGACGTGACCCCGCTGACGCTGGGCATCGAGACCAAGGGCGGCGTGATGACCAAGCTGATCGAGCGCAACACCACGATCCCGACCCGCAAGTCCGAGATCTTCTCGACCGCGGAGGACAACCAGCCGAGCGTGGAGATCCACGTCTTGCAGGGTGAGCGCGAGATGGCGACCTATAACAAGTCGCTGGGCAAGTTCCAGCTCACCGGCATCCCGCCGGCGCCGCGAGGCATCCCGCAGATCGAGGTCGCGTTCGACATCGACGCCAACGGGATCCTGAACGTGTCGGCGAAGGACCTCGGCACGAGCAAGGAGCAGAAGATCGAGATCCGGTCCGGCTCCGGTCTCTCAGACGAGGAGATCAAGCGGATGGTGACCGACGCCGAGTCGCACGCCGAGGACGACCGCCGTCAGCGCGAGCTGGCCGAGGCGCGCAACAACGGCGAGAACGCGGCATACCAGGCCGAGCGTCAGCTCAAGGACCTGGGCGACGCGGTCGACTCGAGCTCCAAGGACGAGATCGAGCAGGCGATCAAGGCGGTCCGCGAGTCGCTGACCAGCGATGACGCCGCCGACATCAACTCCAAGACCGAGACGCTGCACAGCGCATTCCACAAGGTCTCTGAGGCGATGTACCAGCGCGCCCAGGAGCAGGCCGCGGCGAGCTCGACGGATGGTGGCGCTGATGGCGCCGCGTCGAGCAACGGCGCCGGCTCCGAGGAGGAGGACGTCGTCGACGCCGAGGTCGTGGACGAGAAGTAATGACGGGCAAGCCTGACATCCAAGAGGCTGCCGACCCGGTTCGCGATGAGGAGCCCATCCACCCGCCTGACACAGGCGGGCGGGCGGGCTCCGACCCCTCGTTCCCGGCCGGTGGGCCCGAGGCTCCGGTGGGGCCTACCAGCTCGGTCGAAGCTGAGGCCGAGCCCGAGACCGACCACGAGCGCCAGCTCGAGCACGACCTCGAAGAGCTGACCGCCAAGGCCGAGAAGGCCGATGAGTACCTCGACCTCGCCAAGCGCACCAAGGCCGACTTCGAGAACTACCGCAAGCGCTCTGCGCGCGAGGCGGCTGTCGCCCAGGAGCGCGGCATCGCCAAGCTCGCCAAGGAGCTGCTGCCCGCGGTCGACAACCTCGACCGGGCGCTCCAGGCCGCCGAAGCGGCGACCCAGAGTCAGAGGCAGACGCAGTTCCAGCACCCCGGATACGCCGGAGCACCGAAAGACAACGGCACGGCCACGCTCGTCTCGGGCATCAAGCTGGTGCACGACGATGTGATCGCCGCGCTGGCACGAGCCGGCGTCGAGGGCTTCTCGCCGAAGGGCGAGCGGTTCGACCCCCAGCTGCACGAGGCGATCGCCCAACAGCCGGTGGAGGGTGCCGCGCCCGGTACCGTGGTCGAGGTCTACCAGCGCGGCTACCGGCTCGGCGAGGTCGTGATCCGGCCGGCGCGCGTGGTGGTTGCGGCATGAATGCCAAAGAGGATCAATGCCACCGAGACCCGACTACTACAAGATCCTCGGCGTAGGCAAGAACGCCTCCGACGAGGAGATCAAGAAGTCCTACCGCAAGCTCGCCCGCCAGCATCACCCGGATCGCAATCCGGGTGACAAGAAAGCGGAGGAGCGCTTCAAGGAGATCTCGCAGGCGCACGACGTCCTGTCCGATCCTGAGAAGCGCAAGGCGTACGACCGGGGCCAGGGGCCGCTCGGCGGCTTCACCACCGGCAACTTCGACCCCAGCTCGTTCAGCGGCGGCTTCGGCGACATCCTCTCGAACCTGTTCGGCGGTGGCGCCGGGGCCGGCACAGCCGGGCGCACCGCCGGGACCCGCGGGCGTGCCGGGCAGGCGCGAACCGGTCCCGGGCGAACCGGCGCCCAGAACCAGGGGCGCGACCTCGAGACCGAGGTGTCGCTGAGCTTCGATCAGGCGGTGCACGGGGCGCAGGTCCCGCTGTCGGTGCCGACCTCGCAGCCCTGCCCGACCTGCAAGGGAACCGGCGCGAAGCCGGGCACCTCCCCCAAGGTCTGTCCGGTGTGCGAAGGACGCGGCGTCGAGGCCCAGAGCCAGGGGATCTTCTCGATCTCCCAGCCCTGCTCGAACTGCGGCGGCACCGGCACAGTGATCGAGGATCCGTGCCCGACTTGTGCCGGTACCGGTGCCCAGCGCAGCGTCCGCCGGCTGCGAGTCAACATCCCGGCTGGGGTGCACGACGGCAGTCGGATCCGCCTGGCCGGCAAGGGCGAGGCGGGCCTGCGGGGTGGCGAGCCCGGAGACCTTTACGTGATCACCCGGGTGCAGGAGTCACCGGTGTTCAAGCCTGCCGGCGACAACCTCGAGGTCGAGGTGCCGCTGACGATTCCCGAGGCGGTCCGGGGAGCGATCGTCGAGGTCCCGACGC
This sequence comes from uncultured Solirubrobacterales bacterium, assembly GCA_963757235.1. GTDB lineage: Bacteria > Actinomycetota > Thermoleophilia > Solirubrobacterales > Solirubrobacteraceae > Palsa-465. Next base: position 47,919 of record CAVWRC010000013.1, on the reverse strand, counting down.
TGAACGGATCCAAGCGCCTGCGCGTGGCCCCCGGCACCAAGCACGGCACGGTCCAGCGCCTCCGCGGCGAGGGACCGCCGCGAGCCGGCGGCAAGGGCCGCGGCGACATTCGCTACCGGTTTGTCATCGACGTCCCCGAGAAGCTCTCGCCCGAGCAGGACGAGGCGATCGACCGACTGTCCAAGGCGACGAACGGCAACCCCCGGTCGAGCCTGTTCACGAAGGCTGCCGGCGGAGAGTCAAAGGAGAGGAGCAGCTGATGGCCGCGCGTCGCGTTAGAACCACTCGCGTCGAGGTTTCTTCAGATCGCGGCGTGTTCATGATCTCGGTCGCCGCCGAGCTCGCCGACATGCATCCGCAGACCCTGCGGATGTACGAGGCCCGCGGCCTGATCGAGCCCAAGCGCTCGCCGAAGGGCACGCGGCTCTACTCGCATGCGGACGTCGACCGCCTCCGGCGCATTCAGGAGATGACGGCCGAGCTGGGCATGAACCTGGCCGGCGTCGAGCGCGTGTTCGAGCTCGAGCAGAAGCTCGGAGCGGTGGAGCGGAAGGTCAAGGGGCTCGAGAAGCGGGCGGATGAGCTGAAGGCCGAGGTCGAACGATTGGAGAAGATCCGGCGCGAGCTGCGGGCCGAGATCGTGCCTTACGTCAAGGGGGGCGCGATCGTCCGCAACGCAGATCTGAAGAAGTTCACGGTCCGGGTGCAACGTTCGGGGGATGGGGCGCAGCGGTCGGGCGGTGGGGCGCCGCGGCCGGACGACGAGGCGCAGCCACCGAGCACGTGAGCTCCGCCGGCGGACCGGACGAGCCGAGCGGGCCGGAGTCCAGGGGGCGCCGCGTCCTCGCTGGTCGCTACCGGCTCGACGATGTGATCGGCCGCGGTGGGATGAGCACCGTGTACCGCGGCACCGACCTGTCGCTCGATCGCGTGGTGGCGGTCAAGGTGGCGATGGACCCGCTGCTCGAGCGCGACCCGGTCTACGCGTCTCGGTTCAAGCGCGAGGCGCGTGCGGCCGCCGGGATCAGCAATTCGGGCATCGTCACCGTGTACGACGCCGGCGCCGACGGCCCCACGCGCTACATCGTGATGGAGTACGTCGAGGGCCGCGACCTCGCCGCGATCCTGCGCGACGAACGCCCCTTCGACCCGCCACGCGCCGTGCGCATCGCCGAGCAGGTCGCCGACACGCTGGCCGCGGCCCACGCGGCCGGGATCGTCCACCGCGACATCAAGCCCGGCAACATCATGGTCACGCCCGATGGGCAGGTCAAGGTGCTCGACTTCGGGATCGCCCGCACGACGGACGGCGTCAACCTGACCCAGACCGCGTCGGTGCTCGGGACCGCTCCGTACATGTCGCCCGAACAGGCGATGGGGCAGCCCGCGGACGCGCGCTCGGACATCTACTCGCTCGGCTGCGTGCTCTACGAGATGCTGACCGGCAAGCCGCCGTTCATGGGCGATCTCCCGGCCGCGGTACTCCATCAGCACGTGCGCCTCGCCCCCAAGCCCCCACGCGCGCTGAATCCGAACGTCCCGCCGGCGCTCGACGCGCTCGTGGTCCAGATGCTGGCCAAATCGCCGGAGGATCGTCCCCAGACGGCGGCCGAGGTCCGCGACCGGCTGGCCGCGCTCGAGACTCCGACCGACGCAACCACCCCGCTGGCCCCGGCACCACCACCGCCGATGCGTATCGTCGCGCAACCACCACCGCCAGCTCCTGCACCGCCGCCGCCCACCCGACCCGCGACGCCGCAAAAGGCGACCCCAGGCCGCGGCCCGGGACCGTGGGTCGTCTTCACCGTGATCGCGCTGCTCCTCCTGGGCGGTGCGGTTGCCTACGCGGTCACCAGAGGCGACTCGGGCAAGTCGAGTTCGAGCTCGTCGCACTCCACGCCGCCGACGACCCACGTGTCGACGACCCCTCCGCCGAGCTCGACAGCGGCCAGCACCAGCACGAGCTCCTCCACGCCAACCACGAGCAGCACGTCGACCTCGACCAGCACGCCGACCACCAGCTCGACCACTACGACCACGACGACTCTCAGCTCGACCACGGCCGCGCCGCTCGGCGCGTCCACCGGAACGTCCACCACAACGCCGTAGCTGCGGCGCCCGCCGTCAGCCTGGCTCGATGGCGGTCCCGTTCGCCTTGCGAACACCGGAAAACTCTGTCATAATCTAAGTCATACAGACTTAGATTTCGCCGACCCCGAGACCAAAGACACGCATGCAACCAGACCGCTTTACGATCAAGTCCCAAGAGGCGCTCCAGGCCGCGCAGCAACTCGCCGACGAGCGTCACAACCCCCAGACGATGCCCGAGCATCTGCTCGCGGTCCTGCTCGAGCAGGACGGCGGGATCGTGGTGCCGGTGTTGCGCAAGCTGGGAGTGGACCCGGCCGCCGTGCGCCGAACCAACGGCGAGGCGCTTGACGCGCTGCCGAAGCTCCAGGGCGCCGGGAGCGCCGAGCCGGCCGGCGGCTCCACCGAGCTCGTCCAGATTCTGCGCGACGCCGAGAAGGAGATGCGCGAGCTGAAGGACGAGTACGTCTCGACCGAGCACCTGATGCTGGCGATCGCCGACCATCCCGGCCAGGCCGGCCGGGTGATGCGTAGCGTCGGCGCGACGCGCGAGCAGCTGCTCAAGGCCCTGGCCGAGGTGCGCGGCAGCCACCGCGTGACCGACCAGAATCCCGAGGAGAAGGTCCAGGCGCTCGAGCGCTACGGGCGCGACCTGACCGAGGCCGCCGCCCTGGGCAAGCTCGACCCGGTCATCGGCCGCGACGACGAGATCCGACGCGTCATCCAGGTCCTCTCAAGACGGACGAAGAACAACCCCGTCCTGATCGGTGAGCCCGGCGTGGGCAAGACGGCCATCGTCGAAGGGCTCGCACAAAGAATTGTCTCGGGCGACGTGCCCGAGAGCCTGAAGGACCGCCGCCTGGTCGCGCTCGACCTCAGCGCGATGGTGGCCGGCTCGAAGTACCGCGGTGAGTTCGAGGATCGGCTCAAGGCGGTGCTCAAGGAGATCGCCGACGCCCAGGGCCAGATCATCGTCTTCATCGACGAGCTGCACACGATCGTCGGGGCCGGCGCAGCCGAGGGCGCGATGGACGCCGGCAACATGCTCAAGCCGATGCTCGCGCGCGGAGAACTTCGCGCGGTCGGCGCGACGACGCTCGACGAGTACCGCAAGCACATCGAGAAGGACCCGGCCCTCGAGCGGCGCTTCCAGCCCGTGTACGTGGGCGAGCCGACGGTGCAGGACACGATCGCGATCCTGCGCGGTCTCAAGGAGCGCTACCAGGTCCACCACAAGGTCCGCATCCAGGACTCGGCGCTCGTCGCCGCGGCCACCCTCAGCCACCGCTACATCGCCGACCGGTTCCTGCCCGACAAGGCGATCGACCTGGTCGACGAGGCGGCGTCGAGGATCCGTATGGAGATCGACTCCAAGCCGACCGAGATCGACGAGGTCGACCGGCACATCATGCAGCTCGAGATCGAGCTTCAGTCGCTCGGCGACGACGACGATCCCGGCACCGTGGCGCGCCGCGAGCAGCTCGAGCGGGCGCTGGCCGAGGAGCGCGAGCGCTCCGACGCGATGCACGCCGAGTGGCAGCGCGAGAAGGAGTCCGTGGGCGCCGTCGCCGACCTCCAGGAGGAGATCGAGCAGGCCAAGATGGAGCTGGAAAAGGCGCAGCGCGCGGCCGATCTGGGCCGCGCCGCCGAGCTTCAGTACGGGACGATTCCCGAGCTCGAGAAGCGGCTGGCGGCGGCGGCAGAGGCCGAGCATGACGCGGCCTCCGGCCTCGGGGCATCGCCGAAGTTCCTCAAGGACGTCGTCGACGCCGAGGACGTGGCCGAGGTCGTGGCCAAGTGGACGGGGATCCCGGTCAGCCGCCTGATGGAGGGCGAGATCGAGAAGCTCGTGCACATGGAGGAGCGCCTGCACCAGCGGGTGATCGGCCAGGACGAGGCCGTCGAGGCCGTGTCCAACGCCCTGCGGCGCAGTCGCGCCGGACTCCAGGACCCCGACCGCCCGATCGGCACCTTCCTGTTCATCGGCCCGACCGGCGTCGGCAAGACCGAGCTGGCCCGGGCGCTGGCCGAGTTCATGTTCGACAGCCAGGACGCGATGATCCGGATCGACATGTCCGAGTACATGGAGAAGCACGCGGTGTCGCGGCTGGTCGGTGCGCCGCCCGGCTACGTCGGCTACGACGAGGGCGGCCAGCTGACCGAGGCGGTCCGCCGGCGCCCGTACAGCGTGGTGCTGCTCGACGAGATCGAGAAGGCCCATCCCGACGTGTTCAACGCGCTGCTCCAGGTGATGGACGACGGTCGCCTGACCGACGGTCAGGGCCGCACGGTGTCATTCAAGAACACCGTGTTGATCATGACGTCGAACATTCGCGGGCGGCCGCGCCGGCGTCGAGGCCCACTTCAAGCCCGAGTTCATCAACCGGCTGGACGACATCGTCGAGTTCCACTCGCTGAGCCGCGAGCAGATCTCGGAGATCGTCGACCTCCAGGTGGCGAGGCTGATCGCGCGGGTGCGCGAGCGCGGGATCGAGGTCGAGCTGACCGACATCGCGCGGACGCTGCTCGGCAACCTCGGCTACGACCCGACCTACGGAGCCCGACCCCTCAAGCGCGTGATCCAGAAGCGCCTGGTCGATCCGCTGGCGATGGCGATCCTCGAGGGTCGGTTCACCGCGGGTGACACGGTCAGGGTCGACGCGTCCGACGGCGCGCTCGTGCTCGAGCGAGAGGATTTGGTCCCCGCCGACCCCGTGGCTGCCGCGTAGGCGGCAGTCACGACGCCTGCGGCATGAGGTACAAGTCGCTCATGCCGACATACATCATGCTTTCGACACTTGCGCCCGAAGGGGTGCAGACGATCAAGAACAACCCCTCGCGGATCAAAGAGGTCAATCGGGAGGTCGAACAGCTGGGCGCCACTGTCAAGGCCCAGTGGGCGACGCTCGGCCAGTTCGACTTCATCAACGTGATCGAGGCGCCCGACGAGAAGACGATGGCTCGGATCTCGCTCGAGCTCGGTTCGCGCGGGACCGCCAAGTACGAGACGCTCGTGGCGATCCCGATCGACGACTTCATTGACGCCATCTGACGCTGATTCGCCGAGGGTTCTCGTCGTCGGCGGCGGCGGGCGCGAGCACGCGCTGATTCGCGCGCTCGCGCGCTCGCCCCGCCGGCCCGAGATCCTGTGCGCTCCGGGCAACGCGGGAATCGCCGGGGACGCCCAGGTCCTCGACATCGGGGTCGAGGACATCGACCGGATCGTGTCCGCGTCGTGGCACGAAGGCGTTGACTTAGTCGTGGTCGGTCCCGAGGCGCCGCTCGTCGCGGGCGTCGTCGACGCCCTGACCGACGCGGGGATCCGCGCCTTCGGCCCGACCGCCGCGGCGGCTCGGCTCGAGGGGTCCAAGGCGTTCTGCAAGGAAGTGATGGCCGCCGCCGGCGTGCCGACGGCTGTTTATAAGGTGGTTCGGGATCCGCAGGCCGGCCTGGACGCCATCGAGCGATATCCGGTCGTGATCAAGGCGGACGGCTTGGCCGCGGGCAAGGGCGTGATCATCGCCGGCGACGAGGCGGAGGCGCGCGAGGCGTTGGAGGTGTTGCTGGTGCAGCGGCGCTTCGACACCGAGCAGGTCGTGGTCGAGGAGTTCCTTGAGGGCGAGGAGCTGTCGCTGCTGGCGTTGTGCGACGCGCAGACCGCGGTTCCGCTGGCCTCCGCCCAGGACTACAAGCGCATCTACGACGGCGATCAGGGCCCGAACACGGGCGGGATGGGGTCGTATTCCCCTGTGCCGGCCGTCGACCCGCGGCGCGCCGCCGAGATCTGTGCCGCCGCCCACCAGCCGGTGCTCGACGAGCTGGCCCGCCGGGGCATCCCGTTCCAGGGCGTGCTCTACGCCGGGTTGATGATGACCAGCGACGGGCCGCGTGTGCTCGAGTTCAACGTGCGCTTCGGCGACCCCGAGACACAGGCCCTGATGCCGCGTCTGCGCTCGGACCTGCTCGGGCTGCTCGAGGCCGCCACCGTGGTCGGCGGACTCAGCGGCATCGAGCTCGAGTGGGCGCCCGAGATGGCGGTCAGCGTGGTCCTGGCCAGCGCCGGCTACCCCGCCTCGTCCTCGAGCGGCGACGTGATCACCGGGCTCGATCGGGTGCCTGCCGAGATTCAGGTGACACACGCCGGGACCGCCTTCAACGCTTCGGGCGAGGTCGTGACCGCCGGCGGGCGCGTGCTCAACGTGACCGGGCTCGGTCCTGACGCGACGTCCGCCCGCGAAGCCGCCTATGCTGCCGCCGACGTGATCGAGTTCGACGGCAAGCAGCTGCGCCGCGACATCGCACTCAAGGTCGCGGGTCCGCTGGGTGGACGGGCGTGAGCGAGTTCCCGCGTGTCGCCCCGGAAAGCTTCGCCGAGCCGGTGTCCGAGCTCGAGGAGCTCGAGGTCGACACCCCGCTGGTGGGGATCCTGATGGGCTCCAAGAGCGACATGGAGCGGATGGAGGCGGCCGAGAAGGAGCTGATCGAGCGGGGCATCCGCTGCGAGATCCGCGTCATGTCGGCTCATCGGGAGCCCGACAAGGTCGCCGAATACGCCCGCAACGCCAAGATGCGGGGCCTGCGGGTGATCATCGCCGGCGCGGGACTTTCGGCGGCGCTGCCGGGCGTCGTGGCGGCCCATTCGGAGTTGCCGGTGATCGGCGTGCCGCTGACCAGTCGCACCTCCGTAGCCGGTGGTCTCGACGCGCTCCTGTCGATCGCCCAGATGCCGCCGGGCGTACCGGTCGCCTGCGTCGGCATCGACAACGCGCGCAACGCCGCTGTGCTCGCGGCTCGGATTCTCGACAGGTAGCGGGCCGCGAGGCCGAAGGCCTCGTCGGTGCGGCCCGCCCAATCAATCTCTCGTCCGCTGCTCGGTCGGGGGCGCTAGCCTTCGTCTTCGGCATCGATGCCCGAAGTAGCGCATCTCTCATCGCTGGCCGGCGGTCCCCTACTCGACTCCGAGGGCGAGCGTCTAGGCAAGGTCGACGACGTCGTGGCCGGACTCGAAGACGGCTCGGCCACGGTCATCGGCCTCACCGCTCGCATCGGCGGGCGGGAGATGTTCGTCCCGATCGACCGAGTCCAGCAACTCGGGCCCTACTCGGTCCAGACGGCCACCACCAAGTTGAACCTGGCGCAGTTCGAGCGGCGCCCCGGCGAGGTGCTGCTCCGCGCCGACGTGCTCGATCGCAGCCTGATCAACGTCGACACCGCCCGCCTGGTCACCGCGCACGAGGTCGACCTGGTCCGCGACGACGACGGCGCGTGGCGCGTGGCCGGCATCGACCCGAGCATTCGCCCGCGGCTCTGGCGGCTGCTGCCACGTCGGTTCCGCGGCCACGACGCCGAGCATGGCCAGTTCGTGGCCTGGCGGCGACATCGAGCCGTTCGTCGGGCACGTGCCCACCTCGCGCCTGAAGATGGCGGCGCGCCGGCTGGTCCGGCTGCACCCGGCCCAGATCGCCGACCTGGTCGAGGCCGCATCGCACGAGGAGGGGGAGGAGATCCTCGAGGCGGTCGGGCAGGACAAGGAGCTCGAGGCGGACGTGTTCGAGGAGCTCGACGACGAGCACCAGGTCGAGTTCCTGCGCGAGCGCTCCGACCCCGAGGCTGCGGCCGTGCTCGGCCGCATGGCAAGCGACGATGCTGCCGACCTGCTGCTCGAGCTCGACCAGGAGCATCGCTTGCCGATCCTGAACCTCATGCCGCCGCCCGAGCAGGCCAAGGTGCGCGCGCTGCTGGGCCACAACCCCTCGACGGCGGGCGGGATGATGAACCCGGATTTCACCATGGTTCCGGCAGCGACAACCGCGGCCGAGGCGCTGGCGCAGGTGCGGGCCGCCAACAACCTGGGGCCCCAGCAGGCGTCGACGGTATGCGTGGTCGACGACGCCGGAAAGCTGCTCGGCACGGTGCCGCTGGTCGAGCTGATCAGGGCCGATGCGGACCGGAGGGTCTCCGAACTCGTCGAGTCATCCATCCCGAGCGTGGCGCTCGAGGCCGAGGTTCCCGAGGTCGCGCGGCTGATGAGCGACTACAACCTGATCGCGATGCCGGTGGTCGACGGCGAGGGCCGGCCGGTGGGGATCGTCGCGGTCGACGACGTGCTCGAGCTGCTGGTGCCCGAGGAGTGGCGCCGGCGCGCGGGCGTGGCGCGGGACTGACGCTGCCTAAATGTCGCGGGTGCGCACGAACCGCTCACAGACCGCGACCGCGCTGTCAATCGTGCCCCAATGGAGCGCGTCGGGCACGTCGTTGGGCCAGTGATAGTTCATCGGGAGCTTCGTCTCATCGACAGAAGCGAGCGTGGCCACGGCGTAGCCGGCGCGCAGCGGGATGATCGCGTCGGTGGCAGCGGTCGTGCGTAGACCGCGGCCGATTTCCTGGCCGGCGTCCGCGGCGGCGTTGGCGAGTGCCTCACGCATGTGGGTCGGGTAGTCGCGCATACGAAGCATCCCCTCGCCCTCGACCACGATCAGCGTCGGCCCGCCGAGGCACTCGAGACACACGATCTCGGTCCGGTCGGGATCCAGTTCGGCGAAGTGGCGCCGGCCGAATCCCTGCATACCCTCGCTGAACGATTCCTCGGAGCCGGTCGACAGCAACAACACCCGCACGCCCTCCACCGGCTGCTCGCGCAGGCGGTCGGCGAGTGCGATCACGGCGCCGACCGCGCTGAGATTGTCGTTGGCTCCGGGCACCGACGCGCGCGCCCCGATGTCCGCCATCGCCGCCGTGGCCGCGGCCGCGAGCGCGGTACCGGCGGCGAGCACCCGCCGCCTGGCGAGGATCGAGCCGGCGCACACGAGCACCGGGCCGAGCCAGACGGTGTACATGAGCGGGAAGCTCCGTCCCGCCCGGGCGTGCAGCCGCGGCGCCAGCTTCAGCGGAATCCGCGGCAGGACGGGATGGAACACGAGCCCGGAATGCGCCGCGTCGTGGTGGGCGATGAACACGACCGTGCGCTCGGCATCGGGGTCACCCATCTCCGCCACCACGTTCCACGTCGAGCGGTGAGGCAGGACCGCACGTCGAAACCAGCGGTTGCCGTGACCGAGGTCGTCCCACAGGGCGGCGGCGCCGGCGGCGGCCAGGGCCGCGGTGATCGCGCGTCTCCGGGCGCTACCTCGGCGCAACGTGAGCGCGCCGCCCGCGGCGGCGAGCGCGTTCACGAGCCCGATCGGCCACCAGTAGCCGCCGTGCGCGCGCTCCTCCTCGACCTCAGCCCGGCACCCGAGCGCTCTCAGCCGCCCGGCGATCAACTCGGCGGCGCGGCGCTCCCCCTCCGACGCGGACGGGCGCTCGAACGAGGCGAGTTCCCGGATGGCGGCACGCCAGTCGCCCGGGTGATCGGATTCGGTTCTCATCGGGCTCATGCCTCCTAGATTGCCGCTTTTGGGCCTGGAACGACGTGAACCCCATTGCTACGCTCGCGTAGGCGGCCCGTCCCGGGCTGCAAGGCACCCATGGCGATGAATCACCACGACGAGTTCTTAGATAGCGACGACTTACCGCGAAGTAGCTGGTTCGCGGCCGGCGTCGTGGGCGTCGCTCCACTTCCCAGGGACTGACCCCGGAACCTGAGCGGCCTCCCGCCCGGTCGCGGCAACGCGGCGGACAGGCGAAAGGAGGCCGAGCACATGGCGAGCGATTCGACGGGCGCTGCGCAGAGCACGCCGCCTGTGGCTGCCGCTGCCCCCGCGTCCGCGCCCGAGCGGGCTCCGCAGCCCCCGCCGCCGCAGCCTTCGCTGCCGGAGCCCTCGCCGCCGGAGCCCTCGCCGCCTCGCGAGCGCTACGTGCTCGACGACGCCCACGTCGGCGACATCCAGGGCGCGTTCGGCACGATCCGGGAGCACGAGGAGGCGCACCGCAGCTGGCGCTCGCGCGGGCTCGCGTTGCTGGCCATCGTCGGTCCGGGCCTAATCGTGATGGTCGGGGACAACGACGCGGGCGGCGTCGCCACGTACTCCCAGGCGGGACAGAACTACGGGACGACCCTGCTGTGGGTGCTCCTGCTGCTGATCCCGGTGCTGCTCGTCAACCAGGAGATGGTGGTACGCCTCGGAGCCGTGACCGGCGTCGGACACGCCCGGCTCATCAAGGAGCGCTTCGGGCGCTTCTGGGGCTGGTTCTCGGTGATCGACCTGTTCATCCTGAACTTCCTCACCGTGGTGACCGAGTTCATCGGGGTCAGCCTCGCGCTCGGCTACTTCGGGGTCTCCGAGTACATCGCGGTGCCGCTCGCGGCGGCGGCCCTGATCGCGGTGACCGCCACCGGCAGCTTCCGGGCCTGGGAGCGCTCGATGTTCGTGTTCGTGTTCGGCAACCTGCTGGTGATCCCGCTGTTCTTCCTGGCCCATCCGAAGGCCGGTCCGATTGTCCACGACTTCTTCATTCCGGGCATTCAGGGCGGTGCCACGTCGGTTTCGGTGCTGCTGATCATCGCGATCGTCGGGACCACGGTGGCGCCCTGGCAGCTGTTCTTCCAGCAGTCGAACATCATCGACAAGCGGATCACGCCGCGCTGGATCAACTACGAGCGGGTGGACACGTGGGTAGGCGCGTTCGTGGTGGTGATCGGTGCCGCTGCGCTGATGTGCGTGTCGGCGTTCGCGTTCGAGCACACGCCGTACTTCGGCCAGTTCACCGATGCTGGGGGTACCGCTTCCGGGCTCGAAGCGACGCTCGGAGCGCCGGCCGGGGCGTTATTCGCGCTGGTGCTGCTCAACGCGTCGCTGATCGGCGCCGGCGCCCTCACGCTATCCACCAGCTATGCGTTCGGCGACATGTTCGGCACCAAGAGCTCGCTGCACCGTAAGTTCTCCGACGCCAAGGGCTTCTACGCGATGTTCGCGCTGGTCGTCGTGGGCGCCGCGGCGATCGTGCTGATCCCCGGCGCGCCACTCGGAGTTATCACCTTGGCCGTCCAGGCGCTCGCCGGCGTGCTGCTACCGAGCGCCAGCATGTTTCTCCTCCTCCTCTGTAACGACCGCGAGGTGCTTGGGCCGTGGGTCAACCGCCTGTGGCTGAACGTGCTCGCGGTGTTGATCGAGGCGGTCCTGCTGCTCCTGTCGCTGATCCTGATGGCGACCACGGTGTTTCCGAGCATCAATGTCGACGAGTTCGCCGAGATCGGTGGTGCGGTGATGGTGGTGGCGCTGATCGCGTTCGCCGGCTTGGAGCTGCGCGCGCGCCGCCGGGGCGGCGGTTTGACCCAGGTCGCGACCGAACCGTCGGTTCCGCGCGAGCAGTGGACGATGCCCCCGATCGCCCTGCTGGCCCGGCCCAAGCAGTCCGTCGGACGCCGGGTCACGATGCTGGCGCTCGAGGGGTACCTGCTGCTTGCCATCGCCCTGCTGATCGTCAAGGCGGTGCAGCTCGCGGGTGGGTGAGGCTGACGCCCGGCTCGGTCGCTAGGCTCGATTTGTGATCCCCCGCTACACCCGCGCCGAGCTGGCCGAGGCCTGGTCCGATCACGCTCGCTTCGAGGCGATGCGCGAGGTCGAGGTGGCCGCGTGCGAGGAGATGGACGGTCCGACTTCATCGGATCTGGATGCAATCCGAGCGGCGACGTTCACCGTTGAGGCGATCGAGGAGCGCGAACGGGTCACTGACCACGACACGGCGGCATTCGTCGACGTGCTGGCCGCCTCTGCCGGGCCGGCCGGGCGCTGGATCCACCACGGCCTAACCTCGAGCGACGTGCTCGACACGGGGCTGGCGTTGCAGTTGCGCCAGGTGGGCGGGCTCGTTTTGCCGGATGCACGCCGGCTGGTGGATGCGTTCGCCGCGGCGGCCCGCGAGCACGCGGATACCTTGTGCGCCGGGCGCACGCACGGGATCCACGCCGAGCCGACGACGTTCGGGATCAAGCTGGCTTCGTTTGCCTTTGAGGCGCATCGGAATGCTGAGCGGCTCACGCGGGCGTTCGAGCAGGTCGCCGTGGGGGCGATCTCGGGCGCCGTCGGTACCTACTCGGCGACGTCACCGGATTTCGAGGAGCGAGTGCTGACGCGACTCGGGCTTGCCCGCGAGCCGGTCTCGACCCAGGTCGTCCCGCGCGACCGTCACGCCGAGCTCCTTGAGGCGATCGCGCTCGCCGGCGCCGGGCTCGAGCGGTTCGCCACCGAGATGCGGAATTTGGCGCGCACGGAGGTGGGCGAGGTGCGTGAGCCGTTCGGCGCGGGCCAGAAGGGCTCGAGCTCGATGCCGCACAAGCGCAACCCGATCAAGTCCGAGCAGATCGTCGGGCTCGCTCGGATTCTGCGTGGGAACGCTTTGGCGGCGCTGGAGGACGTTGCGCTCTGGCACGAGCGCGACATCTCGCACTCGTCGGTCGAGCGCGTGATCCTGCCCGACTCGACGATCCTGCTCGACCACATCCAACGCCGCGCGCTGGCGCTGATCGAGGGCATGGTGGTCGACGCGGAGCGCATGCGCGAGAACCTCGAGCTGACTCGCGGCGCGCTGTTCTCCCAGCGCGTACTGCTGGCGCTCGTGGACTGCGGCATGACTCGCGACGACGCGTACCGGGTCGTCCAGCGGCTGGCCCAGCAGGCCCTGGACTCGCGGGTGCCGCTGCGTGAGTTGCTTGCTCGCGATCCGGCCGGCGCCGGGCTAGACCTCGACGCGATCTTCGACTACTTCCCGTTCGTACGCCACGCCGACGAGATCATCGCGCGGCTCGACGCGATCTCGGCTCCGCGGGTTCCGGCCTAGAGGAACTGTCCGCGGGAACGCGGCCCCGGGGGGTTTGGTCGAAATGGCCCGCATATGGGGCCAAATCGATCACGCCCCGGTCTAGTGCGGGTACATCCCGCCGTCGACCGACACGACCTGGCTGGTCATATAGCCGTTGCGGAGGATCGCCATCGCCAGGTCAGCCACCTCGTCGGGCCGCCCGAGGCGCCCGACCGGCACGCGTGAGCGCAGCTCCTCCGGATCACCGGGAAGCATCCGGGTCTCGGCGATCAGGGCAGGCGCGATTGCGTTGACGGTCACGCCGTCGCGCGCCACCCGCGCGGCCAGGAAGTGCGTGAGGCCGTGGAGCCCGGACTTCGACGCCGCGTAATCGGGCGAGATGACTCCGCCCGTGAACCCGGCCACGGAGGAGAAGAACAGGACCCGGCCGAACCCCCGCGCCGCCATGCCCGGCAGGGTGCGCTGCGCGAGCAGGAACGGGGCGCGTAGGTTGACCGCGATGGTCTCGTCGAAGCCCTTGAGCGAGACCTCCTCGTAGCCCTGGCGGCGGGCCAAGCCGGCAGCCGCCACCAGGACGTCGACCGACCCGAGCGCCGGCTCGATGGCGGCCAGAAGCTCGCCCGGCGCCTCGGGAACCCGCAGGTCGGCGCCTACCGCCAGCGCGTGTCCGCCGGCGGCCGCGAGCTCGTCCGCGAGCCGCTGGGCAGGTTCAGCGTGCGCGTTGTAGGCGAGCGCCACCGAGGCGCCACTGGCGGCCAGACGACGCGCGATGGCCTGCCCGATGCCGCCGCTCGCGCCGGTGACCAGCGCGACCTTGTTGCTCAGTGGGTTGCCGGTCGCCATGGCCGCAATGGATACCTGGTCCGTTTACGCTTTGCGCCGCCGTGCCGCCGCGTAAGCATCAGGAACTGCTTACGGCGGCGGTGGCGCTCGAGGGCGACGCCCAACGGGCCCTGATCTGCGGGGACGCAGCTGCCGCCCGGGCCGGATTCGCTCAGGCGGCTGGGCTCTACCGCCAGTCGTGGGAGCTGGCACACGCGACCGCGTACGGCCGGCTCGTCGGGATGCTCAAGGCGGCGGTGCTGGCCGGCGCCGGGCCTGCGGAGGCTCGGTATGTGCAAGGCGAGCTGTCTGATGCCGGCCCGGCCGGCCCGACGACCGGGAAGGGGTCCCCGTCCGCCACAGGGTCATATGCGCTTGCCCTGGCGGCGCTGATCCTGGGCGACGAGGAAGAAGCGCGCGAGCGGGCGCGGTCGATGAGCACCGGCGGGGAGGCGTTCGCCCGGACCGGGGAGGCGATCGCTGCCCTGGCCGCCCACGACCAGAGCCGGTACGAGGTCGCGCTGGCCGCGATCGTCGGCGACTTCGAGCAGCGGGGTGAGCGGGACCAGTATCTGGCCGGCGTGGCGATCGCCGACACCGCGCTTGTGCTCTCCGTGCTGGGCGCCCGGCGCGGCATGGTGGTGGCGATCGAGAGTCCCGTCTTGCCGCGGGTACCGAGACTCTGACCCATTTGTGCGATTGCGCACCACGTTATGGTCCGTTTATACGGGCGCCACCGGGGAGTCCGAAGAGCACAAGGGGGATGCCAGATGGGGCAACTATCGCGTCGCAGGCCATCCGCGGCCATGGTGGTGGCGATCGCAGCGCTGGTCGTCGCCATGTCGGGGTCGGCCCTCGCCGCGAGCACCCTGGTCGGCGGTAACTCGCTGATCAAGAAGAACTCGTTGTCGGGCAACCGGCTGGTGAACCGGTCGGTGACCGGCAGCAAGATCAAGCTGAGCACCCTGGGGACCGTGCCCAGCGCCACGAACGCGACCAACGCGACGAACGCGACGAACGCCGCATCGGCGTCGATTGCGAAGGTGACCTATGTGGCGGCCAGCGCGACGGTTCCGGCGCCCAATCAGAACGGTCCCACTCCAGCGACGCTCGTGACCGCTACGTGCCCGTCCGGCACCACGGTCATCGGCGGCGGGGGGACCGTCAGCAACGAGGATGACGGGCTCGTCAACGACTCCTATCCGAACAGCAAGACGAGCTGGTCCGTCGACTTCTTCAACAACGGGGGACTGCCGCCCTACACCGACGTCATCACCGGCACCGTCACGGCGATCTGCGCGCCGGCGGCGGCCACGGCTCCTTAGGTGGGCACAGGTGGGGCCCTCCGGCGCCGGAGGGCCCCACACTTCCTTAACCGACGGCCCCCGTGCGTCCGCTACCGTCGCCCCCGACACGGACCTAGCCGGTAGGTCCGGTGAGAAGGGAGACCAAAATGAGGCAGCTCTGGCGACGGAGGCCATCGGCAGGCGTGGTCATTGGGGTGATCGCGCTGGTGGTAGCTACCTCGGGGACCGCGTTCGCCGCGGGCGAGCTGGTGAACGGAGACAGCCTGATCAAGAAGAACTCGCTGTCCGGCGACCGGCTGAAGACCGGCTCGATCACCGGCAAGCAGATCAAGCTGAGCTCGCTGGGTCCGGTCCCGAGCGCGAGGAACGCGCAGGACCTGGATGGTCATCCCGCGAGCTACTTCACCGGCGGCTCGGGCGGGTCGGGCGGCTCCTCCGGCGGGAGTCGCAGCGGGCTGGTGACCGCCAGCGGTGGGCAGACCGCGACGCTCGGCAGCTTCGGCCCGTTCACGGTCACCCTCAAGTGCAACGACGACGGCGGCGGAACGTTCGACGCCGAGATCGACGTGACCTCGACCGCGGCCAACAGCGAGGCGGTCGGCACGCAGTTGACCCAGGGCCAGTCCCAGCAGATCGACGACGCCGGTCCGGATAGCGAGTTCTCCGAGAACTCCGGCGGCACGATCATCGACTTCGTCAACGCCCCTGATGCATGGATGGGTTACATGATCGACGGCGTGTTCATGCCGGGTACGACCGCGCCGTGCGCCGCCAGTCTCCTGGTCAATCAGAGTTAGGCGGACGCCGCCGTTCCCGTTGCTAGGATCGACCCAGTGAGCGCCCTTGCCGACCTGCCCCTGATCGCTTCGGGCAAGGTCCGCGAGATCTACAAAGGGCGCGATCGGGACCTGCTGATCGTCGCCTCGGATCGGATTTCGACCTACGACGTCGTCCACCCGACGCCGATCCCGGACAAGGGCGCCGTCCTCACCGGTCTGTCCACTTTCTGGTTCGAGCGGACGGCCGGGATCGTCCCCAACCACATGCTTTCTGTGAGCGACGGGGTGCCGGCTGAGGCGCGCGGACGCGGGATGCTCGTCCGCCAGCTCAAGATGCTCCCGGTCGAGTGTGTCGTCCGCGGCTACATCACGGGCTCCGGGTGGAAGGACTACCAGCGGACGGGCACGGTCTCGGGCATCGAGCTGCCGTCGGGCCTGCTCGAATCGGACCAGCTTCCGGAGCCGATCTACACCCCATCGACCAAGGCCGAGGTCGGCCACGACGAGGCCATCGACTTCGACGCGACGGTGGGGCTGATCGGCGATCGCGAGCTGGCCGATCGCCTGCGCGAGGTCTCGATCGCCGTGTACAGCGCCGCAGCCGAGCACGCGCGCGAGCACGGGATCATCTTGGCCGACACCAAGTTCGAGTTCGGCCTCGACGACGACGGGCAGCTGACGCTCGGCGACGAGGTGTGCACGCCGGACTCCTCGCGCTTCTGGCCAGCCGACCAGTACGAGCCCGGGCGCTCGCAGCCGAGCTTCGACAAGCAGTTCGTGCGCGATTGGGCGTCCTCGACCGGCTGGGACCGCAACCCTCCGGCCCCGCCGATCCCCGACGAGGTCGTGCAGCGCACACGAGAGAAGTACATCGAGGCGTACGAGCGGATCACGGGCGACCCGTTCGACGCCTGGTTGCAGCGAACGCGATGAGGGCCCGGGTTCTCGTCCGGCCCAAGGCGGGAATCCTCGATCCGCAGGGCCAGGCGGTGGAGCGAGCTCTACCGGCGCTGGGCTTCGACGGCGTGCGCAACGTCCACGTCGGCCGGCTGATCGAGCTCGACGTCGACGATCCGGCGGCTTTGCCCGCAATGTGCGAACGCCTGCTCACCAATCCGCTGATCGAGGATTGGGAGATTGTGGAATCCGCTGGCGCGGATTCCATTGGGAGTTCCGCTGGCGCGGAACTCCCGGAGGCGCGATGAAGTTCGGGATCGTCCGCTTCCCTGGTTCCTGCGACGACGTCGACGCCCTCCAGGCCGCCGCCCGCGTCGGCGACGCAGTCCTCTTGTGGCACGCCGACCGCGACCTCCAAGGCGTCGACGCCGTCATCGTGCCGGGCGGCTTCTCCTATGGCGACTACCTCCGCGTAGGCGCGATTGCCCGGTTTGCTCCGGTGATGGCCGAGGTGGAGGAGTTCGCGCGCGAGGGCGGTTTGGTCCTCGGCATCTGCAACGGTTTCCAGGTCCTGTGCGAGGCGGGGCTTTTGCCGGGCGCGCTGCTGACGAATGTGTCTTTGAAGTTCGTCTTTCGTCAGGTCGAGGTCGAGGTGGCCCGCGCGGTAGGACCGTTCGTCGGCGCGTGCGAGGGCGGGGACCACCTCTCGATCCCGGTCAAGCACACGACCGGTCGTTTCTACGCGCCGGAGCCTGAGCTTGACCGCTTGGAGTCGGGCGGTCAGGTGCTGCTCCGCTATGCCCCGGGCAACAACCCGAACGGCTCGCTGCGCGACATCGCCGGCGTGTGCAACGAGCGGGGCAACGTGTTCGGCCTGATGCCCCACCCCGAGCACGCGGTGGACCCGCTGGGCGGGTCCGCCGACGGACTGAAGATCTTCGAGTCGATGCGAGCGCATGTCGAGCAGCACGTACTCGCTTGAGGAGCGCCACCGCCAACTCGGTCTGACCGACGACGAGTACGCCCGGATCCTCGACCGTCTGGGCCGGGCGCCCAACGACGTCGAGCTGGCGATGCTCTCGCTGATGTGGTCCGAGCACTGCGGCTACAAGCACTCGCGCCGGCTGCTGCGCCGCCTCCCGACCGAGGGGCCGCACCTCCTCCTCGGGCCGGGCGAAAATGCCGGCGCGGTCGACGTGGGCGGCGGGCTGGCGGTGGCGTTCAAGGTCGAGTCACACAACCATCCGAGCGCGGTTGAACCGTTCCAGGGCGCCGCCACCGGGGTCGGCGGGATCCTTCGCGACGTGTTCGCGGTCGGCGCTCGCCCAATCGCCGTGCTCGACTCGCTGCGATTCGGCGAGCCGGCCGGCTCGGAGCGCTCGCGCTACCTGCTCAACGGCGCCGTGGCCGGGATCGGCCACTACGGCAACTCGATCGGGGTGCCGACGGTGGGCGGCGAGATCTACTTCGAGCACAGCTACGAACAGAACTGCCTCGTCAACGCGATGTGCCTGGGCCTCGCCCGGCACGAGCGCCTGATCCG
The DNA here is from genome assembly GCA_963757235.1 of uncultured Solirubrobacterales bacterium. Taxonomy (GTDB): domain Bacteria; phylum Actinomycetota; class Thermoleophilia; order Solirubrobacterales; family Solirubrobacteraceae; genus Palsa-465. The sequence continues at coordinate 29,782 of CAVWRC010000013.1, read as the reverse complement.
CAGCGCCGCCGCCGGACCGGGCAACGTGGTCGTGCTGCTCGGCGCGCTCACCGGCCGCGACGGGATCGGCGGCGCCTCGGTGCTGGCCAGCGCCGAGCTCGTCGGTAGCGAGGGCGGCGACCAAGACAAGCGACCGTCGGTCCAGATCGGCGATCCGTTCACCGAGAAGAAGCTGCTCGAGTGCTGTCTGGAGCTGCTCGACCGCGAGCTGCTCGTCTCGCTGCAGGACCTCGGGGCGGCGGGCCTGACCTCGGCCGCTTCGGAGATGGCGTCCGGCGGCGGTGTCGGGCTGACCATCGATCTGTGCCAGATCCCGCTGCGCGAGGCCGACATGGAGCCGTTCGAGATCATGGTCTCCGAGTCCCAGGAGCGGATGCTTTGCGTGGCGCGGCCCGAGTGCGTCGGCGCGCTCCTCGACGTGTGCGAGCGCTGGGAGGTCCTCGCCACCACGATCGGGTGCGTGACCGCCGGCGACAGGTTCCAGGTGCTGCACCGCGGGAACCTTGTCGCAGACCTGCCGGTCAGGGTTTTGACCGATGATTGTCCGCTGTACGACCTCCAGCCCGTACCGCCATCGAGCGATCTGTACGGCGCGCCGGAGGCCGTGCTGACCGGCGACGAGTCGCCCGCGGAGACGCTGCTCGCGCTGCTGCGCTCGGCGAACCTGGCCTCGCGCCGCCCGGTGTTCGAGCAGTACGACCCGATCGTCCAGTCGCGCACCGTCCGCCGGCCCGACGAGGCCGATGCGGCCGTGCTCGTGCTGGGCGCGGGGGGCGATTCTCCGGCGATCGCGGTGTCGATCGACGGCAACGGGCGGCGGGTCGCGTGCGATCCCCGCCGCGGCGCCGCCGAGGCGGTGTACGAATGCGCTGCCAACCTGGCGTGCGTCGGCGCGGAACCGCTCGGCCTGACGAATTGCCTGAACTTCGGGAACCCCGAGAAGCCGCACGTGGCCTGGCAGCTGACCCAGGCGGTCGAGGGGCTGGCCGAGGCGTGCGAGGCGCTCGGCGTCCCGGTCGTCGGCGGCAACGTCTCGCTCTACAACGAGGCGCCCAGCGGGCCGATCTTCCCCACGCCCGTGGTCGGGATGGTCGGCAAGCTGCCCAGGGCAGCCCGCGCCGGGCGGATGGGGTTCGCCCGCGAGGGAGACGCGATCGCCCTCGTCGGGCCGATCGAGCCATCGTTTGTGGGCTCCGAGCTGGCCAAGCTGCGCGGGCAGGCGCCAGTGGGCGATCTGCCCACGGCCGACGCTCCGGCGCTCCGGGTCGTGCACGGGGCGGTCCGCGCCCGCGTCCGATCCGGGGCATTCCGCAGCGCCCACGACATCGCCGAGGGCGGTGTCGCGACCGCTCTGGCAGAGTCGTGCGTCGCCGGCGGTCTCGGCGCGTCGGTACGCCTGCCCCACGGGCTCGACCCGTTCGGGGAGGCACCAGGGCGAGCCTTTATCGTCTCGGGTCCGACCGAGGCACTGGCGGGCTTTGTCGTGATCGGCGAGGTCGGCGGCGAGACGCTGGCCATCGAGGGCCTGCTCGAGCTCGCAGTTTCCGAGCTGCGCGCCGCGCGGGACGCGGGGCTCGCCGAATGGGTCTAGACCCGCTGCTAGGCTTGAACCGGCTGGGCATGCGTGCTGCCGTGAATCATCATCGCGATGGCCCTCGCGACGAGTGCGGCGTCTTTGGCATTTTCGCGCCGGGACACGACGTCGCCCGCCACGCGTACTTCAGTTTGTTCGCGCTCCAGCATCGCGGCCAGGAATCGGCGGGGATCGCCGTCGCCGGACGCGGGCAGGGGATCATGGCGATCCGCGACCAGGGGCTGGTCGCGCAGGTGTTCGACGAGCACAAGCTGCGCTCGCTCATCGGTGACATGGCGATTGGCCACGTCCGCTACTCGACCACCGGCGCCTCGGAGTGGGAGAACACGCAGCCGATCGTGCGCGACGACCGTCGCACGCTCGCCCTCGCCCATAACGGCAACCTGATCAACGCGGTCGAGCTCCACGCCGAGCTGCGCGAGCGCGACGTCCCGTTCAGCTCGACCTCGGACTCGGAGATCATCGCCGCGCTGCTCGCCACCCATCCGGCCGAACGGATCGAGGACGCCGTGGCCGAAGTGCTGCCGCGACTGCGCGGGGCGTTCTCGACCGTCGTGCTGACCGAGGAATCGGTGGTCGCCTTCCGCGACCCGCACGGGGTGCGGCCGCTCGTGCTCGGAATGATCGAGGACGAGGAGACCGGGACCGCGGCGTATTGCGTGGCCAGCGAGTCATGCGCGTTCGACCTGATCGGGGCCAAGTACCTGCGCGAGGTGCTGCCCGGCGAGGTGCTGACGCTGACCGAGGGTGGCGTGCGCACGCGGATGGTGGCCGAGGGCGAGCGCCGTGCGTTCTGCCTGTTCGAGTACATCTACTTCGCCCGGCCGGACTCCAAGATGGCTGGCACTGTTTTGCAGGCGGCGCGCGGGCGCATGGGCGAGATCCTCTGGCGCGAGGCGCCGGTCGACGCCGACGTGGTGATTCCCGTGCCCGACTCCGGCAACCCGGCGGCCCGCGGCCTGGCCCGCGCGGCCGGCTTGCCTCAGGACGACGGCTTCATTAAGAACCGCTACGTCGCCCGGACGTTCATCCAGCCGGGCCAGGAGCTCCGCCGCCTCGGCGTGCGGATGAAGTTCAACCCGGTGCCGGAGGTGGTCGCCGGCAAGCGAGTAATCGTGGTCGACGACTCGATCGTGCGCGGCACCACTGATCGGCAGATCGTCCAGATGTTGCGCGACGCCGGCGCGGCCGAAGTCCACCTGCGCATCTCGGCGCCGCCGATCAAGCACCCCTGCCACTACGGGATCGACATGTCCAGCCGCGAAGAGATGATCGCCCACGGGCGCACCGTCGAGGAGGTCGGCCAGGAGCTCGGCGCCGACTCGCTGCACTACCTGTCTCTGGCGGGCGTGTATGAGGCGGTCGGGGTATCTCGCGACGCGCACTGCGACGCCTGCTTCAGCGGCGCGTACCCGCTCCCGGGGACCGAGCAAGCGAACGGCAAGTTCGACCTCGAGCTGCCGCTCGTCAAGGCATAGTCCGTTCGGAGGCGCGTTCGTGAGGGTCGCGGTTCTGGCCTCCGGGGCGGGGACGAACCTCCAGGCCCTGCTCGATCGAGTACACGGGCGAGAAGGGATCGAGATCGTTGCGGTCGCGTCCGACAAGCCGGAGGCGCCAGCGCTCGAGCGGGCGCGGCGGGCCGGCATCGAGGTGGCGGTGTTTCCTGGCGGCCAGTTCGATGGCCGTGACCAACGGGATGTCGCTATCGCGGACTGGCTGGCAGAGCGTGGCACCGAGCTCGTGGTCCTGGCCGGTTATATGCAGCTCCTTTCCGCCGAGTTCCTGGCCCGGTTCCCCGACCGGGTGATCAACGTCCACCCGGCGCTGCTGCCGGCCTTCCCGGGTCTCGGGGCGGTTGAGCAGGCCCTCGCCTACGGAGCGAAGGTATTCGGCGTCACCGTCCACTTCGTCGACGGCGGGGTCGACAGCGGCCCGGTGCTCCTGCAGCGCGCGATTGAGCTTCCAGACGCGGTCGACGCGGAGGGTGTGCTCGAGCGCCTGCATCCGATCGAGCACGAGCTGCTGCCCGAGGCGGTACGGCTGATCGCCCGGGGCGCCGTCAGCTTCGATCCGGCGAACCCGCGCCGTGTCGTGATCGAGCGATAGAGTCCGAGAAGCGTCATGGAGCGGGGTAGCGACCATCTGAGCCGGTTCGCACCCGTTGCCGTCAACGAGGTGCAGGTCGCCCGCGCGCTCCTCTCGGTCTCGGACAAGACCGGCTTGGTCGAGTTCGCGCGGGGTCTCGCCGAGCTCGGGATCGAGATCGTCTCCACCGGCGGCACCGCCCGCGAGCTGATCAGCGCCGGCCTACAGGTCCGGCAGATCTCCGATCTGACCGGCTTCCCCGAGATCATGGATGGCCGGGTCAAGACGCTGCACCCGAAGGTGTACGGCGGGCTGCTGGCCCTGCGAGACGACCACGCGCACATGCGCCAGGCCGAGGAGAACGAGGTCGAGTTCATCGACCTCGTGTGCGTCAACCTGTACCCGTTCGAGCGCACCGCCGCGCGCCGGGGGGTGAGCGACGGCGAGGTCATCGAGAACATCGACATCGGCGGGCCGTCGATGGTCCGCGCCGCGGCCAAGAACTTCCAGTTCGTCGCGCCCGTGGTCTCGCCCGAGAGCTACGACGCCGTCCTCGCCGAGCTGCGCGAGTTCGACCGCCGGCTGTCTTCGACCACGCGCGAATCACTGGCCGCCGAGGCGTTCGCCTACACCGCGCGCTACGACACCGCGATCGCTCGCTGGTTCCAGGAGAAGGGTGCCGACTTCCCGGCGCTGATGGTTCGCGCGTTCGAGAAGGTGCTCGAGCTGCCCTACGGCGAGAACCCCCATCAGCGGGCCGCCTACTACTCGCAGGTTGGAGCGCGCATGCACGTGCTCTCGATGATCTCCCAGCTGGGCGGCAAGGAGCTCTCGTTCAACAACCTGCTCGATCTGGACGCGGGCCGGCTGATGGTCAGCGAGTTCCAGATCCCCGCCTGCGTGATCATCAAGCACAACAACCCGTGCGGCGTGGCCGTCGGCACGACCGCGATCGACGCATACCACCGCGCGTTCGAGTGCGATCCGATGTCCGCCTACGGCGGTGTGATCTGCCTGAACCGACGCGTCGATCGCGAGCTGGCGGAGGCGATCGCGGGGCAGTTCGTCGAGGTGCTGTTCGCCCGGGGCTACGACGAGGACGCACTCGAGATCCTCGAGACCAAGCACAACACCCGGATCCTCGACGACCGCGAGCGACGCACCCCCGACATGATCGACCCGGCGCTGCGCCAGGTGGTCGGCGGCATGCTCGTCCAGGACCGCGACTACGACCTCGAGGAGCGCTCCGAGATGCAGGTCGTCTCCAAGCGCGTGCCCACCGAGGCCGAGTGGGGTGAGCTCCAGTTCGCGTGGAAGGTCTGCAAACACGTGCGCTCGAACGCGGTCGTCCTGTCCCGAGATCTTGCGACGGTGGGGATCGGGGCGGGCCAGATGAGCCGCGTCGACTCTGTGCGCCTGGCGATCGAAAAGGCCCGGTCCTCACTCGTCGGGTCGGTGCTCGCCTCCGACGCCTACTTCCCGTTCGCCGACGGACCGCAGCTGGCGCTCGATGCCGGCGCGATCGCGATCATCCAGCCGGGCGGCTCGATCCGCGATCACGAGGTCGTGGACGCCGTCGACGCGGCCGGCGCGGCGATGGTGTTCACCGCGCGCCGGCACTTCCGCCACTAGGGGCTATTGCTACAGGGCCGGGGCCGGGCTCGGATCTTTGGCGCTGGAGTCCCGCCCGTGTTACCTGGATCGCCAAAGAACGGGGGCGGGGCCGCCGGATCGACCCCGAGTGCGCGATCATCGGCAGGCGAGCCGCCGTAGCTCAGTTGGCAGAGCAGCGGACTTTTAATCCGAGGGTCGCAGGTTCGAATCCTGCCGGCGGCACTGCAGAGGGCCTGCTAGATGGCGGTTTTGCGGTTTAGGACGTTTCCGCGGAAACGTTTCGTGTCCCCAATATGTCCCGAGATAGGCGTGCGCTACTTAGCTATCGGGAATCGATCCGACAACGGACGGTCCCCCCGGCAATCACCGGGCCGCCGGCGCGGGCGACAGTTGGCTGGCACCCCGTGTCGCCGCTCAACGGCATTCGACCCCGCTCCGATCGGAACTCCACGAGCAGTCCCGAGCGCCTTCCTGTGAAAGCGGGCCCGGTCCCGGACAAGCTCACGATCTGGCCGGTCGACGATGGCCGCTACGGCCTCGATGCCACCTTCCAAGGTGCCTCGGGCTGCCAGCACGCCGAGCATCACCAACAGGCGCTGCAGAGGCGCTGGGTTCCCCATACCTTTCGGCAGGACCTCGGCGGCGGATGGAGGCTGCGGTTCGGACCGTTCCGCGCCATCGACATAAGGTGCGGCGCTGTCCGGCGTTCGTGTACTGAGCGTGGCCCGGCGTCCGCGGGGAGCCGGCCCCGTCGATCTCCGCCCTCCGACGTCGGCGGAAGTCGGCTCCCGTCAGCGGGCGGGCGCGATACCGCCAACGGACTGCTTCATGAGTTCGGCGAACCGACGATCGCGGTCGTGGCGAAGCGCAAGCCGGCCTCGACCGTCCCAGGCGAGCAGAGCGATCGTCAGCTGTCGGCCGCTGCTAGCCGACCGACGTGCTCGTAGCTAACGATCCCAGCGAACGCGCATCTGGCGAATACGGGGTCTCTTGGATCGCGGCCCGCGAGCACTGTCTTCGTGCTGGCGCAGGCATTTGTCGCCCACGGCGGCCGCGTGGCTCCCTATGTCCGGGATCGGAAGTCTCGAGCGCCGTGGTAACGGTCCCGGCGACTGCCCCAGCTTCGTGAAAGTAGTGATGGCGGCACTCATTTGGGAACCTTCTCCTGAGTCCTGTTCAGGCGGCGGTTGCAAGGGCCGCGGGGAGTCTGGGAGGATGTTGGCGGCATGCCGGTGACCGTCACGGCTTCTCGGAGCGCTCGGCGTCTCGCCGTTGCGGAGCGCGTCGCTACAAAGCCCCGGTCTGGCGTCCCGTCGCTTGCTCCGTCGGCCGACCGCGTCCTCGCGCTGCAGCGGCGGGGCGGCAACCGCGCGGTCGCGGGCCTGCTGGCGCGCGCCCCGCTCACAGTGCGCGCCGTCGACACGAATCCGGACACAGGAGCGCCAACGGACTCGACCGTCGATGCTGGACAGCTGGGCGGCAAGATCCACGGTTTGCCGCTCTTCGCTGAGCTCAAGGGCCAGGAGCGTCAGAGGGTCGGGTCGCTCGGGAGGGCGAACCTCCAGGCGGCGGATGTGCCGGCGCTCGCGCGTGCTGTCCTCACGTACGTCGTCGGCGCCAACCGCGCCGGGAGCCTCCAGCAGCACATCGAACCTCTGATCAATGCGATCACGGAGCTGGCCACGACCAAAGCCAGCGAGGCCGAAAAGACGACGTTCCGTCGGGTCCGGCACGGGGCCACGGCGATGTCGCGGTTAAAAGGAACGCCGAACGCAGCGACCCTCGTGAAGATCGCCAGCGGACAGGGGATCGGCGCGCTCGGGACGAAGATCACCGGTCTGACGACCCTGATCCTCAACCGCAACAACGACCTAGACAACGTCGCTAACTACGCCGCCAACGATGCAATTACGGGAGTCACAGCGCGGGCCAGCCTCGGATTCGCAGGCATCCGCTCCCCGCACGTCAACGGCGCTGGCTGGCTGCCCGTGCACACAGTCCCCGACCCCGAGCCCGCGCTTAACGCGGTCGCCCGCGCGTGGCTCGTCCATGTCGCCGCGAACGGGACCCCAGTCGAGCAGGCCGATGTCAACCTTCACTTCCCGGCGCCGGCGCGCGCGACCGCGACCTCACAGATGGTGGAGGCCAGCGGCTTGTCCCAGGCTCTGCGCAATCAGTACCTCACCGGTCCGTTCGCCGGGGTCGTCAATACACGCGCGTTGCGGATTGCGCTCGGGTGGCAGCGGTATGCCGCCGGCAACGGGGCCCCGACTTGCCCGTACATCGAGTTCACCCTTTCCGGAGCCGCGGGTGTCAGCCGCCTCGTCTGGGACTACATCAACGACCACATCTACGCGTCCGTGCACTACAACTGGGTCGACGGTTTCAACCCGTTCTTCTGGATCACCGACGCCCCGGCGACCTGAGCGAGCGCCGGGAGCTACTGGGTGGTCCCGCGCATCCCGCGCGGAAAGCTCGACCGATACGCGAGCCTTGTATGCAGGTGCTTGCCTAAGCGAACCTCGACCTGGCTCGCGCCAATCGGTCGCCGCGATTCCGTCGATCCCATCACTGAGAGCTTGACGTGGCAAGGTGGCGTCGGCTACCGGAATGTTGCCCATCCCCAGTACCACTCAGATCGCCGTCTCGACGCGGAGCGGTAGCCAGACTGGCATGACTGCTTCAGGCGCCGAAGGCGGTCACGCTTGGGCGGTTGCGGCTCTGGGGCCAGCGCAGCCGCGTCGACTCCCCTGGTTGGGCTGAGCCTGGGCGATCGAGGAGGCCATGATCTCGACGTTGGCGACGACGATGTCTGCGTGCCTGGGGATGATCCACGCGGCCGATGCTGTTGCACGTAGCCTTCTGCACCATCCTCCGCGCGTGGCGTTGCAGCTCGGGTCCCGCCGACCTCGTCCACCGCCGCGCGGATCCGCGCAACCGTGTGGCGGAACGGCTCGCAATCGGGAAACGCGATCGCCGACTGATGCAACTGCAGCGCTCCGCTGCGCCGCACCTCCCGCCACACGGAGACACTGGCGCTGGAACGCTCGGCGGGAAGCCTGTAGGTCAAAAGAAACCAGCGTACGTTCTCCGCTCGACGGCCGATCCGCCAAGCTAGGCCGATGCGCCGCCCATCCGTCCTATGGCCCCTGGCCGGGGTCGCCGCCGGCGCGATGGCGGTGTTCGTCGCACTCACCATCGTCGTGACCACGAATCCGTCGCTCGCGGCGGACTCGCGCGCCTTCCACATCGCCAACGAGCTACGCACCCCAGCACTCGACCACGCGGCGCGGATCGTCACCACACTGGGCCTGCTCGTGATCGTCGGCCCGGTGCTGCTCATCGGCGCCGCGCTGCTGATCCACCGTCGCCGCCGGGCTCGTGCCGCGTCCCTGCTGATCGGAGCGGCTCTGGCGTGGATCAGCGTCTGGATTACCAAAGCCGCGGTCGACCGCGCGCGCCCACCAGCGCCGCTCGTGCACACCTCCGGGCAGAGCTACCCCTCCGGCCACGCCGCCAACTCCGTCGGGTACCTGGCGCTCGCGATCGCGCTCACCGTCGCGATCCCGAGCCGGATCGGACGCGTCGCGGCTGTCGCCGCCGGCGCGCTGCTCACTGTGCTGGTCGGCCTCAGCCGGATCTACCTGCGCGCCCACTACGCCTCCGACGTCCTCGCCGGCGAAGCGCTCGCGACCGCGATGTACGCGCTTGCCACGATCGGCACGCTCGCTTGGCAAAAACGCGGTCACTCAGCCCGCAAGGCGAGCGCTTCCCCACTAGCCGGCGACGCGTGAGCCACGGACGAAACACGACGGCTCGTGATCAACCAATGCTCCCTTAACTCAAATGGCTCGGACGGCACCCGTAAAGCCGACAGCCTCGGCGTGGAGCAGCAGCGTCCGCGCTGGGAAGCGAGTGATCGGTCACGAGAGTTCTGCACTGCGTCCGCCACGAGCATCTCGGCCGACGGCCTCCCGTTGTGCGCGGAATCCGCGTCAGCCCCAAGCCGCTGCGGGCCTGTCGGCCGGCTAGCAACGGCCGCCGGCGGCTAGACGCTTGCTGTGCCCTCGAACCCGCTAAGCGACTCGAGGTGAGAGGGCTGGCCGCCCCCTCAGGCCGGCGGTCTGGCCCGCACCGTCGTGTGGAATGCGAGTGGCGCTGGGCGGTCCGTTTGCGTTGGAGTCGATGTTCGGAGTAGGGTCGGCCGACCCGGCGAAAGGGACCACGATGGACCACTCGGCCACGCACCGACGCCTTTATGACCTGCTCAATCCCGGGGATATCGACGGGTTCGGCGCTTTGCTGGCGGACGGCTTCGTCGAGCACGAGGAGACTTCCGGCCTCGTGCCGACCAAGGAGGGTGTCCTGCAGTTCTTTCGCATGTACCCGCGGCGTTTCCCAGTCTGCGGATGGACCCCGAGGACGTTCTGGCCAGCGGTGACAAGGTCGTCGCGCGTGTGAGAGCGACGGGAACTCACGAGGGTGAGTTGATGGGCATGCCCGGGACCGGCAAGAGCGCCGACGTGCAGCTGATGACATCATGCGGTTCGACGAGGACGGCCTTGTCGCGGAGCATTGGGGAGTGGTCGACATGCTGGCGATGATGCGGCAGCTCGGGGTGGCTGGTGTAGGCCCTCCGGCATAGGGTTACCGGAGCGCTCATAGCGACGCGGCGTGTGGCGGCCTCGTCGGAGTCCGACACTTTGATGTCGTCGTCCCACTTGTGCAGCGTCTCTGCGATGGGTTGTTGTTTGGCGTTCGCGAGGCTGTCGTCGGGGTCTCTGCCATGGCGTCGCGGTGAACAGACGAGTCGGGTTGCGCTGGATCTGTCGCGAGGGTCGCCGGCAGATATATGTTTGTCCGGTTCCCAACTCGAGGAGGCTGGACATCATGATGTACGCGATGGTGGTGCGCCGGCTAAAGGCTGGCGCCTACGAGGACTTTCGCCGCGCATGGGAGCCTGACTCTCTCGAGCACTGGCCCGCGGGGATGACGAAGATTTGGATCGCGCGCAGCGAGGATGACCCGGACGTGATCGCGACCTGGAGCCTGTTCGAGCTCGACCAGGCTGGGTATGAAGCGCTGCGCGATGATCCCGAGTGGATGTCCGCGGAGCTGGGCCGGGTGGAGCGGATGAGCGAGTTCGAGACGGAGGTTCTCGCCTCAGGCTTCTTTCACGTGCTGGAGGAGATCGTGCCGCCGACCGTCGCGGCAGACTGAGCGGCGCTCGTAGGACCCAGGGCGGTTCGGCGAGAGGCCGTCGGCCGCCCCATCACGCTGGTTCAGCGGGCGCGCCTTTCGGCCTTCGAATGGCCGGGGTTGGGAAGAAACGTTCCCCAGACGGGCTTTCGTCCGAACTCCCGGGAGTATGTTGAGATCCGCAGCCTTTCCCTGCGCCCGGGGCCCGTCGCCCGGTCCTTACCGAGGCAGTACCGGCTCCCCAGCCTCGGGTGACCGCGCCGGCTCCTCGAGCACGCCGCTCGCGATCAGGCGGTCGACCTCGTCGGTCATCAGGCCGAGCAACCCGGTGCAGATCTCGCGGGTGTGCTCGCCCGGCTCGGGCGCCGGGATCTTGGCGGGCGCGGGAATCCGCTGCGAGCGAAACGGTGCGTTGTCGACCGCCCTCGGCTCCAAGCCGGGCTGTTTGAGCATGCTCAGGAAGTCACGCGCTTGGAGCTGAGGGTCGTCCTCGAACTCGTCAGGTCGCTGCATGAAGCCCGCCGGTACGCCGGCGGCCTGCAGCGTGGCCGTCACCTCGCGGGGAGGCAGCGCGCGGGTCCAGCGGGTCAGGTGCTCGTCGATCTCGGTGCGCCGCGCGAGGCGACCGGTCGCCGTGGCGAGATCGGCATCCGATGCCCACTCGGGGTTTCCGAGCGCGTCGCCAAGGCGGCGCCAGTCGTCGTCGTCGCGGACCGTGACGACGCACCACTCGTCATCACCGGCGCACGGGTAGACGCCGCTTGGCGCAGCGTGCCGGCCGGCGTTTCCCGTGACCTCGATCGCGCCGGGTCGTAGTGCCTCCTCGACCAGCGGAGTGCTGATCTGCATCAGGATCGTCTCGGCCTGGGAGGTCGCAATCTCGGCGCTCCGTCCCGATTTCCGGCGGGCGATGAGGGCGGCCAGTGTCGCGATCGCGGTGACGCGGGCCGCGTAATGATCGGGATGGATCGTCGTTGAGTCGCTGAAGCTCTCGGGGTCATCGCGATAGCGCCAAAGGCTGGTGAGACCGGACGCGCAGCGGACCAACGGCCCGTAGCCCAACCAGCCGCTCCACGGGCCGGTCGCCCCGACCGCGCTGCTGCCCGCGATCACGATCCCCGGGTTGACCTCCCGCAGGGCCTGCGCACCGAGCCCGAGCTTCTCGAGCGTCCCCGGCTTGAAGTTCGCGAGCACGACGTCGGATTGCGCGACCAGGCGCTTGACCAGATCGACTCCCTCCGGGCTTCGCAGGTTCACGCCGATGCTCTTGCTGCCCCGATGGCCGATCGCGAAGTGCACGGGCGAGATGCGCGCACCGTCGGGGAACGCGCGGCTCTCGATCTTGATCACCTCGGCGCCCTGGTCGGCGAACAGGCGGGCGGCCTCGGCCCCGAGCACGATCACGCCGAAGTCCAACACGCGGAGCCCCTCAAACGGCCGGCGGATGGGGCGGGTGTCGGCGGAGCACCCGAACAGGCTGCGGGCCGGCTCCGTGAACACCTCGTGGTTGTGCTCGCCGAGCCGAGGTGCGCGGCGAGCGGGCCGCACGCGTCGGCCGTCGATCTCGGCGAACCCCGTCGGCGCGTCGGCCTCGATCCCGGGCGCGAGTTGTGTGCGGGCGATCGCGCCACGGATTCGATAGTGCTTGGCTGCCAGCACATCGGCGGGCTCGAGCACGGGCGCGATCGGCACTCCCCGCGCCTGTCCCTCCAGGGTCAGCTCGTACTTGCTGCGCTCGCGGAAGTGCTGGTCGAAGACCGCGTGCAGGCGCTCGGACGCTAGCGCCCGGCCGCGGATCGTCTCGAACTCCGGGTCCTGAAGCTCTTCGGGCTCGCCGAGCCACGCCCGCATCGCGTGCCACTGGCGCGGCGCCAGCAGGACGACGCGCACGTGGCCGTCGCGACAGCGGAAGATCGGGTAGGGACCGGGTGCTGGACGATCGCGGGTTTGCTCGTAGCCTGCGACCTGCGCGGTGCCGACGACCCCCATCGCTGGGTCGACCACCTGCGCCGTGGCCTCGTACAGCGAGAAGTCGACGTGATCGCCGTGCCCGCGTTCGAGCCGGTTCCAGTACGCCACGAGCGCTGCCCACGCCGCTTGCACCGCTGTCACCTGGAGCGCCAGGTCTCCGGGCGGCATCAGCGGCTCCCGACCGGGCAGCCCGGACCGGCTGAGAACACCGCCCATCGCCAGCAGCGTCCAATCGGTCGCGACCCAGTCGCGGTATGGGCCTGTCTGCCCGAAGTCGGTGATCGAGAGCACGACCAGGTTGGCGTTTCGGGCGTGAACGAGATCGACGCCGAATCCGAGCTCCGACATGACGCCCGGCCTGGCGGTCTCGATCCAGATGTCGGCGCGGTCCAGTAGACACAGCAGTTGCTCACGACCCTCCGATGTGGTGTGGTCGATCACCACGCCGCGCTTGCCCGCATTGTGCGTCGCGAAGCGGAGGCTGACCCCGGCGTGCAGCGGCGCCAGCGCCCGCGATGGAGCGCCGCCTGGCGGCTCGACCCGGATCACGTCCGCGCCGAGGTCCGCGAGGAAGCGGCCGCACATCTCCCCTTTGCCCTCGGCCATGTCGATCACTCGAACGCCGTCGAGTGGCGTGGGTCGCTCCTCCATCGCGCTACCCGAGGACAATCTCCGCGGCCTGCCGCAGCCGCTCCGGCGGTCCAGCGGTCAGGATTGTCGTGACCGGCGAGTCGCGCCAGGCCTCGAGGTCGTGGCGGATCTTCTCAGCCGGTCCGATCAGCGCCAGCTCCTGCACGAGCTTCGTCGGCACGGCGGCTGCCGCCTCGTCCTTCTTACCGTCGAGATAGAGATCCTGGATCTTTTTGGCCTCGGCCCCATAGCCCATCCTCACTACCACCTGGTGATGGAAGTTCATCTGGCGGGCCCCCATCCCGCCGAAGTAGAGGGCGTACATCGGGCGGAGCAGGTCCGCTGCCTGCTCGACGTCGTCGTGGACGATGAACGGGACCGAGGGCGCGATCACGAACTCGTCGGGCTGCCCCCCGCGCCGGGAAAATCCCTCCTCCAGGCACGGACGGTAGAGCTCGGCGTCGTAGTAGGGGGAGTAGTAGAGCGGCAGCCAGCCGTCCCCGATCTCGGCGGCCAAGGCGATGTTCTTGGGACCCTCGGCGGCGATGTAGATCGGAATGCGGTCGCTCAGCGGATGCAGGATCGACTTCAGCGGCTTGCTCAGTCCGGTGATCCCCTCGCGTCCCCGCACGGGCAGAGGGTAATGCGGGCCCTCGGAGCTGACTGGCTCGCGCCGGGCGAAGACGTCACGCACGATCGATACGTATTCGCGCATCCGGGCCAGCGGCTTTGCGAACGGCTCGCCGTACCACCCCTCGACGACCTGAGGGCCCGAGACGCCAAGCCCGAGCATGAAGCGGCCGCCGCTGAGATGGTCCATCGTCATCGCCGCCATCGCTGTCGCGGTCGGGCGGCGAGCGCTGATCTGCACGATCGTCGTTCCTAGCCTGACCTTGTCGGTGTGTGACCCCCACCACGCCAGTGGCGTCAGCGCGTCGCTTCCGTATGTCTCCGAGGCCCAGACCGAGTCGAAGCCCAGGCGTTCGGCCTCCTTGACGGTCTCAAAGGTTTCGGATAGCGAGGCTCGGCCCGACAACAGGCCTGTGCTGAGACCGAGCTTGAGGCTGTTGGTGCTCATCTGCAATCACGCCCCTGGGCGTCCTGTCCAGGCGGGCTTGCGTTTCTCGGAGAACGCCTTCGGGCCCTCGATGTAGTCCTGGGAGGCAAGCATCCGCGGGATCCTCTCCTGCCAATCGCCGTCGATCGCCTCGTCGACGGGTAGGCCGAAGCCGGCCTGCGCCGATTCCTTGGTGAGTGATACGAGCAGCGGCGAGCACTCCAGGATCTGGCTGGCCCAACGGTCCGCGGCGGCCATTAGCTCCTGCGCCGGCACTACCTCGTTGACGAAACCGAGGCGGTAGCCCTCCTGCGCCGAGACAAAGCGGCCGGTGAGGAGCATCCCCATCGCGTGCTTGAGCGGGATCTGACGCGACAACCGGTGAATCCCACCGGCACCCGCAATCAGCCCGACGCGAGGCTCGGGCAGCGCAAAGCGAGCGGTGTCGGTGGCGATCACGAGGTCACATGCGAGCGCGATCTCGAAACCGCCGCCTGCGGCCACGCCGTTGACCGCTGCGATCAGCGGCTTCGGGCAGTTGTAGCCGCGCGTGATCGCGCCAAATCGCGAGCTCGTGTCGACCCGCTCGGTTCCGTTTGCCGACGCCTCTGCCGTCGCTTTCAGGTCGTTCCCGGCGCAGAACGCGCGGTCACCGGCGCCGGTGATGATCGCCAGCCAAGCGTTGGCGTCGGCCGCGAAGTCATCGAAGATCTCGATCAGCTCGCGGTGGGACTGCTTGTCGAGAGCGTTCATCCGCTCCGGCCGGTTGAGGGTCACGTAGGCGACATGACCCCTCTTCTCGTAGATGACGTGGTCGTAGCTCATGCGCGAGGCCTGAACTTCGGGACAGCGACCGCGTCACTCATCCGCTCGAACGTCACCTCGAGCGGCATCCCGATCGCGAGCCGCTCGTTCGGACAGTCGACCACCTGGCTCGTCAGCCGCACGCCCTCCTCGGTCTCGACGACGGCGATGTTGTACGGGATCTCGGCAGCGAACGCCTCGTCGTAGAGCTGGTGCATGACCACGAAGCTGTACAGCGTGGCGTTACCGCTCGAAGGAGCCCACTCGAGCTCCCCGGAGAAGCAGGTCACGCAGCGGGCGCGCAGCGGGACGCCGATGTACGCGATCGGCGACTGGTAGGTGCCGCAGGCCCGGCAGCGCAGCAGCATCAACTCGCCGCGGAGCGCCCCGTCGAAGAACGGAGCGCTGGCCTCGTCGGGAACGGGCACCGGCTTAGCGGGCACGGTGGTCGTGGTCATCGTGCTTCCTATCCGTCGTGCTTGCTGAGGATCGTCGTTGAGTGGAAGTTCAGGGCGCCGCCGTTGCCGGAGACGAGCACGTGGTCGTGCTTGCCGATCTGCCGCTCACCCCCGTGACCGCGTGCTTGGATCACGCCCTCCGATAGCGGCGTGAAGCCCCACATGTAGAAGGAGGAGAGCTGGCCACCGCCGGTGTTACACGGCAAGGAGCCGCCGGGGCCGAGCTTCCCGTCGGCGACGAACGCGCCGCCCTCGCCCTTCTCGCAGAATCCGTAGTCCTCGAGGGTGACGAGGACGGTGTACGTGTAGCAGTCGTAGAGCTCGAGCACGTCCACGTCCGAGAGCCCGATCCCCGCCTGCGCCAGCGCCAGCTGCCCAGACTTCCCGGCGCCTGTATGGACCGCCGGCTCACGCTCCGCTCGCGCCGGATCGCCCGGCGCGCACTGCCCGAAACCGCGCAGGTACACCGGCGGCTGGCGCAACTCCCGCGCCCGCTCCGCGGAGGTGACGATCACCGCGATGGCGCCGTTGGACACCACGCAGCAATCGAACAGGTGCAGGGGCTCGACGACCCAGCGGGAGGCGTGGTAGTCCTCGAGCGTCATCGGCTTCTTCATCTGCGCCCGGGGGTTCATCAGCGCCCACTGGCGCTGCCCGACGGCAATCGTCCCGAGCTGGTCGTGGTTGGTCCCGAACAGATGCATGTGCCTCCGAAGCGCCAGCGCGTACATCGAGTTGGCGGGCCCGTAGTCGCCGTAGGCAAACCGCAGCCCCGCCAGTCCCGGTGCGTTGAACCGCTTCCCGCTGTAGTCCGACTGCGAGATCGACTCGCCCGCCGTCAGCGGCGCGTCGGCATACACGCACGCCACGACGTTCGCCTGCCCGCTCTCGATCGCGTACGCCGCGTACTGGAGCATCGTCGCCGCGCTCGATCCAAACGCGCTCATCGTGTTGACCAGCGTGAGATCGACGAGCCCGAGCGCGAACTGCAGTCTCGGCGCCATCTCCTCGGACTGGTTGCCATTGATAAGCAACCCATCGAGGTCACCTGCCTGCAGGCCCGCATCTTCCAGCGCCAGGCCGATCGCCTCGCCCGCGAAATCTGAAACCGTGCGGCCGAAGACCTTCCCCATGTCGGTGATCCCAAGCCCTGCGATTCCGGCTCTCGCGCCCACGGCTGACTGCTCCTCTCCATGAAGCACCGCGCCGTTGGCTGAGGCCGGTGCGCGGTGCATCGATGTTAGGTATCCCGGCGAGCTTTGATAACGCTCGCGAGGCAACCTGTCATGTCACTATACGCGATGTCTAGCGACGCGTCAAGCTGTCTGACGGATCTCTAGCGAGGACTGGGTGCTGAGCCCCAGCAGCATCGAGACCCACAGGTCGGTGAGGGTGCCCACCGCGCGCTCGCGATCGAATGGGATGCCCTCGACGATCCAGAACTGGAGAAACCCATCGATTTGCGCCAGGAGCAGAGCGGCGCGGACGTGCGCATCCTCCTCGCCGCAGCCACACCACCGTCGGATCGACGCGGCGATGACCGCGATCGACTCCTCGTGGTTGGCAAGTCTCACCGCGGCGATCTCAGGCTCGATCGCCTCCGCTTGATCCAAGGCTTTCAGGCTCCCGCGGTTCGTTGCATAGTTGTCGACCATCGAGTCGATCCACTCGTGCAGATCCTGTGGGGACGGACGCCCGCCCGAGGTGAGCTCGAGATACAGCTCCCGCCAACGCCTTCCGAGCGTTCGCGCGACCACCAGCACGACGTCGGCCTTGCTCTTGAAGTGTAGGTAGAACGTCGCGCGGCTCGCGCTGGCCTCCGCCACGATGTCCTCGATCGTCGTCGCGGCATAACCCTTGCGCTCAAACGACGTGACCGCGCCCTCGATCAACAGTCGACGTGTCAAGCGCTTCTGCTCGTCGCGCAGCGACCCGCCTTTGCCGGTGTGATCGCTCGCCGCCATCGTGGGCAGATTATAGCCAACTCAGTCGGCGTTCACGCTCTTTACTTGACAGTCTGTCTTGTGACTCGCTACCGTGCCTGGCGAGGATCAAGGCTGCCTCGTCTCCCGAACCGGAATTCCAGGGGGCCCCTCATCGGCCATGTGGCCGACGCCATCAATCCCATCAGTACAGAGGAGAGGGACATGCAGCACAATTCGAGGCGCGAGGTCAGCGGACGCGTGTTGCCACGCTCTCGCCGAGTCACAGCTCTCTTGGCCGCAACCGGCGTCAGTATTGCCGTGGCTGCCTGTGGATCGTCGAGCCCGTCGAGCTCCGCCGGATCGTCCGTATCCGCGTCTAACGCGAGCGCAACCACCGGCGGCGTGGCGACGGCAACTGCGGCACTGAAGGCCTACCAGGCCGCTCCCACCAAGATCAACATCACCACACCGCTCAAGTCCGCGCCCCCGCCCGGAAAGACCGTCGTTGTCCTAGGGACTCCGCAGCCCCAGAACGTGCAAATCCAGCAGACGGTCGCCCAGCTGGCCCACCTGGCGCATTGGAACTATGCACTCGTGAGCTACGACCCGGCCAACCCGGCCACGTTCAACAGCGCAATCGACACTGCGCTGACCAAGCACGCCAACTACATCGTCGAGGCGGGGATCCCCGTAGCCCCGGCGATCCTCCAGCAGGTAGAGCACGCCGGTGCGAAGCTCGCCGTGACGGCGGTGTATCCAATCGCGGTCAAGCCGCCGGTGATCGCAAACACGAGTGCCGATAACAGCACGCAGGGCAACCTGATGGCGGATTACTTCGTCTCGGCCTCGAACGGCAAGGGCAACGCGGTGATCGAGCACGTGCCGGGCTACGCGATTCTCGACGGATTCACGAACGCGTTCACGGCGAGGGTCAAGGCCTTGTGCCCAGGGTGCACCACCACGACGACGAACGTGACCCTTCCCGAGCTTGCCGCCGGTCAGCTCGTCCCAACAGTCATATCGGCGCTGAAGCGGAATCCCTCGGCAAACTACGTTGTCTTCGACGACGGCCCGTTTGCGACCGGCATTACATCAGCGCTCGCTGCCGCCGGCCTGTCCAAGGTCAAGGTTATCGGTGAATCGGCAGACTCGGCTGGGCTCGCCGCGTTGCGCGCCGGCACGGAGGTCGCGTGGACTGGTTACTCGTCACCGTACGCGACGCTACAGGTGGTGGACGCGATGTTCCGCGACGCCGAAGGGTTGCCGATCCCCCAGGCTCAGGAGGGAGTTCAGCAAACCCAGCTGTTGACCAAGGCAAATGTCGGGTCCATCACCGAGTGGAATTCCCCGACGGACGCTCTGCAGCAATTCAAGGCTCTCTGGCACGTCTCGGGCCAGTAGTCGCCACCAATAGTGACGCCTCAGGAGAACTCCGGTTCTGGAATTCGAGGCCTGTCGAAGGCGCTCACGCGCACCCCCGCTTCGCCGAGTCTCAGCCCTACCATCAATCCAGGCGATGTTCGTGCCCTCCTGGGACACACGGGTCGGCAAGTCGACCCTGATCAAGGCGCTGTCCGGATACCACGCGCCCAAATCGGGCGTTGGTATCCGGATTCAGCGTGAGGACGTGCCGGTCAAGTCTTCGGTGACACTTCCAACGGCTCGGGTGTCGCTTCGGTCAGCAGGACCTGGTCCCGCACCAACCTTGTCGGCTCTCGCAAGCTGTCACTCGCGGGAGGCATCCGCGGAAGAGCAAACCTTGCGCAGGCCCGCGAGGATCTTGGATCGGGGTTCGCGGCATGCCCTGAGCAAGCTGAATCTCGAGAGCGGTCCACGTGCGCTCGTGGCCATGCTCACTGCCTCCGCGCGAACGAGAGTCGCAGTAGCAGTGGGTTGAACCCCGCCCGGATTCGGGTTCCGACGGCGTTCACGCACACTCGCATTCATTTTCGCTTAGGCTCGCCGTTGAATGGGGCCCACCCATCAAGAATCGAGCTACCGGGCGATTGAGGGCCTCATCGCAACCTACGCCGAGCTTGTCGACGACGGAGATTTCGCAGCCGTGGCCCGTCTGCTCGCCGGCGCCACCCTCGTGGCGGGCGCTGGATCGGTGACTGACCCCGACGCCATCGAGAAGCTGCTCCGCGGCAACGTAATCGTCCATGGCGACGGTACGCCGCGGACTAAGCACGTCACCACCAATCTCGCCATCGAGATCGACGAAGATGCAGGCGCAGCGGCATCGCGTTCGTACTTCACCGCCCTACAAGCGCTACCGGACCTCGCTCTACAGCCGATCGTCAGGGGCGGTATTTCGATCGCTTCGAGCGCCGCGACGGGCACTGGTGTTTTGTCGAGCGGAGCGTTCGAACCGATCTCGTCGCCGATGTGAGCCGACATCTGCATCCCTTTTCCACGGACCAGTAGCCGTTCCCCCATCGGGATCCTACGGATGAGGTGCTCGCACACCGCCGGGGCCGTCGCTGGGTTCCCGGCGCACCTGCTCTCAAAGGGGGGAAACGAGCCCGTGAGGCGGACGCCGGTCGGCCTTCGTTTGCGCGGGGCCTCCTCGCCGTTTGTCGAGCCGGCTCCGGTTTCCGCGGACACGAAGGACGGCGACCCCGCGGCGCGCAGCTGTTCATAGATGGCAGGTGGGTACTCGGGCGCGCTCGCGCTCGCACCTCGCCCGCGTCGCAACCACCCGAGGGTTGTGCCCATCCCACAACCCCCGGTGGTCGCGGCCACCTGACTGTCGGCTGCCGCTCCGCCAGGAGCTGCACAAGCTCGGGACCGCCGCAGACTCACTGCTTGCTGGTGCGGACGAGAGTGAGCAGCGTCGCACGCCCGCGATGCCAAACCTCTGCCTGTGCACGGGCCGCATGCCGACAACGGTCCGGCCGACCGTGGCTCACGCAAGCATGCCGACCCGGAGCATGCGGCCCGCGCGATCGTCGCGATCGCTTTCGGCGACCAGGCGCCTGGCACGGCGCTATCGCATTGGGCGACCAACCGCAACCCCGGCGGCAGTTGGTGCTAGCAGCGACGGCATCGGCCTGCTAATGCCCGTGCTGCTGCTCCGTCAAGAACGCGGGCGTCAAGCTCAGGCCGGTCAGCTTGCGGAACTCGTCATTGAAATCGCCGTTGGCCATCCTGCCGCCGCGGAGGTTGAGGAAGAACGCCGGCGAGGAGGGCTGAGGCCAGCGGCGATCTCTGAGCCGGGCGTAGTCGCGCAGCGCCCGGTTCGCGGTCGGGTGCAGCGGCACTTCGCGCTGCTTGGTCTTCCCGACCCGGACGTGCAACGCGCCGTCGTGAAGGTCGACGTCGTGGCGGTCAAGGCCGAGCGCCTCGCCGAGCCTCAGGCCAGTGCTCGCCAGCAGCCCGATCACCGTGCCGAACAGGCCGGCGCGCACCGGCGGCGTCAGCTGCCCGGCTGCCTTCATCAGCGTCGTGATCTCCTCAGGCGAGTAGATGTATGGCGCCACCCTCGGGCGGCGCGCGGGCAGCAGGTCAACCGATGGGATCTCGCTGTCGGGGTCGAGTGTCGCCACATACCGGGCGAACACGCGCACGATCGTCAGCCGCTGGCCCCATCTGTGCGGGTGGGCGTCTTGCGGCAGCATCGCCCACATCACCGCCAGCTCTGAGGTGATCCGCTCGGCGCCGGCGCGCTCCATGAACTCGACGAAGCGCTCAAGCAGCGGCTGGTCAGTCTCGAGCTTGAACCCCAGTCGGCGGCGGATCCGCAGGTAGTCAGAGAGCGCCTGGCGCAGCGGGGTCATGCCGCACCGCCTTCCGGCCACGGGCGCGCAAGTCGCCTGAGCGTCTTGCGATCGACCTTCGCATAGCGTGCGGTCGTGCGCGGCTCCTGATGGCGCAGCACCTCGCCGATCTCCACCAGCGTCGCGCCTCCCTTGAGCATCTCGATCGCGGCGGTGTGCCGCAGCGCGTGCGAACCGACCGACGGCGACAGCCCCGCCCGCTTGCACGCCGAGCGCACGATCCCTGACACGGCGCTTCCGCGGATCGCGCCCGCGGGGGCGACCACCCGCAGGAACAACCCGCGGCTCTCGCTCCGTGGTCGACGGCGCAGATACGAGACGATCGCCTCGCCGACATCCGCGGACACCGGCAGCCGCTCCTCGCGCCGACCCTTGCCATTACGCACCAGCAGCACGCCCGCGCGCCAGTCGATGTCATCGAGCGTGATCGCCGCGACCTCGCCGGCGCGCAACCCCAGCTTGAGTAGCAACAGCAAGATCGCGTAATCGCGGCGACCGACCGACCGGCGCCTGTCGCAACTCGCCAACAGCGCCTTCACCACCGCCGGCTCAAGACCGCGCGGCAGCGAACTGTCGCGCAGATCCGCGATCGTCGGCACCGCCCACACCAGCGCGCTGGGGATCGCGCCGGTCAGATACAGCCAGCGCAAGAACGACCGCAGCCCGCCGGTCAGATCCCTGGCCGCCGACACGCTGCGCTTCGGGCACTCGGCCACCATGAACAAGCTCACGTCTGCGCCGCTCAACTGCCGAAGCCCCGAGACGTCAAAGCCCACCCGGCTCGACAAAAACAGCCGCGCGGCTGGCACATAGCGAGCCAACACAGTGTGTTCGGCTAGCCCGCGTTCATCGAGCAGATACCGGCCGTAGTCAGCCAGCAGCCGCTCTATCGGATCGTCTACCGCCGCTCGTGCCAGCTCGGCCGGCACCGCCCCCAGTTCGCGCAGATACTCAAGCGGCAGCGCCGTGCTCCTGACCGACAACCACGTTGAGTAGCCGCCGGCGCGGCGCGCCGCCAAGAACTCGACCACCCGCTCCCGCGTCAGCTCATCGGGCGACAACCCCTCGCGCTCGAGCCAGCGACTCAGCAGGTCAAGCTGCCAGAGCCGGTGAGCGATCGTCCAGCGCGAATAGCCGCGCTCCGAAAGCCACAAGCCATACCCCGACGCGTACCGAGCCAGCGGCCCATAGAGCACCGGCACCCACAACCGTGAAGCCATCAACGCCTCCCGTCGAATCGAAGAACTTGACGACGGAAAGCCTCAACCGACGGCGCGCGATTATGTGCTCTAACTCACGACGCTAAACCGCGCTGAGCAGGCCAAACGCGCCCTCACCGGCACGCACAACACATAATCGGACGCAGCACATAGGAGCGGCACTCGTGGCCTAGACGCCCGGTTCGTCACGGCGAACGAGGACTTTCCGGCCGATCGGCGCGCCGCTGGATTGCCAGCAAAGCGAGAGGCTCAGGGAGCCGAGTGCGCGGTGATCAGCATCCCGGCTGCTCTTGCTCAAGCGGAGCTGTCGTAACCCCGGGTGGGTGGGGCAGCCGCTTCGACTGCGTAAGGAGCGGTGTGCGGGCTTGTGTCGCGGCGGCCGCCGACACAAGTGCGCGCGGCGCCCGTGTCCGCCGGCTCACCCTGTCGGGTTACGCCTAACGCGGTCACCGCTGATCGACTGCTTCCATAGACCAGCGAAGGGGCCGGCAGTGCCACTGCGTGATAGCAAGCGCTTCGCTCGCCGTCGCCGCGATGGCCAACCGCCTCGCCACGTCCGACTGGCCCGCATGCACGGTCCTCCTGGCACTTCGTGTTTTCGGTCGTCGGAGCGCGTGTGCATGGGGCAACAGAGGCGCTCGCGGTCTGTCGCAACTGTTCAACACCGGGCCTCGTAGCCTGGGCCGCTCGCCGTCGCGCGCGCGTTGGTCGAACGGGCTGAAAGCCGCCTTGCGAGTGGCCCCTGTGGGCAGGAGGGCTTCGGGGCGACGGGCCGAGTGCTCGTGACGGTGATAACGGCCGATCGATGTCTAGCGGAGGGGCTTATCGCGTTTGTTCGACCAATCCATTTCGGGCTGCAGCTCGATGACGAGCTTGAAGTCGGGACCGATGAGCCGGGACTTGCCGTCGCTTACGCGTCGGAATAGCGCCAGTGCGTCGCGGTTGTCGGCCCGGACGAACGCGACGAAACGGCGCACGCCAGCATGCTGTGCTCGACGGCTCAGCTCCGTCAGCAGGGCGGGGGCTAGTCCGCGTCGTTGCCAGTCGTCGATGACCGCGACGGCGACCTCGGCGACCTCGGCGGCCTCCGGGTCGCCGCTCAGGCGGACGTAGCGTGCCACGCCAAGTGCCTGGCCTGAGCCGGGCTCGAGCGCGATTATCGCCTCGCGGTGTGAGTGGTCGACCTCGGTGAAGTACGTGAGCAGGGTGGGAGGGAGCTCGCTCAAGCTCCGGGAGAAGCGCCGGTAGCGAGACTCCTTGCCCAGCCGCTGGAAGACCGCGCGCAGCAGCGACTTGTCCTCGGGTGCAATCGGGCGGAGCTTCACAAACGCTCCGTCGCGGAGGGTGACGGTTCGGCAGTCTTGGGGTTCGGGCATCGTCAGTCAGCGGTCAGTTGACTGCGAGGCGGGCGCCGGAGAGCCTGCGCGATCTCGGTTTGGGCCGAAAGGGAAGTGGGTCTAAGCGGTCTGGAGGATGGCGCTGTGGAGGTCAAGCCATTCGATTGCTTGCTCGCGGAGTATGAATTTCTGGATCTTGCCGGTGATGGTCATCGGGAACTCTTCTACGGGGATCACGTAGCGCGGGATCTTGTAGTGCGCGATCTTGCCCCGACAGAATTCGCGCACCGCCTCGGCGTCGATTGGGTCGGGTGTCCGCGTGATCACAAAGGCGGCTATTTCCTCGCCGTACCGCGCGTCCGGGACCCCGACGATCTGTACATCCTTGATCTGCGGGTGGCTGTAGAGGAACTCCTCGATTTCTCGCGGATAGATGTTCTCCCCGCCACGGATGATCATGTCCTTGGACCGGCCGACAATGTTGACGTACCCATCCTCATCGATGGTCGCGAGGTCGCCGGTGTGCATCCACCCGGCCTGGTCGACCGCTTCGGCGGTCTGCTCGGCTTCGTTCCAGTAGCCGAGCATGACGCTGTAGCCTCGTGTGCACAGCTCGCCCGGCGTGTTGCGCTCGACGCACTCGCCCGTGGCGGGGTCAATGATCTTTATTTCGACGTGGGGGTGTACCCGCCCGACCGTGGAGGTGCGGTGATCGATGTCGTCATCGGCGGTTGTTTGTGTCGATACCGGCGAGGTCTCGGTCATGCCGTAGCAGATCGTCACCTCACGCATGTGCATCTGATCGATGACTTTGCGCATGACCTCGATCGGGCACGGCGAGCCGGCCATGATCCCGGTTCGCAGTGAGGTGAGGTCGAAGTCGGCGAAATCGGGTAGAGCAAGTTCGGCGATGAACATTGTCGGTACGCCGTAAAGCGAGGTGCACCGCTCGTCTTGGACGGTGGCAAGCGTCGCGTCTGCCTCGAACGACGGGGCGGGTATGACCATGCACGCCCCATGGGTCGTGCACGCGAGGTTGCCGAGCACCATTCCGAAGCAGTGATAGAACGGTACCGGGATGCAAACGCGGTCCTCCGGCGTGTAGCGGCAGGTCTCGCCGATGAAGAACCCGTTGTTGAGAATGTTGTGGTGAGTGAGCGTAGCGCCCTTCGGAAACCCGGTGGTCCCGCTCGTGTACTGAATGTTGATCGGATCGTCGAACTGCAGGCCCGCGGGCAGCGACACCTCCGCGGCGCCCGCCGAGAGTTGGTCCCACTCGGGCGAGTCGAGGAACACCGCCCGCTCGAGGTCTGGGCAACGTGGGGCGACCTCCTCGACCATCCCCGCATAGTCCGAGCCCTTGAACGCGCGAGCCGAGACCAGCATCCGACAGCCGGACTGCTTGAGAACGTACTCAAGCTCGGACGTTCGATAGGCCGGGTTCACGTTGACCAGGACGACGCCCGCCTTGGCCGACGCGTACTGGACTAACAGCCACTCGGCGCAGTTGGGGGACCAGATACCCATCCGGTCCCCCGGCTGCAATCCACTTGCGATGAGCCCGCGGGCGAGGCGGTCGACCCGGCCTGCGAACTCGGAGTACGTCCAGCGTACGTCCTGATGGCGCACGATCACCGCATCGCGGTCGGGATACGTCGCGGCAATCCGATCGAAGTTCGCGCCAATCGTCTCGCCAATCAAGGGGGTCAGCGAGCTTCCATGGACGTAGGAGATTGGGTTCGCCATGCCTTCACATCCTTATCTGCAGTAGTCGCCGGCGTCAGTGCGCGGCGAGAGGCCAGATCGGCAACACCGCTCGACCGTAGGAGGACTCCCATAGCTCCGCGAGAGGCGAGATAGAAGGCACGTGTGCCAGCACGCACAACGCCCAGCGTCATCGTAGCCGGTCAGCCAATGCTCGGCACTCAATGTATAAATTATCCCCCGGATAGCCGGGAGCACCCCAACGATCCTCCCTTCCGCCCGCCCAAGAATCCGCAGTCACCACGGGTTCCGACGCGGGGAACCCCGCAAACCGTCGACGGGCCTCGGTCATCGCCGTTGCCGCCGTCGATCGTCCCGGATAACGCGGGGTGTTCTGAGGCGCAGTCGAGGCTCTCCCGACAACCACACCGATGCGCCAGCGGCTCCTCGGCTCAACGCTCAGGCGCTCGACCTAACAAGGAGCCGCAACTCTCGCAACACTTCTGGATCGCCGGGCCGGAGCGGAAGCGCAACCTGCCGCATGCGCGTAACGAGGACCGCCTCTGTCGCCGTGGGGGCGGCGATGCACGACGCAACAGCGTCGCTCGGCGAGCATTGCGGAAGTGACCGTCTCAGTGCCGCTCTTGTCGAATCCGGGAGCCAGAGAGTGGGAGATGCCGCGATGTTCTGCGGGAATCACGCCCGGGGCGTCGGACCATTACATGTGTGCCCAGGCGAGGCGGCCGTGGCTGAGGCATTCGTCGATACGCCTTTGAGGCCGTGAGGTGGCCGGAGCGATCTGACCGGCACGAGCTGGGGCGTTCGGGCCAAGCCGCCCGGCACGCCCCGGTGGTAGTCGCGCCGAGCGATCGGGAGCTGCTCCACGAGTTGTGGTTGATCAGCCACTTTGGATGGATAGCGGACTCAATCATCTCTCGCGCCCTGATCATCTCCGGCGCCCAAGAGATCCTCGCCAGCGGTGTGGGAGACCGTCTGCGGGAACTGGTGAACCGCGGCTGGCTCGAGCAGCGCAACAACGACGGCGGAACAGACCCGACCGAGTGGCGTCTGACCGACAGCGGTCGAGACGTCCTGGCGCATCGAGGTTGATCGGACGGATCTGGCACGACCGCGCGGCGACTTCGCACCGCCGGGCCGTCCGTTTAGAGAAGCGGATCTGGAGGAAACGTCTGTGGGCCTCTGATGGTCGAATGCCTACGCTGTGGCTGTGTCCGACGTACGCGAGCGCTGGCGGTCTGGGTGGCTGGAGGCGACGGTCTACGACTCGGTGGTGGAGCACGAGCGCCTCGCCCGCGTGCTCGGGCGGCTCATCTGGGGCACTGACACATCCGCGTTCTATCGGGAGATCGCGCGGCTCGGCGAGGAGCCGGACGGCACCGTGATCCTGGACGTGCCGTGCGGGGGAGGGGTTGCGTTCCGTGGCTTGCGGCCAGGACAGCGCGTGCGCTACGTGGCGGCCGATCTCTCGGCGGTGATGCTACGGCGCGCCCGCGCCGAGGCTCAGCGCCGCGACCTTGATCAGATCGAGTTCATCGAGGCCGACGTCGAGGCGCTGCCGTTCGACGACGCCTCGTTTGATCTCTGCGTCAGCTACACCGGACTGCACTGCTTCCCCAACCCGGCGGCGGCGATCTCGGAGATCGCGCGCGTCCTGCGCCCGGGGGGCGTGGTGCGGGGCACCATGGTTGTCAGGCGGGCGGGGCGGCGCCAGGACGCGTTCGTCCGCCTGTATCAGGTGGCGGGCGTGTTCGGTCCGAGCGGCACTTGCGACGACTTGGAAGCGTGGCTCGCTGACGCGGGCATGCTCGACGTGAGCGCACGAAGCGACGGTGCGCTGGCCTACTTTTCCGCCCGGCGCAATCCCGAGCAGGCGTAGCGCAACCGGCGACCGCAGCGGTCGTCGACGACCAGCAACACGCAGACGTCGGATTCCGACAGCGTGGCCGAGAGCAGCGGGTCGGTTCAGCTTCTCCACGACGAGCCGTACGTCTTCGAGCACCTGCTCGACCGCCTGCCTTGCCCCGGCGACGAGTCTCCAGATGCTGCGCTCGATGATGATGATTCTCTCGGCGGCTGCTGTCGCGTCTTGCGCGTGGGGCAGCTTGCCGCGGTCCTGATGGGGTGGCTTTGACAGGGCTTGGCGCCGTTCCCCGCATGCGGCCGTTCGGACGGGCGGCAGCCGGAGCGACTGCTCGCCTCGCTACTCGACGAGGTCGTGCGGCGGGAGTGTTAGACGTTTCGGAACGAGGGCGGAGCATGACGCCTCGGATCGTTGTCATGGCCGAAAGCGCGATCGACGCCGTCACGCTCAGCGAGCGATTCGACGCCTCCGACCTCGACAGCGAGTATCTCCGAGCGCGGCTGTTCGAGCCGCCTGTCGTGGGCGGTTGGCGATGCCCAAGTGGCCGAGCAAGCTGGCGGCGAGGAGTGAGGTGCCGCCGCGCCCAGTCGCGGGGACGGTACGAAGCGATCCAGCCGGGGCGCTCGCGCGACGGACCGGTCGACGATCTTCGCGACCGCGTTGAGATGATCCAAAAAACACAGGGTGCTCTGGGTCGGCGCGGCTGGCGGGAACCGCCCGTTGAGGGTCGCGGCGCCGGGTTCCCGTCGCGAGGTCCTCAGCTGGCCTGCCGGCGCCAGCCGCGGCGATCGCAATCGTGGCATTGCGATCATGCCGATTCAGCGGGTCGCATGACCGCTCGCCGTCGCCCTCTTCCGGCGACGACGTCGTGGTTGCCGCTCCGCGCGCAGAGCAGCAGCGTCGCGTGCGATCTGCGGCGCAGACGAGACTGCCGCAGGTTCGTGCGGCCTCAACGGTTCAATGCACCACTGCGGACGGGTGAAGATTGTCATAGCGAGTGGACCTCCCACGCCGGTTGAGGAGTTGGCCACGGCGTGTCGGGTAGCGCCGGTTGAGATTTGACCCCCGCTTGGAGCGAGACCGACGAGCGCCCGTCGTCGCGAAGGCCGAGCCCCGAGGGGCGAGGTCTGAGCGGCGATGGGCGCTTTAACCGCTTTCGTCGGGGCCCGGACGGTGGATCGGCACGTTGTAAGCCCTTCTGCCGCCCGCGGCGAGGGCGGCGAGGATGACGGGTCCTGGAGATTTCGGCGCTTGCCGGCCTGGACGGGGGTTGATCGCGTGACCGGCGGCCGGCGTGCGCTCCGGTCAGGGTCGTGCCGGTGCGATGACCTCGGCGAGCCGCTCGGCGGGTGTCATCCAGCCGAGCGTTTGTCGCGGTCTGCCGTTGAGTTCCGCCGCAACAGCGTCGAGCTCTTCTTGGGAGAAGCGGTTGAGGTCGGTGCGCTTGGGCAAGTACTGGCGCAGCAGCCCGTTGGTGTTCTCGTTCGATCCGCGCTGCCAAGGACTGCGGGGATCGCAGAAGTAGATCTGGATGCCGCTGTCGATCGTGAACTGCGCGTGCTCGCGCATCTCCTTGCCCTGGTCCCAGGTAAGCGAGCGACGCAGCTGCTCGGGCAGCGACCCGATGCTGCGTATCAGCGCGTCGCGGACCGCTTCAGCGCCGTGACCGTCGGGGAGCGCGACGAGCTGGCAGTAGCGGGTCTGGCGCTCAACCAGCGTCGCGATCCCGGTCGGGAGCTTGCCGAGCAGCAGATCGCCTTCCCAGTGACCCGGGACCGCACGGTCGGCAACCTCGGCCGGGCGCTCGGAGATCATCACCTTGTTCGGGATCTGGCCTTGCCCCTGATGCTTGGAGCGCTGCTGCGGCGGGCGGCGTAGATGTCTACCGCTGCGCAACTGCTTGCACAGCTCGCGCCGCAGCGCCCCACGCGACTGGACGAACAGCGACAGATAGATCGTCTCGTGCGAGACCCGCATGGCAGGATCATCCTCGTAGGTCCCACGCAGCCACTGCGAGATCTGCTGCGGCGACCACTTGCGCTCAAGTTTCTCCTCGACGACCCCGCGCAAACGCGAGTCGAGCGCGAGCTTCGACAGCTTCGGGCGACGCGCACGCTTCCACGTCGCCCTCTCAGCACGCTGCGCGCGGTAGCGCCTACGACCGCCGTTGCGGTTGACCTCCCTCGCGACCGTCGTGTGCGGACGACCAATCGCCCGCCCGATCGCCCTGAAGCTCTCACCACACGCCAAGCCGCGCGAAACCTCCTCGCGCTCCCCCAACGACAGACACCGCTCAGCGCGCTTGCGCGGCGCCGGTCGCACGCCCCCAGACGCAGCAACACACGCAGTCACGTTGTCCCTTGCCATCCCTACCTCGCGCGCGATCGCGTGCAACGAGTACCCCTCGACCCACAACTCCCACACCCGCTCTCGCCGCCACTCCGGCCACCGTCCCATCACCACCACCTTTCGCTCGGCCGGCAGCCAACCAGGCCCACCGGACGATCAGGCGGTGCACCAACC